>CAMKSE010000001.1 GCA_946415365.1 uncultured Prevotellaceae bacterium
TAACTGTAGCTTTGTCGTATGGTGCTTTTAGGTCGGCATAGACGAACGTGCCGAAAGGAGCCACGCTGACAGCAGCCGACTTCAGCAGCCACGCATCACGATAGATGCCGGCGCCCTCGTAGAACCAGCCCTCTTCGAGCGTGGCATCTGCACGAACGCATATCAGGTTGTCGCCGCCATAGTTCACGTACTCCGTCACATCGTACACCTGCGAGGCATAGCCGCTGGGCTCCGTGCCCATGTAGAAACCGTTGAACCAGACGCGGGCATTGCGGAAAATGCCGTTGAACTGCAGGGCGATATGCTTACCGAGGTCGTCAGCTGGGATGTTAATGACCTTGCGGTACCATCCTACACTTGTTTCCGGATATTTATAGCCCACGGTCTTGTAGCCGTGTGAGTGGCTGGCCGGCTGGGCGTAGGGCAGCGTGGTCACCCAGTCGTGAGGCACGCGAACCTCCTGCCAGTCCTTATCGTCGAACTTCTTGGAATACGGTCCCTCGTTGTGGATAGAGTTGGCCTTCGTAAGATAATTGAAATACTCCGTGCCGCAGCCAAAGTCTTTCTTGGGGTCGGCAGCATTACCGAGGGCGAATTTCCATCCCTCGTCGAGTCTGATTACTTCGCGAACGTTCTGCGCGTTCAAACAGCCTATGGCCATCCAGGCCATGATGATTATCCATTTTCTCATGTCCATAACACCTTATTTGATTAAACGATAGGCAATCACGTCGCGCGACTTAACGGTAATCTTGCGGTCCGTTTTGTTCTTTTTGCTGGTCTTACCCTCCATCTTGTGAGTCCAGAGGTTGTACACCTTATAGACGGTTGTGTCGAAGGAGGTGCTTAACTTGCTCACCTGCGTGTCGGTGAGGTTGAAATCCTGCCAGTTCAGGTTGAAGGTAATATCCTGCCGCGTGGGGTTGAGGATAGTGAAAGCCCAGTCTCCACTAGCCAGCGGCTTGAACCAGAACTGCAGGCCGTCGCGGTCGCAGTAGTGAAGTCCCTGAACGCCGAGCGTGTCCTGGTCGATGGCTATCATCTCTTTATTCATGATGATCTTGCGAGTAGCCTCACTCATAGAACGCAAATCGTTGCCGAGGATGAGCGGACTGGCCATCATGCACCACATGGTGAAGTGGGCACGATCCTCGTTCTCCGTCATTCCATTGCCCACCTCCAGCATGTCGGGGTCGTTCCAGTATCCTTTGCCGGCATACTGGCGAAGCGAGTCGTTGAACTGGATGCACTGCATCACGCCGAACTGGGTATAGCCTGGGAAAACGCGCAGGGAATCGAAGTCGCACCAGATGTCGGGCGTGGTACGCCATGAATGGCCAATTTCCCTTGCCCATTTCCAGGGTTTGCTGCTGCCCCATTCGCACATGCTCAGGAAAATAGGGCGGCCAGCCGAGCGCAGGGCATCGCTGATGAGCTGGTAAGCACCCTGCGGATTTACGTTCGTAGTGTTGCACCAGTCATACTTCAGATAGTCCACCTCCCAACGTGCATACTGGATGGCATCTTGATATTCGTGGCCTAGCGAGCCTGGCATACCGGCACATGTTGCTGTACCGGCATCACTATAGATACCAAGCTTGAGTCCACGGCTATGCACATAGTCGGCCAAAGCCTTCATGCCGTTAGGAAACTTCACGGGGTCGGCCTGGATAAAACCGTCGGCATCACGCTTTCCGTGCCAACAGTCGTCGATATTAATATAAGTAAAGCCCGCATCGCGCAAGCCTGTCTCCACCATCGCGTCGGCAATGCCTCGGATGATATCCTCGTTGATGTTACCCTGAAACTTGTTCCACGTACTCCAACCCATCTGCGGAGTGTCGGCCAAGTGTTCCCATTTCTGTGCCTTTACAGGCATTGCCGTCAGGGCGAGCATACAACCCACGACAGCCATTCTGCATAAATATTTCATTCTTTATTAAAAATATAACAATTTAATATTTCCAACTAATTGTAGTGCTTATCACTACTCTGATAACTAAAGTGCTTAAATTGCGATGGAGCTATGCCGCTTGAATAGATAGCAGGACGAAGGGCAATAAACCCTCTATAGCGGTTGTGATGAAAATCGGCAATATTGTTTTTTTCCGCCAGCGTTTGCCACACATTGCCATCACGACTGACGAGAATATCCAGATGGTCGCATTTGTTCTCTAACCGGATGCGGAAGCACCTGCCGATAGTATTGGGCTTTTCTATTGAGTGTTCTGCATCTTGATAGACTTTAAAGTTCTTTCCATCGCTGCTTACTCCTGCAAAAGCCTTCTCGTCGTAGAATAACAACAGTCCGGCCTCACCGTTTTTTTTCGGAACACAGACTTCCACCTCAACAGTGTATTGCTCGTCGGTAGCGGTGATCAGCATCAATCGCCCGTCTTTGGGAGAAGAACCTTTTCCCGGCAGGGAAAGTCCGTCCTTCCCCACCGTCGCCCACGAGCGGATGTTTTCTTTCCACCCTGTCCATTGCCAGCCAAGTTGGCTCCCAGCAAAGTCATCAGACAGACTTGGCAGTGTCCCTGCCTCAGGCAACGGCATGTCTTTCACGGGTCGATACCAACCGCCACGCGTCCACTCTATCGGTTCCATGAGTGTATATCTTCCCAAAGAATAGGCTTTCTTGTTATAGGCATGATATATAATCCACCACTGTCCGTCAGGACCTTCAACAATAGTACCGTGTCCCTTTGACCACCATTTTTCGTCAGCAGAATAAGTGTGGACGATGGGGTTATAGGGTGAATTCTCCCAAGGTCCGCTGATGCTCTTCGAGCGGGCACAGACTGCCATGTGACTGGTGGCAGGCCCAGCTGTTCCACCCTCTGCCGAGGTCATGTAATAATAACCGTCATGCCATGTCAATTTGGGAGATTCCAGGCACATACACTCCGTCTGCCACTCATGTGGATATTCCCAGCCCTTATACACTTGCTCCGTCTGTCCTGCACGGGCCAGGCCATCGGGCGTGAGGGGTGTTACCTGTCCCCCGTTGGTAAAGAGATAGCGTTTGCCCTCGGGTGTAACAACCAGTCCCGGGTCGATGCCTCCAATCTTCAGGTCGATGGGGGCCGACCAAGGTCCCCGAATGTTCTTTGCCGTAATGACCCAGTTGGTTTCACTGGCAGGAAAATAAATATAATAGGTGTCTCCCACCTTCTGCAAGTCAGGAGCCCACGCCGATCCACTCCATGTGCTGCCTACCCTACAGACGGGTTCCCAATGAAGCAGGTCTCGGGAATGCCATATCAGGAATCCCGGCTGGTAGTGGAAGGGTGAATGAGTCACATAGTAGTCTTCGCCGTCTTTCAGTACTGAGGGGTCGGCATAATCGCCAGGCATCAGTACTACCTGTGCAGACACTGTGAGGCAGGGTACAAACAGGGTGATTATAAGCAGGAAAAAATGTCGCATAGTCTTATTTCAATTTGGTCATATTATTTAAGCAATTAACAGTCAGGCGCTGTTTGACTTCGCCTGGCTTCAAGGGTGTGTGCACGAAGCACTTGGCGGGCACTCCCGGCAACAGGTCAAAGTAGTTGTTGCTGAACCAGCTGTCTTCTGCTCCGTCGATGGCGAGGGCAAGGGCGCGGACGAACTTGTCGGCCTTGACGGTGATAAGGCAACCGCCCTCTGCTGCCTCAATGCTCACATCGGGCTTGACAGGCATCAGCCGCAGGTCTTTTTGTAGGCAAAGGAAACAGTCGGCCTGATAGCTCGCGCCTGAAGATGCAGAGAGCTGCATATCGACCACCACATCCTCACGCTGCCGGTCTTTCAGCAATTCGGCTAAGGGCTGCTCCAGAACCAAAGTGGAAGTGTTGGCAGGAATGGTGACAGACTTGGTGAGCGAGTTTACCGTCTGTCCACCGAGGGTATAGACGGTCAGTTTCAACTTGCCCTGCTGCTTGCGTAATAGGTCGCTCACGGCATAGACGAGCAGACGGCTATCTTCGACGATGCCCGAGCATATCACAGGCTCAAATGCGTGGCGCACCATGTAGTGTGCAGCTTTCCAACGACCATAGTAGTCGCGGGTGGCCCATGATGCAACAGGCCAACAGTCGTTATGCTGCCACAATAGCGACCCCATGCAATGGGGCATGTTGCGGCGATGGGCCTCGATGGCTGTACGCATCGCATCACCCTGCAGCAACTGTGAGGCATAGAGGAACTGGCGAAAATCCTTTGGTTCACCATATTCGCTGTTGACATACCACTCAATCACCTTGTTGGCCTCCACACCACCACGCTGGTGCCACATCATCAGCGGACTGCTGATATCATGCGTTGTGGTGTCTGGTGCATAGCGGAGTACCGTACTATATTCAGGGAACGACTGCATGCCATATTCGCTGAAGAAGTGAGCTTCCTCCTGATTATAACTGCTTACAGGCATACGGCGATGGCCCACACCGTAGAAATGGCGGTCGCCATTGATGCCATCACTGCCGCGGCCTCTGACAGAGAAGGGTGAGCCGACGGTGTAGATGTCGTCTGGAATCTGCTGGTTGGCAATATCTTGCAGTACATCGTAATAGAGATGCTCCTGTTGTTCACCTACCAATCGGGCTCCCTCTGGATTGCTTTTCTCCATCTTAGCCTTCCATCCCCAGTTGTACCATGCATCGGTACACTCATTTCCACCGCACCATATCACAATGCTTGGGTGATGACGCAGACGGCGCACATTGTCGATGGCTTCATGGCGCACACTCTCCAGCCATTCACCCTCAGCAGGATAGGTACTGCAGGCAAACATGAAGTCCTGCCACACCATCAGTCCCATCTCGTCGCAGAGGTCATAGAACAGGTCGTCCTCATAGATGCCTCCACCCCAGACGCGAATCATGTTCATGTTGGCTAATATGGCATCCTGCAGAGTCTGGCGATAGCGTTCAGGTGTGACGTTCGTCAGGAAATTATCCTGCGGGATATAATTGGTGCCCTTGGCAAACACGGGCACACCATTGAGCATGAAATAGAACTGGCGGTTGCCGTCAGCATCAGGATCCATCACTAATTTCACAGAGCGCAAGCCTATGCGTTTCTCTTGATGGGCCAACTGTCGACCAGCGGCAGTAACCTTTGTAGATATTGTATATAACTCTGGCTTGCCTAAGCCATTGCACCACCAAAGGCGTGGGTTCTTAATGGAGAATTCTACAGGGATCGTGTTAATGCCTTTGTGCAGCGAGCACTTCTTGGTAGCCATTGTGCGGCCATTATCCTTATCGGTGACGGTAATCAAAGCATTCACAATATCATCATCGGCTTCCACTTCCACGACATTAGTGAGTAGCGCCTTCTTGGCAGTCACTTCTCTCTGACGCAGATGAATGTCGGTAATTCTCGCTTTGCTCCATGACTCCAAATAGACATTACGCCAGATGCCTGAGGTGACCAGGCGTGGCCCCCAGTCCCAACCATAGTGATAGCCAGCCTTACGGGCAAACACGCTGAGTTTACGATCCAGCAGTCCGCCATTCTCCGACTGGTCGTTGGCAGCCTGATATAGGTGAGGATGCTTCGCCCATTTAGGCAGATCCACCTTGACGGGAGAATGGAAATAGACGCGCAGCACATTTTCGCCCGCTTTGACCTGGGGCTCAACGCTAATGCGCCAGCGGCGGAACATATTGTCTGCCTCCAATATCTTTGAGTCGTTCAAGAATACATCAGCATAAGTGTCCAGTCCATCGAAGCAGAGGTCGATATGCTCGTCGGCAAGGATAGTCTCATCAGCACGGAATGTCGTCTCATAGACCCAGTCCTCCTTGTCCACCCATTGCACCTTTCGTTCGTTCAACCCGATATAAGGGTCGTCGATGAGTCCCAGACGCAGCAAGTCTGTATGCACTACGCCGGGCACCTGGGCAGGATAGCGGTTAGGGAAACGCACCTCGCCAAACGTCCATCCCTCATGCAGATACTGTCTGCTCTGAGCGGACAACTGCATGACTGATGCGGACAATAGCATGATGACTGTAGCAAAAAAGTTACTTTTCTTCATGAGTTCTTATTGGGGTGAATGAATCAATACTTCCTGCAGCACGATGCCCGGATCGAGGAGATAGATACGTAATCGCTGATGACCAGTCACAGTAATGGGGAGGCTGCGCGAGGCATAGCCGCGAAGCACATTCCAGCGCCACTCGGCTGTGAAGTCGCCCTCGTGGATGGAGAAGATGGCGGGAGCCGAATCGCCTAACTGTACGGCATAGCGGATGTCCCTGCCGTCATACACATGCAGCGTAGGCAGTGTGCGGATCTCTATAGTGGCATCGCCAGCCTGCAAGTCAAGCTCATATTCTGTGTATGGAGCTGCCTTTATGTCCTTCAGCTGATACGACGGTGTGTCGAAAGGCAGAACGAGTACGCCGTCCGTATAGCCCAAGCCTTCTAAGCGCTGAATACCACCTTGCTTATTCTGATAATGCGAAGCAGGGATGCGCAGACGGGGTTCCTTGACGAACGGTGGATAGAGTCCGAGGAAAATCTGGTCGATGCGGGCATCGACCTTCAGATCGGTGATGCAAAGATGATTGTCGCCTTTCTTGAGGTGTACCGTTCCTACGCGGCTCCACATCGGTCCGACGTAGGGCGCATGCCATACATTATTTATAGGTGTAGCCGAGGCCACAAAGTTGTCATTCTCTGTTTTCACCTGGCAGAACTCGTTGTCCTTTGCCTCCTTCGAGAAATTGCGGATAGGGGTCAGCGCTTCTATCCATAAAGGCATTTCTACATCGGCATCACTATTAATGATGGTACCCTTGCTTGACAAAGATTCGCTGACAGAGAGGAAACGGGCCTGAGGACTGTTTTTCGCCTGCGCTATCATTTCGGGTGTAGCCACAGGCTGCTCTATCTTCTCAGAGCGGAACCAGTGGTAGGGTTGCCAGTTGAAGAATTGCTGCCATTTCCCATCAAGGATATCCTCATTATAATGACGCGTCCACTCATTGAGACTATCGAACATTTGCTTCACTCTGTTGGCATCTGTCATCGCTCCGATGCTGTCGCCAGCCGTTGCTCTTACCATACTGCGACGTGCCAAGAGTTGGTATTCGTTGATCATCGCCGCCCCACAGACGGGATAACCGATAAGTTCGAAGTAAGCATCCTCTAGCGATTCCGGGATGCGAGATGCCAGTTCTGTAGCATGTGCCTTCAAAGCGCGCCAGTCCGCAATGCGCTGTTCAACCTGCTCTGCACTGTAATTGATGAACCACACGTGTGCATCCTTTCCGGCTGCCTGCAGGCGATAGTAGCCAGCCTGGATGTCGGCTATTTCCTGCGCCACTTCGTTGCCGAAACTCTTCGCGGCCCAATACTTGATATAGTTGTGAGCCTCGGAGGGTTTCCAGCGATGGATGTCCCATGCCAAGTCCATCACAAACGAGATTTCCTTCTCGGCAGGTTTGATATCCCCCACATTGAACACCCAAATCCTACGGGCACCGTAGACATAGGCCTTGGTAAGTTCTGCTGAAAGGAAAGTGGTCGATAGCGGACTGAGCCATATCCAACTGGCAGGGTCGCCATGATAGGAGAGATGATAGTAGATACCTGCGCCACCCTTGCGCTTCATCTCTTCCGGGTTGCAGAGGTTACGGCAGTAGCCGTGTTTGTCGTCACTCCAGAGCAGTGTCACATCCTCTGGCACTTTCAGCCCGTTATGGTAGGCCTCAAGCACCTCTTCATAGGTGCAGAGCACCTGCGGAATCTCCTCGATGGGCTTCTTGATGTTGCGACGCAGCATATCCCGCTGGTCATCAATAGCCTGTTGCATCAGCGCCACACGCTCGGCAGTTGTATTGGCGCCTTCCATCGGATAGTCGTGGATGCCTCGCAGTCCGAGAGTATAGGTGTTCTCGTATCGTCCGTTGGTCTTTACACGGGTCTCCCAGTAGTTCTGCATGGTCTGACGGTTGGTGATGTAGTTGAAGTCGCCGAGACCTTCCTCGCCTCGTTCCTTTGCCCTTTGATTCACAGCTTTCCATTCACCTTCGTTATTTCGTAGCATCTGCTCACAGTGCGACGAACCCATCACGATGGCATAGTCATCAGCGAGTCGGGCATTCTCCGGATTATCATTGAAAGCCTGCGTTCCTGGATGCATGGCGGGCCAGAGATAGTTGGCCTTCAGGCGCAACAACAGTTCAAATACACGCTTGTAGGTCTCAGGCCCAACCTTGCCGTGTTTCAGTTCTGCCCATCGTGCCCAGCCTCCAAAGCGTTCATCGTTGATGAAAAAGCCTCGATACTGCACAGAAGGCTCCCCTTGGACGAATGTACCAGGCTCTATATAGAGTGCTCTCTTCTTGGTAGGCGTAACGTCAGCCCACCAGTACCAGGGCGACACACCGATGGCCTCGCTCAGTGTCGTCAAGCCGAAAGCCGTTCCTCGCCGGTCACTGCCCGCAATGACAAGAAGTTGCCCTTGCCCGAAACGGTTGACGGTAGTGACGATATACGACTCCCATTTGCCTTTGACGGCTGACACATCGATAGACTTCTGTCTGATCAACTCGTCAATCAGACGGCTTTTCCCGACTGTACCCACTACCACAGCCACTCCTTTCGGAATACTCTTGACCAATCCGGTAACAGCAACGTGAGGGCGCTTGCCTGTGACGCGCTCCACATCATCGGCAAACATGTTAGCAGTAATGCTGACCACATGATAGTCTCTTGGATCGGTATATATATCAGCGTCGCTTAAAGGGAAATAGTCGGGTTTACTCGCCTCAGACGATACGTTGGGAGTCACAGGTGTCTGGGCTTCCAGTGGAATGGCGGCTAAAGTTATTAACAGTAATATGACTATCGGTTTTAGTTTCATACGCAAGAATGATTATAGTTATGTAATTCCGTTGCAAATATAACTATTATTTTTGAACTGAAAAAGGAATATACGATAAAGTGTCATACTCTGCTAACATAGTATCAAGTAGCTTTTCGCATGTCAATTCATTACTTTTAAAAATCCTTTGCCGCAACGCTGATGGTAGCAGCATCTGGGCAAAGGATATTATTTGGTAAGGGATAGTTTCTTTAACTCCCGCCTTGAAGTACCATGCGGTTTATGCTTTGTTGAACTTTGTCTTCGGTTGCTTGCAGCGTGGACAACGCCAGTCATCTGGCAGGTCCTCGAAAGCCACGCCGTCGTGTTCAGCAGGGTCATAGACATAGCCGCAGATGGAGCAAACGTATTTGCCTGAAGCTTCCTTCTTGGAGAAATCAACCTCTGCAAGAATGGTAGGCACGGGATTGTCAGGATCCATCACGCGCTTGGTCTCCAGATTCTCATAGCCCTGGGGAGTATGGGTGCCACAATAGACAGTTGGATGATTTCGGATGAACTCACGTACGCGGTCCATTGTTTCGCGAGCTGCTGGCAGGTCGTCATAGACAACAGAAAGCTTATTCGCATAAAGAGCCTCGTCAACGTAGGTGATGTCCCCCTCGAACATATAGAACAATCCCTCGTTCTCTGCGATGATAAGGCTATTACCGTTAGTATGTCCCTTGGCCTTGATAAAGTAAACACCATCGGCAATCTTCTGACTCTCAGGGAAGTTGTGATAAGCGCCGTCAGTAAACTCTACAGGCACGATGTTTGGAATGTCCTTGAGTTCGTCTGCTCCAATTTCTTCAGCATTCACATATATCTTTGCATTGGGGAAGGAACGCAGCTCTCCTGAATGGTCGGCATGCTTGTGGGTCAGCAGTATCTTCGTAACCTGCTCTGGTTTGTATCCCAATGCTGCCAAAGCATCCATATAGTCGCAGATGCTCTTACCGATATAGATGGGTGCCGTCTCCTCTGGAGCACCATCGGGGAAGCCTGCGGGCAGGCCGGTATCTACCAAGATGACTTCGTCGCCAGTGTCTATCAGATAGTTCTGCAGACTGCCGCGATAGCGGATGTTCTTGTCAAACTTCTCTTGACCTTCCTCGCCACCAAATACGAATGGCTGAGAATAGAATCCGTCTTTTCTGAATTTTACAGCTTTGATGTCCATAGCTTTTTCTTTTTATATTTTAGGTGAATATTAATGTTTGATCATCATTTGGTTGCAAAGTTACAGATAATTACTCATACCATTGTAAACCTAAACGGAAGAAAAATTGATTAAAACGGAAATAACTCACATTTTCTTTGTATATTTGCACCCGTAAACCATCAATCAATTGCAATATGTTCAGATTAGAAGCCACCTGGATGTGGCAATACGGCCACGACACCATCCCTGACTGGGACGGAAAACTGCTGATTGTCGATACCGATCCGCACAACTCCCTGGTAGAAACCAATGCGCTGCCAGGAACCGTTGCTGCTTACGGCTACACCATCGTGCTGCAGGGGTGGATAACGATGCTATACAATGGTCACGAGGTTTATTACACCAAGGATGACCTTATTATATATACCCCAGGGATGATGGTAAGCGTCATAGATATCTCCGATGACTGTCGAGGCATCTGCCTTGTGGCCGACAAGGACTTCGCTTTCGAGTCGCCGACGATGCGTGATGCCATCCGAGCAGCCTACCTGCCTGCAGTAGAACTGAGTGAGCCGCGATTGACTCTTGCGGAAGAAGATAATCTCCACCTCATGGAACTGATGGGCATCATCCGCCGCTATCTCCTCTCAGCTGACCATCCTTTCCGCAGCGAGTGCCTTCGCACCACATATGGCCTGTTTCTGCTTGAACTGAATGCCATTCAGGAGCGCACCATCCGCGAGCGCAGGTTTCCCAAGCGCATCGAGGAACTGTTTTTCGATTTCCTTCGTCTCGTGCCCATCCACTTCACTGAGCACCACGATGTCGCCTTCTATGCCTCACAGCTCTGCATCACGCCGCGCTATCTCTCACAGATTGTCCGTGAGGTTTCAGGCCGTACCGTCGTCGATTACATCAATCAGATGCTTCTGATGGAGGCCTCCTACCTGTTGCAGCAGACCTCACTCCCCATTGTCCAGATAGCCGACCGCCTGCACTTCTCAGAGACCGCCTCATTCACCCGTTTCTTCACAAGGATGAAAGGCATGACCCCAAGGGAGTTCAGAAGAGGGAAATAATCAATTAGAAAGATGAACAAAATCATTCATGTGGATATGGATCAGTTCTTTGCTGCTGTGGAGCAGCGAGAGAATCCTGAACTGAGGGGCAAACCTATCGCGGTCGGTCACGATGCCGAGCGCGGTGTGGTATCTACTGCCAGCTACGAGGCACGGCGGTTTGGCGTACATTCTGCCCAGTCCATTCAGGTGGCCAAGCGTCTGTGTCCGCAACTGATTATCGTGGAGCCGCATTTCCAAAAGTATAAGGAGGTGTCGGCACAGTTGCATGAGATATTCCACGACTATACTGACTTGATAGAGCCTATATCCCTCGATGAAGCTTTCCTCGATGTGACGGAGAATAAGAAAGGTATTGAGTTGGGCGTGGTTATTGCCCGTGAGATTAAGCAGCGCATCCGTGAGACGACGGGGCTGACGGCTTCGGCAGGCGTGAGCTACTGCAAGTTCTTGGCAAAGGTTGCCTCCGACTGGCGCAAACCCGACGGTCTGACGGTGATCCATCCCGACAGGGCTCTGGACTTCATCGCACAACTGAAGATTGAGAAGATTTGGGGCATAGGCCAGAAGACTGCTAAGAAGATGCACCGCATGGGAATCTTCACGGGCCTTGACCTGAGAAACATGTCACTGAGCCGACTGACTCAGGAGTTCGGCAAGATGGGGCAGGTGTTCTATGACTTTTCGCGAGGCATCGACAACCGGCCAGTTATCAGCGAGTGGGAGAGGAAGAGTGTCAGTTGCGAGCAGACCTTTGAATCGGACATCAGCGAGAATGCCGCCGTCACCATTCACTTGTATCATACGGTGCTCGAACTGGTCAGGCGCGTCGAGAAAAACAATTTCGAGGGGCGTACCCTGACACTGAAGGTAAAGTTTGCGCGTGAGCAAACTCAGCAATATGCCAAGTATCAGGATTTTCATCAAATCACCCGCAGCATCACCGTTGACCATGTGCTTCGAACCAAAGACGAGATTCTGCCATTGGCCAAACAGCTGATGCAACAAGTGGAGTTTCATTCGCACCCCATCCGCCTGCTGGGTTTAGGTGTGTCAAAACCGGGAAGTCCCCAGCCAAACGGGGAACAGGCCTCCAGCCAGGGCGCATGGTGTGAGTTGGAACTGGAATTTGAGCCGTGGCCAGACTGACCTAAGGTTTAAAGCCCGCCTGCCAGACGGCTTTGACGCCCTCGCAGAAGTCGTAGAGGATATGGCGACCCTGGATACGGCGACCGGCTGGGAGAAAACCGCAGACGATGCGGGTGATGTGGCGTCCGATGTTGAATTCCTTCGGATCATCCACACCGATACTCTCTACCCGAAGGCTGAAACGGCCGATTCCTGGGAGTATGACCGTCTGACCCTCGGAAAGTCGGTGCTTCAGGATATCCTGAAGTTCTGTTACCACACCATCCACAGTCCCCTTGGAAAATCCGCTGTTACGGCAAGCCTCAGCGGCTATCTCACCGAGCGTCACCTCGCCCTGACTGACTGTTTTCGCAAAAAATTTTCCATAAGAGCGACTGCTCTTAATGTTGTTCTTGATAAGTTTGATATGTACTGCCATTTTATTTTGTGTATTTTTTAATTATCTGTCACTTTTTGTTATAACTTGTTTAATATCAATTTATTATATTGAGTGATAGATGTTTTGCATCTGTCACTACCATCACTCAAAGTAAAACAACTTGTTTTACCTTCTAAAGTGCTATCTCTTACTGTTGTAAAGACTATCAGCAACAAGGTAAAACAACTTGTTTTACTTTTTGAGATTATATCTCTTCAACCTTGAATACCGACCCTTTGTTAGAGCGCTTGTGCTGATACCCCATTTTGGTCAGCCTTCTTCCGAGTTCAACCTCCGTTCCTTTCGTAATCGTAAAGGTAGGGAACTGTTTCTCAAGTCGCTTCATGATTAGTTGGAGAGATACGAACGCCGCCTCCTCGGATGTCTCCTCGGGGGCCAGATAGGTGAGGGCTATCATCTGCTCGTAGTTGTTGACCTGCTGAAACGGTTCGTTCTGCTGCATGATACGGGCGTTCTCCTCGTCTTCGAACCAGTAGCGGCGCCCCTGCTGCAGCTCGGTATAGAGCTGGGCATACAGCATGTCGTAATTTATCTGTCCCGAGTTGTCAATCTCATCAGCATAAACGCAGACAAAGCGGCGCGAGCCAGTGGGGTCAACGAGCGGACGGCGGTTGTTGGTGGTGGCGATGAACGAGGCAAACCTCTGGCGCTCTTCCATCGTCTTGCCGTATGGCGGACGGAACTTCACGTCGTTCTTCGATATCAGGTACTTCAGGATGGGCTGCTGGCTTTTCGACATGGCATCAAACTCGTCGATGTTGATGAGCGCATACCCCGACATGGCGAGGAAGATGTCGTTGTCATTCTTCATCGAGATGCGGTCGTTGAAATATACCTGCAGATATTCTGGCAGCAGGCGGCGGCAGAAGGTGGACTTCCCTGACCCCTGCGGACCGATGAGCATGGGCACGATGGCATTACCGTGCTGGCGGTCCTTGCCGAGCCACTGGGCTGCCATCGAGAGCATCCAGGTGTGAAAGTCGTTTTCCCAGTGATTGTTGTCGGTCTTTACCCGTCGGGCCAGTTCGCCTACATAGTCGTGCTTGCCGTTCCATTGAGGCAGGTGGCGCAGATAGTCTTCCATAGGGTAGTATCTGGGGATGAGATTCGAGTCGATATAGCGGTTCAGGTCCTTGTCCCACGATTCCACCCCCGCCTTCAGCGCCTTGATGGCCATGGTGTTGCGGGCAGCCTGGTCTAGCGGCTGGAACCCATATCCTACGGCGTTTATACGATATTCGGGCGTGCCTGTCATCACGTTGAGGCGCAGGGTATAGTGCTCCTTCATATAGGCCTCGGTCTTGAAGGCGAGTAGGGCAGAAGGGCGGGTATATTTCATCGGAATGGTCTTCAGGGTTTCCTTGAGGTAGGCGGTCTTGAAGGCGGACTCGATGGCATTGTTGTCAAGGCTATCGGAAAACAGCGGGATGAATGAAGCGACACGGGCACACCATGCCTGAGGCAGTCCTATCTGACGACAACCGTCTGCCAACTGTTCGAGTACGGCAATGGTATATTCCTCATCATCGCTGATGTCGCGAAACTTCTCAATGGCAGTATCGAGACAATCGTGGAATCGTCGCATGCGACTGTTGCGCAGACTCAGGCCAGGAATCTCTTCGGGATAGTTATAGTCGCTGATATTCTCCTGCATAGGTCGGAATTCGGGTGTCGCTTCCGGTTCTGAAGAAACGGTTAGGGCGATAGCTGATGGATTATAGAATGGCTGCGGATCGTAGCTCGCCTTGCAACTGGTTTCGAAGGTTGGCTCGTGCTCGGCCAAAGGCGTACCCAACTGCGACGAATAGATGAAATGCAGTTTGCGGAAGGCGTTGGTAAGGCTTTGGGCATTGAGCATGAAGTTTTGAGCTTTATGATTACCTTCCGGGACTGGGGCTGCGATGGTGTACTGGCAAACGATGTGGAGCGAATGACCGTCGTGACCCATAAAACAGAGTAGGGTATAGGGCTGTAGGATGGCCAGCCGTTTATATTTCCGATATTTCTAAAACTTTTTTTCAAATCGTTCGACTGCTAGTGTAATATCTTCTCTATTCCAGATTTATCAACTCATACTTCTTTGAGCCAAGGCCAATCTGGGCTGCATGGTCGATAGTGTGTGTGCCATGCTGCTTGTCGATGCGCTTCAGCAAATCGGTAGGGTCGTTCTTGGCCGTCACCTTCTGTTGGTTGATGATGTCGATGCAGGCCTGGTCGAGCGCTACGGGATCGGTAGAGGCGAGGATGCCATAGTCCTCCAGCTTCACGGGTTCGGGATGATCCACGCAGTCGCAGTCTATTGACATGTTGTTCATGACGCTGATGTAGATGATGCCCTGCTTCTTGTTGAAGTAGTTCACCACAGCCTGAGCTGCTGCTGCCATACTTTCGAGGAAACCATCCTGATTACCGATGAACTCCGGTGTCCACAGCTTACCCATATCCAGTTTCTCCATCTTGCCGGCCGAGTGGATGTAAGCCTTGCCGTTCTGACTGGCACAGCCGATGGAGAGGTTCTTCAGCGCACCACCATAGCCGCCCATAGGATGACCCTTGAAGTGGTTGAGGGCAATCATGAAGTCGTAGTTGGCCATGTGGCCGCCTACGATGTCGTACTTGATGTGCGTCTGATCCTTTACGGGGATGCGAATCTCGTCGTATTCGTCCATGATATCGACAGGAAAATACTTTGTGAAGCCGTGACGCTCAATCACTTTCCAATGGTTCTCTGACGTGTTGCGCTCGTCTTTCTTGTCGGAAGGGCCGTTGCCGTATGCGGTGTTACATTCCACGATGGTGCCGTCCACCTCCCATATCAGGTTTTTCACCAGTTCAGGTTTCAGGTAGTTGGGATTGCTGCCTTCGCCTGTTGACATCTTCACTGCCACACGCCCCTTGGCTTCAACGCCAAGTGCCTTGTAGATTTTTACCAACGATTCTGGTGAAATCTCCCTTGTGAGATACACCTTTGATGCCTGCTGAGCCATCACCGCAGCCGACACCATCAACATGGCTGCTGCCAAAAAAAGGTTTACTTTTCTCATAAATACAATTTAATATTGATGGCAAAGTTACCAATAAATGTCGAAATTTCGCTATTTTTACGGAATGATTTAACAAATGTTGAGTCTCGTCACGACTCAGCCATTCAAGAAAACTTGATGGCTCTCGCTGCTCTCGACTACGTGTAGGTGCCCATGATTATTTGTTTCTGCTTGCTGCCACCCAGACGGGCTCCTCGCTCATCACAGGTTTGTTGACGGCCATCACGCCTGAGAGGTTGTGGGGCACGTATGGCTCTTCCAAGTAGCGGATATCATCGGCTGTCAGCCGGACATCGAGCGACTTCACGGCTCCCTCGATGTGGTGCAGTTTTGTGGCTCCCACGATGGGCGACTCCACCTTGGTCAACAGCCAGGCCAGCGAAATCTGCGTCATCTCCACACCATAGCGGTCGGCCAGTTTCACGACACGCTCCACCACGAGGTTGTCCTGCTTGGCGGTGGCATCATACTTGAAGTGCATGAACGCGTCTTCCTGCTGGCGCTTCGAGGTCTCACCTGGGCGCTTGGCCAGTTTGCCTGATGCCAGAGCGCTGTAGGGTGTCTGTGCGATGTTGTCTTCACGGCATAAGGGCTGCATCTCGCGCTCCTCCTCACGCATGATCAGGTTGTAGTGGTTCTGCACACTGATAAATTTTGCCCAGTCGTGTTTCTCTGCCAGTGCATTCATCTTCGCCAACTGATAGGCATAGACGTTGGCGATGCCGATGTAGCGTACTTTGCCTTGGCGCACGGCCTCATTCATGCCTTCAAGAATCTCCTCGGCAGGCGTCTTGTAGTCCCAGATGTGGTAGATGTACAAGTCCACATAGTCCATGCCGAGGTGCTGCAGGCTGCTGTCGATGTTGCTCAGTACATGCTGCCGACCATCGATGCCGTTCGTGATTTCCTCCTCTGTGCGAGGCAGGAACTTCGTGGCCACCACCACGTCTTCGCGGCGTGCCATATCCTTCAGCGCCCTGCCCACGAACTGCTCCGAAGTGCCCAGCTGATAGGCTATCGCCGTGTCGAAGAAGTTCACGCCGAGGTCGAGTGACCGACGAATGATTTCCCGTGTCGGCTCTTCGCCAATCGTCCATGAGTGCTGTCCGATACTGGCATCTCCAAAGCCCATGCAGCCGAGGCAAATGCGCGACACGTTGAGGTCTGAGTTTCCAAGTTTTACGTATTCCATTATTATATCTTATTTCAGTTTGTTATACACTTCGTCAGTCACAGGCTCAAGCCACTCATTCGAGGCTCCTTCCTGAGCATCACGGTGATAAGTAAGGTGTTGGAACCATGAATCTTTGGCGGCACCGTGCCAGTGTTTTACCTCTGCAGGAATGGCGATGACTGTGCCAGGAGTCATCTCAACGGCATCCTTGCCCCATTCCTGATACCAGCCACGACCACTGACACAGATGAGTACTTGTACTGCTTTGTGGTGGATATGCCAGTTGTTACGGCAGCGAGGCTCGAATGTGACGTTCATAACACCACCGCCAACGTCAGCCAGATAACTCTGACCGATGAAATACTTGCCGTAAGGGTTCGGTTCGCCTTTCGGCCATTTGCTGCGCAAGGTATACCCCTCGCTGTCGAGCCAGGCACAGAGTTCATCAACCAGTTCCTGACTATTGCCCATATTCACGGCGCCCTGCTTGTGGGCAGCCAGTTGTGGAGCAACACCTTCGAGACCACTCAGGGCAGCAACGGTCACTATCTCGCGGTCGGCTGCAGAGAGTTGGTCGCTGGCGAAGATGTCACCGAAGAGGTGCGATTTCAGATAGTAGTCATCCTGCGGACAGAAGTTGTAATCGAAAGAACGGCCAGAGAGTTTCGTCTGCACCTCTGTACCTTGCTTCAGAGCTTTTGCAGCGTCATCCCATATTTCAGGACGTTTCCAAGGCTTTCCTTCCTGCCATGAGGGCTGTTTGTTATCCAACACCTTATTTAGAACGCCTAATGCATTCAGCGAGCGTGGAAAGCCCGTGTAGGCATAGAGCTGTGAAAAAGCCTCCTTCAGCTCATTGATAGTCACGCCGTTGTCGAGTGCCATCTTCACGGCAGGCTCCAACCGTTCCAAATCACCCTGTGCCATCAGGCAGGCACATGCTGCCAATCCCTTTTGTCTTTCGGTCATCGTCTGACCTTGTATTGTCGCCATAGTCATTACTGCTATTATAAATGTTACTATTCTTTTCATCTGATAATTTTAACTTTGTTGAACTTGCTCACGTTCGGAAATAAAAATGAATTTTCATTTCTCTCACTTAATCGCAACTTTTTTCCCGTCTTTAATCACAATACCCTTTTGTCCTACCAGAGCGAGAGTGCCCTGCAGAGTATAGCATTTTTTATCTTTTAACTTTTCACTCTTAACTGTATTGATGCCTGTGGACAGTGCAAGCGACAGGGTAACACTGATGTTGCTTTCGCCTGCTTTGAGGAATGTGCGAAGCTCATTTTCTGACAGTCCGTCAATATGTCCTAAACGAGTATAGCTCCAAGAGTTTGACTCGTAGAAGATGCATATGTTGCTGCCGTTATAAAGCACGATGTCTCCGGGTAGGGCTGTCATCTGCTCGTTTTTCGTTGTCAGCGATTTGCCTAAAGAACCCCATATCTCAAAATCGTTGTCGTTGAGAGTCACCGTTATGGGTGCGTTCTGAAGTGCGGCAACCAACTCGCGTGTAGCGTCGTTATCGACCAGTGTCGCGCTTTGCGTTTGTCCATCGATAGTGATATAAATTTTATTCATAGTAGGTGTTTCTGCTTTCGCTTCGTTGTCTGCAGAACAGCTGTAGAACAGCATGGCGGCTAAAAATAATAAATACTTATGCATCATTATCTTTGTTTTTTGAATATCAGTTTCATCGTCTCTGGGTCGAGTGGCTTCATGGTAGGCAGTTTGAGGTCTTTCACCATGTGGAGTGTACCCTGCTTGTACTTCTGGAAGTGGTCGGTCTTGAGATGCTGCTGATAGGCTTCATCGGAGGCATAGATTTCGAGGATGCGAATCTGGCATGAGTCTTCGGCACTCTGCATGGGATACAGGCAGATGACACCAGGCTCGCGCTCTATACTCAGGCGATCCACCTCGTTAGCAAAGGCGAGATATTCCTTCATATACTGCGGATAGACCTCAATCTCAGCAATGCGGACAATCATGTTTGCTGTGGCGATGGCTGCTGATGGCTTTTCTCCTGTCTGTTCTAACAGCCATTTCGCATTCTTCCACAGAATCATCTCCTTGAATGGTGCCAGGTCGGGCTCTTTCGAGAGATAGTCCTTCATCCTCGCCAGACTCTTTGTGAGCACCTGCGGAGCGACGTATGGATAGTCGGAACCGTAGAGCAGGTGGTCGGGCGTGGTGATGGTGAGCAGCATGTGGATGACCTCTGGAGAGTGTGCCCCCGCAAGGTCGTAATAGAGGGTGCGGAGGTTGGCCTCGTAGTCAATCTCACCCACCATTTTGTTGGTCTGCATCACGGGCGTCAGCGACTTCATGCGTGGGATGGCAAGTGGTAGATAGGCACCGCAATGGGGCACTATTACCTTGATGTTGTTATAGCGAGCCAATACGTTGCGACTGATCATGTTCGATACGGCGCGAGTGGTCTCCGAGAGATATTCCTGCATAGCCAGCGGTGTCTGCTGCATCACCTGCTTATTTACCGGTTCTGGGCGATGGGGATGTAGGATTACCACTGCCTTACGCTCGTTCAAGACCGAGAAAAGCGTATCGAGTTCTGGTGCGCCAAGATACTGTCCGTCAACATTCGTTGCCAGTTTAATGCCATCAGCCTTCAGCACATCGAGCGCATATTTCGCCTCCTCAATAGCTTTCGATACATCGGGCAGGGGTAGGGCAGCACAGAACATGAATCGTTCAGGGTGCTCCTTCTTGATGCGGGCGGCAGCCTCATTGGTCTGTCTCACCACCTCTGCAGACGAAGGTTGTGGAGCCGCCAATGTCAATATCGATGTCTCCACACCAGCCTCGTTCATCCACTTGAGATGATTTTCCACGTTATACTTCGGCAAGGGGAATCCCTCGTCCATCAATCGTCCTTCTTTTTCAAGTGATGACACAAACTCAGGCGTGATGAGGTGGCTATGCACATCCATCACACCCTGAGCAATTGCTGTTGTAGCTAAAGTCATTGAGATAATCGTTATCTTCAATCTCTTCATTTCAGATCCTCTTTAAAGAAATCAGCCAACTTGTCCCAAGGAATCAGATTCTTCGGCTCGCCCTTGCCCACAAGCTCCGTATAGCCACCGTCGTAGAGGTCGCAGTGCGAGGCACCGGGGATGATGAGCAGCTGCTTGTTCTCAGGATTAGGATTAGGTTTGCCGACGGTGTTGTAACCTTCGGCCTTCCCTTCGACCATATATTTGTAGGCAGCTTCGCCGAAATAGCGCGAGTGAGCCTTCTCACCATGCATCACAAGGACTGCCGAACGAATCTCGTTGATATAATAAAGGAAACGGGCGTTGGCATAAGCCTGAGTGCCGATGACGCGCCAACCGTCGTTCGAATTGCCGCTGCGGGCATGATATCCGCGCTCGGTCTTGTAATAATCGTAGTAGTCCTTCACGAACTGAGGAGCCTCGTCGGGCAGAGGATCGACGACGCCACCGGCCATCGCCATCGGGTCGGCCAGGCGCTGCTTGGCAAGTGCCTCACGGGCAGCATGGCGCGACTCTTCCTTGTCCTCGCTGTCGAAATAGCCGTTGCCACTGACGCGGGTCATGTCGTACATCGTCGAGACAACAGTAGCCTTGATGCGTGTGTCGGCAGCGGCAGCATTCAGTGCGATGCCACCCCAACCGCAGATGCCGATGATACCAATACGTTCAGCATCCACATTTTCCTGCTTCGACAGGAAATCGACAGCGGCCATGAAGTCCTCGGTATTGATGTCGGGTGAAGCTGTGCGACGAGGCTCTCCACTGCTCTCGCCAGTAAATGACGGGTCGAAAGCCAATGCTACAAAGCCGCGCTCGGCCATCTGCATGGCATAGAGGCCGCTCGACTGCTCCTTGGTGGCGCCGAATGGGCCACTCACGGCAATGGCGGTCATCTTGCCCTTGGCATCCTTTGGCGTATAGAGGTCAGCTGCCAGCGTCAAGCCGTACTGTGTTTCGAACGTCACCTTGCAGTGGTTCACTTTCTCGCTCAGCGGGAACACCTTGTCCCACTCCTGTGTCAGATTCAATGTTGTCATATTCTCTTCTTTTTTATTTTGTTCTTGGTTTGTGCAGGCTGTGAGCAATCCGCCCATCAGTACTGCGGCTAAAATTACTTTCATATTATTTTTGACTATTGGCCTTGATGAGATCAGCTAAGCTGACATTCGGATTACGATATCGTGCATTCCTGTTTGCCTCTTCGGGTTCAGGAGGCGTGGGAATGATTGAAATTGCTTTCTTCGGGCAGTTGTGAACACATGCCAGACAATTTTCGCATTCCCCATTGGCAACCGAATGACCATCAATCACTTTCCAGGAGCCATGCGGACAAACCGAAGTACAAACTCCACATCCGATGCAGTCATCCGTGGCAAAGACAATCTTCTCCGATCTTGTCACAGTCGGGTGCTGGCGGTCGCGTCCCGACATGCGGTAATATCCGTCACATATCATCCTGTCCTGCTCTGTAACCTCCTGAATATAGTTTTCGCGATTGTTGATAGAAGCAAGAACTGTGGCAACTCTTTCGGGAATACGCTGAAGCTTGGGGTCGGCCAATTCCCTTTCCATGTCGAAATACGGCAGGTAAGTATCGACCATCTGGATGGTGGAGATATAATTCATCTGAAAACCGTGCTTCTTGGCAAGGTCATCAACGAACTCTGGGAATATCGTGCTATGGGCTCCATAAGTGCCCACTGTAAAGAAATAATCGGCCTTGAAAGATGAACGAGCAATGAAATCCTGGACAATGGCAGGAGGAATGAAACAGTAGACGGGACACACGAATCCTATTTCTTCTGCCTCATAATCAGGATGCTCGTTGTGAATTTCCTGTGAGATGCTCAGCAAGGTCGCTTCATCTCCGCCCAACTGCCTGGCTATATAAAGGCTATTGCCGGTTGCAGAGAAATAGAAGATCAGACGTTTGGTCTTCTTCTCATTTTCCTTTGGGGACTCTCCAAACGACGGAAGCGTCGGAACGCAGGCTGCAAGCATTCCAAGGCCCATGACCTTGAGTGCTTTTCTTCGACTGATAGGTTTGTTGACGTTCATAGGATAACTTTTTTATGGTTCTTGAAATATATCTGTTTCATATTCTAAAGACTATCTTTCAAAACTTGTACAACCTCGTCACGATTCAGAATGTAGTAGCCACCCTGACAGATGGGGCAGGCATCAGCCATACCCTCAATCAGTTCGGGCTTGGCACCGCAGTCGGTGATGTTCATTGCTAGTCCCAATTCGCGCATCCACTGCTCCATCGTCTCCAGACCTTCCATCGCAACCTGCTCGTCGGTCTTAACCTCGGCAGAAACGCCCCATACGTTCATGGCCAGACGCTTGAACTTCTGCACGGCATCGGGCGACTTGCTGATGAGCAGACGGTAGTAGGCACCGCTGACGGCAGCGAGGGTGTGACCGTGAGTGGCATCGGTAAAGGCTGCCACAGCCTGACCCAGCATGTGCACCATCCAGTCGGTGGCCTTAGCGCGGTCGATGAGTGTGTTGAGTGCCCAAGTGGCTGTCCACATGATGTTCGAGCGAGCCTCGTAGTCCTCAGGATTCACGTTAGCCTTGCGGCTGCTGACGATAAGTGAGCGCATCAGTCCTTCGGCGATATAGTCGCTGGTGTTGTCGTCTGTGCCCGAGAGATACTGCTCCAGAATATGACTCATGATGTCGTAGATACCAGCCACCATCTGATACTTGGGAACGGTGAAGGTGAAGCGAGGGTTGAGAATGGAGAAATCTGGGTTGCGGAAGTTATAGAACAATTTACGGTTCTCCGAGTGGCTTGAGATGACCGAACAGCTGTCCATCTCAGAGCCTGTGCCAGCCATTGTGAGCACACAACCCACAGGAATCCAACGGCAGGTCATCGGTTGCCAGTTCTTGAAGTAGTACTCCCAAGGATCGCCATCGTACCAAGCACTTCCAGCTACGGCCTTACAATAGTCAACGGTAGAGCCACCGCCCACGCCGAGGATGAAATCCACATTCTCCTGGCGAGCCATGTGGGCACCTTCTAATACCTTTTCTATAGTAGGGTTTGGCATCACACCCGCCATCTCTACCACCTCGCAGCCAGCCTTCTTCAGCTCGGCCATCACCTGATCGTAGATGCCATTGCGCTTAATACTACCACCACCATAGCAGAGCATCACCTTCTTGCCATAGTTTTTCAGTTCTTCACTCAGTTTGCTTAAAGAATCCTCACCAAAGTGCAACTTCGTAGGATTGTGGAATGTAAAATTGCCTAACATAATTATTCTGTTTTAAGTTTCTGGGTGCAAAGGTACACATTATATATTATATAGCTATTACACAAATTGGCTGATTATATACCAATTTCGCAGAAAGTGCTAAAAAAACATTAAATTTCTACCATTATTAGACTATTTTATGTATCTTTGCAACCGATATGAGGAATATTTTGAAGGTAGACAGCCCCAACGACTACGCCCGTTTTGTGGATGCACCAGTGTTGCACCCATTAATTAACATCATCCATTACGACGAGCTGGCGCCCTTCCGTCATAGCCTGAACAACTATGGCGTGTATGGCCTGTTCATCCAGCGACAGTTTCCCAATACGCTCTCTTACGGTATGAAGACGCTGCAGGTAAGCGATGCCTCCATCATAGCTGTAGAACCAGGACAGATCGGTGGACTGGAGGACAACGGCGAACGCATCTCGTTATGTGGTTGGGTGCTGCTGTGGTCGCCTGAACTGTTGCACGGCACTGAACTGGAACGCCAGATAGACCGCTATCAGTTCTTCTCGTATTTCTTTGATGGTTCGCTGCGCATGGAGCCCGACGAATGGCTCTGTATCACGCAACTGGTGACCCAGATGCGACAAGAGTTGCAGACACACGAGGACTCCCCGTCTTTGAGAAATGTGCTGCTTGGCTATCTGCACCTGATACTGGAATACTGTAATCGTATCTATCAGCGCCAGCTTTTCGAAGAGGACTGGGGAGAGGCTGACTTGCTGAAGCGCTTTCACAACTTGCTTCAAACCTATTTTCGTGAGAACCGTCAGCTGATGCAGGGTTTGCCTACCGTCGCTTGGTGCGCTTCCGAACTGGCCTATTCGCCTCGTTATTTTGGCGACATCGTCCACAAGGCCACTGGTGGCACGGCTATCGGTTATATACATAATTATATAATCAATCAGGCGAAAAGTCTGTTGATGCAGGGTCACAACATCAGCGAGACCTCCCGCCTGCTCGGATTCGATTTCCCCCACCATTTTACTCGTCTCTTCAAGCGCATCACGGGGCTTACTCCCAGCGAGTTCTTAGGGAAATAGTGTGTCCTGTTATTTGCCCAACCGTAAGCCAAAGAATGTACGTACGAGCCATTTGGTGTTATGAACGGTAAGACTCTCTTTATTGCCGATGTTGGTGAAGTTGAATACCATCGACAGGCCCAGAAACTTGTTGCCCCATTGTCGTACTACGGATCCTCGACCTGTGATGATGACTTCTGGGAAGTGGTAGTGTAAAGGTATGCGATTGTCACCGAAGGTCATCGATGTTTTGCTATAGACAATGAACGTTGGCAGGCCAGAGATGTGTAGCAGCCAGCCTTGTCCGGGTACGTAGTTGTACCCGTAGCCTGCGCCGATACCGATGTTCATCATCTTGAGATTCATCTCCTTTTCCCATTCGAGTGTAGCGCGCTGTCCCTGGCCTGAGACAGCCAATAAGAAGCTACCAGCGGAACGTCGCTGGATATAACTCTGTGAAAAGGCCGCAGGATAGGAGAATCTACGACTGTTGAAGATATAGAAAGCGTTGATGTTTAATGTTTTTACTGATAGTAAACCGTCAGGCAGTTCGATACGTTCCATCCCTTCGTGGTCGTGCCAGCCTGAGAAGTTTTTGGCGTCTTGATAGACGATATCGAAGCCGAAACGTCGGCCGTAGCTGTTGAAGTTCAGTTCATAGTCATGGTACTTACCCATCAACTTTGCTGGATTGAGAGAAGCACTGAGTGAGACTCCGAGATAGCTGACACCCAGGCTCAGTGTAGCCTTTCTGTCGGCTTTCATCTCCGACAGGAAATGCCGACCATTATCCATACCCTCAGTCTTAATCGTTGTACCCGACACATTCATCCGTGCCGAGATGGTCCATTTGGTCGTTGGCCGCGAGATATACGTTGTATCAATGCCACGCATGTGATAGTAGCGGGATGCAACGGTACTATCAATGCGATGAAATAGGGATTGCGCAGACAGAGGTTGGCTCAGACCACTCATCACTACCATTAAAATGGATATCTGTTTCTTTATCATTACTTTATACTCTTTTATAATCGCCGGGCGTCATGCCTGTGAGGCGGCGGAAATACTTGGAGAAGAACGAGGGGTTGGCAAAGTGCATCTCCTCAGCTATCTGTGCCGAAGACTTGTCCGTGTGGCGCAGTTCTATTTTGATGCGGGTGATGAGGGCACGGTCTATCCAGTCTTTGGCGGTGGTGCCGCTGGTTTGGCGGATGACAGTGGTCAGGTAGCGCTCGGTGAGGCACATACGCTCGGCATAGTAGCCTATCTGGTGTTGTTCGGCACAATGCTGGGTGACCAGTTGAAGGAAACGGTCGAAGATAGTCTGCTCGCGCGATTGTGAGTGAATAGCCCGGTCAGCTTGTTTGCGATAGCATCCGTCGTAATGTTGCATTAATGCTGCCACAAGTGCGCTGGCTGTGGGATGATGGTATTCGGGCTGATGCACCATCTTCCAAAGCGTTTCGATGATGTCGAGTGCCGTCTGCTGGTCGCTCTCGCTGGGGGGTATTTGGAAATCGCGCACCTGTCCGTTGAAGGCCGACGGCATCTGTCCTGGGGCAAAAGGCATAGGAAACTGGCTGAAAAGTATCACGCCACGAATTTCAAAGTTGTTCGAGAACTGATGAGGCATGATGATGGTGCCAGGCCCCAGATAGGCCAATGTACCTGCAGTGAGGTGGCGGTCTTGCAGGTTGAAGTTGATGCTGGCCTCGCCATTCAGAATAACACCCAGTCGGTGGTCGTTGATAATGAATGGTGGCTTCTGCTTCATAATGAGTTTGAACACCGTCGAATCTCCATGCACGATGCCAAGCTCATTATCAAAATACACTTGTTGGCGTATCTTCTGCAGATCAGGAGCTAATATGTGCTGCATCTGCGAACGGTCCATCAGTTGCGGTTGTTTGTTCATAAGAAGTCCTTTTTGTTTGCAAAGATACGAATAAACGAGCGAAAAAACAAATTATCGAACAAAAAGAACATCTTTCCATTCCTGCAGATAACGCCACGATGAAAAAAACATCGTACTTTTGCACCCAGAATTCAATGACAATAAAAATATGAAGAAATTAGTTTTAAGTTTGACAATGTTGCCGATGCTGGCTCAGGGACAGACATTGGACGATTGTCAGCAGGCTGCAGAGAAGAATTACCCGTTGATACAGCAGTATGGTCTCATCGAGAAGACCACCCAGTTGACGGTTGCCAACATCCAGAAGGGGTGGCTACCGCAAGTGTCGGCTCAGGCACAGGCCACGTATCAGAGTGATGTGACGGCGTGGCCCAGTGAGATGAAAGCGATGATGAGCGGTATGGGCATCGACATGAGAGGACTGACGAAGGATCAGTACCGAGTGGGTATCGATGTGCAGCAGACTATCTACGACGGTGGTGTCATAGGCAGTCAGAAGCGTATAGCCCGTGAACAGGGCAAGGTGCAGGCGGCACAGAACGAAGTCAATATTTATAATGTTCGCAAGCGTGTGAATGAGATGTATTTCGGGCTGTTGCTGATTGACGAACAAATCAAGTTGAACACTGACCTGCAGACATTGTTGGCAGGCAACGAACGCAAACTGGAGTCGATGACCAAGCGCGGAACAGCAGCCGAAAGCGATCTGCAGAGTGTGAAGGCAGAGAGACTGAATGCGGTGCAGAAGGGCACTGAGCTGGTATCGCAGAAACAGATGCTACAACGCATGCTGAGCACTTTTTGTGGTATCGAGATCAACAACATACAGAAGCCACAAGTGAAGTCTGATGGCAGAAATCTGGCGACAGGAAACCTGAGACCAGAACTGAAGGTGCTGGATGCACAGATCAGTGTGCTGAATGCTCAGGAGAAGGCACTCAACGCAGCACTGATGCCGAAGGTGGGTGTGTTTGCACAGGGCTTCTATGGTTATCCGGGGCTGAATATGTTCGAAGACATGATGCGCCACAAATGGAGCCTGAATGGCCTCGTCGGTGCAAGGGTGACATGGACTATCGGTGCCCTCTATACCCGCAAGAACGACAAGGCAAAACTGCAGTTGCAGCGTGATATGACGGAGAGCAGTCGGGAGGTGTTCCTCTTCAATAATAACCTGGAACAGATTCAGCAGAACGAGAATATAGAGCGCTACCAGAAACTGATGGCCCACGACGGGGAGATTATCTCGCTGCGACAGGCTGTGAGAAAGGCGGCAGAATCGAAGCTGGCACATGGCATCATCGACGTGAACGACTTAGTGCGCGAGATTAATCAGGAGAATGCGGCTTGTGTGCAACAGTCGGTACACGAGATTGAGATGCTGAAAGAGATATACGATAACAAATACACCATTGGTGAAAAGTAAGAAAGTAAAAAATGATAAATATGGAAAAGAACGAATGTTTAAAGAATTTGGGGTCGGTGATAGGTGCTTTACCTTTTTACCTTTTCACCCTTTTACCTTTTCTTGCTGCCTGCGGGGGAAGTGAGAAAGACTACGATGCAACAGGTACGTTCGAGGCTATCGAGACGACCGTGTTTGCAGAACAGAGTGGGGCATTGCTGTCGTTCGATGTGAACGAGGGTGACATGATTGAGGCAGCTCGACAGGTGGGGCTCATTGATACCACACAGACGTGGCTGAAGATTCAGCAGATGGATGCTACGAAAGCGGTTTATCAGAGTCAGAAGCCCGATATGGAACGCCAGATAGCAGCTACGCGCCAGCAGTTGGCTAAGGCTCAGCAAGACGAGCAGCGCTACCGTGAGTTGGTGGCTGACGGGGCAGCTCCCTCGAAGATGCTCGACGATGCCACGAGTCAGGTGAAGGTGCTGCAGAAGCAACTGGATGCGCAGATATCATCGCTGAACACCAGCACGCAAGCCCTCGACAAGCAGACGGCTGCTGCCGATGTGCAGAAGGCACAGTTGCAGGATATGTTACGAAAGTGTCACATCATGACTCCCACAAAGGGTACTGTGCTCGAGAAATATGTGGAGCGTGGTGAATTTGTGAGTGTGGGTAAACCGTTGTTTAAGATAGCCGATACTGAGTCCATGCACCTGCGTGCCTACGTCACTTCTGCCCAGTTGCAGAACATCAAGATTGGTCAACAGGTAAAGGTGTTTGCCGACTACGGTGATGGTCAACGTAAAGAGTATGCAGGCACCATCAGTTGGATATCGTCTCGTTCGGAGTTTACACCCAAAACTATCCTTACTGATGACGAACGTGCCGACCTGGTGTATGCTGTCAAGGTGGCTATTAAAAACGACGGTTTCGTGAAGATTGGTATGTATGGCGAACTGAAGCTATGAACGCAATAGAGGTAAAGAACATCAGTAAATCGTTCGGCAAGGTGCTGGCGCTCAGCGATGTGTCGTTTTCTGTCGGCCAGGGTGAGGTCTTCGGACTGATAGGCCCCGATGGAGCCGGCAAGACGTCGATGTTTCGCATCCTCTGTTCGCTGTTGCTGCCTGATGCTGGTACGGCGGCGGTAGATGGCCACGATGTGGTGAAGCAGATGCGTGAGGTACGTAATCGGGTAGGGTATATGCCAGGCAAGTTCTCGCTCTATCAGGATCTCACTATCGAGGAGAACTTGAACTTCTTTGCCACGCTTTTCGGCACCACTGTTGACGAAGGCTACGACTCCATCAAAGCCATCTACTCGCAGATAGAACGCTTCAAAGACCGTAAGGCAGGGGCTCTCTCGGGAGGTATGAAGCAGAAGCTGGCGCTCTCGTGTGCATTGGTACACCAGCCGAGTGTACTCTTCCTCGACGAGCCCACCACGGGTGTCGATCCAGTGAGCCGCAAGGAGTTATGGGAGATGCTGCTCTTGTTGAAGGAACGGGGAATAACTATCTTGGCTTCAACGCCTTATCTTGATGAAGTGCGCTGCTGTGAGCGTGTCGCTTTTCTGGATCAGGGTAAGGTGCGCGGCATTGGTACTCCCGATGATATTCTCACCCAGTTTGCCAGTATCTTCAATCCGTCAGGCATCGATAAAAGTGAAGAGTTAAGAGTGAAGAGTGAAGAGTTGGAAAATGTCATCGAGGTGGAACACTTGGTTAAAGCCTTTGGCGATTTCCATGCCGTCGACGATATTTCATTCAGTGTAAAGAGGGGCGAGATATTCGGATTCCTGGGTGCCAACGGTGCCGGCAAGACGACGGCTATGCACATGCTGACAGGCCTGAACCAGCCCACCAGCGGAACGGGTAGGGTGGTAGGCTTTGACATCCGCACGGAATATGAGCAGATAAAGAAGCATATCGGTTATATGTCGCAGCGGTTCTCGCTCTACGAAGACTTGACTGTTGCCGAGAATATTCGTCTCTTTGCTGGTATCTACGGCATGAAACCCGACGAGGTGAAGCGTAAGATGGACGAGGTGCTGCGGCAGTTGAAGTTTGAAGACCATCGCGATGACTTGGTGGGTTCGTTGCCCTTAGGTTGGAAGCAGAAGCTGGCCTTCTCAGTCTCGATATTCCACGACCCAGGTGTGGTGTTCCTCGACGAACCCACGGGTGGTGTTGATCCCGCTACGCGCCGCCAGTTCTGGGAGCTCATCTACGACGCAGCCCATCGCGGCATCACCGTCTTTGTGACCACCCACTATATGGACGAGGCGGAGTATTGTGACCGCATCTCTATCATGGTAGATGGTAAGATCAGCGCACTTGGCACACCAGACGAACTGAAACAGCGTTTCCACCAGCCCGATATGGATCACGTGTTTACCTATCTGGCCCGCCAGGCCACTCGTTCAAGCGATTAAGTGTATGAAACAGTTTATAGCATTTGTAATCAAGGAAACCAAGCATATTCTGCGCGACAAGCGTACGATGCTGATACTCTTCGGCATGCCTGTGGTGATGATGCTGCTTTTCGGCTTTGCCATCACCACTGATGTGAAGAATGTGCGCACGGTGGTAGTCACGTCAGAGATGTCGCCCCGTACGCAGCAGGCCGTAGAACGACTGGCACAATCGGAATATTTTGTCATCACGCAGACTGTGAACACCCCACGGGAAGCCGAACAACTCATCCGCAGTCAGAAGGCCGATATGGCGCTGGTGTTTGTACAGAATCGTGGCATGCAGATCATGGTTGATGGTAGCGATCCTAATATGGCACAGCAATGGACTACCTATGCTCTGCAAACCATAGCGGCAGACCGCTCGGCACCTGCGACGCTTCACGCTGCGAAGAATGATTCACCTATCACTATTCACACTTCACTTCTCTACAACCCTCAGATGAAGTCGGCTTATAATTTCGTGCCTGCCATCATGGGTATGTTGTTGATGCTCATCTGTGCCATGATGACCTCGATTTCGATTGTCCGTGAGAAAGAGAAAGGTACGATGGAGGTGCTGTTGGTATCACCCGTGCGCCCCTTGATGGTGATCATCGCTAAGGCAGTGCCTTATCTGATACTGGCCTTTGGCATCCTCATCACCATCTTGTTGATGGCACGTTTCGTGTTGGGAGTACCGCTGGCTGGTTCGCTGTTCTGGATTCTGGCTGTGAGTACCCTCTATATCCTGCTGGCACTCTCGCTGGGACTGCTCATTTCCAACGTGGCACAGACGCAACTTGTGGCCCTGCTGCTGTCAGCTATGGTGCTGTTGATGCCTGTGGTGATGCTGTCGGGCATGCTGTTTCCTATTGAATCGATGCCAACTATCCTGCAATGGATATCGGCTATCGTGCCGCCACGCTATTATATCGAGACTATGCGCAAGTTGATGATTATGGGCGTGGGCATTGGCGAAGTGGCTCACGAGGTAGCTGTGCTGGCAGTTATGACGGTGGTGCTGCTCGCCATTGCGCTGAAGAAGTTTAATGTAAGATTGGAGTAACTGATATGACACTGAAATATCTCATACAAAAGGAGTTCCTGCAGATCCGTCGTAATGCGTTTCTTCCCAAACTCATCATCATGTTCCCCATCGTGATCATGTGCGTGATGCCGTGGGTGATGCAGATGGAGGTGAAGAACATCGTGGTGGATGTGGTGGACATTGACCACACTGTGGAGTCTCAGCGATTGGTACAGCAGATTGCTGCCTCCAACTACTTTATCTTCGGTGGACAGAAGGCTACATACGCTGAGGCGATAAAGGACATCGAGAAGGGTAGGGTCGACGTTATCCTCGAGATTCGTGATGGTAAGTATCTCATCGCTGCCAATGCCGTCAACGGCACCAAGGGCTCAATGGGCAGCGCCTATCTGAGTCAGATTCTTCGAGGATCTTCCTCTTTCCTCCTTCCTCCTTCCTCGACAACCACCCTCTACAACAAGGGCCAGAACTACAAACTCTTCATGATTCCGGCCCTCTTTGCCATTGTGATGATGCTGATGACGGGCTTCCTGCCCACACTTAACATCGTCGGCGAAAAAGAGGCTGGCACCATCGAACAGATCAATGTCACACCCGTCTCCAAGTGGTCGTTCATCCTTGCCAAACTCATTCCTTACTGGCTCATCGCGCTGTTTGTCATCACCGTGTGCTTGCTGCTGGCGTGGCTCGTCTATGGCATCACGCCTGCTGGTCCCGTGTGGCTCATCTACGTGCTTGCCATGTTGCTGGCGCTGTTCTTCTCGTCGTTCGGACTCATCGTGTCCAACTACTCCGACACCATGCAGCAGGCCATGTTCGTGATGTGGTTCTTTGTAGTGAGCATCATGTTGCTCTCGGGACTATTCACCCCCACGCGCTCCATGCCCCAGTGGGCTTATCTGACCACCTATATCAACCCCATGCACTATTTCATCGATGCCATCCGCACCGTCTTTATCCGTGGAGGTGGACTGCACGAAACAGCCCACCAGGTCTTAGCCCTTGCGGGCATCGGCACACTGATAGGCTGTTGGGCTGTGCAGAGCTATAAGAAGAATAGTTGATCTAAGGCCAGGCAGATGCGCGACACACGCAGGTCTGAGTTACCAAGTTTTACGTAGTCCATATTATCTCTGCTTTTTGAATATCAGTTTCATCGTGGGTAGCTTCAGGTCTTTCACCATGTGGAGCGTGCCCTGCTTGTATTTTTGGAAGTGGTCGGTCTTCAAGTGCTGCTGATATGCCACTCGTCAGCATGTTCCCTCACCATACGGATAGCAGCCTTGGCATCCTGTGCTGCCAGATTGATGATGGAATCGCCATAAGCAAAGTGCATCGGATTAGCGTCAGCCAAAGGGAACTGTTCTGGATGCGTCACATCCACCATCGGAGGCATCTGTACACCTTGCGGCATCTGACCACCACCCTTATTCAGGTGATAGCGCAAGCCGATAGCAGCAATGCCACGTTCATTCAGGAACGAGGCCATCTTTATCACATCACTTTCCCACGACAGCCACCTCATGGCACCGCCAGGACACAATTATCAACGTTTAGTTCTGATTTCATAACGGCAGGGTAAACACAAAGCGTGCTCCGTCCGTATAGGTGGTGTCGAGTACGATGTCGCCACCTAAGCGGCGAGCAATGCTGCGGGCTACGTTAAGGCCAATGCCGGTTCCGTTGTAATATTCGTTGAGCTGCACAAACTCTTCGAAGATATGTTCGGCCTCCTCTGGGGGCACGCCGATGCCTGTGTCCTCAACGGAAAACGCAATCTGATGATCCTCAGTCTGGGAAACACGCAGCGTCGCACGGGCTTTCTCTGTCACAGCAGCTGCTCCACCAGCAGCTTCGGCCGGATGGGTGAACTTCATGGCATTGTCAAGGAGCAGTGACAGGGCACGTGTGGCCTTCTGCAGGTTGGTACGTAGCATGACCATGTCGATACCCTCCGCCAGATCGATGTCGAAGGTGAGGTGAGAGGCCAAAGTAATGCGGCTATCATCTGCTGCCTGTGCTGCAATTTGTACGGCAGGTACGTCGTCGTTGCGTTCCAGTTCTTCGCTACTTTTGGCATCGGCCAACTCCAGCATCTTATTCACCAGCGACGTGATGCGCTCTGTATTTTCGCCGATACCCCTGGTTACCTCCTGCTGTGTGGCTTCGTCCAACTCCATCTCTGGCATGATGAGAACCTGCGCAAAGCCATTCAGGATGTTGAGCGGTGTCCTGATTTCGTGTGAAATCTGCTGGATGAAGTTAGTCTTCATCTGCGAAGCTTCTTCTGCCCGATGACGGGCGATGTCTAGCTGCTTGTTGGTCTCCTTCAACTCCTGGTAGGCCTCCTCTAACTTGTCGTAGAGTAGAAGAGACTCCTGATAACCTTCCGACATAATGTCGAAGTTGTGTTCCAGGGTTTGGTAGTCCTCACGCAGCTGTTGCAGTTCTTCGCGAAGTTGGCTTACTTCATCTGCCATTGGCTATAGTTGCTTTTGTTCTACGGTCATGAACTTCGTAAAGCCCGTCATAGAGAGCACGTTGTAGATATTGGGATTGGTATTGGTAATCTTGAACTGTCCCTTTTTCGTCATCACGGTACGCATGGTTTTCTGGATGATGCGTAGACCCGAACTGGCAATATATTCCAGGTCAGTACAGTCCATCTCTATGTCCAAGCCCTGTTCCTGCAGTACAGGCTCAATGTCTTTTTCAAACTGACCGGCATTGATAGTGTCGATACGCTTGTCGGTCTTAATGATGGTCTTACCACCTTCTTTCAGTATCTGTGTCATATGGGAATTATAACTTTATTCAATAACCTTAATATTCATTCTTAATTCCTGAGAACCTTCTTCATCGTCAGTATGTTCTTGCCATTCAAACGTTGATAGGTTACTTTGTCCATGATGTTTCTGACAATAAAGATGCCCATGCCGCCAATATCACGTTCGGCAGGATTGATACTTACATCAGGATCGTCCTTTTGTGTGGGATCAAATTCACGGCCATAGTCGTAAAGGAAGAACGTCAGCTCCTTTCCGTCACTCTCCACGGCCAGTTCAATAGTGCCCTCTGTACCATCAGGGTAGGCATAGAAGATGATGTTCGATACCATCTCCTCCAACACTAAGTTGAGGTTCATCAGCAACACCATGTCAAGCCCCAGCTCTTCTCCAGTTTCCTCAATGAACTGTGCCATGAGGTCCAGTTCACTGACTTGGTTCTTCAGCTTGATTTCCTTTCTCATAGAGTTACTTCATCTGGGGTTCGGATAGTTAATTTGCTGCAAAGATAATAAAAAATGGGCAAAATGCCAAATAAATCAGGTATTATTTCACATTTTATTACATTAATCCTCACTTAACCATCACTTCGTATGAGCGACGGCGGACAGTCATACATGACTCTGGCATGATTGGTGCGAATGAGTTGGCTTTCGACACGCTGTCCTGTCTTGCGATCGATCATGTCACGATAAACCTCACCGTTTCGATAGACCACGCCGTCCTCACGCGAGAAATATTCGTTCTCGGCATGAATGTGGAAGGTATGGGGCTGAACCTTTTCAGCGCGCAGTTCGCCACACAGATATTCGTCGTCCACCCAAAGCCGGAGCTGATAGGTGTTGGTGGTGTCGTTCTTCACACGGTAATCGATATAGTTGTACGATATGCTTGTGCCTGTTCCAAAGGGAATCTGTCTGCCATAGTCTGGAAACAGGTCCAGTCCGTCGTGGTGATGATGCTCCGTGATGGTCAGTTCACTGTGCAATACGAGCCAGTGAATCAGATTCGACAACTGGCACAATCCTCCTCCGATGCCTTTTGAAGGCTGTCCTTTTGCAATGGTCAGACCCTCTTTGTAACCCTTTCGCTTGGAGGTCCGTCCGACGAGTTTCCATACTGAGAAGGTCTCGCCAGGACGAATCAGCAGCCCGTCGATATGCTTCACTGCCAGAGACAGATTCGTCGCTTTGTTCTCCTGCAACTGCATGTTTACATTCCCCAATCTGCGACGAATAAGGGAGTTGTGTCGATAGACGAGTACGGACAGGGATGCTTCTGTCCGCTCCAAAGCGAAATGAGTCTTATGGACTAAGTCCTGAAGATGACGCTTCAGGATTTCCTTTTCCATCGACAGTCGATAGGTGAAGGGCGAAATCTCACAAAACAGTTTCCGGTTTGTCTTTGGCATCAGTTTTGAAATGTCTACTATTTTCTCAGTTCCCAATCCACATCGAAATCATCGCCAGCATCAGAAACGGTCACATCGTAAGTTACATCCTCACCATTCAGTTTTCCAGTCAACACACCTTTGTAGCCCTTGTCTCCACTCTTGTCAAGTTTCAGATCAGTCACCTCAAGACGATTACCTTGACCCTGCTCATACTCCACCATAGACTGCTGAATCTTATCCGTCAGCTTTTCTTCCGACACAATGCAACCACTCAGCATCACCAATGCCGAAAGTGCGAACACCATTGAAACTAAATACTTCTTCATAAGCTTTACCATTTATTTTATCTTTCTTTTGACATCAACTTTCACTCGCAGAGCATCTCCAAATGCACTGCAAAGATACGAATAATATCGATGCGAAACAAGCTTTTTTCCAATTTATCTCAAATTTATTTTAAATGTTAAAATGATGAACATTTGAAGCCTTCAACCACAACTTTGTCAGCTGGCAACCAATCCACGCTGTCAAGTTGTTCTCTGCTGAGCCAGCGGGCAGCCTCATGCTCCTTCAGCGTCAAACTACCACTTTCTACATGACACCAAAAACAATGCATCGTCAGGTGAAAGGCTGGGTAATCATATTCTACGGTCTGCACCAATCTTTCCACGACGATCCTTGTTTCCAACTCCTCCCATATTTCACGCTTCATGGCCTCTTCTGGCGTCTCTCCAGCTTCCATCTTCCCGCCAGGGAATTCCCAGCCATCTTTATAGTCACCATATCCCCGTTGCGTGGCGAAGATGCGCCCCTCGTCATCGTGTATGATTGCTGCTACAACTTCTATCTTTTTCATATTACTTCCTCCGCAGCTTTCAAGTAATTCTCACTTTCTTCTTCCACTTTAGAATAAGGAATCGTCTTAGCCCCATGATCCTGCAACCATATATGGTTCAATGTAAAAGCTATTGAATCTAATGTCTGCTCCCTCTGTTTAGGCTTCAACTCACATTCCCAAACTGTGATGCAATGCCAGCCCATTTCTGCCAGTTTGCGCTGTTCCTCCTTGTCGCGCTCCTTGTTCCTGCGAATCTTTGCCACCCAGAAATCATGATTCGTTGTTGGTATCTTGCAGCAGACAGAACTCTCCATTGTGCTTGAATCCACCAGATGTCCATGCCAGAAACATCCATTGATGAAGATGCAAGTGCGATACTTGCGAAGCACCAAGTCCGGATGTCCAGGCAACCGCTTATGGTTCAGCCTATAACGGAATCCTCTCCTCCACAGCCCACGACGCACAATCATCTCCGGCTTCGTGTCCTTCGAATGGATCGCCGCCATGTTCTTGTGCCGTTGTTCTGCAGAGAGTTTATCCATGATTATTCCATTTCATCAAAAGTGCTTTTATTCTATGTCTCATATTGCTTCATTTTAGGGTTTCTATTAGTTCGTCTATTGAGCAGCATACGCCACTGAATAGTTTGTACATCAGTTCTGGCTCCTGCTTCTCAGGGATATAGGCAATGGTAGTCCGACCTTTGCCTGCAAACCAACCTGCCTCTGTATGAGCACTACGACCGCAAGGCAATACCAGGACACACGTATCACAAGCTTCCATAGCCTCTATGTCGTTCTTAAACTGCCGAACGGCATAGGGATGCTGCAACATATCACGATACTGCTGTGGCGACCATTCCATATAGTCCTCGCTCACGCTGCTCCACTTGAATCCTGGATCACCCGATGGTGGATTACGGAAGTCATAGACATCATGTCCTGCCTCCCTCAGTTTAGCAACAACCTCTTGAAAATAAACATTGCGCCAGCTGCTGGCTACATATATCTTTCGTTTCATAACTGAGGGCAAAGATACGAATATTTTTTTAAAAAGTACACAAATAGTACGGTTCTTTTTGTGTACACATCATATTTACCCTTTGAATACTGTCGAACGATGATATTCTAGATAGTTGGCACGAGCATCGTTTATAGGAAGGAACTGGAAGAATTGATTCTCCTTAATGCCGATACGTGCTTTTACCTGACGAGAGAGCCAGTTGGAGATTGATACACGTTTATCATTGCTGAAGGTGATATAGCCGCGATCAAACAACTTATCATAAAGTGGAGAAAGAATGAAACCGTTGTTGGGATCGATACGCTCTACGGCGTCTGAAACCGCCCAAGGCTTGATATGACTGGCTATCAAAAGAGATTCCTCGTTTATCATAGTAATGGGACAGAATGGGCATTCTTCCAAAAGTTTACGTCGATATTCATCCTGTCCTTCACGACCATAGCGTGGAGTTGGTATCCTTGGTTCAGGGTCTTCTTCACTTACTCTCCAAGGAGATTCTTCCGCTTCTTGACGCATATTTGTACCGTAGTTTTCGATAAAAGCCTTACGCTTCTCTATTTCTTCGAAATCTGCAAATAGTTTCAAGTAAAACATGGGCTGCCCGTTATAGTCGAGGCGCATAGCAGAGATATAGCTGACAAGCGGCAGTGATATTTCGCGTATCAGTTTATATACTTTATCCGACGAATTGACATAACCGCGTGGACCTGCTATTTGTGATTGCTCGCGAATCGTGAAATCGACAATGCCTGATGGCAGCGCATTTATTTTCTCCATACGCTCTGACCAAAGCCAACGCATTTCATCGCGACCACGATAGTTCTGTGAGGGCGTAAAATATTCAGCTTTAATGGCTTGCATGTATGCCTGTAAGTCCTGACGAAGAATAAAGCATGTTGCGGTGAAGCCAATTTCGCCAAAGAACTGCTCCATTTTGTCTCGTGAACCAAAGTAAAGTTTTGCCTCACCGTTTCCGTCACCAATTTTATTCTTTGGCATAACCCAACTATCGGCGACTGTAATAGGCGTGTCAAAAGTATCTTCGAACGTAAATTTCTCACCCTCAATATTCATAACCGCTTACCGTATTTTGTGATGTCCATCTGCTTTAAAATAGCTATCAGCACATCGACAACAATACTGTTGCCAGCCTGCTGATACATCGAGGTATCGGACACGACAATCTTAAACGTATCCTTGAATCCCATTAAACGCAAGCATTCTCGAGGCGTGAGTTTACGAATACGACCTTTGTGTGTCACGTAGTTGTCAACCCCTGCACGATGCATCTTGTGCATTGAATGAAGTAACGGACGAGCCACGTCAAGGTCTGTCTCTGTTGAAGTTTTGAAGTTCTTCGTTCCACCTGCGAGAACATAGTGAGCGACCTTATCCGAAAGATAATATTTCTCCTCTACGTCACGAACATCGAAAACAAACTCATCAAAAGCCTCGTCTGTTGGTGTCAGTTCTGAATCAGGATGATACACAAAATCGCCATGCCAATTAAACTGCTGATTACGCTTTTGACAGAGTTGTATTTCTCCATTTATCTGCGTGTAAAATTTATCGCGGTTCTTATGACTGGTAACAAACTTTACACCCTTTTCTTTTAAGAAGTACTTCGTATCAATGTAGTCTTCCAAAAAGTCGTACATCTTATACTCCAACTCTATTGGTGCAGGAAATTCGAACTTTGTTTTCTTCTTAAAGCCAAGACAATAAACACGCTCTCGATGTTGAGGTATTCCGTAGTCACAACTGTTCAAGACGCGGAACTTTACGTCATAGCCCAGTTCCTCAAATATATCGTGCATCACATGCCATGTTCTGCCCTTGTCATGGTTCAAGAGTCCACGAACGTTTTCAAACAAGAAAACTTTAGGCTGTGTTTCTTTAACGACACGTGCAAATTCATAAAATAGTGTACCTCGCGCATCCTCAAATCCAAGCCGATGGCCCACCATTGAAAATGCTTGGCAAGGAGCTCCACCAATAACAAAGTCGACTTTGCCCTTATAGCGACGAGCATCGAAGTCACGAATATCCGTAAACCAGTCTTCTTCACGGATTTGGTAATTAGCAAAATAGCTTTGTTTGCACTTAGGTTCAATATCACCTGCAAACATGATTTGGTGCTTCAAACCAAGACGTTGAAAAGCATGTTCAATGGCTCCTATTCCGCTAAAGACAGTTCCGATTCTTACAATATTCTCAGGTTGCGAAAACGTCAAATCTTTCCACGATTCGCCCTCCGTAATAGGTGTCTGCGGAATCTGTTTCTTATATTCCAATGCTAAAGCGCGTTCTTGTACTATGCGCTTTACCTCATCAATTTTCTCTGAAGTCTCGTTAATATCCTTCTCGACCGTTGCCATATTATCGTTTATGACACAAAAAGCTCCTGCGTTTTCTGAAAAGCGCAGGGGTGGTCATGCTAAGGTACAAACGACTGGAAACGCTGCAGAAAAAGCATAACGAATCCCCTACGCAGTATTTCGTGCGAGGTCATTATCTTTTCTGCTTCTGCTTTATTTAGATTTCCAGTTATGTACCTTCAGAAGCGAAATGATTCTCGTATGAACAGTTTGTCAGTTTCTCTTTATTGCCTTATTCTAATTCTTTGTTCTGACAAGCACCCTATGGTCAGATTGTTTAACTCTATTGATAGCTACATACGAAAACGTGGATGCTTAACATCCGCTTGTCAACAGTTCGAGGTCTTAGGAAACCTATGTAATTAACAAGCAGAGTAAACACCCACGCTGGAAAATATAGTACACCCGTAAAGTGTGCTAGTGAGGACATGGTTAGCCCTCGCAGCACACTACGGAGAGTATATACTACACCCCGTGGAGTTACCCCAGCATTTGTCTTTGATTACATATTCGGAAGTTCCTAAGTTTCGAACTGTCAAAAACAAAGCGTCAGTAACGCCTTTCAATATGTAGTGCTCCATCCAGCGGCTCTGCACATCTCAATGTGCTTCCCAGCCACGTTGGGCAGATAGCAGGGGCAAAGGTACAAAAAAACGATGAATAAAGTGATAAAGAAATGAAAAAATATAAGTTTCTTTTAGAAAAATGATGGTTTTAGGCTTTCCGCAGAGCCAATTCAACAAAAAAAGAGTTAAGACACCACGCAGCTGCGTAGCTGCGTCACTGCGTTTTCAGGGTATGTACTACCTTAGAAATAGTTGAAAGCACCTAACAACCTAACAACCTAACACACTCACATTAGGTTTTTGCAATTGTACTGGAAATGTAGACTATATCTTTTATATTTATATATATTATAATATATATAAATATAATATATAATCTCTCTTTTTCTTATCTCAATACGAAAATCGTAAAGTGAGGGCGTTAGGTTGTTAGGGTGTTAGGTCATTGTCTTATTGCGCGATAGAGGCAGGTTAATCCAAATGGAGAGGCAGAGAGTTCATTTTGCTCTATCTTTTATACTGTTTTTACATTTTTTTGCTCTGTATTTTATTGGAAAGTCTATATTTATTGGTCTTTACAATGGAGTGCACGCCGTATCACCGTATCACCGTAACATTTAGTGGATTTCGGATAGGAAAAAATAATCATATATATTTTATATTATATATATAATTACAATTATATATATAATATAATTATAATACCATTTGTTTTTCTCATTTCGAAGATAGCAGATGTTACGGTGATACGGTGATACGGCGTTATGGTTTGTATGTATCTAAATTTTAACACTTGAAATTTCTATAAAATAATTGGGGGGAACTATTGTTTTGCATCTGAAATTTTCGTACCTTTGCACTGTCAATGAGAACGACGGAATTAGCGCGGAAGGCACAGAAAATTATCGCTCTGGCCAAGCAGAAAATTTTCCCTGGGCAGGCCGCAAAAACGAAGTCCTATCGGAGGCACGAGACAACAAACCGATGTTTGACTAAAAAATTTACAAATGTGGAATCTCGCGTGATTCCGTCGGGGCTCGAACCCGAGACCTACTGCTTAGAAGGCAGTTGCTCTATCCAACTGAGCTACGGAACCGACCTTTTTGGTGTTTGCGGCTGCAAAGGTAGTGATTTTTGGGGAAATAAAAAAATTTTAGACGGTAAATCTTACATATGTGCGGTCATCGAACGAGTTATTGCCCTTGATAAAGGCTTTTGTGGCCTTGAATTCTCCAATATTCAGGGGATCGTTACGCCGCTGTTCATCAAGCAGACGCTCCGTCTCCTCAAGTGTGCCGGCAAGACGAGGATAGCCGTCGCTGGCGAAGACAAGCTCCCACGGACGGAAGTCGAGCTGGTAAACGGGCACGTACTGCTCGGCAATACGGAAACCGTCGATCACAGCGAAAGTCCTGTTCTGCTGCTTCATCGTCTCCAATAATGGGGCAATGACCACCTCGCGGGCAGGATCGTGCTCCAACTGCTGATCGACCGTCATGCCCTCGTTCAAGAGTTCCTGGACTCGTTTCGCCCGCAGTTCTGCCAGTTGTTGCTCGTAAGGCTTGGGATTGTCGTAGTAGGCGCCGTTGGCCAGACACTGGCAGTCGCCAATCATCCACACCTCGCGGCGCACACGGCTGTAGACGATGGCGGAGGCCGTGAGTCGCTCCTCAGGATGGTCGAGCAGTCTCTGGATGCAACTCTTGGGTGTGAGTGAGGGTAGGAGGGGATACTGATAGCGGCGGAAGATATAGGCTGTGACACCTCGGCAGAAGTCATGGCAGCTGCTGTTGGCAGGCATGCGGCGGATGTATCGGCTGATGAGCTGCATGGCATAGCGGCCGTTGCTCATCCAGGGACAATGGCGACGCTTGGTCTTAGAGGTGCTGCCGTCGATGACAGCGACAAAGTCATTTGTGATGACGATTCCGTCCTCGCTTTTCCTTCTTGGGTTTTTCGGCGTAAGGCTTTGCTCGATGATTTTCATTGTCATACAGTTTCGGTATAAGGTCCGGCCGTCCCATGCGGCGGAGGCTCTGTTCGATGCCGCGGCGCTCCTCAGGCTTATACCAGAAGAAGTACTGACGCTGGGCAAGTTTCTCCTTCTGCGACTTGGCGCTGAATACGGGTTCCAGCGTATAGGGGTCGTAGCCTGTATACCAGGTCTCAGTAGCGTTGGTCATCGGCGTCGGCGTGAAGTCCTGTACCTGCTCCAGATGGAAGTCGAGACCCTTGGTGATGACGGCCAGCTCGGCCATGTCCTCCTCGTGGCAGCCAGGGTGGGAGGAGATGAAGTAGGGGATGATCTGCTGGTGGAGGTTCTCCTCGCGGTTGATGCGGTCGAACTCGCGCTTGAAGTCGTAGAACTGCTGGAAGGACGGCTTGCGCATGAGGTAGAGCACGCGGTCACTGGTGTGCTCAGGCGCCACCTTCAGTCGTCCGCTCACATGACGGGTGATGAGTTCCCGCGTGTATTCCTTGGCAGAACGGTTGGCCTCCTCGTCTTTGCTACGATACAGGAGCAGGTCGTAGCGCACGCCGCTGCCTATAAAACTGCGCTTGATACCTGGCAGGGCGTCTACGGCGTGGTAGATGTCGAGCAGCCGGCGGTGGTTGGTGTCGAGGTTCGGACAGATTTGCGGATGGATACAACTGGGGCGCTTACATTTCTCACAGGCATTGAGGTTGCGGCCGTGCATGCCATACATATTGGCCGAAGGACCGCCGAGGTCAGAGAGGTAGCCTTTGAAGTCGGGCATCTCTATTACCTGACGAACCTCCTTCAGTATGCTCTCTTTCGAGCGACAGGCGATGAACTTGCCCTGATGGGCAGAGATCGTGCAGAAGGCGCAGCCGCCGAAGCATCCGCGATGGATGTTCACACTGTGCTTGATCATGTCGTAGGCAGGGATGCGCTTACCTTTGTACTTCGGATGCGGCTGACGCGTGTATGGAAGGTCGAAGGACGCGTCGAGCTCTTCGGTGGTCATCGGAGGATAAGGCGGGTTAACGACCACATAACGACCGCCCACGGCCTGGAGCAGACGCTTGGCGTGCATCATGTTCGACTGCTCCTCGATATGACGGAAGTTCTCGGCCTGGGCGCGTTTGTTGCGCAGACACTCTTCGTGGCTGTGAAGCACAATGTCTTTGTCGGTGGGCTGGATGCCTGTGGAGAGATAGACGGTCTGCGGGAGGTCTCTGATGTCGCTGATGGCCTCTCCCTCGCTAAGTCGGCGAGCGAGTTCGATCGTAGGTTTCTCACCCATGCCGTAGGTGATCATGTCGGCACCTGAGTCGAGGAGGATGCAAGGCCGGAGGCTGTCCTGCCAGTAGTCATAGTGGGTCAGGCGGCGCAGCGAGGCCTCGATGCCTCCGAGCACCACAGGGACATCTGGGAACAGTTGCTTGAGGATTTTCGTGTAGACAATGGTGGGGTATTCCGGACGCATGTCGTGACGGCCGTCTGGGCTGTAGGCATCTTCGGAACGCAGGCGGCGGTTGGCGGTGTACTTGTTCACCATGGAGTCCATGCAGCCTGGTGATATGCCGAAGAACAGTCGCGGACGCCCCAGCTTCTTGAAGTCGCGGAAGTCGCCGTGCCAGTCAGGCTGAGGGACGATGGCCACACGATAGCCTGCGGCCTCAAGCACGCGTCCGATGACAGCTGCCCCAAACGACGGATGGTCGACATAGGCGTCGCCAGAGAAGAGGATGATATCCAGTTCATCCCATCCCCTGAGTTCCAATTCCTTTTTCGTGGTCGGCAGAAAGTCAGTTAATTTACTTTGAACTTTGAACTTTGAACTTTGAACATTATGATTACCTTGGGGGCGGTTTGTCTCTTCGGCATCCGCTCTCATTGGTTTATTGTCTTTAGAAGTATTCATAAAGCTCAAGGCTCAAAGTTCAAAATTTAATTGAATGGTGTTCCTTGGAAGGCACGAGTGGTGGTGCCAAGGTTGTCGTTACCCTGATTCTTCCAATTGATGTAGAGCAGCACCAACTGCTGCAGACCATAGGCCTTCATGTTGGGGTGGTAGATAACGTCGAGGCAGAGGTCGAGCAGATCCTTGTCAAGTCCTGCCTGCGCCTCGAGAAGAGAACGGACGTTCAGCTTCAGTTTGTCTAACACCTGCTCGTCAACGTAACCGTTAGAATCAATTAGGTCGCGCAGCAATAAGTACTTCTCAATGGTTTGGAGATGGGATTCCTGGATCTCGATACTCCTTGTTCCTGAGGAATTAGCCTGGATTTTCATAATGAAATCATTTAATTTGTAAATATATTAATGTAATAAGAATTTCAGTATACCTTTCATCAGTGCCAGACGGACGTATTCTGCCTCTATACACTCGAAGGGGAATCCGAGGGTCATGGCTTTGTAGTCGTTGCCGTTGTAAGCCACACAAGCACTCTGCTGGTCACCGTAGCGCATGGCACAGAAGGCAGGCGCCACAGGCTCCAGCACGTCGGGGTGCGTGGCAGCATAGTGTTGCGCATTCAGCCTGCGGAAGAACTTGAAGGTGGTACCAAGACCTGTGATGGAGTCACGCTGCAAAGTGTCGGCATCGGTGCCCATGTAACGGCACTTGAGCACCTCCTCAAGATACCTGCGGTCGGCGGGCATCGACATGTCTGATCCTACATAAGAGCCGCTTACGAGCAGGGCACCGCCACGTGAGGTGAACAGCTGGAGGTGTTGGCGCAGCATGGGCGACAATGCCTGATAGGGACGCAGCGAGTGGCCGTCGTTCTTCTCAAGGCCGAGGATCAGGTCCATCATGTCGTATTTCAGGGGAATCACCTCGTTGGTCTCCAGAGCCTCCGACGAACAACTGACGATGTTGTACTGCTTGACGTTGGCGATGGCGGTGGCATGGGTGCGGATATAGTTGAAGTCGTTGCCGGCAATGAACTGTCCGGCCAGCGTCTCGTCCGTGAAGCCAAGGCCTGTGGTGCTCTCCTTTCCCATCGCGGCTTTGTTGAAACAAGTCTGGTAGCCCAGCCATCCAGCCGTACGGCCATAGGAGACGCCTGCATCCTCTTCCAGATCGAAGCCTTGTTCTACCGAGTTGTCGCGTACGGCAGGCGACGACAGACGGTGGAAGCCGTTGACGATGAGAATGGTCTTCTCCGCTTCAGGCAAATAATAGGTTGACACCACTTCACTGGGGAAACTCTCACCGCCTTCGTTGACTGCTGCCACACGGAAGGAGTATAGTTTGCCTGGGGAGATGGCGATCTTCAGGCTCGTGTGGCCCTTACCCCTGACGTATTGCCCATTGTCGAAGCCGCCTCTGCCTGTAGCCGTATAGACGATATAGCCTGTAGGCTTGGCGGTTGCCTCCAACGGATCGTCGACGGGCGTCCAATGGACTTCTGCCTCGCCCTTGGCTGTCAGCACCACATACACGTGGTCAGGCGTGAGAGGTGTGACGATATAAGGTGTCTGGTGCATGCGGCAGACATAGCGCAGCAGGGTCTTATAAATGCTGCGTGCCAGATCGAAGCGGAAGTTGGGGTCCTGTCCGAAGCGCATATCGGCGAAGTTCTGGTGCGACAGGGTCTCAATGACAGCACTGGGCACTGCAGGCACACGGCTCTCAGAGTAGTTGCGGTCGTAGAGTTCGCGACGCTGCCACTCCTTGTATTTGTTCTGTATGTCGTTGGGGATGATGGTGAGCAGTTCGTCAGCCAGGTCGCGTGATGCCAGACGGCTGCGCCCTGTGCCGAGTATGCTGTCGAGGAGGTAGGTGGTGCAGATGGAGAGCGTACCTGTGTGCGTCTTGCCGTCAGGGGTATAGCCAGCGTCGGAGTGTACTGCCAGTGACAGTTCGATAGGCACCTTCCGTCCAGCGCTGTCAGGCAGGTAGACAGAACCTCCAGCCAATAGGTTGGTCATGCAGGAACGGGCGTTGATGTCGTCGCCATAGTCGTCCTGTCCGTCTTTCGTGCTGTAAACGGAGTAGGGCATACCTGCCCATTGGGCAAAGTAGCGTGAACCCTCGAAGCATCGTGGCAGAAGGCTCACCTCTCCGTCGCGCGCAATATTTCCCATGCCTCCGCCCACACGCACACCGTCGGCCGTGACGATGCCGTTGCGCTCGCTCACGTTGTCGAGTACGATGCAGTTACGGTCGTTGCTGCCCTCGTCGAACTCAAACGTGCCGAGGTAAACCCATGTGGAGCCGCCCATTTGCTGGTTGACGCGGAACTCAGTAGGGATGCCCTGGTGCCATACGGTATAATGGGCGTCGTCGATGCTGCCCTCAACGGTCTGGTAACTCACGTAGACGGCATAGTTGCCTGCCTCAGGAATATTGGGATACCAACTGACAGTGCTCTTTGTATTGGGGTCGCTGACGGTGCTGGTCTCGCGGGCTGTACCAGCCTCGAAGGGATTCTCCTTCTCCTCGTAGCCGCCTTCGTGGAAGGCGAAGCCTGGCTGTTTGGTGGGATACCAGTCGTAGATGCCCTTGGTCTCCTTGTATCGTGAGCCGTCGGCGGCCTTCTTGGTGTCGTTGTCGATGATGGCCTCATGATCCTGCCAGTCACGCTCTCGTGGTGTGAACACCACAGCCCCTGCCTTCTCGAGCATGGGTATGAGGTAGGGGGTTACGATGGTCTGTGTGAACAGGTCCTCGCGTGTGCCGAAGAGGGCAGGGCGCTGCCAACGCCACATCTGTTCCTTGAGATTATAGTAACGTCCGTGGCTGGCCCATATCGACAGGTGGCGGTTCTGCAGTCCTTTGGTCACTTTATATGGCAGCGAGGCGTTGCTCACCCACGGACGGCCTGTATAGTCGATGTCTCCCCACAGACGGTTGGGGTCTGGGCTTTTCTGCAGACGGGTGGGCACAAGTTGGCGTATGTCCCAGCCGCCAGTCTTGACGATGAGTTGATAGTTCTTGTAGGGTGGGGCAATCATTTTGCCGACGGCAGCGTAGATGTCTTCTGCCGACTTGGGGGTGAAAAGCTGTTCTCCGAAGTGGGAGTCGGCGTTGACCTCGATGGTCTTGAGTGTGTCGTTGACGATGACGCTCTGCAGCTTGGATGCCGTCCTGATGTGCTGGCCGTAGGCGCGGTAGCTCTTGAAATAGTTGTCCAGTTGTTTCTTCATGTCCTGCGACTGTGCAGGGACAGATAGTATCAGAAAGGCTGAAAGGATATGGTTAAAAAGTCTGTTCATACGAGTTCTCCGATGGTGAAATTCTCAGGTTTTTTCCCTTTGAAGTCCTTATAATATACCTTGATATTTCTCATGTCTGCATCAAAATTGCCTGAAGGGATGATGGTCTTCGTACACTGGATGAGTTTCCGCTCGTAATCGATGCCGTAGAGCAGTATCGGCATACTGGCCTTCAGGGCGATGAAATAAAAGCCTTTCTTCCAGTCGGCCGTTTTCGAGCGCGTGCCTTCAGGCGTGATGCAGAGGTGGAAGGACTTGGCGGCCTTCGCAGCCTCGGCCATCGCATCGGTCATGCTGCTCTTCTTCTGACGGTACACAGGTACGCCCCCAAGTCTGCGGAAGATGGGGCCCAGCGGCCAGAAGAACCACTCTTTCTTCATCATGAAATTGCACTGCATGCCTATCGAACGGCTATAGAGCAGTCCGAGGATGAAATCCCAGTTGCTGGTATGCGGGGCCAGACAGATGATATACTTGTCGGGATGGTCTTCCGTTACTTTAACTGTCCATCCCATCTTTTTGTAAAGCAGCCAGTTACAAATCTTTCTCCACATGATTCGTTTAGATATCTATCTGATCGAGGATGTTGCTGACCTGTGCACCGAATTTCTCGCGCAGATCCCTGAAATAGTCCTTCGCCTTGATGCCAGGCTCCACGTGCGAGATCCGCTTGGTGAAGTGATCCTCCATCTTCACGATGGTAAACAACAAGGCCTCCATGTTTTCCTTGTTGCCTTTCGGACCGTAGAGCGACGCTGCTACGCAGTCAGCAAAAAGTGCTTCACAAATCAGGTTGATCCTTTTCTTCAGTTTTCTTTTGTTTGCCATGTTTGTTCCTCCTTATTTTATCTAAATTGCTAATTTGACTGAACAAAGATAAGCAAAATTTTCGATATAGCAAGCCTTTCATGCCAAAAAAATATTAAAATGATGATTTTAGGCTGTTTTATTTCGTATTTCTAACAAAAATCAACTAATTTTGCACGTCGAAAATGGATTATTCATTCAAATAAACAATTTTAACAGATTATGGAAAAAAGTGCATTGCAGTTGGCAAGAGCCGCTTATCAGCCCAAGCTGCCTAAGGCTCTTCAGGGTGCTGTGAAAATCAAGGAGGGTCAGCCCACACAGAGTGTAGGCGACCAGGAAGAAATCAAGAAGTTGTTCCCCAACACTTATGGAATGCCCATCGTGGAGTTTGAGCCTGCTACTGAGGCCAACACCAAGAAGATGAACGTGGGTATCATCCTTTCAGGCGGTCAGGCTCCTGGCGGCCACAACGTGATCACAGGTCTCTACGACCAGATCAAGAAGCTCAATCCTGAGAACCGTCTCTATGGTTTCATCCTTGGCCCTGGTGGTCTGGTGGATCATAACTACATGGAACTCACCGACGAAATCATCAACGACTACCGTAACACTGGAGGTTTCGATATGATCGGTTCTGGTCGTACGAAACTGGAGAAGGTTGATCAGTTCGAGAAGGGTCTCGAGATTATCCGCGAGCTCGACATCAAGGCCATCGTCATCATCGGTGGCGACGACTCCAATACCAACGCCTGCGTGCTGGCTGAGTACTACGCTGCCAAGAACTACGGCGTACAGGTGATCGGCTGCCCGAAGACCATCGACGGCGACCTGAAGAACGACCAGATTGAGACTTCATTCGGTTTCGATACAGCTTGTAAGACCTATTCAGAGCTGATTGGTAACATCGAGCGCGACTGTAACTCAGCCCGCAAGTACTGGCACTTCATCAAGGTGATGGGTCGCTCAGCTTCTCACATCGCCCTTGAGTGCGCTCTGCAGACTCAGCCTAACATCTGCCTCGTGTCTGAGGAGATCGAGCAGAAGGGTATGAGCCTCGACGATATCGTCGACTACATCGCTAACGCTGTTTGCCAGCGTGCAGCCGATGGCAACAACTTCGGTACCGTTATCATCCCTGAGGGTGTCATCGAGTTCATCCCTGCCATCAAGAAGCTCATCGCTCAGCTCAACGACGTGCTCGCTACGCCTGAGGCCAAGGTGATCAGCCGCGACGAGCAGGTGGACTTCCTGAAGAGCCACCTCACTGAGGAGAACCTGAAGGTGTTCAACTCGCTGCCCGTAGGTGTTGCCCGTCAGCTGGCCCTCGACCGCGATCCTCACGGAAACGTGCAGGTATCACTCATCGAGACTGAGAAGCTGCTCTCTACGATGGTAGCCCAGAAGCTCGAGAAGATGAAGAAGGAAGGCAAGTATGTTGGTAAGTTCGCTGCCCTCCACCACTTCTTCGGTTACGAGGGACGCTGCGCTGCTCCTTCTAACTTCGATGCCGACTACTGCTATGCCCTCGGTACTTCAGCTGCCCAGCTGATTGCCAACGGCAAGACAGGCTATATGGCCATCGTAAAGAACACGACCGCTCCTGCCGAGCAGTGGATTGCAGGTGGTGTGCCCATCACGATGATGATGAACATGGAGAAGCGTGCCGGTGAGATGAAGCCCGTTATCCGCAAGGCCCTTGTAGAACTCGACGGCGCTCCCTTCAAGGAGTTTGCTGCCCATCGTGACGAGTGGGCCCGTAAGACCGCTTACGTCTATCCTGGTCCTATCCAGTACTGGGGACCGACGGAGGTCTGCGACCAGCCAACACGCACACTCGCCCTCGAACAAGGCAAGTAAATGGCGAACAGACGCGTAGTCAGACGTAAAGGCGTCGGCACTAATCGTACCTATCACGGCCCTGGGCATCGCAAGCGCCCAGGTGCCGTGATTCGACTTCTTCAGAGAGTACCTTCCTGGGGATGGTGGATTGGTGGTGCTGCCGTTGTCATAGGCTACGTGTGGTTCTTCTACTTTTTCTTCGTCGGCCCCTTCGGCTTCCGTTGGAGGGCACTCTACGGTAGTGTCACCTATCCTGAGGGCTACGAGATCCACGGCATCGACATCTCCCACCATCAGGGACGTATCGACTGGGACGAGCTGAAGGACAACGGCAGCATCAACAAGTGTCCTATCCGCTTTGTGATGATCAAGGCCACTGAGGGAGCCACGCAGACCGACGAGAACTTCCGCGACAATTTCTATCAGGCCCGTGAGAACGGCTTTACCCGTGGTGCCTATCATTTCTACAGCGTCCATACGCCTGCCGACCAGCAGGCCTGGCACTATATCAGCACCGTCAAACTTGAGAACGGCGACCTGCCTCCTGTGCTCGACGTGGAGCACAAGCCTGGGAACCAGACCGACGAGGAGTTCAAGAATTCTGTGCTCCTGTGGCTCGACATGGTGGAGCAGCACTATAAGGTGAAGCCCATTCTCTATACCTATTTCAAGTTCAAGACGCGCTATCTCAACGACACCGTCTTCGACCAGTATCCCTACTGGATAGCCCACTATTACGTCGACTCCCTGCAGTACAAGGGTCCTTGGAAGTTCTGGCAGCACACCGATGCAGGACGTCTACCAGGTATCAAGGGCAACGTCGACTTCAACATCTACAACGGCTCCTATTACGACCTTCGCCAGATGACCATCGGTTCTCAGGAGAACATCGGCGAGAAGGCCTACAGCGAGTAGTTTTTATTGTTTAACGTTCTATGCGTTACTTCATCACCCTCAGTTTCGACGGCGCACGCTACCACGGATGGCAGATACAGCCCAATGGCCCCTCCATACAGGAGAAGCTGCAGTGGGCACTCTCCACGCTCCTGCGTGAGGATATCCAGGTGACAGGAGCCGGACGCACAGACGCTGGCGTACATGCCCGTATGATGGTGGCACATTTCGACTTCAGCGGCGAGTGGGAGGGACAGCGCCAGATGCTCGACTGCATACAGCTGGCCTACAAGCTGAACCGTCTGCTGCCGCAGGATATCGCTGTGCAGAAGGTGGAGCACGTCAGCAACGATATGCACGCCCGTTTCTCTGCCATCGCGCGCACGTACCATTATTATATTCATACCGTCAAGGATCCCTTCCTCCGTACCACCTCCTGTGAACTGCACTATCCGCTCGACTTCGACAAGATGAACGAAGCCGCAGCCCTGCTGCTGACGTACTACGACTTCGGCGCTTTCTGCAAGGCCCATGCCGACGTGAAGACCACGCTCTGCAAAGTCACTGCCGCCCAATGGCACCAGACGTCGCCCACGAGTTGGTATTTCGAGATTACCGCCAACCGCTTCCTGCGCAACATGGTACGTGCTGTTGTGGGAACACTCGTCGATGTGGGACGAGGCCGGCTCTCCATCGATGATTTCCGTAAGGTGGTCGAGGGTAAGCGTCGCACAGAGGCCGGCGAGTCTATGCCCGCCCATGCTTTATTTTTGGAGGATGTGCAGTATTAAATCGAAATATCGTTATACCGTTATTACGTTATATCGTTATATCGTTATTACGTAAATCATTAAATTAGAATCCGATGTGGTTAATTCTCGCATTCATGTCCGCAGCGCTGCTTGGCTGCTATGACTCCTTGAAGAAGCAGGCCCTCAAGGACAATGCCGTCATTCCCGTACTGTTTCTCAACACCCTCTTCTCCTCACTCATCTTCTTGCCCTTCATCCTGCTCAGCGGCACCACCGACGTGCTCGACGGTACCGTCTTCCACACAGCCTCAGGCGGTTGGGAGATGCACAAGTACATCATACTCAAGGCCCTCATCGTCCTCTCGAGCTGGATCCTCGGCTACTTCGGCATGAAGCATCTGCCGCTGACAATCGTCGGCCCCATCAATGCTACACGGCCCGTGATGGTGCTCGTTGGTGCGCTGCTCTTCTTCGGCGAGCGTCTCAACCTGTGGCAGTGGATTGGTGTGTTCCTGGCCGTCGCCTCGTTCATCCTGCTCAGCCGCAGCGGCAAGAAAGAAGGCATCGACTTCAAGCACGACCACTGGATCTACATGATTGTCGGAGCCGCATTGCTGGGAGCCATCAGTGGACTCTATGATAAATACCTTATGGCACCCGTTGAGAGCGGTGGAGTAGGACTCGATCGTATGATGGTGCAGTCGTGGTACAACATCTACCAGTGCTTTATGATGGCCCTGATGCTGTGGCTCCTGTGGTGGCCCAAACACACACAGACAACGCCCTTCCACTGGTCGTGGTCCATCCTCGGCGTAAGCCTGTTCCTCTCTACCGCCGACTTCATGTATTTCTATTCGCTTTCGCTGCCAGATGCCATGATCTCCATCGTGTCGATGATCCGCCGCGGCAGTGTCATCGTCTCATTCCTCTTCGGCGCACTGTTCTTCCGTGAAAAGAACCTCAAGGCCAAGGCCTTCGACCTCGCCCTCGTCCTATTGGGAATGATCTTCCTCTATATCGGAAGTAAGTAAGTCTAACAGGTTAAGGTGCGTCGGCGGAATTCAGCGCAGGTGACGGCCGTGGCAATCGCCACATTCAGGCTCTCTGCAGTATCGTCCTGACGGTAGCTGGGTATCAGCAGACGACGGTTCACCTTAGCGCGAATCTCAGGCGAGATGCCGTTACCCTCGTTGCCCATGACGATGATGCCATTGGGAGATAGTTGCTGGGTGTAGATGTTTTCACCGTCGAGCAGGGTGCCGTAGACGGGGAAGTCCTGTGGCAGGGTGTCGATGAGTTCCGAAAGATTCATATAAAAAAAGTTCACACGCGCAATGCTTCCCATCGTGGCCTGCACGACCTTTGGGTTCCAGGCGTCGACCGTGTCCTCGCTACAGAAGATATCGGTGATGCCAAACCAGTCGGCTATGCGGATGATGGTGCCGAGGTTGCCAGGGTCTTGAATGCCGTCAAGGGCAAGGGAAAGTGAAGCGTGATTGGTGAAGTGTAAAGGGTGAACGGTGGCTTGTGACGGGATAGGGAAGAGGGCAAGCACCTGTTGGGGGTGCTGCTGGAAGCTGATGCGACTGAGCTCTTCGGCTGTGACCTCCTGGATATTCCCATGATTCAGCTGATGCATGGCAAGCCACTCGGAGGTGGCGAAGATGGCGCGGGGCTGATAGTGGGCGAGCAGGTCGCCTACCACCTTGGTACCCTCGGCCACGAAGAGTCCCTCACGGCGTCGGAACTTCTTCTGCTCCAGCTGACGGATAAATTTGATCTGATTTTTACTGATCATAAACCACGGATAACACAGATTACACTGATTTTAAGTGCAAAGATACTAAATAATTCATAATACATCATGCATAATTCATAATAATTTTGTAATTTTGCAGAATAATAGCGAAAGACAGATGAGAAATAAGGAATACAGACTGTGCTTGGCCCTCGTTATCGGGGTGTGGATGCTGTGCGCATGTTCCGTTTCTCGTCATCTTCCAGAGAACACTTATATGCTGAACAAGGTGCGTGTGGTGACTGATGGAGACTACAAGGACATCAATACCACCGCCATGAAGGAATATGTTCGCCAGAGGACCAACAGCCGCTGGCTGTCGACGGCCAGGGTGCCACTTGGCGTCTATCTGCTGGCAGGTCGTGACAGTAACTGGGTGAACAAGGTAATCAAGATGATAGGAGAGGCGCCCGTGGTCTATGATTCAGTGCTTGCGAAACTGAGTTGTGAAGACCTGAAGCAGGCACTGGTGAACAAAGGCTATCTGGATGCCGAGGTGGAGTTGTATCTTGACACCAAGAAGCGCAAGGTGAATGCCATCTACGTGCTGCATCCCGCCACACCCTATAAGATCAGCAGTTTCCAGACGGACATACAGGACTCCGTCATCGCCGATATGTTGACGGAACGGGGCATCTCGCTCCACGAGGGCATGCAGTTCAGCGCCGATGCCCTGAACGCAGAGCGCACAGGAATCACCTCGTGGCTGCAGGACAGGGGATACTTCCGCTTCAACAAGGAGTTCATTAACTATCGTGCGCGCAAGCATGCGGAGGAGCACAACGTGGACCTGCTGATGACCTTGCACCCGTATCGAAGGGACATCGAAGACAGTGCCAGCCTGCACAGCCGATACCAGATCAAGGACTTGGAATTCATCAATATGTCGTCGGCTGACTCCACCATCCACCTGCGCCGACATGTGCTAGAGGAGAACACTTTTATCGAGAAGGGCAAGCCCTATTCGGCATCAGGACTGCAGAACACGTATAACCACTTTGGCAGGCTGAGTGCGGTGAAGTACACGAACATCAGTTTCGAGCAGGTGCCTGACACCACGCTGCTCGACGCCAAAATACAGATACAGGCCAACAAACCCTCGACCATCAGCTTCCAGCCGGAAGGTACTAATACGGCAGGTGACCTGGGTGCGGCGGCCTCGCTGACCTACCAGAACCGCAACCTGTTCAGAGGCTCAGAACTGTTCAGCGTACAGCTGAGAGGAGCCTACGAGGCCATCCGCGGACTCGAGGGCTACAGCAATCAGGACTTCTTCGAGTACAGTCTGGAGAGCAGGCTCTCGTTCCCAAGGTTCATAGCCCCGTTGCTCAGTAGCCACATCCGCAGGAACATTATCGCCACCAGTGAGGTATCGCTGCTCTACGACTCTCAGGACCGTCCTGAGTTCCACCGTCGCGTGCTCTCAGCCGGATGGCACTACCAGTGGAAACCCCAGAACAGGTTCAGCAACTACCGTGTGGACCTGATCGACCTGAACTACGTGTTCATGCCCTGGATCAGCGAGACCTTCCGAAAGGAATATCTCGACAATACGGAGAACTCGAACGCCATCCTGAGATACAACTATGAGGATCTGTTCATCATGAAGATCGGCTTCGGCTATGCTTACAACAACGGCCGGACGGCTCTGAAGACCAACCTCGAGACATCGGGCAACCTGCTGAACCTGTATTCCAGTCTAATCGATGCCTCGACCAACTCCTATGGACAGTACAAGATCTTCAACATTGCCTTTGCGCAGTATGTGAAGGCTGACATCGACTTCATCCATCGCCTGTATGTGGACAACAACAACCAGCTGGTAGTGCATGCCGGACTGGGCGTGGCCTATCCCTACGGCAACAGCACCATACTGCCCTTCGAGAAGCGCTACTTCGCAGGAGGCGCCAACAGCGTGAGAGGATGGACGGTGAGAAGCCTCGGACCAGGAAGATACAAGGACAAGGACGGACGAATCAACTTCATCACCCAGACGGGTGACATCAAGTTGGACCTGAATCTGGAATACCGTTCACATCTGTTCTGGAAATTCTACGGAGCCCTGTTCGTCGACGCAGGAAACATCTGGACCATCCGCGACTATAAAGACCAGCCCGAGGGACAGTTCAAGTTCTCGCGCATACTGGATGATATGGCTGCCAGCTACGGTCTCGGCCTACGTCTGAACTTCGACTATTTCGTCGTACGATTTGACTTTGGTATGAAGGCCATTAATCCAGCCTATGAGTCGGAAGACACTCATTATCCAATTATCCATCCGCGTCTAAGCAGAGACCTGGCTTTCCATTTCGCCGTCGGAATGCCGTTCTAACCAAATAAAAAAAGGATTTTGTTTGGTTTTGTGCTCGATTTGAATACGTTTCTAACGTTCAAGAATGAAAAATTATTCTCATTCTCTTCGCTAAATCGAAATTTTGCACTACCTTTGCACGAAAAATAAAAAACATGTTGAAATTTATATCGTTTGGAAGCGGCAGCAGCGGTAACTGCTATTACCTCGCCACTGCCACCGACGGACTGATGATAGATATAGGTGTTGGATTACGCACTTTGAAAAAGCATTGCAAGGACTATGGCGTTACCCTTCATGACGTCAAGCACTTGCTGATTACCCACGACCATGCCGACCACATCAAGTCTGTCGGTGCGTTCAGTGGTGATTATCAGGTGCCAGTCTATGCCACAAAGCTGGTGCATAAGGGCATCAACAACAACTATTGCATCCAGCGCAAGGTGAGCGAGGACATGAAAAGGTTCTTGGAGGTGGGCGAGTCGGTGGTTCTGGGCGATTTCACCGTCAGACCCTTTGCCGTACCCCACGACGCCAGCGAGAACGTGGGTTATGAGATACAGGTGGAGGGCATTACCTTTGTCATCATCACCGATGCCGGTTCCGTGACCGACGAGATGAAGGAGGTGATCTCACGGGCAGACTATCTGATCATCGAGGCCAACCACGATGTGGAGATGCTGAAGGGAGGACCTTATCCGGAATATCTGAAGAAAAGGATACTGAGCGCGAGCGGACATCTGTCGAATACGGATTGTGGACGTGTGATAGCCGAGAATATGTCTGAGCACCTGAAGCAGGTGTGGCTCTGCCATCTGAGTGAGGAGAACAACCATCCCGAGCTGGCTCGCAAGACGGTGGAGACGATTCTGCGCAGTTATGGTATCGTGCCAGGCAAGGATATGGAACTGGAGGTGCTGCGCAGGCAGTTGCCGACAGGCGTGTTTGAGTTGAAGAGCTCGATGTGAAACATCAATAGTGAAAAGTGAATAAGACAGAAGAACAACTCAGGAAGAAGAGTCCTGTACAGATAAAGAACAAGAAGGCTTCGTTTGAATACTTCTTCATCGAGACCTTCACCGCTGGAATCGTGCTCACGGGTACGGAGATCAAGTCCATCCGTCTGGGTAAGGCCAGTCTGGTGGACACCTACTGCACGGTCATCAACGGAGAACTCTGGGTGAAGGGCATGAGCATCAGTCCGTATTTCTATGGTTCCTACAACAACCACGAGATGAAGCGTGACCGTAAACTGCTGCTCACCAAGCGCGAGATACGTCAGCTGGCCAGTGCCACCAAGCAGACGGGCTACACCATTGTGCCGCTGCTGGTGTTCATCGACGATAAGGGCCGGGCCAAGATGGACATAGCCCTGTGTAAGGGTAAGAAGGAGTTTGACAAGCGTCAGACCTTGAAGGAAAAGGAAGATCGCCGCGAGATGGATAGGGCGATGAAGGTGTACAAGTAGGAGTGGATAGTGAGAGTGAATAGGCTTAACGAGATCATCAGGGAACGGATACTCATCCTCGACGGTGCTATGGGCACGATGGTCGGGGCTGTGATGGGGAAGGTCGGCAATACTGACGAGCTGAACCTGAGCCGTCCGGAGGTGATTGAGGATATCCACCGCCGTTATCTCGAGGCCGGCGCAGACATCATCACCACCAATACCTTCAGTAGTCAACGCATCTCTCAAGCAGACTATCATCTGGAAGAGCGTGCGAGAGAAATGGCACTGGAAGGTGCTAGGATTGCACGCAGGATGGCTGACGAATACAGCACGACGGACAAACCGAGGTTCGTGGCGGGCAGTATCGGACCCACCAACAAAACACTCTCCATGTCACCAGACGTGAGCAATCCTGCTGTCCGTGAGATGACCTACGACGAACTGCTCTTTGCTTACAAAGAACAGGTGGATGGTCTGATGGAGGGTGGGGTGGATGCTCTACTTATCGAGACGATCTTCGACTCTCTGAATGCGAAATGCGCCATCGACGCAGCCGTGCAGGTGATGCGTCAGCGTGACAGCCAGCTGCCCATCATGGTGTCTGTGACCATCAGCGACCTGGCTGGACGTACGCTCAGTGGACAGACGCTCGACGCCTTCCTGGCAAGCATCAGCACCTATCCTGTGTTCTCCGTCGGACTGAACTGTTCTTTCGGTGCCACACAGATGAAGCCTTATCTGCGCCAACTGGCACGTAAGGCTCCGTGGTACATCAGTTGTCATCCTAATGCTGGTCTGCCCAATGCCCTCGGCCTTTATGACGAGACGGCAGAGAGCATGGCCCCGAAGATGGGTGAACTGGTGGACGAAGGGCTGGTGAACATCATTGGCGGCTGCTGTGGAACGACAGACGCGTTCATCCGTCTGTACGGACCGCTGGTGGAAGGCAAGAAACCTCATGTGCCCACCAAACAGCCGGAGAATATGTGGCTGTCGGGACTGGAACTGCTAGAGGTGACACCCGAGGTGCACTTTGTGAATGTTGGTGAGCGCTGCAATGTGGCTGGCTCACGCAAGTTCCTGAGACTGATCAAGGAAAAGAACTATGACGAGGCGCTGAGCATAGCCCGTAAGCAGGTGGCAGACGGGGCGCTGGTCATAGACATCAATATGGACGACGGCCTGTTGGATGCCAAGAAGGAGATGGTGACCTTCCTCAACCTCATCTCCTCAGAACCCGACATCGCCAGAGTGCCCGTGATGATCGACTCCTCCGACTGGGAGGTCATCATGGCGGGTCTGAAGTGTGTGCAGGGAAAGACCATCGTCAACTCCATCTCGTTGAAGGAGGGAGAAGAGAAATTCATCGAACATGCCAAAGACGTGAAGAGGCTCGGCGCCTCTGTGGTGGTGATGTGTTTCGACGAACAGGGACAGGCGACCACCTACGAGCGTCGCATAGAGATAGCCGAGAGGGCCTATCGTATCCTCACAGAACAAGTGGGCATGAACCCGCTGGACATCATCTTCGACCCTAATGTGTTGGCTGTGGCCACAGGTATGGAGGAACATGATGCCTATGCCGCCGACTATATCCGAGCCACAGGGTGGATACGTGAGAATCTGCCCGGCGCACACGTGAGCGGCGGTGTCAGCAACCTCTCGTTCTCCTTCAGGGGAAACAACTATATCCGTGAGGCTATGCATGCCGTGTTCCTCTATCACGCCATACAGAAAGGCATGGACTTTGGCATCGTAAATCCCTCATCTAAAGTAATATATAGCGACATTCCTCAAGAGCAGCTTGATATCATAGAAGATGTCATTCTGAACCGCAGAAGCGATGCTGCAGAGCGTCTTACGGAGCTGGCTAACGAGCTGACGAGTAAGGCTAGTCAGACTAGCGAGACTAGTGGAACTAGTTTAACTAGTCAAACTAGCGATACTAGCAGATTAGAAACTCCTGTCGAGGAGCGTCTGTCGCAGGCTCTGGTAAAGGGTATCGGCGACTATCTGGAAGAAGACCTGAAGGAAGCTTTGGTGAAATATCCCCGAGCTGTAGATATTATCGAGGGGCCTCTGATGGCTGGCATGAACACCGTAGGACGCCTGTTCGGAGAAGGAAAGATGTTTCTTCCGCAGGTGGTGAAGACGGCCCGTACGATGAAACAGGCCGTAAGCATCCTGAAGCCCTTTATCGAGTCAGGAAAGACTTCCAAGCGTGCTGGAAAAGTGTTGCTGGCCACGGTTAAGGGCGATGTGCACGACATCGGAAAGAATATCGTCAGTGTCGTTATGTCGTGTAATGGCTACGAGGTCATAGATATGGGTGTGATGGTTCCTGCCGAGCAGATTGTGCGAAAGGCCAAGGAAGAAAAAGTGGATATGATAGGACTGAGTGGTCTGATCACGCCAAGCCTTGAGGAGATGGTCAATGTGGCTAAGGAACTCCAGAGGTCTGGAATGGATATACCCATCATGATTGGCGGAGCCACAACGAGTGAGCTGCATGTGGCCCTGAAGATTGCTCCTGTATATGGAGGTTCTGTGGTCTGGATGAAAGATGCTTCTCAGAATGCCATTGTCGCTGCCCGACTGATGAACGACGGCGAGCATGTGGAGCAGGAGCTGACAAGGAAATATCAGGAGTTGCGTGAGGATTACCTTCAGACTCAGGAGAAGCTGCAGTCGTTGGAGGAAGCAAGGAAGAATAAACTAAATCTATTCGAATGATAAGGATCATAATGTTTTTGTCGGCCTTGATGCTGACAGTCGCTTCAGAAGCCCAGAAGCGTGAGATGCGCGGAGCATGGATACAATGTGTGAACGGACAGTTCCAGGGCATAGGTACCAAGAAAATGCAGAGTACGCTGACCTACCAACTCGACGAGTTGCAGAAAGACGGCGTCAACGTCATCATCTTTCAGGTGCGTCCGGAGTGCGACGCCCTCTATGAGAGCAAGCTGGAGCCGTGGAGCCGGTTCCTAACAGGACAGCAGGGCAAGGCGCCATCGCCATATTGGGACCCGCTGCAATGGATGATTACCGAATGCCACAAGCGCGGTATGGAACTTCACGCATGGATTAATCCATATAGGGCTAAGACAAAGGGTACCAAGCAGTTAGACCAGAGACATATCACCGTGCAGAAGCCGATGAACTGTTTTGCATACGACGGCCAGTTCATTCTCAATCCCGGTATCCCTGAGAACCGTGACTATATCTGTGAAGTTGTGAAGGACATCGTCAGTCGTTACGACATAGACGGTCTGCATATGGACGACTATTTCTATCCTTATCCCGTGAAGGGAGAGAGCATACCTGACGATGAACTGTTTCTGGATCATCCCAACGGCATCAAGGATCAGGGTGACTGGCGCCGTTATAACGTGAACCTCTTCATCGAACAAGTTTATAAGACCGTGCATGAGACGAAGCCCTGGGTGAAGGTGGGTATATCGCCGTTCGGTATCTACCGCAACAGGAGCACATCGTATGTAGGCAGTAACACCAATGGTACCCAGAACTACGATGACCTCTATGCCGACGTGTTGATGTGGGTGAACAATGGCTGGCTCGATTATTGCGTGCCGCAGATCTATTGGGAGATAGGCCATAAGGCAGCCGACTATGAAACGCTCATCAACTGGTGGAACCAGTATGCTAACGCCCGCCCGCTCATCATCGGAGAGGATGTGGAACGCACAGCTAAGGCTCCAGACAAGAAGAATCCTCAGATTCATCAGCAGGCAGCAAAGATGGCCCTGCACCGTCAGATGCCAAACGTCAGCGGTACCGTACTATGGTATGCCAAAGCTGCTGTTGATAATATCGGCAACTACGGTTCAAACCTTCGTAACGTATATTGGAAGTATCCCGCCCTTCAACCTTCAATGCCCTTCATCGACGGTAAGGCACCGAAGAGTGTGAGGAAGATGAAGCCCATCTGGACTGAAGACGGTTACATCCTATTCTGGACGGCTCCTAAGGGAGATTCATGGGAAGACAAGGCCGTCAAGTATGTGGTCTACCGTTTCCGTAAGGGTGAGAAGCTGGATATCAGCAATCCAGCTAAGATTGTAGCCATCACCAACCAGCCGTTTTACAAGTTACCCTACGAACGCGGCTCGGAAAAGTGGGTATATGCCGTCACCGCCCTTGACCGTCTGCAGAATGAGAGCAAGGTCATCAAGAAGAAAATCAAACTATAGAATAAGATGAGACAAGGCTTGGTATTATTAGTCGTGACACTCTTGATGGTGTCATGCGGCGGTGGCAGGAAGATGTCACCGGAAGAACTCCAGCATAAGCTCGACAGCGTAAAAGCTCTTGAGATTAAGGAGAAGTTAGCACTACAGGGAGTTGACCTTGAAACGTCTGATAATCCCATGAAGTTGTTCTTTGACAGCCTTGAGATACAGCCCTTGCCTCTGAGTTATGACGAGGACTATGTCCGCATGCTTCCGTCGTACAAGGAAGTTGGTAAGGATGTGGCTGAATATATGAATCTGGTAGACTGTCGTCATCCGAAGGCCATCTCCCTGCCCGAGACGGTCGGTGCAAGACTCATCATCATCGCGGCGGACGAGAGTGACGGCGAGTATTCGCTTTGGCTCTACTCGCTGGACGATGACTATTTCCCGGTAGACAAACTATGCCTGTTCTCAGTTGACAGCAGGGAGCCGGAAGAGTACACAGAGATCAATGAACAGGAGTTCCTGCAGTATTTCTCCATCACGAGCGACTATGAGATCCGACTGATGGATTATGCCAAGGAAGACTACCGTGCGCATTTGGAAGAAGTGTACCACATTAATGAAGCCCGTAAGTTCGAGATGCTCTCCAGTCAGGAAGAATAGGCTGTATTTGCAAACGATTACGGTTCTTTTTTCAAAAAATACTTAATTATTGACCTAAGATACTTATATTTTTTGTACCTTTGCAAGGTGCATACAAAGATAAGTCATTCAGGGACAGTAGAGTCTACGTCAGAAGGATGTGTCAAGGTGCGTATCCTTCAGACGTCTGCATGTGGTGCCTGCAAGATAGCAGGTCATTGTCATGCTGCTGAATCGAAGGAGAAGATCGTAGAGGTTTTTGATGCCGACACTTCCAGGTTCCAGATAGGTCAGGAGGTGACGGTATGGGCTTCAGGGAATGTGGCCAAAAAGGCGCTGCAGCTAGGTTTTGTGATGCCGTTCCTGTTGCTCTTAGGTGTGCTTGTTGTGGTTTTATACCTGACAGGTAATGAAGGTCTGGCAGCCTTGTCGGCCTTAGCTTCATTGGTACCTTATTATTTCTTGTTGTGGCTGCGACGCGATAGCGTAAGCAGGCAGATCTCATTTCATTTGGATGAATAAATAAACTAAATATTGAGCTTTTATGAATTTTATCTTGATTGCAGTCATTGTCTTGGGGGCCATCGGCCTGATAGCAGCTGTCGTGCTGTTTGCTGCCTCCAAGAAATTTGCTGTTTATGAAGACCCCCGCATTGCTCAGGTCAATGAACTGCTGCCCGGTGCCAACTGTGGCGGTTGTGGATTTGCCGGCTGCGGAGGTATGGCTGACGCTCTGGTAAAGGGGGCAGACGCCGGTTCCATCGAAGGCTTGAGCTGTCCTGTGGGAGGCGCCGATGTGATGGGAAAGGTGGCCGACCTGCTCGGTATGGCAATTGCCAATGGTGAGCCGAAGGTGGCAGTAGTGAGATGTAATGGCACATGTGAGCATCGTCCTCGCATTGCCGAGTATGCCGGACTGCGCACCTGTGCTGCCATGCATGCATGCGGTGCCGGCGAGACGGCTTGTGGCTTTGGCTGTCTGGGTTGCGGCGACTGTGTGGCAGCCTGTCAGTTCGATGCCATCCATCTGAATCCCGAGACGGGTATTCCTGAAGTTGACGACGACAAGTGTACTTCCTGCGGAGCCTGTGTGAAGGCTTGTCCCCGAGGCATCATCGAACTTCGCAAGAAGGGACCGAAGGGTAGGAGAGTCTTTGTCTCCTGTGTCAACAAGGATAAGGGGCCCGTAGCTATGAAGGCCTGTGCCGTGAGTTGTATCGGCTGTGGAAAGTGTGAGAAGGAGTGTCCGTTCGGTGCCATTACCGTAGAGAACAATCTGGCATATATCGACCCGGAGAAGTGTCGTCTGTGCCGCAAGTGTGTGACGGTATGTCCTAAGAAGGCCATTCGTGACGTGAATTTCCCCACGCCACCACCAGCGCCGAAACCCAAGGAACCCGCAGCTCCAAAGGCCGTTGTTGAACCCGAAAAGAAAGAGGAGGCAAAAGCATGAATATCAGAACATTCCGTATAGGTGGTATCCACCCCGAAGAGAACAAACTGACCAATGACGCCTTAACCAAGGTGGCAGCCCTGCCTAAGCAGGCAATCTTCCCCCTGAGCCAGCATATCGGTGCTCCAGCCAAGCCTGTGGTACAGAAAGGTGACAAGGTGAAGGTGGGAACAATGATTGCTGAAGCCGGTGGTTTTGTGTCCGCACCTATCTATTCATCTGTTAGTGGTACGGTCTTCAAGATTGATACCGCCATCGATGCTACAGGTTATCGCAAGCCGGTCATTATTATTAATGTGGAGGGTGACGAGTGGGAAGAGACCATCGACCGCTCTGATAAGCTGGAGACTGTAGAAGCTCATCCCGAACTCACCCCCGAGGAGATCATCAACCGGGTGAAAGAGGCTGGTGTTACGGGAATGGGTGGTGCCGGATTCCCTACATTCATCAAACTCACTCCTCCGCCAACAGCCAAGGCTGAGTGTGTGATCATCAATGCGGTAGAGTGTGAGCCTTATATCACAGCCGACTTCCGTCTGATGATGGAGAAGGCTGATGAGATTCTTATCGGACTGGAACTATTGATGATGGCTGCGAAGGTTACGACCGGATATATCGGCATAGAGACCAATAAGCCTGCCGCCATCGAACTGCTCACCAAGAAATGCGCAGAGAAGTTTGGCAGTTCCAAATATAGTGTTGAGGCCGTTCCCCTGAAGCAGCGCTATCCGCAGGGTGGTGAGAAACAGCTTGTGGATGCCGTCATCCGTCGTCAGGTGCCTGCTCCTCCTGCCATCCCGGTGAATGTGGGAGCCATCGTGCAGAACGTTGGTACGGCCTTTGCCGTTTATGAGGCAGTTATGAAGCATAAACCCTTGTTTGAGCGTTACACCACGGTGACAGGTAAGAAACTCCAGAATCCCGGCAACTTCCTCGTACGCATGGGTACACCTATGAAGGATCTTATTGATGCCTGTGGCGGTATGCCCGAGGGTGATAACAAACTGTTAGCCGGTGGCCCGATGATGGGTAAAGCCCTCACATCGACGGAGGTGCCCATCTGCAAGGGAACCAATTCCGTAACGATCATCTCCGACGACGAGGCCCGTCGGAAGGAGCCAGAGCCTTGCATCCGTTGTGCCAAGTGTGTCGGTGCCTGTCCGATGGGACTGGAGCCTTATCTGCTGGCCAAACTCTCTGAGGTGAAGAACTGGGAGCGTGCCGAGAGAGAGGATATCGTCAGCTGTATCGAGTGTGGCTCGTGTCAGTTCACTTGTCCTGCCCATCGTCCGCTGCTCGACAACATCCGTCTGGGCAAGTCCACCGTTATGGGAATTATCCGTGCAAGATCTGCAAAAAAATAAGGAATAATATAATATGAGTAAATTAATAGTTTCATTATCGCCACACGCCCATGGCACCGATACCGTTGAGCGCAACATGTACGGCGTCATCATCGCCCTGATGCCGGCACTTCTTGTCTCGTTCTACTTCTTCGGCCTGGGTTCCGTCATTGTGACGGCCACGAGTGTGGCTGCCTGCGTATTCTTTGAGTGGGCTATCAGCAAATATATCCTGAGACAGGAGCGTCTGACCATCTGTGACGGCTCGGCCATTCTCACGGGTCTGCTCTTGGCGTTTAATCTGCCGTCGAATCTCCCCATCTGGATCATCATCATCGGTGCGCTCTTCGCCATCGGTGTGGCCAAGATGACCTTCGGAGGTCTCGGCAATAATCTCTTCAACCCGGCACTTGTAGGTCGTGCGGCATTGCTGGTGGCTTTCCCCGCGCAGATGACGACCTGGCCGAAGATAGGCCAGCTCAGTAGCTATCTTGATGCTGAGACAGGCGCCACGCCGTTGGCAATCATGAAAGATGCCATCAAGACCGGTGACGCCTCGATCCTCAATCAGCTGCCCTCATCGCTCGACCTCTTCCTCGGTAACCATCCCGACGGTGCCGGTGCGATGGGTGAGATCTGTGCGCTGGCCCTGATCATCGGTCTGCTCTTTATGCTGTGGAAGAAGATCATCACCTGGCACATCCCCGTCAGCATCCTCGGCACGGTGTTCGTCTTTGCCGGTCTGCTCCATCTGGCTAATCCCGCCTATGCCGACCCTATCTCCGTGATCCTCTCCGGCGGTTTGATGCTGGGTGCCATCTTCATGGCAACCGACTATGTGACGAGTCCGATGACCCCGAAGGGACAACTGATCTATGGTGTTGCCATCGGTTTCCTCACCGTCGTCATCCGTAACTGGGGTGCCTATCCCGAGGGTATGTCGTTTGCCATTCTCATTATGAATGCGTTTACGCCTCTGATTAACAATTATGTGAAACCCAAGCGCTTCGGAGAAGTGCCTGCCAAGAAATAAGGAGGACAACGATATGAAGAAACTTGAATCATCTTTATTAAATATGGTACTGGTACTTACGGGTGTGGCCGTTGTCATGGGCGGTATTCTCGCCTATGTGAACCACCTCACCGAAGGACCGATTAACGACCAGAAGGCGAAGGCCCTGGCCGATGGTATCAAGAGTGTGATGTGTGTCGACGAACTGAAGGTTGAAAAGACAGACACTGTACGCCAGACGGATTCCAAGGGCAAGGAACTCACCTTTATCATCTATCAGACACAGGACGCTCAGGGACAGGATCTCGGAGCAGCTGTTGAGAGTGTCACAGGTGGTTTCGGTGGAAACCTGAAAGTGCTTGTCGGATTCAACCCCGAAGGTCAGATTCTTGGTTACACACTTCTTGAGCATGCTGAGACTCCGGGCCTTGGTGCGAAGGCCGACCGCTGGTTCCAGAAGGGCGAGAAGGGTGACATCATCGGCAAAGATCCCAAGGAGCCGCTTACCGTCTCGAAAGACGGAGGTCAGGTTGATGCCATCACAGCCTCTACCATCACTTCTCGCGCATTCCTGCTCGCTGTGAACAATGCTTATAACGCTTACAAGGCTACGCCTGTTGCCGATGTGGAAACAGGTGCCACTAAACAACATAAGGAGGACCAGAAATGAATTACATCAATATCATCAAAAATGGCATTGTCAAGGAGAACCCCACGTTCGTCCTGATGCTTGGTATGTGTCCCACGCTGGCTACCACCACCTCTGCCATGAACGGCATGTCGATGGGTCTGGCCACGATGGCTGTACTCATCTGTACCAATGTTGTTATCTCGTGTCTGAAATCTGTCACCCCCGACAAGGTGCGCATACCGGTGTTCATCGTCGTGATCGCTGCCTTTGTCACCATTCTGCAGATGGTCATCAAGGCCTACCTGCCTGATATCGACGCAGCCCTCGGACTGTTCATCCCGCTGATTGTGGTTAACTGTGTCATCCTTGGCCGTGCAGAGGGTTTTGCCTCCAAGCAATCGCCATTGGCTTCCCTCTTCGACGGTATCGGTATTGGTCTTGGTTTTACGATTGGTCTGACGCTTCTCGGCATCTGCCGTGAATTGCTGGGCAATGGTTCTGTTTTCGGACTGACGCTTCTGCCCGAGACCTATAACATTCTTCTCTTTGTATTGCCTCCGGGAGCATTCATCACCCTCGGCTTCCTCATCGCCATCGTCAACAAGCTGCGCAACTCCTAACGCAAAAAAAAAGAATTGTCGAAATGACGATTTGACAATTTGACGAAATAACGATATAACGAAATAACGTAATAACGACTTATGGAATACATCCTAATATTCATTTCCGCCATCTTCGTGAACAACATCGTGTTGTCACAGTTCCTGGGCATTTGTCCGTTCCTTGGCGTATCAAAGAAGATAGACACCTCGCTGGGCATGTCGGCAGCTGTGGCCTTCGTGTTGACGCTGGCCACCATTGTTACCTGGCTGGTGCAGAAATACGTGCTCGATGCCTTCGGTCTGCAATATCTTCAGACCATCGCCTTCATCCTTGTCATCGCATCGTTGGTGCAGATGGTTGAGATTGTGCTGAAGAAAGTATCGCCTGCGTTGTACCAGGCGCTCGGTATCTTCCTGCCCCTGATTACGACGAACTGTGCCGTGCTGGGCGTAGCCATTCTCGTCATCCAGAAAGACTTCAACCTGCTGCAGTCCGTTGTCTATGCGTTCTCTACAGCCATAGGCTTCGGTGTGGCGCTGACAGTCTTTGCCGGCATGCGTGAACAGCTGGAATTAGTGAAAATCCCCAAGGGGATGCAGGGAATGGCCATCGTCATGCTCTCTGCCGGTCTGCTCTCACTGGCCTTCATGGGCTTCTCGGGTGTAGACGGAGGTCTGAAGCTGCTCTTCGGCCTCGAATGAGGAACAAGATCCCCAGAAGTAAGAAAATTGCCTGAATCTTTGGTGGTTCAGGCATTTTTTTTTACCTTTGTCCCCAGAAATGAATCATTAAGAGATGAAAATAGGTGATCAAGTCAGATTCCTGAATGAGATTGGAGGAGGCCGGGTGGCCGGATTCCAAGGCAAAAACATCGTACTTGTAGAGGACGAGGACGGCTTTCAGGTTCCCATGCTGAAGACGGAAGTTGTGGTTGTCGGCGACGAAGACTACGGCACTAGCCACTTGGTGGAGGTGAAAGCCTCATCGATGAAGGCCGCACAGAAGATGAACGACGAAGAGGAAGAGGAGACAGACCCAGCCGACAAGCCAATCACATTCCGACCGAAACCAGAAGAGCGTCGTGGTGGTGACAGACTGAGTGTTTATCTCGCCTTTGTGCCCATGGATGTGAAGGAGCTCACACAGACACGCTTTGAGAGCTATCTTGTAAACGATTCGAACTACTATCTTCGCTATACCTACATGACAGGCGAGAACAACGCCTGGACGTTACGTGCCGAAGGAGAGCTTGAGCCGAACACCAAGGAGTTCATCGAGGAGTTCGGACGTGAGGATCTCAATGCACTGGAGCATACCATTGTGCAGATGGTGGCCTACAAACGTGATAAGCCCTTCCTTCAGAAACCTCCGGTGAACGCTCAACTGAACGTGGACACCATGAAGTTCTACAAGCTTCATGCTTTCCGCGAAAACGACTTCTTTGAGCAGCCGGCGCTCATATACACACTGATTGAAAACGACGTTCAAAAGATAAAGGTATGAAATACGGATTTGTAAAGGTGGCCGCCGCAGTACCAGCAGTAAAGGTGGCTGACGTGGAGTACAACGTGCAGCAGATAGAGAGTCTGATTGCGCAGGCCGAGGGTAGGGGCATCGAGGTGATGGTGCTGCCGGAACTTTGTATCACAGGCTACACCTGTCAGGATCTGTTTAAGGAACAGGCTCTGCTCGACCGTGCTGAACAGGGTGTGATGGTGTTGCTCGACTTCACCCGCAAACTCGATATCATCACGGTTGTCGGTCTGCCGGTGGTGATTAACAGCCTGCTCTACAACTGTGCCGCAGTCATTCAAGGTGGACAACTGCTTGGTATCATTCCGAAGACCTATCTGCCCAGTTACGCAGAATTCTATGAGAAGCGGTGGTTCGCTTCTGCCCAGGATCTTAATCCCACCGACATCTACTTCGCAGGCAGTCCTGTACACGTGAGTGCCGAACCCCTTCTTTTCGCAACAGGCGACGGTATGAAGTTCGGCGTGGAGATCTGCGAGGATGTCTGGGCACCGATTCCCCCGAGCAATAATCTGGCACTGGCAGGAGCCGACATCATCCTGAACCTCTCGGCAAGCGATGAGCTCATCGGCAAGAACACCTATCTGAAATCGCTGCTCGCCCAGCAGAGTGCTCGCACCATTAGTGCATACGTCTATTCAAGTTGCGGATTCGGAGAGTCAACTCAGGATATGGTGTTTGGCGGTAATGCGCTGATCTTTGAAAACGGAAAACTGCTGGTTGAGGGCTCGCGCTTCTCGATACAGCCACAGATACAGTCCTGCCAGATTGACGTAGAAAAACTCCGTGCTGAACGGCGCACCAATACGACGTTCATCAACGCCCAACGAGGCGCACATGCCAATATCATCAACTGTAAGCCGATATCGCCGAAAGAGTTCGACTTACTCAGGGACGTCGACCCGCATCCATTCATTCCCAAAAAGGAACAGATGGCCGAGACCTGTGAAGAGATTCTGAACATCCAGGTGTCCGGACTTGCCAAGCGCCTCTACCATATCAACGCCCAGAAGGCAGTCATCGGCATCAGCGGTGGTCTTGACTCTACACTTGCCCTGCTCGTCTCTGTGAAAGCGTTCGATAAACTTGGTCTCGACCGCAAAGGCATCATCGGCATTACAATGCCAGGCTTCGGCACGACCGACCGTACTCATAACAACGCCGTGAAACTGATGGAGACACTGGGCGTGACCATTCGTGAGATAAACATCTCAAAGGCAGTCACCCAGCACTTCGAGGATATCGGACATAACCCGAAGGTTCACGACGTGACCTATGAGAATGCCCAGGCCCGTGAACGTACTCAGATACTGATGGACGTGGCTAATCAGGAGAATGCCATCGTGGTAGGTACCGGCGACCTCTCGGAACTCGCCCTTGGATGGGCTACATACAATGGCGACCACATGTCGATGTATGGTGTGAACGCAGGCGTGCCAAAGACTCTCATCCGTTACATCGTGAGTTACATTGCCGGGGAGATGGCTACAGACACGCTGCTCGACATTGTTGACACGCCCATATCCCCCGAGCTCATTCCCGCCGACGAACAAGGCCAGATCAAACAGAAGACAGAAGACCTCGTCGGTCCCTACGAACTGCATGACTTCTTCATCTACTACTTCCTGCGTTATGGCTTCTCACCGAAGAAGATCTTCCTGCTTGCCAAGAAAGCTTTCTGCACGGCTTCGCCAGTAGAAGGTCGTGAGGCCCTTTACGACGAGGAGACGGTGAAGAAATGGCTCACCGTGTTCTGCCGCAGGTTCTTCACCCAGCAGTTCAAGCGTTCCTGCATGCCCGACGGTCCCAAGGTGGGTAGCGTGAGTCTGTCACCTCGTGGTGACTGGCGCATGCCAAGTGATGCCTCATATGCCTTGTGGTTCGAGGAATGCAAGAATCTCTGAGTAATCCGAGTACTCTGAACACAAAAAAATGAGTTAGTTGAACACTAACTCATTTTTGTTTTCATGCAGGGTGATATGTATGACGGAGCCTAATGGCAACCCACCGTTCACGATGATGTCACTGATGCCGTCTTCTATGTAGTTCTGTATGGCTCGCTTCAGGGGGCGGGCACCGAACTGCACATCATAGCCCTTCGAAGCGACGAAAGCCTTGGCCTCGTCGGAGAGGTTGATGCGATAGCCGATCTGCTCTATCCGTGCATAGAGACTCTTCAGTTCCACGTCGATGATACGTTTGATGGCCTCTATGTCAAGCTGGTCGAAGGTGATGATTTCATCCAGACGGTTCAGGAATTCCGGAGAGAACTGCTTCGAGAGCGCTTTCTGCACGATATCACGGGCATGTTGCTTGTCCTGTTCGTTGAGTGCGAGACCTGTCTGGCCTGATGCGCTGAAACCTACGCCGCGACCGAAATCCTTCAGTTGTCTGGTGCCGGCATTAGAGGTCATGATGATCACCGTGTTACGGAAGTCCACAAAACGTCCGTTGCCATCTGTCAGGCGGCCTTCATCCAACACCTGCAACAGGAGGTTGAACACATTGGCGTGGGCCTTCTCGATCTCATCAAGCAAGACGATAGAGTAGGGGTGCCGTCTCACACGCTCGGTCAACTGGCCGCCTTCCTCATATCCCACGTAGCCCGGAGGTGCACCGATGAGCCTTGAAGTGTTGAAGCTCTCCGTATATTCGCTCATATCGATACGTATCAGGGCATCACTGCTGCCAAACATAAACTCTGCGAGTTTCTTGGCCAGATAAGTCTTGCCGACACCTGTAGGACCGAGGAACATAAACACGCCGATGGGGTGGTTCGGGTCTTTCAGTCCCACACGGTTGCGCTGGATGGCTTTCACCATCTTGTCGATGGCGGCGTCCTGGCCGATCACGGCATTCTTCAGTTCCTGGGCCATCCCCTTCAGACGGATACCCTCTTCCTCAGCCATCCGCTGGGCGGGCACACCGGTCATCATCGAGACAACCTCAGCCACCTGTTCGGCATCCACTATCTGACGCTCTTCTCCCTCGCCAGACCTCCAACGCTCATTCAGCAACTTCAGTTCGGTTTCCAACACCGTCTGACGGTCACGGTATCCGGCAGCCAGTTCAAAGTCCTGATTCTTGACGGCCTGTTGTTTCTTCTCCTTAACGCGCGCCATCTCCTTTTCCTTCTCCACAATCTCAGGCGGCACCTGCGTATTGCCGAGATGTACGCGTGATCCCGTTTCGTCGAGGGCATCGATAGCCTTGTCAGGCATGAAACGGTCTGTCACATAGCGGTCTGTCAATTTGACACATGCCACCAACGCCTCGTCTGTATAGGTGACATGATGGTGGTGCTCATAGCGGTCCCTGATATTACGCAGTATCTGTAGCGTCTCGTCATTCGTCGTGGGCTCCACCTGTACCTTCTGGAAACGGCGCTCAAGGGCTCCGTCCTTCTCAATGGAGTTACGGTACTCGTCGAGTGTCGTGGCACCGATACACTGTATGGTTCCCCTAGCCAGAGCCGGTTTCATGATATTGGCGGCATCCATACTGCCTGGGGTAGAGCCGGCGCCTATGATGGTGTGTATCTCGTCGATGAACACGATGACGTCATCATTGGCCTCCAGTTCCTTCATCAGGGCCTTCAGACGCTCCTCGAACTGTCCGCGGTACTTCGTACCGGCTACCACACCCGTCATATCCAGCGTATAGATACGTTTTCCGAAAAGCATGGGCGATGTGCGGTGATCGGCAATCAGTTGTGCCAGACCTTCCACGATCGCACTCTTACCGACACCGGGCTCACCGATGAGGATGGGGTTGTTCTTCTTCCTTCGTCCGAGGATCTCGATGATACGCTGTATCTCCTTCTCACGTCCCACACAGGGGTCGAGCTTTCCTTCGGCGGCAGCCAGCGTGAGGTCGGTACCAAAGGTATCGAGCACTGGCGTCTTCGAGGCGGTCTTCTTCTGGGCGGTGGTTGCTGCCCCTGAATTCCTGGCATTGCCGGATTGTCCCGAAGAGGCGGTAGATCCCGTCTCCTCGAAGTCCTCCTCATCTTCGTCGGGAAGACCTATACCGTTCTTAATCTCCTTATTCTGTGGCGCATAGAGCATGGCCATCGCGTCTTCGTAGTTCATGTTGTTCAGTTCTAATACTTGTTTGGCACCGTTGTTGACGGCATCGTGAAGGATGGCCAGCAGCAGGTGCTGTTCGTCTACTTTGTTTGTATGCTGGATACGGGCCTCCAGCACGGCCAGTTTCAGAATGTTGCTCGCCTTCTCGTTCAGCACCAGGTCTGTGGTGTGTATGGGGCGCCCGATTTCGTCCTCCCTGACACGCATCTCCAGTTCGGTCTTAACCGACTGCAGGTTCAGGTTCAGACGATGAAAGAGGTCGACCACAGGACCGTCATTGCTCCTGAGCATGCCCAGCAGCAGGTGTTCCGGTCCTACGGAACGGCTGGCGAGTCTCGCTGCCTCCTCTCTGGAGAAAGCGAGTATCTCTGACACTTTCGGCGAAAATTGACTCGTCACTTGATTTACTATTTAGTGATTTACGATTTACTATTTTATCTATTTTTGTGCAAAGATACAACATTTCCTGCAAACATCATGCCATTCTTCCCGAAAAAGTTTCCGCTAAAATAGCTTAAAAGGTTTGGTCGGATGGAAAAAAATGTCTACCTTTGCACGGTTAAAAACGCGTCAGCGGGCCTGAAAAGTGCCTTAAACGCAAAGTTGCTGAAAAAATAAAGGATAAAAAATAAGAAATGGATCAGACATTTGACAACGACAGAATTTTGAAGATTAACATTGAGGAAGAGATGAAATCGAGCTACATCGACTACTCCATGTCAGTCATTGTGGCACGTGCCCTTCCCGATGTACGCGACGGCTTCAAGCCCGTCCACCGCCGTATCCTCTACGGTATGATGAACATCAACAACGTATCCACACAACCTTATAAGAAATGTGCGCGCGTAGTAGGTGAAGTGCTCGGTAAGTATCACCCCCACGGCGACTCATCCGTCTATGGTGCCCTCGTTCGTATGGCCCAAGACTGGAACATGCGCTATACGCTGGTCGATGGCCAGGGTAACTTCGGTTCCGTCGATGGCGACTCTCCTGCAGCCATGCGATACACGGAGTGCCGACTCTCAAAGATGGGTGAGCACATCATGGACGACCTCGACAAGGATACCGTCGATATGGCACCCAACTTCGACGACTCCCTCGTAGAGCCGACAGTGATGCCCACAAAGATACCTAACCTGCTGGTGAACGGTGGTAACGGTATTGCCGTCGGTATGGCCACGAACATGCCTACCCACAACCTGGGTGAGGTCATTGACGGTTGCTGTGCCTATATCGACAACCCCGATATCGACACCGACGGACTGATGCAGTTCATCCCCGGTCCCGACTTCCCCACGGGAGCCTATATCTACGGACTCCAGGGCGTGCGTGATGCCTACGAGACCGGTCGCGGACGTATCGTGATGCGTGCCAAGGCCGAGATCGAGAGTGGCGAGACCCACGACAAGATCGTCGTCACCGAGATTCCCTACGGCGTGAACAAGGCCGATCTCGTGGCCTATATCGCCGACCTTGCCAACCAGCACAAGATTGAGGGTGTGGCCAACGTCAACGACGAGTCAGGGCGTCAGGGCATGCGTATCGTGGTCGATGTGAAGCGCGATGCCAACGCCAATGTGCTGCTCAACAAGCTCTTTAAGATGACAGCCCTACAGAGCTCATTCTCAGTGAATAACATCGCTCTCGTAAAAGGCCGTCCCCGTCTGCTTACGCTGAAGGAATGCGTGAAGTACTTCGTGGAGCACCGTCATGATGTGACCATCCGTCGCACCAAGTACGATCTGCGCAAGGCTCAGGAGCGTGCCCACATCCTTGAAGGTTTGATCATTGCTGTGAACAATATCGATGAGGTGGTACACATTATCCGCAACAGTAAGACGCCGACCGATGCCCAGCGTAACCTCGAAGCCCGCTTCGAACTCGATGAGCTCCAGTCGAAGGCTATTGTTGACATGCGTCTGGCACAGTTGACTGGCCTGCGTGTGGATCAGCTCCATCAGGAGTTCGACGACCTGCAGAAACTCATTGCCGACTTGCAGGAAATCCTCGACAACCCCGAGCGTTGTAAGGAAGTGATGAAGAACGACCTGCTCGAGGTGAAGGAGAAGTATGGTGACCAGCGCCGCACGGAGATTATACCGTTCGACCATGAGTTCAACGCCGAGGACTTCTATCCCGACGATCCTGTGGTCATCACCATCAGCCATATGGGCTACATCAAGCGCACGCCGCTCACCGAGTTCCACGAGCAGGGCAGGGGAGGCGTAGGTGCCAAGGCAGCCCGTCACCGCGACAACGACTTCACGGAGTATATCTATCCCGCCACAATGCACAACACGCTGCTCTTCTTCACCCAGAAGGGCCGCTGCTACTGGCAGAAGTGCTACGAGATTCCCGAGGGCGATAAGAACTCCAAGGGCCGCGCCATTCAGAACATGCTCAATATCGAGCCCGACGACTCCATCAACGCCGTGCTGCGCATCAAGAACTTCAACGACACCGAGTTCATGCAGTCCCACTACGTGGTGTTCGCCACCAAGCAGGGTATCATCAAGAAGACCCGCCTCGATGCCTACAAGAACGTGCGTGCCGCCGGTGTCATCGCCATCAACATCAATGAGGGCGACGAGGTGGTAGGCGTTCGCCTCACCAACGGCCACAACGAACTGCTGCTGGCCAACCGCAACGGACGCGCCGTACGCTTCAATGAAGATAAGGTACGCGCCATGGGCCGTGTGGCAACGGGTGTGATCGGTATGCAGCTCGACGGCGACGACGACGAGGTGGTAGGCATGGTCTGCGTCAACGATCCAAACGTCGAGACCATCATGGTGGTCTCTGAGAACGGCTACGGCAAGCGCTCCGAGGTGGAAGACTACCGCAAGACGAACCGTGGCACCAAGGGTGTGAAGACCCTCGCCATCACCGAGAAGACCGGACGCCTCGTGGCCATCAAGGTGGTCACCGACGAGAACGACCTCATGATCATCAACAAGTCTGGCATCCTCATCCGCCTGAAGGTTGCCGACGTGCGTGTCATGGGCCGTGCCACCCAGGGCGTACGCCTCATCAATCTCGCTAAGAAGAACGACACCATCGCCAGCGTCTGCAAGGTGACCTCGTCACAGGAAGAGGACGTAGAGGAGGCCGAGGTGCTCGATGAGGAACCCATCACCGATGCTCCCGTCGACGAAGCTTTCGACACAGAGAATAATAACAATTAATAATAACCATTTCCAAACTAAATTCAAGCTTATGAAAAAGTTAATGATGATGGCAATGATGCTGGTAGCCAGCGCTACCGCTTTTGCCGGTGACAGTGACGCCTTCAAGGCGCTTAAGAAATCCCTCAAGGGCTTAGGTTACGCCGAAGCAGAAGCCCTTGTGAAGAGCTCTATTGATCAACTCGCCAACGCTCAGGAGAAAGCAGCTGCCTACAACATGCTCGTTGACCTGGCTTACGACGCTTTCAACAAGCAGAGTACGATCGTGACCGAGAACCAGCTCGCCGCCCAGATGGGACAGCAAGAGAAGCCCGTCGACAACGAACTGATGTCTACTTCTGCCTACAATGCATTGCTCATGGCTATTGAGTGCGACAAATACGACCAGCAGCCCAACGAGAAGGGCAAGATTTCCCCCAAGTATGCCGACAAGAACGCCCAGCGCCTCTGGGTACAGCCCCGTAACCAGCTCGTCAACGCCGGTCAGGAAGCCGTACAGGCCAAGGACAACGCCACAGCACGCAAGTACTGGCAGATGTTTGCCGAGAGCGACGCAGCTCCCCTTTTCAAGAACAGCGACCGTGAGTTCCAGAAGGCCTACTTCGGACAGGTGGCACGCTTCGCTGCCGTCTTCGCCTATCAGGACAAGGATATGGCCAAGGCCGTTGAGCTCTGCGACATCGCCATGAAGGACAGCGCCGAATATGAGGGTTGTCTCAACCTGAAGCTTGAGATCCTCGGAAGCGAGCTCAAGTCGAGAGAAGACTCACTCAACTACATCAACCAGCTGAAGGACATCTACGCTGAGCACCAGACCGACGGTGTGATGGAGAAACTCTACAACATGTACACGATGACTGGCGACAAGGCCGCTGCCGAGAAGGTACTCGACGACAAACTCGCCGTTGACCCCAACAACTTCGTTGCCCTCGCTGACAAGGGTCTTGGCATTCTTAACGACGATCCCGCCAAGGCTTCCGAGTATCTGAAGAAGGCCGCTGAGCTCAAGCCCGACAATGCCGCTATCCAGACATACGCAGGAACAGCCATCAGCATCCACGCTCAGAACACCGAGGATCCCGCCCAGAAGAAGGCCCTCTACACCGAGGCCATCAAGTACTACGACAAGGCTAAGGAGCTCGATCCCGACCGTCTGAACAGCAACTGGGGCTACAACCGTTACAACGCCTACTACAACCTCTACGGCGAGGATGCTCCCGAGACCAAGCAGGCTGAGGCTGACTCAAAGTAAGAACGTAGTTACACACTACACAATATCATAAAGTGGGGGGCAACCTCCACTTTATTTATTTGTTGATTCAGATTATATAATTATCTTTGCAGGCAAAAAGTGAAATAGACTACCCTTATTGAGAAAGAATTCTCTCTTCCATACTTCGAATTTGTCTATGATGAACCGATGGAGCAGCGAGAGCAATGTCAAGCTTGATTAACATTGCCGAGTCGACGAAGCTCGACGAAGTCAAGGCGGAACGTTAAGGCATCTTTAATAGTCCCATAATTTTTCCCTAATCATAAGTAGGTATTATCCCATTACCACATCGAGCACCATCATCAGGACGAAACCGATGGCAAAGCCGATGGTGCTGAGATTGGAGTGCTGGCCGCTGGAGGCTTCTGGGATCAGTTCCTCGACCACGACGTAGAACATGGCTCCCGCGGCAAAAGCGAGCAAGTAGGGTAGGGCGGGCATCAGTAGCGAAGCCAATAACAATACTGCGATTGCTCCTACAGGTTCCACAGCTCCGCTCAATGAACCGATGATAAACGAACGCCAACGACTATTGCCTGCAGCCCGCATCGGCATGGAGATGATGGCTCCTTCTGGGACATTCTGAATGGCGATACCCACCGCGACGGCCAGCGCACTGGCTAATGAAATGTTCGTCGCACCGCTGTCGGCTCCTGCGAACACCACGCCGACGGCCATTCCTTCTGGCAGGTTGTGGATGGTGACGGCAAGGGCCAGCATCGCCGTCTTCGACAGATGGGAACGCATACCCTCGGGTTTGTCAGTTCCGATATGCAGGTGCGGCGTCAACTCGTCGATCATCAGCAGGAAGACCATGCCCAATAGGAAACCAACAGCAGCTGGGAATACAGACCATTTGCCACTATCGGCCTCCATCGCCATCGCGGGAATCAGCAGCGACCACACCGATGCCGCCACCATCACACCCGACGCAAAGCCCAATAGCGACTTTTGAAGTCGAGCCGACATTTCGTCCTTCATGAAGAACACGAATGCCGAACCGAGCATCGTGCCCAGCAGCGGAATCAGCAGTCCTATGATCAATGTCGTTGTCATAATCAGTTTCAATCTTGCTGCAAAAGTAAATAAAAAATCCCAAAGCAATGCAATTTCGCCTTGGGATTTAATATTTATTCGCTTTCAGTCGGATGATGTGCTATGCAGGATTGAACTTCTCTTTCGGCTGCTTACAACGCGGACAACGCCAGTCGTTGGGCAGGTCTTCAAAGGCAACGCCGTCGTGCTCTGCGGGGTCATAGACATATCCGCAAATGGAACAGACATACTTACCAGAAGCTTCTTGCTTGAAGAAATCGACTTCGGCCAGAATGGTTGGCACAGGATTATCCAGGTCCATCACGCGCTTGGCCTCCAGATTCTCATAGCCTTGTGGGGTGTGGGTACCACAATAGACGGTGGGGTGGCTGCGGACGAACTCACGGATGCGATTCTGCGTCTCGCGGGCAGCTGCCAGGTCATCAAAGACTACCGACAAATTGTCCTCGTAGAGCGCTTCGTCCACATAGGTGATGTCGCCGTGTATCATATAGTACAGACCGTCCATCTCCACCACGATGATGCTGTTGCCCTAGGGAATTCAGGAAGGGGAAGTAATTAAGCTTCCGCAACCCATAATTCTTTAATATTCGTAGAGTTTAATGTGTAATATTTTCCATTCGCCGACGCCGATGCGGGCATGACGGCCTTGATGGGTTTGGTCGCCGTTATGACGACGAAGGTATTGCATGGTGCCATCATCAGAGATTGATACTTCATCGACGGAAAGGAGACCAAGGCGCTTACCGCTAAAATACTTTTTTGTCTGTTGAGTAGAGCCTCCGCCTGCTTCGGCGAAACCATCTTCGCCTAACTGTTTCTGCTCAGTTTGTTGCTTCTCTGTAGGCGTTTTGAAGTCGATGACCACACCGCTGCCAGCCAACAGATATTCATATTTGTTGAGACGGATCAGCATAGCGCCGCCCTCAGGCCAGATTGTGCCATCGGTAGCACGGGGATCCCAGGGGAGGGTAAAGTAATGGCGACATGTCATCACCACGCCGTTATCATCGATGATACGTTCGTAATCCTCTTGGTCGAAAAGGAGGCCCCAAGTTTTCAAATTGAAAATTGAAGATTGAAAATTGAAAATTTGTCGCAGCAGTTCGTAAGCCCGCGTCACGGATTCTGTCTCTTTTGGACTGGCCTGGTCGATGGCGAAGGGCGAGAAGCCCAAAGCCTGATGCTCGCCGAAGGCATAGAGGGCGCGGACGCCGCTGTTCTCGCAACAACGGCTCTCAGGGATGAAAAGTCGGTTCTTAACAAATTGAGAATGGAGAGTTGAAAATTGAGAATTGTAATCCTGCGGACGCAAAGGCATCGCATATTGTGCACACCACGACTTGAAGCCTGTATCGTAGATGTCAGGAGCGAGCAGGTCGATGCTGGGTGCTCCCTCATGCCAGAAGTCGATGAGATGTGCCAACGGTCCCGCTGATGGATATTCGCCAGGACGACGCCCACGACTATTCATGGCGGCATTCACATAGAGCGGCATGTCGTGAATCTCACGGGCTGCTTCAGCCAAGTGTTCCACGTAACGGGCATAACTCAGCGCCATAAACTTCTCGTCGGCATATTCGTCCGTGCCGTAGCGTTCTGCCCACCTTTCTTTGTTATAGGCTTTTTCTGCCAACGGCGAATGGTCGCGTGCCGACTCCAGCATACCAATCTCGTTCTCTATCTGCATCATGATGACCACCTCGCGCTGCGGGTCTTTTTCACGGATATGCCGCATCAGCGCCGAGAATGCCTTCAGGTCGGCCTGCAGCACATTGTCGCTGAAACACGAGGCAATCTCCATCTGCTTTCCTTCGGCGGTCATCGCCCTGGGGAATCGCTTCGTGTCCTGCTTGAACCACCCTGGCGCATAGCACGACATAGAGTTCTTCCATACGCCGAACCAAAGGAACACCACGTGCAACTGCTCACGTCGCGCCACGTCGATGGTACGGTCGATGAGCGTGAAATCGAACTTCCCCTCCACAGGCTCCATTAATCGACCTTCGGTCGACTTCTGTCGCCTCTCGGCAGAGCTTAAACCAATTTGGCTCTGCTCTAGCGGCTCCATCAGTTCCCAATATGCCGGCACCAGCACCGTGTTAAGTCCCAGCGCCCGCATCCGTGGCATCACCTCGTCGATGTCCTCCACCGATGTAGCTGCTGAATTGCTCAACTCGCCACCAAGGATGGGGAAACTAAGCTTTTGGGCTGAAACAGCCAGTACGCTCATCATTAATACGAGGCAGAAAATCTTCTTGTACATTGTCGGTACTATTATGTTTTTACTTTTTGCATATCTTGAAGTAGCTTCCGTATGTCAGCATGCGCCAAATCCACTCCAAAGGCCCGAAGTTGAACCACTGTAGCCACCAACCACTGACTATTATCTGGACTACAAACACGACGAGAGCTGTCAATTCTATATAGATGAGTCCCATCGAGCAGCCGAGACCAAAGCCAAGTCCATAGAACAGCAGTACGCCTATGAGCGACTGCGACAGGTAATTGCTGAGTGCCATCCGTCCTGGGGCTGCTAACCACGAGAACACTTTGTTTGTCGGACATCGCATGTATAGCAGGCAGAACAGCGCAATATATCCGAATGCCAGGGGAATGACACTCACGGTATATAGCAGCGAATGGATGGTCAGCCCCCAGGGATGCCCCTCTGTGGCACTCCACGCATAAAGTGCCGATGCCGGCAGTCCCCACGACAGTGCATACCTGCAAAGTCTGCGCAACAAAGAATGGTACTCGTCCAACTTGGCGTACAGCTGATGCTTGCCTATCAGGTAGCCGATGATGAAAAGTCCTACGGCCTTGGGCAGACGGTGACCACTGACGAACTCCCACATGCGTTCGCAGGCTCCTTGCAGCAGGAATGCGAACATTTGCGGATAACTGTCGGCATCGCGCAACCACGTGGCGAAGTTTTCCTCCGTAATACCCTGCCGCGAGGCCTCCGTCCACCACAGGTTATAGAACGGCCCGGCAAAGTCGGCGCCAGCATACTCCGTCAGCGAATCAAGGCCTACAGGAATCAGTATCAGACATGCAGCCAACATCAGTAGCTGCTTGTCATTCAACCGCAGGCACAACGGGAGCAACAGTCCTCCGATGGCATAGAGTAGCAGGATGTCACCACTCCAGATGAACATCAGGTGGCAAGCGCCGATGACTGTCAGTATCGCCATCCGTAGCACGAACAGCGATACAGGGTGACGACTCAGTATCAGCGCGAATCCCACGCCGAAGAGCAGCGAGAAGATGGTGTAGAACTTTCCGTCCACCAGCATATATTGCAGGAACCTTACTATTCTGTCAACACCTGCTGTCGACATGGCTGATTGCTCGTCTGCCGACAGGAACGTCCATAGCGCGAACTCTGGGAAATTGGCCAGAGCTATACCCAGTAGTGCCAGTCCACGTAGTGCATCGATTACGACGTACCGTTCTTTTGCGGTGGTGGGTCTTGATGATGTCATTTTTATTTCCTCACATTTATCAATTCGATGGCAACACGATGTTCTCCACGTCGTGAGGCTGTGCAGCAAGACGTTTGAGAAGTTCGATGAGTACTTGCCAGATATCCTCGATGGTGGAGAGTTCCACACGTTCGCTGGTTGAGTGAGGCTCTACGATACGTGGGCCGATGCTGGCAATCTGAATGCCAGGATAGTGCTCGACGAAGAACCCTGCTTCAAGGACGAAGTGCATGGCCACCATCCGTGGACGCCAGCCCAACACATCCTGGAACGTGTCGGAGGTAAGTTGCAGGAATGCAGACTGCTGGTCTTCCTGCCAGGCAGGAGCCGACATCACCATCTCCGACTTTGCCCCATTCTCAGTAAAGACATCGGCAATCTTACGGCTCAGTTCCTTCATGTCGGCGTCGATGAAACTACGCGTATGGGTGGAGATAAAGATACAATCCTCTTCCGTCTGAATACGCCCGATGTTGTTGGAGGTTTCAACGGTGTCTTCCATTGACTCACTCATCTTGATGACTCCTTGTGGAATCTGCTCCAGACAGGTCATCATAGCGTTGATGGCTTCAGGATTGATGACGGTCTTCTGAGGTGGACACTCTTTAATGGTGCAACGGATGGCAGGGTCTGTATTACCGTATTGCCTGTGCAGCTGCTCGTTGATTTTGTTCACTTGCTCCATCAGGAAATCTTGGTCGTCTGATGGCATGTGGATGATGATTTCTCCCGATGATGCGATGGAGGCATTTGCCTCTCCGATATTGATGGAAGATTCCTCTATATCGTGTTTGGTGCGGATGGCATCCAAAATCTTCCATGCCACCTTGACTGCACTGCACCGTCCCTTGTTGATATCGACGCCGGAATGACCGCCCAGACCACCGTTGATGTTGATGGCGTACCACCCTGGTCCGTTCACGTTCTTACGCTCCACGGGGATGCGATGGAACTGCAGGCAGGCCCCGGCTGCACCTGTCGTGATAGTGTCATAGTCTTCGGAATCAAGATTGATCACCTTACGACCCTTCAGAAAGTCCCTGCTCAGCTGTGAGGCTCCCGACATACCGTCCTCCTCATTGGTGGTCGTAATGACCTCCAGCGGGCCGTGTACAATCTCGGAACTCTCCAGCACAGCAAGTGCCATTGACAGTCCGATGCCGTTGTCAGCACCCAGCGACGTGCCTCGTGCCTTCATCCATCCATTCTCTATATAGGCATTGATAGGCGTGTGAAGCGGATCGCTCATGCCCACGCAAACCATATCCATGTGGTTGAGCAGTACGACAGGCTCTGCGCCCTCATACCCCTGTGTGGCTGGCTTGCTGATGACGACGCAGTTCTCCTTGTCGCGCTTATAGGGCAGATTCAGCCGCTCTGCAAACCGGCATAGATAGTCAGCCACTCGCTCTTCATGATGCGAAGGGCGTGGAATCTGGTTCAGTTCCTTAAAGATCTGGAATACACGTTCTGTTGTAGTTTTCATATAACTTTTACATTTCATCATACACTATTCATATAATCGCATGGAAAGAGGCGGATCTTGCAAACTCAAACAATGACTGAGGCAGGTGGCAGTAGCCGTCGGGATTCTTGTCAAGATAATCTTGATGATACTCCTCGGCAGTATAGAAGTTCTGCAGAGGTAGTTTTTCTACGGCCAAAGGCTGCTTGTAGTTCTTCTGCTCTTCAGCAAATACTTTATCGATAATGGGTAAATCCTCTGGGTCAGTGTAGTATACACCAGTGCGATAGCGTGTCCCCTCGTCGTGTCCTTGTTTGTTGAGACTGGTCGGATCAATGGCCTTGAAGAACATCTGTAATAAGAATTCGAGGCTGACCACATCGGGACAGAACCGCACAAAGACTGTCTCAGCAAAGCCCGTCTGGTCGGTGTAGACTTCTTTGTAAGTAGGATTTTCCGTATGTCCGTTGGCGAATCCCACTTCCGTAATGGCCACACCTTTAATCTGTTTGAAATAATGCTCCGTTCCCCAGAAGCAGCCTCCGGCAAGGTAGATATCCTTCGTGGGCTTCGTTTCTAGAATCCCATCCACATCGTGCTCAACAAATGGCCCCGCCTTGCATTCCAACAGGACACTCGGCTCAAGACACTCCAATCCGTGCCAGACGTTCTTGGGAATGTCCACACCATAACGGCCACTCTCCTGACTAATGACATAGGACTCCACTATCTCACCTTTGTCATTGTATGTCGTTACCCTGACCTTTCCTCTTAGAATCACAAAGGTCTCATCCTTGTCGGGATGGTGATGCACGGGAATAAACGTACCTGGCTCCAGGGCATTGAGGAAACGGTGGCACTTGTCCTGAAGGCTCTGATGGAAGTTATAGTTCTTCCTCAGTCTTGGTGACTTCTTGGCTTCTTCAGCCAGCCCGTTCATTAACTGTTCGTCTATTATCTTCATAATCTCGTTATTTTATCGGATCTTCCTCCACCTTACAATGCAGGAATACCGTAACCTTTTTGTGCTACGAATCCTTTATTGAAGTCGATAATCTGGTCTATCATACTCATAATACCTAAATACACTTAAAACTGACGGCAAATTTACACAAAATCCGAGAAAATTCGCTATATTTGCAACGAAATGTTGCGAAGATGGGCTGCATCTCAGCAAAAAGCGAGCTTTCTGCGTTCGATTTGCACCATCTTTGTGCCGATATTTAACGAAAGTTGATTCTTGTCACGACTCGGCTCGCCGAAGATACAGGAAGAGTTAAAGGAAACGCATTTTATTAGATAATCAATGCAACTGACATCTAATTCCGACAAGATTACGAGAGACTATTTCGACTCTCTGTTGATTGAGACCCGCTATCTGGACGCCGTCCCACCTACGACTGAGATGACGCTGTTCGGAGAGACCTTCCGCACGCCAATTATGACAGCCGCCCTGTCGCATCTGCATAATACTGCAAAGAATGGCATGACCATTTACGCCCAGGCTGCTGTCCAGAGCGGAGCCGTGCATTGGGTAGGCATGGGTAGTGATGAGGAACTGGAAGAAATTGTTGCCACTGGCGCACGAACCATCAAGATTATCAAACCTCATGCCGACAACCGCGAGGTGTTGCGCAAGATTGAGCATGCCGTCAAGGTGGGCTGCATCGCTGTGGGCATGGATATTGACCACGCCTTCAATTCAGAGGGTGGTTACGATGATGTATTCGGACTGCCGATGAAAGCCAAGACCACGGAGGAACTGAAAGACTTTGTCGAGGCTGCTGGTGTGCCGTTCATCGTGAAAGGTGTACTTAGTCCTCACGATGCCGAGAAATGCCTGAAAGCAGGTTGTGCAGGTATCGTCGTATCTCACCATCATGGCATGATCCAGTATGCCGTGCCGCCATTAATGGCATTACCTGATATCCTCTCAATTACAGGCAGGAGCATCCCCGTATTCGTGGATTGTTGCATTGAGAGCGGAATGGATGCCTACAAGTGCCTCGCCCTCGGTGCCAAGGCCGTATCAGTGGGCCGTCACCTGATGCCGCTACTCAAGAACGGGGCTGATGCTGTAGCAGAACGCATCAACGAGATGACCGCCGAACTGGCTGGCATCATGGCCCGAACTGGCGTCAGTTCGTTGGATAAGATGGATGCAACGGTAATTCATAGGAGGGCATTCTGATGTATTTAGGTATTTCATCATCATTGCAGCACAGTTCACCTGAGGAGTGGGCTGCGAAGCACAAGGCTCTCGGGCTGGAGTGTGTTAATTTCCCCGTCACCTGTGATGAGGATGCGGAAACCATCATGGCCTATAAGCAGGCTGCCGATGAAGCTGGTCTCACGATAGCCGAGGTGGGCGTATGGCGCAACACGTTGGCTGCAGATCCCGATGAGCGACAGCAGTGGATCGACTATGCCGTTCGCCAACTGCGCATGGCCGATGCCATCGGTGCCGCCTGTTGTGTGAATGTAGTAGGCACGCCCTACGGTCCTCGCTGGGACGGCGGCTATCGCGACAACTTCAGCCGTGAGCTGTGGGATATGGCTGTCGCGATGATTCGTCAGATCATCGACACCGCCCGTCCTCAGCATACAAAATTCTGTATAGAGTCGATGCCTTGGATGATACCAAGCGGTCCTGACGAGTATCTGCGTCTGATAGAGGATGTGGATCGTGCGGAGTTCGGCACCCACCTGGACGTGGTGAACATGATCACTTCGCCCCGCCGTTATTTCTTCAACGACGAGTTCCTCCGCGATTGTTTCGAGAAACTCCACGGCACCATCGTGAGCTGCCACCTAAAGGACATCCTGCTGAAGCCCGAATATACCTTCCAACTACAGGAGTGCGCCTGTGGCGAGGGTACGCTGGATATCTATCTCTACGCCCAACTGGCCACTGCTGAGAATCCCCGCATGCCCATGATCATCGAGCACCTGACTACCGACGAGGAGTATGTGATGAGTGTGCAGTACGTAAGGGATAGGCTGTCTAATCAGTAATTACGAAAGAATACAATAACTATACATTTATGAAAACGAACATTTTTCTTGCAGCCATGCTGCTTAGCCTGATGCCTCTCACGGTCGGGGCACAGGAAACTGACATCAACAGCCGCGACCTTCGCGGCCAGGTGGTTTACCAAGACGACGAAGTGGTGTTTCGCCAGCTCGACGAGCATACATGGATAGGGAACGGACACCGCGTCTATAACGAGTCGCTCTACCTTGTTGAGGGCAGTGATCGCGCAATCCTGATTGATGCTGGAACGGTTATCCCCGGGCTGGACAAGATTGTGACAAAGATTACTTCCAAGCCCGTCACCATGATGCTGACCCATGCCCACGGTGACCATACGGGTGGGGTAGGGCCTTTCCCCGAGGTATACCTGAATGCAGGCGACATGCCCATCGTTCCGAATAGCATGCGAAACTATACGGGGCAGATCAAGTATCTTAACGACGGCGAGGTAATCAACCTGGGCGGCCGAGAGATAGAGGTCATCTTTACGCCTGGTCATACTGCCGGAAGCGCTACGTTCTTCGACAAAGCCAGGCATTATGGTTTCAGTGGCGATGCTTTCGGCTCGACCAACCTGCTGGTATTCACCAACCTCTCGACCGAGATGTACACTGCCGAGCGTATCGAGCGCTACATGAAGAAGAACGATATCCGCTTCCTCTTCCCCGGCCATTACAGTGGTGACAATCTGGAGACGCTCCAGCGTATCACCGACATCAAGAATATGTGCCGTGAGATACTCGACGGCGACCGCCAGCCGACCGCCAGCAACGGCAACAACGGAGGCATGGACATGATGGTCGACGACAAAGGCGTGCGCATCAACTTCAGCAGCCGGACGGGAATAAAATAAGGAACAAAATAATACTAAACGACATGATCAATAAAAGCTATTTCCTCATCCTTGCCCTCCTGTTTTGCACGACCATCGCACGGGCGCAGTACAACCAAGTGAATGACATCCCGTATCGCGAGGCGGCAGAGGGCTATGCGCAGGAGCGCTGCAAACTCGACGTGTATTATCCGACAAATGAGACGGACGCACCCGTAGTTGTGTGGTTCCACGGCGGCGGCATCGAGGGCGGCGAGAAGCACATCGACCCGCAGTTGAAGAACAGCGGACTCGTGGTCGTTGCGGTGAACTACCGTCTGCTGCCGAAGGCTCCTATTGACGACATCCTCGACGACGCCGCAGCAGCCGTGGCCTGGACATACAAGAACATCGCGAAGTACAATGGCAGCCATCGCAAGATATTCGTGGCCGGACACTCGGCAGGTGGCTATCTGCTCGACATGATCGGACTCGACAAGCGCTGGCTGGCGAAGTACGGCGTTGATGCCGACTCGCTCGCGGCTCTCGTGCCCTTTAGCGGGCAGTGCATTACACATTACAATATACGTAAGCAGCAGGGCATCGGCCCCTTGCAGGCCACCATCGACCAGTACGCCCCGTTGACCTACATCCGTCCTGATGCACCACCCATCGTCATCATCTCCGGTGACCGCGAACTGGAACTCTTCGGACGCTACGAGGAGCAGGTCTACTTCTGGCGCATGCTGAAACTCGTAGGCCACAAGGACGTGACGCTCTACGAGATGCAGGGTTATGACCATGGTGCCATGCCGTTCCCTGCCTACAAGATCCTGAAGGACCACATCAAGCGACTGACGGAAAAGAAATAAATGGAAAATATGTAATATTTTAGAGACAAGGTGGCTGTCCGCTTTTAGAAAAGTTTATGACGAAAACGTCCATATTCCAGCGGCCCGTATGGGTGGTGGTATTTGCCCTGACAGCAGCAGTTGCGTGGGGATGGGCTTTCCCGCTTATCAAAGTGGGCTTCAATGCTTTTGGCATCACGGCGGACATGACGGGCAGCAAAATGCTCTTTGCCGGCATTCGATTTGCTGCAGCTGGTCTGATTGTCTTGTCCGTAGCCCGTAGCAATGGACGTTCGTTCAAGATGGGCAAGGTTGCGATTAAGCAAGAGCAGAGCGATGCTGGCATCGACTCTGCAGAGCGAGAGCAGGCTCGACCAAAGGTCAAGTTCGGTGACTGGTGGTTTATTCTTGCCTTTGCACTAATGAACACCACGCTTCACTATTTCTTCTTCTATGTCGGCATGTCGTATAGCGAAGGGTCGCGGGCGGCTATTCTCAACTCGCTGAGTACTTTCCTCGTAGTCCTGTTGGCTTGTGCTTGTTTCAAGAGTGACAAGTTGACCTCGTGGAAGATTCTCGGTTGTGCCATAGGGTTCAGCGGAATCCTTGCATTGAATCTTGGAGGGGCTGAAAGCGGGCAGTTTACTTGGCTGGGCGACGGAATGATTATCCTCAATGCCATCTGTGGGGCACTCTCGAACCTGATGACCCGTGGACTGAGCCACCGGATAGATGTCTTCGTGGGAACGGGCTATAGTCTCACCATCGGTGGTTTGCTACTCATTCTGCCCGGACTGGCTTTTGGCGGAACGTTGTCTCATATAAACATGCTTGGCATTGTCTGTCTGTTGTTACTCATCGCCATCTCTGCCGTTGGATTCGCCCTCTACAACAAACTGCTCAGTTGCAATCCTGTGGGACGAGTTGCCATCTACAATTCACTGATACCCGTCGTTGGAGCGGTCACCTCGTGTCTCTGTCTTGGCGAAACGTTCCACTTAAAATACGCTTTTGCAGGAGGACTAGCGGCTCTTGGTATATACATTATTAACAAAGGAAAAAACTGATCACAATAATAGTTGAGCGAAGTATGGATGATAAAGATTCACGTTTCTCGTCTTTGTTCATGGGTCTTAGCCAGAGCCGACGGACAAGTGGAAGCCTGAGAACGTATCGTATAACGAGTTTGGAGGTAAAACAGAATAGCAATTATTTTAAACTTGAACGATTATGGATTTCTTAGAATTAGCAAGAAGCAGGTATTCCTGCAAGAGTTTTGACTCGCGTCAGATCAGTAAAGAACAATTGGACAGCATTCTGGAGGCAGGACGCTTGGCTCCGACAGCCAAGAACCTTCAGGAACAGCATGTTTACGTGGTGCAGTCGGCAGAAGGACTGGCCAAGGTTGATACGCTCACACCTTGTCGATACGGTGCGCCGACCATGCTCATCGTGGCCTTCGATAAGAACAACGTGTTTACTTATCCTGGCCAGAAGTACGACTCCGGCATTGAGGATGCCACCATTGTGACCACTCACATGATGCTCTGTGCAAAGAGTGTGGGTGTGGACAGCTGCTGGGTGAACTTCTTCGACCCCGACAAGATGGCTGAAGCATTCCAGTTGCCAGAGAACGAAGAGATCCTGACCTGCCTCGCCCTCGGCTATCCGGCAGAAGGTGCAGGGCCACTCGCCAACCACAACAGTCGCAAGCCGATAGAGGAAACGGTAACATACCTGGTATGATAACCATCGACATGACTGCCATCAAGGATGGGTCTGCAGATTCACCAATCAAATACATTATGACATACAAAAGTTATTTCCTCATCCTCGCCCTTCTGTTTTTCACGACCATCGCACGGGCGCAGTACAATCAAGTGAATGATTTCCCGCAGGAAGAGCCTGTGGACGGGCTGAACAAGGAGGCGATCCTCGACGGTCCTGACGGTACGTCGACCCATGCCTTCACGGGAAGCAAAGACAATGTAGATGTTGATTTGCTCGACATCGATGAGATGCCGAAGACCGCTGTGCGTCAACCCGATGCCCATTTCCAACATGCCGTCTATGTCAACATCGACAAGCCTGCCAGTGGCGAAGGCGAGATGGATGCGATCTATTCCGTCTGGCTTGCTGACGAGCGGGCTGGTACGGTCATCAAGGTCTGTGTCACCAATCCTATGGCTGAACTCCAGTGGCAAAAGATGAATGGCAAGGATGCCGTCAATGTCCCCATTACCCAGATTGCCTCTGCCGATAAGGCCTATATCGCTCCAGGTGACGTCAGCAAGGTCATTGTCGAGGGATGTCCTGACGGGCGCAATATATGGACATACATCATTGATCCATATAAGGGTACTGCCAAGCAGTTGCCTTCTACTGAGGGCATTGTCACCCTCGAATGGGAGAAGAAAGAAATCATCGCCGCCTCCTATGGTTACGATGACGATGGACGGTATTCTGTTAAGAAGGCCTATTCCTTAGAAGGAAAGTTTCTCCGCAGAGTCGGTGACAAGGAAAGAGAATGACCTAAGCATCTTTTCAGCCAACGGCACATACCAGTCACGGACTTCCTCTGCCGTCGGGGTATGACCGCCGGGGAAATGGAAGAAATGGTTGTAGTGCTCCAAGAAGAGCGGCTCAAAGTGCGCCAGCGTGTCCTGTTCGCCGAACAAGCCCCAGATACGGTCTTTGAAGTCGGGATGGCAGTTGTCAAATTGGATGGCCTCCATCTCGGCAAACTCCTCAATCAAGGCTTCATCAATGACGAAGTTCTGCTTGCCATCCTTGCGTGGCGACTTGTACTGATGCTCGCCGATGCGCTGCTTCAGGAACTCCGTCATCTTGAAGTGCGGATTGCCCAACAAAGCCGGAATGCCTGTAACGGGAGCCACCATCTGAGCATAGAACGCCCCGCAGCTGTTGCCAATCAGAAGGTATGGCTGTTCACGATCTATCAATTCGCGGATAAATCTGACCGCCTCCTTCGGGTGCATCGGCAAATCAGGCGTTATCACTTCCGCACGCCCCGCGAAAGCCTCGCGCAGAGCCACCGCAGGTACACACTGACCACTGGCATAGAATCCGTGTAGGAATAATATCAGATTACCATGCATATATTAATCCATATTTCTCATTCACATCCTTCACCGTGTTGTAGCAGATGGTGACGCCCGTGTCCGTTTCTCTCTCAGCGGGACGGATGTGGCTGTACTGCGCCATGTCGGCCTTGGTCACCTTGTAGCCCAGCACGTATGCCGCAGCCAATTGGTTGTATGTCTCGTCGTCAATGTGCTTCAGCAGCTCCACCACAGCCAGACCACCCTGACTGAAGCCTGCGATGATGAGCGGACGCGACGTGTCGCGATGAGCCTGAAAATGGTCGAAAGCTGCGCAGATGTCACCCATCGACAGCCGCGTGCGATCCATGATTGTATTCTCGTTCTGTGTCATCCAGGCCTCCATGGTGGTGTGACGGTAGAACGGGGCGAAGAATTGATTACCAGACGACATATACGCTGCCACCTTCTTAATTTCCAAGTCATACATGTGCTCGCGATGCACGGGATTCCAAACGTCTGCATAATGGCATATCCTGCCATCCTCCGTCGTCCAGTCTTCCTCCCACGTCGATACGACGTAGAAGATGTCGGCTCCCGTGTCGTCGTTATCGCCATCGGCCGTCACCCACATCGCTGCGTCGTTGTAGTCGGGTGCTTGAGGAATAAACGTTGCCTGCTCATACTGGCTCGCAGCATTGTCATCATTCGCCGTACACGATGCAAACGAGGCCGTACTACCAAGCAGGGCTATTGCCGTCACCACCATCATGACTACGGCAAAGATATTTTCCTTAACTATATCTATCGATACTTTATGCCCGTTTTCTTTTGCCATAAAATCAAACTTTCCTTCATAACGTTGTTCAATTCGTTTGGCAAAAGTACTAAATTCAGTACTAACCTCCAAACTTTTTGGCGATTATTATCATAAAGTTTGTTGTAATAACTGCCATAAAGTAGTTATTCTGAGATAATATGATTAACTTTGCACCCCAAATGGATAATAACACTAAACACAGAATACTTTTCGTCTGTCACGGGAACATCTGCCGAAGCCCGATGGCGGAGTTCGTGATGAAGGACTTGGTGAAGAAAGTGGGGCTGGAGGACAGCTTCATGATAGAGTCGGCGGCCACCTCGACGGAGGAGATAGGCAACAGCGTCTATCCCCCTGCCAGACGTAAACTGGCAGAGCACGGCATCGGCTGTGCAGGTAAGACAGCACGACAGATGACGCGCTCGGATTACAACCGCTACGACCTGCTGATAGGCATGGACTCATGGAACATCCGCAACATGCGAAACATCTGCGGTGGTGACCCGGAAGGGAAGATCGTGATGCTGATGGATTTCACCCGACGGCCCGGCGACGTGGCCGACCCATGGTATACTGGCAACTTCGAGGCCACTTGGCGCGATGTCCTGGAGGGCTGTCAGGCACTATTGGACAGATTCGCTCAACCGGAGGTCAAGTAGAAAGCTGTGTTAACTTGCTATCATACCTTCATAATGCGAGCGTTCAGTAGATCGCAGATTTCTTGTGGTTTCATTGAGAGAAATCTTACATAGATCTCATAGGGGTAACCCTGAAGTGCTGCCTTTGAGCGCTGTTTGCGATCCTTGGCTATCTGTTCGTCGGTGATGCCTGCCTCGATGTTGTCCTTATAGCGTATGCCAATTAACTTGCGCCCTTTGTATTTGTCTACGTAGAAAGAGTCAACGCCTGACAGTTGCACGACCCATGGTTCTGGAGCGTTTACTCTCAACTGAACATCTGTGATAACAAGATAGGTTTGGCGTTTGATGAATGCAGGGACAATATTGAATGCAGCGATGCAGACAAAAATCGTTATCATATAATACTTATTTGCCCCAATAGCCCCTGGTCCTCCAATGGCGACGCTTGCACCCATGATAACTGCAAAAACGGCTATCATTGCCAATAACATGTAAACCCATACCATTGGGGACACTTTGATTTTGATTTCTTTCATATTGTTTGTTTGATTAATTGTCTCTTATTTCAGTCTCTCTTTCAAGGATTGCAGTTCGTAATCAAAGTTATGGAGTCCGTGGAGCTGGATGTCTTCACGCACACGTCGACCATCGGGGGTGAAGGTCTCGTAGTGAGGGATGCCGCTGAAATCCAAGAGTTCTTGCAGACGACGGAAGTTATCGTTACTGACGCAGATGGTTTCTTCGCCAGCAAGCCATTCTGCCACATATTTCTTATAGGCCTCGCTACCCCCGGCTGTACGTTCGCCGGCAATGAAGATAAGTTTCACATCGTCGCGCTTGGCAATCTCTGCCCGCAGAGCCTTACTTCTCTGGATGGCCGCACGACAGGGACCGCACCCCATGCCCCAGAAGTCGATCATCAAGTAACGACCTGGATATTTGGCTATGACGTCGCGGATGATCTCTGCCCCAGGACCTTCAGGCAATGGCGAGGTTAATTCTTTCTGCGACATCCTGACCTGATAGAACTCCTCAGCCTTCTGGCGCATATAGGGATGCGTGAGTGTAGAGAGATAAAGGGGATACATGTTGCTCACCGATTCGGTGTTGGCCGCGATAGAGTCGCGTTGTGCCTTGACAATCGTCGTATCTGCCATGATGATGGGAATCGCCACCTCGTTCTGCCGCCATAGGTCGAAGCTGCTCTGCATATCATTGAGCATACAGAGCTGTGCCGTCAGATTATCAGGCTTGCCCGTCAACTCGCCTAACATGGCGTAGCACTTATCGATAGAGAGCTTTCTTTTTGTAAAGTCGTAGTCGTATGTATCGTCTTCGCCCTCCATCACTTCCTGCTTGACTTTGCGGACGGGCCCGGCAAACTGAATACGGTTGAGGGTAAAGAAGAAATCGTGGTTCAGCAACAGTAATGGGTTGTCGAAATCCACGCGCTGCAATGCCTTGAAGTTGTTGACATCTCTAACGGTTTGCAGTTCCACACTGTCTGTCACCAATTGTGTCCAACTTCCGTCTTCATTTTCCTTCCAAGGGGATAGCCTGTCTTCATGATACATGGCATAGTCCATCAGGGCTAATGCGTAAATGGACTGCATCTCGCCTAAGGCCAGATGTATCTCCATGGGTGTAAAGTGGTCACGGCGGCTAATCATGTCGATACGGTTCAACATATTCTGCCATATTTGATCGGCCAAGAGGTTGGCTTCTTTGAAATTTCCCTCGAACGTATTGAGAGCCCTGCCCAGTTCCATTAATCGCAAGTCTGACTTCAGCCATCGCTCCACCTCCTGACTGCTGCCGTTAGTATAGAAGCATTCATATTGTCCCTGCTCGTTTGGTCGCACGGTGACATCGATGGTCTCACCAGGACGGGCGAAGAATGGGATCTCGTAGAATCCTACCTTCGATTGCTCCGAGGCATAGAACGACAGCTTCATGGGATAGCTGAGCAGGATCTGTTTTTCGAATGTGCCGTCTGGTTTTATGTCTATCAGAAGTGTACCATTGTTCTTCTTCGTCACGTCGTACACATAGCTTTCCATCGCCGTAAATCCGAAGCGTTCTGCGTCGTATCCCTCAATACGGCCACGGATGGTGATATTGTCCGTCTTCAGCCAGTCGGCGGGTAGCGTATAAGGATTGTTGGCATAGAACTCTTGTAATGTGGGTGCCTTTATAGCCGTCTCCTTGTCGTGAATACCTAGGAGCATGAAAGCATTTCGCCCATCGCCCTCGATGAAGTCGAAAATCTGCACATGCTTTGGCATCGGCTCGAAATGCATCGTGAACTCAGTCACACCGCTCTCAGGCGATTGCACCCATGTATCGAGGGCTATACCCTCGGCAGAGCGGAGCGGATAACGGTTACCGTCCTCGTCCTTGAGGTAGCTTTCTTTCACGAAGCGGAAGTATTGCCCTTTAGGGTACTGCATGGTGAAATGGATGGTGGAAGCCGTGTCTGTCATCATGACTTCACTGGCTTTCAATTCACCCTGAAAGACATTCGCACAAGCCATCGCCTCAGGGGCCTTGATGGTCTTGAAAGTTTTCGCCTGCCCCGTCAGGGCGACAAGGGCGAGGAGGATAGTGATAAAAGTTTTCTTCATTGCTTTGTCTTGATTTGTTCTACGTTATAGCCAGTATTGCGGAGTAGTTGCAGAATGCCGCTGTCGCCAACCAGATGACCAGCGCCGAATACGAACATCGTGGGCGCCTCGTTCATGGCAGCCTGCAACTTGGGCAGCCATTTCTCGTTGCGTTGTTTAAACAAATCAGGTTGCTTTTGTATCTGTGAAACCCAATAGGCCGAGCCTGCAAAGCTATCGTAGTCGCCCTCTTTCCAGTACTTCCCTGAAAGTGCGACCGAATTCAACTCGTCGGCTATCATCTGCTTGCGGTGCTCAATGTCGTTCAGGAATGCCATCAGCGAATCTACCTGCACGTCGATCTTAGAGTTGAGCGAATCGCGCATGTTTTTCAGCTTGTCCTCAGGCTGAATCTCATCCAGTTGCCCGATTGTCTTTCCGCGTTCCTTTGCCCGATTGATGCATACCATGTCGATGGGTGTGCCTGTAAGCCCTAATTCGGGATGCTTCTGCATCTCTTGCGTAGTAAACACCAGCGAGAAAGTGGTGATCAGCACATTGGGCTGATAGCTCCAGACGGCTTTCATCACCGAGTCGGTAAAGTTTACCTGGAAGGTCTCTTTGAAACGATAGTTCAACAAGTCCATCTGCTCCATGTTCAACACGTCGAAGATGGTCTTCCCGTCAGGTAGTGATATTGCCTGCTGTCCTGCGGTCTGAGCTTGAGCCATTGCCTGCTGACTGCTGATGTCATATTCAGCATAGAGCTGGTGGCATTTTGACTCTGCCTCAAGAAACTCCGGGATGCTATCCAGCAAAGAGCCAGGCAAAGTATGGACAGAGCCGAGGATATACGAGGGTTCTTTTACATTGTTGCCGCTGATACGGAACAAAAACTGCGCATTGGCACTCATGGAGGCCAATGCGATGGTTAGGGTTAAAATGGTTTTCTTCATATTTAATTTACTATTTCATTTTACGATGACTCTTGGGTGATAGTCGAAGAGGCGCTGGTTTTCGCGGAGCTGCTGGATGTCAAGGGCTTGCACGCTGCCCGACCAATTGGCGCCCCAGGCGCTGAAGGGTTCGCCTTCTGGTTCGATGTAGGTACATTTCGTCAGCTCAAGGGGTAGGGGATCGAAGACCAGCACGTAGGCCACATAGTCACCAGCCATACCTTCCATAAAGAAAAGCTCGTCCATGGGAAGACCCTGAATTTCACGGATCTTGTATTGGTGCCCCGTCTCGTCAACCAGCTTGATATCATGTCCAAAACTCCAATATTCCGTCGTCCAGTTCTGCTCGAAGCCAATGGCAAGATAGGTAGCCTCAGGCGTGCGCCACATAGCCATCGTACCGTCTTTCACCGGCTTGATCAGATGGGCATCCCTCATCACCTTCCAGGTGTTCCAGTTCTGCATGTCATAAGGCTTGTCCTCGCTCAAGTGTTCTTTGTGCACATAGGGCTTGTGCAGTTGAGGGATGGTATCGTAGACGAGGGGCGTGAATGTGGCAGACACCTGATAGCGAATGGTGATAGGAACACCCATCATCCCCCAGTTGGGAAGTCCGTAGATTCTAACCTCTTTGGCTGTCTCGGCTAAAGGTGCGAAGAATATCTTCAGGTCGAGCACGTCGCCCTTCTTCGCCCTGACGGTGAAGTGCTTGCGGAAGGTGTCTGGTTCTGTGCGACGGATGCGGTATTGCGCGCCCGTTTCCTGATCCACGAGACAGGTCTCCTCGGAGGTCAGCCATAGGTTAGTCACCTCGTCGGCAGGCATGCGGAAGTAGCAATGCAGCACCGTCTCGTTGTTCTCCTCCGTCAGCCGCCAACTCATCGGAAGCATAGGCTGATCGTCTAACGACATATTGGCAACCTCCGGGAAGAGCTTCAGGTAGTCTTTCTCTATGGTGACATCCTTGGCTTCGCAATAGTCCTTGATCCACTCCATATTCGTCATGTGCCACGCTGCTGTGGTCTTGTTTGTCTTCGGGTCTGTTTTGACTTCCGGACGCGATACAAAGATGCCCACGCTCTTGGCATATTCTTTCACCCCTGTCGTTGGTGACTGGTAGGTCAGAGTTCCTTTCAGTTCTGTCGACTGTGCCTGCAAGGTGATGCCTGTCATCGCCAGGAGGCTTAATAAAAAGATTCTTTTCATAAGGCTTCGTCGTTAAAATTGTAATGTACTCATGTTTATATGCGTCAGCTGTTCGCGATATTCTTGGAAACAGGTCGATGAGACGGTGGCCTCTATCGGTGAGTGGTTGCTGAAGAGCAGGATTCGCCTGTCATTGATACGCTCTGCTATCCAGAGGTATTTTTCGCCCTTGCGCAGGTCCTTCAGGGTGAAGAAGAACTGCTGGTGGGAGTAGTTCAGCAGGTAACCTGGCGTATTTGAGTCATACCAGCAGGCGGCCTGCAACAGTCGTCCGAAGAGGTCGAAGTCCTGCTTGTCCTCGAAGACATAGGCTAAGCTGACAACGGTGCTTTCGCTTTCGTCCGGGATACAGTCAAGTGTTACAGCCTTTACCTTGTTATAGTCGGCCAACTTGGCGATGAACTCATCCATACGGCTGGGAGCCTGATAGGTGGAGTCTTCTGTCAGCGACAGGGCTGCATAGTGAAGATTCTCTTCTTGCAAGCCATTTGATGTCAGACTGGGTGTGGATATTTGTCCGTCCTGTTTGGGTTCCTTGTCCGTCCTTTGCGGATTCTGAGTACGTCCTGTGCGGACTATACGTGCTACCTGTGTTGAAGACTCTGAGATACTTGGGTCGGTGGTATCGATGTGCGTGGGTTGAGTACCTTGAGCTACGTAGGGCGTTTCCACCGATGGTGTCTCTGACGCTGGTTGTTGATTGAAACCGAATCTTGCACCTATACCTATCATCATAAGAATACAGGCTGCGGCGGCTACCCATCGCCAACGACGTATCGTTGTGGCAGGCTTGGGTGCCTCCTCAGGCTCCGTCTGCTGTCGCATCTTCGTCATGAAGTCGTCAGGCAGCTTGGGCGTATCGGCATGCTTGCGTCGCAATGCCTCTCGCAGGTCCGTGTCCTTATATGTCTTGTTCATATCTTCAATTTTCAATCTTCAATTATCAATTTCTTAAGTAGTTTCTTTCTTGTCCGATAGAGGCGGTTGGCCAGAGGGCCTGGTTCGATGCCTGTGATGTAGGCGATCTCCGTCAGCGGACGGTCTTCGAAGTAGTAGAGTGTCAGAAGTATTCGTTCGTCGTCTGGCAGTTCGTCTATGATCTCCTGCAGCTGCTGGATGCGCTCTTCGCGTCCTGATGAGAGTTCCGACTCCAACTGCTCGTCGCTGATGTCTGTCTGCCATACCTCGCTGTCCTCGATGGGGACGATGATCGGTCGGCGGCGTTTCAGGAAGTCGAGCGTCAGACGATAGGCGATGCGGCAGAGCCAAGTGGAGAGCGAGGCCTTCTGTGGGTTGTAACTGTCGATGTGGCTGAAGGCTTTCAGGAAGGTGTCCTGTGCCAGCTCCTCGGCATCCATCACGTCTGACACTTGGCGGACTATCATCGCGAACACTCGCTCAGCATAGCGACAGACCAATGCGTCCTGCCCCTCGCGCCGTCCTTGCCAGACAGCTTCCACGATTTGCTGTTCTGTCAGTTGTCTCACTTCTACTTGTTATACGACAAGTTCAGGGAAATATCTCGCACTTCCCTGAACTTTTTTCAAAAAACTTTTATTTTTTCTTCGGCAGGTCACCTGTGCGGGTGATTTTGAAGTCTGTGCCGGAGAACCATTGGGCGCGACAGGGCTGGCCCGTGAAGTCCTCGTCGGAGGAAAGGCCGTAGGCGATGGAGTCGCCCGTGACCACGATGTTGTCGATGCTCACGTCATACCAACCCATATCGGGTATACCATCCAGATTCTCATAGACAGGAATCGATTCGAGCTTGACGCTGTCGCCGATGGCATATACGCAGGGACCGGGACCCTCTGCTCTGACAGCGCAGTCGAGACGATACACGCCAGGCTTGACGGCCTCCTTACGCTCCACCTGAAACACCTCCTCACAATTTTCATTGTGGACATCCAGGAAGCGCAGATTGTGGTTACCATTATAATAACCGACATAAGTATAGTGGTCGCAGTTCTCGGCCTTGATCAGGTTCCAGTCGCCTCGGCGCAGGAATTTCTTGTCCTGATGGTTCATCGTCACACCTTGATAGGAATAGATCTCATTCATTCTTAAATTGTAATGTGTTTTCTCCTGTTGCTCAATCCATACGAGTGCAGGGAAGAGACAGCACAGAGACACTACCCACAGCACAATCCACAGGATGCGCCGTCCGATACCCATCGGCTGCGCCTTGCCTGCCTTCGATAATAGCATGTGGACGATGGCATAAAGCGGAATGCAAATGGCATGCAGCAGACCAATGACGAAAATAATGACAATCCAGGGATGCACACTCATCAATTCGGCCAAATGCAGTTCTTCGATGTCAAAGGGTAGGGACATCCGAACTGAAGGAACGGTAAAGACGATGACCAGCGACACGATGATCAGCAACAGGCTGACCAGCAGCACCAGTCCGACTATTGAGGCTATCGCCACGAAGAAGGCGACGAGAATCGAGAATATCACGGAGAAAACCGAACCCAGACAACCGCGACGCCGCTGCACAGGTTGCTTGTCTTCCACCACAACGTCGGCCAGATTCTGTGGCGTCACATCCTTACCTTTCATTTCCAGCACCTGCTTGGGCGTATCTGCCACAGGCAGAACGATGGCCAGAATAAAATAGAAGAGTATGAAGGCCAGGTTGACATGGAAGAAGAATCCCATATGAATCACATGCAATATGGGGCCAAATAAGAAGTTGGAGCCAAGCACCAACAGCACGTAGCCGATGCGCCACCAAGTGACGTCGGAGGCTGTATAGGCCGCAATGCCTGAGAGCACACCAGCCACCATCTTGTCGTTGGGGTTGCGATAGAGTCGTTTGCCGGCTGTCCTCGCGCGCACATTATCCCTAAAGCCCTGGGCAGCCGTGCGGAACGAGTCGTACTTATGGCCGCCGTTGTCGCTCTTCTCTTCTTCGCCTGTCAGTTCCTCAGGCTTGCCGATGCGGGTGATGATGTCCTTCACATGTTCGATGGTGATGGCCTCGATGCCCTGCTGGTTCAATTCTGAGAACAGCTCGGCAATGCGGGCCTCGATGTCGTTGACGATTTCCTCGCCGCCCTCCTCATGGCCGAACGACTGACGGAGTGACTCGATATATTGTTGCAATAGTTCGTAGGCATCCTCGTCGATCTGGAAGAGCCGCCCACACAGGTTGATGGTTATATTCTTCTTCATAATACTATTTTTTTTTATTCTTTTGACGACAACTTATACAACTTTGACAACTTTTTTCTTTATTGCCGCTACGGCAAATGTTGTCTTAGTTGTCTTTGTTGTCTTCTAAATACTTTTGGTTGTTTGTTGACATTTGGGTGGTCTTGAGATAATTGATGGTGTTCGAGAGTTCGTTCCAGGCGCCGTCGAGGCCTTCGAGGAACTTTTCACCCTCAGGACTGAGGGCATAGTACTTGCGGGGAGGACCCTGCGTGGACTCCTGCCACTCATACTGCAGCAGTCCGTCGTTCTTCAGGCGGGTCAGCAGGGGGTAGAGTGTTCCCTCCACCACAAGCAGCTCCGCGTTCTTCAGTTGTTGGATAATGTCACTGGCATACGATGGACGATGCTTCAGGAGCAGCAACACGCAGTACTCCAGCATCCCTTTCCGCATCTGTGACTTCGCATTCTCGATATTCATAATCTGGCGTAAGATTTGATTTCGGGTGCAAAGATAGGCAAAATATTAGTACCTTGCAATACAAAGTACTAAGTTTTTGCCAAGAATTATATCTATTTAACAATTCCCGCCTTGGTCGTGTGCTGTAAACGACGTCTACATCACGAAATCAAGGCCGATGACGAACCTCGGATGGCTGTTGAGGAAGTCGTGCCCCCAGAGGTAGAGGGTCCAGTTCTTGAAGGTGTAGTACATTCCGGCAGCAGGTTCCAGATCCTGATTAAGACGCCAGGAATGGACGGCACCAATCATGGGAGTAATGGACCGGTCCTTTTTCAGAGGGATCGTATAACCCAGATATTCGTAGTTGGAATAGCTGTCGTCTGCGCCGTCGTTGACGATCCACCAGGTGTTTGTACACCAGAACAGACTGCCGTCGCCCGTAATCGCCCCGTTCAGGTAGAGGGCCGACGTGAGGTAGGAGAACTTGAAACTGTCGTTGAGATTGAACGACGGAGTGATCTCTGCGCCAATGTTAAACCACTTGCTAGGCTTCACGCCATAGCGGATGAGGGCGCCCCAATAGGCACAATCAGGACCCGTATAGAGGTCGATACCCGTGGCGAAGTGGTCGCCCAGGCCATACTGGAAGGTGGTGTAGGTCTCCTGGTGGTTGATGCCAGGCCGCATTTTCAACGAGGTATAGCCATAGAGTTTCGCGTCACCCACCGTACCTGCATAGTAGGGGATCTGGGCGAAGGTCCGTAGAGAGACCGATAGCCAAAGACAAAGGATAATATTAAATCGCTTCATAACGACAAAGATACTACAATTTTTTCGCTTTCCCCTTAACACCTTATTTATAATTATAATTGTTTAACGTTTTGAGCCGCTTGAATCTCACGTGGACATAGTACTCACCCGCCTGTTCGATTTCCGAAGAGGAGTCAGGAACCTCTGAGCCCTAACCCTGCCTTCTTGCGCAATAACCTAGGGTTATTGGACGATAACCTTGGGTTATTGTTACACCCTAATCGCCTGAGTGTTGCTTTTTCAAGCAGCAATAGACTACAAGAACAACAAATACAACTTCAAGAAAGAAAATGTGAAGGCACAGAACCATGTTAAGATGGTACTCGGTTTAATAAATGTTCCAGAGAAAGATCGTCTGAAATATTTTGACGCGACTGGACACGCATATATTAACCAATTGAAGAGCGACCATTATAACGACTTCCGGGTTATAATGAAATCAGAAAGAACGTCTAACCTTTCGTTTAAACTTACTGTTGGTGATGATAATTGGAATCCTATTGCAACCTATAGCGTAACATATCAGAATAACGGAAAGTTTAAGTCTGCTATCAAGATCCAAAAAATTGCATTAGAGCAGATAGACAGGTCGGACTATAAAACAAATGAATCTGAAGTACCTAATCATATAATATCTAATGGAGTTACATCTGAGATTTCTTATCACAAAGTAAGAAAGGGCGAGACAGTATCAAGCATAGCACGAAAATGTGGAATCAGTGTTGATGAATTATGCCGAATGAACCGTATTGGTAAAAACACGCAATTAAAGATTGGTCAAATACTTAGAGTGTCACATCGGGGACAGGATGTCTTGTGACAGTCACAAACTATCCAGACATAGTTCTTCAATCAGTGTTCAATCCCGTCAGCGCGAGAACATATCATACTCTGGAGAAATGAGATTTTGATGTGATACTGCAAAATAATGGGTCAGAGGATGCCCCTGACACATGCGAGAAATCAACCTCGAAAAAGTACCGATATAATGACGCAAGAAGAAAGATGGCAACAGCAGTATGAGCAGATGATGTCGTTCATGGAAACGAATCACCGGCGACCTTCCAAGCACAGACTTGAAGAGCATGACATGCTCAACTGGTTCAAGGCGACCAAAAAGCGAGTTGCAAAAGGCGAACTCTCGGAAGAAAGGCTGGAGAAATTTATATTACTCCTTGAAGTGGCAGATAAATACCGAAGACTGAATCAATATAAATAAACAACAGCATGAAGATAGTCAGCTACAATATCAATGACAGTCAGCCTTGGAAGATAGAGAAACTCCTGAAAATGGGGGCAGACGTGCTTGTTGTGCCTGAAATTACCTGTCCAGAAGATGCTCACCTACCCGAAACTCTTGATATGAAATGGTATGGTATTGAATATTTCCATCACCAGAAGAAATGGAAAGGATTGGGCATCATTTGGAAGAGAGGTCAAGGTTATATTCCAGAATGGTTCAATCCTAAACATGACTATGCCATACCCCTTATAGCGAATGATTATCTCATTCTTGGTATATGGCCGACTAAGCCGACTGACGATAGACCTAAGAAGCCATATCCCCAGATTGCACAAGAAATCATTCAGGAATATGCTCCGTACTTTAAGGAGTATAAGACGCTTGTCATCGGCGACTTCAATTGTTATGTAAACCAATATGACAGGACCAAGAAGTATGGTGACATGCTGAAAGTGAATGAAGTGCTGGAGTCTAAAGGACTCCACAGTCTCTATCATCAGCAAACGGATGAAGAGTTTGGCAAGGAATCAATCTTGACATACTTCCATCGCTTTCATGAGTCAGACTCATACTTCCTCGACTATGCATATACAAACTTCCCTGTCATATCTTTCTGCATATTCCCATGGGACAAGGAAATGAGCGACCACACAGGATTAGAAGTTATTATCTAACTGATTTCTGTGAGGGACTTTTGTTATATAAGTTTAACGGGGAAAACGAACAATAATTGAAATAAAATGTTTATCTTTGCACGCAAATTATAAACCATTATTATAAACATTTAAACCATTACTACAATGAATGAAGAAACAATGAATCCCGTCCAGACGGGAATGTTCGTGAACAACTCGATGAAGGCCGACCTGCTCTCCGCAGCGAAGTGGGCGAAGTTCCTCTGTATCGTCGGCTGCATCGGCGTAGCCCTGATGCTGATTGCTGCCATTGCCCTGGTTGCCCTGGGCTCTAAGCTCGGCGGCGCTTTTCCCGGCTCGGCCATCGGTGGCGCAGGCATGGGTTTACTCTACCTGATCATCGTCGCCATCTACATCTACCCGCTCATCAAGGGCTTCCAGTTCGCCAACGCCACGAAGGCAGCCTGTCTCTCCGACGATGCCGCCCAACTGGCCAGAGGCTTTGCCGGCCTGCGCTCCCTGCTGAAGTTCTTCGGCATCCTGACCATTATCATTCTGGTCATCTACGTGCTGGTCTTCATTGGGGGAGGAGCCATCTTCTTGAGTGCCTTAGCAGGTGGCATGTAGCCCTGCCGACAGTATAACAGACTGTTATCAACGAAGAAGGGGAGAGCGCTCGAGCGCTCCCCCCTCATTGTTTTCTATAACTTTACCTTGAAGTCGAACGACTGGAGATCCTTGTCGAGCGAAGAGGTGCCGTAGAGGATCTGGTAGCGGCCGGGCTTTACGGAGAGCTCGTCGATGGCTTCGTCGTAGTACTCGAAGGCCTCTCCGTCGAGGGTGATGGTGGCAGTGGCGGTTTCACCAGGGGCGAGGGAGAGCTTCTGGAAGCCCTTCAGCGACTTGATAGGTGCGCCGGGATCGTCGAGGGACTTCACGTAGACCTGTACGGTCTCTGTGCCCTCACGGCTGCCGGTATTGGTGACGGGTACGGTCAGCGTCACCTTACCGTTTTTCTTCATCGACGACTTCGAGAGCTGTCCCTTGCCGACGCTGAAGGTGGTGTAGGAGAGACCGTAGCCGAAAGCATACTGGGGCTCACCGGTGAAGTAGCGGTAGGTGCGGTTCTTCATCGAGTAGTCGAGGAAGTCGGGCAGGTCGTTGTTCGAGCGGTAGAAGGTGACGGGCAGCTTGCCGCCGGGGTTGTAGTCACCGAAGAGCACCTCTGCCAAAGCCTTGGAGCCTCCCTGACCGGCATACCAGGCCTGCAGGAGGGCGTCGTACTGTCCCTCGACACTGCCGAAGGCGATGGCCGAGCCGGAGCAGTTGACAAAGATGACGGGCTTGCCGGTGGTGTGCATGGCGCTGACGAGCATCTGCTGCACCTTGGGCAGCTCGATGTCCTGCTTGTCACCGCCTTCGCCCTCCATCTGTGCGGAGATGCCGCCGATCACGATGATGGCATCGGCTGCCTTCACCTCGTTGGCAAGGTCGGAGAAGTCGGCGAGGTTGCGCTCGCAGATGTCACCACGGAGCATGGCGAACTGTCCGTTGCCGTGACGGTATTCAATCTCCACATCGTAGGTCTTGCCGGCCTCGACGGGGAAGGACTTGTATTCGGGTTTCCGTCCGAAGCCGAAGAAACGGCGGCCACCGGCCTTGCCTTCTTCAACCACTTCACCGTTTACTTTTAATAGGTAGCCGTTGTCGGTGGTCAGCGTGTATTTCATCTCACCGGTGAAGGTGGAGGTGTACTGTCCGCTGATGCGAACAGAGAGGCTGTCGCGGCTCACACCCTGGGCAAAGCCCCAGGCGCCGAAGGTGGAGAAGTTGAGCTCGTTGTAGTAATCGGTCTTGGCTGGCTCGCCCTCGAGTTCGCGATTGTTCCAGAACTCGACCTTCACGCCCTTACCGTCGTTGAAGTCCTGCAGGTGGTGGACGGTGGTATATTCGTCGTTCAGTTCACAGGCCTTGCGGTAGATAATCTTTGTGTTGGGCAGGGCAGCGCGGATGCCGTCGAGCAAAGAATGGGTATGTGCCTCGGTGGGTGTGCCTCCGTAGTTGCCGTTGAGCAGGGCGGCATCGTCGGCGTTAGGACCTACGACGGCGAGGGTCTTGATGGTCTTCGAGAGGGGCAGCACGTTGCCCTTGTTCTCGAGCAGCACCATCGACTCGCGGGCGGCCTGTGTGGCGAGGGCGTCGAAGGCCTCGCTGCTGATGACCTCGGGGCCGAGCTTTGCCCAGGGGAGCATGTCGGCAGGATCGAACATACCGAGCTCGAAGCGGCCGGTAAGTGTCTTGCGCAGATGGGCGTCGAGGTCGCTCTCCTTGATGAGTCCTTTCTGCAGGGCCTCGGTGAGTACCATGAACACCTTGCCGCACTCAAGGTCGGTGCCGTTGAGAACAGCGTCGACTGAGGCGGAGAGACCGTCCTTATGGGTCTCGTGCTGGCCACGGTTGAAGAAGTTGTTGATGGCGTCGCAGTCGGTGAGCACGATGCCGTCGTAACCCCACTTGTTGCGCAGGATGTCGATGAGCAGACGGTCGCTGGTGCAACAGGGCTTGCCCTCGAAACGCTGATAGGCGCACATCACCTCACGCACGTCGGCCTTCTTCACGAGCGCCTTGAAGGCGGGGAGGTAGGTCTCCCAGAGGTCGCGGTTGGTGGGCTCGACATTCATAGAGTGGCGCAGGGGCTCCGGACCGCTGTGTACGGCGTAGTGCTTGGCACAGGCGTGGGTCTTGAAATAGCGCGAGTCGTTGCCCTGCATGCCGAGAACGGTCTGCACACCGAGGACGGCGTTCATGTAGGGGTCTTCGCCGCAGGTCTCCTGACCGCGTCCCCAGCGGGGGTCACGGAAGATGTTCACGTTCGGGCACCAGAAGGTGAGTTCCGGGTTGCCGGGATAATAGACCACACCCATCGGCACGTTGAAGAGCTTGGGGTCGTTGTGGTCGGTACGGTTCCAGTTGGCGCGGGCTTCGTCGCTCACGGCAGAGAACACGTCGTAGACCAACTTCTCGCTGAAGGCAGCAGCCATGCCGATGGGCTGGGGGAAGACGGTATAGCCGCCCTGTCGCACACCGTGACAGGCCTCGCTCCACCAGTTGTAGGAGGGGATGCCGAGACGGTCGACGGAAATCGACTTGTTCATCATCAGACCAACTTTCTCCTCGGGCGTCAGCAATGAGATCAGGTTTTCCACACGCTCTGCCGTGGGCAGCTGTGGGTTCTGCCACGGGTACTTTTGCTGGGCCGGTGAAGCAACGGTCACCAAGGCCAGCAACGTCAGAAATAGAATTCTTTTCTTCATTTCAAATCAGATTTATTGAGTTTCTTTAAGTTTATCGGAATGTGATATAGTTGATTGCGGTGCAAAGATACAAAAAAAGGTGAAAAGTGAAGAGTGAAAAGTGAAAAAATTGCTGCCGCATGTAAAATTTCTCATTTCTCATTTCTCATTTCTCATTATTTTTTGTACCTTTGCAACCGATTTCAAAAGTTAACCCCTCGTCGGGGCTTCGCGTAAGCCCTGAGTGGACTGACAAGACGACGGCTTTCGGGTAGGGCTGGCATGGTACACAGGGAGAAGTATAACATTTTTAAAACAAGTCAATTATGGCAGAAATGAATTTCGGTGGCGTGATGGAAACTGTTGTCACCAGCAAGGAGTTCTCTTTGGAGAAAGCACGTGAAGTATTGAAAGATGAGACCATCGCCGTGATCGGTTATGGCGTACAGGGACCGGGTCAGGCCTGCAACCTGCGCGACAACGGATTCAACGTGATTGTCGGTCAGCGTCAGGGTAAGACCTACGACAAGGCTGTTGCCGACGGATGGGTACCCGGTGAGACACTGTTCTCCATCGAGGAGGCCGCTGAGAAGGGCACCATCCTCTGCATGCTTCTGAGCGATGCTGGTCAGATTCAGCAGTGGCCCGTCATCAAGCAATATCTGAAGCCCGGCAAGACACTGTACTACAGCCACGGCTTCGCTATCAACTGGAGCGACCGCACAGGTGTGATCCCCCCGAAGGATGTCGACGTGATCATGGTGGCTCCGAAGGGTTCAGGTACCAGCCTCCGCACGATGTTCTGCGAGGGTCGCGGTCTGAACTGCTCATACGCCGTCTATCAGGACGCTTCCGGCAAGGCTAAGGAGAAGACCATCGCATTCGGTATCGGTATCGGCGCAGGTTATCTGTTTGAGACAACCTTCCAGCGTGAGGCTACCAGTGACCTGACCGGTGAGCGCGGCTCGCTGATGGGTGCCATCCAGGGTCTGCTGCTGGCACAGTACGAGGTGCTCCGTGAGCACGGACACTCTCCCTCGGAGGCCTTCAACGAGACCGTTGAGGAGCTGACTCAGAGCCTTGGCCCGCTCTTCGGCGCGAAGGGTATGGACTGGATGTATGCCAACTGCTCGACGACCGCTCAGCGCGGTGCCCTCGACTGGGCTCCCCGTTTCCACGATGCCATCAAGCCGGTGATGGAGTGGCTCTACTACTCGGTACAGACGGGTAACGAGGCTCAGATCACCATCGACGCCAACTCGAAGCCTGACTACCGCGCCGGACTGGAGAAGGAGCTCGAGGCTATGCGTAACCAGGAGATGTGGCGCGCCGGCGAGACCGTGCGTAAACTGCGTCCTGAGAACCAGGAAGTTTAATTCTGATACTTAATGCGGGGGTGTATGCCCCCGCAATTCATTTTATTAATAATGGGAAAATTAATCATCAATTCTTACGATGAATTCGCAGCCCACCAGGGTGAGGAGCTTGGAACCTCGGAATGGCTGCAAGTTGACCAAGACCGCATCAACCAGTTTGCCGATGCCACGCTCGACCACCAGTGGATACACGTCGATGCGGAGCGCGCCAAGGAAGAGAGTCCGTATCACAGCACTATCGCCCACGGCTACCTGACACTCTCGCTGGTGCCCTATTTCTGGAATCAGATTATCGAGGTGAACAATGTCAGCATGCTCGTGAACTACGGTATGGACAAGTTCCGCTTCGGATTGCCCGTCATTACCGGTTCGAAGGTAAGGATGGTAGCGAAGCTGCACAACATACAGAACCTGCGCGGTATCTGTAAGACAGAGGTATTAATCAAGATTGAGATTGAAGGACAGCGCAAGCCCGCCCTTGAGGGCATCGCCTCGTTCCTTTATTATTTTAAATAAGGTATGGGAGGATTCTTTGGAACCATCAGTACTAAGAGTTGCGTGAACGACCTGTTCTACGGCACCGACTACAACTCACACCTCGGCACGAAGCGCGCAGGTATGGTCATGTTTGACAAAGAGAAGGGCTTCAGCCGTAAGATCCACAACCTGGAGCGCGACTATTTCCGGTCGAAGTTTGAGGATGAGCTCGACTCGTTCTCCGGAGAGCAGGGCATCGGCGTCATCAGTGATACCGACCCGCAGCCCATCATCGTGAACTCACACCTGGGACGATATGCCGTGGTGACGGTGGCGAAAATCAATAACCTGAGGGAGATTGCCGACGAGTTGCTGGAGCGCCGTATGCACTTCAGCGAGCTCTCTGCCAACAACATCAACCAGACGGAGCTCGTGGCGCTGCTCATCAACATGGGTCGCACCTTTGTGGAGGGCATTAACCTCGTCTATAAGAAAATCGAGGGTTCGTGCTCGATGCTGATACTGACGGAGAAAGGTATTATCGCTGCCCGTGACTTCCTCGGCCGTACACCGATCGTCATCGGTAAGAAGGAGGGTTCGTACGCCGTGTCGAGTGAGACGACGAGTTTCCCGAATCTCGACTTCCACCGTGAGAGAGACCTCGGCCCGGGAGAGATCGTGTTCCTGACGGCCGATACACTCGAGGTGCTGCAGGAACCCTTTAAGCGGGAACAGATCTGCTCGTTCCTGTGGGTGTATTACGGATTCCCCGCCTCCGACTATAACGGCATCAACGTGGAGGCCGTGCGTGAGACAAACGGCAAGAAGATGGGTGAGCAGGACGATACGGAAGTGGACAGTGTCTGCGGTGTGCCTGACTCTGGCGTCGGCATGGCGTTGGGATATGCCGAAGGTAAAGGCGTGCCTTATAAAAGGGCGGTGCTGAAATACACACCGACATGGCCCCGTTCGTTCACACCCGGCAATCAAGAGCGCCGTGCACTGGTGGCAAAGATGAAACTCATTCCCAACCCTGCGCTGCTGAAGGACCAGCGCGTGGTGTTCTGTGACGACTCTATCGTTCGCGGTACACAGTTGAAGGACAATGTGAAGACGTTCTTCGACTATGGCGCCAAAGAGGTGCACTGCCGCATATCCTGCCCGCCACTGGTGTATGGTTGTCCGTTCATCGGTTTCACATCGTCGAAGAGCGATATGGAACTGATCACGCGTCGTATCATCAAGGACTTTGAAGGCGACGACAAGAAGAACCTCGATAAATACGCCCAGACCGACTCACCAGAATACAAGCGCATGGTTGCGGAGATTGCCAAGCGCTTAGGACTGACGACCCTGAAGTTCGCCCGTCTAGAAGATCTCGTAGAGAGCATCGGTATGCCGAAGTGCCGGGTATGCACCCATTGCTTCGACGGCTCAAGCTATTGTCATGAGTATGACAACGAGGATGAACGGCAACTGAAGCTGGATTTCTGATTACCCGGAATACTCAGAATTAGTTTTTGCTGAGGAGGCCGTCTTCCTGACGGATATATTCCTCCTGAAGTAGATATTCAAGCGCGGTGTCCAGTTCGCCTACGGGTAACTGGAGGCCGCGTAAATCTGTAATGGGGTGGGGCTGTCCGTCGCTGAGCAGGTGGAGAATCTTTTCCATAGCCGTGTTCATACGAGGTTCGGAGACAAGACCTTCCTTGCGGTGACTCAGACAGACGTCGCAGAGTCCGCAGTCGTGGTTTTCAGTCTCACCGAAGTAGCTGAGCAGCTGTCGGCTACGGCAGATGCGGTCGTCGGTGGCATATCGAATGACGGCAGCTATGCGCTGACGGAACTGCGACAGGCGCTCCTCGTATATCTCTGGCGGGAACTGCAGCAACTCCTTGTCCTCCCGCCGCTGGGTATAGCGTATGTAGGGCGTCTTCTTCTGTGGTATGAAGTGCAGGATATGCCGTTGCCCAAGACCTTTGAGTATCTGGTACACCTGGTGCGGCTGCAGGGCTGTCTGACTGGCAAGGAATCCCTCGTCGATGTAGTGGTAGTCGGAGAACAGACCGCCATAGTTGCGCAGAAGCGTCGTGATGATCCTCTCTTCGTCGGGGGTGTTGTTTTCCAGTTTGTACAGTTCCCCACGACTCACAGTGAACATCAGCCGTGCCTGGTTATCCTGCTCTTCGGTGTATTCGATATAGCCTGCCCGGGTGAGGATCTTCAAAGCGGAATCAACCTGTATGGGAAAATGACGGAAGGCATGACAGAACTTTTCAATGTTGAACTCAAAAGTGTGGTTATACCCTGAGCCGACGCCAATCTGATAGAAGAAAGCCAGATGCTCGTACACCTGACGGATATAGTCTTTGCTGGGGAAGGTATCAGTGATACGCTTCTCGAGTTTGCGCTTGTCTGCTCCGTTATACAGGAGCACGGCATAGGACCGGCGTCCGTCGCGCCCAGCACGGCCAGCCTCTTGGAAATATGCCTCGATACTGTCTGGACAGTCGATGTGTATCACCAATCGCACGTCGGGCTTGTCGATGCCCATGCCGAAGGCATTGGTGGCTACCATCACCCGTATCCTGCCTTCCTGCCAAGCCTGCTGTCGCTCATCCTTCACGCTGGTGTCAAGACCTGCATGGTAGAAGGTGGCGGAGATGCCTGCCTTGTTGAGCAGTTCAGACACTTCTTTCGTGCGCTGACGGCTGCGGGTGTAGACAATGGCCGTGCCCGGCATGCTGTTCAGGATATGAAGGAGCTGCTCGCGCTTGTCTGTGGCATTCCTCACGACGTAGACGAGGTTCTTCCGCTCGAAGCTCATCTTGAAGAAGTTGAAACTAGTGGAACTAGTAGGACTAGTTTTACTAGTTTGGCTAGTTTGGCTAGTCTGGCTAGTCTTCCTAGTCAGCTTCTCCTGGATATCCTCCACGACCTGCGGTGTAGCGGTCGCCGTGAGCGCCAGCACGGGGGCATGGGGAAGAAGCTTGCGGATATTCGATATCTCGAGATACGACGGACGGAAGTCGTATCCCCATTGAGAAATACAGTGGGCCTCATCGACAGTGATGAAGCTGACCTTCATATGACGCAGTTTCTTCTGAAAGAGTTCGGAGGACAATCGTTCGGGAGAGACATAAAGCAACTTCACATCACCGAAGATACAGTTCTCGAGGGTGATGATGATTTCCTCATGTGCCAGCCCGGAATAGATGGCGGCCGCCTTGATGCCCCGGCGAAGCAGATTGTCAACCTGATCCTTCATGAGGGCGATGAGCGGAGTGATGACGATGCAGATACCATCCATAGCGAGGGCTGGCACTTGGAACGTGATGGACTTGCCACCACCTGTTGGCATCAGTCCTAATGTGTCGTGACCAGCACCTATCGACTCGATGATCTCACGCTGAATGCCCCTGAAATCATCATAGCCCCAGTATTTCTTCAGGATTTCCTGATAGCAAGCCATCCGCCTTACTGCTCCGAAGGTTTGATGTCCTCAATCTGCAACTGAACCTCGCTACGCTTGTAGATATTGTCTTCAATGGTGTAAACGATATCAAACGAACGCTTCGACTTGATGAACCTTACCGAATCGCTCTGTCCGAAGGCAATACCGTTGAGCACGTTGCTCGACTTGGAGTCGACCAGCTCCAGCTTGATGTGTTCCTGCTGTCGGCCGACAACCTTCGACGTGCCGTAATCATAGACGTTACGTGTGCAGAAGATGGGCTTGGGATTGTCAGGACCGTGAGGGGCCAGTTTCTTCAGGTCGTTATGGAGTTTCTTGGTCACATCCTTGAAGTCAATGACGGCATTGATATCGAGGGTGGCTTCCGTCTGTTCGGGGAGGATATGCTCATCGACATACTTCTGGAAGCGCCTGCGGAATTCGGGGATGTTCTCTATCTTCAGTGAGAGGCCAACGGCATATGTGTGGCCGCCGAAATTCTCCAACAAGTCGCGGCAACTCTTGATAGCATCATAGATGTCGTAACCTGCCACGCTGCGCGCGGAACCAGTGGCGATGTCATTGAACTTCGTGAGCACCACCGTAGGACGGTAGTAGAACTCCGTCAGGCGCGAGGCAACGATGCCTATGACACCCTTCTTCCAGTTCTCGTCGTAGAGCACGATACTCGACGGATGGTCCTGGTTCACGAGCTTCTCCACAATCAGGTTGGCCTCCTCGGTCATCTGTTTGTCAACATCCTTGCGCTGCTCGTTGTACTCGTTGATGAGATGTGCCTCTGTCAAGGCCTTGGCAAGATCGCGCTCCACCAGCAGGTCGACAGCTTCCTTACCGTTCTGCATTCGTCCTGAGGCATTGATACGGGGACCAATCTTGAAAACAATGTCATTCATTGTGATTTCACGTCCCGTCAGTCCGCAGATATCGCAGATGGCCTTCAGTCCTGTGGAGGGGTTTGTGTTCAGTTGTTTCAAACCGTGATAGGCCAGTATGCGATTCTCACCCATGATGGGCACAATATCGGCCGCAATACTCACTGCACAGAAGTCGAGTAGGGGAATGAGTTTTGAGAAAGGAATGCCGTTGTTCTTGGCAAACGCCTGCATGAACTTGAATCCCACACCACATCCGCAGAGATCCTTGAAAGGATAGGTGGAGTCGGTTCGTTTCGGATTGAGAGTGGCCACAGCGTCGGGCAATTCGTCGTCCGGCACATGGTGGTCGCAGATAATAAAATCAATACCCAATCGCTTGGCATAGGCAATCTCTGAGATTGCCTTGATGCCGCAGTCGAGCACGATTATCAGTTTAATTCCCTGTTCTGCTGCATAGTCCAATGCCTTGATACTGACACCATAACCCTCCTCATAGCGATCGGGGATATAGTATTCAATATTGGAATAGAACTGTTGCAGAAACTTGTAGACCAAAGCTACCGCCGTACATCCATCAACGTCGTAGTCACCGTAGACCATAATGCGCTCTTTGCGCCCCATAGCATCATTCAGCCTGTCAACCGCCACGTCCATGTCGTTCATCAAGAACGGGTCTATCAGTTCGTTTAACATCGGACGAAAGAATCGCTTTGCCGCACTCTCCGTCTTGATGCCCCGCTGAATGAGCAGGTCTGCGAGGATCGGACTCATGCCGATCTTCTCTCCCAGCTCCTTAGCCGCCGTCTGTTGTTCTGATGTAGGTGGTTCGTAATTCCATTTGAAATGCATTAAATATATTATTTTTTATTCTATTCGCTTTGGTCACATATACCGCTGTTGATGGCTCAAAAAGGGCCTATTACGGCAATATAGCGCCCAAAGGTAAGCATAAAAAATGAAATAACCGCACAAAACCCTCAAAATTTAACATATTTATAAATAAGAACACATAAAAATGCAGCGCATCCTTGATGGAGAATGCGCTGCCGTATGATTGTAACTATTTGTGAACAGCCTTAGATACCGAGCTTCTTACGTATCTCAGCGGGGATGGCGTTCTTGTTGATGAGGAAATCCATCGTGTTGGCGGCGATGAAGGCCTTGGTCATGTACCAAATGCCCTTGTAGTCGCCGGACTCGCCCCAGGAGTTCTGCACCATGTAATACTCTTTTCCGTTCTGGTCCTTGGCCACACCGAAGATGTGCATGCCGTGGTCGTCGGTCAGTTCCCAGTTGTCGAAACGCTCCTGGCGCATCTCCTGTGTCGGTACGATCTCAGGCACGGTGCAACCCAAGGAGTCGATAATGTTGCGCTTCTTCTCGGCAGCCAGTTTCAGCCAGCGGGCCATGTCGCTGCCGGCGAGACTCTGGGCGGCCTTGCCATCGACGGCGTAAGCCAGACCCTTGCGGGTGAAGCCCTCTTCCGACACGTCGCCGCCCCAGGCTACGGTATAGCCGTTGTCAATGGCGTTGTCGATGATCTGCATCATCTCGTCCATCGGCACGTTGTAGCTCAGCGGGAAGCGCCAGTTGTCCTGTACCTCCACAGCGAAGGCTGAATAGAAGGGATGGTGGGTGTAACTAGTGATGGAGACATAGTCATTGAGGTTGATGCCGAGACTCTCCATGAACGTCTTCGGGGTGTATTTCTTTCCCTCGTAGGTGAACTCTTCCGGGCACTTGCCGAGGTAGGCGTCGAGGATACCTTGCAGACCCACCTTCCACTGGTTGGAGATCTTCCTAGCATCGCTCTTGGCAATGGCTGCCACATAGGGCTCCAACAATGAGAAGAACTCGTTGAAGTTGTTCAGGGAGTCACCATAGAGTGAGCCGGGGAAGGGCATCGCCTCCAGCGGACAGATACCGTGGTTCTTCAGCGTGGAGAGCACATCCTCGGCAGAACCGCCCTGTGCGAACTGGCAGTCACCGTGATAGCGTACCACCTGGATGGCGCGCTCCATATAGGTCTTGTTGGCCACAAAGGCTTCGCAAAGGGTGTAACGCTTACCTGTAGCTTTCAGGATCTCGGCCTCGAAGAACGAGAGGGTGGAGTAGTCCCAGCAGGTACCCGAACGGTTCTGGTCCTTGATGGTGGTGATGGGGAGTTCCTTGATAACGGTAAAGACGGGCTTGTTAGCGTCTTTGGCAGCTTCCTTCTTCTTGGCTGCCGATGCACTGAGGGCTATCATAGCCATGAGTACAAAAGTTAAAATCTTCTTCATAATTTTATTATTTTCTGAGTAATCTGAGTATTCTGAGTAATCTGATCATTATTTCCCTGCTGCCATGAAGGCCTCAAGTTCCTGGGGATGGTAGGGGATGCGCTTTATGCCGAGGAAACGACAACCGTCTTTCGTAATGAGGATATCGTCCTCGATGCGGATGCCGCCGAAGTCCTTGTAGGTCTCCAGCTTGTCGAAGTTCAGGAACTCCTTGCAATGTCCGCTGGCCTTCCAGTCATCGATCAGGGCGGGGATGAAGTAGATGCCTGGCTCGTCGGTCAGCACAAAACCTTCCTCCAATCTCCGACCCATACGCAGACAGTTAGTACCGAACTGTTCCAGGTTCGGACGCGTCTCCTCGTCGAAGCCCACGTAGATCTGTCCCAGTCCCTCCATATCGTGGACGTCCATACCCATCATGTGTCCTAAGCCGTGAGGCAGGAACATGGCGTGAGCACCTGCTGCAACAGCCTCATCGGTGTCACCTTTCATCAGACCGAGCTCTTTCAGGCTCTCTGTCATCAGACGGCATACCGCAAAGTGGACATCCATATATTTCACACCTGGCTTGGCTACTTCGAGCACATAGTCGTGACAGGCTTCCACAATACTGTAAATCTCTAATTGACGCTCTGTGAACTTTCCTGTGACGGGCATCGTACGAGTATTGTCAGAACAGTAGTCGTCCAGTTCACACCCAGCGTCGCAGAGCGCAAGACGACCTGCTTCGAGCTTGGCGTCAGAGGGGTTGCCGTGCATGATCTCACCGTGTTGAGAGAAGATGGTTGCGAAGCTGACACCCTGAGCAAGACTGCGGGCAATACCGTCCACCTGACCACCTACGTAACGTTCTGTGATGCCGGGACGTATAAGACGCTGGGCAGTCGTATGCATGGTATAGCCCACGTCACAGGCACGTTCAATGGCTTCAATTTCCTGTAACTCTTTGGTTGAACGCATCTTCACAACTGCCTGAATCAGAGGAAGTGACGCCTTCGTCTTCTGCTCGTCAGGATAAATACCTAACAGATCCATGATCTGAATCTTCGTATCGAAACGGTAAGGCGGCAAGAAGTGGATGGTCCTGTGTGTTGCAGAAGCACGGCTGCATACCTCACTAAGCACCTTTATAGGGGCGGTTCTGGTAATACCCACTTCTGCGGCGAGGTCTGCTACGGACGGGGTGTAGCCAATCCATACGATATCCTCCACATCGATGTCGTCGCCGAAGAGCCATTCTTCATCGTTATCGATGTCAATCACACCCACCAGACCGTCGCGATGCTGTCCGAAGTAGTACAGGAATGAAGAATCCTGTCGCATCGGGGCATATGAGTTGGCAGGATAGTTAGCCGGAGCCTCATTGTTACCAAAGAGGATAATCACTCCTTTGCCGACAAGTTTCTTCAACTCAGTACGGCGATGAATGTATGTTTCCTTACTAAACATAAAGTCTTAAATGTATTCTTTGTAACTATTTTGAGGGCAAAGATACATATTATTTATTAAAATGCATAACCTTCATGTCATTTTTTTGCATTATTTATGCAGGGAGGCGGAAAATTGTGTCCTTATGTTCTTCTGTCTGAAAAAAAAGTACTACCTTTGCACAAAAATTTGAAAACAAAGACTAAGAAATACAATGGGAAAAGTAATATTGACCGGTGACCGCCCCACCGGAAAACTCCACTTAGGACACTATGTCGGTTCGCTCCGCCGTCGTGTCGAATTGCAGAATCAGGGCGACTATGACCGTATGTTTGTGTTCATGGCCGATGTACAGGCTTTGACCGATAATGCCGACAACCCCGAGAAAATTCGTCAGAACATCATAGAGGTGGCTCTCGACTATCTCGCAGCCGGTCTCGACCCGGAGAAGTGTGTGCTTTTCATCCAGAGTCAGATTCCTGAATTGGCAGAACTTACTACCTATCTGATGAACCTCGTGTCAGTGAGCCGTGTACAGCGTAATCCGACGGTGAAGACGGAGGTGAAGATGCGTGGCTTCGAGGGTGAGAGCATCCCCTTGGGTTTCTTCTGCTACCCTGTGTCGCAGGCTGCCGACATCACACTCTTCAAAGCTACCACCGTTCCTGCTGGTGAGGATCAGGAGCCGATGCTCGAAGTGACTCGCGAGTTGGTGCGTCGTTTCAATCAGATTTATGCTGAGGTGCTGGTAGAGCCGAACATCCTGTTGCCTGAGAATCTGACGGCCCGTCGTCTACCAGGTACGGATGGTAAGGAGAAGATGTCGAAGTCGTTAGGCAACTGCATCTACCTCTCCGATACGGCTGATGACGTGTGGCAGAAGGTGCGCTCGATGTATACCGATCCTGAGCATATCAACCTCAACGATCCCGGTCATGTGGAGGGCAACGCCGTCTTTACCTATCTCGACGCCTTCTCATGTGATGCTGACTTTGCTGAGTTCTGGCCTGAGTACCAGAATCTCGACGAACTGAAGGACCACTACCGTCGCGGCGGTCTTGGCGATATGAAGTGTAAGAAGTTCCTGAATCAGGTGCTGAATAAGTTTCTCGAGCCCATGCGCCTGCGTCGTGCTGAGTTTGAAAAGGATATTCCGGAAATCTACAACATCCTGAAGAAGGGTACTGAACAGGCCCGTGAGGTGGGAGCCCAGACGATGGACGAGGTGCGTAAGGCGATGCGGATTGATTATTTCAACGATACCGAACTCATTCGCCAACAAGCAGAGAAATACGCAAAATAATAACAGCGCCGTTTGGCGCTTTTTTATTTTAGCAAATCAGGTCTGAGGCGTCGGGTGCGCTCCATGGCTTGGTCGAGTTCCCATTCGCGAATCTTCGCCTCATTCCCACTGAGGAGGATTTCCGGCACCTTCCAACCTTTATAGTCGGCAGGTCGGGTGTAGATGGGAGCGGCGAGGATATCGTCCTGGAAACAGTCGGAGAGGGCAGATTGTTCGTCACCGATGACACCAGGAACCACACGAACCACAGCATCGGCAATCATCGCAGCTACTAGTTCACCACCCGTCAGCACGAAATCGCCAATGGAGATCTCACGGGTGATGAGGTGGTCGCGGATGCGCTGGTCAATACCTTTGTAGTGGCCTGCGAGAATGATGAGATTGCCTTTGAGCGAGAGTTCGTTGGCTATATGCTGGTTGAAGCGCTCTCCGTCAGGAGATGTGAAGATCACCTCGTCGTAATCCCGTTCAGCTTTCAAAGCCGTGATACAGCGGTCTATTGGTTCACACTGCATGACCATTCCTGCCGAGCCACCGTATGGGTAGTCATCGACACGACGCCACTTGTCGAGGGTGTAATCACGCAGGTTGTGCAGGCGAATCTCTGCCAGTCCTTTCTTTTCGGCACGTGCCAGGATGGACTCATGGACAAAGCCCTCGAGCATCTCCGGCAATACTGTGATGATGTCTATTCTCATTGGTAGAATTCCTTTAATCTGTCTATATTTCTGAGGCCAGTATCACGACCCAGTTCATATACCCGCTGCATCTCCTCCGGGTCGTGTGAGATATGTCCGATGGGCAGTTTATCGTCAGGCCTTATGACTATACAGCGTCCTTCCTGTTCAGCTTGCCGTACATACTCCAATTGGCGGTTGTACATGATGTGTCGCTGATCTAAAGCCTCAATCATTTTAGGATACTTCTTGAGTGCGATACGCATCAATGGCATCAAGCGGTTGTGCTCCTTAACGTAGCCTTCTGGCTGTGTGAGAATAACCACGTTTCTGCCATAGCCGATGCTTTCAAAGAATTTGAGGGGGATAGAGTCTGCTACTCCACCATCAAGCACCTTCATGCCCTCCAACTCCACCACTTTCGAAGCAAGCGGCATAGATGCCGACGCCCGGATCCAATCATAAGTGAGGTGTGTGCTTTCCTCCAATTTCTTATATACGGGAAGACCAGTCTCCACATCAGTACATACGGCATAGAACTCCATAGGATTCTGCTCGAAGGCTTTGTCGTCGAACACGTCGTAAATCTTCGGTATGATGTGATAACCAAACTCAGCATTATACAGGTCACCTGTCTTCAGCCACGACAGCCAACTGCAATAACGTTTATCACGTGCGTACCTTTTATTATATCTTATGGCCCGACCAGACTGTCGCGACTTATAATTACAACCAAAAGCTGCACCAGCAGACACACCAATCAGTCCGTCTGGCTCAATGCCTGCCTCCATCATCACATCAAGGATGCCACTGGTGAACAGACCTCGCATCGCTCCGCCTTCCAAAACTAGTCCTTTTTTCATCCTTGTTCTGTTCTATATTCACACATAGCTATAGTCACATTGTCATATCCACCTCTCTTTAAGGCCGATGAGATTAGATTTTCGCAGCACACCGCAGGATCATGCACCTTCATGATCTCTTCTATTTCCTGATCCCGGCACATCGTGGTCAGTCCGTCGCTACAAAGCAGGATTATGTCACCGTCATTCATATTGTAAACGTGACATTCTGGCTGAGCAGCATTGCCAGAATCTCCGAGACAGTGAGTGATAATATTGGCATACGGATGGGTGTGCATATTCTCCGGATTGAGCTGTCCCATGTCAACGAGTTCCTGAACATAAGAATGGTCACGGGTCAGTTGGATGAGACCACGATGATCGTTATAAACGTAGCAGCGACTGTCTCCGCACCAACAGATGTAAGCTTTCCCGTTAATAATCCAAGCCATTACAAGCGTGGTGCCCATACCTTTAGTCTCAGGATGAACTCTACTATGATTTAAAATGTTGTTATTGGCAACACTGACGGTTTCCTCAATGATTTGGAATATCTGCTCTTCACTGTCACACACTTTCTTGATACGTTCTAAGGTAAACTGGTTCTTAATAGTGTCTATGGCTATCGCGGAAGCCACTTCTCCTGCCATCATTCCTCCCATGCCATCAGCAACCACAGCCAACACACCATATTTATCAAGATTGACCTCCAAAGCAGTTTTTTGCGAATGCCAGTCTGCGGAATCGAAGTTGCTGCATAGAATGAAGCTGTCTTCATTGTTGCTTCTTACATAACCGACGTGAGTGTCCGCAGCTATTTTAATGGTGGCCTTTATCATTATATCCGTATGTTGAGTGACTTTCTGGGTGCAAAATTACGAAAAGTCGAGCGCAAAACAAAGAAACTCGTTTCTTTTTTTGCCGAGACGGAGTAATTTCGCCATCTTTGATGGCAAAGTTACAAAAAAACAATCAATGAAGCAAGTTTTCAGGATTATTCGAAATTAAAATAGTGCTAAATATTTCGTTATGTCAATTATTTGCACTACCTTTGCACGCAAATGAAGACATTATTGTTATTTGCACTCTTTTCCCTTTCATTTGCAGGTGTCTTTGCACAGGCCTCTGCAGATGCAAAGAGCATATCTATGATGGGGGTTCCTTTGGAGGGACCTGATTCCGTGTTTATGCCGGCGCTGGAAGCAGCGGGCTTCGTACAAGTTCATCCAGAGGAGCCTGAGCCTGACACCTATTATTTCGAAGGTGATTTCTACGGCATTAAGTCATCGATGATTGTCACCATCAACGAGCGTACCAAGATGTTTTCAGATGCGATGGTCACCTGTGGTCCTTACCGCACTAACGACCTCTATGACCGTAATCAGAAATATCTTATCGGACGACTTCAGCGGGAATGGGGTAACTTCAAGGCCAAGGGTGACGGCTCGCTCTACAAACTCAACAGCTACGGCTACATACAGCAGTCAACATCCCTTGACGAACAAGGCCGACACTCCATCCGCTACTACTATCTTAATTCGTCGCCCTATTACAAGGATGTCGCAAATATGGGGCTGAAGGGACAGGTTCAGGAGGTCATCACGAGTAATCCTGTTATTGAGAACGACATCGAGCACTTTGATGAGACCGGACGTCTGGAGAATGACGAACTGGTGCAGCGTGAGTACAACGCCCAAGGCTATCTTATCAGGGCCGCCATGAAAGAGAAGACAGGCGGCTACAGCCAACTCACCTACGAGTACGCTGACGATGGTTGTCTGATGAAACGTACACTATTGAACTCCACTTCAGGACTACGCTCCGTTTATGAATACCGCTATAACGGCAGCAATGAGATCTCACAACTGAGCATGAAGGTGTTCAACAAGGAAAATGAGTGCATCATCTCCATCAACACGAAAAACGACTACTCCGAGCGTGACGACAATGACAACTGGACGCAGAACAAGATGCAGCTCACTTTTTGGGAGAAAGGTCAGCGTACCCAGATACAGACGGTTGAACAAATGAGAACCATCAGTTATTGGGACGAATAAATCAACTGATTAATTCAAGGAATTCGTCCTCACTCATTATCTTAATACCAAGTTTCTCGGCCTTCTGAAGTTTCGACGGCCCCATGTTCTCGCCTGCCAGTATGAACGAGGTCTTTGCACTGATGCTCCCCACGTTCTTGCCACCATGCTGTTCGATAAGTGCTTTGTACTCATCGCGGCTGTGATGAGAGAACACCCCACTGATGACGATGCTCTGGCCAGACAGTTTATCTGATGCCAAAGCCGTCTGCTCCTCAGTCAGTTCCATCTGCAAACCATAATTACGCAGGCGCTCCACAATCTCACGGTTCTTCTCGTCGTGGAAGTAGGTGATAATGCTCTTCGCCATCACCTCACCGATACCCTCCACTTCCTGCAAATCCTCTATACCAGCAGACATCAGGGCATCGATGTTCTTGAAGTGACGTGCTAGAAGTCGTGCCGACGTCTCACCAACGAACCGTATGCCGAGGGCAAACACCACGCGTTCAAATGGCACTTCTTTCGACTTCTGAATGCCGTTTACAATCCTCTGTGCCGACTTTGTGCGGCTACCGTCGCCGTTGATTTGCTGTACTTCAATCTTATAAAGATCTGCAGCGTTGTGGATAAGTCCCTGACGGTAGTAGTCGTCAATGGTCTCTGGACCCAACGAGTCTATGTTCATCGCCTTACGGGCTATGAAGTGCTCAATACGTCCTTTTATCTGTGGCGGACAGCCGGTATCGTTCGGACAGTACCAGGCTGCCTCACCCTCGTATCTTACCAATGGTGTGCCACACTCCGGACAATGCTTGATGAACTGTACGGGCTGTGCTATGATGGGACGCTGGTCGATATCCACACCCACTATCTTTGGGATAATCTCACCGCCTTTCTCCACATACACGTAATCGCCGATATGCAGGTCGAAACTCTTGATAAAGTCCTCGTTGTTCAACGTGGCGCGCTTCACGGTGGTGCCTGCCAGTTGTACGGGATCCATGTTTGCCACAGGGGTAACGGCACCAGTCCTGCCCACCTGATAAGTCACTTCATTCAGTCTCGTACAGGCTCTCTCCGCCTTGAACTTATATGCTATTGCCCAGCGCGGACTCTTAGCCGTAAAACCGAGAGAACGCTGCTGACGTAAGGAGTTAACTTTCAATACGATACCGTCAGTTGCTACAGGAAGACTCTTGCGTTCTTTGTCCCAATAGTTGATGAAGTCGTAGATTTCCTGTAAGGTCTTCACCTTCTTCATTCCCTCCGAAATCTTGAAGCCCCACGAACGAGCTGCTTCCAGATTCTCATAGTGACCTTCGGCAGGAAGTTCTTCTCCCAGTAGATAATAGAGGTAGGCATCTAACTGTCGCGAGGCCACCAGACTCGACTTCTGACTTTTCAACGTGCCACTGGCAGCGTTTCGCGGGTTGGCGAACAACGGCTCCTCTGCCTCCTCACGTTCTTTGTTCAGACGTTCGAACACCGTCCACGGCATCAGTATCTCACCACGAATCTCAAATTCGTGTGGATAGGAGGGTGTCGCAAACAGATCACCTAATTGTTCAGGGTTCCCGGATGTTCCTGCTAATACCAACGGGATGCTGCGTATGGTCTTCACGTTCGCCGTCACATCATCACCCCTCACACCGTCACCACGTGTAACGGCCTGCGTCAACCGTCCGTCAACATAGGTCAGCGAGATGGAGAGACCGTCGTATTTCATCTCACAGCACACCTCGAAGTCCTCGCCAGCCAGACCCTTCTTGACACTTTCATACCAATCGCTAACATCTTGCTCATTATAGGTATTAGCCAACGAAAGCATAGGATATTTATGTTCTACCTGCCGGAACTCTTCGTTCAGGTCACTACCTACGCGCTGAGTTGGAGAGTTTTCATCTGCCATTTCCGGATGACGTGCTTCCAAATCCTGCAGTTCATGCATCATGAAGTCGAACTCCTGGTCGCCGATAGTAGGTTGGTTCAGTACGTAATAACGGTAGTTATGCTCGTGCAGTTCTCTGCGCAACTGCTCTATACGTTGTCTTTCGTCCATCTTCGTCTTATTTATTGGCCACAAAGATACGAACTTTTTGTGAAAGAGCCAAACTATCTGCCGGAAAGTTACTCTATTTGGATGTTACTACGGCCATCAGTGTGTCTTCCTCTGTTGAGAACTCGGCGTTGTAGGTGCCTTCAGACAGTTCCGCATCCTCCAGACTCCATACGCCATTTTTGCTATTCAGGTCAAAGCCCTTTATTGTGACCTGCTTTTTCTCCAGCACGTCATAACTGCGATAGCGGTTATCCGACTGATTTATCTGCTGTCCGCTCATTGTCGTGCAGACAGCCACTGCTATGATTACAAATAGTAACTTCTTCATATAATATTAGTTTTTTAATTGTAAATCGATCAAAGACCTGTCCCTTTGATCTATTTCAATCTCCTAATGCTTTCTATTTAGTATGATAAGCACAATAGATAGTGCCATTCTTCCTGTTAATTTCTACATGACCAATCCCTCCTGCGTTTAGTTCCAATATTTGCGTATTGATATCACTATTGGGGTTTTCTTCTTTCTGCTCCGGCCAAGAAGTTTCAACAATCCATATGCTATCCATATACATCACTCTATAAGGTGCTTCCTCATAGATTTCTTTTCCATATCTGTCTTCAAGAATAGCCATAGCAATTTTCGCAGCAGTAATTTCATTACAAACAACATCATTTTCATACGAATTCTTATTACCTATATAAGTCGCAGACATGTTTTTTACAGAATCTATAATGACATTATTGCTCAAATCATAAGGTAACACCCGTATAGATCTTGAACCATAATAATATCCTCCTAAGAATAAGACTATGGCCACCATAAGAATTACAAATGTTTTAAAGAAACAAATTCTTTTCATAATATTTATTTATAATTAGATATAATAGCATTTATATGGGTCAGGGGACGGTTCTCCGACCCATTGACAAAAATTATAAAAATACAAAAAAGTCCACTTGACCAGCGCTTGAATAAAAGATATCTCATTTCCTTTCTTCTTTTATAAATTGTCCATCTTTGAAAACATATTGTCCTTCTGGAAGAGACCAAATATATCCCCAAAAATCAAATATTGATGGGTCAGGGGACGGTTCTCCGACCCATTCATATCAAAGCCCTTTACTGAGACCTGTTTCTTCTCCAGCACGTCATAACTGCGATAGCGGTTATTCGACTGGTTAATCTGCTGTCCGCTCATTGTCAGGCAGACAGCCATTGCTATAATTATAAATAGAAACTTCTTCATATACATTTTAGTTTAAGTTTTTAAAATCGATCAAAGACCTGTTTCTGATTCCGAACATGTTTCAAGGATTCTTATTCTCTTAGTTCCTTTATTTCCTTTATAAATGTTGAGAATTCAAAATTTCTTTTCCCAGATTCTTTTATTATGATACCTTTTCCTTTCAATAAATCAACTATTTTATAGTAATATTCTCTTTCGGGAGTAAGATAGCCAATTTTCATTTTCTCCATCTCCTCTTTGATATAGACATTTTGAGTTATCATTCTCTTCCCTCCCTTTTTATAGTCTTTTATATGCATAACTGGAAATGTATAATCTGCATTATGCAGGAGTAGATAATATGCTATTTTATAGTGGTTAACCATCAAACTTTCTCCAAGTGCAGTATTCTCACCATTCCTAATATAGTTAACATCTGCTCCGTTATCTATTAGTAAAATTACAGCTTCCCAGAAACCATCAAAACATGCGGACATTAGTGGAGAGGAAGGCATATCCGTAGAATCTGTCACTTCAGCCACATTTACCTCTGCACCATTTCTGATAAGATATTTTATAATCTTAATGCTTTCATCTTTTGAGAAGCCGGCATAGCATGCCATGTTTAAAGGAGTTTCACCATATTCTTTGTCTCGTACATTTACATTTGCACCTGCTTTTAATAAGCATTCTATAGATTTTATGTTATGATGTGCTACTGCCAGATGTAACAATGAGACTCCGTATCTTGGACTCTGATAATCAACCAATTGGGGATTCTCTTCTAATATCTTACAAATAACTTCTTCATCCTCGTCTTCAACGGCTTTTGCCAAATCCCAAGCAGGAGTTCCTTGAAAAAGACGAAAATCATTGTTTGGTAGTAATCTTTGATCAATTTTTTGCTCACGATTATTACAAGAATTTAAGACCAATAATAATAAAACGGCAATTACTAAACTAATATCTTTCCACATACAATAGAATTAATAGAAGTTATCAATACTGTGACCATTGATGGGTCAGGGGACGGTTCTCCGACCCACTTTTTCTGATTAACATCAATTCCATATCCTTCCATCTTTGATTCTTTCTTTCGCAGGCAAATATACGAAGTTTCTGACAAACTGACAAGCAAATCTTTGGAAAACTCCACGAAAGGAGATAAAATGAGGCAGATATTTCAAAATAACACTTCTTTTTCTTGGTCATTTCATGTCAATTTATTACCTTTGCGTTGTTAAACTTAATTTTAAAATTGGAGAACAACATTATGCCAAGGCATTCACGAGAACAAAGCGCAACGGGTATCTATCATGTGATGCTCAGGGGAGTAAACCGACAGAGTATATTTGAAGATGATGAGGACTGCATCAAGTTGATAAACCTTCTCAGAAATCTTGTCCAACGTTTTGATGATAAAGGCAGACCTTTGCCTGCCCTATGTACAATCTATGCATACTGTCTGATGGATAACCATATTCACTTATTACATAATAGTCCTGACCCCCTGTGTTTCAAGCACTGCCCTAATTCAGGGCAGTGGTTACAAGACTCAAGCTGTGCATTTTTATCTTCCGTTACAGTGTGACAGTTACAGTTTTTGAAATAGCAGGTATATGGATAGTTTATATGTCTTATTAAGTCTATATAATGTTAATTATATATAATATTATTATAATATATATAATATTAATAATTATAATATGTATACTAATATATCATTCTGAGGGTAGAGAGGACAAATTTAAAAACTGTAACTGTCACACTGTCACGCGAGGCCACTTTTGGGAAGTTTCAAGGCAGGAAAGTGGGACTTTCAAGTAATGAAAGTCCCACTTTCCTTAGCTATTACCAGATCTTGACCCGTTTCTCAGGCGCTACGTAGAGCTTCTGGTCAGGTGTGACGTGGAATAGACTATACCACTTGTCTATTTGATTGACCGGGGGGTAGTTGCGGAGTTTCGAGTCCTCAGCACTCGGAAATAAAAGAAAAACAAGTTTTCCTTTTGCATTTCTCTCGTTTTTTCATAACTTTGCAGCCGCTATGAGGATGATTTTCCGTGTCATACCAATCATGTGGCGGGCCGTGCGACCCAGCCTTACTGCTGATATGCCGGCGGTTGTGAACACCTTCTGGCTGCGGAAGGGCTACGAGGGACTGACCTTCTTCGGACATATCCTGACGCCAACACAACAGGAGGCCGACCGTTTCAATGCGGGGGAGTCGGGCGACAGGATGTCGGCTGCCATGAAGAACCACGAGATGATCCACCTGCGACAGGCTCAGGCGTGTCATGACTCATGGTTGCTCTTCTACATATTATATATATGGTATTGGCTGAAGATCAAGTGTACGGCTGGACGCTCCGTTCGCCGACAACTGAAACACGCGGCATATCTGCTGAACCCCTTCGAGATGGAAGCCTATGGGCGGATGAACGACCTAAGCTATCTGAAACGTTGTGAGAGTGGGGCACAGGAGTGGCGTACGTATGCAAAGATGTCGATGGAGCAAAGGCTGCAGATATATAAGAATAACCATAAACACAGATAAGATGAATAAGAAACTTCAGGCGCACAGCGCTATCTTCCTTGCGAACACCATCTTCGGCCTTGGTGTTCCTGTAACTAAACTGTTGCTCGACGAGTGGGTGACACCTATGGGCTATATGGCCAGTCGCTCGTTGGGAGCCTGTCTCGTGTTCTGGCTCATCGCGGCATTCCTGCCGAAAGAGCACGTGGAGCGTAAGGACCTTATCACCATCCTTTTCGGTGGTCTGTTAGGATTCGTCATCTCACAGACACTCACCGCCTGGGCTCTCGATTACACCAGTCCCGTGTACTTCTCATTGATTGCCACTTTGACGCCTGTGGCAGTGATGCTCTGTGCTGCACTGACTATCGGGGAGAAGATCACATCGATGAAGTTCTTGGGTGTACTGCTGGGTATCGCTGGTGCGGTGCTGATGGTGCTGATGAGTCAGACACTCGGATCTGGAAAGAACGATCTCATCGGTATCTCATTAGCTATCCTAAGTGTACTCACTTGGGCCATATATCTTATTATCACGCGTAATGTCGCTACGAAGTATTCCCCTGTGACACAGATGAAGTACGTGTTCCTCATCTCGGCCATCGTCACCGTACCTATCGCCATTCCCGAACTGCCGATGAATGCGCTTTATACGGCAGCATGGGGCTGGGACGGCGTTGTGGAGATGCTCTTCATTGTACTGGGTGCAACGGCCCTCGGATACTTTCTTATTCCATTTGCCATGAAATACTTGCAGGCCACAACAGTCAGTATCTACACAAACCTACAGCCTGTGGTTGCTTCGTTCGTAGCAATCATGATAGGACAGGATGTGCTGACGTGGGATAAACCTGTGGCTGGAATACTGGTGCTGCTGAGTGCTTACATCGTTACGGTGGTGACGGCGAAGGATACTAAAGGCTGATTATTTCGCAAGTTCCCAGAAGGCTACGGCTGCTGCCGCTGCCACGTTAAGGGAGTCTACTTGATGATACATGGGGATGCGGACGGTGAAGTCTGCATCCTCAATCGTTTTCTTTGGCAGCCCCTCGCCCTCTGTTCCCATGATAACGGCCAGACGTTCCTGTTGTTTCAGGATAGGGTCGGAGAGAGAGATGCTTTTATCTGTAAGGGCCATAGCTGCAGTACGGAAACCAAGGTCACGGAGTTGACTATAAGTGTCGAACCACGTCCATGGCACAAGAAATACCGTTCCCATTGAAACACGTATAGACCTGCGGTTCAGAGGATCACAAGAACTTCGTGTAAGTAATACTGCATCTATTCCAAGTGCTGCCGCAGAGCGGAAGATGGCCCCGATATTGGTGGTGTCACAGACACTGTCGATGACGCATACCCGTCTTGCGCTTCGGAGTGTTTCGGTCAGCAAAGGCTCAGGCTTTCTGCGCATGGCACAAAGAACGCCTCTTGTCAGCGTATAGCCTGTGAGACACGACAGCGTCTCTCGATCACCTGTATATACTGGGACTGAAGGACACTGACTGATAATATCCGCAGCATCTCCATCGATATGCTTACGTTCACAGAGTAGGGCCACAGGCTCATAACCCGCCTGCAATGCCACACGTATCACCTTTGGACTTTCTGCGATGAAAAGGCCCTGTTCAGCATTCAGACGGTTACGCAACTGTGTCTCCGTCATAGTGGCGAAAACGGCCACACGAGGATCTTGTATCGATGAAATCTCGTATATCATCTGGTGTAAAAGTCAATAAGTCTGACAAGCGCCTCCTGACAGACGACGCAGAACTCAGGTTCCTCGTTGGTGCGCATACGGCAGTTCTCGCAACCACGCCAGACACCTTTCTCCAGATAGCCGCCACCCTCGATGAGACTGGCCTTTCCTTCCTTGATCAGATGCTCCCACTTGATGAAAGCTGTAGCCTGGGTTGTCAGGTTCGGTTCCCAGGGCTCCGTGTCGCTGAAGTACATCGGATCGTCGTTGCCATAGGCATACTCATCGCCCAATCCACCGAAGGAATGGCCGAATTCGTGTACCACGACAGGCAGGAAATTCTTACCGCCCGTATAGCTGAGGTTATAGGAATTATAGATACCGCCTCCGCCGTAGTGCTCGGTATTCACCAAGATGATGATATGCTCGTAGGGCGTGCCTGCCAACAGGTCGTGCAACCGTTTCAGATGCAGCGTCGTCAGATAGCGGTCGCTGTAGAACGTGTCGAAGTGGGAACCGAGGGCCGTATTCTTCCAGATGCCCTTCGACGGCTCGCTGGTACCCGATTCCTCTGAGGGGGATTTCACGGCAATGATGTTGAAGCGGTCCTGCATAGATTTGAACGGTTCGTGGTTGAAGAGTGAGCCGATGGCCTTTTGGCAGTCATCAAGATAATGGTCCATTTCATCGACCGTATAGCCCTCTGCCACAAATGCGATATGGATACACCGCGAGGTGTCGGCAGCCTGATGCAATATGTCATAGGGTGTGATGCTGCGCTCTCCCGCCTTGCGGATGAGAATGTCCTTGGGGGCAACGGTATGCGTCAGCGAGTTGACTACCTGATCATGGTAATCGAACAGTTCCACCTTGATTTCCACAGAATCTTTCGGGAAGGGCACGAGGAACACGTTCTCGAAAGACTTCTGTGTGTGCTTAGCCTCATCTGTGGCGAGCCATTCCTGGAAGAGGGTAGAGAAGGAGTGACGGTAAATAACCATTCCATCGACCTTCGAACGTACTGTAATCTGTCCGTTGCCTCTCAATGGCAGTTCTGCCAGATGTTCTCTGCGACCATACCAATGGGGCAGGCTGACGAGTTCGTCTACGTAGATCTCATGGAGGACATCATCGCCTGCAAAGGTGTAGTCGAGGCGCAGGGTGCGATCTTCGAAATAATCCTCAAACCGTTGCGCTTTTGTGCATACGGTAAGCAAGCATAAGACGTTGATAAACAACAATTTCTTCATAATTCACTAATCAAGTCCTTTACGTAACTCCTGCTCCAGTCTCTCAGGTGATGCTTCTGTCCGTCGAATTGTAGCAGGTCGAGGTCGATGACCACGATGCCGTCTTCGTTCTTAATACGCCCGATGCGCTTTTCCGTTTCCTTTAGTACCTCACAGAGCAGCCCCTCGCCAAAAGCCGTCGTGCCTTTGCAGAGCTGGTTCAGATAAGGCTCTTTTCGCGAGGTGGCTATAGGCTCCGTCCAAATGGCGGAAGTAAAATGTACCTCGGTCATCAATTGGGTTAATTGCTCCCTGGCCTTTGCCAGGTTTTTCTCTTGATTCTCGTTCGAAGCGAGCGAGATAATTACTTCATGCACCTTCATATTTATATAATTTGGGTGCAAAGATAAATAATTATCTTGAAATATACAAGTATAAAGTCGATTCTTCTCGTCGTTACCTGCACCCATACCCCATATCGCGTACTTTATAATAATTATGTGCAATATAATATCTGACGTTAAACTTGGCTAAAGGCTTGCCGATATCAGAATTTCTTTGTAATTTTGCAGCAAAGAGTGCCGGAGAATGCGAAGCAGAGTTGACAAAATGAAAGAAAATGCTTTATTTTTGTGAATTTCTGCTCAAATATTTGGCCGAATAAAAATAAAAGTGTAATTTCGCAGCGTTTTTCAGAAACAGATCATTTAAACTTATAAAATAACAACAACCAAAATGAAGAAGTACAACTTTAACGCCGGTCCCTCGATGCTTCCCCGCGAAGTGATTGAGAAGACCGCACAACAGTGTCTTGATTTCAACGGCTCGGGTCTCTCTCTGATGGAGATCAGCCACCGTGCAAAGGATTTCCAGCCCGTAGTAGACGAGGCTGTGGCTCTCGTGAAGGAATTGCTCGATATTCCTGAGGGTTACTCCGTGATTTTCCTCGGTGGCGGCGCAAGCCTTGAGTTCTGTATGATTCCCTATAACTTCCTTATCAAGAAGGCTGCCTACCTGAACACGGGTGTTTGGGCCAAGAAGGCTTTGAAGGAAGCAAAACTCTTTGGTGAGGTGGTTGAGGTAGCTTCTTCAGCCGATGCCAACTACACTTTCATCCCAAAGGACTGGACCGTGCCCGCAGATGCTGATTACCTGCACATCACCACGAACAACACTATCTATGGTACTGAGATCCGTAAGGACCTCGACGTTGCAGTGCCCCTGATTGCCGATATGTCTTCCGACTTCATGAGCCGTCCCGTTGATGTCAGCAAGTACGATGCCATCTATGCCGGTGCTCAGAAGAATCTGTCAATGGCCGGTGTTACCATTGTCATCCTGAAGGACGAGAAGTTGGGCAAGGCTCCTCGTGAGATTCCTACGATGCTCGACTACCGCACACATGTGGACAAAGGCTCGATGTTCAACACACCTCCTGTAGTGCCCATCTACTGCGCACTTGAGAACCTTCGTTGGATCAAGAAGCAGGGTGGTCTGGTGGCTATGGACAAGCTGGCCAAGCAGCGTGCAGAGATCGTCTATGGCGAGATCGACCGCAACAAGATGTTCGTAGGAACTGCCAAGGAGGAGGATCGTTCGCTGATGAACCTTTGCTTTGTGATGGCTCCTGAGTACAAGGAACTGGAGAAGGACTTCCTTGACTTCGCTGTCTCTAAGGGTATGGTTGGCGTAAAGGGTCACCGTTCGGTAGGCGGCTTCCGCGCTTCCTGCTACAATGCCCAGACCATCGAGGGCTGCAACGCTCTCGTCGCCTGCATGAAGGAATTCGAAGCAAATCATTAATTAACTAAGGAATATAAAAGGAAAGAACTCTTTCATAATTAAGATATTTATGAAAATTCTTGTTGCAACAGAAAAACCATTTGCAAGTGCCGCAGTTGAGGGCATTCGCAAGGAAGTAGAGGCAGCAGGCAATGAGCTCGTGCTGCTGGAGAAATACACAGAGAAGGCACAGCTTCTCGACGCAGTGAAGGATGCCGACGCGCTGATCATCCGTTCGGATAAGGTCGATGCTGAGGTGCTCGACGCCGCCAAGCAGTTGAAGATTGTTGTTCGTGCTGGTGCAGGTTACGATAACATCGACCTCGCAGCTGCAACAGCCCACAACGTGGTCGCCGAGAATACTCCCGGACAGAACGCCAACGCTGTTGCCGAACTCGTGTTCGGTCTGCTGGTGATGGCCGTTCGTGGATTCTACAACGGTAAGAGTGGCTCAGAGTTGCTGGGTAAGAAGCTGGGTATCCTTGCCTTCGGTAACGTTGGTCGCAACGTGGCCCGCATCGCCAAGGGCTTCGGCATGGATGTCTATGCCTTCGACGCCTATTGTCCCGCAGAGGTCATCGAGGCTGCCGGTGTTCACGCCGTTGCCAATCAGGACGCTCTCTTCGAGACCTGCGACGTCGTTTCACTCCACATCCCTGCTACGCCTGAGACCAAGCAGAGCATTAATTACGCTCTCGTTGGTAAGATGAAGAAGGGTGGTATTCTCGTGAACACTGCCCGTAAGGAGGTTATCGACGAGGCTGGCCTCATCAAGCTGATGGCTGAGCGTGAAGACTTGAAGTTCGTCACCGACATCATGCCTGATGCTAACGATGAGTTCGCTAAGTTTGAGGGCCGTTACTTCTCGACCCCGAAGAAGATGGGTGCCCAGACTGCCGAGGCCAATATCAACGCCGGTATTGCAGCCGCCAAGCAGATCAACGCCTTCTTCAAGGACGGCGATACGAAGTTCCAGGTGAACAAGTAATATTTCTCTGATTATTCAGAAATCACATAAAAAGAGGATGTGGCTCTCTATTGAGACATGTCCTCTTTTCTTATTGTGATTATTCGGACCCTTTCTCCTAATTTTATATTTTTCAAAGAAAAATGTAACAAATCCTTTTGTTTTCAGGAAAAATTTGTATCTTTGCATCGTGAAATATATTCACGAGGTCTAAAACAGTAACGAAAGTAGTCATGAAAAGATTATCTTTATTTGTATTTGTGTTCATAATGGCCTTGGCGACATACCCTTATGTGGCAGAACTGGCTAATGATGACAATACGCCTGAAACAGAGGAAGTAGACGACCAGGAAGGTGAAGAAGGTGAAGGGGAGGAAGAGGAAGAATATGACCCCGAAAACTTTACGATTGATGACATTAAGTATCATTTGACGGCTTCCGGTGAGGTGGAAATTGTAGAGTCGGCTACTGATGTTGCCGACCTTGTAATTCCTGAAGAGATTACCGACAAGAAAGATAACACCTACAAAGTGACTTCGATTGCTGAGAAGGTGTTCTATCAGGCGGATAAGCTAAGGGCAGTTACCATTCCGGCAACAGTCAAGTTGATTGGAAAGTCTGCTTTTGAGGGTTGTGCCAATCTGGCAACAGTGCAGATTTTGGGCGCTATTGATGAGATGGGAGAATCGGCTTTCAAAGACTGTGGCAATCTGACAACAGTAGTGATGATGGATGCTATTGCAGATATGGGTGATTCCGTCTTCGAAAACTGTGTTAATCTGACAGCATGTCAGTTGAGTGGCGGTGTCAAAAAGATAGGCTCATCAGTATTCAAGGGCTGTGTGAAACTGGAAACGTTTGAGATAGAAGGAGACATCGACGAACTTGGTGATAGCGTCTTCGAGAGTTGTGGTAGTCTGACAACGGTAAAGATAAAGGGCGCCATCAAGAAGATGGGTAAGTCTGTTTTCAAAGACTGTGCAAAACTTGAAGCTATAGAGATTGGAGGTGACATTGACGAACTGGGTGATTCGGTATTCGAAGGCTGTAGTAATCTTGAAACGATCAGGATTGAGGGCAACCTAGAGGAGATAGACCAAAAGCTGTTCAAAGACTGCGTCAACCTGAAGACGATAGAGATCAATGGTGATGTTAAGAAGATTGCCGAGTCGGTGTTTGAGGGCCACAAGAGTCTGGAAACTGTGAAGATTGGCGGCAGCGTGGACGAGATAGGCGACAAGGCCTTTATGGATTGTGCTGAATTGAAGACCTTCGAAATTGGCAAGGACCTGAAGCAGTTAGGCGAGTCGGCCTTTGAAAACTGTGTGAGTCTGGAAGAGATAAAGATCCCGGGCAGCTTGGATGTGATCAAGAAGAACACCTTCAAGGGCTGTACAAAGCTGGTCAAGATTGAGATTGAGACAGGCGTGGGTGAAATAGGAGAGTCGGCCTTCGAAGGCTGTGAGAGTCTGGAAGAGATAACCATCCCAGGCTCAGTGAAGAAGGTTGGTGAGATGGCCTTCAAGGACTGTATCAAACTGACCAATGTTCAGCTGGAAGAGGGTGTTGAGGAGATTGGTGACTCTGCCTTCGAAGGCTGTGGTGACCTGAAGGTGGTGACCATTCCTGCAACAGTCAAGGAGATTGGTGAGTCTGTGTTCAAAGGCAGCAGCCTGACAGAACTGGTGATTCCAGGCTCAATGAAGGTGATCAAAGACGGTTCGTTTAAGGACTGTGAGACGCTGACCAAGGTGGAGCTTCAAGAGGGCGTTGAAGTCATTGGTGTATCAGCCTTCGAAGGCTGTACTGGCTTACAGGAGCTATTACTCCCAAAGACGTCGTTGAAGGAGATCGGCCCCTCGGCCTTTGCTGGTTGTGAGAGTCTTGAGGCGCTGATCGTCCCCGGATCGGTGAAGACCGTCGGCCAAGCGGCATATAAGCAGTGTATTAGTCTGGAAACGCTCGAGATTGAAGAGGGTCTCGAGGAGATGGGCGATTCGGTCTTTGTGGGCTGTAGCAGTCTGCAGAAGGTATCGCTGCCCGGCAGTCTCAAGGTCATTTCCTTGGCTACATTCAAGGACTGCGAAAAGATCGACTCTTTGGTCCTCGTCAAGGGTCTGGAGGAGATCGGCGAGTCGGCCTTTGAGGGTTGTAAGAGTCTGCCAAATGTGTCATTACCCGAAAGCCTCGTCAAGATAGCAAAAGCAGCATTCAAAGACTGCGAGAAAATAGATTCCGTTATGATGGCAGAGGGTCTGAAGGAGATTGGGGAATCAGCATTCGAGAATTGCGAAAGCCTTGATTCGCTGTCATTGCCAAGCACCATCACAACGCTCGAGAAGGCCGCCTTCAGAAACTGTAAGAGTATTGTCCTGGTAAGATCGGAAATCCGGGAGCCGTTCTCTATCGACCTTAGCGTATTTGAAGGTATCGACAGCAAGGCAAAACTGAAGGTACCAAAAGGTACGAGAGCCGCCTATATGAAGGCCGATGGATGGTATCAGCACTTCGCTATGATTATTGGTGGAATATATAGGATCACACTTGTGTCGAAAGGCTATGGTGTCGCCACGTGCGAGAATGATACGGCCACCACAGACATACCTAGTGACTCTGTGAAGGTGAAAACGGAATCCATTACCGTGAGAAACGACTCTCTTACATACTCCTTCTATGAAGGAGACTCCATCTTGGTGGCATTTGCGTCGGACAAGGGTTATCAGATTAAGGATATCATGGTGAACGATGCGTCAATTGCCGACAGCCTCTTTGCTGACATCTACGCTGCTGATACCCTCAGCACAGAGAAACCGAGATTCGGTGATTATATGATTCAGTATCTTGATGAGGATATAAAGGTGGCGGTAGAGTTTGAGAAGATCCATTATCGGTTGTTCATTTTATCAATAGGTCAGGGAACAACGAAATATGGTGAAGAGATGATCGTGGATACAACGATGATCTACAGGGTAGAGGAAGGTGAAGCCGTTACCGTTACGTTTGACCCCGCTCAAGACTGGCGTATCAGGTCTGTGTATGTGGATAGTGTGGATGTAACGTCTGAGGTGGGGGATTATTTTTACACTATCAAGGGGATATGGCATCACACGAAAGTGGAAGTGGAGTATGAAGAAATTCCCGTGAACCAATATATCCTCCACATTTACACACAAGGAAATGGTGATATTATGGTTGGTGAGGATGTGTTCAGAAACAAGTCTAAATCTTATTATATGGACGAAGGAATGGACACCGTGATCACATTCCGACCCGATGCTGACTATATGATCAAGTCGTTTAAAGTGAACGGCGATGACCTGACATCGAGCATTGTCGACAATCAGTATGTGGTCAAGGATATCACATCCGACATAAACATCAGGGTGGCATTCGATAAGTTGGAGATCGCCTTCGCTTTCGAGGGAATCAACTATCTTGTGACCTCGCAAGATCCGAAGCAGGTCGTAGTGACACCAGGCGACTACGGAAACTGGTTGAATGTACCCACCTCCGTATCGTATATGAACAATACGTGGGAAGTGGCAGGCATTCAGGAAAATGCGTTGGAAAGCTGTGACAAGCTTGCGGCTGTCGTCTGGAACCCAGCTGTGCCATTCGGAGCAAAGGTGACAAACCCCAACCTGTTGCTCTATGTGAAGGATAAGAAGTATGACCTTTGGTCCATCCAGAATCTGGTTGTAAATGGTACTGCCAAGAACATCATCCTGAAGGAAGCGCTGAACGGTAATGACTTCTATTGTCCGAAGCCCTTCACGGCAGAAAGCATTTCATACACCCATAATTATAAGATGGAGACGGGTCTCACAGATTCGAAAGGATGGGAGACCATAGCATTGCCATTCAATGTGCAGAAGATCACCCATTCGAGTTCTGGAGAGATTGTCCCCTTCAAGAAATGGACTAGCGAAAGCGGGGCTAAGCCATTCTGGCTGTACGAGCTAACGTCTAGCGGCTATCAGGCGGCTGATGCTATCAAAGCATATACACCTTATATTATTAGCATGCCGAATAACAGCCTATACAAGAAGGATTACAGGATTTCTGGTCAGGTGACATTCTCAGCAGAGAATGTAGAAGTGGGAGTGACAGAGCAACATAGTGCTAAATATGGTGATAGAACTCTTGTGCCAAACTTCACTAATCAGAAAGACGAGTCGATTCTTGCGCTGAACGTAGACAACGACATTGTGTCAAATATGTCTTCGGAAAATAATGGCAGCAAGTTTATAAAGGGCCTCCGGGCTGTACATCCTTTCGAGGCATATATGACAACGACATCTGGTACTCGCTCTATTGATGTACTTGACGGTATGACTACCACAGTCAAGGGTATCAAGGATATGATAGATGAGGATCAGAGTTTCAAGGTGTACGACATACGGGGTATCTTCGTGAAGAGCGGCACATCTATGAAGGAAGTTCAGCAGGGTCTGAGGACTGGTGTTTACGTGATTAATGGGAAGAAAGTGATTGTCAAATAATATACGCTTATGAAAAGAATAACAATATATCTGTTACTCCTCGTTGCGCTCTTTTCTTGCAGCAAAGATAATGATGACGATAATAACAAGGTCACCAAAGAGTATGTTGTCGTTGACGAGATGCTGAGACTGTCGGATACCAAGGAGAATGTGATTAAGGTGAAATCCAATTGTAAGTGGAATGCATACGTTGACGTTGACTGGATAACTCTTGACCCTGCCTCTGGGGAGGAGAAGGGAACCGTCACCGTGATAGCTAAGCATAACAAGACTGGCGCAGAGCGGAGGGCAAATGTAACTTTCAAGACAGAGAATCTGATGGATGAGCAGATAATAGTAGTTATTCAGCCGAAGGCCGAGGAAGAGAGTCTCATCCCGGAGACAGATGACAATCCCTTGCCGGAATAAGTAGATATTTAAGGATTATAATTAATAGTTCAAAGATAAATGAAACAGACAATATTAGTAACAGGTGGTACGGGCTTTATTGGAAGTCATACTACCGTTGAACTGCAGGAAGCAGGTTATGAGGTGGTCATCATCGACAACCTCTCGAATTCAAATGCCAACGTGATTGACGGCATTGAGAAAATTACGGGTGTTCGTCCGGCCTTTGAGAAAGTGGACTGCTGCGATATGGATGCATTAGAGGACGTCTTCAGGAAGTATCCGAAGATTGAAGGTATCATACACTTTGCAGCCTCGAAAGCAGTAGGTGAGAGTGTGGAAAAACCATTGCTCTATTACCGCAACAACCTTATGAGCCTGATTAATCTGTTGGAGCTGATGCCGAAATACGATGTGAAGGGTATCATCTTCTCATCAAGCTGTACGGTTTATGGTCAACCCACTCAGGAGAATTTACCTGTGACGGAGAACGCTCCCATCCAGAAGGCTATGTCACCCTACGGAAACACGAAGCAAATCAACGAGGAAATTATTCAAGACTACATCCACTCTGGTGCGCCCATCAAGAGCATCATCCTGAGATACTTCAATCCCATTGGTGCACATCCCTCAGCCTTGATAGGTGAACTGCCTAATGGTGTGCCAATGAACCTAATTCCTTTTGTCACTCAGACGGCTATGGGTATCCGTGAGCAGTTGAAGATTTTTGGCAACGACTACAACACGCCTGACAAGACTTGCATCCGTGACTATATCTACGTGGTGGACCTGGCAAAAGCTCACGTGAAAGCTATGGAGCGCGTGCTAGACAAGCCGGATACTGATGCTGTTGAGGTGTTCAATATCGGTACAGGTAAAGGTCTCTCTACGCTTGAGGTTGTTGAGGGATTTGAGAAGGCTACAGGTGTAAAGGTGAACTGGAAGTATGCTCCACGTCGTGAGGGTGATATCGAACAGGTGTGGGGCAATGTCGACAAAGCCAACAAGGTACTTGGCTGGAAAGCCGACACACCAACGGAAGAGGTACTGAAAAGTGCCTGGAAGTGGCAGAAGAAACTTCGCGAAGACGGAATACAATAAAATCTGATAATCCCTCTCAATCGAGAGGGATTATTGTTTTAAAGGTTCCTTCGGCATCAAAGGTATCAAGACTGACAGGCTCTCGGAACAGTCCGAATAGTGATGAGCCTGAGCCTGACATCGCAGCATAAGTTGCTCCCATTTCATAGAGACGGTCTTTAATAGCACCTATCTGTGGATGTAGGGTAAATACACTCTTTTCGAAGTCGTTAGTGAGTTCGTAGCGCCAGCTCTCCAAAGGTTGCATCACAATATCAAGACAGTTCTTTTTAGGATGCTGCGGAGTTATGAGCGAGAATGCTTCCTTTGTGGATACAGGAATTGCCGGTCGGACGATGGCAAGATACCAACCGCTAAGATCGAGAGCTATGGGCTGTAGCTGTTCTCCGATACCCTTAGCATAGCAGGGACGGTTAAGAATGAAGAAGGCACAGTCAGCACCCAGACGCGCAGCATAATTGATCATCTGTTCGTCTGTGAGTCCCAAGCCAAACATCTTGTTGAGCAAGGTAATCATAAAACCGCAATCGCTGCTGCCTCCACCCATACCAGCTTGTGTAGGTATACCTTTATATAAATGCGCATGTACGCGAGGTAAGTCAGGGAAGTCCTGCTTCAGGAGATTATAGGCTCGCACCACGAGGTTCCGTTGCTCGTCCCCCTCAATGGTAATATTAGTCACTTTAAGATCACAATTAACTTGTGAAGGAAATCTTGTGTCCATCTCAAACACTTCTAAGGCATCGCAGACAGGCACAGGATAGAACACTGTTTCGAGGTTGTGGTATCCGTCGGGGCGTCTTTCAACGACATTAAGCCCCAGATTGATTTTTGCGATCGGTCTTGTGAGCATGATTCTTCTTCTTTTGATTGTTCTTGCTACCGTTGCCACGAGAGTGCCAGCGACCATGACGGCGAGTGTTGGAACGTTTCTTCTCGCGTTTGGTATATTCGGGTCCTTCGCCGATTCCGTCGGGTAGGGGAGTCTTCTCCACATCCTTACCGAGGAAATGCTCTATCTGCTGGAAACGGTAGATGTCGGCTTCACTAATGAAAGTGATGGCTTCTCCATCACGGTCTGCACGAGCTGTACGTCCTATACGATGTACATAGTCTTCTGCATCGTGGGGAACATCGTAATTGATAACGATACGGATATCGTCAATGTCAATACCACGAGCCACGATATCTGTAGCCACGAGTACATCGGTCTGTCCGGACTTAAAGCGGTACATAACCTCGTCGCGTTCCTGCTGGGAAAGGTCACTGTGCATCTGGTCACAATTGATATGCATCTGCTTCAGGTTGCGGGCTATATCCTTTACTTTTTCTTTCTTGCCGGAAAAGATGATGACACGCTTCAGATCTCCTGCCTTGAAAATGTAGTTGATGATCTTCAACTTCTGAGGGTCATAGCAGACATAGGCACTCTGATGGATCTTCTCGGCGGGCTTAGATATGGCGATCTTTACCTCAACGGGATCGTGGAGCAGGGTGACGGCCAGCTCACGGATCTTCGGTGGCATAGTGGCGGAGAACATAATACGCTGGCACGACTGCGGTAACTGCTGCACAATCTTCAAGATATCGTCGATGAAGCCCATGTCGAGCATACGATCAGCCTCGTCAAGCACGAAGAAAGAGCAACGCGAGAGGTCGAGGTTGCCGACCTTCAGATGACTGAGCAGACGCCCCGGAGTGGCGATAAGCACATCAGCACCCAATCGCATGCCACGCAGTTCCTGTTCGTAGCGGCCTCCATCGTTGCCGCCATAGACGGCTACGCTGCTGACACCATCGAGGTAGTAGCCGAAGCCCTGCATGGCCTGGTCTATCTGCTGGGCCAGTTCTCGTGTGGGCGACATAACCACGCAGTTGATGGCATCCTTGGGATAATCGCCGTCATCAAGTTGTGAGAGGATAGGCAACAGATAGGCAGCAGTCTTGCCGGTACCCGTCTGAGCCACACCCAACACATCGTAGCCATCGAGGATCTCGGGGATACAACGCTCCTGTATGGGTGTCATCTCGTCGAAGCGCATGTCGTATAGCGCATCGAGTATATTATCGTTCAAATATGTTTCTTCAAATTTCATTTAATTAGGTGCTTGTTTGTAACAAAAATATGCAATGAATGCATAAAGGATGTTCGGAATCCACGCCGCAAGCATCGGTGGCGTATCGGCATTAATGGCGAACGTCGAACTGATAGTCTGCAAGAGAATGTATGAGAACGACAGAGCCAGACCAATACCAAGATACATGCCCATACCTCCCTTGCGTTTGCGGCTGGAGAGGCTGACACCGATGACCGTAAGGATAAACGAGGCAAAGGAGGTGGCGATACGCTTGTGGTACTCTACTTCATACTGCACCACATTGCCCGAGGCCCGTTCGGTCTGTTTGGTGATGTATTGACGTAATTCGTCGGAAGTAAGTGTCTCCTGTTGACCCTTTGAGAACACAAGGTCCATGGGCTCCATCTGTATAAGCGTGTCGATGACATTTCCAGATTTGATCTCTTCACGCAGTCCCTTCAGCGTACGGATCTTATAGTTCTGCGCCTTCCAATGGTAGCGGTCCTCACTAATGGAGTCGTAACGGATGACGGAGGCCGTCATGTGACTGACGAGCTTCTTGTTCTCGAACTTGTCGAGCGAGAAGCCATAGCCGGTCTTGTTGTTGTTGTCGTACTGCTGGATATAGGCTATCACGCCCGGAGCCACCATCAATTGCACATTGCTGGCAGTGGTTATTATTTTATTGTTCTTGTACTTCGCCTCAAAATCCTGACGCACAATCGTTCCGTGCGGGATGATATAAGCTCCCAAGTAGAAGTTGACAAGTGCAATAATGGCCGCAGAGAGGAAGTAGGGCCGCATCAGACGCTTGAAACTCACGCCTGCAGCGAGCATGGCGATGATCTCAGAATTGCCGGCCAACTTGGAGGTAAAGAAGATGACAGCAATGAATACGAACAACGGCGAGAACAAATTGGAGAAGTACGGCACAAAATTGGCGTAGTAGTCGAAGACGATCGCCTTCAGTGGAGCACCAAGGGTCGTAAACTTCGACAGGTTCTCGTTGACGTCGAAGACGATGGCAATGGAGATGATGAGGATGATGGAGTAGATGTAGGTACCGATGAATTTGGCGATGATATACCTGTCGAGGCGTGACAACAGCCGGAAAGGGTTGATATATCGCAACCATCGGGACTGTTTCCTGAGGAAGCGTACAGCCCTACGGCACCATACTCTGAAATATTTGCTCCTCTTCATCGTCTACGTCCTAATTGTTCTATGACGCCTCGTTTCCATGGCGTAAAGTCTCCGTTGGCGATGTGTTGACGGGCATCGGTCACCAGTCGCAGGTAGAAGGCGAGGTTGTGGATCGACGCTATCTGCATGGCCAACAACTCCTGAGCCTTGAAGAGATGATGGAGATAGGCCTTGGAGTGGATACGGTCGATGTCACAGCCATCAGGATCGATGGGTGAGAAGTCGTCCTCCCACTTCTTGTTACGCATGTTCATCGTTCCCTCGTAGGTGAAGAGCATGGCATTACGGCCGTTGCGGGTCGGCATCACGCAGTCGAACATATCCACACCTCTTTCGATGGCCTCAAGGATATTCTGCGGAGTGCCTACTCCCATCAGGTAACGGGGCTTGTCCTTGGGCAGGATTTCGTTCACCACCTCAATCATCTCGTACATCACCTCAGTAGGCTCTCCAACGGCCAGACCGCCGATGGCATTGCCGTCAGCTCCGATATCCGCCACATGCTTGGCGGCATCCTGACGCAGGTCCTTGAAAGTGCATCCTTGCACGATGGGAAACAGACTCTGCTGGTAGCCGTAGAGGGGTTCTGTCTCGTTAAACCTTTTCACACAACGCTCCAACCACCGTTGCGTCAGTCGCAGGCTCTTGGCCGCATACTGATAGTCGCTCTGTCCAGGAGGACACTCATCAAAGGCCATCATGATGTCAGCGCCGATGATGCGTTCGGTGTCTATCACGTTCTCCGGCGTGAAGAAATGTCTGGAGCCGTCAATATGGCTCTGAAATTCACAACCTTCCTCACGGAGTTTACGGATGCCTGTCAGAGAGAAGACCTGAAAACCACCAGAGTCGGTCAATATCGGACGATTCCAAGTATTGAACTGATGCAGTCCGCCGGCCTTACGAAGTATGTCGAGTCCAGGACGAAGATAGAGATGATAGGTATTGCCAAGGATAATCTGAGCCTTCACCTGTTCACGCAATTCTGCGAAATGGACAGCTTTTACACTCCCCACCGTTCCGACGGGCATAAAGATAGGCGTCATGATTTGACCGTGATCGGTCTGTATAAGACCGGCTCTCGCATCACTATTTGGATCCGTATGCTGTACTTGAAACGTCATTTCTTTGATTCTCCCTACTTCTTCTCTCCTTCCTCAGGAATCGTGAAGTCAAGCGGATGATTCACGATTTCTTTGGTTAGTGCAAAGTCCCAAACGTCCTGCACATTCTCTACATAGTGAAATGTTACTCCCTTCAGATAGACATCTGGAATCTCGTTGATATCCTTCTCGTTCTCACGGCACATTAAGATGTCTGTTATTCCTGCACGCTTGGCAGCAAGAATTTTCTCCTTGATGCCGCCAACGGGAAGCACTTTGCCACGGAGGGTTATTTCACCGGTCATGGCGGTATTCTTGCGAACCTTACGCTGGGTGAGGGCAGAGGCGATAGAAGTAGCAATGGTGATACCAGCCGACGGACCATCCTTGGGGGTTGCCCCCTCAGGCACATGGATATGGATGTTCCAATAGTCGAAAATACGATAGTCAATGTTCAGCGTCTCTGCGTGGGCCTTCACATACTCCAATGCGAGGATGGCCGACTCCTTCATCACATCACCGAGATTGCCGGTAAGCGTGAGTTTCGAACCCTTTCCTTTGGAGAGAGATGTTTCAATGAACAAGATTTCTCCGCCAACACTCGTCCAAGCCAGGCCTGTAACCACACCGGCATAGTCGTTGCCCTGATAGATATCCCGATAAAATGGCGGTTTTCCGAGCAGATCTTCGATCTCAGCAGGCGTAATCTTCTGATAGCCGTAGTTATCTTCCAACTGACGCTTGTAAGCAATCTTACGCAGAGACTTATTGATCTGCTTCTCCAACTGTCGAACGCCACTCTCACGGGTATATCGCTCAATAATCATCTCTATGGCGGCCTTGTTGAATGTTGGTTTCATACTAGTAGTCTTCAGGCCGGTATTCTCCAATTCGCGTGGTATGAGATGACGCTTGGCAATCTCGTACTTCTCCTCAGTGATATAACCGCTCACCTCGATGATTTCCATACGGTCGAGCAATGGCCGGGGGATTGTTGACAGATTATTGGCTGTGGCAATGAACAACACCTTCGACAGGTCATAGTCCACATCGAGGTAATTGTCATGGAAGGCGTTGTTCTGTTCCGGGTCAAGCACCTCCAGCAGAGCCGAGGCAGGATCGCCATTATGAGTCATTTGGGTCACCTTGTCAATTTCATCGAGAATGAACACTGGATTGCTAGAGCCGGCCTTCTGGATCGACTTGATGATACGTCCGGGCATGGCTCCAACATAGGTACGGCGGTGTCCGCGAATCTCTGCCTCGTCGTGCAGACCGCCAAGGGAAACCCTTACATACTTACGCTTCATGGCTTCTGCAATCGACTTTCCAAGTGAGGTTTTTCCAACTCCCGGAGGACCATAGAGGCAGATGATAGGACTCTTCAGGTCACCACGCAGGGCGAGAACTGCCATATACTCAAGGATACGCTCCTTCACTTTTTCCATGCCATAGTGGTCCTTGTCGAGGATTTTCTGCGCCCGCTTCAGGTTCAGGTCATCCTGCGTATATTCTCCCCAAGGAAGTCCGACAAACGTCTGCAGATAATTCAACTGTACGTTGAACTCCGGACTCTGTGGATTCAAGTTGTCGAGTTTGTCAGCTTCCTTATAGAATATCTTACTGACCTCATACGACCATTTCTTGTCCTCGGCCTTTCTCAGCAGTTCAAGTTTTTCTGGTATACTCTCGCCATGACCCATTTCTGCCTGGAGGTTCTTGATCTGCTGCTGAAGGAAATAATTACGTTGCTGTTCGTCGATATCCTCACGGGTTTTATTGCGGATGTCGGCTTTCAGGTTCTGAAGATTGATCTCACGGTTCAGAATCTTCATCAGCGTGAATAGTCTTTCCTTCACATGCTCCATCTGCAGTAGACTCATCTTCTCTTTCACGCTGAACGGCATGTTCGAGCAGACGAAGTTAAGTGCCATGATGTTATTCGAGATGTTCTTGATAGCGAAGGTCGCTTCGTCGGGAATCTCTTCGCTGACGTTGATATATTCCGTCACCATACTCCTGAGATCTTCCATGGCCGTACGGAACTCACGGTCTTTCTTCTCAGGTTCGATATCGTTCAGCTGCTCTACGATACCCTCAAGATAGGGATCGGACTTCGTGATTTGCACAACACGCAGACGGCCTAATGCCTGTACTATCGTCGTGAGGTTGCCGTTAGGTAGCGTCAGTTGTTTCATCACTCTGGCATAGACACCATATTCATAGAGATCCTCCTGCATGGGAAGGTCCACTTCAGGATCGCGCTGACATACAATACCGATGACATGGCCTGTTTTCTCCGCCTTCTGCACTAGTTTCTTACTGGAGTCCCTGCCTATGAGAATCGGTGAGACCACACCTGGAAACAGTACGAGATTACGTACTGCAAGAATAGGTACCGACTGAGGGACATTCACATTGAGCAGGTCTTTAAAATCCCCTTCAATGTCTGCTATCATCTGAAAAGCTTGATTCTTATTCTGATCACTCATATTACTTTTTTATCTTAATCATAGTCAAATTGGCTGCAAAGGTACAAAAAAAGCCACAGAATACACCTATTTATAATATTAATCTGTGTTAATCATATATTTCTATGACTTAAATTAGTTATCTTTGCAGACTGAAAATGGCAAACGGCTACTTCCAATTCAAGCAATTCACCGTTCATCAGCAGCATTGTGCGATGAAAGTAGGTACTGACGGCACCCTGCTCGGAGCCTGGGCATTGGCGACGGAAGGTTCGTGTCGTATCTTTGATATCGGTACAGGCACCGGACTCATCGCCCTGATGATGGCCCAGCGTTATCCGAAGGCCCAGGTGACAGCCATCGATATTGACGATGGGGCCGTTCGGCAGGCGAAAGAGAATGTGTCAGCATCGCCATTTGCCGATAGAATCAACGTCATGAAAGCCGATGTGTTGACGTTTAAAGAAGAGGAAAAGTACGATTCCATCGTCTGTAATCCACCTTTTTTCGAGGACTCGCTAATTTGTCCGGACCCACAGCGAACAGAGGCAAGGCATACCGTTTCATTGGACTATCGTCAACTGATGGAGGCTACATTCCGTCTGCTGAAAGACGATGGGCGTTTTTCTCTTATTATTCCTTTCGATTGTCGTGAGAGATTGGAGAGCGAAGCCCACCTAAGAGGTTTCTTTCTTAGTCGTGTCTGCAGCATTCAGACAACGCCTTTAAAGACACCAAAGCGTTACATGATTGAATTTACAAAACAACCTGTCAGTGAAGTTATTACAGAAAATGGAATACTCTGCATTTCTCCTTATGAGAGAAGCCCTTGGTATCAACAATTAACTAATGAATTTTATATTAGATGAAAGTAACAATCATCCAACTGGACATAGAGTGGGGTAGTCCACAGAAGAATATCAAAAAAATAGAATTATTGATGCGACAGGCCCCTGATAGCGACCTGTATGTATTACCGGAAATGTGGAGTACGGGATTCGCCACAGAACCTCAGGATTTTGCCGAAGACGAACTTACAAGTATTTCGCTTCGGTGGATGCGTGACACAGCCCGTCAAAAACATTGTGCCATTTCAGGCAGCCTTGCTATCAGGCTTTCTGGCACTAGACAATACGTCAATCGCCATTATTTCGTAGATGGCCGTTCTTTGACAGAAAAATATTATGATAAACACCATCTTTTCCGCTATGGGGGTGAGGACCGGTATTATCAGGCGGGAGGGAAGCAGGTTGTCGTGGAATATGAAGGCTTCCGTCTGATGCTGTTGACATGTTATGACCTTCGTTTTCCCGTATGGAGCCGTTATTCAGACAAACTATCTTACGATGCCATAATTGCCGTAGCCAACTGGCCTGATAGTCGTCAGAATGCCTGGCAGATTCTTACTCGTGCACGAGCCATGGAGAATCAGGCTTATCTCATCGGCTGTAATCGTGTTGGTGATGATGAGTATTCACATTATCGCGGACAAAGTGCGATTATCAGTCCTATAGGCAAAACACTTGTTAGTTGCCGCGCAAACTCAGAAGAAACAGCTTCATTTCTGCTGAATTTAGAAACAATCGTCCATCAGCGCTCAAAATTTAAAGTTTTGGACGATCGGGATGTCCGCTAATACATCTATATAATAATTACCAACCTAATCATTCAAATTTGTAGAATCGGCATTATGATAAATAGTATAAATAATGGTAAAAGAAAAGGGATATTGTTATCCCCTTCCTTTACTCACCTCTTACTTTAGAACGGCAGATCGTCTGCAGAACCTTCACTCGCAGGTTCCTGTGCCGGAGGGAACGGCGACGTAGCGCCGTCTGCTGGCGGGAACGGTGAAGCCTGAGGAGCCGCTGCAACGGGTGCACCTGCAACCGGCTGCTGACCACGGACCACGTTGTAGGCACGGATATCGTTAAACCAACGTCCGTTGAACTCGTGGGCATCAATATCGAACTGCACGGTAAGATCTTCGCCTTGCTGAATATTGAACTGTTTGATTCGGTCTTCGCCGAAAATACGGAAAAGACATTTACGCGGATACTGTCCGGGAACTTCGATGACGTAGTCCTGAGACATCCAGTTGTTTCCTGTACGTGCCGACACACCACTCTGAGCCGGCAATACTGCAATAATTCTACCTGTTAATTCCATTGTTCAATTGTTTTTATTTGTTGATTTTCTCGTTTTCACGTGGCGAAATTACTAAAAATAGTTTGAATAACGCAATTTTCTCTGCTTTTTTTTGTTGAATACAACGTTTTTTTGTAATTTTGTCCCAATTATTAAAAAGGTAATAATAATAAGAAACTATAACAACTATGAGATTTACAGTATCAAGCAGCGCACTGAGTGGAAAACTCACTGCCCTCTCAAGAGTGATTAACAGTAAGAACGCCCTACCCATTCTGGGCGACTTCGTGTTTGAGATTAAAGACAACGTCCTTTATCTGACGGCCTCTGACTCGGAGAACATCATGAAGACCCAGCTGGATCTGACGGAAAGCGACGGCTACAGCCGCTTTGCCATTGGTAACCACGATCTACTGGAAGCCGTGAAGGGATTCTCGGAGCAGCCCATCACTTTTGATGTGGACCAGGAGAAGAGCACTGTGAAAATATCGTACCAGAACGGACTATTCTCTCTGCCCATAGAGAATGCAGATGAGTTCCCAATGGCACAGCCCGTCAGCGACTATGCCACCGTTATCACCGTACCCAACCTGACGCTTGCCGAGAATATCAACCGTTCCGTCTTTGCTACTGCTCAGGACGAGCTCCGTCCCGTGATGAACGGTATCTATTTCGACCTGACAGCTGACTGTCTGGCTGTTGTGGCCAGTGACGGCCACAAGTTGGTACGCAACAAGATTTACTCCATCAAGAGTGAACAGCCCGCCGCATTCATCCTTCCCAAGAAACCCGCCAATCTGCTCCGTAACCTGCTGGGTAAGGACGGTGGCGACGTGATTATCCGCTTCGATGACCGCAATGCCGAGGTTAACTACGGTGACGGAACGCTCCAATGCCGTCTAATTGAAGGTCGCTACCCCAACTATAACAGCGTAATCCCGCAGAACAATCCGAATGAACTGCGTGTAGACCGTCTCGGACTCCTGGCAGCCCTGCGTCGTGTACAGCCCTTCGCCAACGACTCCAGCAACCTGATCCGTTTCCACGTGGAAGGCTCAACGCTGCAGCTCGATGCCGAAGACTATGATTTCTCCAAGACCGCCACAGAGCGCATGTCGTGCGAATACAATGGTCAACCCATGAGCATCGGCTTCAAGGGTTCTTCATTCATCGAGGTGCTGAGCAACTTCGACTGTCCTGAGGTCATCATCCAGCTGGCCGATCCCAGCCGTGCAGGTCTCGTTCTGCCCTCAGAACAGCCCGAAAACCAAGATGTGCTCATGTTGATGATGCCGATGCTGATCAATGATTAATTGACGGTTTACAGATATGAAGCTTCATCTAACAAAGCCACTCGTCATCTTCGACTTGGAGACGACGGGTCTTGATTTGGTCAAAGACCGTGTCATACAGATATCATATATTAAGGTGTATCCCGATGGACGGGAGGAGCGCGGTAACGAGATCATCAATCCCGAACGCCCCATCGACCCATTCATCACCCAGCTGACAGGCATCAGCAACGATGACGTCAAGGACAAGCCGACCTTCAAGCAGCTCGCACAGAAACTGGCCGACATCTTTGCTGGCAGTGACTTTGCGGGATTCAACTCCAATAACTTTGACATCCCCCTACTCGCTGAAGAATTCCTGCGTGCAGGCATCGACTTCGACTTCTCAAAGTCCCGCTTGATTGATGCCTGTACCATCTTCAGGAAGATGGAACGCCGCAACTTGGCAGCCGCCTACAAATTCTATTGCGGGCGTAAGATGGAGGAAGACTTCGAGGCCCACCGTGCCGATGAGGATACAGAGGCCACCTACCGTGTGCTGATGGGCCAGCTCGACAAGTACGCCCCTGGTGTCAACGAGGATCCGGAGAAGGTGCTGGAGAACGACATGGACCAGTTGGCAGCCTTCTCGAAGGCCAATAACAACGTCGACTTCGCTGGTCGCATCGTATGGCAGGAGCAGAAAGACCGCAACGGCCAGCCCGTCCTCGATCAGGATGGCAATCCGAAACTCATAGAAGTGTTCAACTTCGGCAAGCATAAGGGAATCCCCGTAGCCGACGTGTTTCATATCGATCCCGGTTACTACAGTTGGATACTGTCTGGCGATTTCACCTACAACACCAAGCAGGTGCTCACCCGCATTCGGCTTCGTGAATCGAAATTGAACGGATAAAATGTGATGAAGAGATTTCTGCAACTGCTTACCGTTTTCTTCCTGGCTCTCCCCTCCTCCGCTCAGGAGCTACAGGCCAGGATCAACATTAACCACAGTCAGATACAAGGCACCGATGTCAGCGTCTTCGAGAACTTGCAGCAGACGCTGGAGCAGTTCGTCAACGAGCGCCAATGGACCGACCTACAGTTCCAGAAGAACGAGCGCATCCAGTGCACCTTCAGCATTACCGTCACCAAGTATATCCGTGAGGAGAACAGGTTCGAGTGCAACGCCCTCATCCAGGCCAACCGTCCTGTCTTCAATTCCGCCTATACCACCACCTTATATAATAATAGAGACGACAACTTCCATTTCGAGTTCGCACAGTTCGACCAGTTGAACTACGACGATGAAATGGTTGACAACCAGTTGACAGCCCTCTTCGCCTACTACGCCTACTTGATCATCGGCCTAGATCTCGACAGTTTCTCCCCGCTCGGTGGAACCGACGTTTTGCAGCGTTGTATCTATTTGGTAAATAACGCCCAGGATCTGGGATTCCCCGGCTGGAAACTGTTTGAAGACAGCCGTAACCGCTTCGCCATCATCAACGACTATATGGATGAGGCGATGAAACCCTTCCGTCAGCTTCAGTATGACTACTACCGTAAGGGCTTCGATGAAATGGCCAATAATGCCGAGCGCGGACGTACTGAGATCACCAATGCGCTAGAGAACGGCCTGAAGGTGGCTCATGAAAACAAGCCCCTCAGTCTGCTGCCACAAATATGGACCGACTACAAGAAGGACGAGTTGAAGAACATCTACAAGGGTAAGGGTACTCCGAAGGAGAAGGAGCGTATCTACGACCTGATGATGAGTATCAATGCCTCGCAGAGCAACACATGGGAGGAGATACAGAAGTGAAAAGTGAGAAGTGAAAGACGAAAAGTTGAAAACTTGTAAATCATGCTTAAACATCTCTATATCAAGAACTTTACGCTGATTGATGAACTGGACATAGAACTCCATGAAGGGTTTTCGGTCATCACTGGTGAGACGGGGGCAGGCAAGAGTATCATCCTCGGAGCCATCGCCCTGCTGCTCGGTCAGCGTTCCGATTCTAAGACGCTAAAACAAGGAGCTGACAAATGCGTCATCGAGGCCAGTTTCGACCTCTCGCGCTACGGAATGGACGATTTCTTCGCTGAAAACGACATCGAGAACGATCCCGAGGACTGCATCATCCGTCGTGAGCTGACAGCATCAGGCAAGAGTCGCGCCTTCATCAACGACACCCCCGTACAGCTCTCCATGCTCAAGGAACTCGGTGAGCGCCTCGTCGATGTACACTCCCAGCACCAGAACCTGTTGCTCAACAAGCAGGACTTTCAGTTGGGTGTCGTAGATATCATCGCCGACGATGCGACGGCTCTTTCCCAGTATCAGCAGACTTTCCGTCAATGTCAGACTAACAAGAAGGAACTCGACGAACTCCAGGAAAACATCGAGCGCAATCGTCAGAACCTCGACTTCCTGCAGTTCCAATGCGACGAGCTGACGCAGGCCGCCCTCGTGGAAGGCGAGCAGGAAGAACTCGAGCAGCGTAGCGAGACCATGAGCCACTCCGAGGAAATAAAGAGTGCGCTCTATGAGACCGACAATGCCCTTGGCGCGGAGCAGACGGGAGTCGTCAGCGCCCTGCACTCATCCATGTCGGCGCTCAAAGGCATCAGCCGCGTCTTTCCCGCCGTAGGGGAACTGTCACAACGTTTGGAGAGCTGTTACATCGAAGTGAAGGACATTTCTCAGGACGTTTCCCGTTATCTGGAGGACGTTGATTTCGACCCGTCGGAGCTCGACGCCGTCAACAACCGTCTCGACCGTCTCTACGACCTGGAGAAGAAATATCACGTTGAAACCGTGGAAGAGCTGATTGCCAAGCGCGATGAAATCAGGCAACAGCTCGACGGCATAGAGAACAGCGACGAGTCGTTGGCTGAACTCCAGCAGCATCTCGACGCCCTTCTGAAGCAGGCCGGTCAGGAGGCCGATGCCCTGACGAAGCTTCGCACCGCGGCCGCCCGACAGATTGAGGCCGACATGCAGTCGAAACTCGTCCCGCTAGGCATGCCTGCCGTACGCTTCTCCGTGCAGATTACCCCTGAACAGCTGGGGCCAAACGGTCAGGATAAGGTATCGTTCCTATTCAGTGCCAATGCCTCTACCCCACTCCAGCCCATCGCCCAGGTAGCATCTGGCGGTGAAATCGCCCGTGTGATGCTCTCGCTGAAGGCCATGATCAGCGGCGCCGTGAAACTGCCGACGATTATTTTCGATGAAATCGACACAGGTGTCAGCGGCAAGATGGCCGAGAAGATGGCCGAGATGATGAAGGACATGGGCAGCCACGGCCGTCAGGTTGTCAGCATCACCCACCTGCCGCAGATCGCCGCCCTCGGCACCCATCACTACAAGGTGGAGAAGAAGGAGACGCCGCAGGGCACCACAAGCAGCATGAAGGCCCTCACCGCCGACGAGCGCGTCCTTGAGATCGCCCAGATGCTGAGCGGCTCCGACGTCAGTGCTGCCGCCATACAGAATGCAAAGGAACTATTAAAAATGAAATAATGACAGTGAAAATGAAGACAAACGATATCCATCTGGTACGAAGGCTGACGGCGGGCATCCTGCCCCTCCTCCTTTTCGCCTTCCTGCCTTTGTCCGCCCAGCCCTCATGGGTGAAGAAGGCCACGAAATCGGTGTTCACGCTGAAGACCTTCTCGGCCGACGGCTCGCTGATTGCCAGCAGCAACGGCTTCTTCACGGGCACGTCGGGCGAGGCCGTCAGCAGCTTCTCGCCCTTCAAGGGAGCCGCGCGCGCTATTATTATAGACTATCAGGGGAAGGAGACCGAAGTGGTCAGCATCCTCGGTGCCAACGACATTTACGATGTGGCCCGTTTCCGTGTGGCCAGCAACAAGACGCAGCCCTTACCCTTCTGCCAGACCACAATGACGGAAGGCAGCACCGCCTGGCTCCTGCCCTACCACGAGACCAAGAACCTCTACAGCGGCCCGGTCAGGAAGTCGGAGTCGTTCATGCAGAACTACTCCTACTACACTGTGGCCCTCACCTCGCCGGAGCATACCGAGAACTGTCCGCTGCTCAACGACGAGGGTGAAGTCATCGGCATGATACAGCCCTCGGCCGTGGCCAACGATACGCTCAGCTACGCCATCAGCGCGCTCTTCGCCGACTCGCTCCGCATCAGCGGCATCGGCTTCAACGACCCCGTGCTGCAGCTGACTGCCATCCGCAAGGAGCTGCCCGATGACCTGAAGGAGGCCAACGTGGCCATCTACATGGTGAGCACGCGCAACGACTCCGTGGCCTACAGTCAGCTCATCGACGAGATGATCCGCAAGTTCCCCGACGCCCCCGACGGCTACACCTACCGCGCCCAGGAGTCGGCCGCCCGTGGCGACTATGCCGCTGCCGACGCGGACATGGCGACGGCCATCCGTGTGTCCCAGTCGAAGGACGAGCCTCGCTACAGTCTCGCGCGCATGATTTATAATAAGAATGTGTATCTGCCCGACCCTCCCTATGAGAACTGGACGCTCGACAAGGCGCTCTCCGAGATCCGCAGTGCCATCAGCGACAATCCACAGCCCACTTACCGGCAGCTGGAGGGCAACATCCTCTTCGCACAGAAGCAGTATCAGGAGGCCTACGACGTGTACATGAGTCTCACGGCCACGCCGCTGAGGAATGCCGAGACGTTCTTCAGCGCCGCCAAGTGTCAGGCCATGCTGCGCGACACTACTGCCATGCTCGCCCTCCTCGACAGCTGTGTCGGCACCTTCTCCAAGCCCTATCTGAAGGAGGCCGCGCCCTACATCTGGGAGCGCGCCACCGCCCGTCGCGAGGCCGGCAAGTACCGCGAAGCCATCAGCGACATGAACGAGTACGAGAAGCTGATGAGTGCCAACATCAACGAGAGCTTCTACTACATCCGCCATCAGACCGACATCCAGGCCCGCCTCTACCAGCAGGCGCTCAACGACATCAGCGAGGCCATCCGCCGCAATCCCAAGGAGACGCTCTACTACGCTGAGAAAGCCTCGCTCGAGGTACGCGTCGGACTCTTCGACGACGCCATCGCCACCGCCCAGGAGTGCATCGCCATCGAACCCGAGAATAGCGACGGCTACCTCTTCCTCGGCCTCGCCCAGTGCATGAAGGGTGACAAGGAGCAGGGCGTCGCCAACCTGCGCAAGGCCAAGGACCTCGGCGATCCGCAGGCCGACAGCCTCATAGAGAAATACAAATAACGCACAGTGGAGACAGTCCCCGTTGTGAGAATTATCGGGACGGAAATAAAGAAAAGTTAACGATTTAACTTTTCTTTATTTTTTTTTTTTTGAAATTAACGTTGAATGCAGTATCTTTGCAGGCAGATTACTCTATAACTATATTATTAATAAAACTTGTAAGAATTATGAAAAAAAGAAATTATGAGATTCCGACGATGCAAGTCGTCCAGTTGAAACACAAGTGCCAGATTCTGGCTGGCAGTAACGGCGGGCTGAAAGGCAAGGATTATGAAAAAAACAACTACGACCCGTTCGAAGATTAATAAGCAATCACAGTGTAGAACATTTAAAAACGTAAAGACAATGAAGACAACGAAATTATTCTTTATGGCTGCACTGGCTCTGACATTTGCCGCTTGCAGCAATGATGACAACGACTTCGAGAACCCCGCCCAGCAGCCCGCCGAGGCTCAGGGCATCCCCTTCACCGCCACCATCAGCATGGGCGGAGATAAAGCCACTACCCGCGCACTCAGCGAGAACGGCTCAGGTCTCACGGCCACATGGACTGTGGACGAAGAGGTAGCATTGATTCATAACGGCATAATCGACAAGGTGACGGTCGCCAGCGTCAGCGGTAACGATGCTACCATCTCCGGTACTATCACGACTGATGCCGACGGTGCGGACGTGACGGTTATCTTTCCTTACAGTGCTGTCGACCTCGTTACGAAGGGTGTGAAGACCGGCCTGCTTACAGCTCAGGACGGCACGCTGGCCACTATTGCTGCGAAATATGACGTGCGTAAAGGTAATGGTAAGCTGAAGGTCAGTGGCACGGCTTCACTTAACGATGACGTGACGCTCACCAACCAGTTTGCCATCTTCAAGTTCACCACCAAGAACTCAGGCGGCACAGCCAACATCGACGTGACGAAGCTGACCATCACCATCGGTGCGCAGAACTACGTCATCACCCCCGCTTTGGCTACGAGCGAGCTCTATGTCGCCCTGCCCGCCGTCGGCGATCAGGCCGTCCGTTTCTCTGCCACGGGCAGCGACAGCAAGACCTACACCTGCTCTAAGGCCAGCGTGACCTTTGCTGCCGGCAAATACTACCAGAGCACGCTGAAGATGGCTCCCCCCATCACCGTAACGTGGAACAACGATGATATAACCGGCAGTGGAAATTCTTTCAGTAAGGACGGTGTCACTATAACTGCCGGCTCTATAGACTTCGACGAAAAGAATTTCGAGGAAAACGGAACATTTACCACCACCCTCGGCAACTTCACCAAGATTGAAGTAGTAGCGACTAATGGGTTTTGTGACGTAGCAGGCACAGGCTGGTCGGGCAACTCTGAAAAAAGGACCTGGACCGGCAATGCCTCCAGCGTACCGTTCATCGGAGATATTTATGGTGATGGCAATGGCATCAAGTTTGTATTCACCATTGAGCCGTAGAACTGAACGCTCCCCGCTCGGGTTCTGTACCCCGCGTGAGGTAAACGATATCGTTCTTTGAACAAATGACACAGATTCTTGCTGGGCACAATACCGTCAGACTGCACAGACTGGTCAGCAGATCAGGGGACGGTTCCCTGATCCGACAAACACAGATAACGGGAGGGCGGCGCTTCCGCCACGGTGGACGGCACCGCCCTCCCGTTTCACTCTCTCCCACGATTCGGGAAACGAATTTTCGAAAGAAAAATGACTTCCCACGGTTCGGGAAACGAATTTTCGAAAGAAAAATGACTTCCCACGGTTCGGGAAATGAATTATCGAAAGAAAAATGACCTCCCACGCTTCGGGAAACGGATTTTCGAAAGAAATAAGACTTCCCACGATTCGAGAAACGACAACAATCATTTTTAATAACTAAAAATTTAAAGACATGGCAAAATTTCAACCCTTAAAGTACAAGCGCGACCTGAAGAACGCGCAGCACTTCGCATTCATCCAGGCGTTCATCACGGCACTGACGGCAGCGGGCTTCTCGGCCGCAAGAATCACGGCCAAGCTGGCCGAGCTGGTGACGGCCTTCGGTGAGGAGGACAGGTATTACCTGATTGTGCGGGCGAGCGAGATCATCGCCCAGCGCACGGCGGCCGACGAGCAGCGCGACCGGTTCTACACCCGTCTGCACCGGCTGGTTCAGGCCTGGGCCGGCTCGGGCATGGCGCAGCTCGACGAGGCTGCCACGGCGCTCGAAAAGCCGTTTAACCTCTACAGGGTGAAGGTGAACGCGCAGATGGACGAGGAGACGGGTGTGCTGGAGAACCTGATCAGCGACCTCTCGACCACCGCGATGCAGGCGCACCTGGCAACGATCAACGGCACGTACCTGTACCAGCAGATGGTCGAAGGCCAGACACTCGTGAAGTCGCTGCGCCTGGAGCAGGGCGTGGAGGAGAGCGAGAAGGTGTACGGCGCACTGTCGGCCGCCCGCAAGGCGTGCGACGCTCTCTACGACGAGCTCTGCGCCATCATCGAGGGCGCATCGCTGTTCGCCGACGACCCGACGGCCTACGACACGTTCATCAGCCAGTGGAACGGTACGGTGAAGCTCTATCAGGATATGCTCGACCGCAAGACCTCGCAGACGTCATCCGGCAGCGGATCGTCGCAGCAGGGCGGCTCGTCGTCAGGCAGCGGGTCTGGCTCATCCGGCTCCGGCTCCGGCTCTTCCGGCTCGGGTTCAGGCTCAGGTTCCGGTTCAGGTTCTGACGACAACGGCTCCAGCTCCGGTTCTGGTTCAGGCTCCGGCTCAGGCTCAGGTGGCGACACTCCGGGCGGTGATACTCCTGGCGGCGACAACCCCGGAGGCGGCGGCGACAACCCCGGAGGCGGAGGTGATAACGGCGGCGGTGGCGGTGATGACGATGAACCCACCGAGTTCGAATAAATAAAAAAGATGTGGGAGCCGGTTGGTTCCCACATCTTTTTTTATATCGCTACAACTGTGCGCGTCTTACTTGACGATGACCTTGCGGCCGTCGATGACATAGATGCCGGCGGGCAGACGGTCGAGCGAGGTCGTGCTCATGCGCTGGCCGCTGAGGTTGTAGATGCCCTTCGAGGTGTCGACGGTCCGGTCGGCAGCCACCTTGCCGATGGCGCTCGGGTCGGAACCGTTAAGTCCGCGAACGAATCCGGCATAGACATGCTTGCGGTAGTAGTTGAGGTCCCAGATGCCGACGGGTTCGCCGCCGCGCCAGCCGCTGTTGGAGGGTGCGTCGGTCGTACACCACTGGCAGATGCCCCACTGCTGCTCGGGCGGAATGATGCGCAGGTACTCCTTGATGATCCATTCGTAGAAGTCGGCCATCCGCTTGTGTTCGGCCTCGGTCAGCTGTTCGGTCTTGACGGAGCTGCCCCAACGGTTGGAGCCGCGCACGTAGCCCATGTCCATCTCAGAGACTCGGCAGAGCTTGCCGCTATTGGCGATGACTTCGAACATCTGGGTGATGTGCTTCTTGATGTCGTTGAGTATCTTGTCGCTCTCGAAACAGCTGATGTGCATCTGTGTGCCGATGCCGTCGATGTGGGTCACGCCGTCGGCCTCCCACTTCTTGATCCAGCCGACGAGGCTCTTCACTTTCTTGTTGTTGTCCCAGTCTGACTCCAGGTTATAGTCGTTGATGAAGAGCTTCACGTCCTCGGGCCCGTACTTGCGTGCCAGCCGGCAGGCCTGGCGCACGTATTCGAGGTCGCCCATGTGGTCTTGCCAGTAGAAGGCGTCGCCGCCGACGTCCCACGTGCCGCTGTTGTAGCCATCGGAGTGCTGCAGCAGGTAATTGCCATCACCGTCGTTACCGTCGCCGGAGATAGCCTCGTTAACGAGGTCCCAGGCTTTGACCTTACCGTCACAGGCTTCCATCATGCCCTTGATCCAGAGGTCCATGGCGTAGACAAGTGTGTCGTGGCGCTCCTGCTGCGTCTGGGGGATGGTCTGACCCTTGTATCCCTCAAACTTGATGGTCTTGACGTAGATGTCACCCACGAAGTCGCCGCACTGGAGCATGAAGAAGCTGTTCTCCACGAGGGCCTTGTACTCGACCTCAACGTCCTGCCACTCGGTGGTGAAGGGTATGTCGGGGTATTCTCCGTTGCCCCAGTCGCCCAGCTTGCTGTGGAGCTTTCCTTCGGCCGTTCCGCGGACGGTCATCGTCATCTTGTAGGTCTTTCCCAACTCGACGGGTATGTTTTCCATCGCCAGGAACTGCACGTCCCAGGAGTTGTCACACTTCTTGGTGGTGTGGATGATGAGTCCGTCGGTCGCGTCGAAGTTGAGGGTGAAGCCGTAAATCGACTTGTCCGATGTCCAGCCTACGGTCTTGTTCTTGCGGAAGTCCTTGCTGGCTATCTCGGTCCATGTCTCCTCCGACGTGGGGTCTGGTCTGTCGGCCAGTAGTTTCGTCAACCAGCCTTTGGGCTGCTGTGAATGCCAGGCGAGTGTGTGGCCATAGACGTTGAGGCCGGCCTCAGTAGCGGTGTTCACGTAGTTCTTCACGGTAGTGAAATTCATGTTGCCGTTGCCGTCGACGCAGCTGGCCATCTTCATGGCGTTGCCAGCAACGGTCTCGGTGAAGTTCTGGTTGGTCATCTTATAGACCGTGGATTTCCTGAGATAGTCGTTGACGGTCGTACCCGCGCCGAGCTTGAAGTTGGGATATTTCTCGTAGTCGATGTACTCCTTGAGCGGCTTGTAGGCGTCGAGGTAGCGGTAGTTGTCGTCGTTGGGCTTGCCCTGCTCGAACTTCTCCTGTGACATGGCTATGGTCGACAAACCAACTGAAAATAATAAAATGTATAATTTCTTCATGTCTCTTGAGTTATATATATAAGATAATGTGAATCGAGCTCCTTCCTACCTGACAGCCCGGATGCATCGGCCGCTGAATCGGTTGGCCGACAGTTTTCCGAAGGATATGTCTACATCGGAGAAATCGAACTCCAGACACCAGGCCTTGTTGGGATTGCCCGAGTAGAGCATGGATGTCCAGTAGATACCCTTGATGGCGCGGAACTGAACGCCCTCATAAAAGCGGAAGCCGGTAATGGGCAAGAAGATAGAGCTGCCCGTCTTCTTTCCTGTCACCTTGTAGCCGTTGACACCGTCTTTCGTAATCCATTCCCATGTGCACTTGGCTGGGTCGATCAGCTCCTCATACTCTTCGATAGTGGGCATGCGCCATTCACCGCCCCAGTTGGCGCGGGCGGCATCGTCGGAGGGTGTCAGTTGAATCCTTCTGTCGGAGGTCGAATACTTGAGCAGGAACTTGGAATCGCCCTGGCTCCATATATAGGTGCCCCACGAATAGTATTTCTTTGGCTTGACCTCACCCCAAGCGAAGTAAGATCCGAAGCCGGAGTCCTTCGTTGCGCCAACGTTCATGTTGGCCCATTTCACGCTAAGTCCTAAGTCGACAGCTTCCACGCCGTCGGGCGTTTTGTCTTCGTTGTCCGTTACGTTTACCTTAGCATGGCCGTCTGCCCCAAAGAACATGAGAGACAGAGCCATTATAAAAATCTTCTTCATTGTTTTAAAATATTGATGCTGTAAAGAAGAAAGCCCTACTATGTGCGTAGGGCTCTCTTCCTTGGTTAGTTGTTGACCGAACCACCAACAATGTCGAGCAGTTCGCTGGTGATGGCCTGCTGACGACTCTTGTTGTACTGGAGGTTCAGCTGGCGCAACAGTTCGTCGGCATTGTCCGTCGCCGTCTGCATAGCCACCATACGGGCGGCATGCTCTGAGGCGTTGGAATCAAGCAGGGCCGTGTAGAGCATCAGGTGGGCTAGCTTCGGAATGAGCTGCGACAGCACGGTGTGCATATCGGGCTCTACGATGAAGTTGTCGTTGAGCGGCTTCACCTCTTCTTTCTTCTCTCCAGACTCCTGACGCTTGTCTCCCCTCTTCTTCAGATACTCCTGCGACTCCTTCGTGGCAATGATGCTGGTAAGGTCGCGCTCGTGATCGGCCTTCAGCTCCGACTCGATATCGATGGGCAGGAAAGTCTTGCGGGTGAGCACCTGCGAGCCTGCGCTTTTGAAGTGATGGTAGATGAGTTCAACCTTGTCTATCTCACCCTCAGCGAACTTCTTGCCAAGTTCCATCGCGATGTCGATACACTGAGAGACATTCGGCTTGTCGGCCAGCGCCGAGAATTCACCCTGCACCTTCAAACCCATCTTCTGTGCCTTCTCGAAAACCTTGCGGCCGATGGGATAAATCTCCACATTGTCGCGGCCGATGGTCTGGGCATAGTCGTCGACGGCATGCGTCATCATCTTGATGGTGTTGGCATTGAAGCCGCCGCAGAGCGAGGAGTTGGAGGTGAAGACCACCAGGGCGACACGCTTCACGGGGCGCTCCTTGTCGTAGATGGTCTGGGCCTCGGCCTCGGCTGCGAGGAACGACTTGAGGATGTGCTCCAGCATCGTCTCGTAAGGCAGCATGTTCTGGATGGCCACCTGAGCGTGATGGAGCTTCGACGAGGCCACCATCTTCATCGCCGAAGTGATCTTCCGCGTGGACTTGACTGAGGCTATGCGGCCTTTAATTTCTTTCAGGCTGGGCATAGGCTATCAGCTTTTATACGTTCCTGCGATGTCGGCCATCACAGCCTCGATCTTCTTGGTCGTATCGTCGTCGATCTTTCCGCTGGCGAGGGTCTCGATAACCTCGGGATTGGATGAGCGCAGCTTGTCGAGGAACTGGTTCTGGCACTCACGTACCTTGGGGATGGGCACCTCGCGCATCAGTCCGTGCACACCGCAATAGAGGATGGCAATCTGCTCGCCCACAGGCATCGGACTGTACTGCGGCTGAATCAACAGCTGGTTGTTCTTACGTCCACGGTCGAGGGTCATCGCCGTCACGGCATCCATGTCGCTGGAGAACTTTGAGAAGGCCTCGAGCTCACGATACTGGGCCTGGTCGATTTTCAGCGTACCGGCCACCTTCTTCATGGACTTGATTTGTGCCGAGCCACCCACACGGGATACGGAGATACCTACGTTGATGGCGGGACGGAAGCCCTGGTTGAAGAGGTCGCTCTCGAGGAAAATCTGACCGTCGGTAATGGAGATTACGTTCGTCGGGATGTAAGCCGACACATCGCCGGCCTGTGTCTCGATGATAGGCAGGGCTGTCAATGAGCCGCCACCCTTCACGTGACCCTTCATGCACTCGGGCAGGTCGTTCATCTGCTCGGCCACCTCCTGCTGCTCGTTCATCTTGGCAGCACGCTCAAGGAGACGGCTGTGGAGATAGAACACGTCGCCGGGATAGGCCTCACGTCCTGACGGACGGCGCAAGATCAGCGACACCTCACGATAGGCCACGGCCTGCTTCGAGAGGTCGTCGTAGACCACGAGCGCGGGCAGACCACGGTCGCGGAAGTACTCACCGATGGCGGCACCGGCGAACGGTGCGTAGTACTGCATAGCGGCAGGTTCGGCAGCGGTAGCGCTGACCACAATGGTGTAAGGCATGGCACCATGCTCCTGTAGGGTGCTCACGAGTGCAGCCACAGTAGAAGCTTTCTGACCGATGGCCACATAGATACAATAGACAGGCTTGCCTGCCTCATAGAAACTCTTCTGGTTGATGATGGTATCCACGGCGATGGCGGTCTTACCCGTCTGACGGTCGCCAATGATGAGCTCGCGCTGTCCGCGGCCGATGGGAATCATCGAGTCGATGGCCTTCAGACCTGTCTGCAGCGGCTCCTTCACGGGCTGACGGTAGATCACACCGGGGGCCTTGCGGTCGAGAGGCATCTCGAAGGCGTCGCTCAGGTCGATGTCACCCTTGCCGTCAATGGCCTGTCCCAGAGGATTGATGACGCGGCCCAGCATATTGTCGTTGACACGGATGGAGGCGATACGCTTCGTACGCTTCACGACCATGCCTTCCTTGATGCCCGACGTGCCACCAAGAAGCACACAACCGACGTTGTCTTCCTCAAGGTTCATCACGATAGCCATCGTGCCGTTTTCAAACTCCAGCAGCTCGTTGGCCTCGGCATTGCGCAGACCATAGATACGAGCTACACCGTCGCTGACGGTCAGCACGGTACCTACCTCTTCGAACTTCTCGGCATTGGAAATGCCTTTGAGCTGGTCGAGCAGCACCTGAGATACTTCGCTTGGTTTAATCTTATCTGACATTTTCTTTATTTTTACGTAATGACGTTATAACGTTATGACGTTACTTTTTTAAAGTATTAAGAATACTGTTGAGTTTCGTCTTGACACTGGCGTCCATGCGGAAGGTGTCGTACTCGAGGATGAAGCCGCCGATGATATCGGGGTTCACCTCGGACTCGAACTCCACGGTTCCATTAGTCTTACTCTCCACCATGCGGCGCATCTTCTGCTCGATGGCAGGGGTGACGGCGGCAGCGGTGATGAGACGTCCTCGGATGACATTCTTCTGTTGGCGGTAAAGCGTGACGTACGAATTGGCGATGAACTGCATCACGTTCTCACGGTCCTCCTTCAGCACCAGCTGGATGAAGACCTTGGTAAGTGCGGAGGGCTGCTTGCCGACGGCTGTCAGCAGCAGCGTCTCTTTCTTGTCCTTAGAGAGCATCGGATTGTCTATCGTAAACCGCAGCTGTGGCACTTCGACGTAGCTCTTGGCGAGCTGTTGCATCTCCGTGTAGACAGCATCCTCGATTTTCGCGTCGGTGGCACTCTTGAGAAGTGCACGGGCGTATCTTACCGATATGACTCCTATATCCATACGTTATCGCGTTTATTTGTCAGTAGGAACATCATCCAGCATACGGTCAATCAGAGCCATTTGCGACTTGTCGTCCTTGAGGTTCTGCTTGAGAACCTTTTCCGCAATCTCCACGCTGAGCGCAGCGACTTGCTGACGGATGTCGGCAATGGCCGCCCGCTTCTCCTGCTCGATGGCGACCTTGGCGTCGCCCAGGAGTCGGGCACCTTCCTCACGGGCCTTTTGCTGGGCCTGCTCCACGATAGTGTCGCGCGTCTCGGCTGCCTCCTTGAGGATCTGTGCCTGACGGTCGCGAGCCTCCTGAAGTATGGCCTCGCCTTCCTGCTTGATATTCTCCAACCGCTCGGAGGCTTCATGGGCCTTGAGCAGACTCTCGTCGATGTACTTCTTCCGCTCTTCTACCATGTTGGTGATTGCGGGGAAGCCATACTTTGCAAGCACGAAGAAGACGACGGCAAATGCCAGAAGCATCCAGAACAGAAGTCCCAGATCAGGGGTGAGGATTGCTGGCAGTTTACTGAAATCCATTCGCTGTAATATTTAGTGATTACTTGAAGGACTGTCTCTTAGATCAAGAAAGCACAAGCTGCAATGGCGAAGAGGGCGCAACCCTCAACAAATGCAGAGGTCAGAATCATGTTCGTCTGGATCTTACCAGTAGCCTCCGGCTGACGGGCGATGGCGTCCATAGCGCTACCACCAATCTTACCAATACCCAAACCTGCACCAATTGTTGCAATACCTGCACCGATACCGCAGCCCAGCTGAGCCAGACCTTCTGCGGCCAATAATAAAGCTGAAATCATAATCTTTAAAATTTTAAGTTATTAATAATGTTTTATTTTTTAATATTCAATTTTCAATATTCAATTTACTCAGCGTGGTGCTCTTTATGGGCAAGCCCGATGAACACAGCACTCAGCATGGTGAAAACGTACGCCTGAACAAAGGCTACCAGCAGCTCCAGAAGATTCATAAAGAGGAGCATGAGGATGCTGAAGGCATTCAGGCCGAGACCAAATCCGACACCCATAGACCAACCAAGGAAGATCACACAGGTGAAGCTGAGCATCACGGCGTGGCCGGCCATCATGTTGGCAAAGAGACGGATCATCAGGGCGAAGGGCTTCGTGAACACACCGAAAAGCTCGATGAGCGGCATCACCGGTGCGGGATAGGCCTTCAGGAACATAGGCACATCAGGCCAGAATATCTCCTTCCAATATTCTTTGTTGGCGAAGATGTTGATAGCCAGCATCGTACACAGGGCCAGGAAGAAGGTGATATTGATGTTTCCCGTCACGTTGGCGCCACCGGGGAAGACTGGTATCAGTCCGATGAGGTTACACGTCAGGATGAAGAAGAACACCGTAAGCAGGTAAGGCGCATACGGCTTGTAATGCTTCTCACCGATAGACGACTTGATAAGGTCGTCGTGGATCATCATCACGATCATCTCCATGAAACCGACGAAACCACCAGGCGCCGCGTCCTTCACGTCGTGCTTCTTATACCAGCGGGCACAGCTGAGGAAGACGATGATCAGTACTGCCACCACAATCCATATTTGAAGCACACTCTTGGTGATACTCAGGTCGAAGGGACGTACCTCACTGCCGTCGGCAAGACGCTCATAGATTTTGCCGTGATGCTCTTCGCTGAAAAAGAAGCCATCGGGCAGACTGTGAGCCGTACAGAAATGCCACTCTCCGGTATTCTCACTACGGATGATGATAGGCAGCGGGATGCTCAGGTGCTTACCCTGGTAGGAGGCGATGTGCCACTCATAGGAGTCGGCCAGGTGTTCGAGTACGATCTCTGGGATGTTGATCTTCTCGTCACCACCCTCTTCTGCCAAGGCCGGCATCGGCAGCAAGGCTACCATCATCAGGAGGATTATCGACTTTAATTGTTTCATTATTTATAAAAATGTGTAAGCAAACTATTACGTTGATAGTCAAGAGCGGTTCGACACTCTGGCGAAGAAGATGGAATGGTGTGCCAGCGATACAATGTAGAAAGCCATGAACACCAGGAAGAAGACCAGCATATTATCACGGCCAACAGCCAGATAATAGACAAACATCACTGCCAAAGCCAGCAACAGGCGAAAGCCTGATACGGCAGTAAAAAATGTCGGAAGACTCTCAGGTGAGTTCTTGGCGATGCGGCACCATACCATCCCTATCACGCCACCCAGTACGAGGGTGAATGCGACGCTGATGATGGCCGGTGTCAGCAGTCCGTCGACAAGCCATACCTGCATCACCAACAAAGTGATGAGGAACAGACCTGCCGTAAGAAACAACTGCTGCCGCATGTAACGCTTACTCAACTGATCGATGTTTGCCATTGTTTGCTATTCTTCTTGTTACTCTGCCAATTCCACGCAGAGACTCACCACATTCTTCTGCACTTCCACAAAGCCGCCAAGGATATCCAAAGAAGTCTTTCCTTCCTTTGTAGCATACTCTACAACTCCTTTTTGGAGTGTGGAGATGATGGGGGCGTGATCGTTCAGTATCTCGAACTGGCCCATGGTGCCAGGCACCAGGACACACTCGACTGCTCCGTCGTATTCAACCTTCTCGGGCGAAACTATTCTCAGCTGCAACATAATCTTCAATTATCTATTATCAATCTTCATTGAAGATTAGCCTTTGGCAGCTTCGAGTAGTTTCTTAGCCTTCTCCTTAGCGTCATCGATCGTTCCCACATTGAGGAATGCCTGCTCGGGCAGGTCGTCCACTTCTCCGTCAAGAATGGCGTTGAAGCCCTTGATAGTCTCCTCGATAGGCACCATCACACCAGGCAGACCCGTGAACTGCGATGCCACAGAGAACGGCTGGCTGAGGAAGCGCTGTACACGACGGGCGCGGTTCACCGTCAGTTTGTCCTCGTCGGAGAGTTCGTCCATACCGAGGATGGCGATGATGTCCTGCAATTCCTTGTAGCGCTGGAGAATCTCCTTCACACGCTGGGCACAGTCATAGTGAGCCTTACCTACAATCAGCGGATCAAGGATACGTGAGGTACTTCCCAGCGGATCCACGGCGGGATAGATACCAAGCTCGGCAATCTTACGGTCAAGCACCGTCGTAGCATCCAGATGGGTGAACGTCGTTGCGGGAGCAGGGTCGGTCAAGTCATCGGCAGGCACATAAACAGCCTGTACGGAAGTGATTGAACCCTTCTTCGTAGAGGTGATACGCTCCTGCATCGTACCCATTTCCGAAGCCAGCGTAGGCTGATAGCCCACAGCCGAAGGCATACGGCCAAGAAGTGCGGATACCTCAGAACCGGCCTGAGTGAAACGGAAGATGTTGTCGATGAAGAACAGGATATCAGCAGCACCACCGTCCTTGCCACCACCATCGCGGAAGCCCTCAGCAACGGTCAGACCCGAAAGAGCCACAGAGGCACGTGCACCGGGAGGTTCGTTCATCTGACCATAAACCAGTGTGGCCTGCGACTTCTTCAGTTCTTCTGGATCGACGAGTGAGAGATCCCACTTGCCTTCATCCATAGCCTTTCGGAACTTCTCACCGTAGCGGATTACGCCCGACTCGATCATCTCTCGGATGAGGTCGTTACCCTCACGGGTGCGCTCTCCTACTCCTGCGAATACGGAGAATCCGTTGTGACCCTTGGCGATGTTGTTGATGAGCTCCATGATGAGCACAGTCTTTCCCACGCCGGCACCACCGAAGAGTCCGATCTTACCACCTTTCATATAAGGCTCCAGCAGATCAATCACCTTGATACCTGTAGAAAGAATTTCCTTCTTCGTAGAGAGTTCCTCAAATTGAGGTGCCTCGCGGTGGATGGGATAGGCTCCCTCCATGTCGAGTTGTTTCATACCGTCGATAGGCTGACCGATCACGTTCAGCATTCGACCCTTGATCTGATCACCGGCAGGCATTACGATTGGTGAGCCCAACGGGATCGCCTCGAGTCCACGGTGCAGACCATCGGTATTGTCCATAGCCACGCAGCGCACCGTATCCTCGCCGATGTGCTGCTGCACCTCGACAATCAGGTCGCGCCCGTCACCACGTTCCACCCTCAGGGCATCGTGAATCTTCGGTAACACTTTTTCCGCATCCTGGCCTTCGGTGTTGAAATACACATCGATAACAGGGCCGATGATCTGCGAAATGTGTCCTTTAATCTGTGACATACGCTGTTAATATTTAAGTTATAATTTGTTTTAAGTCATTTGTCGATTGCAAAGATAGAGATATTTTTTCAATTGGAGAAATCTTTTTAGAAAAAAAACGCACAACAGAACACTTTAAGCGAAAATTCCTACTTCCGCAGGGCAATATTGTAGTTGTAGTAGGTACGGTTGCCTGTCACATCCTCTATCACTCTGATGAATGGCGGGAAGTTCACCGTTTCCTGTTCTGCCACGCCCTTTGTCTCCATCATGACCAGATCGCTGACTGGCGATAGGAAAGTATCAATCTGGAAGAACTGACCTTTCCAAATGAAACTTTGACGACGCTTCCTGATAGTCTGACGATATGGGTCAGCCTGCTGCAGCATCTGCTCGTACAGGTTGTTGTCCACCTGCCGCTCCGTTTCAATGACCTCGCTGTCGGAGATACGTTTCTTCGAACGGTGTACATTGACCACCTTTCCCCCACTCCATTCCCTGCGGCGCAGACGTACCTCACAACCAGGCTCGGCCACCAGATAGGTCTGGGTGATCATACTCTCAGAGCACTCGGGTATTTCTCCTATCATCTCTATACGATACACCCGTTCGTCGTGTGGTGGTTGGGGAAGTCCTACAACCTTTGATATCTCATTAAGCACACGATTCAGTTTGGCTTCGAAGTCATCGTGGTTGTTAATTACCCGAAGATGGGGATGGCCTGTCCAGGCTTTGATGATCTTCTTATCCAACATACGAGCTATCTGCAGTCCTTCTTCGTTGGCCTTCTCATATCTTGTTGCATTGGTAGCGGTGGTATAATATTGCTCTGCACCATCTGCAGCCGACACAAGATGCAGTACGGCATCATAGCGCTCCATCAACTCGTTGGGACTTGTTCCTGCCATCGCGGTAATCTCTTCCCACTCCTCAGGCTTGATATAGGCAGAGATATCCATCGTTCCTCTATCGCACACTATCAGCACAGGCTTCGTACACACTTCTGCTAACTGCAAGAACTGATTCTCCAACGCCAGCTGTGTCTCAAGAATAGCCCGCTCTCCCTGATAGTATAGGTCACGGTTGGGCGTCAGATAGTTCCAGCCAGCTGTACTGTAGATGGTGGGCACCTCCGGCACGTTGAACACCTTGTATCCGAACCCGGAGAAATACTCCGTAATCTTCACGAGCGCCGTCGTCTTGCCGGCACAAGGCCCACCCGTCAATACAATCTTCTTGATCTCAGGCATAATCTTAAATCGAAAGCTCGTCGAGAACCTTGATCAGTCGCTTGTCGAAGCGCTTGTCGGTGCGGATACACTCCGAGAAGGGCACGTAGACCACATCGTTGTAACGCACACCCACCATGACGTTTCTCTGTCCCTGCTTGATGGCCTCGATGGCACCCACGCCAGTGGTAGAGGCAAGGATACGGTCACGGGCCGAGGGTGTACCGCCGCGCTGCAGGTGGCCGAGGATTGACACACGCACGTCAAACTCCGGGAACTCATGCTTCACACGGTCGGCATAGTAGAGGGCACCACACTTCGGACTCTCCGAGACAATGACGATGCACGACTTCTTCGACTTGCGGATACCACGGCCCATGAATGCGGCCAGCTGGTCGACATCTGTTGCCTCCTCAGGCACGATGGCAGCCTCGGCACCACAGGCGATGGCGCAGTTCTGAGCCAGGAAACCGGCATCACGTCCCATCACCTCGACAAAGAAGATGCGTTCATGCGAGTTGGCGGTATCGCGTATACGGTCCACGCACTCCATGATCGTATTCATCGTTGTGTCGTAGCCGATGGTGGCGTCTGTACCATAGAGGTCGTTGTCGATAGTTCCAGGCAGTCCGATCACGGGGAAGTCGTATTCCACGCCAAACTTCCAGGCACCTGTCAGCGAGCCGTTACCGCCTATCACAATCAGTGCGTCGATCTCCTCCTTCTGGCAGGTCTCATAGGCCTTCTGCATACCCTCAGGAGTCATGAAATCCTTGGAGCGTGCAGTCTTAAGGATCGTTCCGCCTCGGGTGATGATTCCCGACACGTTCTCTGTTGTGAACGACTTCACCTCATCGTTGATCAGGCCTTCATATCCGCGATAGATACCCTTAATACTAAAACCGTTGTAAATACCTGCGCGCGTCACCGCACGGATAGCAGCATTCATACCTGGGGCATCACCACCAGAAGTAAGAACACCGATTGTCTTAATTTTAGCCATACCTTATTAATTATTAGTTATTAGTTATACAGATATATTTCAAACCATAGGACGACCAGCCCGAAGAGCCAGCCAGCCAAGACCTTCAGCGTCATGTTCCGCAGATACCAGCCCAGGCGGATATGCTCCATCTGCATCAGCGCCAGGCCACTCACTGACCCTACGGAGAGCAGACAGCCGCCGACGGCCGTACAGTAGGCGATAATCTTCCAGTAGGCCCCGTTGGCAATGAAACTGCCGATATAGTCGCCTGGCAGCGCACCCTTGACCACCGGATAGAGCGAGATGTCGCTGATGGCGATCGTGAACGAGTCGACGATGGCGCTGAGGAATCCGGAGACGATGCCGAGAATCCATATATTATGGATGGTCTCGTCTATCCATTGTGCCACATCGGGGAAGATGCCCGTTTCCGTCACCACACCCATACCCATCATGATGCCCATGACGAAGAGGATCTGCTGGATGGAGCCATACTGCAAGGCACGGGGGATGAATCGCTGTGACATCTGGTCGGCGTTCATCAGTTTGCGGTTGAATATCTCATTAACGACCCACAACACACTCAACACACAAAGCGCCCCGAGGAACGGCGACAGTTTGGTGATATTGTGGAACGTCGGAATGAACCATAGTCCGCCGATACCCACAAAGAGCATCACCACACGCTGCCATTGGTTCAGGTTTGTATCATCGCCACGATATGGCATTGGCGACCATTGTGTGTCAAGTCTGTCTGGCAATGCTCGTCCGATCAGTACAGTTGATACGACCCATGCCAATACAGCCGGCAGGGCCATATAGGAGGTGAAGTTTGTAGCCGTCACGGCACCATCACCCCATAGCAAAAGTCCTGTTGGGTCGCCGATAACCGTAAAGCATCCTCCACAGTTGGCTGCAATAACAATGGCTGAGCCTATCAGCATTCTCTGACGCCGACTCTGAATGATGCCGTGCATGATGACCAGCATCATCGTGGCGGTAGTCAGGTTATCGAGATTTGCAGAGATGATGAATGTGGCGAGGGTAATGGTCCAGAGCAGACGCTTGGAGTTACGAGTACGGATCCACTTCGAGACGAAATCAAAGCAGCCGTTATTGTTCAGAATCTCGATGATACTCATTGTAGCCAGCAGAAACATCACAATGCTAGCGGCTCGTCCCACATAATAGAGGAACACATTATCGCGGATGAAAAACTTCACCGCATCGCTTGAGGGATCTTCACCGCTAAGGAACTCTTGATAATCTCCCGCATGTTCAGCCATGACAAAGTCGGATCCCCAGCAGATGTATATCACCCATCCCACAGTTCCGAGGAACATGGCTATGGCTGCTTTGTTGACACCCGTCAGGTGACCGGTGGCAATCAGCAGGTAGCCGAATATCAGCATCAATACAATTATCAGTGTCATATTTCAATTCTCAACCTTCAATTAACTATCTTTACCGGAGCCCAGAACCAGAAGATTGATCCCTTTCCGTCTATGTCGTTGTCGCGGGCTCCGATCTTGCCTCCGGCCTTGTCCAAGACAGCCTTGCAGATGCTCAGGCCGAGACCTGGCGTATCCTCTCGTATATAGGTGTTCTTGTCAGACAACAAGGCAAATAAGTTCTCTTTCAGATCTTCAGGTAGTCCGTTGCCGGTATCTCTCACCTCTACATAGAGGCCGTCTTCCTTTACGTAATAACTCAGCGTTATGCTGCCTTCCATCGTATGCTGCCTGGCATTCTCCAACAGATGAATGGTCACCAGTCTCAACAATTTAGAATCGATAAGTGCCCTCATACCTCCTACAGGCTCCACAACGTCTAAAGTCACTCGTCCGCTCATCTGCATTCGGGTTTCATTGGCATAGTGCGACATCTCTGCATCGATATCAGTCACTTGACGGTCGAAGAGTTGGGTCTTACCCTCAATGTCGGATAGCGACAATAACTCATTGATCAGGTGCAGCAACTGGATACCGTTCTTATTAACGAGTTCCAACAGATTTTGTCGCTCCTCGATGGGCATGTCATCCTTTGAATCCTTGAGCAAAAGATCAGAGAATCCGATAATAGCATTAAGCGGCGTACGCAGAGAATGACTGAGGTTGCTTAGGAAAATGTCCTTTAGTTCCTCACTCTTCTTCCTTCGGGCCATCTCTTGAAGCAGTCTCTTTTTACTGATACGCTGAAGCACGATAAGGGTAACCAGCAACATGATGATCACACCTGCAATGAGCAACCACACCCACATCGGGATGTGCAGACCATCGAAAGAGGACTTAATGTTCCCATAGACATCATCTATAACACCCTCTTTCTCCATTTTATCCAACTCGACATTGATGGCATCAATAAGACGCTTATCGTGGCTGACATAGCAGTACTCACGCGGCATCAGAGCCAGGTCTGTCGATGTGAGGTTGTCAAGGCCATACTTATCTATGAGATAATGGGACTGATAACGGAAGCAGATAAGTGCATCATACTTTCCGTCGGAGAGTTCGTGCATAGCCTTACTCAAATCTTTGATGAGAATGGGTGTAGCACCAACTTTCTGGAGTGTGTCATTGATGGGTCGAGAAGCCATGAATGCGATCTCCTTGCCATTAAGATCACGAAGGCCATAGGGAGCCTTGTCCTTTTTGCGGTATACCAACTGGTAATAGAGCCTGAACACCCCACGTGAGTAGTTGGTCAGATCCTTGCGATAGGGTGAATAGACCATCATGGCAAGGTCCACCCTGCCTTTAAGAACATCTTCAGCAATGTTTTCCCATGTGTTCGGTGAATACGTGAAGGGAACGTTAAGGCGATTCATCAGTCGCTTGGTGAACTCCACGTCTAGGCCATGCGGAACACCTTCTTCGTCGACATATTCCATCGGAGGATAGTCCATGTCTATTCCGAAGACCAACTGCTGATTTTTCGTGTATCCATAATTGTCAGCACTTGCCTGAAGGGCAAATGAAATCAGTAGTAATATGTACGATAGCCTTAACTTCATCAATTATAGTTATCAGGCTAATTGCTTGATTGGGTACAAAAGTACGAAAAAATAACGAAACATACAAATAGTTCAGGAAAAAAATGCTTTTTGATCTGATTATTCTATTCCTCGTCTTCAATAATGATGGCTTCCTCGATATCGTCAGACTGCTCTTGTTCCGCTTCCTGATTGTCATTTTCAGCCTTCTCATGACGTTGACGTTTCCATTCTTTCAACTCTCTGACCTGCCGAATGAGCAAACGCCTGCCAAAGAATAGCAGCACAGCCAACAACAGATAGCAGAGCCAGGCCCACCATGAGAGATACCACGGGGAACCGATAGTAATGTCGAGCCTGCTTTCTGCCTCTCCCATCGTTCCATCGTCTTTCAACATACGAACACACAGTGTATAGGATCCTGGTGGAAGCGACATATATGTGATGTCAGGCGTATTTGCCGTTGTTTTGATCCACTTGTCGTTGAATCCCTTTAACTGGTATATGAAACGGGTAGCATTATTGATTCCACCATTGTCGGAACCCATGTGGATAGTGAACTGGTTCTCTGTATATTTCAATGAGATCCTTCGTTGCAAGTCCAGTGCCTGGTTAAGAATGACTCGGCCGTCATACGACTCTCCTACCTCTATTTCCTGATCGAAGAGTACAAGACCGCTGAATACAGGTATTTCCTTATCATCGCCATTACCCAAATTCAGAGTACTGATGATGTCCACACCTTCTTGGCCTCCGATAAGCAGTTCTCCTTTGCTGCTGCAGAAAATGGCACGTTGGTTGAAGGGGCCAGGTTGCAGACCATCACGACTGTTAAAACTGCGGATAGTGAATGTCCAAAGCCCGTCTTCCTGTTTGATGGGTGTTATATTCGACACACCATGATCCGTTGCCACCCAGATGGTATGACGTGTATCCTCAGTGACCGAGACGGCGTTTGAGCCTTGTAGTCCGGACTTCATATCGAGCAATGTCTTTTGGCCTGTCTTCCTGTCGTAGATGACGACTCCCGATGGTGAACAGTGCCACAGCAGTCCTCTTTCATCCCAAAGGACCTGAGTTGTTGCCGCCGACACGGTAAGGGCTTTCCTTGAGTTGTCTTCAGGGAACGAACCGTTGATAACCTTGAAATTGCTGGGATTTATCAGGGCATAGTACTCTGAGTTGCCAAGCAATATCCATCCGTTGCTGGCGGTATTGATACTATTTGTCCAAACGGTCTTCAACACGGAGTTATCTGTGGTAAAGGATCGCTGCTGTCCTGTTTTTTTATCTATCCTCACTGCACCGCCACCCAGCACGCCGATCCAGATGTTTCCCCACTTGTCTTCTGTGATGCCCCAGATGTTATTGGTCATGAAGGCGCTACCAGGGTCAGAACTGCGGTAGTTCTTCCATGTACCGTCGGCATATTTCAAAACGCCACCCTCGTAGGTTCCGAACCACAAACTACCGTCCTTCGCAGCATAGCTGCCAACGATGATGTCACTAGGCACACCAAGCGACTGTTTGCTGAATGATTCCACTATTTCCAACGTCTTCGGATCCATCTTGATGATACCTCCGTCATTACGTCCCAACCAATAATAGCCATTGTGGTCTTCTATAATGGAATTGATATCGCCTATTGGTGTTGTCTTGAAATTTGTCAGCGACTCAGAGCACATGGCCACACCGTTCTTGTATGTGGCCAGCCACATCCGACCCAACTGGTCGAGATAGAGATGTTTGATGGTGATGTCGGGTAGTGAGGTATCATCGCCCTTCACATTGGTGAACTGTCGCCACTCTTTGTTTTCGAAATCGAGTACCAATACGCCCAAGTGGTCCGTTGCTACCCATAACAGTCCTTTTGCATCGTAGCATATTTCCCACACCATGATATCCTCAGGCACATTCTCAAAGCCCTTGGCTCGCATAAACTCTGTAAGTGTGGAATACCAGCGTTTCTCTTGTTTTACGTAGATATAGGTACCCTTTGAGTGAGTGATTACCCAGATGTTCTGATCCTTATCCACACTCACCCAGTAGTCGTTGTAGGCATCGAGGGCACGTTTCACGTAGTCATCACGCCACAAGATCTTACCTTTGGGACCATCCATGCATAGCAGCTCTCCAAAAGTGCTCACCATGATCATACCCTCCTCGCTCTCCGCTTGTGCCGATATGCCAAACTCCTTGGGGAACTCATCATCCTTATAGCCAAACTGTATGTGATTCAATAGTTTTTTCGCCGGATCAAAATAGTAGAATCCGTCTCCGTAGGTCTTCACCCAGTAACTTTTTTTCGAGTCGAGATGTAGGTTCTCTATGTTACCCATGATGCCCTGCTGGTTAAGCCAGCGTGAAGGTGTACGATCCACCTTTTCCGTTACGGGGTCATACACCGTGTAGTTCATGCCTTGCTTCAGCCAAAGACGACCGCCATGACCTTCCTGTATCTCGTCTACGCGGTTGTTACGTAGCGATGTCGTATCCTTGTCATATGAGAAGAAAGTACGCACACGATACCCGTCGTAGCGGTTCAGTCCGTAGCTCGTACCCAGCCACACATAGCCTTTGGAGTCACGATGAATAGTGGCAACAGTAGAGTTCGACAGACCCTCACGAGTGTCGAGTCGCCTGAATTTCAAATCAGGGATAACGCCTGAGCTGACATTTGAAGACAGCAAGACCATTGTCAACAGACATAAGATTGGTTTTCTCATTTATAATTCAGATTTTATTATCGCCCACAAAAGTACAATTAATTATCGACACGACAAAACTTTTCAAGAAAAATGTTACAAAAAGGGCCTGGAACAAACCCAGGCCCTTGTGATAAATGACAGGATAATCTGCTAAATCATTCTGACCAAGGATTATCCGCCGAAGTTGTCGTACATGATTGACTCGGGGTCGACGCCGAGTGAGTCGAGCATCGAGACGACGGCCTTCGACATCGGGCCGGGGCCGCACATGTAGTACTCGATATCCTCGGGAGCCTCGTGATCCTTCAGATAGGTGTTGAGCATCACCTGATGGACGAAGCCCGGCGTGTACTTCACGCCAGCGGCATCGGCTGCCGGATCGGGACGGTCGAGCGCCAGGTGGAAGTGGAAGTTGGGGTACTCCTTCTCCAGTCCCAGGAAGTCGTCGAGATAGAACACCTCGTTGAGGGCGCGGGCACCATAGAAGTAGTGCATCTCGCGGTCCTTGGTATGCAGCGTCTTGGTCATGTGCATGATCTGTGCGCGCAGCGGGGCCATACCGGCACCACCACCAACCCAGATCATCTCCTTCTTCGAGTCGAAGTGTGGGTGGAAGTCGCCGAAAGGACCACTCATGATCACCTTGTCGCCAGGCTTCAATGAGAAGATATACGACGAAGCGATACCCGGGTTGACCTCCATGAAGCCGCTCTTGTCGGGCTTGAACGGCGGCGTAGCGATACGAACGGTCAACATGAACACGTCGCCCTCGGCAGGATAGTTGGCCATTGAGTAGGCACGGATGGTATCCTCGGGGTTCTTACACTTCAGCGGGAACAAACCGAACTTCTCCCATGAAGGCAGATACTCGTCGCCAATGAGCGACTTATCGAAGTCCTTATCATAGTCGATGCAATCGAACTTAGGAATCTTGATCTGGGCGTACGAACCAGGCAAGAAGTCCATGTGCTCGCCAGCAGGCAGCTGTACTTTGAACTCCTTGATAAACGTAGCAACGTTCTTGTTGCTGATAACGGTACACTCGTACTCCTTGACACCGAGAATACTCTCATCGACATGAATCTTCAAGTCACCCTTTACCTTACACTGGCAACCCAGACGCCAATGGTCCTTGATCTGCTTACGAGTAAAGTGCGGCCTCTCGGAGTCGAGGATTTCTCCCCCACCCTCAAGCACTTGTACCTTACACTGTCCGCAGGAGGCCTTACCACCGCAGGCAGAAGGCAGGAAGATACCGTTCTGGTTGAGTGTGGCCATCAAGTTGTTTCCCTGAGCTACAGAGATAGTACGGTCGCCGTTAATCACGATATTCACATTGCCCGAGGGCGAGAGATATTTCTTCGCTACGAGCAGGATAATCACCAGCAAGATGATCACCAGGAGGAAAACCCCTATACTATATGCTATAAACTGAGCCATATTTTTACTTTTTTACCTTTTTACTTTTTTACCTTTATATGTTCAGTCCAGAGAAACACATCATCGCCATAGCCATGAGGCCGACAGTAATAAACACAATGCCGAGACCCTGCAGAGGCTTGGGAACATCGGAGTACTGCATCTTCTCACGGATAGCTCCCATCGCCACAATGGCCAGCGTCCAACCGATACCGGAGCCGAAGCCGTAGACAATGGCATCAAAGATAGAGGTGATAGCCTGCGAATTAGACGGATCCATGAGGATGCGCTGCTGCATGAACAGCGAGGCACCCATGATGGCGCAGTTCACGGCAATCAAAGGCAGGAAGATACCCAAGGCTGCATAGAGCGAGGGGGAATATTTCTCCACCGTCATTTCCACGAGTTGTACCATACCTGCGATAACCGCAATGAAGAGGATAAACGACAGGTAGCTTAGATCGACACCCTCAGCGAGGCAGTCGGGACCCAGCACCTTTGTCTGCAACAGATAGTTGACAGGAACGGTCACCGTTAGCACGAAGGTCACGGCCATACCGAGACCCAGCGAGGTCTTCACCGTCTTCGACACAGCAAGGTATGAACACATGCCGAGGAAGAAGGCAAAGATCATGTTATCGACAAAAATCGAACGGAATAGTAATGATATTGCGTGTTCCATACTTTTACTTTTTTACTGTTTTACCTTTTTACTTTTCTTTGTAGAAGTATGCACGATGAACCCAAATCACACAACCCACGAGAATCAGTGCCATTGCCGGCATCGTCATCATACCGTTGTTCACATAGCCGAAGTCGTATACGCTATCCGGAATGAGTTGGAAACCTAAGAGCGAACCACGTCCGAGGAGTTCACGAACAGCACCTACGATCACCAGGATCATGGCGTAGCCCAGACCGTTACCCACACCGTCGAGGAACGAGGGCCAAGGCTTGTTCTGCATGGCGAACGCCTCCAGACGACCCATGAGGATACAGTTGGTGATGATCAGACCTACATACACGCTCAGCTGAACGCTCACGTCGTAGGCGAAAGCCTTCAGAATCTGAGAAACGATGGTTACAAGAGCAGCCACAACCACCAGCTGCACCACGATACGGATGCGGTTAGGGATGGTGTTGCGGATAATCGAGATAATCACATTCGCAAAGGCGGTGATGACCGTCACAGCGAGACCCATCACGATGGCCGGCTTCAACTGTGAAGTCACTGCCAGCGCCGAGCAGATACCGAGTACCTGTCCAAGAATAGGATGGTCGAGGTTCAACGGGTTAGTAAAAACCTCCTTATTTTGTTTACTGAATAATGCCATAGTTTACTCCTCCTCTGCTTTAGGTTCTTCAGTGGCTGTAGAGTCAGCGGGCTCAGGTGTGCACATCATCTTCATAAAGAGTTCGACCGCATTCTTACCCGCATCTTTCATACCAGCCTTAATCATATCGTTCACACCATTAGAGGTCAGGGTGGCACCCGTTACACAGTCAACCTGCGTCGTCGCGTCTTCCACTTTCTTTACCACAGCGAGGGCCACATCCTGAGTACCATCGACAAAGACCTTCTTGCCGATAAACTTCTCCTGCCAAGCCTGAGAGTCCTTTATCTCTGCACCAAGACCGGCCGTCTCACTCTCATGATTGAAATAGGCACCATAGACAGTCGGCGTCTCATCACCATGAATGGAGATGTAGCCGCTGATACCGCCCCAGAGTCCCATACCCTTCAGAGCAACCACGAGGATATCCTCACCGTCGATCTCACAAAGATAGTACTTCTGTCCGTCCTTCTCGGCTTCTTCCTTCACCACCTCGGCATACTTGGCTTCAGCAGCTGAACCGTCGAGGTCGCGGATGTTCAGCGAGTAGAGGATCTGCTTCTTCACGTCGAGGGCCACGTTAGCATCCTGCATCGGCTTCAGGGCCTGATAGACGAAAGCCAGCAGGAAGGCCACGATGACGACAAGTATCGCGCTATATAAAATAATGTACGCGTTAGAATTTGTATTCAACTTTCCCATAATTCGTGAAATTCGTTAAATTCGTTGTCTTTTCTGACGCTTACTAATGTTACGAGCCACCACGAAATGGTCAATCGTGGGAGCAAACATATTACCAAAGAAGATGGCGAGCATCATACCCTCGGGATAGCCGGCATTCATCACACGGATGATAATGGCCATCGCTCCGATCAGGAAGCCATAGATATACTGACCAGGAGCGGTGCGACAAGAGGTGACCGGGTCTGTAGCCATGAACACGGCACCAAAGGCAAAGCCACCCATCACAAAGTGATGCCACCACTCCATAGAAGAACCTGTGCTTTGGAAAAGGAGTGCCAGTAAAGCACCACCAACAAACACACTCAGCATGGTACGCCAGGAGGCAATGCCCGTCCACAGCAGGATTACGGCACCAATGGCAATGGCAATGAGTGAGGTCTCACCGATAGAGCCAGGAATGAAGCCACAAATCATGTCACAAATCGATGCACTGGGATCTATGCCCTGACCAATCTGTCCAAGCGGTGTAGCTGCAGTAAAGCCGTCTGGCAGGTCGTTACCCAGTCCGAAGATAGAATTCTGAGCCACCCACACCGTGTCGCCCGTCATCTTTGCGGGATAGGCGAAGAACAGGAACATACGGGCTGCGATGGCGGGGTTGAAGATATTCATACCCGTACCACCGAAGATTTCCTTACAGAAGATGACGGAGAAGGCACAGGCCAGCGCCAGCATCCACAGCGGACAGCCGATGGGAATGATCAGCGGGATAATGATACCCGATACGAGATAACCCTCCTGAATCTCCTCACCCTTCCACTGTGCCCAGGCAAACTCAATGCCGAGGCCGACAATGTAAGAAACGAGGATCTTGGGGAGAACTGCCAGGAAACCAAAGAAGAAAATCTCGCAGAACGAAGCACTGTCGAGGGTGCCGGCAGCGAGATAGTTCTGATAACCGATATTATACATACCGAACAGCATGGCAGGCATCAAGGCGATGACCACCATACTCATAATACGCTTCGAGTCGATGGCGTCGTGAATATTCACGCCACCAGCCTTCGCCGTGTCGTTAGGCACGTAAAGGAAGGTCTCGAAGCCGTCGAACACCGAACGGAAGGCATGCAGTTTGCCGCCCTCTTCGAAATTCGGCTTTACCTTATTTAAATAATTTCTCAAAAAGCTCATAGTCCTTATGCGTTTTCTTTACGTAAAATGTTCAGTCCTTCACGAACAATGCGCTGCAATTCAAGCTTCGAGCTATCCACGAACTCTGCCAATGCAAAGTCCTCGGGCGACACTTCATAGATACCTAAGGCCTCCTGACGGTCGATGTCGCCGGCAATGATGGCCTTGATCAGGTATTCACCGTAGATGTCCATCGGCAACACCTTGTCGTACTCACCACTCATAATCATGTGGCGTTCGCCACCCTTGATACGGGCATCAAGCGCATATTCCTTCTTGCCGCAGAGCCAGGAGAAGTAACTGCGGTTCACCGAGAACTGCTTGAATCTGGGAAGTATCCAACCCAGTATCTCGTCAGCATCGTTACCCTCGGGAATGACGGTAATCTCAGAGGTGTGTGCTCCTAAGAAGCCTTCCTTAGTGGTTGGCTTGCCGGTAAGCACGTTACCATTGATGATACGCACGCTCTTAGAGGCGTCATAGCTGTTGGAGAGCAGTGTCGAGAGCTCCTCACCCACCAGCATGTCGACGTATGCAGGCGACTTGATCTCACTGCCACAGAGCGCAACGGTACGCTTCAAGTCCACCTTACCGGTATTGAACAGACGACCGATGAAGAGCACGACGGTAGGATCGCCAATGGTCCAGACCACTTCGCCCTTGTTGACCGGGTCAATGTTGTTAACCTGTACGCCCACGTTGCCTGCAGGGCACTTGCCGTCGAATACATTGACTTCCACATTCTTCATGCTTTCGAGCTTGGAACCGACACCAACACCGAGATAGGTCTTGGCAATCTTTGAGAGGGCGGTCAGACCAGTCTGGAAGTCTGCCTCCTGACCTGCCACCTCATACTCGAAGCTGGCAGCCAACGGCTTGTCGCGCAGGGCAGAAACGAAAATCGCCTTAGGCTGAACACTTGGATTAGTGGACACTGCATAAGGCAACTGGTTGATGTAACCGAAAATACCCGCTTCCAACAATGCGTTAATCACTTGCTCTCCTGAGAGCGTGCCGACATCCTTCTTACCGAAGTCCGTAAACTCCTGCTTACTGTCAGCATCAACCTTTACGCAGAGCACTTTCCTTCGTTCACCCCGCACGACGGCACTTACCGTACCGCTGACAGGCGAAGCGAACTTCACTTCAGGATACTGTTTGTTGACAAACAGCGCATCCCCGGCCTTGACCTTGTCGCCTTCCTTGACTACGACCTTCGGAGTGATTCCCTCGAAATCATCAGGAACAAGTGCAAACTTGCCATTCGATTTCAATTGGATTTTCTTCTCCTCGGCCTTGCCTTGAAGGTGAATGTCCAAGCCTTTGGGTAACTTAATTACATTTGCCATTTATATCAAGTTTGATTGAATAGTTGCACAAAGCGAGGGCAAAATTAATAAAAAATCATCAGACAAAAAACAAAAATACAAAAAAAATACCTAAATCCCGATAATTTGTAGTATTTTTGCCTCGTGAAATTGTTCAAGCGAATCATCAGTATCACCCTTTGGGCCGTCATATTGTTGAATGTGGCTCTGGCAGGCATGACACGAATGCCTGTGGCGCAAAGGTATATCGGCACGAAAATAGCGAACTCCTTAAGTGAGATGCTAGGCACCTCCGTCAGCATCGGACGGGTGGACTTCGGACTCCTTAACCGCATCATTCTCGACGACCTTGTCGTCCTCGACCAGCAACAACAGGAGATGGTACGTGCTGCGAGGGTATCGGTGAAGATGGATGTGCTGCCGTTGATGGAAGGAAAAATCTCGATATCCTCTGCCCAACTCTTCGGATCCAGGATGCGTCTGTACCGTCGCAATGCCAATACGCCGATGAACTGCCAGTTCCTGATCGATTCCCTCGCCAGCAAAGACACGACGACCCATACCCCACTCGACCTTCGCATCAATTCGCTGATCATCCGCCATACCAACGTCGCTTTCGACCAGTACGACAAACCCGAGACAGAGAATCTCTTCAATCCTTCCCACCTCAGTCTGCGCGACATCAGTGCCCATATCAACTTGCGTACACTCACCGACGACTCCATGAACATCAATGTGAAGCGCCTCAGTTTCAGCGAACAGTCCGGACTGGCCGTCAACCGTCTGAACTTCCGTCTGGAGGCAGGTCGTCAGCATGCTCTGCTCAGGGATATGCTGCTCGAGATGCCCAGCTCACAGTTGAAGATCGACACACTGTCTGCTGACTACAGTCTTAACGGCAAAGACCTCCAACCTGGCTCTCTATCTTTCATTGGAGATATTAGAGACTCATACGTAACACCCTCTGACATAAGATGTTTTAGTCAGTCGCTAAAGAATTTCCAAAGACCCATATCACTCCTTGCATCCTTCTCTGGCACCGACCAAAGAGTGGCCCTTCCACAGCTTCGGCTGTCCACTACCGAAGATGATATCGACGTGCATATCAGTGGTTGGCTAGAGAACTGGCAGCAACAGCCTGCTTGGCACATGCAGATGCATCATATCCGTATGTCGGAAAACAGTATCGACTTCCTCACGAAAGCCATACCCGGACTGCCGCAGGAGATAAACCGTCTGGGCGGTGTGATGATGGACGGCACGTTCGACCGCGACAATAACGGCGTCACGTCGCTGAATAGTATGCTAAAAGCAGGAGCCGGACTGTTCAATGTGCAGTTCTCCATGAACCAGCAGAAAGTCTTCGAGGGCCAGTTACAGGCAGAAGATGTCAGCCTCAGGCAACTCCTCGACAACGACCACCTTGGGCAGTTCTCCGCAGCTCTTCTGCTCAACGGACAACTCCGCGACAGCCAGAAGCCCGACGTGAAGGCTGACGGTACCATCAGTCGTATAGACTACAATGGCTACTCCTATCAGAATATCAAGATCGATGGTGAATACGCCCAGGACGGTCTCTCTGGTACCTGTAGCATCAACGATCCCAACGCCATTCTGAATCTAACAGGACAGATCACCGACGCTACGCCCCAGGGCCGGAAGGGGCATTTTAAGAAGGTGGTTCTCGACGGTACCGTCAATCATCTCGTACCTTCTGCCCTCAACCTCACTGACCAGTGGGAGGAGTCGGTGTTCTCTGCAGACATTCACGCCGATTTCATCGCCAGCAGTCCCAACGACGCTCAGGGAAGCCTGCGCATCAGCAGAGGCAGCGTCACGGGCACACAGCACTTCCAGCCCTATAAGCTCGACAACCTGATCATTACCTCCGGCTATGAGGATGACATCCATTTCCTGACGCTGAAGAGCGACTTTGCCGATGCCACGCTGAAGGGTGTCTTCGACTATGCCACCCTCCCCCAGAGCCTCGCTGCACTCGTGAGTCACCGCATCCCTACCCTTCCCGGACTCCCGGAGGCGAAGGAATCCACCAACAATAATTTCAGCCTGCGCCTGATGATGAGCAAGACCGACTGGCTAAAGCGGTTCCTCAATGTCGACTTCATCCTCCGTCAGCCCGTGATGCTGAATGCCCGAGTCAATGACCGCACCCACGACATCTTCCTCGACTGCGATATGCCGTCATTTGCCTATAACGGTGACTGGTACGCCGATGGAAACGTACATATCACCACCCCGGACGACACGCTCAAGTGTGATGTGGGCATCAGGAAACTCCTTGACGAAGGTAAGTCCATGACCGCCGGCGTGAACATACGGGCCGCACACAACAGGATGAACACCTCGCTGACTTGGGATAACAACAACCCCGAGAAGCGAATCAGCGGACAAATGAACGGTATCATACAACTATACCGCAACCTCGACAATGAGCCTGAGGCACATCTCCGGGTGCTGCCCTCACACATTATCCTTAACGAAGGCGCCTGGCAGGTGGAGCCCTCCGACATCATCTACAACAAGAGCCATCTGCTGGTAGACAATTTCATGGTGCATCGCGGGCGACAGCATATCATCATCGACGGTCTGGCATCAAAGAGCCGTCACGACTCCCTCACCGTCGACCTCAATGAGATGGAGGTGGAATATATCCTTGACCTCGTGAACTTCCACTCTGTCGAGTTCAGCGGCCGCGCTACGGGGCGTGCAAAGGGCTGTGCCCTGTTAGACGATTTCGCTGCCGAAGCGAAACTGATGGTGGACGACTTCAAGTTCGAGAACGGCCGGATGGGCGTGCTCCACGCCGACGTGGAATGGAACGCCCCTAAGGGTCAGATCGACATCAGTGCCGTCGCCGCTGACGGTCCGGGAGTCAACACCCACATCAACGGCTTCATCTCCCCTGTCCACAACACGATAGACCTCGCCATCCATGCAGACAGCACATACATCGACTTCATGCACAACTTCACCCGTAGCTTCCTGAGTCAGATTACGGGAAATGCCAACGGTGACCTGCGTCTTGCCGGTACCCTCGACAACATAAACCTTACAGGCGAACTGGTCGTGGGCGGCAACCTCACGGTGGAGTCTCTGAATACCACATACTACATTGCCGGCGACACCGTCAAGTTCATCCCCGACGACATACAGCTGCACCGTCTGCGCATCCACGACAAAGACGGCAACCTGGGCTATCTCTCCGGAGGTATCCACCACCGTCATCTCACCAGTCTGTCATTCGATCTCGTGGCAGAGACGGATAAGTTGCTGGCCTACGACTTCCCCACTTTCGGAGAGTCACTTTTCTATGGCACCATCTATGCATCGGGTAACGTCACCATTCAGGGACGGACAGGAGAGGTGACGATCGACTGTAATGTCACGCCGCTCAAGAACTCTTTCTTCGTCTTCAACGCTGCCAATCCCGATGCCATCTCACGTCAGGAGTTCATCCACTGGGAGGAAGAGCCGGGTGACGATGCCAGCCCATCCACTGTCAAACAGCCGTCAGCTGCCAGCTCATACAACACCGACATCTATCTCAACTTCATTGTCAATGCCACCAGCGACGCCTATCTGCGCCTGCTCATGGATGCAGCGACAGAGGACTACATCACGCTTTATGGTGACGGAACCATCCGTGCCACATATCATAACAAAGGCGCCTTCAACATGTTCGGCACCTATACCGTCGACCACGGCACCTATAACGTCACCATTCAGAACATCATCACCAAGAACTTCACCTTCAACCCCGGCGGCACCATCATCTTCGGCGGTGACCCTTATCAGGCTGCGCTCGACCTCCAGGCATACAACACCGTGAGCAGCGTCAGCCTTTCGGACCTGAGCATCGGCAACTCGTTCTCCAGTAGCACCATCCGTGTGAACTGCCTGATGAATATCAGCGGACAACCTTCCGCACCGCGTGTGGACTTCGATATCGAGATGCCCACCGTCAATGCCGACGAGCAGCAGATGGTGCGCTCAGTCATCAACGGACAGGAAGAGATGAACCAACAGGTGCTCTACCTCCTCAGCATCGGACGTTTCTATCAGCCGGGTGTCAACAACTCTGCCAACACCCAGACCGACCAGGCCTCGCGTACGATGCAGAGCCTGCTCTCAGGAACCCTCACCGCCGAGATCAACAGTCTGCTCAGTCAGTTCGTCAAGAACGAGAACTGGAACTTCGGTGCCAATATCTCTACCGGCAACGAGGGCTGGCACAACGCCGAGTATGAGGGTATCGTCAACGGACGCATGCTCAACAACCGCCTGTTGCTCAACGGACAGTTCGGCTATCGCGACAACGCCAAGCAGGCCACACCGTCGTTCATCGGCGACTTCGACCTGCAGTACCTTCTCTACCCCAACGGCAACCTTGCGCTGAAGGTCTACAACCAGACCAACGACCGCTATTTTACCAAGTCGTCGCTCAACACCCAGGGCATCGGTCTGATTATGAAGAAAGACTTCAACGGTCTGGGCGACCTGTTCTCCAGCAAGCGAAAGAAAAAGAAGAAACAATGAGAAGACTTTTGTCCATACTTGTATTAACAGCCGCAGCCATCAGCCTATCGGCACAGCCTATTTCAGAGCAGCAGGCCCTGGACCGGGTGATGCAATACCTGAACGCCAGTGCCCCGTCGAAAGCCCGTGGCCTGGCCGGTGCCACCTCGCAGCTGAGATCAGCCAAGGTGGAGGCCAACAGCATCTATGCGTTCAATGTCGAAGGTGGAGGCTTTGTCATCGCTTCGGGCGACAGCCGTGCCCTGCCCCTGTTAGGCTATTCCGACTCCGGCGCCATCGACTGGGAGCAGATGCCAGACAACATGCGCAGCTGGCTGAAGAGTTACGACCAGGCCATCGCCACGCTCGGGAACACAAGCGACTTTGTGGATGGGGTTTTTATGCGCGGATTTCAGAGGAAGCGTGAGCCGAAAGTGGCCATAGAACCGCTCCTTAAGACCAAATGGTATCAAGTAGAACCCTACTGGAACGATTGTCCGCTCTATGAGGGTGCCAACCCCGACTGGCAGGGGAAACGGTGTGTCGTAGGCTGTGTGGCGACGGCGATGGCCCAGGTGATGAACTATTACCAATGGCCTGAGAGTGCCTGTAAGGAGATTCCCGCCTACAGCCTGAAGACAGCCCACGAGAATGTGGAGAAGGTCTGGGAGCTGGACGCGCTGCCGCCTGTGACCTTCGACTGGAAGAACATGGTTGACCGCTACGACAGCCACTCGACTGATATTCAGAACCATACGGTGGCTACGCTCATGCGTTACTGCGGCCAGTCGGTATACATGAATTACTCGCCTGAAGGCTCCGGCAGCGATCATCAGCAGGTCATAGAGGCGCTGGTCAAATACTTCGGCTACGACGACGCTGCCTATTCCGCCAGACGCATCCAATACACCATCGACGGATGGGAAGACCTGATCTACAGAGAACTGGCAAAAGGTCATCCCGTGCAATATGGCGGTGAATCAGACAAGGAAGGTCACTCCTTCGTCTGCGACGGTTACGACGGCAACGGCTTCTTCCATATCAACTGGGGCTGGGATGGCAAAAGCGACGGTTTTTTCTCGCTGGCCGTGCTCAATCCCTACAACAACACCAGTGTTGGCGCCTCCAGCAGCAGCATCGGCTTCTGTATGAACCAGATGGCCAACATCGGCGTGAGGCCCGCCCCTGAGGGCTATACGCCGAAGAAGGTCATTCCCGAGGCCTATCTGTGGGAGGGCGATCCTATCAACACCGTTTCTCCCGACTCCGTCTACTTCCAGTACGTCTTCAAGTCCTTCTCATACGATACGATACTGGTTGACTTTGCCTTGGGCACCCGTGATGCCGACGGCACCCTCACGCCGCTCTACAAAGGAGACCCTGCCGACACCATCGTATACAATATAAATGGCAATTACCACGAAGTGCAGATTGACTCCACCCGCTTCGCGCCAGGCGACTGTCAGGTGCTCTATCCGATGGTGAAGTTCTACAACCTGCCCGACTGTGAGTGGCAGATGCTCGGTTCCACAGAGTTTCACGTCACGACAGGGCGCACGCCCGAGGGCCGATTCTTCCTTTTGAAGGATGTGCCGCAACTCGAAATCACTCAGGCCGCCTTTACGGAAAAGCCCGCCCGCGTCGGCAAGCTCAACAATCTCACCCTCACCATCCGAAACACCGGTAACGAGGAGAGCACGGTGCCGCTCTACCTTGTTCCTCTCTACTTCGGTGACATCAGCCCTGATAAGATAACCGGCGACACAGATTACACCGAAGGCGAGCCCACGGTGAGTGGCGCCTATCTGCGCCCCGGTGAGGAAGCCGATGTCACCTTCAGTTTCAAACCCACGGGTGCAGGAACCGTCGTTCTGGTGCTGGCTCTGGGTGACGCCAGCTATCTTGATAACTGTTTTGTTACGATAGCCGACAGCATCAGCACTTCCATCCAGGAAATCATCTACGATCAGACCACCCATACCCATTCCGACCGTCAGACCGTTGCGCCCTATATCGATCTGCAAGGCCGTCGCCTTCAGGGCCTTCCCCCTCGCAAAGGTCTTTACATCCGCAAAGGCCGAAAAATTTTACTCAAATAATAAAGGGGAGCGCACCCACACTCAAGTACCCTCCCCTTCTGTAAATTGTAAACTGTAAATTTTCAATTTTCCGCTCGGCTCTGCCGCTTTTACAAAGGCGACAGCCGACTAAAAGAATCTTCAATTTTCAATTTACTAATCGTTCTCGCCAGTGTCATCGTCACTCTTGGTGAAGGTCTTGCTGGCAACCTGGCTGCTCTGACCGCCCGAGATGGCGATGGCCTTCACGGTAGCCGTGTCGCTCAGGGTGAACGCTGCGCTGTAGAGCGTGCTCTCAGCCGTAGGCGTTGAGCCGTCGGTGGTGTAGCGAATCTCTGCACCTTGCTCAGCCTGGATGCTCACCGAAGTCGTCTCGGCAAACGGCGTTGTGCCGGTGATCTGCGGTGCCATCACGGTCTGGCTTTCGCCACCGTTCTCACCTGTGCCGTTGTCGTCGCCCTGTTCAGGCTCCTCCACCGTGCCGGGGTCGGCACTGGTCACACGCTTCACAATCTCACCATTGCGGTCGTAGCAGGTGATGTTGATGGCGGTGTTGGACAACTCCTCCTTCAGCGCCACATTCGGAGTGAACACGATGCGACGGGTACGGATGAGCGACGTCTTGACGTCATTGACATCCGCCACCGCTTTCGCGGACAATCCAAACCTCATGTTGCCGAGGCCAGGGAGAGCAACAGAATGTCCTTCCGTGGCCCAGGCCTTGATGACTTCACCGGCCCCTTTCCAGCAGGCCTGCATTACGCCCTCGCTCACGCCGGAACGAATGGCAGCTTCCTTGATGACCTTGTCCTGATCGAGTGTCGAATACAGGTCAGGCACCATCACATAACGGTACACTTCAGGACCGTCTTTGGAGAACTTAAGCTTCTTCTCCTTCGCTTTGATCTTTAATGACATAACTTTAAAAAATTTTCATGGTATTAAACCATTGTCCAGCCAACTACATCGGGTGGCCGATTCCCGCCTTGATAATCACTCTTGATTACAGTTACAAAGGTACAACTTTTTTCTGAATTATGCAACTTTTTTGGCAATTATTTTACTGAAAATCTGCGGTTTAACTGTTAAATAATGCTATCACAGCCTATAGCATTTTCAATGTCCAAAAGCCCCGTTTTTTAGAAGGCCTTCCAACACTTTTTTGATGACTTTTGAAATAGTGTTAGGAGACCTTGTAACAAAAATTCCGTCGGCTTACACTCTTATCATGGACTATCTAAGAGGATATCGCAAAGGTCGGTGTTTGGCGGATAGGATTCCAAGTGGTTGTCAATATTGTAGTCAATACCATCGATGAGTGACATTTGATCCTTCCACTTTTCATAGCAACCGCTGTCTGGGAAAAGCGTCAGCTTACGCCCTTTCAAACATGCCATCTTTTCTGGAGACAATCCACCGCTGCCTGCTGTAGCCAACCAAAGATGCTGTGGCTGACAAGCCGCCATGACGAGGGCTGTCTTCTCGCTCTCCACAAGACAGACGTGGGCATCGAGCCGCTTACAGAGTAGATGCTGGCCAAAGAGGCACTGATACAGTTGCCAGTCCGGCGGCAACAGTCCGGTTTTGATGAGTGGAACATGCGTCCATCCCTGAAAACCATCTCGGTGGCCATCGATGCGGTATTGCATGATGTGCCCACCATGTACCAGACCTTCATGGTCTATCTGCCAGAAGATGACGTTCCCCCTTCGGGTTGCCCCGATATGGTAGTCGTCATATATGCGAAGCACCCGTTCTGAGGAAAGAGCGAGCTTGCTTGCTACTTCGTTGGAAAACCAATGCCAGAACACGCTGCTTGGCGAGTGACTGCGTGACACATACTCTTCGGGTATGGGTTGGAAAGGAGGAAGCGGAACAGGCGTGCAATGACGGCCCGTATCCGGCTCATGCGCCCACTGGTTGTCACGATAGTATTCGCCGGGCTTATAGTGATAGCCGCAGGAGTGCTGGTGGTCGCACTTGCCCACATCTTCGGCCACATACTGGTTTCCGTTGTGAGTATCCACATAGCGCACAAAGCATTTCTTCTTGCCGCAATGAGGGCAGGTGAATTTCTGCTGACGCTTACCTGTCAATTTCTTGTTCTCTAACTGATAACGATAATCTGTATTCATAACCTTTTCTATTTGTTGTTTAATTTAATGAAGTGGGCGATTCTCGTTCGTTGTTGGAGCCGCTATATATATACGCGGCTCCGACAACAAACAAAAATCTTATCGCGTGAGTCAGAAGGGCAGTGCGAATTCTTCGGAAGCTTGGATCAAACCATTGCTGTCCTCGAAGATCGCTTTATCCTTCAGCCATTCTGAGATGTACGAAGCCACAGTAGGACGCTTACGGTCGAGAACCTTTACAAGGATCTCTGTCAATTGTTTACGGCTGACGGCGCCGCCTTTGTCACGAAGGATACCCAGACACTTCTGGAGGCGTTCTTGCTTTTCCTTTTCAAGAGCCTCCTGACGTTTCTGCAGCTGTTCTGCCTTACGCTGCTCGAGCTGAAGTTTGCGCTGTTCGGTGGCATCGACGATACGACCGTCCTCAGCAAACATGATGCTCCACTCGGTTGGCTCCTCATGGCGTGACTCTGAGCAGGAAACTGTGATGACACTGCTGCCGCGCTCCTTCTTGCACTCCAAAACCGTGGCAGCCTTTTGGGCCAGCATCGTGCCGAGGTGGCCACGCATGTTATGGTCCTCGTCTGACTTGTTCGTGTGGAGAACGCAGATGATGGCACAGTTGTACTCCTCGCTGAGCACCAGCAGATCCTTAATAATCTGCTTGGACTCGGATTCGTCGTTAAAACTGCCCACGAATTCCACGACGCCGTCGACGAACACCACATCGGGTTTCTCGTCCTCCAAAGCCTGACACAGCAATGGCAGCAGGTCATCACGGTCGACACGGCGCAACGACTGGAGCACTACCTGAGAGTCGATATCTTCTGAATCGAGTCCCGTCATGGTAGCCACATCGTCGAGGATAGATTTCGTATCCTTCCTGCTCTGCTCCGTGTCGAAGTACAAGATTCGCGGTTTCTCCATCAGCGACTTGATGCGGAACATCACACCCAGCAGCAGCGCAGCGATGAACACCTTCAGTGTGGTAGTCTTGCCCGCTTTTGCTTTCGCCTTGACAGCATGGATGTCGCGGCGGGCAAAGAAGCCTGTTCCATCTACTTCAAGTGCATACTCTAAATCCGGCACTTTTGTATCGGAACTTATGCGCGTGTCTCGAAGGATCTGCCGCAGCCGCTCACGCTTCTGCTCCACCTCAGTCGGTTGGTTGACAGCCTCACCCACGATGTCATTCACCGTCTGGGCTTGGTAGTTTACTTGTCCAGCCAGCTGTTCAGTCTGCTGAACGTTCTCAGTCTCTTTGTTCAACTCTTCCATTTTTGTATTTTTTAGAAGGTGAAACATTTGTAAGACCGGTCTCGGCGCTCGCCATCCTTTTCAGGTACCTGAATAGCAAAGCACCGCATTCGGGAGTTTCCCGTTTGCGGCGCTAAAGTACATATTAATATTGGATTAGCTTGACATGTAAAATACCAACTGGATAATTCTTACTTTCCAATTATCCAAATTGGAGTGTAGTGTTGGAGTCAAAATGGCATTTCAATGATGAGTTCCATGTCAATCAATGTGTTTTTCATGGCCTCAAGAGAAACCTTCATTTTACGACACATTGGGCCTACGATATTCTGAAAGTTCATATCATTATAATAGTCATCAGCGATGGTCAACGGACTGACTTGCTCTCTCTTAAACCATTTTTTCCAATAAATAGAATAAAGAAGTGCCACGACTTTTCTTGGCATCAGCAGGCAAGAAGCAAAGTAATTAGCCTGTGTGTCAAGCCAATGTCTTTCCCACATATCAGTTGCAGCTTCTCCCGCAAGTTGGGCATCGCGTTCCATAAACTCACGAAATCGTTGGTTTGAATGTAAAACGTCATGGCCAATCTCATGACTCATAGAAAATCGGTCGCGTGGATTTCCGTCGGCTTGACTGCTGCTAAGCCTGACAAGACGCTTGCGATAATCAAAATTACCTAAATGACGTTTTTTTGACAGATTTGTGCGAATTACTTTAAGCCCCATTTTCTTTGCAATCTTGTAGGGATCTATTTCGCAAACAGGAACCTTGTCGCTTGGAGATAATTTCTCCAGCAATTTTACATAGTAGTCAATTTCTTTTTTTATAAGTTTTGTCGCCTCATTCTCAATGAATTCGTGTGTTAGTATAGGTGCCTGTAGGTAATCTGTATGTACATCGATACCGTTCCATCGAAGGAAGTCTGTGAGTGAGGTTGTCAGACGAGTTACATCGTCTATTACCAGAGGTACGGTCATAGGCAGATTACCTCTGAGCATGTCGCGCTCTATCTGGCTGACAGATTTGAATTCTTCCATCCTTGGAGTGATAAAGCAATTGTCTGTTACTTCATAATTAGGATCGATGCGCATGAGGCAGACCTCTCGATTAGATGCTATACTTTGTATGTGTTTGTCTATTCCCTTGGATCCTGTGATGACAAGCTTTATCTTCCTGTTAGAAACGTAGCGGCCGCTCAGCATAGTTACCATATCAGCAGTTAGTGTTGACTCTACACATTCAAAGACAATAACGTGAGAAGGTATCCTTTGCTCCATGAATTTTAGCGAAGCATACTTTTCGATAGCAAACGTAGGTGTAAATCCGCAATAGCTTTGGTTTGAATATATTTTTGCGTATGGATCTGTAGCGATACGTTTCTCAAGATATTCTTTAAGCCGTGATTCTATTGTTTGTTGAACCTCTTCTTCCGGATAATCGGGTACTGGTTCTTCAAATAATTTTTTCAGTTCACCTATAATCATGCCATTGCGACTATCTTCTTCCCAATCCTTAATGTTTTCAAGTGTTACCGTGATGGGCATGCGATCCATGTTCCACTTCAATTGGTCTTTGGTTTTCCCTTCTTTAAATCCTTTTGGACATAGAGTAATTATCAGATCTGTAAATTTACCACGCGTAAGACCTTTTTCGAGCACATTAATATATTGGCTGTAGACATTGACATAATTCAAATACCCCTCGTGTCCTTTTTCTTTGACCCAAGGAGCGACCCTGTTTTCAATAATCCAGGTCCAGTTTTTATCTATCTGCTTTGAAACAAAGCATTCTGTACAATCTATTAATTCCATCCTTTCTGTCTGTTTATGTTTTTCTAGCACAATGTGCTTTCCAAACGTTATGACCGCAAAGTTATTACTTTTCATCGGTAAAACAATTGCTTTCGCAATAAAAGTTGTCTGATTTTATGATTTATTTAGTAAATTCGCGATTAAATTGTTGTCCAAAACGGGAAACAATTCTATTTTATGTCGGAATTCAGTTGTCCAAAATAGAAAAGGCATCCAACTCGGATGCCTCATAATGGTCCCCATGAGAGGGTGGTATTTGTTGAGTGTTGTCATTGGTCATCCTTTCATTTCTAATTTGATGCAAAGATAGCTCAAAAATCCTAATCTTCCAAATAATTATCCATTTATTATCATTTTTTCGTCCAAAAGAGAATGACTTTCCAAAGTTTTTCGTATCTTTGCCCCTTGAACATCGGCGCATTGCCTCGGTGGAGGCGCCGGTGCGACTTTTGTGGGTAAACAATAACAGCATTAGCTGATTATTCGGTACATCTTGAAACCTGAGAAATTTCAATAGATTGTGTAACCGATGATTGTCACTAATGTCTGCGCCAATGGCGTGGACGTGACTTATCTGGTTACACGGGCTTTCTCAGGGCCTCAAGATGTAGGTAAGGCGGTTCACGCTTTTCTATGTCCTGAGGTCTCTTTCGTTTTAGCCCGTCACAAATCCCGATAAGTCAGCGGTGCTTAAACCGAATAACAGTTTATGAAAACTGAAAAACAAATAGCATCTGCTGCTGCGGAATTTGCCGAACGGTGGAAAGGTAGGGGGTATGAACGGGGTGAATCACAACCCTTTTGGATTGACCTCTTAAGCAACGTGTTTGGTATCGAGACACCTTCCGATGGCTTCATCACTTTTGAAGACCATCGTATGGTGGATGCTTCTAACTTTATTGACGGGCGCATCCCATCAACCAAAGTCCTTATTGAACAGAAATCGCTGGGCAAGGATTTGCGTAAAGGAATCCTTCAGAGTGATGGATCTTTGCTGAATCCTTTCCAGCAAGCACGTCGCTATGTGGTCAGTCTTCCAGTTTCAGAGCATCCTCGCTGGATTGTCACTTGCAATTTCTCAGAGTTCTTGGTCTATGATATGGAGCAGCCCAATGGCGAGCCTGAACAGATTCTGCTTGAAAACCTTGGTAAGGAATATTATCGTCTTCATTTCTTAGTTGATGCCAAGAGCGACCATCTGTCGAAGGAGATGGAAGTATCGATGCAAGCCGGTGAGATTGTGGGCCGAATATATGAAGTACTCTTGAAGCAATATGACGACAACTCGCCTGAAGCCCTTCGCTGGCTGAATATCTTGTGCGTCCGTTTGGTATTCTGTCTCTATGCTGAGGATGCGGGTGTCTTCAGCAGGGATCAGTTCCATGATTTCCTTGTCATTTATGAAGCAAAAGACCTTCGCAGGGCGTTGCGTGATTTGTTTGAGGTGCTGAATACGCCTTTGGAAAAGCGTAGTAAATATCTACAGGAAGAACTGGCAGCATTCCCATATACGAACGGTGGGCTGTTTGAAGAAGAGATTGAGATACCGCAGTTTACAGAGGAACTGAAACAGACGCTATTGCAAAATGCATCACTCGATTTCGACTGGAGCGAGATTTCGCCCACTATCTTTGGTGCCGTGTTTGAATCGACGCTGAATCCTGAAACGCGCCGTTCCGGTGGTATGCACTATACATCTATTGAGAATATTCATAAGGTGATCGACCCGCTATTCCTAAACGATCTGCGCCATGAACTCGATGAGATATTGGAAGAGAAGGTAGAGAAGCAGCGCAATCAGAAACTCGATGCTTATCAGAATAAACTGGCATCGTTGACTTTCCTCGATCCGGCGTGTGGCTCGGGAAATTTCCTGACGGAGACCTACCTTAGTCTGCGTCGTTTGGAGAATGAAGCCATTCGTGAGCGCTATCATGGTCAGATGATGATGGGTGAATTCCTGAATCCTGTCAAGGTCAGCATCCAACAGTTCTATGGCATCGAAATCAATGACTTTGCTGTCACTGTCGCCACTACTGCTCTTTGGATTAGCGAAGCTCAGATGCTGTCAGAGACGGAGCGCATCATGCACCAGATGATTGATTTCTTACCACTGAAATCGTACTCTAATATCATTGAAGGTAACGCCCTGAGAATTGATTGGGAAAGTGTTGTACCCAAAGAGAAGCTTAACTACATCATAGGTAATCCGCCATTTGTTGGATATGCTTACCAAACAAAGGAACAAAAAGACGATTTGAAGGATTTGATGAAAGGCTTTGGTAATAACATAGACTATGTTGCTGGTTGGTATTATAAGGCCTCTCAACTTATAAAGAACACAAAAACGAGATGTGCATTGGTATCAACTAATTCCATCACGCAGGGGGAGCAAGTTGCAGCAATATGGAAACCGATGTTTGAAAAGTTTGGTATTCATTTTGATTTTGCCTATCGTACGTTCCGTTGGGATAGTGAGGCTTCACTTAAAGCCCATGTACATTGTGTAATTATTGGATTCAGTTCATCTGATTGTAAAGGGGATAAGATAATCTATCTTAATGACAATCAAAGTGTATCTGCAAGTAACATCAATGGCTATTTACTGAATGCACCGACTGTTTTTATAGAAAAGAATTCCAAACCACTTTGTGATGTTCCTCCGATGATTAGAGGTAGTTCACCAATTGATGATGGAAATCTGCTTTTGACTATCGAAGAAAAAGAGGATTATCTTCTGAAAGAACCTCAGGGGGAAAAATTCCTGAGACCATTTATGATGGGTAAGGACTTTATCGATAGGAAACCTCGCTGGTGCTTCTGGCTTGTTAGTGCAAATCCTTCAGAACTTAAGGGATGTCCTATACTTATGAAGCGCATAGAAGCAGTTCGTGATTTTAGATTGAAAAGTTCTAAAGCAGCAACTGTGCAAAGTGCAGCTACGCCGACTCTCTTCGGCGAAATGCGACCTTGTGATACTGATTATGTAGCTATTCCAAAGGTTACATCCGAAAACAGACGCTATGTACCTATTGAATATCTAAAATCTGATATCATTGCTGGTGATAAATTATTCCAGATGCCCTATGCTTCACTATATCATTTTGGAGTCTTGACTTCAAATGTTCATATGGCATGGATGAGAGCAGTTTGTGGGCGATTAGAAATGCGATATAGTTATTCTAACACAATTGTATACAATAACTTCCCGTGGCCTAATCCTACAGATGAACAGAAGCAAAGGATAGAACAAGCGGCACAAGCAATCCTCGATGCTCGTACTCTCTATCCAGACTCGTCACTTGCTGACCTCTATGATGAATTGACTATGCCTGTGGAACTCCGTCGTGCTCATCAGGAGAATGATCGTGCTGTTATGGCTGCCTATGGCTTCAATGTCAAAACCATGACCGAAAGCCAGTGCGTTGGCGAATTATTTAAACTATACAAGCAACTAACAAAACAATAACAATATGAAAACGAAGACTAAGTCACCATCTTATCTAACGTCGGCAAAAACGATGTAAGCAGCATTGGCGGTGACAAGTTTATCCGTCTGATAGATGGCGATGAGTTTATCGATATGTGGCAGGAGTATTACGACAAGATGTCGGACGATGATAAGAATATGTTGCCCTTGAAACGTATCTCATTTTTGGGGAATAATGAATAGGCTATATTGAAATATTGATTATTGAATTAAGAACCACGGAACCCAACCCACGGGACCTGTCCCCGTGTCGCATCGGGGTCTGGACAATATGTGACTGTTACAATTTATCCTGACCCCAGTGAGACAAAACGCTGGGGATGGTTTTTGATAAATGGGAAATAGTAGCTATAAAAAGACACGGGATGCGTACACTGTTCTTCTGGAGAAGATAGTGGACGCTTCTTTGCGCATGGGACTGGAACTGAATCTGCAGCAACAGTCTGCCTTGGCGATGCTGCTGGAGGGGGCTGCGTATAAGGATGTTGCTCAGAGCCTTAACCTTAGTCAGAGCTATGCCGTCCAGATAACACAGGACGCGGTCAAAGAGTTGGGGCTGTTCCTTGACAGTCTGGAAAGCATCGAGAGGGTTAAGGAAGAGAGTGAGAAAAGGGTTGAACGCGAAAGGCAGTATTATATCACACGAATACTGGAGCTACAGGACGAAATAGCGGCACTCAAAAAGGAGGTTCAGGAGAAGGGGAATGAGATCATGACTCTCCCGATTCACCAGTTGCCTCTCAGTCCCGTGCTGATGAGCATATTGCTGAAAGCTGGCTATTACACTTTAGAGGATGTGGCAAAGGAGGATCAGGACGCGCTGAAGGCTCTGCCCGGCATGACCAACGACATGCTGAGAATCATCAGAAAATTCATTGAACTCAGCAAAATATAAAAAGGGAAGACTCTCAGGCTCGAAAGAACAAAGAAAAACACGTTTTCCTTTAGTTCTTTGCTCGCTTATTCGTATCTTTGCGGCCAAATTAATTATTCATATTTTCACCAAAAACTAATTAAGCGTATGACAACCAAGAAAGAGTACAAGAAGCCTGCTATGCGGATCTTCGGCCCGTCTTTTCTACCGTGTATGATATGTTCTCCGTTGCCAGTTCTTCTATGCCGCGCAGCACCGTGTCTGCACTTGGAACACGCGTATGTGGACGCTCGGTAAGCACATCCTTCAGATACAGGTTGAGGTCTTCCATGCAGTCGCCGCCACAGCAGAAAACGGAGAAGACGGCCAAATCCTGAGCCGCTCGGCTTTGCCGCTTGCCCCAGCAAGAACTTTTTGTTGCTCAGGTACTTATAAAGAAAGTTAAATTAAAGTGCTGCGGAATTTAGGGTACACGAGTTTGTTGGCGATGCTGAGCAGAGCGACGACCTGACGATGATGGCCGTCCACTATACGCCGAAGGACTGTCAGACGGTGAGATGTTGAAGACCATCATCATCGACTCGGGTGTGGCCTTCGACCCCACTGCGAAAAGAAAAGGCAGACACGTCGCTATCGGCAGAAGACCGTCAGGTAGGCGGAATGGGCATCCTGTGAGATACAATCGAATCCCTCACTAGCGATTGAAGCCAGTGAGGGATTTTCAGATACGCAATATAACAAAAGAACCGTCCCTTCGTTACACCGTCCCCTGACCCAGAAAGAAACTCACAGGATATACTTCACCTTCGAAGCATCGCGGGGCTTGGCGGCGGGCTGCTCGTCGGGATAGCCAATGGAGATGACATAGAGCAGCTTATAGCCTTCGGGGATATCGAGGCTGTCGCGGAAGGCTTTGGCTTTCTCGTCAGTCGTGAGGAAACGTATGGGGCCTGTCTGGATGCAGGTGCCGAGGCCCAGGGTTTGAGCTGCCAACATCATATTCTCACCCATCAGACCCGCGTCAAGGTCGAACCTGCCGTCAGCCGGTGCACAAACGCAGATGAGGTTCGGTGCGTTGCGGGTTTGCCCCTTCACATCGGCCATCAGCTTCTGGTCTTCGATAATCCGTACAGCCCAGTTCTGTCGGTTCATCGCACTTGGAGCATTGATACCAGCCAGGGCTACGGCCTCCAGTTTTTCATGTTCCACGGGTTTGTCGAGGTACTTGCGGATGGAACGACGTGCCATCATGTTGCTCAGAACGGGATTCACCTCCATCAGCATGTCGGCCTCGATGTCGCTGATTTTTTCCGTCGGCTCATAGCGTTTCAATATGCTACCGTCACGGCTGACGAGGAACTTGGTGAAGTTCCATTTGATGTCACTCTTCTTGTCATAATCAGCATCACGCTTACGGAGCATATCGTCCATAAGCTTGCCTCGTTGGTCGTTTGTATCGAAACCGCCGAAGCCCTTCTGAGCCTTCAGGAAAGTGTAGAGCGGATGCTCGTTGGCTCCGTTTACCTCAATCTTATCGAACTGTGGAAAGTTGATGTTGAAGTTGATCGTGCAGAATTGGTGAATCTCCTGAATCGTACCAGGCGCCTGCTCTCCAAACTGGTTGCAGGGGAAGTCGAGAATCTCAAAACCATCCTTTGCATATTTCTCATACAGCGTCTCCAGTTCCTTGTACTGTGGCGTGAATCCACATCGGGTAGCGGTGTTCACAATCAGCAGCACCTTGCCCTTGTACTCGGCGAGCGACACGTCCTTTCCCGCATCGTCTTTCACCGTGAAATCATAAATACTTTGGCTTTGCCGAATACCGTCACTTTGTGCTGAAAGGGTCAACACGCCCATCATTGCCATGAGGCAGAATAACACTTTTCTCATAATCGTATAGTTTTTGCGAATTAATACTGAAATATTTTTGAAATAGGGTGTAAAGTTACGAATAATTATGTATTCTTCGTGTTTTTTCCCTCAAAAATTAAGAATTAATATGAAAACTGTATGTTCTTTCAAAAAAACTATGTAACTTTGACTACGTCGAAAGTACTTCCGTTCGAAAATTCTCAAATAATTTGGAATTTTTTGTTTTTTATACTATCTTTGTCGTCAAATTGCAGAATATTTATTCCTAAACTGAGAAGAGATGGAAAAGATGATCAGACAACGTGCGGTTTTCGGCATGATACTGGCAGTCGTGCTCGTAGCCTGTTCCAAGCCGCAGGGCGAGCACAAGACAACCGAAGCAGAAGCCGAGTACTATCACGTCGCCAGCAAAGTGGATGCAATATTTGCCCGTAACTCTGACAGCGTGTTTGTCTTTTTAGACAGTATAGCGGCTACTGCCCAGTATCCGGATTACGTGATCAACTACCTGAGAGGTAACTGCTACGCCTTGCGGTCGAGCTACCGGTTAGCAGAACTTCACCTTAGAAAAGCCATTTGTAAGGAACTGCACGACGAGTGGCCCAGAGCGTACTATCAAGGCATCAACAACTTAGGGGTTACGCTGTTGAACATCACGAACCAGGAAGAGGCCCTGAAGGTGTCGGCAGCAGGATACGAGGAGTTGTCAAAGGAGTCCGACCAGAGGCTGAAGGTATGGGAACCCTCGCTGTTGTATGTTATCGGAGACTGCCAGCTGCAACTCAAGCAAAAGGACGAGGGCGACAAAACGATGCAGCAGTGTTACGATCTGCTGATGGGCATAGCTGACACCGATACCACGCTGGTGACGTTAGAGCAAATTGGTAATACATGCACGAATATCGCCATATCCTATTGCGATGTGTCGCCTGAAGCCGCCATGCCCTGGATAGAGCGTGCCGAAAAGTCGCTCGACATGGTGGTTGAGCACAATAAGACATCAAAACAGCCGACTCAGGAACCCGTGACGAGAGCCAAGCTGCAGATCATGAAAGCCGTCAGCTATGCAGCCAATGGACAATTGAAGGAGGCCAGGGAAGTCTACGACACCTTCATGGCATCACCCTATGCCAACCATCCGCTTCTCCTGATAGAACGGCTGAGATATCTGGATCAGACCGACCAGTGGGATGCAGCGGCCAACCTGATGCCAACTGTCGAGGAACACGTCGGAGGAAGGGATCAATATACGATGGACAATCTGTCCTTCATAGCAGAGAGCTACCACATCTATGATAAGGCTGGCCGAACTGCCGAAGCGACGAAGGTGGCACGGCAGGTGACTCAGATGGTGGACAGCGTGAAAGTGCATGAGCAGAAAAGCGAGGCTGCCGAACTGGCTGTTATCTATGCCACGCAGCAGAAAGACCAGGAAATAGCCGAGCAGCGTGCCTCGCTGTTGCATCAGAGGCTTATCGGCCTCATCGTGGCCATTGTCCTCATCACGCTGTTCTTCATCATCTACACGCTCTATCGACGCAGGGTGGCACACCGTATGGCAGAGATGAAAGCGTCTCAGGAGCGTATTGAAAACGAGCTGAAGATTGCCCGCGATATCCAGATGTCGATGGTGCCCAGTTCGTTCCCTGAGCGCGAGGGACTCGACATGTCGGCCTATATGATGCCGGCCAGGGAAGTGGGTGGCGACCTGTACGGTTACGTGCTCATCGGCCAGTGGCTCTACTTCTGTGTGGGCGATGTCAGCGGCAAGGGGGTACCCGCTTCGCTGTTCATGGCCCAGGCCACCCGGTTGTTCCGCACGTTGGCAGCACAGCGGATGGAGCCTGCCGAGATATGCACCGGCATGAACGATGCGCTGTCGGGGGAGGATAATGTCAATAACATGTTCGTCACCATGTTTGTAGGTATGCTGAATCTCGAGACCGGTCACCTACGTTTCTGTAATGCAGGTCACAATCCGCCAGTCATCGGCGGCGGCGACCATCACGGTGACTTCCTGAAGATGGCCCCCAACACTCCTATTGGCGTTTTTCCAGGCCTGAAGTACACTGGCGAGGAAATCGACACCATCAAGGGCCGCCCGCTGTTTGTCTATACCGACGGACTGAACGAGGCTGAGGATACTGAACTCAGGCAGTTCGGCGATGACCGCCTGTTAGACATTCTTCGCCATACACACTTCGGTTCGGCCAAGCAGGTCATCGAGACCCTGACCACAGCCGTCGAGAAACACCGTGGCGGAGCCGAACCCAACGACGACCTGACAATGCTCTGTTTGCGCCTGGGCTGAAAAAAGAGCACTTTGTAAGCTTTACCAGATCCTGATTCGCTTGTCGGGTGCGAGGTAAAGCTTTGTCATAATGCAATACATTCTATTCATATCACGTAATCTGCTAAAGTAATTTAACGATTTTCTGCAGGGCTGCGTCGGGCATGGGGGCGCTGAAGACCATGTCGAACATGTAGGGGACTTTGGCTGCGTAGTATGGAAGGAGGCGCTTGGTGGCCTCGTCGATGGCTTGCGGGTCGGACGTGCCGAGATAGGCTGGGAAGAAGATGTCCCAGTGGGCCATCATCTGTTCGTGTGTAAGATGAAATATGCGCTGGACCCGATCGTCAGGCATATTGTGGCACATGGTCCATAGCAACGCCAGATTCCACTCGGGGGCACCGTAAGCAAATTCGCCCAGGTCAATCCAGAGGTCGCGCTCGCCGTCGGTGATGATATTGCCGATGTGCAGGTCGCCATGCACGCAGCGGGGCGTGTCGGGCACCGTATCCAGGAACTTCAGGGCACGCTGCTTGTAATCCTCAGGCACTCGGTTCTTCTCACGATAGAAGCGCTCGATTCTCTGCTTGTAGGAACAAAGCCGTGTGGTGTCGGCCTCCTTGGCGTGCAGCTCTCTGGCCATGTGTGCAAATGTGAGCGAGATTTCCTCCAGTCGTCCTGGCTCTTGCGAAATGATGCGTGTGTACGAGCGCTTGTTCTTAATCAGTTCGTACTCGGCTCCACTCCTTTCGCCGTCGGTAATCATTCGGTAGGGCTTTGGCGATGGAATGCCCAAATCGAACACTATGCGGGCGGTCAGGAACTCGGCCTTAAACCTGTCGGCCTCGAAACCGGGTTTATAAAGTTTAGCCAACGAAAGACCGTCCTTTTTTGTATAGGTAAGAGCCGTCCCGCCCTCGCCAGACTGGATGTAGTCATTCAGATTTATTCTCTGTATTTCTTCGCTCATAATCATACATTATTTTGTTTTCGGGTGTAAAGGTACGAATAAAAATTGATATACAATACAAATAATTGGTGCAATAATACAAATTATAAAGGAAAAATGAGTACCTTTGCCCTCAGATTTAATAAGCCAAACGCTACATTATAGACATGAAGATCAGGACATTTATCACAGCTACACTGGCGCTGTTCGCATCTGCGGCAAGTTCCCAAGGTTTCAAGAATCCCGTGCTGCCTGGATTCCATGCTGACCCAAGCGTTTGCAGGGCTGGCGATGACTTCTATCTCGTAAACAGCACGTTTCAGTATTTCCCCGGCGTGCCAGTGTTCCATTCGAAAGACCTGATCCATTGGGAGCAGGTGGGCAATTGTTTGACGCGACCCTCACAGGTGGACCTGAAGGGCACCGACGGCAACAGCGGCATCTATGCGCCGACCATCCGCTACCACGAAGGCCGGTTCTATATGGTGACGACGGTGTTCCCCTCGCGCCGACACTTTTATGTGTGGACGGACAATCCCGCTGGGGAATGGTCGGAGCCGATTGTGATAGACTTCGCCATCGGCAGTTGTGACCCGACACTGTTCTTTGATGACGGTAAATGTTATTTCCTGTGGAAGGAGGGCGACATCAAGATTTGCGAGATTGACGTAGAAACAGGTAAACAGTTGGGCGAGATTCACCATTTGGGAACAGGTCTTGGCGGACGCTATCCTGAGGGACCCCATATCTACCGCCAGGACGGCTACTACTATTTGCTATTGGCAGAAGGCGGCACGGAGCACGGGCATCATGTGAATATCCTGCGCAGCAAGAGTCTCTTCGGTCCCTACGAGCCGAACCCTGCCAATCCCATTCTCTCACATTTCAACATGAAGATGCAGAACAGTCCGATTCAGGGTCTTGGTCACGCGGATTTGGTACAAGCTACGGATGGCTCGTGGTGGATGATCTGCCTGGGTTATCGTACCAGCGGCTATTTACAGCACGTGATGGGACGTGAGACGATGCTGGCTCCTGTGCAGTGGGAGCAGGGCGGCTGGCCAGTGGTGAACGGGGATGGGACCTTGCAGATAGACATGCAGTGCAAGACGCTACCGTTAGTACCTATGGCAAAAGACCCTGTATGCGAGGAATTCGACTACGTTAAGCGCGATGCCCCTGCCGACAGTTATCATTCGTTAGGCTTACCAATGGGATGGATGAGTCTGTGCAATCCTGACTATAGCAAATATTCGCTGACGGAACGCAAGGGTTTCTTGCGCCTCCGTCCCAGTACTATCGACCTCAGTGAGACTGCCTCGCCCACGTTCATTGCCCGCCGTCAGACGGAACTGAACTTCACGGCCACCACCCTACTCGATCTCTCACATATTACTGATGGCATGCAGGCCGGCATCACCGCTTACGCAGCACCGTTGAACCACTACGACGTGGTGGCAGAGCGTCGCAACGGAAAACTCTTTGTCAAGTCCGTCGTTCGTCTCGGCCAGACCAGCCACGTTGAAAAGGAATTTCCGCTGAGTGGCAGCAAAGCCTATCTGCGCATCACCTCAGACAAGGATTTCTACTATCTGCAGGCATCCTCCGACGGCACCAACTTCACCACGCTCGCCAAAATGGAGTACCGTTTTCTCAGTACCGAAACCATCGGTGGCTTCACGGGTGTCATGCTTGGACTCTTTGCGCAGAGCAGCCAGGAAACATCAGGCTATGTGGATGTAGATTGGTTTGAATACAAGTAGATGGTGTCAAGATATCACCAGAGCGTTGGAAGAAATATTATAAAAAAAAACAAATATGGATCGCAGTCAGGAAATAATCCGTACCAGTTGGATTGGCATCGCCGCTAATGTGTTGTTGGCGGGATTCAAGGCCGCAGTAGGTATTCTGGCCAGCAGTGTTGCCATCGTGATGGATGCCGTCAACAACCTGAGTGATGCACTGTCGAGTGTCATCACTATCGTGGGTACCAAGCTCTCTCAGCGTCCTGCCGACAGGAAGCATCCCTTCGGCTTCGGGCGTATCGAGTACTTCAGCGCCATCATCATTGCCGTCATCGTTCTCTCGGCAGGTATTACCTCACTCATCGAGTCTGTGAAAAAGATCTTCGACCCTACGGAGCCGGAATACACCACGACTACGCTGGTGATCATCGTGGTGGCTATTGTAGTAAAGCTTATCCTCGGGCAGTATGTGAAGCGCAAGGGCGAACTACTGAAGAGCGACGCTCTGATTGCCTCCGGCTCTGATGCGCTGTTCGATGCTGTCATCACGCTGGCAACACTTATCTCGGCAGGTGTCATGTTGCTGTGGGGCGTATCACTCGATGGCATTCTGGGAGCATTGATTTCCCTCGTTATCATCAAGGCCGGTATCGAGATGCTGGCCTCGCCAGTCAACGAACTGCTGGGTACGAGCATCTCGGCAGATTTCGCCAAACAGATTCAGAAGGAGGTCTCAGACTTTGAGGGCGTTCATGGTGTATTCGACCTGATACTGCATAACTATGGCCCGGACGTGAAGATTGGTTCGCTGCATATCAACGTCTATGACACGATGTCGGCCCACGATATTCACGGCCTGACACGACGGATTTCCACGCAGATGTATGAGAAGCATGGTATTATCATGACTGTCGGCGTCTATGCCGTGGCTACGGGCGAGAATCGTCGTGCAGAATTGCAGTCAAAGGTGATGCAGACCATCGCAGCCCACAAGGACATCGTGCAGGTTCACGGCTTCTACTATTCCGAAAAGAACAAATATCTCTCCGTCGATGTTGTTCCTGATATCTCCGTCCACGACGAAGCCGCCTTTGTCAGTCAGCTTACAACCGAACTTCAGCCGTTAGTTCCCGATCAGCAAGTCGTCATCGTGGTGGATCACAATTATACAGAATAAGGCACCGCACTAATGGAAAAGATTCTGAAGGTACACAGCGTTAACGACTACGCACGGTATATCGGGGCGGAGGAACTGCATCCGCTCATCAGCGTGATTCACTACGACGAGCTGGAGCATTGGGTGAAGAATTTGTAATTCCCAATAATCATTAAATCCCAAGGCATAATCACATTGCTTTGGGATTTATTGTTTATCTTTGCGGCACATTTTAAACGAACTAAAAGCAAAATGAGCAATAATATTTATCTTGCCTCGAAGCCGCGCTATGAGATCCTTGACGGACTACGCGGTGTTGCGGCAGTACTAGTGGTAGCCTATCACCTATTTGAAACGTATTATGGTGGCAGTGCTGATCAGCCCATCAATCATGGCTATCTGGCTGTGGATTTCTTCTTTGTACTGTCGGGTTTCGTCATCGGTTATGCATATGATGATCGCTGGGATAAAATGAGTACGTGGAGTTTATTCAAACGTCGACTGATCCGATTGCACCCGATGGTAATCTTCGGCACGCTATTCGGAGCTTTGATGTTCTACTTCGGCAGTTGCAGCACGTTCCCGCTTATCAATAACACACCTTGGTATATGGTGGTTCTGGTGATGCTGTGGTGCTTCACGATGGTTCCACTGCCCAGCGGGATGGATATCCGCGGCTGGGGAGAGACCAATCCACTAAACGGCCCGGCATGGTCGCTGCAGTGGGAGTATCTGGCGAACATCCTCTATGCGCTTGTTATCCGACATTTCTCGAAACTGCTGTTAGGCATCTGCGTGGCTATCTTTGCTGTGTTTACGATTATTCTCTGCCTGAACATCGACATTTTTGGAGTTCTCGCTGAGCGTAGTTATGCAGCTTATACGGTCATCGGCGGTTGGAGCACCACACCCGATCAGTTGCAGATAGGTTTCACCCGTCTTCTATCCCTTCTTCTGCGGTCTGCTTATCTCGCGCATGGGTAAATTAATAAAGGTACGCGGAGGATTCTGGTGGTGCTCGCTATTCATCGTCATCCTGTTGGGCATGCCCTGGCTCGGACTGGGCACTGAGGGCGACAGCCGATGGACAAACGGACTCTATGAGGCCTTCTGCATCCTCGTCTGCTTCCCGATTATCGTTGCCGTTGGCGCAGGTAGCAGCGTGAAGGGGGACAAGGCTGCGATTAAGCGAGGGCAGAGTGATGCTCGCATCGACTCTGCCGAGCGTGAGCAGGCTCGACCGGAGGTCAAGAGCGAGGCATTAATCAAGTTCTTAGGCGACATCTCCTACCCTATCTACATCACCCACTATCCCCTCATCTACATGCAGATGTCGTGGGCAGAGAGTCACAAGGATGCATCGCTTGGTATGCACATCTTCGTAGCCGTCTGCATCTTCTTCCTCGCCATTGGTCTGGCTTATGCAGCCCTGAAACTCTACGACTTGCCCATCCGCGAGTGGCTGAAAAACAAACTCTTCACCAAATCAACATCAAAATGAGAATCACGAGAGATGCATCCTCGGCCCAGAGGGAATTCAAATTGAAGTGACAGAGTAAACGATGAAGTAAATGGATTGGCATGAGCATAAAACTGATTATATTCGATTTTGACGGGACGCTGGGCGACACCAGACGGAACATCGTTGTGACGATGCAGGACGTAATGAAAGAGTTGAATCTTCCATTGCAGGACGAACACATGTGTGCTTCTACCATCGGACTGCCATTGAAAGGATGCTATGCCCAGATGTTTCCTCATCTTAATGCTGATGAGTTAGACAGATGTGCCGAAGTGCATCGCCGATGCTTCGCCGAGAATCTGAAGAAGATTACTCCGATGCCGTTCCCCCAAGTAAAAGAAACGCTTGAAGTGCTGAGGAATCAGGGAATCTGTCTTGCCATCGCTTCTTCACGAACCAGCGAGTCACTATGGGACCTGCTTGACCGTATGGGAATGGAATCACTTTTTTCATGCGTCATTGGAGCGCAGGATATCGTTCATGCCAAACCAGATGCGGAACCGGTGTTGAAGATTCTCGATATACTGGGATTCATGTCTGACGAGACCTTGGTGGTTGGAGATATGGATGTTGACATCCTAATGGGAGCCAATGCTGGAGCTAAGACTTGTGGTGTGACTTGGGGCAATGGGACCAGAGAGGAACTCAAAGAAGCTGGAGCCGACTATATCATTGACAGAATGGAAGATCTTATCATTTTCAGTCGGCAATCCGTGCAGAGTTATTCGTAAGATTAACAAACTTCCGTAATATTGGTAATTCTTTCCAAGATTCGGGTAGTGCCTGATTGATAGAATCGTCGTACCTTTGCAGCGGATAAATATAATAAAAAGTATATGAGACGATTATTTTCATTCTGTTGTATGATGCTCCTCGCTGTGAACATAAGCGCAAAGACACTCGTAGTGTACTACAGTTACACGAACAATTGTCACGAGATTGTGACCTCTCTGACGAGTCAAATACAGGCGGACGTAATGCGGATTGAACCTGCGGACAAGACGCAGAAGTACGAGGCAAACAACTATGCTATCGGCACGGCGCTGCTGAATGCTATCAAGGCTGCGCCCAACGAGGCGGCAAGCTATCCGGCTATCGACCCCGTGAGCATCACAGACCTCTCGCAGTACCAGAACATTATCATTGTCACGCCACTGTGGTGGAGCCAGATGGCGGCCATCCTGAAAGAAACGGTCTGCCTACTGTCGCCTACTTTGCAGACAAGGCCTGCCTGTCGCCCAACTACTTCGGCGACCTCATCAGCAAGGAGAGCGGCACCACCGCCCAGCGCCACATACAGGATGCGGTCATCGAACGTTCGAAGCAACTGCTTATCGAGACCCGCCTGCCCGTCAGCGAAATCGCCTACCAACTCGGCTTCGAATACCTGCAACACTTCTCGCGCCTCTTCAAGTCGCGCACGGGTATGACACCGAATGAGTATAGATTAACAGCATAATACCTACTTTTGATTAACCTGCTTATGCAGGACTTTGCAGGTGCGCAATGCTTAAAACCTCGTTTTTAGGTATTGCGCACCTTATTTATTTGCCGTACCTTTGCAGTCGAATTTAAAATTCAACTGCGAGGACTGGCTGCACCTCAGCATAGAGCAAGCTCTCTGCGTTCGGTTTGCACTGTCCTTGTCACCCGAAATTTGAAAACGATAAAACGATGAGAACGACGACAGCGGTTCCCACTGAGATTAAGGTACTGATGAACCACATTTACGAGCTACATAAAGGTGTGCGCCACATGGTGCTATTCACCTGTAACAAGAGGTATAGTGAACTGGCCATACAGCGATTGGAGAGTCAGGGTATTCCATATTTGCTGCAGCCCGCAGGACAGCAGAACCTGAACGTGTACTTCGGACGGCGCGAGTGTCTGGAGGCTATCCGGCTCATCGTTACCCGCCCGCTAAACCAGCTCACGCCCGAAGAGGACTTCATCCTCGGAGCTATGCTCGGCTACGACATCTGCGCACAATGCGAACGGTATTGTAAGCGTAAAAAAGGATGCAAGGGTGAATGCGACTGCAAATGCATCAACAAGAATTAACCACATAATTATATTATAAAGATGAACACAACAATTGTAATCTATGGTTCCTCGACTGGAACCTGCGAGGCCATCGCAGAGAAGATTGCCTCGAAACTGGGCTGCGAAGCCCTGAACGTACAGGATTTGACAGCCGACATTGTGGCCGCCAACCAGAATCTGATTCTCGGCACCTCGACATGGGGTGCAGGCGAATTGCAGGATGACTGGTACGACGGTCTGAAGACCCTGCAAAGTGCCGACCTCAGTGGCAAAACCATCGCCCTCTTCGGCTGTGGTGACTGTGCATCTTATAGCGACACCTTCGTAGGAGGTATGGGCGAACTCTATAACGGCATTAAAAATAGCGGTGCCAAGTTCATTGGCAGCGTAGAGACCGACGGCTACAACTTCGATGACTCGGAGGCTGTGATTGACGGTAAGTTCATCGGCCTGCCCCTCGATGACATCAACGAGGATGACAAGACCGACACTCGCATCGAGGCTTGGCTCACCGCTATCTCTCCTGAATTGTAATCACAGGTATAAAATTCATAAAAAGTATTTGTTTAGTTTAGTGAGGTGGTTAGTCGGTGACGATCAACCACCTTTTTCAATAGATTATGAACTTTTTTCGTACCTATGCAGATAAAAAAGAACTATACGCGTGAACAGATTGTAGAGCGAACAAATTGGAACATTGTTCGTTTTTAAAAACTAAAGATATAATTAAGGTATGAAGATTGAAAAGATTAATGAGTTGTTCGCACGGTTTGCCGGACAACTGCTGAAGATGCGCTGGATAACGTTAGGCATTTTCACGCTGGTAATAATCCTGTCGGTGATTGGCATGAAAAGGATGGTGAAGGAAACGTCGTTCGACGACTATTTCATCGAAGACGATCCGATGCTGGTGATGACTGATGAGTTTAAGTCACACTTTGGCAACGACTATTACGTTGGCGTGCTGACGCAATGTGATGACCACTTTACGAAGGAGAACCTAACCATGCTGCGAGCTCTTTCCAACGAACTGCTCGACAGTCTCTCGTATGCCGACAAGGTGACGTCGCTAACGGACAGCGAGTTTATGGTGGGCAGCGACGAGGGCATGACCATCGAGCAGATAGTGCCTGACGAGATTCCTGCTGAGGGTTCGGCAGCAATGGACAGCATCAAGGCCAGAGCTTACAGCAAGCCGCACGTGGCACGAAAACTGATCTCTCAGAAGGGCGACCTCTCATGGATTATGGTAAAACTGCGTCAGTTTCCTAAGGATAGTGTGTGGAAGAAGCAGGGCACAGTGGCATGTTCGCCGTCTATAAGAAAAACTCAGAGCTCTGGGTCAAATTGAAATATAGTTTTTAATTTAATTGACATACATTATGGATAAATCAAACAACAATTATCTAGGCATCCTCGGATGTGCCATCCTCTATGCCGTAACGTCTTTTGCCTGTGCCTTCCTGGGCTTCCTGAGCCCCTGGTGTTGGATTGTGGTTTTCCCCGTTCTTGCAGCCGTGCTTGGTGCTCCCTCTTATCTGTGGGCTGCGTCGAGGTGGCAGCGATTCGGCGTAGCCACGCTGTTTGCACTGGTCCTCGCCATCGTCCTGTTGGTGATGGGCGAGATTGATGTCACACAGTCCCTTTTGATGGTGACAGTCGGCATCGCGTCTGATGTGGTGCGCCAGGCAATAGGTAATACCCATAAACGTAGCATCCTGTTGGCCTATCCCGTTCTGCCTCTGGGCATCATCGTGTGGCTTATGAAACTATGGACTGCCTCAGAATGGTACTATCAGGGCGCTGCCGAAGAGATTGGGGCCGATTATGCTGATGGACTCAGGACACTCTCGTCTATCTGGGCTCTTCTACTTGTTATTGTTCTTACCCTTGCAGTGGGCTTTGTTGGAATCCGCATCTCTGCTGCAAAAATGAAGTCTGGTAAGAAACTTGGTTAATATAAACGATTATGGCAAACATTTTGAAATCATTTTTCAGTCAGTGTGCACGGCCAAAGGGAGCACTCGGACGTGTAATGCTGAGTTTCATGAATTATACACATGCCCCGCTGACCAACTGGGGACTGAAGCTTGTGGATGTGCAAGACGGATGGACTATGCTTGATGTGGGCTGTGGTGGAGGTTTTACTATTCGCAGATTGCTGAAACGGAGCAAGGATGCGAAAGTATATGGTATCGACATCTCTGAGGAGAGTGTGGCGAAGGCCAAAAAGGTGAATGCAGAGGTGCTCGACAAACAGGTATTTGTCACTCTGGGGTCAGCCGAGAAACTACCTTACGAGGATGGGAAGTTCGATTTTGTGACGGCAGTCGAAACGGTATATTTCTGGCCCAATCTGCCTAATTGTCTGCAGGAGGTACGCCGCGTGCTGAAGCCTAACGGTAAGTTCGCCATTTTAGTAGAAGTGGTAGACAGCGATTCCAAGTGGACAAGCGTAGTTGAAGGCATGACAGCCTATTCGCCGGAGGATCTGAAAAAACTACTCGACGAAGCAGGTTTCACCCAGACGGAAATCCACCGTAAGAAACCAACGTATGCCACAATCATTGGCGTGAAAGCATAATTTTGCTTCTTTGCAACTGAGTTGCGAAATATTTTTCGTACCTTTGCCACCCGATGGATATACAGAGTTTCTTCATATCACTTCTGAACGTGGTCTGCGAAATGGCTCCCTATCTGCTGTTGGGATTCTTCATCGCAGGAGTGCTGCACGTATTCGTGCCGCAGAAGTTCTATGCCAACTATCTTTCGCGTAACAATAAGCTGTCCGTTGTTTGGGCGGCGCTGCTGGGTGTGCCCTTGCCGCTGTGTTCATGTGGAGTCATCCCCACCGCTATAGGACTAAGGAACGAGAAGGCGTCGAAGGGAGCCATTGCCTCGTTTCTGATTGCCACACCTCAAACTGGCATCGACTCTATTCTGGCCACGTTCTCGCTGATGGGACTGGGCTTTGCCATTATCCGTCCTACAGCGGCACTTATCACTGGTGTTTGTGGAGGATTGCTGGTAAACCGTCTGGTTCGCGAGGATGACGTGAAGGAGGATGTGTCCGTTGCATGCCAAGTAGAAAGCGGAAACAGAATTTGGCGCGTACTGAAGTATGCCTATTATGATATGCTTCGCGACATAGGCCTGCGACTGCTTATTGGACTTGTTGTTGCGGCATTGATTCAGGTAGCTGTACCTGATGAGTTTTTCCTCAGTTTCGGCAGTCAACCACTGTTGCAGATGCTGGTAATCTTGGTAATCGCCGTACCTATGTATATCTGCTCGACGGGTAGTATTCCCGTGGCAGCAGCCCTGATGATGAAAGGACTCTCGCCAGGAGCGGCACTAGTGATGTTGATGGCCGGGCCTGCGGTAAATCTCGCCTCTATCCTCGTGGTTCATAAGTCGATGGGGCGTCGCTTTACATCGATTTATCTGATGACCATTGTTGGTTTCGCAGTTCTATTCGGCCTGCTGCTCAATGCTACGGGAATCGACTTCTCCGTCGCTGCCCAAGATGCTTGCTGCATGAGCACATCCGCCTTGCCCAGTACGTTCAAGATTATTTGCGCCACAGTATTAACATTATTAATTATATTTGCTCTTATGATGAAGTTTTTCAGTAAGTTTACCGCCCAAAAGCCCTTAGACCCCGACGTGATCGTTTATCGCGTTGAGGACATGCATTGCAGCCATTGTGAGGCCGCCGTAGTCCGTGCCGTCGAGGAAGTGCCAGGCGTAGAGAAAGCCAAGGCAAACGCCTCTGCCAATACCCTCACCATCAAAGGTCTCGCTACTGAAGAGGCTATCCGTGCTGCCGTTGAGGGTATCGGCTATATGTTCAAGGGACGGAGCAGCGAGAGCCGTTAAGCTCGCTTAAACGGCCGAGTCGTGACGGAGCTCGACATAGTCAAAGGAAAGGCATGAAGTCCTTACCTATGCTTTATGGTTGTAGTATCTGATGAGCAGGGCTACGCCTGTGAAAGCAAGGACGAATTCGAGGGCTACGATAAAGATATACTGCATAATGGTAATGGTTTTATAAGTTAGGCGAAATGGCGCAGATCCAATTATCAAGGTTTTGCCCAGAAGTGCCGCTATAGAGCTGGTCACCGATGATATGTGCACCCTGATTCATGAGTCTGTCACACAACTCCTTGGTTATGGTTCCACAATCCCGTTTGTTTCCCTGAGCCACAATGACAGCAATGTTCTTACCACTTAAATCAACTTCGCTTAACAGCAAATAAACATACTGCCAATGTGGTGACAGTTTGCCACCATCCTGAAACTCGATGATAAGGACGAGACTCTGGCTGTTCTCGATCTGTCTGACGTTCATACTCTGGACGCTGACGGTCTCAGCACCCAACTTGTCGGCTATCTCTTCAGCAATAGCCTGACAGCTGTCGTACACGACGACGATTGATTCATGTTTCATATCTCTAATGTTCTGAATACTCGTTAAAAGGGGAAACGTTGTCTCACGACAGGCTGCCCCGATAAACTTATACAATAATACACGTATGCGCACATGGCTGCGCAGAACCAACAAAGAGACTACATGACAGTCCTTTTCGATTCATTTATCACACAAAAATGTTAGTTTCGCCTCACGCCCTTACATCGAGGGTCGTTTGGCATGTTACCGAAAAAGGCTGGTCTTCAGACTTTCCTCCACTCCCAAGCGCCTTCTCAGACAATTGTCCAATGACGTGAACGCAATCAAGCGAAGCTTAATGGCGTTATGCTTAGGAGCCATAACGGAGTTCACTGCTGCGGGACAGTCGGAGATTCACACTCCAGTTCCCAATTAATCGCGGCTAAGCGAACCTTTACGGGCGAAGGTCGAGGCTATGCCTCAACTTTCACATTGACTCTTTCCAGAATCACGTTGCAAAGGTACGAATAAGTGAGCAAAATACCAAATTTTATTTGAAAAATTTCTAACGGATGGAGCAGCGAGAGCCATCAAGCTTGCTTGAATATTGGCTTTATAGCTCATCATTGTACCCCATGCACAAGCATTTTTAGAGTATAAACGGATTTTGATGCGGTTATGAATAAGATGTTACGCTCTTTGCCGCCGAAGCAAACGTTGGCCGTCCAGTCTTCGGGGATGGGGAAATGGGCTATCTGCTGACCATCCTTGTCGAATACGGTCACGCCGTCGCCAGTCAGATAGATGTTCCCCCGGTCGTCTATCGTCATCCCGTCCGACCCCATGTCGGCAAACACCTGGCGGTTCGATAGGGAGCCGTCCGTCTGAATGTCATATTTCAGGATCCTGTTGGCCCTTGCCTCTGCAACATACAGATGTTTGCCGTCGGGCGTTCCTACAAGACCATTGGGTTGGTTAAGCGTTGAGTCGAGCATGACCAACTGTTTGCCTTCAGGTGCCAGATAATACAGGCCTTCCACAGGCTGCTGGCGGGCTGTGTCGCGCGTCCAGTAGTCGCGCTTGAAATAAGGGTCGGTCAGATAATAGCTGCCATCCTTCGCGATCCATACATCGTTGGGGCCGTTCAGCAATTTTTCGCGGTAGTCGGTCACAAGTATATTGTGTTGACCTTTCATGTTGAACGACCAGAGCTGGTTGTCCATATCTGCGCAGGCTATCAGGTTGCCCTGTGCATCAAAGTACATCCCGTTAGAGCGACCGCTCTGATCAGTGAACAGCGTTATCTCTCCCGATTCGCAGTCCCAACGGTAAATCCTATTGTTAGGCTGGTCTGTGAAGTAGACGTTACCCATTGCATCTGCCGCAGGCCCTTCTGTAAAGCTATACGAATCTGCGAGTCTTACAGGTACTTCCCCTTCTACAACGATCTCATTTGAGTGAGCTGAAGCACATGCTGTCATGAGAATGGAGCATGCCAAAATTATTAGTGAGTTTGATAAACTTTCTTTCATATTCGTGCTGTGCTATCTTACTTTTTCCAAGCGTTTATAACCTCGCCGATATACATGGAGTGAATGCCTGCAGGGAAGTTAGCATACATCTTCTTGGGCGCATCACTCTTGAAATACTGAGGATCAAAGGGTGCTGCATACATGATTTTGCACTCAATTACCATCGTAGCCTCGGTATAGTAAGGTGCTCCATTGGCAGTATAGGCCGTATGAAGCCCAAGTGCCTGAGCTTTGTCACCGTCGCGTCCGCTCTTGGTTCCCATGTAATTCAGAACCTTACTCTGTTCAACATCGAAGGCCATTACGGTAAAGTATTCTGCCTTGTCCATGAACTCCTTAGTGTAGCGTTTCTCAGCGACATAGACCGTCAGGGCGGTACGTCCCCAGAGTGTTCCGATGCCACCCCAGCCGATGGTCATGGCATTGCTCTTCTCCTCGTCGCCAGCAGCCAGCAACTCAGCGTCGTGGAACCACTGGAAACCGTTCTCCGTGAAGTCCTCCCTCACGTTGAACTTCTTGAAACCGGACAATTGGTGCTCACCATTGTCTTCTTCCTGAGCAAACGCAGGAGTGACAGCCATTGCGAAAATGGCTGTCAGTGCTGTGATAATTGTACTTTTCTTCATATTCGTCTAGTTTAAATTAGTCGTTAATATAGGATTTCGTTGTCATGTCATAATACAGGGCCTCCAACTCGGCTAGAGTCAGTTTCTCAACGCTGTGTTCGATGATGCGGATTAGTTCATCGCGCCGATGTTCATCAGTCTGATTGAATCTATTTATGTATGCCATAACCACTTGAAAACATTAAAGTATCGTAATTATTGGCTACAAAGGTAGTAAATATTCATGGATTTTTCTTATATTTGCCCATTGATTTAATATGTTTTGTGATATGATAGACCAGATTATCGACTTCAATAAGAGCTTCGTGGCACAAAAAGGCTACGAGAAATATCTGACCGACAAGTACCCAGACAAGAAACTGGCAGTACTGTCTTGTATGGACACCAGACTGACTGAACTTCTCCCTGCGGCCCTCGGTCTGAAGAACGGTGATGCCAAGATTATCAAGAATGCAGGAGGCTTGGTGATTTCTGCTTTCGATTCTGCCATGCGTAGCCTTATCGTAGCCATCTACGAGCTGGGTGTAGAGGAAATCATGGTGGTGGCTCATTCGCATTGCGGAGCCTGCCACATGAGCTATGACCACTTCCATCATGAGATGATTGCCCGTGGCGTGACAGATGAAACGCTCGACACCATCCGCAAGTGTGGCATCAATCTGGATCATTGGCTAGAGGGCTTCAAGGATACGCCTGAATCCGTCCGCAAGACTGTTGAGACGATCAAGACCCACCCGCTGGTGCCGAAGGATATCGTGGTTCGTGGGTTTATCATTGATTCAGAAACAGGAGCATTGGAAGAGGTTAAAGCATAGCCCCCAATAAATATAATAATGTAGGAAACGCAAGGGCGGGAACCGAGACCGAAGATGTCTGCACGGCTTCTCGCTCTTTTTTTGTGACGTTTTGTTACTTTTAACGGCAAAAGCGAATAACTTTGCGAAATTATTCTTATCTTTGCACCCATTAGAGCAATAAAGCGAAACAATATGCCAGAGATAAGTAAATTCTACGGAATCATCATATATATGTATATCGATGACCACCGCTCGGCCCTTGGAACGCTTGCCTAAGCAAGAATCCGTCCCATTTCCATGTGTGGTACGACGACTACCAGGCCGAAATCACCATCAAGGAAGGAATTGTACGTGGCGAAATGCCTCGTCGGGCTTTGCGTCTTGTCTTTGAATGGCTCGATTTGCATCGCGATGAATTGTTGGAGAACTGGGAACGCCTGTCGAACAGCGAGGCTGCCAAGAAGATTGCACCTTTGGAATGAATATAGGAGGAAAAGAATATGACAACAAACAATCCATTGCTCAAAGTCGTAGCCGCCGAGTACGTGCGCGACTACACGCTGCGCCTGACGTTCAACACGGGCGAGGTGCGGCTGGTGGACTTTACGCCGCTGATGCAAAAGGGCATCTGCCGCAAGCTCCAAGACCTCGACTACTTCAAGTCGTTCCGCCTCGACCCGTTCACCGTCGACTGGAACGACGAGATAGGCTTCGCACCGCGATACTTGTATGAGAGGGGAATAGCGGCATAGTAATCTATAAGATATAGGGCGGAAAACTAAACACGCCTGATTGCTATACGAAAGTTGCCTAATCTCCCATCAAGATTAGGCAACTTTCGATTTTGAAGGGATATCACATGAGAAAGATCGCCACAAGGGAACGGCCTCTAATATATAATAATGTGGAGAAACAAAGAGCGGGAATTGGGGTCGAGGAGGGTCGGTGAGGATTCCACACTCTTTATCTTTCAATTCTTCTGTTATTTTTCTATTGTCACGTAACTGGCTTTCAATTCTTCTTTGGCATTAGTCGAATATGTTTTCAAGACCTTCAATTTCCGATCTTCTGACACCAACATAACCTGTATTCCATTCAAACGTTCAACATGTATATTTGAGAAAAGCTTAACAGAATAGTAATCACGTTCTAATTGCTCTATGAATTTCTTGGCTCTTTGCATCTCTGCATCTGAGGGATATTTCTTCGATACTGTATTGGTTTTCCTATTCAATGACTTTGATTTTGCATTTAGTGCGGCCATTTTCCTGTCATATTCAGCTTTATTTATTTGACGGTATGCATAAAGCCTATGAAGGACTTCCATTTCATAACCAATACTACCTACTCCAAGCATCATGCCCATTGCATCTCTTTCAAATCCAGGTTCGGTATTAATTCCAAGTTTCTCATTTATCAGGTAATATGCCCATCTTCGAACTCCCTCACTTTCTGACTTGATGTTATAGGCATTATGCTCAAAATCATAAAGCATTGTTGCTCCTTTCATCTTTTCTTCATCTTCATAGGCAGCATAACTATAGTTTACGGCAACACCAATCAACTTGCCGTCTTTATCTAACACGTAAGGCCGCTTATCATCATTATAGTGAAATCTGTAGTCTGGGTATTTGTCTGATTTGTAATAATTCTCTTCTTTTGGAAACGAAGTCACAACATGCTCTAAGCTTCCATTTTTGTCAACATTCTGCAGCCATTTCCATTCTTCTGCCCCGATGCCTTCATACCAAGGGTTGAAAACGGTCACAGGCTCGTCGGCCAAGAGAGGATTCTTGATAGTTATATCTATCTTCTTTTTCTTTAGTCTTTCGGTATAATTGGCGTAATTGTAAGCAACATCTTCATGCCTTTCAATAGGACTCGGAATGCCAAGAGCAGTTCCCATTTCCCTGCCATCGCCAGTATAGCCATCTTTTGCTATAGTTGTTGTCAAGACTTTCCCTCTATCGGTTAAGTTTAGAAAACTTTGTAGTTCATCAGCTTCTTCGTCCAGTTCCTTCATGTATATGGGGATGGCATTCATGCAGTTCTTTCCCACTTTCAGCTTCTCCTTTTCCTTATCTCCCCAAGGACTACCATGCCTTTTCATTAGTTCGTTAAAGATAAAGATTTGTTTTTCATCTGTAAGTTTCTCTCCCTTTAGGGCTTTGATAGCTTCAACTTGAGACTTTACTGCTTGTACTACTTTCAATCGATATTCGGCATATTGCCTTTTCATATCAACCTTGCGCTGATTAGCCGCAGTATCCTCTACTTCAACATTCTTTATTGTAAGTGTTGGATAGATAGCCATTCGATTGCTAAACCTATAATGGTCTTTAGGGTAGTTAGGAATTGAAACTGGAATCGTAACATCGCCAGCAGAGACACCGCCAAAAGCAGTTACTTTTGCCTCGTCAACAGGATAAAACATAATGGTAGAATCCTGTATGATTAAAGCGCGTTCATAATACTCCCGCCCATTATATTCAATAAATTTTTGGGCGGAACTGGTCTGAATATAAACAAACAGACAAACAACATAAAGAATTATTTTCATAAGCACTGCTTTATAATGGAATCAACATACAGCTCGCGACTGATTTTCCTCTGATTTGGGTGATATACATCAAGCAACTTCATTCCATCTTTTTCATAAACATGAATAACTCCATCATCCCGATAGATAGGCTCAGCATTAATACCCACCAAATCATTCTTGAACAATTCGAAAGTATAGCCAAAGATGATAATTTGCGGATCGTACATCTTGATTTGTTCCAGCAGAATGTCCCGCCAGTTTGTATATGCCAATCGTATTTTCTCACTATCACTTTGTGTATATCCAGGCATTTTGCTCACATTGATATACGCAATATTCTTTAGAACATCTGCCATACCTGTGTCGTCACGTATCCAGTCCATGTCTTTCCATAGGCAGCGTTTTATGATGCCGTATGTGACATAGATTATCGGTTGCCAAGTCTTATTCTTCCAAGCATTATCTTTCTCGAAAAGTTCAGACATATCCCATCCTCCTCCACAAGTGATTCCATTCTCGTCAATATCATCCCAAGGCTCTTTTAATACCCACATGATGCGTGGCGACGATTTCAGATATTTATCAATATCTGTAACGCCATCCGTTACAGGCTTACATGTTTCATTGACAAGCCCAAGTTCATTCGCTTTTCTCCAGATTCTCTCAGACATGTCTGCTCGCAGTTTTTTCAGATTCTTTGCGTCCATTATTTTATCTGTCGTTTAATCATTACTTTATCTGAGGCTTGCTTTTACTTACAAAGAATAGCGCAGCCTCTGCCATATGTTCTCTCAGGCTTGCGACAGCCCCTTGTACCCTATGGAGAAGTCTGCGCTATAAACGCATACTCCTTGGGTTCAAGGTTTGCTCGTTAATTCTTTCCGAGGTCGCAATTCGAGAGAACAATTGAGCAATATGTCTTTGCACTCCTTGCGGATTGCGGGTGCAAATATACGAAAAATATTCCAATGATGAATGATAAAGACGAAAAAAATGAAAGAATAGGGAATCCTTTATCGAAGGTATACGTAAGGAACAGGGGAAAAGGTACGGGCAAACAGGGAGCGAGACGGCATGTAACAGGGAGCGAGACGGCATGTCTCTCAATTCGAACGCCCGCCCGCACAAATTAGGGCGGGCGCCCTTATATATTGGAGCACCCGCCCTTATATGCTGGAGCGGTCGGTCGAAACCGAGTTTTATTCTTTAGTACTATTCTTTTTAGGGAAGTAGAGCCAGCGGCGGCTTTCGCGTACCTTCCACAGACGCGGATGTTCGCCCTTGCAGAGGCTGTCGAGATAGGCTTTGGCAGAGTCGCGCTTCAGTCCGCTGAATATCATAAACTCTGGAATCGTTGCATAGCCCAGCCGCATGCAGCGACGCAAAGCCTCGTCCATTGCCTTCTCGTCGTACATCTGGCTGTTTCCCACCTGAGCCTCACTCTTGCGATAGCCCTCGCGGTTCTTGCCACCTTCCTTGATGAATTCCTTGGAAGGGATAAACTCAATGCCCGCATACTCAATGTCTCTGCCATGAATGGTCTTGGGGTCGGTATGCTCACCCAGTAGTTTCAACTTGGGGGCAAAAGAGCCGATGGGTGTTTCCACGCGGTAGCCGTCTGACAGCCAGAGGCCAACAACGTCTATCACTACGTCGAACACCATCTGCAACTCTCCTGTACGCAGGTTGCGATACTTGTTGCAGAAATCTTCCAGTTGCTTGAAGCTCTTCTTACGGCCTTTTGCCGGGCGCACATAGAGCAGCGGCTTGCCGTCCTCACCCTTCGTTGGGCGAGGATGAATCTCAAATTCTATTCCGTCAGTCTTACGTGGCATAATAATTCCATTTTAGATTGCAAAGTTACAAAAAAATGAGGAAGAATCCAAATATTTTCGTAACTTTGCACCATAATTTTGAATATGGTACTCGAGCAAGAATTAGTATTACACAAGAAATCGTTCCAGGAGTTGACAGTGGATGAGCTGTATGAACTCCTCAGAGTACGTAGCGAGGTATTCGTGGTTGAGCAGAACTGCGTTTATCAGGACATGGACGGGGACGACCAGAAGTCCATCCACTTGTGGCTGACAGTCGCAGACAAGATCGTTGCTTTGGCTCGTGTATGCCCTGCCGGTACTCACATGAAGGAGATTTCGATAGGCAGAGTCATCACTACCGAACGAGGCAAAGGGTACGGCCAGCAGATTATGCTACATGCCATCGATGCTGCCGTAGAACATTTCGGTGCAACACTTATAGACATTGAGGCACAGGAATATGCCAGAGGATTCTATGAAAGCGTAGGATTCAAGCAGTCATCAGACACCTTCATGCTCGATGGCATTCCTCATATTAAAATGACTTGGACGAAATAGAAGCGTATGAATCCGATAGCCATCCGACTTCTCAACCAACAGCTGATTGCTCCTCAGTTCAGTGATCCTGCGGAGGTAGTCCATTATATGGGTGCCATGCAGGCGCAGGAGTATCGTCTGATGCGGTGGGCTGTGGAAATGCGGACAAGCAAACCGTCACACAAAGCATTCAAGAAAGCTTTTGACGAAGGTAGGATTATTCGTCTTCACCTGATGCGAGGCACGTGGCAACTGGTTTCTGCTGAGGACTATTGGCTAATGATAGATCTCTTTGCACCCAAGGCTATCGCCGTGACGAAGGGCTGGATGAGCAGCAACAAGATCAGCATTTCTGACGAGGAACTGATGCGCGTCCGTGACATCTTCGCCCAAACGGCTGCCGATTTGGGGAGTGTTACGAAAGAGGATTTAGTACGTGCTTTGGCAGAGAAAGACATAAGTTTGGATGACCATAGGCTGTCGTACCATATCCGTATGGCCGAGATGTCAGGAACGCTTTGCAGCGGAGAACTGTTACCAATGAAAGCTTCATATGCGCTTACTGCCAACAAAGTGAAGCCGATAGTGCAGATGGACAAGGACGAAGCCCTGGCATACTTTACTCGCAAATACTTCCAAAGCCGTCAACCTGCTACGTTGGAGGACTTCGTATGGTGGTCAGGTTTGAATATTAGTGATTGCAGAAAAGGCATAGAACTATTAGGCAACACCATCCTTGTAGAACGTTGGAAAGGCAGAGACTATTACCTAACCGACGACTGTCGCACACGAGGCTTCAGAAAGGGCAAGTTTCTCCTGATTCCTTCTTACGACGAATATCTTATCAGTTACAAGAGCCGTGATGTCGTGCTGCCTCCAGAACATAGGCATCATGCCCATAATAACAGTGGCATTTTCCAACCCATTATAGCTTACAACGGCACCATCTGTGGCAACTGGTCACCTTTCAAAAACGACTGTCAGGTGACGTTTTTTGAGGACGCCTACATTCAAGATGATGTCAATGAGGCGTGGCAAACTTACAAAGTATATTGCAATAAAAAATAAATGATATGAAAAGAGTAATAGTTATTTCCACGAGCCTTCGTCATGGCTCAAACAGCGACATGCTCGCTGACCAGTTCGTGGAAGGAGCCAAGGCTGCTGGAAACGATGTAGAGAAAATTACACTTGCTGGCAAGAACATACAGTTCTGTAAAGGTTGTTTGGCTTGTCAGAAACTAGGTCGCTGTGTCATCAACGATGACGTGAACGACATTATGGCGAAAGTGCTTCAGGCCGACGCCATCTGTTGGGCTACTCCTATCTACTATTACGAGATGAGTGGTCAGATGAAGACACTCATAGACCGCATGAACGCTATGTATGAACTGGACTACCAGTTCCGTGATGTCTATCTGCTGACTACGGCTGCAGATGATGACGAGCAGACACCCAAGCGCGCTGAGAATGGGCTTGGCGGATGGATAGTCTGTTATCCAGAGAGCCGTCTGGCAGGAACAATCTTCTGCGGTGGTGTAAATGAGCCTCATGCGATAGAGGATAATCCCAAGCTTCAGGAGGCATACGAATTGGGGATGAATGTATAACCCAATAATTCATAAATCCCAAAGCAGAATTGTAATGCTTTGGGAATTTTTGAGTACTTTTGTGCCCTGAATTAATAAGATATGTGATATGGACTACCTGCCGAAAGATCCTGCCATACTGGTTTCGAGCGTGAATATGCTCCTGAGAGACGAGGAGTTTGACACGCTGGAATCGCTGTGCTACAACTTCGGCACGGAGCCGAAAGAGATAAAGAATTACCTTTACGGGCACGGATTTGTGTATAGTGAGAAGCAGAAGCAATTTCGCCCGATTGGTTATGACGCAGTAACAAGATGATAACAAAAGATAGTATCGAGACCGCCTACAGTTTCCTGCATCAAAAGCAGCGCATCTATGTTCATTCCACGCTCGACTGGCAGAAGGATGACATAGAGCTGGCCATTTCCGACTATGCCAATGACATGAGCCAGGAACTGTATGACACCATCAGTGGTGGCAGGACCGACTTTCTCCGTGACCACAAACGGTTTCAGGAGGACATCACCAGGGCTGTGGAGATACTTGAAAAGATGCTATAACGAATATGGAGAATTTTGAAGAGCAATTACGCAAAGACCTGCATCAGTTCCTGCTGAGCATGAAGGAGATGGATAATAGGATGCCGGAGTGTCCTGACGTGGAGGATAAATGGGAAGAGATAGCCAAGGCCTACATTCCCGATGGCATCCGCGAGTTCCAAGACTTCCCTTCGGCCTCGCTCGGCTGGATGATGTATATCGGAATGGCTGTGGCCAAGATGTGGGACACGGAATGGGAGATATACTCAAAGATTGAAGACCTTTACGCCTATATGCGCGACAAACGAGGCTACGATGCGATGGACGAATACATCCGCGAGGAAGTGCTGCTATTACAGGGTGTGGACTACACCGTTCTGGAAAAGGTGACTGGCGAATGTGCCTCACGGGTCTATAATGCCCTGATGCACCAGCGACTTGAACCAGGCACGAAGGAGGCCTTCAACGGCTACGTGGCCTGCCTGCACCAGCTCTATCTGATGGGAGCCGCGATGCAACTAAAGCGTATGGGGTATCACATGACAAAGATGAACTGATGACGCTGACCTACATCTTCCATAGCGGCTTTGTGCTCGAAACGGAGCAGTCCATCCTGGTATTCGACTACTGGCTGGATCCAAGCGGCGTGATAGGAGGTGTACTAAAGAAGGACAAGCCGCTATACGTATTCTCCAGCCATTTCCATGAAGATCACTTTTCGAGGGCTATCTTCGAGTGGAGGAAACGGAAGTCTGATATCACATACATACTCAGCAAGGATATTCTCAGACATAGACGGGCCAACAAGGAAGAAGCCGATGCGTGGTTAGCCAAAGGTGCCTCATGGACTGACGATAGAATTTCCGTCAAGGCATTAGGTAGCACAGACAGCGGCGTTTCATGGATTGTGGAGACTGAGGGAAAGCGTATCTTCCATGCAGGTGACTTGAATAACTGGTACGCGAGATTCCTGCCTGATGTTATGCCTGGAGAGACAATCTATAGCGAGGAACTGACGGAGCAGCGAGGGCCGTCAAGCTCGCATGAACGGCCGAGTCGCGACGGAAGTCGACAAAGTCAATTTGAAGAGGAGATTGACCCGATAGCCCACGAAAAGCAATACTTGGGCGAACTGAAAGATATACGTAAGGTGGCTGATGGCTTTGACCTTGTAATGTTCCCGATAGACGGGCGCATAGGTAATGGCTATACCCTTGGTGGCCGACAGTTCATTGAGCGCTTCAAGGTCGGCATGTTCGTTCCTATGCACTTCGTGGCCAGCGGCTTTGAATCCTCGTGGCGCATGAAAGAATTTACAGATGAGAAAGGCATTTCCTTCTGGGAGATAACCAAGGAAGGAGAAACGATAGAATTATGAAGTGGACAGTATTATCAGATAATCGAAGCAATGACAGCCGTCTCTTTACAGAGCATGGGCTTTCTATCCTGTTGGAAACGACGAACGAGCGAGAGCAATGTGATGCTCGCATCAACATTGCCGAGCGAGGAGGAGTTCGACATAGTCAAACAGAGCGGCACAAGATTCTGCTTGATACTGGAGCAAGTGACGTGTTTATAAAAAATGCAGAGCAGTTGGGTCTAGACCTCAGCACAGTTGACTATGTTTTCATTTCTCACGGACATAGTGACCACGCAGGCGGTTTACGATATTTCTTGGAGCAGAACACTAAAGCAAAGGTCATTGTTTCGCCTGATGCCATAAGCGGTAAGTTTTACTCTAAACGGAACTATCTGCATAGTATAACGACGGTGTGGCCAGAGAGCATAAAGAACAGGCTTATAACTGTAGAAAAGGGAGGAGCCTGCGATGTTGATAACATCGTAGGAGGGCATCCATGCGAGATTCTTGGACGAGCCAAGCGGCAGAGCCGAGCGGTAGATGGCCTCTATATAATAGCCCATATCCCACAGATTTATCCAATGCCAAAAGGAAATGCACACCTTTTTGTGAAAGATGCTAATGGCGAATATGTGAATGATGATTTCCGTCATGAACTTGCTTTATATACTGATGGCCTCTTGTTCACGGGCTGCGCTCATAGCGGACTGGAGAATATTCTTGCTGCTTGCCCTTATCCTGTAAATTTTGTAGTAGGTGGTTTTCACTTACTCGATGGTCAGGAATCGGAAGAAGAACTACAGGAACTGGCAGAAAGACTGAAAGAACAATATCCAACGACACGGTTCTATACCAGCCATTGCACAGGTGATAATGTGTTTGAGGTAATGAAGGGCGTGATGGGAGAACAACTACAGTCCTTCAGATGTGGAACTATAATAGAATAATTGTATGTTAGAACATATCGCAGATTTCACGGCATGGCCGATACTCACAGGCGTATTCATCGGCTATATTGCTAACCGTATTATGAGTGGTGAGGGTAAAGGCTGTTGCATGAACCTGATTATTGGTATCATTGGGAGTTATGTCGGGACTTTCATCAGCCATTTACTGAACATCGAACTGCTTGGCAAAGGCTATCTCACCAACTTTGTATTCTGTGTTGTTGGTGCTGTAACAGTATTGTGGCTCTGGAGGAAACTGTTTGACTAAAAGCATGAGGAGGATTATCAGAGAAGCCCAACCGTCGGACATGGCTGATATTATGAAGGTCATGGATGCTGCGAAGATGATTATGCGGCAGTCCGGTAATATGTACCAATGGGGAGATGGCTATCCTTCTGAGGCAGTCATTACGGCTGATATGGAACGGAATGGCGGTTTTATCATTGTGGATGATGGTTGCATTGTAGGCTATTTTGCTTTTCTACCCTCCCCAGAACCGACTTATGCCAAGATCAATGAAGGTAAGTGGATAGATGATACGCAATCTTATCATGTCATCCATCGCATTGCCAGCTACCCCGATGCTCACGGCATCTTTAGCAGCATCATGGAGTTCTGTTTCTCCAACGACGAGAACATCCGCATAGACACCCATCGCGACAACAAGATTATGCAGCACAACATCTTGAAGCACGGCTTCACCTATTGCGGTATCATCTATCTGCTGTCTGGTGACGAACGATTAGCTTACCAAAAGGTCGTCAATCGTTAATATACGATTTGGTGGTCATGTCATAGTACAGGGCTTCCAACTCGGCTAGAGTCAGTTTCTCCACACTATGTTCGATGATGCGAATTAATTCATCGCACCGATAATCTTCAGATTGGGTGAATTTGTTCATGTATGCCATAGTTCTTAATTTGTCATTAGTATGATTACACCGCTGATGCAGATATAGGCATAGACGATGTAGCGGAAGATGCGGTTGGGGATATGCTTGAAAACGTAGGCACCCAGCATCGTGCCGATGATGACACCGCCGAGGCCATAGAGATAATCAACTGCTACAGTGGTGGTAAAAAAGCCGTTGTATGCTCTCACACCAGTCATCATAATGTTACCAATCAGGAAATAGGTCTGGGCCATTGCCATATAGTGTTCCTTCGTCGGCTCACTTTGGATGAAGTAAAGCACGGCAGGCGGGCCTTGCATGCCAAAGAAACCGCCCATCAGTCCGCTGAGCGTTCCTGCGCAAACTTGCACTTTCTTCGTCGTTGACAGTTTTATGCCCTGGCTAAACAGCATGAAGTAGATACTAATCAGGATGAGTGCCACACCAAGAATACGTCGTAAGATGTGGTCTTCGATACGTGTCAGGGCAAAGATGGCAATGGTTGAGACGATGATAAAGGTTAGCAGGATCGGCCAAAGCCGCTGCCAGGTGACGTAGTTTCTTAATCGCCACACAATAGCCGCAGAAGTTGTGATTGCCAGCAGCCCTGAGAGTGTTGTAGCCTCTCCATACGTTGGCATGAGGAATGGCAGCATCGTCATAATGAAAATGCCGAAGCCGAAGCCCGTGGTGCGCTGGATGAAACTCGCACCGATGCTCAGCAGGAATATGGAAAGGACTATGCTGCTCAAATCCTAAACTATCCTAATAATCGGTGCAAAGGTACGAAAAATATGGGATTATTAACTATCTTTGCAAAGTGAATTAAGAAGAATTATTAGAAATAACGATGAAGAAGATAGTAATTCCAACACGTGAGGACATGGTCGATGACCACTTTGGCCACTGTGCCTATTATACCGTAGTAACACTCGATGATGAGAATCAGGTTCAGGAGAAAGAACGCCTGGACTCCCCTGAGGGGTGTGGCTGCAAGTCGAATATTGCATCTGTCATGCAGGAGATGGGAATCACGCTGATGCTGGCTGGCAATATGGGCATGGGAGCCTATAACAAGCTGTCAGCCCACGGTATCACCGTCATCAGAGGCTGTCATGGCAAAGTGGATGATGTGCTCAGGTCTTATCAAAACGGAGAACTACAGGATTCTTTGGAATCATGCGACCATCATGACTGTACTCACCATGAAGAGAAACCTGTGTACGTAATTCCATCCTTTGGCAAAAAATAATGATACGCATATAAAATGAAGAAAATAATAAACCCTTGGCGTAACCACGAAGGTTATAACTGTTTCGGTTGCAGTCCTGATAATCCCATTGGGCTTCACATGGAGTTCTATGAGGATGGTGACTATATCGTAAGTACCTGGCATCCCGAACATAATTATCAGGGCTGGGTAGATACCATGCACGGGGGCATTCTGAGTACGCTGATTGATGAAGTATGCGGTTGGGTTGTCACCCGCAAACTTCAGACCAGCGGCTACACCGTTCAGCTGAACGTGAAGTTCCGCAAGGCAGTTCCTACTACCGAACCAGAACTGACCATCAGGGCCAAAGTCTCGAAACAGGTACGGAATTTGGCATATATCAGTGCAGAGATTACCAACTCGAAGGGTGAACTCTGCAACGAGGGCGAGGCCATCTACTTCCTGATGAAGGAGGAAAAAGCCAAGGAAATGGGATTCCTGCATTGTGAAGTAGAGGATGAATAAGAAGATGGATCCAATGGGCAGAGCCATTGCCGACTACTGGAAAACCAAGAAGGCAGATAGGCTCAGAGTGTTTTCCCCGATGTTTGAGGAGGACGAGATCCCCTTGACAACACTTTTCCGTAAATACAAGGCTATGCCAGAGATCGAAAGGAAAGCTCTCGACATGGCTACTGGTAAGACGCTTGATGTGGGTGCAGGTTCTGGCTGTCATTCACTTGTCTTGCAGGAAAAGGGTATCGACGTGACAGCCATTGATATTTCCCCACTATCCGTTGAGACTATGAAAGAGCGTGGGATTAAAAAAGTAATGGAACAGGACTTCTTCACTATGCAGGGAAAATACGATACCATCCTCATGCTTATGAATGGTATTGGTATTGTCGGAACCTTGGAGCGTCTGCCCAAATTTTTCCGTCAGCTTGATAACATACTGGCTCCTGGAGGTCTGGTACTGTGTGATTCCTCAGATATCAGCTATGTATTCGAGGATGAAAACGGTATGATTGATATTCCTAACGAAATGGATTATTATGGAGAGCATAGTTTCCAGATGCAATACAAGGACACCATTGGCGAACCTTTTGACTGGCTCTATATCGATGCTGACACCCTGAAAGAGAAAGCAGCGAAGAACGGCTATGTCGTAGAGGTGGTTGCGGAAGGTGAGCATTACGATTACCTGGCAAGAATAGCAAAGAAAATATGTTGATTATGAACAGACCAAATCCAAACAAGGTTTTCCCGAATCCGAACCTCCCAAGACTATGCTTCATCAAGAATGTGGTGAAGAACCCACGTATCATCATCGGCGATTATACCTACTATGATGATGTGGATGGTGCTGACCAGTTTGAGGAGCACGTCACACACTTCTACGATTTTATTGGCGACAAACTGATTATCGGCAAGTTCTGTGCCATTGCCAAGGGTGTGGAGTTTGTGATGAACGGTGCCAATCACAGGATGGATTGTGCTACAACATATCCCTTTTATATCATGGGCGGTGACTGGGGAAGTGCCATTGCACCAGTCAAAGACGAGTTGCCGCTGAAGGGAGATACCGTCATAGGCAATGATGTCTGGATCGGCCAGAACGTAACCGTGATGCCTGGCGTCCATATCGGCGACGGAGCCATTATCGGAACAAACTCGGTGGTGGCAAAGGATATTCCTCCTTATGCTATTGCCGTTGGGAATCCCTGTCAAGTCGTCAGGAAACGCTTTGATGACGAACTGATAGAATTGTTGCTAAAACTCAGGTGGTGGGACAAAGGCATCGAGGAAATAGAAAGCCTTATGCCGATATTATCTTGTGGCAATTTGGAAAAGCTAAAGATGGAAATAAAGGCAAGGCTATGATTATTCTGATAACAGGTGCGTCACATACGGGAAAGACGCTTCTGGCGCAGCGGATGCTAGAAGAGTACAAATACCCGTACCTTTCAATCGACCACTTGAAGATGGGATTGATTCGGAGCGGTCAAACGACTCTCACGCCGGAGGACGATGATGCGCTGACAGAGTATCTTTGGCCGATTGTCCGTGAAATGATCAAGACGGCAATTGAGAATCAGCAGAACTTGATAGTGGAGGGATGCTACATTCCTTCTGACTGGAGGAAGGACTTTGACCAGCAGTATTTACAGTCAATACATTTCATCTGTCTTGCTATGACGGATGAATATATTGATACTCATTTCGACGAGATAAGAAGACATGCCTCTGCCATAGAGACTAGACTGCATGATACAGATTTCACCCCTGAATCACTGAAAGCGGACAATCATTATTACATTGATTCGTTCACGCGAAACGGTGAGCAGGTAACGTTGATTGAAACTGCATATGAAGACTCGATTTGTGATCTTTTACAAATTGAGCGAATCAATTGGATGGAGCATCGTTTCAATAATACCTTGGCTGCCATCAAGGATGGGTCTGCTGTTTCATTGAAGGCTGTCAAAGAGGATGTTGCCGAACTTAGCAAATACTATGGCAGTGAGTTGTGGAAACTGGACTTTGCTGCTGACGAAGCAGGGAAACTTCCCCCTGACCTCAAACGTGGAGTACTATCAGAAGATGGTATTTGGAATCTGCTCTCTGACTATCGTGAAATTCAAAAGAAGAAGCAATGAAGAAACGAAAAATCAAGTATTCGGCAATATTCTTCCTCTGCTGGTTTGTCCTTTTGGTCTTGCTGGTGGATGGAGTCCTGAAGTTCCAGACATTGGTTGACTATTTCGGGTCGTATGCATTGGTGGAGGTCGCATTGCTGCTATTGGTTCTTCTACCAACACTTGCAGTATACGCATTTACAAAAGAAAAAAAGTGATGGCAAATGCTCTGCTATATTATCTGATAGTTATCAATGTCGTGACCTTCCTGGTCTATGGCATTGACAAGTGGAAGGCCAAGCAAGGCAGCTGGCGCATATCAGAAGCTACTTTGCTGATACTTGCAGTCATTGGCGGTAGTATTGGCGCATTGCTTGGTATGAAGGTCTGGCGGCATAAGACGATGCATAAGAAGTTCAAGTATGGACTTCCGCTGATTCTCATTATCCAAATCATATTAATTGGTTATCTGTCAAAATGAATATAGAGGACTATCGTGAGTACTGCCTGTCATTGGGTGCAGACGTGGAAGAGAAACTACCTTTCCAGAAGTTTTTTGCAAAGCAAAGCGGCAAAGCCGAGCGCAAAAGCGGCGAAGGAGTATTGGTATTCTATGTCATGGGGCACATGTTCTCATTCTTCGACTGCAATGACTTTTCAGTCATCTCACTGAAATGCCAGCCAGAACGCATCGAAGACTTGAAAGCACAACATGACTGTATTGGCAATCCATATAACGAATCGCCAAAGCACTGGATTGGCATCAACCCCAATTCTGCACCAGACGACTTACTGCAGGAACTGACACGGAACTCATACGAGATAGTCAAGGCGAAATATACGAAGAAATGATCCGCGATTTCATCGCCATAGATTTCGAGACGGCCAATCAGCAGCCGTCAAGTGTCTGCTCCGTCGGAGTGGTCATGGTGCGTAATGGGCAGGTGGCTGACAGTTTCTATAGTCTTATTCAGCCAGAGCCGAACTACTACAACTACTGGTGTCAGCGGGTTCATGGGCTGAGCCAATGCGATACTGACGATGCGCCAGTGTTCTCGAAGGTATGGCAACAGTTAGAAGAAAAGATTGCCGATGTGTTTTTCTCTGACCTGCAGACAATCGATGATATACATTATCAGATAGCCACCATCCCCTTTGTAGCCCACAATGCCCGCTTCGATGAAGGATGTCTAAAGGCTGCGTTCAGGGTCTATCAGATGGACTATCCTGACTACCGCTTTTACGATACCCTCGCAGCAGCCCGCCGACAGTTCGGTCATTCGCTGCCCAATCATCAGCTCCACACTGTTGCAGCCGCCTGTGGTTACGACCTTCAGAATCATCATCATGCCCTAGCCGATGCCGAAGCCTGTGCCGCAATAGCACTGTATATACTATGAAATGTTTATGCCATTGAGCTTTGCTCGATTGCGCTCACGCTCGGCAAAGCTCGAATTTATTCAGCTTTGCTCTCGCTTAAACACGCCATTCATCACATTTCCGCGCAAATTATCCCAAATTTTTGGCTGTCTCGGTAATTATGCGTACCTTCGCAGCGTCAAATCATTAAACAGAAAGAATATGCAAGATTTTATGACACCCTCGAAGCATGTGAATTTCCGTGCCAAGAAGCTGTTCGGAGAGATGGGACACATCGTAGATGGTTCCATCGCTTATATCGACCTTAACGGCGGTGGCCCGACGGAGTTGCACACCCACGAGCATAACCACCTCTTCATCGTCACCGAGGGCGAGGCCCGAATCCAGTTAGGCGATGAGACAGTCATTATCCACAAGGATGAAGCCTTCCTCGTAGAGGGCCGTATCCCTCACTCCTGCTGGAATAATACCGACGGCGTGACAAAAATGATTGGGATTACTGTGATATGAGAATAGAATTAGCAACTATACAGGATGTTCCTGAACTTCAGGAACTGCAACACAAGGCCTTTGGTCCACAATGCATAGAGCTGGGCTGGGAAGATGCACCGCCAATGACGGAATCATTGGAACATGCATACGAGGATTTTGCACAATGTACGACGCTGAAAGTTCTGGACGACGAAGAACGTATCATTGGCTCCATCCGAGGCCATGTGACTGACGGCTTTGCACCTGCAAGCAAGTTCCGGCACCTTACGAATTCTATCTTCGCGAAGGGTTCAGACCATATAAAGATGAGATTGTCGGCCCAGGATTAACATGGGTTTATATGGAGAAAATAATAGGAGAACATTTGTAAGGCATGAAACATTCCATAATCATATATGCCAGCCAATACGGCTCCACAAAGCGATATGCGGAACGCTTATCCGCTATCACCGGAATTAAATGCGTAAGTCGTAAAGATACTGAGAACATCCAGAACTATGAGCGCATCATATACATGGGAGCACTATTTGCTGGCAGCGTTCTGGGGCTTAAGAAATTTGCACTGACTGTCACCAGCCAGGAACTAATAGTTATAACAGTCGGTCTGGTTGACCCGCAAGATGAAGAGAATATCAGATATATCCGTAATAATATCAAATCTCAAATTCCTGCACATTTCTACGACGAAGACAAGATATTTCATCTTCGTGGGTCCATCGACTATAGCACCATGGGGTTGAAGCATAAGTTGATGATGAAGTTTATGCATAGTAAATTGTCGAGAATGCCTAAAGAAGAACTCAATGCCGAGTCAAAGATCATTCTGGAGACATACGGAAAGAAGGTTGACTATGTAGATTTCAACACCTTGCAGACAATAGTGAGTATCTTATATAAATAAAGACACCAAGGCCATCAAGGTATCATAAAATGATTCCACTTCAAAACATTAAGACCCCGACCTGCAGAAATGCAAGCCGGGGCCTTTTGAATTATATATGGAATGGCCTTCGCCGATTGACATAAAAGGGATTGCATCTAAAAACAGTTGGGAGCAGCATCTATTACGGTGTTGCTCCTTTTTTCATGGGTACTGAGTTGGATTCCCGATGACTTGCCAAGACCGTGATGACCCGCTGTGAAGAAATAGTATTTATCCGTCGTAGTCGACGAGGGCTGCGACGCAGGAGTCGGACCATACGTTTTCGGCCGTTTCCACCATGTCGATGATGGTGTAGATGGGCAGGATGATGCCTAATATGGCAACGGGGGCTCCGATGCCCGACATGAGTGAGAGGGTGAGGAAATAGCAGCCCATGGGCACCCCTGCATTGCCAACAGCCGAAACGACAGAGACGAGTATCCATAGCAGGATAATATCCCACGTAAGAACCGTTCCACCGTTCTGCATCACGAAGAGTGAGGTGACGAGGATAAAAGCGGCACAGCCGTTCATGTTGATGGTAGTACAGATGGGCAGTACGAAGCGCGAGATGTTCTTGCGGATGCCCAGGCGACGCTCGGCTGTGTCCATCGTGACAGGCAGCGTGGCGGCACTACTTTTGGTGAACAGCGCCATCAGTACGGCAGGCATCATGCGGCCCAATACGTGGACAGGGTTGAGACCGCGTATCAATAAGAACAGAGGCAGGACAACGAAGAACTGGATGACATTGCCGCCTATGACTACCAACACGTATTTGCCAATACTGTCGGCCACCACACCGGCCGTCACCTGAGCCGACAGCTGCGCCGCGAAGGCTACGATGCCGAGGGGCAGGGTCCAGATGAGCCAATGGATCAACAGGAAGAGCAGTTCTTGTAAGCCCACCAGGAATTTCACGACCACCGCTTTGTTCTCCGACTCCGGCAGTTTCGACAGTCCAATGCCGATAGCAAAAGCTAACAACAGCAGCGAGAGCACATTACCGTCGAAGAAGGGTTTGACAACGTTGTTGGGAATGACGCTGATGATATGATCGACGTAAGATGTCTGAGTGCTGATGTCTGAGGGTTGGGTACCATTACTGATGGTCTCGACGGGCAGATTGCCTGGAGCTACCAACACATACAGCACGGCACCTACAGCAGCAGCGGCAAAGGTGGTGAGCAACGTATAGGTGAGCGTATGGCCAAAGATACGTCCTGAACCTTTCGAACCGAAGGTGGCGAAGGTGGTGATGACCGCCAACACGATGGTCGGTACGGCCAACAACTGGAACAGCCGCGTATAGACTGTTGCCACGAAGTTCATCACATCATCGAGCCATACAACACCTAACGTTCCCAAAACAGCACCGATTACTAGTGCCCCAATCCAAATCAATGTTTTCTTCATATCCGCTGCAAAGTTACGATTTTAATTTAAAAGTTCGGGCGCAAAATCCAAAAACTTTGCCACCCGAACCAGACAAGTTGATTGCAAAACTTATTTCTTATGTGTCTGACGCCAGGTGTGGGCGTAATCAATGACGGCACGAAGTTTTTCCCAATCGGTATCACCAGGCACGGTGCAGTCGGCACCAAGGATAAAGTTGGGTGAAGCGTTCTCCAGTACCTTGTCCACTTCTGCTTTGGCCTCCTCGATGGTTCCCTTGGCAATCACACCCAAGCGTTCGAGGCCACCGAAGATGGGACGACTAAAGCGCTGCTGGGCCTCCTTGAGGTTGAGGGTAGAACCGTCAGAGAACTTCAAGGGCACGTTGATGATGCTGGCGGGATAGTCGGCAAACTCGTAGAGTGCCTCGGCATCTTTAAATGGTGTACCAAAGTCGCAGATATGCAGGATGTTGATGATTCCGATCTCGGCAGCAACCTCAGAGACGTGCTTGTCCCACTGGCGTACCTGTTCCTTCCAGATTTTCGGCGAGAGGGAGTTGCCGTCACCGCCCTGACTGGATACGTAGAAGCCGTCGGCACCATGTTTGCGGGCTGAACGCAGGTAGTTCTCGATGGAGAGCGAGAGGTTCTTGATGGCCTGTCCAAAGGCTGCTGGGTCTTCCTCGATGAGTTTCTTGAAGTTCTTACGGTTTTCAAAACCTAATGTCTGGCCTGCTAATGCCAGGGGTGAATAGACGGTAGGCAGGATAAAGGCTTCATTGCCGAACTCACGGGCCAGGTCTTCGATGACGGCGACCTGAGGGGCAAAGAACTCCTCACTATAGACGGGAACCTTGGCCCAGTCCTTACCAGACTGGATGTCGACTTTGGGTACTGCAATCTCGTAGAACACCTTTACGAAATCCATGTTGGTGGCACGGTAGAAGTCCTTGTGATCTTGAACGGCCTTGCGTCCGAGCTTGTTTGGGAAGTGGAGGAAGAAGGCAGCAGGCACATAGTCGTTGGGACGGCTCTGGTCCAACACCTGCAAGATGCGCTCGCGGCTGTTGACGTTAGAGGTTTGTGACTGGGCAGAAACTGCCTGACTGGTGAATGTGGCGAGTGCTACGACTGCCAATGTTGATTTTACAAACTGTTTCATAATGCTTATGTTTTAATGTTTCAATATTCAATTTTCAATTTATTCAAATGTTGCATCGTAGGGTCCGTCGTCGGTCTCACCGCTATAGCCCCAGTTCTGTTCGAGGTTGGGGTTCAGGATAATCTGATCCTCTGGCAACGGGAGATAGTAGTTCTTCTTCGACACGTTTTGTGCCTTGGTGGTCTTCGTACCAGTTACTTCCTCGTTGCTGGGCGTATGCTCCTTCACATATTTCACGAGGATATGCCAGCGTTTCAGGTCGAACCAACGATGACCTTCGAGCACGAATTCCAGACGACGCTCCTCACGCAACCGCTCGCGGAACTCCTCTTGGGAAAGACCGCTCAGTTCCAGAGACGAACCGTCAGAAGGAGACTGCTGGATGTTCAGATACGGACTCCAGTAAGCACGCTGGCGCACTTGGTTGATGGCATCGTAGGCGGCAGCCGTTGGACCGTTGAGTTCGTTCTCAGCCTCAGCCTTGATGAGCAGTACTTCGGCATAACGGATGACGGTGGTGTTGGTGGATTGTCCGGCCGCATTACCGCTTGACGCAGGGTTGGCATAGTTCAGCGAATCGATATACTTGCGGAAACGTGGAATATCGAACACAAAGTCCGTACCCGTATTGGGGTTGTAGATACGCTTGGCCCAAGAGCCGTCGCGACGCTGGTCTTTGGGGTCGGTCTGTTCGTAATAGCGGTCGCTGGTGGCCAGCAGCACGGGTTCGGAATTGCTCCAGTTGGTGGCAAAGGTGCAATGGCCTGTCACGTTGCCGTTCACGCTGCGGTCGTGCTCAATAGTAAAAATGTGCTCCGGACCGTTCTTCTTATCTACCGACCAGTTGTCGATGAACTTATCGAGCAGCTTGTATTTGCCAGAGTCGATAACCTTCTGGGCATAGCTGATGGCCTGCTGGTAGTTGGTCTGCTGGTTCCCCCTACCCTTCTCTGTGCTGGTCTGCGCCCATTCCAAATATACCTTCGAGAGCAGAGCAGAGGCTGCCAACGATGAGGCTTTGCTGTCGCGTGTGGAGTAGCCAACGGGCAGACTCTCGGCAGCGGAAAAGTCACTGACAATCTGTTCAAACACCTCGTCGATGGTGTTGCGGGGAGCCTTTTCGCCCTCGCCGTCGTGTAGTACGATGGGTACACCACCAAAATAGCGCACGAGATTGAAGTACATCAAGGCACGCAGGAAACGCGCCTCGTTGATGTAGTTCTGCTTCGAGTGTTCGTCTAGCCATGCAGCATCAGTCACCTTGTCAATCACAACGTTGGCACGGTTGATGGCGGTATAGTGCTCCTCCCAGGCATAACTCACGAAGAGGTTTGTGGGCTGTACGGCAAAGTTCGACAATTCGCGGATATGGGCGGAATTGGTCTGTGCACCAGCCTTCACATAATCGCTCTGCAGGTCGTTGATATAGATGCTCTGGTTGTTGAACATGCCATAGAATCCATCTACCGTAAATTCCTGATAGATGCCGTTGATGGCGGTCTCGATGTCCTGATTACTGCTATAGAAATTGTCTCTGTCAATGGAACTGAGCGAAGTCTGTTCCAGATCTGCGCAACCAATCAGCGCTACGCTAAAAAATAAATAAGAAATAATAAATAATAAACCTCGCAGAGGATTTCTGTATATTTTGGTAATCATAAAGCTCAAAGTTTAAAGTTCAATGTTTAAAGTTTAAAGTGTCACGTTAAATCCTACGAGTACGGTCTTAGCCGTGGGATAGGTACCGTTGTCGATTCCCTGGTAGAGGGCACTGGTCTCGTCTGAGCCGCTGCGGTTGGCCTCAGGGTCGTAACCGCTATAGGACGTGAAGGTGAAGAAGTTCTGCAAAGAGACATAAAGACGAACTTTGGCCTCCTTTGTAATCTGAGGGATTGGCAGCGTATAACCCAACTGGATATTACGAATCTTCAGGTAGCTGGCATCCTCCACGAAACGGTCGTCGGTATAGATGGAAGTGGCGTTGCTGGCCTTCTGGATGGTGTTGCTGGGATTGGTAGGCGTCCATCGGTCGGCCACCTCTGCCAGTGGGTTGTAATAATAACCATTACCACGGTCCAGACGGCAGGCCAATTCATTGAAGAGTTTATTGCCGTAAATGCCGCTGGCGCTAATAAAGAGATCCAGATTCTTATAGGTCACCTTGGTATTGAAGCCGTAGGTGAACTTCGGCTGGATGTTGCCAATAACCACGCGGTCCTGCTCGTTTACCACACAATCGCCGTTGACATCCTCAAACTTCGGATTGCCAGGTTCTACGGTTGAAATGGTCTGCGAGGGCAGCTTGCTCAGGTCTTCGTCCGACTGGATGATGCCCTTGAACTTATAGCCGTAGAAGCTACCGAGGGGTTCGCCGACTTTCACGATCAGGGGATTGGTGTAACCATGAGAGGGAATGAAATACTCGGCATTACCCAGACTGGTCACCTCGTTTTTGTTGTGGGCAATATTGGCGTTCAGGTTCCAGCGCAGGTCCTTCTTTTCAATGAGCACACCACCGACTTCCAGTTCCACACCCTTGTTGGTCACCGAACCAACATTACGCAGGACGGTATCAAAGCCTGTCACTTGTTCTACGGGTACGTTGAGCAGCAGGTCGCTGGTCTTTTTGTAGTAGCCGTCGAGGGTCACCGTCAGGCGATTGTGGAAGAAGCCCGTGCTCAGACCAATATTATAAGAGGTGGTGGTCTCCCATTTCAGGTCGGGGTTCGACTTGTTGGAGATGATGTAGCTCGTGGCACGCTGACCGTCGATGATGACCGTGCGGGGATTGACATTGGCGGCAAACTGGTAGTCACCGATTTCCTGATTACCCACCACACCAACAGACGCACGCAGTTGGATGAAGTCCACATTCTTGCTCAGGTGCAGCCATTTTTCGCGGTCGATGTTCCAGGAGGCACCTAATGAGGGGAACCATCCCCAACGGTGGTCTTTGGCGAAACGACTGCTACCGTCAGCACGCAGCGTCAGCGAGGCGTTATAGCGAGAGTCGTAACTGTAGTTCACACGACCGATCCACGACTGGAGCGTAGAGATATAGTGTCCGCTCGACGAGGGATTTGTGGTAGCCGCAGCACCGATATTGTCATAGCCAGTGGCATCGTTGCTGAAACCATAGGCCGTGGTGGCGATACGGCTGCGATCCGTGTGCTGGGCGGTATATCCCACGAGGGCTGTCAGCGAGTGAACGTTCTTAAATACATTGCTGTAGGTAGCGGTGTATTCCGTCTGCCAAACGTGTGTCTTGGTCTGTCCCACCGAGGCATAGCCGCTATACGGCAGACCATCGGAGGTGTACGAGGGCGCATAGTAACTCTGACGGGTGTTTGAGATGTCGGCACCCAGACTGGCCTTCAGCTTCAGTTGCGGAATGACGGTCCACTCGGCAAAACCCGTGCCGATGATACGGGTATTCTCCGTCTCCGTCTGGTAGTTCAGCAGATCGCTGATGGGGTTGCCCACCTTACCGTTATAAATATCCACACTTGTCGGCGTAGGCTCGTAGTTGAAGGAGCCATCAGCGTTGTAGATAGAGGTATAGGGTGTATGCGAGATGGCACCGTACCATGAGTTGGCAGCAAACATCGAACTGCGATCTGACTGTCCCTTCATCTTGTTGTAGGCACCATTGGCATTGACACCCACCAACAGGTTCTTGAACACGTTGCGCTCGTAATTGATGCGTCCGGCATAGCGTTGCAGACCTGTATTCAGCAGGATACCCTCCTGATTCTTATAGCTGCCGCTGATGCTGTAACGTGAGATTTCGTCACCACCGACTGCCGACAGCTGATGTTCCTGCGAGAAACCTGTCTGGAGGGCGGCATCCTGCCAGTCGTAGCTCTCCGTCGGCTCGTCCAGACGGTAACCCACCTCACCGTTGTCGTACATCTCGTTCCACAGGTCAGCCCACTGCCAAGCATTCAGGAAGTCCAGCTTCTTGCTGATGGTGCTCCAACCGAAAGTGGCACTATAGTTGATGTTGTTCTTGCCGTGCGAGCCTTTCTTGGTGGTGATGATGATCACACCGTTGGCACCACGCGTACCATAGATAGCGGTGGCAGAGACGTCCTTCAGCACCTCGATGCTTTCAATGTCTGAGGGGTTCAGGAAGGCCAGCGGGTCAAGAGCGGCGTCATTACCACGGGCACCGGTCTTGTTCGACGATACATCGTTATAGACGATGAAACCGTCAATGACATAAAGGGGCTCGTTGCCGCCAGTAATACTGTTACCGCCACGAATGCGGATGATGCTCGCTGCACCAGGCTGACCGCTGGTGGTTGTCACGTTCAGACCAGCCACAGCCCCCTGCAGGGCACTCTCTACGGAGGCGTTCTGCTGTTTCAGGATGTTCTCGTCGACTGACGAAATGCTACTGGTGAGTTCCAGACGTTTTTGGGCTCCGTAACCCACAATCACAACTTCGTCCAGGCGACTGGAGTTGTCGATGAGAGAAATCTCCACGGGTTCCTCGAAGTCGTAGACATCCACGTCGAGGGCACGATAGCCTACGTATTCCACTCTTAGGGTCAATGGGGCCTCCTTCTTGGTCTGTAACGAGAAGTTACCGTCTATATCTGTTATGACACCCTGTCCCTTTTCACTCTTTACGATGACCGATGCACCTATCAATGGCTCTCCTGTGCGGACATCGGTGATATGACCTGTGATCAGGCCTTGTGCAACAGCCAAGAGGGGGCTGATTGCAACAACTGCTGCAATAAACAATCTTTTTACCATAAGTCTAAATGTGTTTTACTTTTGTGCTATTAATACGGACTTTACCTTTTCTATTTGTGTGCTGGCTTCTTTACTGTTGAGGTTCAGCAGACCGTATTCGTGGTTGTACTTGGTACCATTATCGAGCACCCATTGCAGGAACAGGTTCACCGCATCGTCGGCCTGATTATAGCTGACGCCAACTTTCTCAACGGGCACCTCCGAGATCTTTCCGCTCTCCAGGATGGTGAGCACATCGTCGAGCGAACCGTTGTCGCTGAAGCTACTGTCCTGGTCTTTCTTAAGGTCGAGACCGATGAGTGAGAGATTGTCCTTCAGATGACGGCTCTTCAGGTCGAAGATGTTCGACAGCGTATTGAACGATACACCCAGGGGGTCTTTCGAAAGTGCTGTGTTGAGAAACAGGTCGTCGCCTGAGATTCGCTTTCCACGGAAACTGCTGCTCTCCTCGCCGAAGTTGTGTGCAAACGAAGAAGCTACCGACGAGGCATTGCTGCCGCTATAAATGATGATGGCCTCAAAGGTCTTGTTCTTTTTCACATCCTCGTCAAAGTCATCATTGAGGAAGAAGAGCTGCTTCAGCTTCTTGGCGTTCAGGTGCTTTCCTTCGAGCAGGCGTGCTGCCTCAGAACTGCGTGCAGTAATTGGCAGCACGGCCGTCTCTCCGAAATAAACAACGTGGCTAAAGTCTTTGGTACTATTATCTTGATTGTCGAAAACGACATTCAAATCGATGTTTTCCTTATTAGCTGAGCCTTTTACAATTTGGAACTCAACGCCCGGCTCAGTCTTGGCGTATTCCTCTATCCATTTTTCTATCAGCGGACGGGCAAAGCGTGGACTCTTGATATAACGTACACCGCTGTTATTTACTCCGTTACCCTCAGCCCAGGCGCTTGTGAACCCCAGAACTGTTACTACTGCTATAATTGAAACTAATCTTTTCATGTTTATATTTATTATGTTCATTACCTATTATTATATATACACTCCCTTTCATCGTCATGGCCATCATCTGGCTACAACAGTATTCGCGCATTCGCATATTACACATTCGTTTCATAATTTTCATTTTTACTTGTAAATACTATATGTTAGTCTGTTATTATGTCTTTAAACAGTTACTCTGTCTTTTCGACGGTGCAAAGGTACGGCGTTTTCCGAATTCCCACAATCCCATGTGTGTGGCATTCGTATACCACAACTATGGTATTTCGACAAAAAAACCAGTAAAATGCGGAATTCTACTGGCGATTTAGCTAATATTGCTCCCCCTGGCGGAAGCCGCAGCCCCCGTTTAGTGGGGGTGCTCCGTTTCTGAAACGGGCGTAGCACCCGTCTGGGCATCCATCTTTTGGGGGGCGGGCTTTACTTCGCTGGCCTCATACTTGATTTTCTTAAAGCCCTCGATGATGGCGGGAACGGTGGTCTTGTCGGCATCATACTCGATGATGACAGTCTTGTTGTCGAGGTTGGTTTTGATGCTCTTGATACCTTTCTCGAAGCGGATATTGTCTTTGATCTTCTTCTCACAGTTAGCGCAATGCATCTGTGGGTTGGTGGTCAGTACGACGGTTTTGATGTTTTTAGCAAAGCAAACGCTTACGAATGCCAATGCGATGAATAATACTTTTGTTCTCATATCTTTTCCCAATTTAATCTGATTCCTATATAATAGATGGCGCCGTGGACGGGTTCCCAGACCATCGTAGCGTCGAAGTTCATGCCCCAAGGATCGTCAGCAGCGATGATGGGGTTCTTCTGTTTGCGACCTGTTATATTTTCGCCACCGGCATAGATGCTCCAATGGCGGAAGAAACGGGTGACTTGGGCATTCAATTGTTCGAAGCTTTTGTAGCGGCTGTCCCAAGATGGGATGCCGTCGGTGGTGGTATAAGGATCGGGCATACGTCCACCACCATTGAGTTGCAACGTCGCATCAAACTGCCACTTACCCAAGCCCGGCTTGTACTGGGCGCTGATGAGTCCCTTATACTTGTTGGTGAGCGGCTTTTCACGAAGAATACCGCCGTAGGTTGACTTGACATTCGTACGGCGGTAGGTGGCAGAGAGTGTAAAGCCGTCGAAGAGTTCGCTGGTTGCTTCCACCTGCCAAGTATGCGAGTAACTGTCGCCCACGAGGTTCGTGAAGTGGACGGCATGGGGATTGCTGTCCATATCGACGAGCATCTGGTGGAGGAACGTGGTATAGTAATACTCTGCGTTGAGGCTCAATGTTCGCTCACCGATGGGGATGCTGAGGGCGGCACTCAAACCGTAGTTCCACGCTTCCTCTTGGTCGAGATCTTTGTCGATGAGCATTACACGACCGCTGGCCAACAAGTAGTTGTACTCTGCCATGACATGGTTAGTGCGGTAGCCCTTGCCAATAGAGCCGCGCAGGGTCAAGATGTCGTTGGGAGAGTACTTCAAGTGCATACGAGGGGTGACAAAGCCCCCATAGATGTTACTATGGTCCCAACGTAGTCCACCCATTAGCGTGAACAACTCACCTATTTTGTAAGTATATTGAGCATAGATACCTGGTGTGGTCTCGTCGAAGTCAAACTTGTCGTGGTTTAGGCTTACGCCAGTGGATAGACTATGGTGTTCATTAAAATCTGTCTCGAACAACAGCGAGGCATAGCCGTTGCGCTGGTCTGTATTATATTGTTTCTTGCCGTAGAGCGAATTCTGATGATGCACAGAACCAGAGAGAATCAGGGCGATATTCGAGGCGTGTTCAGGGTCGAAGATATAGGCATTCTTCGCGAAAGCATCGTAGCGTTCGTTGGTAATGTCGATAAGGTAGGGGTTATCGTGAAAGGCGCAGTCCTCGTCATGATGTCCGATTTGTCCGCCTTCGCGATGCTCTTTAAGTCCCTTTATCGCTGCTTGGAAGATATAGTTGTCGCTGACCCATGCCCAACGGCTCATCAGCGAACCCTGTCGCACCTTGGGCATATCGGCAAAGCCGTCGTCGTTCTCGTCGTGTACTTTGTCGAGTATCTCGTAGTGACCCAATAAAGCTGTACTCCAACGGCTTGTCAAGTGCAGGTTCGCCCCAAGGTTCGCCTCTAACTTGCCCTTTGTGTTATAATAGAGGTTTGCGTCGGCAAAGGGTGTCGCCTGTGGCTTTTTAAACTCTACGTTGATTTGACCCGTGATGCTCTCGTAGCCGTGCTTGACGGACGAGGCACCCTTCGATACCTGAATGCTCTGCATCCACGGCCCAGGGATGTAGCCAAGCGAATAGGGAGCCGCTACACCACGATAGTTGGGGATATTTTCCGTGAGCATCTGCACGTAAGTGCCACTCAGTCCTAACAGTTTGATTTGTTGTGCACCTGTCGCCGCATCGGCATAGTTCACATCGACAGAGGGATTAGTGGTAAAGCTCTCACCCAAATTGCAACAGGCGGCACGTAACAACTCACTGCTACTGATAAAGTCAGTGTTACCGAGTCCCTTGGTCTTCACCCGTCCAACTTTCGAGGAAATGCTTACCTCCTGCAACTGCTCCGACCGCCATACCGTATCAGTTGGTTGGGGACTTTGTCCGTAAGACCCCAAGACCGTCTGCAGCGTGACAATCATCCAGCTGAAAAGTCTCTTGCCTACCAATACTAATCTAAACTATTTCTGCTACAACTTCAATCTCAACCAACGCACCTTTCGGCAAAGTCTTGACGGCCACAGCAGAGCGTGCTGGGTAAGGCTCTGTGAAGAACTCTGCATAGACGGCGTTCATATCGGCGAAGTCAGCCATGTCGGCCATGAATACCGTAGTCTTTACTACATTGCCCATTGTCAGCCCGGCTTCTTCGAGAATAGCCTTCACGTTGGTAAGCGACTGACGGGTTTGTTCCTTGATGCCACCCTCAACAAAATTGCCAGTGGCGGGGTCGATGGGAATCTGGCCAGAGGTATAAACGAGATTGCCCACTTTGATGGCCTGACTGTACGGGCCGATGGCAGCAGGTGCCTTTGTTGTACTGATTGCTTTCTTCATGACCTATCCTAATTATCGGTGCAAAGGTACTACTTTTCTGGTAAAATCCGCACGATGACACGAATAAAAATGATTAAATCCCCAGACCTCCATCAAAATGTCTTTCCACAGCCTTCGACTGCTGGACGCGAGAGTTGGGGGCCACATCGTGGGTCACCCAGATGTTGCCGCCGATAACAGAGTCGTGGCCAATGGTGATACGGCCCAGAATGCTGGCATTACTGTAGATGGTGACATTGTCCTCGATGATGGGATGACGGGGTATGTTGAGCATATTTCCGTCAGCGTCTTTCTTGAAGCTCTTGGAACCGAGTGTCACACCCTGATAGAGCGTCACGTGACTGCCAATGATACAGGTCTCGCCAATAACCACTCCTGTACCATGATCAATGGCAAAGTATTCGCCTATCTGTGCGCCTGGATGGATGTCGATGCCAGTTTCTGAGTGTGCCAGTTCGGTGATGATACGTGGAATGACAGGCACCTGCATTTCGTGTAGTTTGTGGGCGATACGATAGTTGATCATGGCTTTCGTCACAGGATAGCTGAAGATTATCTCACCATAGTTGATGGCAGCAGGGTCATTGTCAAACATGGCTTGCACATCAGTATAGAGTAACCGTTTGATTTCAGGTAATGCATCAATCAGTTGCAATGCCAAGTCTCTTGCCTTATCCTGTACTTGCTGCCTCGACATGATGGCATCGCCTTTCTCGCCAAACTGAAGACCATAGGATATTTGTCTAGCCAGTGTCTGAAGCAGCTCTTCCATGTGGACACCAATGTTGTAAGAACGGATGGTCTCATGACACTGCCGCTTGTTGAAGTAGTCAGGAAAGATGATGCTCTTTATCAGGTTGATGATTTTCTTCACCTGTTCCACAGAGGGGAGTGAAGCTTCCGTCTGTGGCATCATACGTGTTTCCTGTTCCGTCTGGCGCGACAGCTGACGGACATTACGTTCGAGTATTTCTATAGTTTTTGTGTCCATAATGTGTCTTGATTATAGGTGCACTTCCTTGTCCACCACCTCGCCATTCAGGATCTTGAAGGAGTTGAGGTGAACGCCCTCATGGAGGGAGAGGATGGCATAGCGAATGGTGGGGTCATTGGCCAGACGGAGATCTTCTTGCGAGGGACGCGAGGGCGAGGCGGGGTGACTATGCCAGTTGGCGAGGATCTTCAGACCGTTCTGACGAGCGTACTTTAATGCGGCGAACTGGTCCTTGGGCGCGAAGGAGAAGTGCTCCGGCGAGTGGTCGATGTTCTCCATCCAGTAGTTCTCCGTCACCACGTCGCCATCTGGACTGCTAATACCCAGCAGGTAACCACACGTCTCGTTCGGCGCGTCCTGCCGGGCCTGGCTGATTAATACATCAATTATTTCTTTGGGGATATACATGCTCTTTTTCCTTTTTAACACGAATTACCATGAATGCCCATTAATTATCATTAATAATTTGTGAGAATTCGTGTTCAATTCGTGGTAATTCGTGTTCAAAATATAATTCAATGTTTGAGGTCGCAGGCAGCCTGTTCGTAATCTATCAGATGATCGATAGTAGGATTCGTGCCACAGATGGCGCACGAGTCGCGGTGCTTTACGGGAACCGTGCGGAACTGCATCGTTTTGGCATCGAAGGTGAGCAGACGGTTCGTCAGCAATTCACCAATACCCGTAAAGTATTTCAGGGTCTCTGCCGCCTGAATCGTACCCAGCATGCCAGCAATGGCCCCCAGTACCCCAGCCTGAGAACAGGTGGGGACGGCACCAACAGGAGGCGGTTCCTTGAACATACAACGGTAGCAGGCGGTGCCAGGCAGATGGGTAAAGGTCTGACCGTTGAAGCGCAGAATACCTCCATGCGAGAAGGGCTTACCTGCCATCACACACGCATCGTTGATGAGGAACTTCACAGGGAAGTTGTCCGTACCATCCACGATGAAGTCGTACTCCTTAATGATATCGAGAGCGTTCGACGAGTCGAGAAACTTATAGTAGGTTTCAACTTTCACATCGGGGTTGATGGCCTTGATTTTCTCCTCGGCACTCTTCACCTTCGGCACGCCCACATCCTTTGTGAAGTGGATGACCTGGCGCTGCAGATTGGAGAGATCCACCACGTCGGCATCCACGATGCCAATCGTGCCGATGCCTGCTGCAGCGAGGTAGAGCGCGACGGGAGCTCCCAAGCCGCCAGCACCCACCACGAGTACACGCGCGTTCATTATCTTCTCTTGTCCCTCGACACCCACATCCTGCAACAGGATATGTCGCGAGTATCGCTGTATCTGTTCTTCAGTAAAGTCTATCATAGCGCTCCTCCTCCCATGAAATAGAGGAAATCGACCTTGTCGCCTTCCTTGATCTGGATACTATCCCAGTCTTCGCGCTCAGCAAACTCCTCGTTCACCTGCACGCTGACCATCTCTGGGTTTTCTACCAGCAACTGCTTGATCAGTTCACTCACATTGAGCGGCAGGTTTACTTCCTGCGCGTCTCCATTTACATAAATCTTTGCCATAATTTTACACGTTTGAGATCTGGGTGCAAAGGTACGGTGATTTCTCCATTGCGACAATCCCATAGGGATGGTAAATCATATACCATATCAAGGGTATGCAGAATGCCACGAACGTGCGATTGTGGGAGTATAGATTTCGCCGTACCTTTGCACCCAGAACTCAAACGTATTTTTTTATGGCAGAAAACAAAAAACTAAGCATCATCGCCTTCAGCGGCGATTTTGACAAACTCACCGCAGTATTTACATTAGGTACGGGCGCGGCAGCAGTAGGTTATGAGGTGAACATCTTCTTCACCTTTTGGGGTCTTGACGCCATCAAACAGAAACAGGGGCGCTCGTTTACCGGCGGCAACTGGCTAACCAAGCTCTTCGGCTTCATGATGGGTGGTCTAAAGGTCACTCCCACGAGCCGCTTCAACTTCCTCGGTGCAGGCCCGAAGATCTTCCGCTACCTGATGCGCAAGAACAACGTGGCGACCCTCGAAGAACTGGTCGAGGCGGCCAAGGCGCTCGGCATCAACCTCTATGCCTGCGAGATGGCGATGCACGTGCTCGGCCTGAAGAAAGAGGACTTCATCCCCGAAGTGAAGGACGTACTCGGCGTAGCGTCGTTCTTGAAACTAAGTGAAGGAGGACAGACACTATTTATTTAAACACGAATTACCACGAATTGAACACGAATTTTCCATAAAATAATTCATGATAATTAATGGTCATTAATGGTAATTCGTGTTAAAAAGTAAAATGACTATGGCAACAAAAGTATTAGACATCACGAAGGAGCACTGCCCGATGACCTTCGTCAAGACCAAGATCGAGCTCTCGAAGCTCCAGCCGGGCGACATTCTGGAAGTGCTGCTCGCAGAGGGCGAACCCCTCGACAACGTGCCCCGCAATGCCAAGGAGCAAGGATATAACGTTCTCTCTGTAGAACATGTGGAAGGTACGACGCATAAAGTAACGATTAGAAAATAAAACAACGAATTAAAACGAATTTCACGAATATTAATCATTTAAAACTCAAACGAATTATGGCAGAATCAAATCTTCAGCGTAGTGTGACTACAGCAACAGCCAGAAGACTGGCAACCACCACCAAGACCGCCCCGCAGATGGGCTCGATAACCCCGAGACTGTTACTGAAACTCCTGCCTTGGGTGCAGGTCAGTGGCGGCACGTTCCGCGTGAACCGCACGAAGGTCGAGTTACGCAAAAACGACCGACTGCCCATCCAGTATGTGAACGGTGTACCATCGTTTACGGCGAAGGACCTCAAGGCTATCCCCCTGTTCTCTGAGTTTGACGATGAGATACTGAACCGTCTCGTCAGCTCGTTCGAAGCCAAAGAGGTCGATGTCGATAAACTCTTCGTGGAGGAGGGCAAGGACAAACAACGTTTCTTCATCGTGGCCAGCGGACAGGCTGAGGTCATCAGCAAAGGACCTCATGGTGAGGACTTACGGATTGCTCTTTTAGGCGATGGCGAATATTTCGGCGAAGCTGATTTACTGGATGAACAGGAGTCAACGGTCTCCGTACGCGCCATCACGCCCACCGTATTTCTTGGCCTGAAACTCAAGGAGTTGATAAAGTTCATTAAAGAAGTACCTGATTTCCGCGAGACCTTCACGAAGGCTGTCGACAAGCAGCTACGCCTGAAGGCATCCGTCAACGACAACGGCGAGAAGCACATCGACCTCGTCAGCGGTCATGAGGAGGACAACATCATCCCTGAGACCTACATCGACTACGAGGAGAATCCGACGGAGTATTCGCTGAACACGCTGCAGACGGTGGTTCGTGTGCATACTCGTGTGAGCGATCTCTATAACAATCCCTACAACCAATTGGAGGAACAGCTTCGTCTCTCTATCGAGAGCATTAAGGAGCGTCAGGAGTGGGAGCTGATCAACAACAAGCAGTTCGGTCTGTTGGCTGCTGCCAACCCCGCCTACCGCATCACCACACGCTACGGCTCGCCCACACCCGATGACCTTGATGAGTTGCTATCGTTAGTCTGGAAGGAACCGGCATTCTTCATCGCCCATCCGCGTGCAATTGCGGCCTTCGAGCGCGAATGCACGTGGCGTGGTGTGCCCCCTGTGACGACGGATCTGTTCGGCACACGGGTTATTCTGTGGCGTGGTGTTCCCCTGATTCCTTCGGACAAGGTGGAGGTAGAAGGTCAGTACCTGACGGGCCGCGGCGTCGGCACAACGAAGATCATCCTCGTACGCGTCGGCGAGAAGAACCAGGGCGTTATCGGTCTGCACCAGAGTGGTATTCCCGGTGAGATTGCCCCGTCGTTGAGTGCACGTCTGATGGGTCTCGACAAATTTGGTGTGGCCTCGTATCTGCTCACGAAGTACTTCTCATTAGCCGCCCTCACCGACGACGCCATCGCCGTACTCGAGAACGTCGAGGTGGGCTATTATCACGACTATCAGCACAGGAATAAAGTAGAGAAGTGATTAGATTTTAACACGAATTACCATTAATGCCCATAAATTATCATTAATATTATATGAGAAATTCGTGTTCAATTCGTGGTAATTCGCGTTCAAAAAAATTTCTTTATGATAGACATTCAGAATATTAACGGATACGGTATTCAGGATCCTGGGTTCGAACTGCTGAGGCAGGTGGCGCAGCAATACTGTCCCGAGGAGCTTCAGGCGGAGCGGAAGGAGATTATTCCTGACGAGACGCTGAATCTCACGGAGTTGGAGACGGCCTTCAATGCGCTGTTGGCAGGCGGTAGCAGTTATGGCGAGTTGCCTTACATCGGCGACGTGGATGCCCAAACCTCTTCGCTGCCCAAGGACGATGGCTTCGGCATCGGCATCCCTGAGACGCAGAAGCTGCGCGACCTGCACTACGAGGAGGCGGATACGCTGAACTCGGAGCAGATCAAGCGCGACTTCCCCGTACTCAATCAGAAGGTGAACGGCCACGACCTCGTGTGGCTCGACAACGGTGCCACGACGCAGAAGCCCAACCTGGTCATCGACAAGATCTCGGAGTACTACCGTAATTATAATAGTAACATCCATCGCGGGGCGCACACCCTTGCTGCCCGTGCGACGGATGCCTACGAGGAGGCCCGCGAAAAAGTGCAGCGATTCATCAACGCCGCCACCAGCGAGGAAATCATCTTCGTGCGCGGCACCACCGAGGGCATCAACCTCGTGGCGCAGACCTACGGCCGACAGTTTATCACACCAGGCGACGACGTGATTGTCTCTGAACTCGACCACCACGCAAACATTGTACCCTGGCAGCGCGTGGCTCAGGAGAAAGGCGCAACCCTTCGCGCCATTCCCACCGACCAGAACGGTGACCTCATCCTCTCTGAGTTCGAGCGCATCATTACGCCTCGTACGCGATTTGTCAGCGTCGGCCACGTAAACAACACCTTCGGCACCATCAACGACGTGCAGCGCATCATCGAGATTGCCCATTCACACAATATTCCTGTGCTGATTGACGGCGCACAATCGATTGCTCACACGCCTGTCGACGTGCAGGCGCTCGGAGCCGACTTCTTCGTGTTCAGCGGTCATAAGATCTATGGGCCCAACGGCATCGGTGTGGTCTATGGTCGCAAAGAAATCTTGGATAAGATGCAGCCCTGGCAGGGTGGTGGTAACATGATCAAGGACGTGACCATCGAGCGCACGGAGTACAACGTACCCCCTGCCCGCTTCGAGGCTGGTACACCCAACGTGGCCGACGCCATCGGACTGGGTGCTGCCCTTGACTACGTAAGCCATCTTGGCATTCGTAACATCGAGCAGCACGAGCATCAGTTGACGGAGTATGCCCGCGAACAACTCGCCCAGATTCCTGGCTTGACGCTCATTGGCAATCCCAAGAACCGCGTATCGGTCGTGTCGTTCGTCCTCGACGGCATTCCCGTTCCAGAAACAGGTACACTATTAGATAAGGAGGGCATCGCCGTGCGTGCCGGTCACCACTGCGCCCAGCCCGCCCTTCGTGCCCTTGGCTACGAGATGAGCGTCCGTCCCACCTTCGCTCTCTACAACACCCGCGAAGATGTCGATAAACTCGTGATTGCCATACGAAAGATTATTGGACAAAGATGATTTAGAAACAACGAATTAAGACGAATTTCACGAATGAAACGAATGATAATGAAGAAACAAATTACCATAATTGAGCATAATGACCATAATAATTATGGAATATTACGAGTTATTACGGCAATTAGTTTCAATGAAATACAATTCGTGTCATTCGTTTAAATTCGTTGTTAGAAAAAGAACTATGCAGTACGAAACGAAAATATTGACGACGAAGTATCAGAAACCTGATGCATACGGGGCATTGTCGATGCCCGTCTACTATACGGCGGCGTTTGAGTTTGAGTCTGCCAAGGCCATGGGCGACGCGTTTTGCGGTCGCTCCATGGCCCCGTCGTATGCCCGTATCGCCAACCCCACGGTGACCTATCTAGAGGAGCGCGTGCGACAACTGACGGGGGCAACGAGTGTCACAGCCCTCAATACGGGTATGGCCGCTATCCATTACGCCCTTACGGCAGTCAGCGCTGCAGGACTCAACATCGTGGCCTCGAAGCATCTGTTTGGCAATAGCGTCTCGCTCATCCGCGACACACTGGGTTCGTTCGGCGTGGAGCCTCGCTTCGTCGATTTCACGAAACCCGAGGAAGTGGCGGCGCAGATCGATGACAAGACCTGTGCCCTGTTCTTCGAGATCATCACCAATCCGCAGTTGTTTGTGGCTGATATCCGCAAGTTGGCCGACATCGCTCACCAGGCGGGTGTGCCCTTGATTGCCGATACCACCATCGTGCCATTCTCCACTTTCCATGCCGTCGATTTCGGCGTAGATATCGAAGTGGTGTCGAGCACGAAGTATATCTCTGGTGGTGGCACTGGTCTCGGTGGTCTGCTCATCGACTACGGAAAGTTCGATTGGTCGCAGTCTCCCTCCCCTGCCCTACAGGCCCGTACCAAGAAAGTCGGCAGGAAACTGGCGTTTACGGCACGAGTAAAAACTGAACTAGTAACCAATCTCGGTGCCCTGATGACACCCCAGGCAGCCTATATGGAAACCCTCGGCCTCGACACCCTCGACATCCGTTTCCGTCGTCAGGCTGAGACCACGCTCTGGCTCGCCAAGCAATGTCAACAACTGCCGGAGATCAAGCGCGTGAACTATACAGGTCTGGAGGATAATCCCTTCTACGAACTTTCTCGTGAACAATTTGGCTCCTTACCCGGTGCTGTCTTCACCATCGACCTCGCCTCGAAGGAAGCTGCCTTTGCCTTCATCGACAAACTCCAGATCATCCGTCGAGCCACAAACCTCTTCGACCGTAAGTCGTTGGCCATCCATCCTGCCTCCACCATCTTCGGCCTCTTCACCGATGAACAGCGCGCCGCGATGTCCGTCCCCGACACCACCATCCGCCTCAGCATCGGCCTCGAAGCCGGCGAAGACTTACTCGAGGACATCAAACAATCTATTTATTTTTCAGAATAGGGTGACAGGATGCCTTTATATAAAGGCGCTGCACCCTATTTTTGAGGGCTCCTATTTTACTCTGCCCAATCCTCTTCCATCCGACAAATCCTGTGAGTTTCCTTGCGGGCCTCGCGCCAGCGGGGATAATACTTGTCCATGAGGGCATGGAAGCGGGCGTTGTGGCTGGGTTCTAAAAGGTGGCAAAGCTCGTGAACCACGACGTGTTCGACGCACCATTCCGGCAACAGCAGGACGTAGGCCGAGATGCAGATACTATGGTCTTTCACGTTGCACTGGCCCCAGCGCGAGATAGTAGGCTTGTAATAAACGATGCTCGGCTTAACTCTCATCTCTTTGGCATGTTTTTCAATCATTGGCTCTACAAGTGCTTTCAGTCGTTTCAATGCTTCGTCGGCTTGGGCGCGAGTGGCCAAAGGCAGTTTATTGAAGAACTCTGCCCGCTGCTTCTGACGTTCAAACGTCTTCTTTCTTGCCTCGTTGATCCAGTCTTTATGCTCCTCAATGAATGCCATCACCTTCTCTCGAGGCATTCCGATAGGTGCCGACACATGCACATCGCCATTCTTCACGATGCGCATTGACAACCGACTTGTCCGTCTGTATGTTACCTTAATTTCCATCTCTTGCCCGTTCTCGCACGCATTTGCTTGCAAAGGTACAAATTGTTATCGATAAAGAACCCTTATGAGTGCGAAAAAACGCCAAAAATAATCTGAATCAGCTGCAATTCGATAGTGAGCACGCTGGTTTCAGGACAACCTCTTTATGAGTGTCACAGATTATCTTAAAAATATTGTGATGCATTTTTGATGAATATTACACTATTTAATCTAATTGATTGATTATTAGATAGTAATAAGCAGTGTATGATTATATTAATCTTACACTATTTGATATAAAAATGCGAGATTTCTTGTAAAAGTCTTGCAATTCTGCCAAAAAAATAGTATCTTTGCAGTTGCATAACAACTGCGAGAACAGGCTGCGCCTCAGCAATTCAAACAAGCTTGATTGCATTCGGCTTGCACTGTCCTTGCACTCAGTAAAACATCAACAAAGATATGAAGATAACAATCATCAACAACGAAAGAAAAGAAAAGCGGTACACGCGCGAGGAACTCGATGAGTTCGTGGCGCAGTTGAAGGACGGCGCCTTCCGTCACCATTATGTGCGAAACTACAACAAGGAAGTGTGTTTCGCTGCAGAATGGATGAAGCAGAGCGGCGAGTTGAAGGCCAAAAGCCTTAACGCGTTCGTGCTGCTGTCACTGGAGAACCTGCGCGATCTGGCCACCGTCCAGGAATACAAGCGCCTCGCCACTCAGCAGCCCTATACCCTACTCTGCTTCATCGGTCACGACGGCCATTCGCTTCACATCGTGTGTCCATACTCCGTTACTGAGAACAGCTCGCAAAGTAATCATAAAGCTCAAAGCTTCATGCTCAATGCTCAAAGTCTCATCAACGCCTTCCGCAAGCTCCACTATATCTACTCCTCGCAGCTGGGCACACCACTTATAGAAACGGAACCTACGTTCTCGAGCTGTTGTATGACCAGTTACGACCCGCAGCCCTTCTATAACCCCTCGGCCATCGCCGTCACCGTGTCCAATGAACCCGAAGAGTCGCCGGAGTTCCGTCCTATGCTGGAGACTATCAGCGACTACAACTATCCCGAGGAGATTCCAGGACTGACCGTCCACGACAGTCGCATGCGCCGTTTCCACGACTGTCTCAATGTTGCCATCGAGGCTCATCGCGACATCTGGGAAGATGACATGTTCACGGATGCCGTGCTGGAACAGTTGGCTGACGGCTGTCGTCAGATGGGTTTGCCGCAGGCCTGGTGCGCACGCATGTGTACCTTTATCCCCTTGCTCGGAGGACTGAAGAACCAGGAAACCATCGAGACCGTCTTCAAGACCGCCTACCTGCGTGAGACGCTGAAGACCATTCCCATGAAGTTCACCCGTCCTTCAGCCCTGCTTGCCTATAAGACCGAGGCCTACATGAAGGAGCACTATACGCTGCGCCTCAATGTGATGACCGGCACACCCGAGTATCGCTTGAATGCCGTCGGCTATGGTTTCCAGCCTCTGGATCAGGCAGCCCGCAACACGATGGCCATCAAGGCCCTGAAGGCGGGCGTCGAGTCGTGGGACAAGGACCTGAACCGCTACATCGACTCGAACCTCATACCCAAGTACTATCCGATGGAGGACTATATCAAGCACCTGCGCAAGTGGAACGGCAAGACCGACTATGTGGGCGAGCTGGCCCGTCGCGTGAAAACCGACAACCCGTACTGGGAAAGCGACTTCCACACGTGGATGCTCTCGATGGTGGCACAGTGGCTGGGCAAGGACCGCCAGCACGGCAATGCCATCGTACCCCTGCTCATCGGTCCTCAGGGCTCAGGCAAGACCACCTTCTGTAAGCGTCTGCTGCCCGGATACCTGCAGATCTACTTCAACGACCGTCTGTCGATGAAGAACGACAACGACATCTTCATCGCCATGTCCTCGTATGCCCTCATCAACATCGATGAGTTCGATGCCATGTCGAAGTCGCAGCAGCCCATCCTGAAGTACCTGCTCTCGAAGCACGACGTGAAGTTCCGCCCACCCTTCGGCAAGACGATGGAAGAACGTCAGCGATTCGCCTCGTTCATTGCCACCACCAACAACCGTCGTCCGCTGGTGGATCCCACGGGTTCCCGCCGTTTCATCTGCGTCTATGCCGAAGAGATTGACAACGACGGCATCATCTACTACGACAAGCTTTACAGTCAGCTCTATGCCGAACTGCAGCAGGGACGTCGCTACTGGTTCGAGGATGAGGACAACGCCCGCATCATCGAGCAGAACGAGCCATTCCAGCAGGTCAGCAGCTACGAACAGATGATAGCACTTTCCTATCTGTCGCCTGATGATACCCCAGAGGATGCAGCGTTTGTTCCCCTTCAGTCTATTATGAAACGGCTTGAGAAGGCGTTTCCCACCTTTACCATTAAGAAGGGAACGGACATTGAACTCGGAAAGAGATTGGTCAAAATGGGTTATGAACGCAAGCGTAACAGCAGAGGATCGTCGTTTAAGATTGAAGGGATATAATCGCTAAAAGTAAAACAACTTGTTTTACTATCGTTAAGATGCCTTTAAAGAATGAATAACCTGCCTTTAATAAAGTAAAACAAGTTGTTTTATTTCAAGTGACGATAGTATAAGATTTTTAAACCAATATTATAAAGAAAATGGCTGTACATATCAAATTAATCAAGAACAATATCAAGCGTAGCAGTTCTTATGGGAAATATTTTGCCAAGGCCGTGAGCCAGGGCGAGGTGACACTCAGTGAAATCGCCGAAGAGGCCTGTCGTAACAGCGGCTTCTCGGAGGGTTCTGTCGTCGGTGTCGTGACGGAACTTCAGGATATTCTGAAGGAGAAACTGCGGGAAGGCCAGACGGTGGTACTCCCAGGCATCGGTCGTTTCAGTCTCCGTGTGGAGAGCATCGGTGTGGACGATCCGAAGGCCTTCAACATCCGCCAGCACATCACCCGTATCATTTGCGGTTTCCTCCCCGCTGGCCGTCGCATCCAGGGACGTCATATCATCTACGACCTCTGCGATGGTGTCAAGACCGTCTGGCAAAAGGGCTTCAAACCATGATGATACGAGTTTGCTGATGACATCATCCATTACATTAAAGAATCCCGCTAATTCATTGTGAATCAGCGGGATTCTTTTTAGAGTCGAGGTGACAGCAAGGTTTCGGGAACAAGACAATAGGTGACATCGGATGAAACTAGCCTATTTTCGATTCATAAACTTATTGGAATTGTAAATACTTATGAAAAAACACGCTTATTTTGGGCATTTTTGAGGTCATTTTGGGGGATTTGGTGGTTTCATTTATTATGCATACCTTTGGGGAAGAATTGGGGAAAAGAATTTCTCCATCTCCAAAATGAGCAGGGTTCACCTACCCCACTCTTGGGGAAAAATCTATTCGGTTGTTTTCAACCGTATGTGGCCGAAAAGGCCGCCAGCCAAAGAGGAAAGGGACGATTTCCGACTTTTGGGGAAAACCTTTGGGATAGCCCTGGGGAAAAGTCCGGGGAAAACTCGGGGAAAGACTTTTGGGGAATAAAAAACGGCTGTGGAAAGCCTTTGGGGAAAGGAATTTTCCCCGAAACGCCAAAGGTCGTTAACTCAATGCGAGCAACCAAAGGAATACCATTTTAGGGCATTTGACGAGTGTCGAAACAACGATTTTGTCAAGAAATCGAAATTTAGGCTATAAACACGCCAAGTGTCACCCAAAGGTTCAAGTACCCCCTTCTCTTCTTACGTAGAAAGATTAGTATAAATAACAATTTAAATGATCGTAAGATGGCAACGAAAACAGACATCAAGTTCAGGCTTAAGCCACGGTGGTTCATTGACCACCAAACTGGGGAAAAGGTGATTGACAATGAGAATTCACTGATTACCATCAGGATTACGTATGAGTCCATGAGACTGGAGTACTCAACAGGCTATCACATCAACGCTGCATGCTGGGATGCAAATGCTGGCTATGCTATCGGAGGTAGCTTCGGCAAATCATCCGAGGAGATTAACGGGGGTATTATGCACTATAAGAAAAGTGCGCTTAATACCATCGACCTCTACATTGAGAAAGAGGCTGTTCCCACTCAGAAGGAATTCAAGGATACCTTCAAAATGTTCCTGGAGGCTAAGAAACCGACTGTCAGTTCTAAGAAAAAACCTGTTTCAAAATCCCAAAATCAGGTTCCTGACCAAGGGGACAAGGAACGTTCAATTGAGGACACCAATTGTTCAGATGATACTTTTAACAATCTTTCACAACCAAAGAAAGAACGTCAGATTAACAGCTCATTTACATTCTGGGATGTCTATCATGAGTATGAGGCATACGCAGGAAAACTCAACGACTGGGCAGTGAAGACCAGAAAGAAGTATGAAACCATACGCTATAATCTGAAGTCTTTCCGCGATTGGAGAAGAAAGCATGGACTCCCCCACTTCGAAGTAACCTTCGACTTTTTCGATGAAGACGGTTTCCAGTGTTTCGTGGATTACCTGCGCGAAGAGAAGAAGTATGTGAACACTACCATCCGTAAAGACATTGTCATGCTGAAAGTAGTAATTCGCTGGGCTTATCGTAAGCGCTATCACAGCAACAACGAGTTTGAGGCATACAGGCCCGCATTGAAGAGTGCACCCAAGAAAGTCGTATTCTTCAACAAGAAAGAACTAGAACAATTGGAAAAGTTCGAGATTCCTGACACAAAGCTCTATCTAATAAGAACTAGGGACGTATTCCTTTTCCAGTGCTATACAGGGATAAGGTATTCGGATCTGGCGAATCTCAGAAAGTGTGATGTACATGACAAGTACATCGAGATAACAACCATCAAGACCGTTGACTCGCTTAGGATAGAACTGAATACCCACAGCAAGGCCATCCTGAAGAAGTACGAGCATTTTGAGTTCCCCGAAGGGAAAGCGTTACCCGTTGTGTCCAATCAGAAGATGAACACCTATCTTCATGAACTTTGTGAGTTGGCAGGTTTCGACGAGCCTATCCGAATCATCTACTACAGAGGTAACGAGCGTTTTGATGAAATCAAACCAAAGCATAAAGTGGTAGGAACCCATACTGGCCGACGCAGTTTCATATGCAATGCCCTCGGCATGGGTATCTCTCCACAGGTTGTAATGAAATGGACAGGACACTCAGATTACAAGGCCATGAAGCCATACATCGACGTGGCCGATGAAATTAAGGCAGAAGCCATGAAGAAGTTCAATGATTTCTAGGAATCTTAGAGAAATCTTTGTTAAAATGCAGCATGAAAACCGCCTTTGCGACGGTTTTCTGCTGTTTTTTGAGTACCTTTGCACCCCGATATGCAAAAGCAAAAGAAGATACTGTTCCTTCACGGATTCTATGCCAGCGGCAGTTGTGTGCCAGCCCTGGCATTGAAGGAGGCCTTCGAAAAGAGGACCACCGTACTGACTCCCGACCTACCAATCCATCCAGCTGATGCCGTCAAACTCATCCGCGACATCTGCGACCAAGAGAAGCCGGATATACTTGTTGGCAACAGCTGCGGTTCGTTCTATGCACAGATGATCTCTCCAATTATCGGAGTCCCTGCCCTACTCGGCAATCCGCATTTCAAGATGTCAGACTTCCTACGCGAGCGTATTGGCAACCATCAGTACAAGTCACCAAGGGCAGACGGCAAGCAAGACTTCACCATCGACGAAAACCTGATTAAGGAGTTCGAGGAGATGGAAGCCCATCAGTTCGACTGCTGTAATATATATAATAAGGTACGCGTTTGGGGACTATTCGGTGAAGAGGACACGCTTGCGCACTTTGAGCCATTGTTCTTGGAACACTATCATAACACCTTTCACTTCCCAGGTGGACATACACCAACAGCAGAGCAATTCAAGACATGGTACTGTCCGCTTATCGAGAAGCTGCTGCTTGATTATCCCATCGCAGAAGACCGGGTACGCTACTTCCAGCACTTCAAGGGAAACAAGTACAAGTTGATAGCATCAGCCTTCGACTCAGAGACTCAGGAACGCATGGTAGTCTATCAGGCTCTCTACGGCGACCACAAATACTGGGTTCGTCCGGAGAAGATGTTCTTCGAGCAGATAGAACGGAACGGTAAACGATTCTCACGCTTCCAGGAAATCGACTGGGAAGAATAGATACAAAAGGCAGCACCAAGGCTGCCTTCCAAACGGGTTGTGGAACTGCGCTATTCGTACCAGAACTCTCCACCGAGTAGCTGAGCGCTTCTTTCGGCTTTATTGCCTGTGGCCTCACGAGTATATTCCTTGTACTGTCGGCCTTGTTCGGTCTCATTAGTTACTACCATAGACTTACCCTTTAATTCACAATTGGTAAAATGGCTAAAAGTATCTGGGTGCAAAGTTACTGCGAAATCATCAGAGACGGAATACCATCCGCTAGGCATTTTACATCACAATAGTTTGGTAATTCGGCAATTTATCTGTTTAAAAACAACTAAAGAGGGGGAAATCCCCCCGAATCTTTAGGACTTTACCCCTGCAAGAAGAATTCTGGCAAGACCGCTAACGAATGGATTACAGAACATGTGCTGGAGGATATCCGTTACTACCTGCGTCAGACAGATCTCAGTATTAAGCAAATCTGCGACAAACTCGCTTTTCCAAATCCCTCCTTCTTTGGTAAATACGTGAAAGATCATTTCGGTATGACACCATTGGAATTCAGAAACAGTTGAATAGACACATCCTCTACGACTTCGCGAGGGCGTCAAAGCCGTCTAACAGATGGCATCATTGTTCATTTATGTATTGAAGAATGAATTTTTCTGCCACAGGTAAGAATCGGTCGTGCCCTTGCGGATTTAGGTGAGCTGTGTCAGTACCTTTTCCTCCCTGAAAATAAATCTTCCGAAACTGTTCACTTGCTGCAAAGATATTACTATGACGGGCTGCATCAAAAACAGGGATTCCGTATGATCCGCAGATCTCAAGTATCGTATCAACCACCTGTTGACGTGGACTGCCTATAAAATCTTTGCAAGTCCAAGGTGTAAAAAAGAATATCATTGCATTAGGATATCGCTCAATAAGCCCACTGCATAGTAAGCCAAGACGTTCACGGAATGTATCCATGCCAATAGAGTCAAGACGTTCGCGGACGGCATCGTTGTGGCCAGCAATAACTATGATATAATCCAAAGAGTCCTTCATATCTTTGTAGCGCTGGTACATGCCAGGTCCCCAACGTTCCAAATCGAGAGCAATACAATTCCCATTACGACCATAATTAAAATACTGCATCTGATGTTTCTGTGCAAACTTATAATGCCAGGTATCCTCAATCTTACCAACATGATTGCGGACATAGCTATCGCCAATAACGCCAATCTGCTTGCCTTTCAAGCTTCCTGTCTGTGCAAATACGAGCACCGGCATAAGACAGGATATCATTAACCATTTTCTCATAATTAATAATCTTTATTATCTATTCATTATATACTGCTAAAACATTTACAAAGCAACCGTCCGTACCATAAAGGTTGTGACGTTTGTCAGTCCAATTACTCCTGTCGCCAGTCACTTCTATCACCAGTTCATATTCATCCATTGGCAGTATCGGACTGGCATAACGAATTCCCTGTTCTGGCATTTTGGCATAGAAGTCTATGAGAGTTGTTACACACACCTTCCCTTTTTGATTACGGATGGTCAGTTTAGCATACCCTCCGTGAGCATTTGCCTCACCTGTTACAAATATTCTTCTGCCCTTGAAGGGAATGGTGGTTTTTGCTCCAATGTCATTCGACGAGAAGTTGACTTGTGTCTTCAAACATTCCTTTAACGGGTCAACAGGTGCTATAGTCCGAACATCCCATGCATTCCAATAGGCAGGAATAGAGAGTCTAACTCCATTGGTCTGCAATGGCAACCAGACATATGTAGCGGCAGAAGCCTGATGGGGGTAGCTCCAACGGTCGCCCATATACATCGGTGTTCCATCGGGTAGTTTCATGACAAAGGTCGTCTGCGAGTTCCATGTCAGTGAACCTTCTGGACAAAAGTTTCCTTGACGCGTCCAAGGGCCAGCTGGAGATGGAGCCGTAAAATAGTAATTGTCATTACGTTCCCAACTAGTCAGGTTCGATGTCAGCAGATAGTAGATACCGTCTTTTTTGAACATTGCAGGCGACTCCCCCATTCCTTCCACACGGGCCACCATCGTATCAACTGACAAGTAATCATTGCTCAGCCGATAGATGGGTCCATGATGGATAAGAAGATAGCCAGTACCATCATCATCCTGAAAAACGCCCATATCCCACTGCTTTATCGGTTTGCCTTTATATTGAAGCGTACCCTTCAGTTGATACTCTCCGTTAATTGCTGGAGAAGTGGCTATGCCGATATGCGGATCATTATAGTCCATTGCATCGGTATGCATCAGCATGACATATTGTCCTGTCTTGGGACACTTCATCACCTTCACACGTTCACCCACCCGTTGCGGACCAAGGATGCCATTCTTCTGAACAGGTAAGACCACTCTTTCAAAACGCCAGGTAGCCAAGTCGGAAGAAGAATAACAAGAAAAACCGGGAAACGCATTGGTTGAATCTGATTTGTATTCACCAAACAGCCAGTAGCGTCCATTGTCATATGTTATACCTGCCCCATGGGCATTCACGACGTTACCATGTTGGTCATACCATGGAACACCATTGATAACAGCATGTCTGGAAGGACACAAGAACTGTCGTATACATGCCAATGAGCGTTGAAAATCCTCCGCGCCAAAACCATGTCCGGCATTTGGTATTTCAAGCAGCCGGGCATCCTTGTACAGTTTAACAGCCCGACGGGAATAATCTATTGGCACTACAGGGTCGGCATCACCGTGTATGATAAGAACAGGTCGACGATATGCCTCAACAGCCTGGTATGGATCCATATTACGGAGTTCTGTAAAGAATTGTCGTCCAATAGGAACTTGCCATACTTTTGTGGTATCTGGTATATCGGATACCTGCGGATAGCGACTGTTCCAGTTGTCAGGGATGCACAAGGCAGGAAACTCGAGAATCAGTTTACTGATATCTTTCTGCAGGCTGGCAGCGGTCAGAGCAGCAATAAGGCCCCCCTGGCTACTACCCAGAAGTACGATATTTTTTTTGTCGACATCTGAATGCGACTTAAAATATCGCACGATAGTCTCCAATGCTTTCTGCTCGTCAATCACTGACATGTTTACCGTATTGTTGTCTGTCCGGCTTCCAGTTCCGCCACATGGGAAATCAAAGGTATAGCACATATATCCCATCTCATTCAGCATTTTGAAATAACTACGTCCAAAATGATGTGATCCGTTGAAACCATGAGCCACTATCACAATCGGATGTTTCTTCTGTCCATTGACAGGCGTACTCAGCACACCGTAAATCGGATGCTTGCCATATTTTATCCATAGTTCATTCTCAACGGAAGGCTGCTGTGCGAGGACTGCTGTTTTCTTTAGCACCACTGGGCCTATCAATCCTGAGCGGAGAAGCGGAGTGTCTTTCTCAAAAAACTTAAACGAGACGACAGCCTTACGCTTGGAGGGGCGTGGCTGTCCCTGGCTGAGCCATTCTGGCACTTCTTTCATAAACCGGCCAATGGTTGGTGAATTGGGAGCAGCTCCGAAGGCCACAGGTTCTGACCATTCCACATCGTCAGGTTCTTGTTCATCACCCACCATACGATTCACCCATAGATTAGTGACATCAACCTTCAGCAGATTGTCACCGCCAAGCAGCGCCTCGGTGATGTCAATGGTAAAGGGTGGTCGCCAAAGTGTACCACATACCTTTCCATTCACACGAACCGTTGCAAGATTCTTCACTTCACCCAGATCAAGGATATATCGATAGTGGCGGTCAAGTTCGTTCAGATACAGGTGCTGCTCATAATGAGCAGTCCCTGAGAAGTATTTGATATCGCTGTCAATCGACTCATTCCAAGGCATCAGCGATGGCCATTCAACAACCTTATCTTCATCAAATCCGACCGTCCACGTTCCTGTTATGGGTATGGTGTCGGTGATGTCGTCTGAGAAAGACTCTTTTGCCGATCCAGTCTCTGTCGTTGGATTCCTGAAGACGAGGAACACGGCTCGCCGTGTGGTCAGATTCAACGTCACTTGTGTCTTGCCGTCTGCCATCTTCCATATTTCTGCCTCAGACATATTCCCTGTTTCCGGATCCCACACCTCAGGCAGTCTGCCCGTACCTGTAATAGTAACATGAGGCATCAGCGTACTGTCCTTGGTATTGGCTACGAAATAGATATCGGTCTCACCGTCCCGCCGGTGTATCCAGTGGATGCTGTGGGCGTCAGTGGTCAGCGAGGCATCCCTGCTCTTGAAATCATCCACGTAAACCCCTCGCTGCAGCAATGCCTGGCATCTGGCAAAGTAAGAGAACAAAGGCTTGGCACCATCCTTCCACCATGTCTGTCCTGGCGTCCACTGTGTACCCCACATACCGAACGACATGCCAGGCTTGGCATTCACCCAAGGATTGTGTGCGCCAGCATGCAGCATCAGCTTGTTAATGCCACGGCAGAAAGCCGAGTCGGCGATGGCTTTCAGCCGTGCTGGATCATCTTTCCACGCATATAGGGGCCAGCAGGTGAATCCCTCTGCATAGACGATTTCGTGTCCTGCCCGTCTTGTCGCATCCACCACCCTCGGTACGTCATTCCATCCCCAGTTAGTGGGGTTGGTCCAGAACTCGGCACTAATGGGATCATCTACCGCCAGCTGCTTGCAGATTTTTTCCGTATTGATAGGATTGAAGCGACCGCTCCCTCCCCCAGTTCCGTAGGGCTGTACCAATAGCTGCAGGCCATGCTCATGCGCCAACTGGCTCATATAACCGTAATAATGCTCGGCAAACAGGTCGGTAACCGTTTCACGCCAGTCATTCAGAAACTTCTTGCTGCTCGCTTTGTTGTCGATAGTCATCCCCGCAGCCACGGGCAACCAAGTCAACATGTCGTAGCCACGCCGTTTCTGAAATTCCCTAGGCATCGCTGAGGTCCAGTCCTGACCACCAGCCTCATAGCTGTCAATTTCCAATCGTTGGAATGTCTTCCCAATTTCATCGCCAGCCAGACTTATTAAGATAGAGGGATAAGACTCCCAGAAATGCCTGATTGCCTCACGGTTCATTTTGTCACACTCCAATCCAACACCACTCTCTGGCGACGTAGCCACATTGGTTTTCCCGTTGGGTGTATGCCCGAAACGATAGATCCTCCAACGTCCTTGAGGCATCTTCCAATGCAGTATGCCCTTGCTGTCCATCTTGCCAGTCAGATTCCTGATCGAACTCATCGGCACGCTGTCCTGATCGGGGACAGCTATCACTGCCACATCCCGATAATAACTATACTGTGGCTCTGTCTTTGGCATGATGAGACGAGTGCGACTCCTGCCTGAAGCTACCGTCGTGCTCCACACTAGCTTCTGCATGGCATATTCCGGTTTGACTGTCGGATAGGCACTCGATGACCATCCAGGACAGTTATGTGTGCCGAACGACAAGCCCAGCCGACGGCACTCGTCGATGGCAAAGCGCATCAGTCGTTGCCATCTCTCAGAACCGATGGCATTGGTGGTGTCCTTGGCGAGACCCTGCATAGGGCCTCCCACCTGAAAGTTCTGCACACCACCAATACCCGCCTCCTTGTAGGCTTCCAGATCGGCAGTGATTCCCTCTCTCGAGACGAGTCCGTCCATCCACTGCCATATCATGAGCGGTTTCGCCTCTGCTGGAGGATTCCTGAATGCCTCCTCCATGGTCTGACCCTCTGCCCCTATGCCTGCCAGAAACAGGATACTCATCATCAAATATCGTATCGTCATCGCCATTTTTCAGAAAAAGAAGGGACAGGAGGTTGAAGGTCCTGCCCCTTCTCACTAACAATTAACATTAACTAAAACTAATAACGTGAAAAATAACAACTTATTATGAATAATGATGCTAATTCTTATTAATATCCAGGGTTCTGTTCAAGGATTCCATTTGACTCCGTAATGGCAAACTGTGGAATGGGGAACAGCACTTGATAGTCCTGAGCATTATTGCCACGCTCACGAGCCAGTTTTATATACACCCCGTGGCGGATCAGGTCTTGACGACGCATGCCCTCACCAAATAGTTCATGACCACGTTCCAGCAGCAGATAGTCGCGGAATGCCTCTTTACTGGCAGTTGCCGATGCGGGAATCTCCACACCAGCTCGGTCGGTCACCTGCTTCAGAGCCTGAACAGCCTCGGCACTCGGACCGTTCAGTTCATTCTCGGCTTCAGCAAACGACAACAGGACTTCTGCATAGCGGAGCACGGGCTGGGCTGTCTGTGTTCCCCAGTTGGCAAACTGTGTGTCCATAAACTTGATGGGTATCGGTCCCACCATCCCATTCTCACGGTTCACGCGTTGACCATTAGAATTGTCATACTCACAGAGTATCACATCCTTACGGGTATCGTTCGGCTCAAATGTATCGTAGAATTCCCACCGCATGCAATAGGCTTTCCACCCAGAGAAATAAGTATCCTCTGTGCCGCGGATATACGATCGTCCCTGGTGGTTATAGCCACGCTTGAAGTCGTTAGGAAGCGTTTCCGTCACGTAATAGTTGTCCGATGCAGTGTTGGCAGGCACAGCCCAGATGAGCTCATCATTGACGGCCGAAGCGAACACGCGCTCATAGCTGTCAAGCAGTCGGTAGCCCATGCCCATCAGCGTCTGTGCCGTAGCCTTGGCCTGCTGCCAGTTCTTCTCATGCATGTAAAGACGAAGTTTGATGCCATATGCTATTGCCTTTGACATCCGTCCCCACTCGTCGGGATTATCATTATACCTGTCTGGCAGCGAAACCGTGGCAAGTGCGTCGTTCAGGTCTTTCTCTATATACCCAATATAAGTTTCACTCGACGGACGCGGTTCGATTTCATTATTCATCAGAGTCGAAGGATCGAGTTTCACATTCAGCGGGCCAAAGAAGTCGAACAATGTGTACATATAGAATGCGCGCAATATCTTTGCTTCAGCGATATAGCGAGAACGGATAACTTCAGTAGCTCCGTTACTGTTTTCCATTTGGTTGATGACATCGGTAGCACGGGCCACAAAGCGAAGCACGTTATAGGTAGTGCTGATGGCTCCATTTGTCGATGGTCCCACATTGAACTCGGCGTATGGATGAGTGGAATAGGATCGCATCACGTCACCGGTAATCAGACTTGCCGAGAAATAAGAGCTCATGTCTGCATTAAACAACGACGTGTACCAGCCGCCCGTACCGCCATCGCTGTATCCCCAGTTGGTAGTTAGGGGCAGGTAGAGACCTGTTACAGCTGCATCGAAGTCACCTTCGGTCTTGAAGAAATTACTTGGCGACATATCCGTGAAGTTCTTTGTCTCTAGCGTGTCCTCACACGAAGTGAGCAGAGTCACCATTGCTGTTGCGCACATCATGGCGCCTATTATGATCTTTTTCATATTCTGTCTGAGTTAAAAGTTAAGATTAAATCCGAATGAGAGCGACAAAGCCTGAGGATAGGGATTGCCCGTTGAGAGTTCCGGATCAAAGCCGTCGTATCCGGTGAATGTAGCCACATTCTGGGCATCTACGAAGAAGCGGGCACCACGGATGAAGTTGCTCTTCAGGAAAACGCTTTGTGGCAACGTGTAGCCCAGGGTGATATTCTTCAGCTTGACGTAGCTGCCATCTTGTAGATAGAAATCGTTGGCGCCCGACGGATTCTTGCTGTCCAGCGGGTTTGTTGCCACGCCAGGCATCCATCCCTGTCCATTCTGACTGTTCCACACCTCTGTCATCACGCTGGTATAAGTATTGCTGGGCGCATTCCCTCGGTTACCAAGGTTATCGGCCACGGGAATCTGCCCGTAAGTCCTGCCAGTACCACTGTTGTAAGTGCCGATATACTTCTTGAAGCCCAGTGCGCTATAGAGATAGATATTAAGGTCGAAGCCCTTCCAGCTCCAGGTATTGCCGAAGCCGATCATCCAGCGAGGCGTACTATTACCCAACTTCACAACATCCTTGGCATCGAGTTGGCCGTCACCATTCAGATCCACGTACTTCACGTTACCCACATTGGCATTCGGCATATACGAGGGGATCTCGCTCTTGCTACGGATGATGCCATCAGTCTTCCAGCCATAGATGGCGTCGATCTCACCTTTCTCGTCGATATACTCCGCCAGAGCTACTTCCGGGTTACGCTCCACCCAACTGGCCTTGAAATAGGATACGTTTAGCGTGGTCTCCCACTTAAAGGTCTTGCTGTTCAGATTGTCGCTGTTCAGGGAGAACTCAAAGCCCTCGCTCTTGGTTTCGCCGATATTGGCAGCCACGCGCCCCACGGCATTGTTTGAGGGCAGTGTCTGATAGTCGAGCAGATCCTTTACGCCACGATGGAAGAATTCGATAGAGCCATTGATGCGCTGGTTGAATAGTCCATAGTCGATACCGATGTTCAGTGTGTAGTCGGTTTCCCATTTCAGTTCCGGATTCTCTATCTGGGTAAGCATCAGGCCAGTGTGCATCGTAGAGCCGATCAGGAAGTTATAGCCCGAACGGTAAAGCGACTGCGAGTTGGTGCCCAGGACATTCTCATTACCCGTAGCACCGTAGCCCACCCTGAGTTTCAGGTTGCTGACGGCCTTGGCACTCTGCATAAAGGCCTCCTCACTCAGTCGCCAGGCGACAGAAGCACTGGGGAAGAAACCCCACTTCTTGTTTTCAGCGAAATAGCTCGAACCGTCACGACGGGCAGTGATGGTCACGATATAACGATCCTTATACGAATAGTTAGCACGGAAGAATTGTGACAGCTTCGTGCGCTCTGCAAAGTAGGAGCTGATACCCTCTTTATCCTTATCACTCGCTATGCCAACATTATTGTAGCCAAAGGCATCTGTAAAGAAATTGGAACCCGTAAGTCCGAAGCTCTCGCTGGTGGTCCTATAGTAACCGGCACCCAATACCGCCGACACATGATGCACTTCACCAAACGTCTTGTCGTAGTTCAGATACGACTCAATACTGGCATTTACCACCTTTGATTGTCCCAGACTGGCCATACCCTCCTGAGCATTCACATTATTCGCGTGCTTAGGGATAAAGAACTTTCTGACAGATGTCTGCGTGTCATAGCCACCCACGCCCCTCAGCGTTAGCCCGTCCATCAACTTCAGGTCGAAAGAGGGCGCGATGAATACGCGCTCCGTCGTGGTCTTATCCTCTATCTCACAATAAGATACCGGGTTCGTGTAGAGTTTATTATAGCTCTTGTTATAATTGCCGTTCTCGTCCATCACGGCAATGTCCGGCGCATAGTCAATGAGTCGCATGATCATGTTATCGCCATTACCGCCCGTACCTACGGAGGTGCTGTTGGCATTCACATTCGAGTAGCTGAACTTAATACCCGCCTTGAAGATTCTCGAGAACTCCTGATCCAGATTCAGTCGGAGGTTATGGCGCTTCAAGCCCGACTGTTTCAAAATACCCTGATTATCGTAATAATTGTAAGAGAAGTAATACTTCGTCTTGTCTGTTCCACCATTGACAGATACGTTCTGATCAATCACATACCCCGTTCTCGACACCTCGTCAATCCACTTGGTATCTGCCTCATAGCCATCCACGTTGTCGAATACGGGCTGATAGCCACTGAGGTCTTCGGGGTTGTCGCCATACACACCCATCTTATTATTATAAAGGTAATACTCCTTTGTCCAGAAGTTGGCCTGCTCTCTGAACTGTCGGGCATTGAGCACCTCGGGGTATTTCTTCATCAGCTGAGCCGTGAAAACACTACGATATTCCACCTTCGGTTTGCCCGACTTTCCGTTCTTGGTTGTAATCAGTACGACACCGTTAGCAGCCGAAGCACCATAGATGGCAGCCGCCGAAGCATCCTTCAACACCTCAATGCTCTCAATGTCATTAGGATTGATCGTATTCAGCGGGTCACGATCCACGCCAGCCATATAGTCATATCCCGGTGTGCTGATGCCTGGCGTTGCCGACGAGTTGGTCTGGATAGGAACGCCGTCGATTACATAGAGCGGGGCATTGCTACCATGAGGCGATGCTGCCCCACGGATATTGATAGAGATACCCGCACCAGGCTGAGCAGAGCTCTGTGTAGCCGACATACCCGTAACGCGACCTTGTAGCATCTGACTCACGCTAGTACTGCTGACGGAATTCAGCTGATCACCATTGACAGAAGCCACGGCGCCAGTGATGTCCTTTCTGCGCGACGTACCATAACCGATCACCACCACTTCATCCAGCCCATTGGCCTCCTCTTCAAGCGTGATGTGCATAGGCGCATTCGTAGGCTTAATGTCCTGCGACTTATAGCCGATGTAAGAAACAGAAATCATGGTTCCCTGCCCCACCTGAAGCGAGAAGCGCCCTTGCAGGTCAGTTACCGTGGCATTCTTTGTCCCTTTTTCCACTACTGTGGCTCCGATGACGGGGACACCGTCCCGATCGGCCACGACACCACTGGCCTTTTGGTTTTGTGCCATGGTCACCATACTGCAGATGGTGAACAAAGCCAAGAAGAATAATTTTGTTTTACTCATGTTAAAAATGTTTTTAGTTAATATTTGAGTTATCTCTCAGTTTGATTCCGGCTGCAAAGTTAGGGTGTTTTCCAGAAACAGGCTTGTCTATGCCGTTCATTAGCTTTCACTATTTGTGCAAAGTGAGGTTTCACACTATTTTTCTTTTATAATTATATAGGTATATGAGGATTATTTTGTAAGTTTGCACCAGAAAAAGAACTCTACTATGCAACTGAAGACAATTCTTCTACTTATCATTTCACTATCACTAAGCCATCCGTCCAAAGGCTGGCTAGCTAACGAATACGTATTAACCGAACTGCCCACCCAGCAACAATTGCCAGTGGCCAATGTCCACTGCATCTATCAGGACAGGGAGGGATTTATCTGGTATGGAACCCGGGGAGGAGGCTTGTGCCGTGACAATGGCTATCATATTGATGTCTTTCGCTCCGACCGCAATCATCCCGACTTGATCGGTGCAAGTAATGATATTACAAGTCTGGCAGGCGATTTCCACAATCATATCCTTTTCTCCACGAAGGAGGGTCTTTATATGCTCGACAAAAACGACTACACCATCCATGTCGTCGATCAGCAACTGGCGGGCAAATCCGCAGGGCCCATATTAGTGGCATCCGATAGTACCGTCTGGGTTTGTTCTTCAAAACAGGTCTATCATTATGACCAGCATCTGCACCTCATGGCAACCATCCCATCGAAATGGAAGGGTCAGGATGCATGGGCGTCGCGCATCATGCAGGATAGTCGCGGCAGAATATGGGTGACACAATGGAATGGTGGCGTAGTGATGTACAATCGAGCCGCCCGACGGTTCGAAGAGCAATACTGGGAAGAGAGCATCCCTCCAGCCGACTTAGTGGAAGACCCTACGGGCCACGGCTTCTGGATAGGCACATGGGGGAAAGGTATCATGCACTACGACCCCGATCATCGCCGGGCGACAACATTCCCCAGCACATACGGCGATGCCAACACCTCACTGACCATCCATCTCGTCGGCGACACCTCCTCCCCACGGCTATGGGCGTCAACGATGTATGGTCTACGCGCCTACGACATCATAGACGGCAGTCTGCACCCCGTAAGTCTGGGCGGTATCTTGCCTGAGGGCATGAGCGTCATCGACAACACGGCCTTCGATAACAATGGTAACCTCTGGGTTTCAGGATTCTCGCCCCACACGTTTATCCTGTCACATCCCGACACGAGCATCATGAAAGCCGACCTCTCGTCTGTCAGGAAGCAGTTGCACAACCGCCCCTTCATACGCAACACCGTGAAAGAGGGCGAAAACATCTGGTTGGGGCAGGATCGCGAACCTATCGCACTCTATCTGCCAAAGGCTGGGACCATTGTTTTCGACAAGAATGTGAGTACCATCTCCCGCCCCAGCGTAACGGATTTCTGCAAGCGTCAAGACGGACAGGGCATCTGGGGTAAAGAGCAGAATCAGCTCTATTACCTCTGGTACGACGGGCATACAGTCCAGTCACGGGTAGAAACCAAGGCACGAGGCAACATCAACTGCATTCTCGATGTTGGCGACGGTGAGGTTTACATTGGCCATCAAGAAGGTATTGACATCTACCATACTACGGCCAAGATGATCAGTTCGCTCCCTATTTCAGCCAAACAGGTCGTGGCTATATTAAAAGCCCGCGACGGTAATCTATATTATGCCTCCGACGAGAACCACCTGACATGCTATAACCCGAGACAAGGCAAACGGATGATTTTGGTGAAAAGCGAGATTACCGATCTGGCCGAAGACAGCAAAGGATGTATCTGGGCATCAACCCGTCATGGCGACCTGCTATGCTATCATCCAGAAACCGGCAAGACCACTATCGACGGCAAAGGCAGCAATACCAACGGCGACAATATCAAACATATAGCTATTGATGCCAAGGGGCATCTCTGGCTGCTATCCGACCAGATGGTGAAAGAGTACAATCCCCGAAGCGGGGCCTATCGCATCTTCCGTTCATCCGACAAGGCTATCCAGATGGACTGTTTCCATCATGTTAAGGCCGAAGGCGACCATGTGACAATCGACGGTGCCGGAGGCATTCTCTACATCCAACCGTCGGCTAACATCGACCAACTCTCATCTGGAGCATCGCCCATCGTCACATCGGTCACCATCGACGGCATCCGTCGGATTATAGGCATGAACAGCAAGCAACTTGACATCCGTCATGATGCGGTCAACATCGAGATACAATTCTCCACCCTCAACTATCTGCATGCCGACAAGGTTTCCTATGCCTATCGGCTCAGCTCCATCGATACCCAATGGCACTATCTGCCACAGGGCGTTAACAAGGCTACCTTCGTCCTGCTGCCCAAAGGCAACTACACGCTCGAATTGATGGCTACCGACGAGTACGGCTGCTGGGGACAGAGCGTCCATGCCCTCCAGCTCCACCGGCTGCCAGCCTGGTACGAGTCGTGGTGGGCCTATCTACTCTATCTGTTAACAGCCGTCCTGCTAATGGGCAGCATCACCCGCTACTATCTGAGACGCCAGAAGGAAAAGCAGCAACATCAGATGGATGTGCAACTGACAGAGATGAAACTGCGCTTCTTTACGAACATCAGCCACGAACTGCGTACCCCACTCACACTCATACTCACGCCGTTGGAGAGCATGGTGAGGAAAATTGACCGCTGGCAACAAGAGGATCAGGAAGAGACACACCTCACCTTTATCAGCAATCAACTTATGATGATCCAGCGGAATGCCCAACGGCTGCTATCGCTTGTCAACAACCTTCTCGACTTCCGCAAACTGGAGATGGGGCAACAGAAACTGGAACTGACCAACGGCGACATCTTCGAGTTTGTCCGCACCGTCTGCGAAACATTCCGTCCCATATCCACCGAAAAAGGCATCGGCCTGGGATATGCCATTCCCAACGAACAGCTCTATATCAATTTCGACAGCCGCAAATTACAGCATATCTTATACAATCTGCTCAGCAATGCCTTCAAGTTCACACCTGCAGGCGGCCAGATAGCAGTAAGCATAGCCAAGACTGATACAGAGTGGCTCAGCATCACCGTAAAGGATACCGGATGCGGCATCCCCAGTCGCGACCTTCCACACATCTTCGACCGTTACTACCAAAGCAAGAACACGGCAGACCCTTCGGTGACCGGCACTGGAATCGGGCTACATCTAACCAAAGAATACCTACAGCTTCATGGCGGAAACATTACCGTCAACAGCAAGCTTGGTGAGGGCACCACTTTCACAGCCTTTCTGCCTACAAACATAAAGATGAAGGAGCAACCCCTGCCTGCCGAGCCTCATCAGCAGGCAGAAGGACCAGAGACCGAATCCCGTAAGGCCAATCTGCTCATTGTTGACGACAACGACGAGTTCCGTCAGTTCCTGTGCGGCGAACTGGCAGAGCAATACAACATCCATCAGGCAGCCAATGGCGAGGAGGCGCTCACCATAATTGCCGAGCAGGATATCGACCTGATGGTATCCGACGTGATGATGCCCGCTATGAATGGAATGACGCTCTGCCGCCGTATCAAGCAAGACGTCAACACATCCCACGTGATGGTCATCTTGCTGACAGCCCGCACAGCCGAAGAAAGCAAGATAGAGGGATTACGGGCTGGAGCCGACGACTACCTATCAAAGCCGTTCAACATGGAGATGCTGCAACTGCGTATCAGCCATCTGCTGGAATTGCGCCGCCAGCGCAATCAGGATTTCCTGAAAGGCGAGAATGTCGAAGTCGAGGCTGTAGCACTCAATGAGATCGACCAGAAATTCCTTCGTAGTGCCGTCGAGGCAATAGAGCGTCATCTCAGCAACGAAGAGTACGACATCGATGCCTTGGCGGCCGATGTCTGTATGAGTCGCTCCACCCTCTACCGTAAGCTTCATTCACTGACAGGTCAGAAACCTAGTTTATTCATTCGGGCTATACGCCTCAAGCATGCCGCCCGCATGATAAAGGAAGGCAGCTACAACCTCACAGAGATATCCACGCTTTGCGGATTCTCCTCACCGAGTTATTTCAGCCGCTGTTTCAAAGCCCAATACGGCATACCACCTGGTAGTTACTGTTCTTCATAATAGCAATAATTACACATTAGTAATGTAAAATGATTTCCGTTTTGCATGCAATCAAAGGATCAAGAGCACCCGAGTTCCGTCCCAAAATCGTCCCAAAAATATGTAAAGAAATAAGAAAATCTTGGGACGCAAGCACAAAAAAGCCGCTAACTTATTGAAAGTCAGCGGCAAATTTTTATAGGGTGGTCGAGGTGACAGGACTCGAACCTGCGACAGCCTGGTCCCAAACCAGGAACGCTACCAACTGCGCTACACCTCGATTTTTGCGGGTGCAAAGGTACAAATAATTATTGAAAATTGAAAATTGAGAATTGAAAAATTGTCTGTCGCCAGCAAATATTTAACTTTCTTAAACTTTCAATGTTCAATCTTCAATCTCATTTGATAATTCCTTGCTCGACGAAGATTTTCTTCAAGGCAACCACCGAACGGTCAACCTGCTCCTTGGTGTGAGTAGCCATCAGAGCGTAGCGCACGAGTGTGTCCTGAGGCGCACAAGCAGGCGGGATGACGGGGTTGATGAACACGCCGGCCTTGAAGGCGAGAGCCGTCACGAGGAACGTCTTGTCCACGTCGCGCACATAGAGCGGGATGATGGGACTCTCTGTGTCGCCAATCTCGAAGCCCTCCTCACGGAAACGCTTCAGGGCATAGTTGGTGACATCCCAAAGAGCCTGGATACGCTCAGGCTCCTGCTGGATAATGTGCAGGGCCTCCATAGCGGCAGCGGTGGCTGCGGGCGTATTCGAAGCAGAGAAGATATATGTACGGCAGGTGTGGCGCAGGAAGTTGATCGTGTCCCAGTCGGAGGCGATGAAACCGCCGATCGAGGCGAGCGACTTGGAGAATGTACCCATGATGAGATCCACCTCGTCGGTGAGTCCGAAATGATCGCAGACTCCCCTACCCTGACGGCCGAAGACACCGATACCGTGGGCCTCGTCGACCATGATGGAGCAGTTGTATTTATGCTTCAACTCAACAATCTCAGGCAGCTTGGCGAGGTCGCCCTCCATAGAGAACACACCGTCGACGACGATGAGCTTGATGGCCTCCTGAGGCAGTTTCTGAAGCACGCGCTCCAGGTCTTCCATATCGTTGTGCTTGTAATGCAGCTGCTTGGCAAACGACAGACGTCGGCCATCAACAATAGATGCATGGTCGCGGTCGTCACAGATGATGTAGTCGTCCTTACCGACCACCATTGCCAGAACACCCTGGTTTACTGAGAAGCCCGTGGAGAAGCAGAGACAGTCGTCCTTGCCGATGAACTCGGCAATCTCCTTTTCCAACTTCACGTGAAGATCCAGCGTGCCATTGAGGAAGCGGCTGCCGGCACAACCTGAGCCGTACTTGTCGAGGGCTGCCTTGGCGGCATCGATGATGCGCTGGTCGCCCGTCAGACCCGTATAGGCGTTTGAGCCGAACATCAGCACCTTGTGTCCGCCCATTTCAACTTCGGTACCCTGCTTGCCTTCTATGGCACGAAAGTAGGGGTACACATCAGCCTCCATGAACTTCTGTGGCTCACGATAGTGCTTATATTTCTCTTGTAATTGTCCCATTCCGATGACAGGTAAAATGTTTTATTTATTTTGCGGTGCAAAATTACACATTTTTTTTCAAATCGTGCAAGTTTTTCTTAATAAATGTGCCTTTTTTGCAAATTTATTGTATAACGGCATCATTTTTTCATCGTTTTTCGTACTTTTGCAGCATCAATTATGAGTAAGAAAAAGATTGTATTCATTATAAATCCTATCTCGGGTACCCACTCGAAGGATAAGATACCGGCTCTGATAGAGAGCGGGCTGGATCTTGAGCGCTTCGACTACGAGATACGATTCACGGAGTATGCCGGCCATGCCACGGAGATCGCACATGACTGCGCCAAACACGGGATTGACTCGTGCGTGGCGGTGGGTGGCGACGGCACGGTGAACGAGGTGGCTCGCGCCCTGACTCATAGCCAGACAGCCCTCGGTATCATCCCCTGTGGCTCGGGCAACGGGCTGGCAAGGCATCTATGTATTCCCGTCGACGTGAAAAAGGCCATCAAAATCATCAATGCCGACAACGTGGAGACGTTCGACTACGGTGTGATCAACGACCTGCCATTCTTCTGCACCTGCGGAATGGGTTTTGATGCGTTCATATCGCTTAAATTCGCAGAGTCTGGCAAGCGCGGCCCGATCACCTACGTGGAGAATGTGCTGAAAGAAGGCCTGAAATACAAGCCTGAGACCTACGAGGTGGTAGCCGACGATGGGGCTCACCGTTACAAGGCTTTTCTCATAGCCTGCGCCAACGCCTCACAATACGGCAACAACGCCTACATCGCACCTGGGGCAACGATGAAGGACGGCGAGATGGACGTGATTATCATGGAGCCTTTCGATACATTCGAGGCTCCGCAGATAGCCGCCGACCTGTTTATGAAAACGCTGACGAGCCACTCGAAGATCAAGACCTTCCGCACGAAGCATCTGCATATACACCGCAAGGAGCCGGGAGCCATACACTACGACGGCGACCCCATCATGACCGATGCCGACATCGACGTACACATCGAGCATGAGGGCATACGCATACTGACAGACCCCGATATGATTGAAGATCCAGGACAGCCCAACTTCTTGCTCAACGCCTTCAGCGACTTCTTTAATAATATAAATAATGTACGCGAGGACATTGAGAAGCGAGGTCACAGGATACAGATCATCAGCAAGCTGATGCTCCGTAGGCTCACGAAACTTTAGCCGCAAATATGCAGACCGTTGCTGTGATTATCATCGTTGCCTTGGCCGCAGGCTTCGCTTCGTGGCGAGTCTATCGGACTTTCCTACGCAAGAATGACCCTTGCGAAGGATGCAGCGGATGTGACCTGAAACGGCAGATATGCGAGAAAAAACAGGAAAAAGCGTGTTGCTGTCATAAAAACTGAGAAAAAAGTTTGGCGGTATCGATAATTATGCTTACCTTTGCACCCGCAATCGAAAGGTGCCTTGGATGAGTGGCTTAGTCAACGGTCTGCAAAACCGTCTACGGCGGTTCGAATCCGCCAGGCACCTCAAAGCAAAAGAGGATGTGACAATCACATCCTCTTTTTTTATCGTATTTACGGCTCAGTCCGAAAATATCCTCGTGATCGTTATTCTTCTTCGTTGAAAAGATTCTGAATCTCATTTATCTCCTCTTCGTCGAACCACTTCGACAACTTCTCACGTGCCTGGGCGATAATCTCAGGATCAATGCCCGTCCACACACGCTTCAGCACATAGAGCAACACGGCGAGGTCGTCGGTGAGTCCGGCGATGGGGATGGCATCGGGAATCACGTCAATAGGGCTGATCATATAGCCCAGCGCTCCGATGATGATGGCCTTGTCGGCCTTGCTCACCTTGTCGCTCTGGAGTGTATAGTACAGGATTAGTGCGGCATAGACGAGTTTGGAGCCAGCTCGCTTGGCTATACGGGAGATCTTCTCAGCAAATTCTGACTGCGAGAATTTGTTGGCGTAACTCATAAAATCGGGTAATTCCATTTTCATATCCAGTAAAGTATTATTTGTTGATTCTAATGATTCTGATTCCAGTGTGAGAGGCGTGTTGGCTGAGATACTGGCCGAGTGTCATCGGCTCCTCAACCACCTTCTTGTGCAGTTGCGAGGCGTTAAGCAGATGAAGACCGTCTTTGCGCCACACGGCAAAACCCAGATGGGCGATGTCGAGACCGGCTTTCTTGCAGGTAATGGCAATAATGTCGCCATCTTTCACGGCCTCGCGCATGGCCTTCGTATTGAGGACCTTTGACTTGGGGATAAAGCGGAACTTCATGCCCGTGATCCGATTCTCCATAGCCTTGATCTCCGGCACGTACTCCGGATGGCGCTTCAGGGCCTTGTAGCTATCGGGGTGCTGACTCATATATCCCACGTTAACCGTCTGTACAGCGGTAAAGGGGGGATTGGGCTTCTGTATCTCGCTGACGATGCCTGCCTTTGAGTTTGAGACAATCCAGTCAGTAAAGTAATGAATGCGTGATGGGTAGCGGTCGATGACGCCATTGTGATATCGCATCGCCTGAAGCCTCTTGCAAAAAGCCGCAAAAGTGTATTCGCCTGCCTTGGCACAAAGGGTAAGAGCCGTGACGGTTTCAACCAGCGTGGTGCAGTCGAGTTGGCGTGTGTTTACCACCAGACGCTCAGCACCATCTTTTTCGAGGGTATGGGCAACGTATGGCCTGTCGATGAACTTACGGGCAAAGAAGAGTGGGAAGTTCGTGGAGCGTGGCTGCTGGCGGACCTCGCTGAGCAGGCGACACACAGTGATGCTGTCGGCCTTCTCATAGACCGCCCCACTCGCCTGCCTTGCCTTCATCGTCAAGCAGCAAAGCATCGCCACAACCGTTACTATTAATCCCTTACTATTCATCAAAACTTTCCAAGTATTCTGTCCATCGCCCAGTTCACAGGCGTTGCCGACACACTCGTACAAGTGCACACGGCCAAGCCCTGCAAGTCTTCTATCACATTCTTGATCAGCGGGTACTGCACATACGGCGGATTAGGTACCATGATACTCTCATCGCCATCGCTGGTCTGAAGACGGATGGGGTTATAATCAAACACAGAGAAACTGACCTGTCCCTCGGTGCCGATAATCTCTATACAGTCCTCACGGGCACTCTCATGGGCCACATAGCACCACGAGCCGCTGCCAGGCACACCACTCTCAAAACGGAAGCACGCACTCACGGAGTCCTCAGCATCGTAGAGGCCTCCACGATTGGCACGTATGCCACGGGCCTCAAGGATGACGCCGAACATATCCTGTAACAGATCGAGCTGATGGGGAGCCATATCGTAGAAGTAACCGCCTCCGGCAATTTCCGGCTGAAGTCTCCAAGGCAGAGGCGTATGGTTACGGATGGCCTCGGCATCGGCAGTCCGAAGAGACTCTGTATAGCGTATCTGCACATTGAGTATCTTACCTATCCTGCCACTGCTCACAATATCCTTAACCTTCTGGAAATAGGGCAGATAGCGTCGATAATAGGCCACGAAGCAGGGGATGCCTGTCTGCTCAGAGATACGGTTGATACGGGCACAGTCGTCGTAACTTGCCGCCAAGGGTTTCTCCACATATACTGGCTTACCAGCCTTCATAGACATGATGGCATAAGTGGCATGACTGGAGGGAGGTGTAGCCACATAGATGGCATTCACGTCAGGATCATCAATCAGTTCCTGAGCATCGGTGTACCATTTCTTGATACCATGGGTGACTGCATAGGTGCGTGCGCGACGTTCCGTGCGGCTCATGACTGCCACCACACTCGACCCTTCCACTTCGCTGAAGGCAGGACCGCTTTTCTTCTCCGTCACCTCACCGCAACCGATGAATCCCCATCGTAATATCTTCATGTGTGTGCGTTACCATTATATATTTGGGTGCAAAGATACAAATTATTTGATAATTGCCAATTGACAATCGACAATTTTCAAACCGTTTTAATTTAATTAACGTACTCGGCTGTAAGAAAATCGTAAATCCTAAATCGTAAATCACAAATTATCATTAACTTTGCACGCAAAAAATTGAAAACTCTATGGAAAAAGATCAAGACAGCATCCTCATGAAGGATCGAAGCGGGCGCGCATGTATCAGTGCAGGTTATCGGCTGTATATGTCAAATTTCAGACGAATCTTCCGTTATAGTTGGGTGGCAGCAGTCATTTTTGCCCTGACGGTCAGCATTGGCGGTACCATTATGATTCTCCGTCCGATGCTAGCCCTGTTCTCCCTTCTGCTGATCATAATTGTAGAGGCACTCTTCGCCTCTTACGGCTTTTCCGTACTCAAGCAGCATCAGCAGACAGGTGCCATCAGCTTTGCTCCGCGCTGGTTCAACCTCGACGTACACATTTTCGTGCGCACGCTGAAGGCATGGCTTAACCTAATTGTCATCTACATCGTAGTGGCTGGCATTGTGGCTGGCATTTCGGTTCTCGCAGTCAAATATCTCTCGACATATACTGCCATCGCATTCATCTGTCTCATGGGACTTCTGGCTTTTGTCATCCTATTGCCGCTGGCATATACTAACATGCGTTATGTATTGACCGATGGTGTAGGTTACTGGAAAAACCTGCGGGAACGATACGGCATCGGCTTCCGTCGCTGGGGATTCATCTTCCTCGTGGTCTTCGTCACCACCCTGCTCATTTCTGTCTTCAGCCTGTTTACGTCGCTGCCAGCCGTCATACTGACCATCGCCAACCAGACAGCCACCATCGGCTATCTAACTGGCGATCCCCTTGGCATGCCCTCCTATATCGGATGGCTCGCGGCTGTGGTGTTCCTGCTAATAGGCTTCATACAGGCCTATGTCATGTTGTCGTTCCTATTCCCCATTTATTATATGTACGGCTCCATTGACGCACATGAGAGCGAACGTAAAGAATTTAACAATCCAAAAGCATGAAACGCATCCTATTCATCGACCGCGACGGCACCATCATCCGTGAACCTGCCGACGAGCAAATCGACTCGTTCGACAAGCTTCGTTTCGTATCCGGTGTCATCCGCAACCTCGCATTCCTTCGCGAAAAACTCGACTTCCGTTTTGTAATGGTCTCCAATCAGGACGGCCTCGGTACTCAGGCTTTCCCTGAAGACACATTCTGGCCTGTTCACAATTTCATTCTCCAGACACTTGAAGACGAGGGCATCACCTTCGATGATATTCTCATTGACCCGCACTTCCCAGAGGACAATGCACCTACACGCAAACCGAACACCGGTTTGGTGGAGAAATATATGAATAATCCTGAGTATGACATTGCTAACAGTTATGTCATCGGTGACCGTGAAACTGACCGAACCTTTGCTCGAAATATCGGCTGTAAATCATTGATTCTTAGCGATGAAGGCATTACATGGAACAAGATAGCAGAACTGCTCTTTGCTGGTGAACGTATCGCAGAGGTGAAGCGCGCCACCAAGGAGACCGACATACACGTCAAGGTGAATCTCGACGGTACAGGCAAATGCGACATTCAAACAGGACTCGGTTTCTTTGACCACATGCTTGAGCAGATTGGCAAGCACGGCATGATGGATCTGATGATTCACACGAAAGGGGATCTTGAGGTCGACGAGCACCATACCATCGAGGATACTGCCATCGCCCTCGGAGAATGTATGCTTCATGCGCTCGGCGACAAGCGGGGTATTGAGCGCTATGGCTACTCACTGCCTATGGATGACTGTCTCTGCTCCGTATGTCTCGACTTCGGGGGACGTCCCTGGCTCGTATGGGATGCAGAGTTCAAGCGTGAGAAGATTGGTGAGATGCCTACTGAAATGTTCTTACATTTCTTCAAATCGCTCAGCGATGCAGCCAAGATGAATCTGAACATTAAGGCCGAGGGGCAGAACGAGCACCACAAGATAGAGGGTATCTTCAAAGCCCTCGCCCGTGCCCTGAAGATGGCTGTCAGACGTGACATCTATCATTACGAACTCCCCTCTACGAAAGGAATGTTGTAGAAAATTTGGTAGTCTCAATTAATATTCGTACCTTTGCAGCCCAATTATTATAATAAGGTATAGAAGAAAGCGATGATAACATTAACCAATCTGCAGATACAATTCGGAAAGAAGGTTCTCTACAAGGATGTGAACCTGAAGTTTACAAGCGGTAATATCTATGGCATTATCGGTGCCAACGGAGCCGGTAAGTCTACCCTGCTCCGTGCCATCAGCGGTGAGCTGGAGCCTAACAAAGGTTCGGTGGAGATGTTGCCAGGTGAGCGCATGAGCGTACTGGAACAGGACCACTTCAAATACGATGCCTTCACGGTGATGGACACGGTAATGATGGGACACAAGCCCATGTGGGATAACATGAAAGAGCGTGAGGCCCTTTATTCGAAGCCTGAGATGACAGAGGAAGATGGCAACCGTGCCGCTGAACTCGAGATGGCTTTTGCTGAGATGAACGGCTACGAGGCCGAGAGTGAGGCCGCCCAGCTGTTGCAGAACCTCGGTGTGGCTGAGGGTCAGCACTACAAGCAGATGTCAGAGATATCAAACAACGAGAAGGTGCGCGTGATGCTGGCCAAGGCGCTGTTCGGACATCCTGACAATCTGTTGCTCGATGAGCCAACCAACGACCTCGACCTCGACACCGTGCAGTGGTTAGAGGAATATCTCTCTAACCTTGAACAGTGCGTGCTCGTTGTTTCACATGACCGTCACTTCCTTGATGCTGTCTCTACACAGACCGTAGACATCGACTTCGGTAAGGTAACCTTGTTCTCTGGTAACTATTCGTTCTGGTACGAGTCTTCGCAGCTGGCTTTGCGTCAGGCACAGAATCAGAAGATGAAGGCCGAAGAGAAGAGAAAGCAGCTGGAGGAGTTTATCCGCCGTTTCTCTGCCAACGTGGCCAAGTCGAAGCAGACAACATCGCGCAAGAAGATGCTGGAGAAGCTGAATGTGGAGGAGATCACTCCCTCAACACGTAAATATCCTGGCATCATCTTCTCCATGGAGCGCGAACCTGGCACACAGATACTTGAAGTGGAGGGTTTGAAGGCTGTGGATCCCGATGGAACAGTACTCTTCGACAACGTGAGCTTCACCATCGAGAAAGGCCAGAAGACCGTATTCCTCTCTCACAACCCCAAGGCCATGACGGCTCTTTTCGAGATTATCAATGGTAACCGTCAGGCCGACGCAGGCACATACAAGTGGGGTGTCACCATCACCACTGCCTATCTCCCACTCGATAACACGGAGTTCTTCCAGAGCGAGATGAACCTCGTGGACTGGCTCTCGCAATGGGGCCCGGGTAATGAGGTGACGATGAAGTCGTTCCTCGGACGTATGCTCTTCAAAGAGGAGGATGTGCTGAAGCACGTGAACGTGCTCTCCGGTGGTGAGAAGATGCGTTGTATGATCGCACGCATGCAGCTGAAGAACGCCAACTGCCTGATCCTCGACACGCCAACGAACCACCTTGACCTTGAATCCATCCAGGCGTTCAACAACAACCTGATACAATTCAAGGGCAATATCATCTTCTCTTCCCACGACCATGAGTTCATCAACACCGTTGCCGACCGTATCATCGAACTGACACCAAAGGGCACTATCGACAAACTGATGACCTACGACGATTACATCTACGATGAATCCATCAAGGCAAAAAAGGCAGAGATGTATAGTTAGCAGTTGACAGTTAGGCACGAAATTTGCATGAGGAATTGCAAAGACTTCAAAACAACGTAATTATGACAGAAAAAGATATTAAAATCGAAGACGAGGAGACTTTGAACGAGGATCCCGTCGAAGAGACTGACAAAGAGGCAGAAGCCTCCGAAAACTCAGAAAACTCAGAGGACTCAGAGAACTCAGAAGAAAAGGACCCTCTTGAAAAGGCTCAGGAGGAAATAACAGAGTTGAAGACGCAGTTGCTCTACAAGGCTGCAGAGTTTGACAACTATCGCAAGCGCACATTAAAAGAGCGCGCCGAACTGATTCTTAACGGCGGAGAGAAAGTCATCACTGCCATCCTGCCCATTCTCGACGATATGGAACGGGCCATTGAGAACGGTGAGAAGACCGACGATCCAGAGGTTCTTCGTGAGGGCATGACACTCATCTATCAGAAGTTCATCAAGACACTCGAAGGTCAAGGTGTGAACAAGATAGACACCGACGATGCCGACTTCGACACTGACGTTCACGAGGCAGTGGCCATGGTTCCCGGTATGGGTGACGACAAGAAAGGCAAGGTCATCGACTGTCTGCAGAAAGGATATAAACTAAACGACAAGGTAATACGCCACGCGAAAGTAGCCGTCGGCCAGTAATCATAAAGTTCAAAGCTCAAAGTTCAAAGTTCAATGGCAAAAAGAGACTACTACGAGGTGCTTGGGGTCGCGAAGACCGCCTCGGAGGACGAGATCAAGAAAGCGTATCGTAAGATAGCTATCAAATACCACCCCGACCGTAATCCTGGTGACAAGGAGGCTGAGGAGAAGTTCAAGGAAGCCGCAGAGGCTTATAACGTTCTCCACGACCCGAAGACCCGTCAGCAGTATGACCAGTTCGGCTTCAACGGACCTGGTATGGGCGGCTTCGACTTCAGCGGCTTCGGTGGAGCTTCAATGAACATGGACGATATCTTCTCCATGTTCGGTGACATTTTCGGAGGCCATGGATTCAGTGGCTTCGGAGGAGGTTCACGCCGTCCACAGCAACATCGCGGCAGTGACTTGAGACTGAAGGTCAGACTCTCCCTTGAGGAGATCAACAAAGGAGTCACCAAGAAGTTCAAGGTGCGCAAGGATGTTCCGTGTCCGCATTGCAACGGCTCTGGTGCTGAGGCTGGCAGCGGTAAGGAGACATGTCCCACCTGTCATGGTCAGGGTGTCATCACCCACACAACACAGAGCATCTTCGGCATGATGCAGCAGCAGAGTGTCTGCCCCACATGTAACGGTGAAGGTCAGGTGATAAAGAACAAGTGTAAGCACTGCGGCGGCACCGGTGTAGAGAAAGGTGAAGAGGTTGTGGAGATCACCATCCCTGCCGGCGTAGCTGAGGGAATGATTGTCAACGTGCCTGGCAAGGGTAATGCAGGAAAGCATAACGGCATAGCAGGAGACATACAAGTGTTTATCGAAGAAGAGGAAAACGAGACCTTCGTACGCGACGGCAACGACCTCATCTACAACCTGCTGCTTGACTTCCCGACAGCCGCTCTCGGCGGTGAGGTGGAGATACCTACCGTCGAAGGCTCCAAGCTGAGAGTGAAACTCGATAACGGCACACAGCCCGGCAAGACACTTCGCCTGCGCGGCAAAGGTCTGCCCGCCGTTCAGGGCTATGGCAGTGGCAGAGGCGACCTTGTGGTGAACATCAGCGTATATGTACCGAGAACACTCAGCCGCGAAGAGAAACAGGCCATTGAGAACTTCCGTCAGAGCGACAACTTCAAGGGAGATAAGCAAACGCGTGACTCCATCTTCCAGAAGTTCAAGAACTACTTCAATTAACACGAAGGGATTATGATGACCTATCAGGAGACGTGCGAATATCTATACAACGCCATGCCGATGTTTGAGAGGCTTGGTGCCAGTGGATATAAGGAGGGACTGGGAAACAGCCAAAAGCTGGACGAGCATTTTGGGAATCCCCACCGGGATTTCCTCACTATCCATATAGCCGGCACCAACGGCAAGGGCTCATGTTCGCATACCATCTCAGCCATTCTCCAGATGTGTGGCTACAGAGTAGGTCTCTATACATCACCCCATCTTGTGGACTTCAGCGAGCGCATACGCGTCAACGGCCAACCCATATCCGAAGATTACGTTATCTCTTTCGTCGATCAGGAGAAGAGTTTCTTAGAGCAACTTCAGCCATCGTTCTTCGAGGTAACCACCGCCATGGCTTTCAAGTACTTTGCCGATATGAAGGTCGACATCGCCGTCATAGAGGTGGGACTCGGCGGTAGGCTCGACTGTACAAACATCATCTCACCAATCCTCTCCGTCATCACCAACATCGGATATGACCATACCCAGTTCCTCGGTTCCACACTTGGGGAGATCGCCCTTCAAAAAGCCGGCATCATCAAGCATAGGACCCCAGTTGTCATCGGAGAGACAACACCAGAGACGAGAAATGTCTTCGACGCTATTGCCGAAGAAGCCCATGCTCCCATCATCTATGCAGAAGACCATATTGAGGTGTTGGACTGGAAGCCGTCAGAAAATGGCATCACATACCAGACAGAACATTTCGGTATCGTTGAGGGAGAGCTTGCAGGCATCTATCAGGCAAAGAACACCAACACGATTCTCTGTGTTATCAGACAATTGGAACGACTGGGATATATGCATCCCGTCACTTGTGATCCTGATACTATCTGCCAGAACAAGGAGGTCAGGGAAGGCATGAAGTCGGTATGTGATCTAACGGGACTTAAAGGCCGCTGGCAGACTGTCTGCAAACAACCTCTTACTATCTGCGACACAGGCCACAATGTACCTGGATGGAAATACTTGAGCGAACAGCTCAGCACCATCAAGTGTCATCACATGCACATCCTCTTCGGCATGGTCGATGACAAAGACCTGGAAGGTGTCATGGCCCTTCTCCCCAAAGACGCCACCTATTATTTCACGAAAGCCAGTACGAAACGCGCTGTTTCCGAGAATCTCCTGAAACTATTTGCACAACAGGCAGGCCTTCAAGGCGAGTGCTACCCGAATGTTCCAAGTGCATACGAATCCATCAAAAAGGCTGCCAATGATAATGATTTTGTGTTTATTGGGGGTAGCAGTTATGTGGTCGCAGACTTCCTGAAAAATTGCATTTAGGCTTTTTTAATACATCGATAACCTTTTTTTCGTAGATTCATTCGTCTATTTGGATTGTTTTCCGTACTTTTGCAAGCAATATAGTAACAGTATTGTAATTGTAACTAAAAACATATTCAATTATGGCAAACTCTACAGAAACAGCGAATCTCTGTGGTCTGAAGCGGGAGAACTTCCAGGCCACCATCAACGGTAAGAAAACCGATTTGTACATCCTCCGCAACCGTAAAGGTTATGAAGTGGCTATCTCTAACTACGGAGGTGCCATTTGTGCTATTATGGTGCCAGACAAGGATGGTAACGTAGCAAACGTCATCCAGGGGCATGACAGTATCCAACAACTTACCAGCGGAAAGGAGCCCTACCTCTCTACCCTTATCGGACGCTGGGGCAACCGTATCTGCAAAGGTCAGTTCACGCTGAACGGCAAGGACTACCAGCTGGCACTCAACGATGGTCCTAACCATCTGCACGGCGGAGCCGTAGGCTTCAACGCCAAGGTTTGGGACGCCCGTCAGATGGGACCTCGCTCCCTGGCCCTCCACCGCATCTCATCTTACGGTGAGGAAGGTTACACCGGAGAGCTGGACGTGACGGTTGAGTTCACATTCACCGACCTCAATGAACTGGTTATTGAGTATCTGGCTACGACAAACAAGAAGACCATCGTGAACCTGACTCACCACGCCTTCTTCTCACTGGCAGGAACTGCCGATCCCACACCGGCAATTGACGACCAGATCTGTGAGATCAACGCAGACTTCTATCTGCCCACCGATGCAACAGCTATTCCTACAGGTGAGATCTTGAAGGTTGAGGGTACTCCGTTTGACTTCCGCACGCCGAAACCCTTCGGTAAAGATATCAATGCTGACCACGAGCAGATCAAGTTCGGAAAAGGCTTCGACCACAACTACGTGCTTAACAAGAAGGAAGAAGGTGAGCTTAGCTTTGCAGCCAGAGTGACTGAACCGAAGAGCGGACGCACCCTCGAGTGCTACACCACCGAGCCCGGCATGCAGCTCTACACTGCCAACTATGCCACAGGATACAAGGGCGCCAATGGCTGCACCTTCCCCTATCGCTCCGCTTTCTGTCTGGAAACACAGCACTTCCCCGACACGCCTAACCGCCCGTACTTCCCCAGCGTTGTACTGCGTCCTGGCCAGACCTACAAGCACAAGACCATCTACCGTTTCGGTGTGGTTGAATAAACGACCGTACATAAACTAAAAAAGACATTACAATGAGTAATCAGAAAACCAATGGAAGTATCATCGCCATTATCACGATGATGTTCCTCTATGCCATGATTTCGTTTGTAACGAATCTTGGCGCACCTATCGGAGTCATCTGGAAGAACCAGCCTGAAATTGGTGGTTCCAACGTGCTTGGCATCATGGGTAACTTCATGAACTTCTTTGCATATCTGTTCATGGGTATCCCTGCAGGAAAAATGCTGACAAAGGTTGGCTATAAGAAGACCGCTCTTATAGGTATTGCCGTAGGCTTTATCGGAGTGCTGATACAATTCCTGTCAGGCTTCTCAGGAGGCATTGCCGGATTCTGCATCTACCTCTTCGGTGCCTTCATCTCCGGTTTCTCGGTATGTATTCTAAACACTGTGGTCAACCCGATGCTGAACCTCTTAGGCGGAGGCGGTAACCGTGGTAACCAGCTGAACATGATCGGTGGTACGCTGAACTCACTCTCTGGTACTCTGACACCGATGCTCGTCGGTGCGCTCATCGGAACCGTGACAGCATCCACCCAAATGGCCGACGTGAACCTCGTCATGTATATCGCCATGACGGTCTTTGCTTGCGCCTTCGTCATCCTGCTCTTTATCCCCATCAAAGATCCTGAGCTGGGTAAGGTCACTGCCGATACAAAGTTTGAACATTCGCCCTGGGCTTTCCGTCATTGTCTGCTCGGCGTTATTGCCATTTTTGTTTACGTTGGCGTAGAGGTTGGTATCCCCGGTGGTTTGAATTTCTACCTCTCTGATACCAGTGCCAATGGAGCATGGGTTAATCCCGAGGCAGTGCTCAATGCTGCCACCATCGGAGGTGCTGTTGCTGCCATGTATTGGCTGCTGATGCTCGTAGGACGTATGGTTGCCAGTGCCATCGGCGGCAAGGTGTCTTCTCGCCAGATGATGCTGTTCTGCACCTCCTTGGGTATGGTGCTCATCATTGCAGCCATCCTCACACCGAAGAGTGTAACGACTACCATGCCGCTGGTGAAGATCCTCGAAGGTTCCGTTGAGATGACCACCGTACCGCTAAGTGCATTGTTGCTGGTACTCGTTGGCCTATGCACCTCCGTGATGTGGGCATCCATCTTCAACCTTGCCACCGAGGGACTGGGTAAGTATACGGCTCAGGCATCCGGCATCTTCATGATGATGGTCGTAGGCGGTGGTGTGCTGCCGGTTGTGCAGAACTTCTTCGCCGACATCATGGGCTACATGCCGAGTTACTTCATCTATCTATTGGCCATGGCCTACATGTTCTACTATGCTCTCATTGGCTGCAAGAATGTGAACAAGGACATCCCCGTAGAGTAATAATAATTATTTCAAACTTATAATTATATGGATATTGAATTTGTAAGAAGCCGCTTCATCAAGCACTTTGACGGAAAGACAGGCAACGTCTACGCATCTCCCGGACGTATCAACCTCATCGGCGAGCACACCGACTACAATGGTGGTTTCGTGTTCCCTGGTGCAGTGGATAAAGGTATCATGGCAGAGATGCGCGCCAATGGAACTGAGGATACCGTGATGGCATACGCCATCGACCTCAAGGATCGTGTTGACTTCAAACTCTCCGACCCCAATGGGCCCCGTGCATCATGGGCACGCTATATCTATGGTATAGCTTTGGAGATGAAGAAGTTGGGCGTTCCCGTTAAAGGCTTCAACATCGCTTTTGCAGGAGATGTTCCCCTTGGAGCAGGCATGTCTTCTTCCGCAGCTATGGAGAGTTGTTTCGCATATGGATTGAACGACATCTTCGGTGAGAACAAGGTTTCACAATGGGATATGGCACTTGCCGGACAGGCTACGGAGCATAATTACTGCGGTGTCAACTGTGGTATCATGGACCAGTTTGCCTCTGTCTTCGGAAAGGCAGGTTGTCTGATGCGCCTCGACTGCCGTAGCCGTGAGTTCGAATACTTCCCCTTCAAACCAGACGGCTACCGTCTTGTGTTGCTTGACTCTGTGGTTAAGCACCAGTTGGCTGGCTCACCCTACAACGATCGTCGCCGTTCATGCGAAAACGTAGTGAAGGCCATTGCGGAGAAGCATCCTGAGGGTAAGTACGAGACACTTCGCGACTGCACATGGGAAGAGTTGGAAGAAGTGAAGGAGATAGTGGGTGACGAGGATTACAAGCGTGCCAAGTTCGTGCTCGGTGAGAAAGACCGTGTGCTGGCCGTCTGCGACGCCCTTAACGAAGGCGACTACGAGAAGGTTGGTGAGATGATGTACAAGACTCACGAAGGCCTGTCGAAGGACTACGAAGTATCTTGCGAGGAACTCGACTTCCTGAACGAAATTGCCAAGGAAGACGGTGTAACTGGCTCCCGTATTATGGGCGGCGGCTTCGGAGGATGCACCATCAATCTCGTACGCAACGACCTTTACAAGAACTTCATTGCTGATGCCAAGAAGCGCTTCAACGAGAAGTACGGTCATGAGCCGAAGGTCTATGATGTAGTTATTGGCGACGGATCACGTAAACTCTGCTAAAAGCTATCCGAAAAGGCACAATTTGTGTTTATAAAGGTTAAATAATGGCGGTAAAGTGTAAATAATACACTTTACCGCTAAATTTTAATCCCTTTTCCTTTGCTAATTCAGAAATAAATTGTAAATTTACACCCAAAAATAAGAACTCTAACATTTAACAACTTAAAACGAATGAAAATGAAAGCACTGAAAAGTAGTTTTCTGAGTATCAGCGCAGCTCTGCTGATACTCTCATGCACCGAAGCTAATCAGGCTCCGGTATTAACGGTTTCGGGCCTTGACCCAGCCAAGTTTGACACCACCATTCAGAACAAGCCTGTCAGGCTCTATACCCTGACAAACCAGAACGGCATGGAGGTATGTATTACAAACTATGGTGGACGTATCGTGTCCCTCGTTGTTCCCGACAAGGATGGTAATTCCACCGATGTCGTACTGGGATTCGACAACATTGCCCAGTATGCCGACACCGTCAACACCCCCTCTGACTACGGATCAAGCGTAGGCCGCTATGCCAACCGTATCAAGGAGGGCAAGTTCACACTCAACGACGAAGAATACCAGTTGAAGAAGAACGATGGTCCCAACTGTCTCCACGGAGGTGGCAACACAGGTTGGATGCATCAGGTGTACGATGCTGAGCAGATTGGTGACTCCATTCTGAAGCTGACCATTGTGGCAGCTGACGGTGAGAACGGATTCCCAGGCAAAGTGATGGCTGTCACCACCTATAAGCTCACAGCCGACAATGTGCTTGACATGACATGGGAAGCTGAGACTGACAAGCCAACGATCATCAATCAGACGAACCACAACTATTACAACCTGAGCGGTGACTTCACACAGCCGGCCTACGACATGGTATTATATGTTAATGCCGATAACTTCACCCCCAGCGACAAACTCTACATCCCCACGGGTGAGATCAAGTCTGTGGAGGGCACTCCCATGGATTTCCGTACCCCTCATGCTCTCGGCGACAGCATCCAGTCGCAGTTCGATCAGATTCAGAACGCCACTGGCTACGACCACAACTTCTGCCTGAACACCTTCAAGGACAACAAGGGCGACGATACACAGGTATGCGCCAGCCTCTATTCTCCTAAGACCGGTATCTTCATGGAAATGTTCACCAACGAGCCTGGTGTACAGGTATATAGTGGAAATTTCCAAGGCGTAGGTGCCGACAAGGACATCGCCCGTAAAGGCGGCATCACCTATCCCAAGCACGTCAGCGTATGTCTCGAGAGTCAGAAGTATCCCGACTCTCCCAACCATCCCGATTGGGTACAGCCCGTGCTGAATCCTGGAGAGAAATATTTCAGCCACGCTGCATATAAGTTCTCAATTAAGTAAATCGTAAATTGTAAATCAGAAAATAGTAATTTAAATTATGGATTGGAGTTCAAATCAATTTCAGTGGCTTGACTGGGTAGTGCTCGCTATCGGAGTCCTCGCCATCGTATGGGCGGTCTATCATGCCATCAAGAAAGATAAGGAGAAAATGAAGGGTGCCGACTCACAGGACTATCTGTTCGGTAAGGGTGAGCCCTGGTATGTAATTGGTATGGCCATCTTTGCTGCCAACATCGGTTCTGAGCACCTCGTCGGTCTCGCCGGTACAGGTGCCAAGGACGGCGTGGGAATGGCCCACTGGGAGATGCAGGGCTGGATGATTCTCATCCTCGGTTGGCTGTTTGTACCGTTCTATCAGTTGCTCAACAACAAGATGGGCAAGATCATCACCATGCCCGACTTCCTGAAGTTCCGCTACACCCAGCGCACTGGCTCATGGCTGAGCATCATCACGCTCGTAGCCTACATTCTGACAAAGGTATCGGTAACAGCCTTCACAGGTGGTATCTTCTTTGAGTATCTCATCGGCCTGCCTTTCTGGTGGGGTGCCCTCGGCCTCATCGCAGTCACAGCCATCTTCACCGTGTTCGGCGGTATGAAGGGCGTGATGACCATGTCGGCCATCCAGACACCTATTCTTATTATAGGTGCATTCCTGGTGCTCTTCCTCGGTCTGTCTACACTGGGTGGCGGCAGCATCGTTCAAGGCTGGGAAAACATGATGGCTTTCTGTAGCACGCTTCACGACGGTTACGGAACGACCCATATGTTCCACTGGGCCGACATCAACGCATCAGGCAATCCAGACCCCCTCTACCATGAGTATCCCGGTTTCGTGGTGTTCATTGGTGCCTCTATCATCGGTTTCTGGTACTGGTGTACCGACCAGCACATCGTTCAGCGTGTACTTGGTCAGCAGAAGGGTGAGAGCAACGTGGAGGTCATGAAGCGTGCCCGTCGTGGCACCATCGCCGCTGGTTACTTCAAGCTTCTTCCCGTATTTATGTTCCTCATCCCTGGTATGGTGGCTATGGCTCTGGCCAACGGTGGCTTTGGCGACTTCGGCATCCAGATGGATATTGCCAACCAGCACGACACCGACGGTGCTTTCGCTATGATGGTGAAGAGCATACTGCCTGCTGGTATCAAGGGCTTTGTGACCATTGGTTTCATCTGTGCACTCGTCACCTCTCTGGCAGCCTTCTTCAACAGTTGCGCTACGCTGTTTACTGAGGACTTCTACAAGCCCATGAAGAAAGGTATGAGCGAGGCTCACTACGTTTTGGTTGGCCGTATTGCCACCGTCGTGGTCGTTATTCTCGGTCTGCTCTGGCTCCCTGTTATGATGGGTATGGGCAACCTCTACAGCTATCTGCAGGGCATCCAGTCGCTCCTGGCTCCAGCAATGGTGGCCGTCTTCACGCTGGGTATACTCTCTAAGAAGATTACGCCGAAGGCTGGTGAATGGGGCCTCATTGGTGGTTTCCTCATCGGTATGCTGCGATTGGTAACAAATGTTATCACCGATACGGGTTCGGCTCAAATGGACGGTGCCTTCTGGAATGCCACCGCATGGTTCTGGCAGACCAACTGGCTCATCTTCGAGTGCTGGCTGCTCGTGTTCATCGTGCTGCTCATGGTGGTTGTTTCGTTCTTCACGCCTGCTCCCACAGCCGAACAGAAGGATGCCATCACCTTTACAGCAGACTATCGCAAGCAGATTGCCCAAAGCTGGGATATATGGGACATAGTGGGAACACTCGGTGTCTTATTCCTCTGTGGCAGCTTCTACTGGTACTTCTTCTAAGAACAGGAAATGACCTATTATAGTCAACACGCAAAAGTCTGGGTGTCGGTAGACTGCATCATCTTCGGCTTCGACGAGGGTAAGTTGCGTGTACTCATCGGCAGGCGACACATGGATCCCGGCCGCGGCGAATGGAGCCTCTACGGAGGCTTCGTCCGCAGCGACGAGAGCATCAACGATGCTGCCAACCGTGTTCTTTTCGACCTTACCGGACTCAGGAATCTCTACATGCGGCAGGTGGGAGCCTTCGGCAGTGTCGACCGCGACCCTGGCGAACGAGTTATCTCCATCGCCTACTATGCGCTTATCAATGTGAAAGACTACGAAGATGAACTTCGTAAGGAACACGGTGTGGAATGGGTGAATGTCGACGAGATTCCCGAACTTTATTCTGACCACAACGAGATGATCAAGAAGGCCCGCAAACTGATGCGGCAGAAGATCTCCTCCGAGCCCATCGGCTTCCGTCTGCTTCCCAGTCTCTTCACACTCTCTCAACTCCAGAAACTCTATGAAGCCGTACATGGCGAAGATCTCGACAAGCGTAACTTCCGCAAGCGGATCAAAGAAATGGACTTCATCGAGAAGACCGGACTAATCGACAAGACAGGATCAAAGCGTGGTGCATACCTCTACCGTTTCAACAAGAGGGCGTACAACCAAGATCCGAACTTCAAGCTTTAATATTATATATTATGTTAGAAGAACTGAAAGAAAAAGTATTCAAGGCTAATCTTGACCTTGTAAAGCAGAATCTGGTGATCTTCACCTGGGGTAACGTATCAGGTATCGACCGTGAACATGGACTGGTGGTCATCAAGCCTTCCGGCGTCGACTACGATGTCATGAAGGTCTCCGACATGGTAGTGGTTGACCTCGAGACCGGTGAGGTGGTCGACGGTGACCTGAATCCTTCAAGCGACACCCCCACACACCTTGTTTTATATAGGGCTTTCCCCAACATCCAAGGTGTAGTCCACACCCACTCCACTTATGCCACCGCCTTTGCACAAGCTGGCCGTGATATCCCCAACATCGGCACCACCCATGCCGACTACTTCTACAAGGATATCCCCTGCACGCGTGACATGACGGAAGAAGAGGTAAAAGGCAACTACGAGCTGGAGACAGGTAACGTCATCGTCGACGAAATCCTGAACATCCGCAAAATCAATCCTGACCACACGCCTGCCGTGCTGGTGAAGAACCACGGCCCGTTCTCGTGGGGCACTTCTCCCGACAATGCAGTCTACAACGCCAAGGTCATGGAACAATGTGCCAAGATGGCGTTCATCGCCTACTCGGTCAACCCGGAGCTCACGATGAACCCGCTCCTCATTGAGAAGCACTACATGCGTAAGCATGGCCCAAATGCATACTACGGTCAGAAGAAGAAATAAGAAAGGAAATATTCACATTAAATATCAATCAAAAATTATGAACAAAGCATTCGAGAATTTAGAAGTTTGGTGGGTGACTGGTGCACAGTTGCTCTATGGTGGTGACGCAGTCGTAGCAGTCGATGGTCACTCAAAGGAGATGGTCGATGGCCTGAATGCCAGCGGCAATATCCCCGTGAAGATTGTATATAAGGGCACAGCCAACAGCTCCAAGGAAGTGGAAGCTGTGATGCTCGCTGCCAACAACGACGAGAAGTGCGTAGGTATCATCACCTGGATGCACACCTTCTCACCCGCAAAGATGTGGATCAAGGGTCTGCAGCAGTTACAAAAACCCCTCCTCCACTTCCACACACAGTATAACGCTGAGATTCCCTGGAACGAGATCGACATGGACTTCATGAACCTCAACCAGAGTGCTCATGGCGACATCGAGTACGGACACATCTGTACCCGTATGCGCATCGCCCGCAAGGTGGTTTGCGGCTATTGGAAGGACGAGAAGGCTCAGAAGCAGATTGCCGTCTGGGCTCGCGTGGCTGCCGGTGTTGCTGATGCTCATAACGTGCGCTGTCTGATGTTCGGTATGAACATGAACAACGTAGCCGTTACCGATGGCGACCGTGTGGAGTTCGAGCAGCGTCTCGGCTACCATGTGGACTACTACCCCGTCAGCTCACTCATGGAGTACTTCAAGAAGGTGACCGACGCCGAAGCTGATGCTTTGGTTGAGGAATACAAGAAGCTCTACACCATCAAGATCGACGAGAGCGGCGAAGAGGTTTACTGGGAGAAGGTGAAGAACGCCGCCAAGGCCGAGATTGCCCTGCGCCGCGTGCTGAAAGACGAGGGCGCTACTGCCTTCACCACTAACTTCGATGACCTTGGCGACGCTGACATCGACGCACCCGACTTCTGCGGCTTTGACCAGATTCCCGGTCTGGCTTCGCAGCGTCTGATGGAAGAGGGCTACGGCTTCGGTGCCGAGGGCGACTGGAAGACCGCCTGCCTCTATCGCACACTCTGGGTGATCCAGCAAGGCATGCCTACAGGTTGCTCCTTCCTCGAGGACTACACGCTGAACTTCGCTGGCGACCGCTCATCTTGTCTGCAGAGCCACATGCTCGAGATCTGTCCGCTCATCGCTTCTGACAAGCCCAAGCTCGAGGTTCACTTCCTCGGCATCGGTATCCGCAAGCAGCAGACCGCCCGTCTCGTGTTCACCTCTAAGACCGGCCGTGGTATCAAGGCTACCGTCGTCGACCTCGGCAACCGCTTCCGCCTGATTTCTCAGGAGGTAGAGTGCATCGAGCCAAAGCCCATGCCTAAGCTGCCCGTTGCTTCTGCCCTTTGGATCCCCCAGCCCACCTTCGAGATTGGTGCTGCTGCATGGATCCTCGCCGGTGGTACCCACCACAGTGCCTTCTCTTACGACATCAACGAGGAGTACTGGGAGGACTTTGCTGAGATGACTGGCATCGAGTATGTCAAGATCAACAAACAGACCAACATCGCCGACTTCAAGCAGACCCTCCGTAACAACGAAGTGTACTACATGCTCAACAAAGCATTGAAATAATTTAATCTAACAACGAATTAAAACGAATTACACGAATTAGTTGATAGTTTTAACCACGTGCTATAATTTATTCGTTCAATTCGTGAAATTAGTCTTAATTCGTTGTTTAAATAAATAGAAGTATGACTGCAAAACAGACTATTGAGGCTGGAAAAGCCATATTGGGAATCGAGTTCGGTTCCACAAGAATCAAGGCTGTCCTCATCGACGAGGATAACAAGCCCATCGCACAAGGCTCTCACGAGTGGGAAAATCAGTTGGTAGACGGCCTTTGGACCTACTCTACCGAAGCCGTTTGGTACGGTCTGCAGGACTGCTATGCTGACCTCCGCAAGGACGTCCAGAAGCAGTACGACTGCGAGATCGAGACCCTCGCTGCCATCGGTTTCTCTGCTATGATGCACGGCTATATGGCCTTCAACGAGAAGCAGGAGATCCTCGTACCCTTCCGCACTTGGCGTAACACCAATACCGGTAAGGCCGCTGCCGAGCTCTCCAAACTCTTCAACTACAACATCCCACTTCGCTGGAGCATCAGCCACCTCTATGAGTGCATCCTCGAGGATAATGAACACGTGAAGGACATCAAGTACCTCACCACCCTCGCAGGCTATGTACACTGGCAGGTAACCGGTCAGTTCGTCCTCGGTGTAGGCGACGCATCTGGAATGATTCCCGTCGATCCCGCCACGAAGACCTACGATGCTACAATGGTAAAGAAGTTTGACGAACTCATCGCTCCGAAGGGTTACTCTTGGAAACTCCTCGACATTCTGCCCAAGTCTCTCAACGCTGGTGAGAACGCAGGTTTCCTGACTCCCGAAGGCGCCAAGAAACTCGACGTCTCTGGCCACCTGAAGCCCGGTTGTCCCGTTTGTCCTCCTGAGGGCGACGCAGGCACCGGTATGGTTGCTACCAACGCCGTCAAGCAACGTACAGGTAACGTCTCTGCAGGTACCTCTTCCTTCTCAATGATCGTGCTCGAGAAGCCGCTGAGCAAACCCTATGAGATGATTGACATGGTGACCACACCTGACGGTAGTCTCGTGGCCATGGTTCACTGTAACAACTGCACTAGCGATATCAACGCCTGGGTGGGACTCTTTAAGGAATATCAGCAACTGCTTGGCGTTCCGGTAGATATGAACGAACTCTACGGAAAACTTTTCAACAAGGCCTTAGAAGGCGAAGCCGACTGCAGTGGTCTGATGGCTTACAACTACGTCAGCGGTGAGCCCGTCACCGGTCTCGCTGAGGGGCGTCCCCTCTTCGTAAGATCTGCCAACGACAAGTTCAATCTCGCCAACTTCATGCGCGCACAGCTTTACGGTGCCATTGGTGTGCTGAAGATTGGTAACGACATCCTGTTCAAGGAAGAGATGATTCATGTGGACCGTATCACCGGTCATGGTGGTTACTTCAAGACGCCCGGTGTCGGACAGCGCATGCTTGCCGCTGCCCTCAACAGCCCCATCTCCGTCATGGAGACCGCTGGCGAAGGTGGTGCCTGGGGTATTGCCCTGTTGGCAGGCTATGTAGTAAACAATCCTGACAAGCTGAACCTTGCCGACTACCTTGAGAACGTTGTCTTCGCAGGCAACACGGGTGTTTCCATTGCCCCGACTGCCGAAGACGTTGCAGGCTTCGAGCGTTACATTGAGAATTACAAGCGCTGCCTCCCCATCGAGCAGGCTGCCGTCGACAACAAAAAATAACCGCTATGAAGAGATTGTTTATTACAGCAACCATCTCTCTGGCCTTTGCCGTATCGGCAACGGCCGGAGAGACTGTAAAGGCTACGGTTCACGCCGACCAGGCAGGAGCCAAGATCAACAAGGAGATCTACGGACAGTTCTCCGAGCACCTCGGCAGCTGCATCTATGGTGGTCTCTGGGTGGGTGAAGACTCAAAGATTCCCAACATTCAGGGTTACCGAAAGGATGTGTTCGAGGCGCTGAAAGCGCTGAAGATTCCCGTGATGCGCTGGCCGGGCGGATGCTTCGCCGACGACTACCATTGGATGGACGGCATCGGTCCGAAAAAAGACCGTCCGTCGCTGCGTAACAACAACTGGGGCGGTACCATCGAGGACAACTCGTTCGGTACCCATGAATTCCTGAACCTGTGTGAGATGCTGGGTTGTGAGCCATATATCAGCGGCAACGTGGGCTCCGGCACGGTGAAGGAGATGGCCCAGTGGGTGGAGTACATGACCGCCGACGGTGATACGCCGATGGCCCGTCTGCGCCGTGCCAACGGCCGCGACAAGGCCTGGAAGGTGAAGTATTTCGGCATCGGCAACGAGGCCTGGGGCTGCGGCGGTAACATGACACCGGAGTATTACTCCAACGAGTTCCGCAAGTTCAACACCTACCTGCGCGACCAGCCCGGCAACAGGCTCTATCGCATTGCCTCGGGTGCCTCTGACTACGACTACGACTGGACGGAGGTGTTGATGAAGAACATCGGTCGTCAGATGCAGGGCATCAGCCTGCATTATTATACTTGTTCGGGTTGGACAGGCTCAAAGGGTTCAGCTACGAACTTCGACACCGACCAGTATTACTGGGCACTCGGCAAGTGTCTGGAGATTGAGGAGGTGATCCGTAAGCACAAGGCTATTATGGACGAGAAAGATCCTAAGAACACCATCGGTCTGTTGGTCGATGAGTGGGGCACATGGTGGGACGAGGAGCCGGGTACCATTGCCGGTCACCTGTACCAGCAGAACGCCCTCCGCGACGCCTTCGTGGCTGCACTCTCACTGAATGTGTTCCATAAGTACACCGACCGTGTAAAGATGGCTAACATTGCTCAGGTGGTGAACGTGCTGCAGTCGATGATCCTCACCGACCAGGAAGGTACGGGTCACATGGTGCTCACTCCGACCTATCACGTGTTCGAGATGTACACCCCGTTCATGGAGGCTACCTACCTGCCCGTGGATCTGCCGACGGAGGTAATGGCTGTGAGCAAGGCTTATTTCAAGGAGAAGGAAGATGCCAAGGATGCCGGTTACCGTCCCTGCCCCATGCTCTCTGCCTCAGCCGCTAAGACCACTGATGGCAGCATCGTGCTGGCTGTGACGAATGTGAGCCTCGACAAGGATCAGACCATCGACTTCAACGTTGCCGGCTATCAGGCCAAGAGTGTCAGCGGTCGCATCCTCACCTCTAAGAACGTGGCCGACTACAACGACTTCCAGCATCCTGACATCGTCGCTCCTCAGGACTACAAGGACGCCAAACTGAACAAAGGTGTCGTGACGGTGAAGGTGCCCGCCAAGTCGATTGTCGTGCTGAATATCAAATAAGAACTATCCGTCTATACTATATCCCGCACGTAGGAATACGGGGATATAGGCTTTGGAGACTGGTGTGGTTACATATTGTCCGCCATCGTAGTGTTGGCCGGTACGGTAATCAAACCAGCCTCCTTCATTTTTTGGAAGATAGGTGCGCCATGTAGTCACTCCAGGTTCCGTGACAGGACTGACGAGCAGCGCCGGACCGAACATATACTCGTATTTCTGCCGAAGAGCCTCGGCATCGTCAGCAAAGTCAAAGACGAGCGGTCGCATCAAGGTACTCCCCTGCTCTGCCACCGCCTTGGCACAACGCTCAATATACGGCAGCAGACGATACCGCTCTTTCAGACATCCTGAGATAATAGCCTGCGCCTCGGAACCATAGTTCCAGGGCTCTGTGTTGCTCATATACCCGTGTACCCGCATCAGCGGCAGATACACAGCCGTCTCTATCCAGCGCAGCATCCGCTCGATGTAGGCACTGTCGGTGTACTGGTTCTGCGGACGGAAGAAGCCGCCGGCATCGTAGGTCCACCAGGGGATACCTGCCGCCTGCATACCCAGACCGGCCGTCAGCTGTCGGCGGAATGTCTCCCAGTCGTTGCCCACGTCACCCGACCACATGGCAGCACCATAACGCTGTATGCCCGGGAACCCGCAACGCGTGAGTATCATCGGCTCCCGATCGGGAGCATCCTTGCGCAGACCCTCATAGACGGTCTTGCAGACGAGTAAGGGGAACACGTTGCGCACCTCTTCCCCAGCCCACCGGCCATTGTTGACGCGTCGGCCCACGAGATCGTCGTTCTCCGGTTCCGTTGCATCCTGCCACCAGGCATCAATGCCCAGAGGGAGCAGCCGCTCTGAGAAATTGCTCCAGTAGGCCGCTGCAGCCTCGGGATTAAAGAAGTCGATCCAGTCGGTACCGGGAATATAATAGTTCTGTGACGCCATCTGTCGGCCCACCTCAGAGTTCTTGTCAACCTTCGACCATACGGAAAGCATGAGCCGCATGTCCATCTTATGCAGGCTGTCGGTGAGTGCCTTGGGGTCAGGATAGAAGTCCTCGTCGAACTGCATCGCGTTCCACCCGTGCTTACCCCAGTATTGCCAGTCCTGTACCATCACGCTGACCGGCATGTCCTCTTTTCGGAAGCGGTTGGCTGTCTCCAGGATCTCCTGCGAGGAGTGGAAACGCTCACGGCAATGGATATAGCCCAGCGCCCAGGTCGGCATCTGAGGACAAGCGCCTGTCAGTTCGCGATAGCTGGCGATAATCTCGTCAGGCGTTCCGACGAACACGGTATAGTCAACGGCCTCAGCCACCGGCGAACGGAAAACGGTCTCGTCCGTCACCTTATTAAAATACAATACAGGCATATCGTCCTTCGTCAGCTCTGCCTCCAGCCTGTGGGTGCCGGCCTCCAGACGGACGATGGCCGATGCCGTAGGCGGAAGCCAGAGGTTCTGCATCTCGATGACGGGCTTACCGTCGATGGCGAGGTTATGTCGGCGGGCCATCTTCTGACCGACGTCAAGCAAAAGGGCATAGTCGCCAGACTCAGCGATATCGATGATACCCTCGAAGATATGGCGTTCACGCACCTCCCGTTTGCCGCCCTCGGTAGAGGTGACGTTCACCTCCTCCCGTCCGGCTGCTCCGGCACGCTTCGTCAGCGTGACATGCTGCGAACAGGGGTTGAACTCTGTCAGCCCATAATTATTCCATAGGATGCCATAGCCCTTGCTCGACAACAGCATGGGAATACTGATCTGCGTGTTCACCTGCGTCAGCCTGCGCGACAGACCTCGCACATTGCTATAGCCGTCCTGAAACTGTCCGAGTCCAAATTGGTATTCATCCTTCGGAGAGTCGAAAGCCAGCGTGGCAACACCCGACTCCAGCTGATGACGGGAGGCATGAAACACCGTGTTCCCCGCCTTGTTCCTCACTGTCACGGCATCGCCTTCGATACTCGCGGATATCTCCGGACGGGTCTCCTCATCGTGCTTGACGTACATCCAGTCAGGCAGCTGATGCTCCGCCACTCCCGAGGAAAATCGGATTCTCACTGCATTCTTAGCCACATACTTCACCGAGCCGACAGGCTTCTGAGCTACCTGGTTGCTGCCACTGGCCCACAGGGCACAGCCGAGGGTCATCACAAGGAACAATACTTTCTGTTTCATCTTTCTATGATTAATCTGCCTGCAAAGTTAAACATAAAATCTGAAAGAACAACCGTTTTTCCCCTCTGAACGAAATATTTATGCCGAAAGAGTATCATATTTCAGAATTTTTTTGTATCTTTGCAGCAATTTTCGTTAATTGTACAATTAATTATTCATTATGAACGACAACAAAGTTATGAACATGGCAGCGGATAATATCCGTATCCTTGCTGCCTCGATGGTTGAAAAGGCTAAGTCCGGTCACCCGGGCGGTGCCATGGGTGGTGCTGACTTCATCAACACCTTGTACAGTGAATTCCTCGTTTACGACCCCGAGAATCCCGCATGGGAGGGTCGCGACCGTTTCTTCCTCGATCCCGGTCACATGGCTCCGATGCTCTACTCTCAGCTCTGCCTCATCGGCAAGTACACACTGGAGGATCTGAAGAACCTGCGCCAGTGGGGTTCGGTGACACCCGGTCACCCCGAGCGCGAGATTGAGCGTGGCATCGAGAATACTTCCGGTCCCCTCGGACAGGGTCACACCTTCGCCGTTGGTGCCGCTATCGCCGCCAAGTTCCTGAAGGCTCGTCTGGGCAACGTGATGAACCAGACCATCTACGCCTACATCTCCGATGGTGGCGTACAGGAGGAGATCTCTCAGGGTGCAGGCCGTATCGCCGGTAACCTGGGCCTCGACAACCTCATCATGTTCTACGACGCCAATGATATCCAGCTCTCCACGAAGACCGAGGTGGTGACCTGCGAGGACACCGCCAAGAAGTACGAGGCTTGGGGCTGGTACGTTCAGAAGATTAACGGTAACGACGTTGACCAGATCCGCGAGGCCATCAAGAAGGCTCAGGCCGAAAAAGAGCGTCCGAGCCTGATTATCGGTCACTGTGTGATGGGTAAGGGTGCCCGCAAGGCCGACGGCTCTTCCTACGAGAGCAACTGCGCTACCCACGGTGCTCCCCTTGGTGGCGACGCCTACATCAACACGATGAAGAACCTCGGTGCCGATCCCGAGAATCCGTTCCAGATCTTCCCCGAGGTGCAGGAGCTTTATGCAAAGCGTGCTGAGGAGCTGAAGAAGATTGTTGCTGAGCGCTATGCCGAGAAGGCTGAGTGGGCCAAGGGTCATCCCGTACAGGCCAAGCAGCTCGAGGAGTGGTTCAGCGGCAAGGCTCCCGTCATCGACTGGAGCAAGGTTGAGCAGAAGGCCGGCAGCGCTACCCGTAGTGCTTCCGCAGCTGTTCTGGGTCAGCTGGCTGAGCAGGTGCCCAACATGATCTGCGCATCTGCCGACCTCTCTAACTCCGACAATACCAACGGCTTCCTGAAGAAGACCAAGGACCTCGTGAAGGGCGACTTCTCTGGTGCCTTCTTCGAGGCTGGTGTGGCTGAGCTCACCATGGCTTGCTGCTGCATCGGTATGGCTCTCCACGGTGGTGTCATCCCCGCCTGCGGTACCTTCTTCGTATTCTCCGACTACATGAAGCCCGCCGTTCGTATGGCTGCCCTGATGGAGCTGCCCGTGAAGTTCATCTGGACCCACGACGCCTTCCGCGTTGGTGAGGACGGTCCTACCCACGAGCCCGTAGAGCAGGAGGCACAGATCCGCTTGATGGAGAAGCTGAAGAACCACCACGGCAAGAACTCCGTCCTGGTTGTTCGTCCTGCCGATGCCGAGGAGACTACCGTCTGCTGGCGCATGGCTATGGAGAACGTCGACACCCCGACCGCTCTCATCTTCTCTCGTCAGAACATCGAGATGCTGCCCGAGGGCAACGACTACACACAGGCCACCAAGGGTGCCTACGTTGTAGCTGGTTCCGATGAGGATTACGACGTTATCTTACTCGCCTCAGGTTCAGAGGTTTCCACCCTCGAGGCTGGAGCAAAGCTTCTTGCTGCCGACGGCATCAAGACACGCGTTGTCAGCGTACCTTCCGAGGGTCTGTTCCGCAGCCAATCGAAGGAGTATCAGCAGAGCGTTCTGCCCGCCGGTAAGAAGAAGTTCGGTCTCACCGCTGGTCTGCCCGTTAACCTCGAAGGTCTGGTAGGTGCCGACGGCTGTGTATGGGGTCTCGAGAGCTTCGGCTTCTCTGCTCCTTACAAGGTGCTCGACGAGAAGCTCGGCTTCACCGGCCAAAACGTTTACGAACAGGTTAAGAAACTCCTTGCATAATGGAAGTCAAGACAGTAGGCATAGCCAGCGACCATGCTGGCTTTGCCTTAAAACAGTTCGTGAAGGCGTACCTCGATGAAAAGGGCTACGCCTATAAGGACTACGGCACCTACACCGAGGACTCCTGCGACTACTCCGATTTTGGCCATGCGCTGGCTGAGGGCATCGAGCAGGGCGAGGTGTTCCCTGGCATCGCCATCTGTGGCTCTGGCGAGGGCATCAACATGACGCTCAACAAGCATCAGAGCATCCGTGCCGGTCTGTGCTGGATTCCTGAGATTGCCCATCTCATCCGTCAGCACAACAATGCCAACGTGCTGGTCATGCCCGGACGCTTCATCTCCGAAGAGACAGCCCGTCAGATTATGGACGAGTATTTCTCCACCGAGTTCGAAGGCGGCCGCCATCAGAAACGTATAGACAAGATTCCCTGCAAATAAATGATTAATCCCCGCCAACCGGCGGGGATTAATTATTTTATTGAGCTTCAAAGTTATTCACCCATTCCCGTATCGGCTCCACGGCCTCACTATGATTCGGGTAGTACCGCAACATCACCGTCACCACCCTGGTGGTATCGACATCTATCACCTTACCATAGTATTCCCATTTGTCCTCCGCACCAGTCAGGATACTGTAGTTGTCGCCCACCTCCACCAGATCGGCACCCATGCCCATCATCTGCTGTCCGGCGCTGTAGTTCATGCCGCTGAGCGAATCGACAATCACGGAGATCGACACGTCGTCAGCCACGAAAAACTCCTGACTGGTCTCCGACGGCAGCTCCTGATGATAGAGGAACGAAGGATAGTTGATGTCCATACCCAGCTTATCGCTGTGGTAGTGTGTCAGATCCCACATACCCATGCGAATGGTCAGACTGTCGTCGCTGGTCAGTTCCGAGGTAAAGGCCTTCGGCTGTTGACTGTTTCCACAAGCCACCAGCAGCGACAGACACATGATACCTCCTATGATTTTTTTAGTCATTATATAGCTAAAGTTGGTTTTATTGGTGCAAAGATAGTGCAAATCGGTCAAACCACCAAATATATTTGAAAAATTATCACAAATCATACTTATTCTTCCGTTTGTCGGCCTTTCTGGGCTGACTGGTGTGAACCCCCTGATACGGCGACTTCACCCCCTGATAGCCCGCATGCCGCTGACGGATTCTGGCCACGTAGTCCACCGTTTCCGAACCGCGCATATAGCCGTTCTTCACGATGGGGTCGTTATAGTACTGCGGCTGAGCCAGTTTCAGCACGTATGCCGACACGTCGCTCCAGCGGTGGGGATTCCTGCCGTCGCGCTTCGCCAGTGCCATCGCGTCGCGGATGTGATGAGACCCGCCGTTATAGCTGGCCAGCACGAAGTTCGTGCGCTCGTAGTGGTCGCGGATGTCGGAGAACGCCTGCTGCAGCTCGGCGATGTACTTGGCGGCAGCCCTGATGTTACTCTCAGGGTCATAGAGCTTGTCACGCGAGAGTCCCAGGTGGTCGGCCGTTCCCGGCATGATCTGCATCAGCCCCTTCGCGCCGGCAAACGAAACCGCCTTCGGGTCGAAGGTCGACTCCTGATAGCATTGCGCCGCCATCAGCCGCCAGTCCCAGCGGATGTCACGGCTGTAGGTCATGAACAGGTGGTCGTAGTGCGAGATGATGCCGCCCTTCCTGTCGAGCATCGGCGAGAACACGCGGCGATGCACCTTCTTGACGGTCAGCAGTTCCGTCTCCGTCCGCCTCGCCTCGTCAATGAGTGCCGGACGATACCACGTCTTCAGTTCCTCGGCCAGCTCCGGCTTGTCGTGCCCCGCCTCTATATGTCCGGGCGTCTGGAAGGCAATGAGGTCGATCTCCCCCTCCTGCTGCTTGCTGACCAGTTCGGCGCTGTCGCGGCACACCTCCACCCGCAGCCTCACCCCCAGCGAGTCGGCAAAACGCTGACAGATCAGGTACTGCGTGCCGAGCGACTTGCCGTGATAGTCATAATACGTCTCGGGTCCGCTGAGCGTCGCCATGATCAGCTCACCGCTCGTCTGGATAGCCTGCAGGTCGAAGTCCTCGGTGATGGTGACGGAGTCGAGCACCGACCCGTATGGCGTGACCACGCGCTCCTGTCGCTGTGAACAGGAGAGCAGCAACACCCATGTTGTCGCCATCACCGCATATAGCTTCATACGCTGTCTCACGCTGTAAAATCTGTGGCTAATTCTGTGCAAAGGTATAACCTTTTCCACAATAATCCAAACAAAAACCCGAAAAAAGGGCCGTCGAGCTTGAAAGAATCAACATTTATTCGTATCTTTGCAGCAGAAATTCTATTGACAAAGAAAACAATAACAGCAATGAAAAAAACGATACTCCCAGCTCTCCGACCATTGGTGCTCACCCTGGTATTCAGCAGCATAAGTGTATTCTCAGCGTGTACTTCGGCCACGGCCGATAATCCCGTAACGAAGGATGATGACCACGCCAGGAAAGCCCTTCTGATAGTTCTCGACGGATGGGGAATCGGTGACAAAAGTAAGAGTGACGCGATTTATCAGACGCCCACGCCTTACATCGACTACCTGAACGCCAACTATCCGCACGCCGAGTTACAGGCTTCGGGTGAGTACGTGGGGCTTCCCGACGGACAGATGGGAAACTCTGAGACGGGCCACCTGAACATCGGTGCCGGGCGCGTGGTCTATCAGGATCTGGTGAGGATCAACCGCGCCTGTGCCGACAACTCCATCACGGAGAACCCTGAAATCAAGTCGGCTTTCGGCTACGCCAAGGCTAACGGCAAGAGCGTTCACCTGATGGGCCTGACATCCACGGGTGGCGTCCATTCGTCATTCGGCCACCTGCTGAAACTCATCGACATCGCTAAGGCGTATGGCATCGGGAATTGCTATCTGCATTGCTTTATGGACGGTCGTGATACGGATCCCAGGGCAGGTAAGGGCTTTATTGCTGACCTGCAGAAGTATATCGACGAGGCGGGAGTTGGCACTATCGCAACAGCCATCGGCCGCTACTACGCTATGGATCGCGACAAACATTGGGACCGCATCAAGCTGGCTTACGACCTGCTCGTAAACGGTAAGGGTCGCCAGGTGACCGATATGGCGGCGGGCGTACAGTCGTGCTACGACAGTCATACGGAGGAGCAGAAGAACACCGACGAGTTCATGGAGCCACTTGTAAACAGCAGCGTCGACGGGCGTATCAAGGAAGGCGATGTCGTCATCTTCTACAACTTCCGCAACGACCGCGCCAAAGAGCTTACCATCGTACTCACGCAGCAGGATATGGAAGAACAGGGCATGAAGACCATTCCCAATCTCCAATACTACTGCATGACGCCTTACGACGACACCTTCACAGGCGTACACATCCTCTTCCCCAAGGAGAAGGTGCAGAACACCCTCGGCGAATACATCGCCTCGAAGGGACTGAAGCAGTTGCACGTCGCTGAGACAGAGAAATATGCACACGTGACGTTCTTTATCAATGGCGGTCGCGAAGAGCCCTTCGAGGGAGAAGACCGCATCCTGGTCGCCTCACCCCAGGTGACTACCTACGACCAGAAGCCCGAGATGTCTGCCTACGAGGTGAAGGATAAGGTGGTGGAGGCACTCAAGACCAACAAGTACGACTGGATTGTGGTGAATTTAGCCAACAGCGACATGGTGGGCCATACAGGCGTTTACACCGCCATCGAAACAGCCGTGAAGACTGTTGACGTGTGTCTGAATGAGATAGTGGAAACGGCCAAGGAGGCGGGCTACGAGACCATCATCACCGCCGACCACGGAAATGCAGAGCATGCCCTCAATGCTGACGACACACCTAACACGGCCCACTCCGTCAACCCTGTTCCCTTCATCTACGTGACAGGAAACAAAGCCGCAAGGGTGCAGAATGGAGCCTTGCCTGACGTGGCCCCTTCCGTGCTCCACATCATGGGACTGCAACAGCCCAAGGAAATGACAGGTAAATGTCTTATTATCGATTGAAAGTTTTGATGCTGAATGACAAAAAAAGAGTGAACCTCCTTTGCGAGAAAATGCTTAATTTTGCGAACAATAACAGAAAAAAACAATATATTTATGAAAAAAATCAAGTTATTATTAGCGATACTGGCGCTGCTGGTTCCGATTGCAGTTTCTGCACAAAGTAAGAAATCGTTTGAACGGGCTATGAAAGAGCTATATCTTTAGGAACAACAAAGGACTTTTTACCTATCTAATCCCTCAGGGGAAAGTTTATTATAACACCCTGACAGATGCCATCATTGCTGAATACGTTATTCTAAAATACAGACAAAGGAGAGAAACGGGGAGTAAATGAGAGGCGCAGAGGGGGCAGGAACCTCTGCGCCCGTCATGACAGGGCGCACGCCCGAGGGCGCAGGAACCGTCGTTCTGGTGCTGGCTCTGGGTGACGCCAGCTATCTTGATAACTGTTTTGTTACGATAGCCGACAGCATCAGCACTTCCATCCAGGAAATCATCTACGATCAGACCACCCATACCCATTCCGACCGTCAGACCGTTGCGCCCTATATCGATCTGCAAGGCCGTCGCCTTCAGGGTCTTCCCCCTCGCAAAGGCATTTACATCCGCAAAGGCCGAAAGGTATTAATCAGATAACCTGTTACCGATAGAAGACCTCACGTGTCAGTCAGCGAAACAGCCTTGGGAATATCAGATCTTGCCATTTTCTTTTTTCCTTTCTAATTCTTCATGATATTAAATCCTTTGCAGCGAACTACATCGGGTCGCCGCCTCCCGCATTGTGTCTTTCCGGATTGACTCTGCATCTTCAAATGCAATGCAAAGGTAGTAAATATTTTTGGTACCACCAAATTTATTTCGTTATATTTTGTAAAATAATTTCATATTTCTGATTTTTGGTCATTTTACCCCTTTTTCGGCCTTTTTTCGGGCTCTGGAGTTTCAAGCCTGCAAAGTCAGACTTTCAAGCCTATAAAGTTCCACTTTCAAGCCTGCAAACTTTTGGTTTCCTTAGCCCGCCGCCGGGGCATGTTTTATATGATTGAAATTGTAAAGTTTTATCGCAGTAGTGTGTATGGTTTGAGAATGCTGTTTCCGTACTCACAAATCACAGATCACAGATCACAGTTTAATTTCAAGCCACCCCCTAAACCTACGAATCATACATTAATATATATATAATATATATATTATATATATATTAAATATTATATATATATAAATTTAACTCCTTTCTCACTTTAAGGCACCCCCCTTGAAAAGAACTGTGATCTGTGATACTGTGATAGCCCCCGATTCTGGGTATTATTTGCAATTAATGCAAATTGTTTAAGAAAAATCTTTGATTTTTTTGGTGGCTTCGAAAAAAATGCTTACCTTTGCACAGAATTAATTAACAGACATGAAAAAGAGATTATTATTCATATTGTTGATGCTGCATGTCGGCCTGGCTGGCATGTGGGCACAGGAAGTCTCTGAGAAGGAAGCTCAAGAGAGAGCACAGAAGTTTGTGAACAGCCATTACGGCAGGAAGGGAGGCGGCTCCGGACTCAAGTCTTTAGGACAGGTGAACGGCCTCTATGTGTTTAACATGAGCGATAAGGGCGGCTTCGTTGTCGTCAGTAACGATGAGCGCACAACGGACATCCTCGGCTATAGCGAAAGCGGACAGTTCGATCCCGACAACATGCCCGACAATATGCGCGCCTGGTTTCAGGGCTATGCCGACGAAATAGCCTGGGCACAGAAGAACATCAAAGAAGTCTCAGAAACCAATACTAAAACGAGGGCACGCACAAGATCTGCCGCTAAGGCATATATTGCTCCGATGGTCACGACTCTATGGAACCAGCGTGAACCATACAACAATAACTGTCCATATTATCAAGGGAAAAAGACTGTAACGGGTTGCGTTGCTACTGCCATGGCACAAGTGATGAATTATCACCAATGGCCTAAGAATGCAACGAAAGATGTTCCGGGATATACGACAGGAAGAGGCACTGTTTTAAATGATTTGCCTTCCACTACTTTTGACTGGGAAAACATGCTCAACAACTATGTATCAAAGAATGAACTTGGTAATAGCGTTATCATCGGCACCGATGCCCAAAAAGCAGCAGTAGCAGAATTGATGCAGTATTGTGGTTATTCCGTCGAGATGAACTATGGTCCTTCATCTAGTTCTAATTCTATTATGGTTGCTATAGCACTCACGGATTATTTTAACTACAGTTCTACGACGAAGGTTGTCTCTCGTGGTTGCTATACCTATGACAACTGGAAAGACTTAATATACCATGAGTTGAAAGAAAAACGACCTGTAGTTTATAGCGGCCAGTCTTATGGAGGAGGCCATGAGTTCGTGTGTGATGGATATGATAACCAAACAGACATGTTTCATATTAACTGGGGCTGGGGCGGAACGAGTGACGGCTTCTTTGTTCTGTCATCACTCAATCCAGATGTACAAGGAACTGGTGGCAGCAGTTCTAACGATGGTTACCATTTTGGTCAAGATGCGGTTGTAGGAATTCAGAAAGCAGAAGGTACAGGTACTGTACTCAATGTTCCTACCAACAATTATAATCTTACTATCAACAGTATAAGCATCTCACATAATACAATCGCATTAGGAGAAAGTGTTGATGTCACTCTGAATGTTACCAATAGCGGGACAGAAGACTATGACGGTGATCTTCTGCTTGCAAAAGGTGGTTTCGTTTTTTGGGGAGAAATGTTCTATATTCCTGCGGGGACAACAGATAATTATGTCATCCATTATACTCCTACAACCGCAGGAACAGAGACAATACGATCTGTATTCACTAACAACGACGGTAATTTCAGTAGTGCGAGTACTTCTGTTACGCTAAACATAGTAGATCAAACACCCACAGACCTCAGAGCCACAGATATTAGTAGTACAACAGCTTCTATTGGATGGACAAATGTGGGTAATGCTAATAAATGGAATCTTCGAAACAAGACGTATTCTGTTACGACTGAGGATTTTAATGGTGATGTTTCATCATGGGGTATATCAGACGGTAATAGCGACAATTACACATGGAGAATAATAGCTAATGCTGGCGTTAATGGATCGCCGTGTTACGCTTCTCCAAGTTACATTGACGGTATCACTTTAACCCCTGAAGACTGGCTTAAATCTCCAACGTTCACCCTTGGAGGAAAATTGTCATTCTATGCTTGGGGTGAGAACGAATGTTTCAGTGTATATGTTACAACTGGTGGTGGTAGTTGGAGATCTGTTTCACTAAATAACACAACAACCAATGTAGCAAAATTATACACCTTTGATTTGAGTAAATATGAAGGTGTAAGTGGTCGTATTGCTATTATTCACGAAAACAGTTCGGGACACACATCGGAATCTTTCTTGTATATTGATGATGTAAGTCATTTTGTGCCTAACGGGGACTGGGGCAAAATTAGCAATGTGACTACGAATCCCTACATCTTAACAGGATTGACTTCTAATACATGCTACGAAGTTCAGGTACAGGCAGTCAATAACGATGGAGGCAAATGGAGTAGTTCCATTATGTTCAATACAGAAGCTTTTCCTTCTCCTGAGAATTTGACTGTCAGCGAAGTTACACCAATCTCTGCAATACTTAATTGGACTGGCAGTGCAGATAGCTATGATGTTAGGTATGGGGCATGTTCTGATGATTATGGCAATGAACCTACTTGGTTAAAATATGACAATGATACATATAAAACAAATGTAGGCTTTTCTACTACAGCAGAATACACATGGGGAGTAATGTATCCCGGTAGTCAAGTTACTTGTAGCAAATTGACGAAGGTTGCATTTTATGAAAATAGTTACAATTCTGCTGATATTACAGTAAAAATCTATTCTGGTGGTGATACACCTGATGCATCAGAAGCTACTCTACTTGCTACCACGGTTGTCAAGCCACTAAGTCAAGGTATCCACGAAGTTACGTTTGAGTCGCCAGTGGAAATAACGCTTGGAGCTAATCTTTGGATTATACTCACAGAAACCGGTACTTATCCTATGGTAAGTTGTACAAAAACTGATGAGCCCAATAATAAGTGGAGGTATGTCAATAATAACTGGAATAATAATAGTACTGTTGGTTGGATGATTCGTGGTTATATAGAGCCAGAGACAGTTGAATGGTCTATCCCAGTAAATTGCACGGAACAATCGTATAAGCTAACGGGACTTGATCCTACCAAAAACTATGCGGTACAGGTACGGGGAAGTTACAACTCGGGAGGCTCCAGTGCATGGGCTTCAACCACATTTAACAAGGCTCTTTCTGGTTCCCTTGAATTAGGAGACAACAACAATAACGTTGGATTGATTGAAGGTTGGAATGGCTATGCAACTACAGTCACTCTTAAAGACCGTACGCTCTACAAGGACGATGCTTGGAACACCATCTGCCTGCCGTTCTCACTCGATGCCACACAACTTTCCGCGTCGCCATTGGCCGGAGCAGACATTCGAGCATTGTCATCTGGATCCTTAAGCGGAGAAACGCTTACGCTGAACTTTACTGGAGTAGGAGAAGTTACCAGCATAACTGCCGGTACACCTTATATTATTAAATGGGCCAACAGCGACAACATTGTAAATCCTGTCTTCAATGGTGTGACTATTGACAAGACTATGCGCGATGTCACCTTTACTGGCGGTAAGTTTGTTGGCACCTATGAGAGTCAGACGTTCACGGAAAAGAATACAAGCATACTCTTTGTTGGTGATAACAATACATTATATTATCCGGAGTCGGAAGCTTCCATCGGTGCTCAGCGTGCCTACTTCCAAATTAGCAGTAACAGTAACATTCGTGCATTTAATTTGAACTTCGGTGACGATGAAGTTACGGGTATCAGCGATGCATCTCTTCTGAATGATAATGGAATGATGATCAATGATAATTGGTATGATCTCAGTGGCCGTAAGCTGAATAAGAAACCCATTAAGAAGGGTGTGTATGTGCAGAATGGCAAAAAGGTCGTGATAAAGTGATAATAAAGCAGATTAAATAATGAATAATTAACATCATATAGTTATGAAGAAAACGTATTTAAAACCCGAGTTCAAGGTTGTGAAGTTGCAAAGCCGCACAAGATTGCTAGTTGGTAGTGGTCAAAAGGTAAGTACTTTAAGCGGCAATGCTGGTTTCAATTCTAGTGTAACTGGCGGTAGCGGCAATGCCCGTAGCCGTGGCGATTGGGAAGACGAAGAATTTGCTGAGTAAGCGTCCCAAGTCAATTGAACTATCAATTAAAGGCATCCAAAACTGGATGCCTTTAGTTATTCTTCTCTTTTTATATTCCTTAGAAGTTCTTTCTGACGCCTTGCCACTCGGGGAATTTCATCTTCAGGAACTCATCGTCGAGGAAGAGTGCTGATTGACCCACCTGGCCCTTCAGCTGCCAGTCGAGCCACTTCACCACGGCCTTGGCGTAGTTGCCGCCGTACTTCTCGTAATAGGTGCCGCTATGACCGTCTTTGGAGTTCAGCATCACCACGGGGATGTTGTCAGCTATGCGCTCATAGTCCTTCTGGGCATTGCCGTAAGCGATGTCGCCAGGACCGCCAATCATATATAGAACATCGGCTGGTGAAGGTTCTTCAAAGCTTCCTTCGTCGTACCCATCATCTCCATATCGCCAATACCGGAGTTCAGCATCACACAAGTCTTGATACGTGGGTCGTGGGAAACGCCCAACACCTGTGCACCGCCACACGACTGTCCCATAGCTGCCACGTGGTTGAGATCGAGACAATGGTAGTATTCCGAGCCCGAGGCTGCGTTCTGATCCGTCAACCAGTCGAGTACCTCCAACAGCATCTTGGGATACGTCCGGAACTGCGGTACTGCGGGCTGAGCCTGTTTCTTGTTCTTCTTGGCTTTCTTAGCAGCCTCTTCACGCTGTTTGGCCTGCTGCTCCTGCTGAGCCTTCTTCTCCTCGGCTGTCATCGGCAGAATCTTCTCGCCGTTGGCCATAATCACCTCTCCCTTGGTCTCGGGATAAGCCGACTTCAGCACGCCTCGCCACTGTGCCATCACATCCTCCTCGTCGTACGGACCGATAGCAGCTAACACATAGCCGTAGGAGGCCACCTCGCTCAACAACAGGCGCATCTCCACATTATGGTTGAAACAGGCGCCATTGGCATAGACGATGACTGGCAGCGCGCCCTGCTTGGCCACCACCTCCTTCAGATTTTGTGGACGATACACCGTGAAGCCAGGACAGGAGGCATCACCCACCACTTCCGACTTGAACGGGCCAGTACCACCCTCTTCCACTACTTGCTTTTGAGCTGTCTGGGCATTGGTCAGCCCCACACTTGCAGCGAACATCATCGCTGTCATGAACAATTTCTTCATATTGACTGTTTTTAGTTAAAAAAAGCCCTGAGTCATTCCTCAGAGCCATCCATTCTGCGCGGAGAGAACAGGATTCGCCTTATGGCGTTTTGAACCTGTTATTCCTGCGGAGAGAACAGGATTCGAACCTGCGAACCAGTTTTGCCGGTTACACGCTTTCCAGGCGTGCCTCTTCAACCACTCGAGCACCTCTCCCAATCGGTTTCAATATATGGTTTTTTAAAACCGGATGCAAAGGTAATGCTTTTCTTTGAAATTAGGAATTAGAAGTTTGAAGTTTATGATTTGTTAACTATCGAAGGAAATATCCGTTGCACATTGGCGGTGGTCACTCTGTCCACAGTCTCTTCGCTCACGCCATAGACCTCAGCGAGTTTCCGCCTCACATGGGCGACGAAGGCAGGCTCGTTGCGTTGGCCTCGCATGGGCACGGGAGCCATATAAGGAGCATCTGTCTCGAGAACGATACGCTCCAGCGGCACGGCCTCCAAAAGTGTCTCAGGCAGTTTCGACTTCTTGAACGTCAGCACACCACCAATGCCGAGAACGAAATGGTCGAACTGCAATAGTTCTTGAGCCTCGATCGTGTTACCTGTGAAGCAGTGGAACACACCGCCAGGCAGTTCTTCCTTATACCTTTTTAATATATGAAGCATCTCGTTCTGGGCCTTGCGGCAATGAATCATCAGCGGCAAGCGCATCTCTACAGACCATCGTACCTGTTCCTCAAATGCCTGTAACTGAGCTTCTTCAAACTCACGGCTCCAGTAAAAGTCGAGGCCCACTTCGCCAATGGCGATGACCTCGCTCAACATGGGGGCTATCGCATTCAGCACTTCCTTCCAGTCATCCCTCACTTCCTCAGGATGCAGGCCGAGCATAGGGAAACAATAGTCGGGGTAACGACGACAAAGCTCCATCACCGTTTTACAAGATTTCAGGTCGATGCCCGGCACACCTATCGCCTCTACCCCAGCCTCTCGTGCTCTGGCAATCACAGCCTCAAGGTCCTCAGCGAATTCCTCGCCGTCCAGATGGCAATGCGTATCAATCATGACTGACGCTTCATCATAGCGGCGGCGTATGCCTTGAGGATCGCCTTCCGCTCGTCGCTGACCGATACTTTTGCCAGATGCTGCAGACCAAGCTGGTAGCACGACTCCATTTTTTTCTCGCAGAGCTGGCGGATGCCAATCTCATCGTAGAGTCGGGTGACGGCTGCAACCTTCTCGTTGCGGTCGAACGCTGTCGCATTGATCCAGCGCATCAGTTCCTCCCGCTGAGAGGCGTTGGCACGGTTCACGGCATTAATGAGCATATAGGTCTTCTTGTTCGAGGTGATGTCGCCGCCGATGTTCTTGCCGAACACCTTCGGGTCGCCATAGACGTCGAGGAGGTCGTCCTGAAGCTGGAAGGCAAGGCCTATCTGCTCACCGAACTTATAGAGGTTGTCGGCATCCTCCTTCGATGCGCCTGCGAGGATAGCGCCGATCTTCACGGCACAGGCCAGAAGGACACTGGTCTTCAGACGTATCATCTCGATATACTCATCCTCCGTCACATCGTTACGCGTCTCGAACTCCACGTCGAGCTGCTGGCCCTCACCAATCTCGAATGTCGTCACCAGGAACACCTTGAACACTTCCTTGAGCTTGTCGGCATCACAAGCCTCCATCCTTTCAAACGCCTGCAGCAGCATGGTGTCGCCTGAGAGGATGGCCTGGTTAGCGTTCCACTTCTTATGGACGGTCTCATGTCCGCGACGCATGTCGGCATTGTCCATCAGGTCGTCGTGGAGCAGCGTGAAGTTGTGGTAGGTCTCCAGTCCGATAGCTTGCATCATGATGCGCTCGGGATCGTCCTTCCAGAGGTTGTAGGCCATGAGCATCAGCACGGGCCTTATGCGCTTTCCGCCAAGTGAGAGCACGTAGCGGATCGGTTCATACAATGAGGCAGGCTTGCGATCGTATGGCAGTTGCTCCAACGCCTCGTTTACTTTCTTCAGCAATTCTTCCGGTTTAAACATATCTTCTATAATCTAAAACAACAAACTCAAAACTAAAGATTAAACACGACTGGTATGCAGACTTTTGTCCGGCAGGGCTTGGCGTTCATCACACCGGGCTCCCACTTTGGCATCATCCTGAGCACCCGCAGAACCTCGTTGTCACATGCCAGGTTCAGATGCTCCACAAGCTGGAGGTCGGACACAGAGCCGTCTTTGTTGATAATGAATTCAGCTACCACCCTACCCTGCACTCTCTGGTTCTGGGCCGTAGTCGGATACTTCAAGTTCTTCGTGAGCCACTTCATGAACTCCGCCGCACCACCCGGAAACTGCGGGAGATCCTCGACCACGCGGATGTCAACGGGTTCGTCGTACATATCAACCACTTCCGCCTGTTCCGGCTGATCGGGATCCTCCGGAATCTCCTGCAACCCCGTATTTTCGGGCATCTCCGCTATCTCTGTATCCACCGCATCATCCACCAGCCGCAGCTGCTCACTCTTCGGCAGCTCAGGTGTCTTCTCTTGCGGCAGCATCATGGGTATCTCGTCGGCATCGCGCTTCAGCGGCTCGAGTTCCAGTTCTGCCTCCAGATCGTCGTCGGCTTCGAAGAACGTCCATCCGCTGTCGCTGCTGTTCCATTCCAGAGCCACGAAGAAGAGTGCAAGTGCCATGACGAGCCCGAGGAGGAACCTCTGCGGGCGCCTCCTTTCCAGATCGGCATCACGACTTTTCTTCGTCTCCATAATAAATGCAGTTTTCTTCCGTTTATTAACTGAATGGTTTTGCAAAGGTAAGAATAAATTGAGAATTAAGAATTAAGAATTAAGAATTATTTTGTAACTTTGCAGCGATTTTAGAAAAAGGACGTGAGACAGAGAGTCGGAATCCATATCAATCAGCATATGCGGTGGCAGCCAATCGGACTGCTACTGATAAGCCTGTTGTGCGTATGGCCGACAGCAGCGCAGGAGAGCCAGACGGCCTATAACTTCCTCCGTCTGCCCGTCAGCGCCCACGTAGCGGCTCTTGGTGGTGAGAACATCACGCTGACCGACGACGATGCCACGCTGATCTTCCACAACCCTTCGCTGATCAACGGTGTCAGCGACCGTACCATCAACCTGAACTACATGACTTACATGGAGGGAGCCAAAACCGCCAGTGCAGCCTACGTGATGGCTGCCGGCGACAGAGCGACGTGGGGCGTTACAGGACAGTATATGGACTACGGGACAATGCGTCAGACCACTACCGTCAACGAGGATTTGGGCACATTCTCCGCCCGGGACATCGCCATTGGAGGCTCCTTCGCCTACGCCCTCACCAATGCCCTCAGCGGTGGCATCACGGCTAAGGTCATCTCCTCTCATATCGCCGGATACAGCTCACTGGCCGTGGGCTTCGACCTCGGACTGAACTACCTGAACGAGGGCGGCGACCTAAGCATCTCAGCCGTAGCCAGGAACCTCGGCGGACAAGTGAAGGCCTATGACGATACCTTCGACCGCATACCCTTCGACCTACAACTGGGTATCAGCAAGCGCTTAGGCAATGCGCCGCTCCGATTCTCAGCCACACTGAGCCGACTCAACGACTGGGACGAGGCTTTTGGCCGTCATCTGGCCATTGGTGTCGACGTGCTGCTCTCTGACCAGATCTACATCGCCGCAGGCTACAACTTCCGCAGCGCCAGCCAAATGAAGATCAACGACGGTGACGGCTCCTCAGCCCATGGTGCAGGACTGTCACTTGGCGCGGGCCTGCAGTTAGAGCGCTTCAAACTCAATATCGGCTACGGCAAATACCACGTCAGCGCATCATCATTATTATTCAACATAGCATACACATTATGAAAAAGATTACCATTGCTATCGACGGCCACTCTTCGTGCGGCAAGAGCACGATGGCCAAAGACCTGGCCCGAGAGGTGGGCTACGTCTATGTTGACACTGGGGCCATGTACCGCTCCGTCACCCTTTACGCCCTGCGCAAGGGACTGTTCCTCGAAGACGGCAACATCGATACAGCAGCCCTCGAACAGGAGATGCCGAACATCAGTATCTCGTTCAAGTTCAACCCCGAGACAGGCCGACCTGACACCTATCTGAACGGCGAGTGCGTAGAACAGGAGATCCGTTCACTCGAAGTCTCCAACCACGTGAGTCCTGTAGCCGCCATTCCCTTCGTGCGCACCGCCATGGTCGCCCAACAGCAGCAGATGGGTAAGGACAAAGGTGTGGTGATGGACGGCCGCGACATCGGCACCACCGTCTTCCCCGACGCAGAGCTGAAGGTCTTTGTCACTGCCTCGGCCCGCGTGCGTGCCCAGCGCCGCTTCGACGAGCTAAAAGCCAAAGGCATGCCCGCCGACTTCGACGATATCCTGAAGAACGTCGAGGAGCGCGACTACATCGACTCCCACCGTGAAGTATCACCCCTGCGCAAGGCCGATGACGCTATCGAACTCGACAACTCCAACATGACCATTCCGGAGCAGAAGGAGTGGCTTCTGGAACGTTTCCGCGAGCGCATCGCGTAACACATTTTAAACAGTTTGCGTAATTTTCTCTTCATTTCTTCGATAATCTGATTGTTTTTTGCTATCTTTGCATCCGCAATCATAAATTTTACCAAAGAAATGAAGAGAAAATTATTTGCCCTCGCAGTACTGCTTTCATTGGCTACTGCACCCGTCGTGGCCGGCGGACTGATGACCAACACCAACTATCACATCGCTTTCGACCGCATGTTCGCCCGCGGCGCCACCACGGAGATCGACGGCGTTTTCAGTAACCCTGCCGGACTCGTATGGGGTCACGAAGGGCTACAGTTCTCCCTCAACTTCCAGAAACCCTGGCAACGCCGTAACATCGACTACAACGGCACCACCTACGAGGGTGTCGCCTCGGCACCCATCGTGCCTGCTCTCTTCGCCTCCTACAAGAAAGACCGCATCGCTGTGTCTGGCATAATCGGCATCGTGGGCAGCGGCGGCTTCGTAGAATACGACAACGGCGTACCCATGTTCAACGTACTGATTGCCAAGACCATTTCCGATCTCTCAGGCGGTCTGTCCTCTGTCACACAAGGAGCCATACCACCTATCACCCCTGACCAATACACCATCGACGCTGAGATGAAGGGCAAACAGTACATTTACGGCGGTCAGCTGAACTTCGCTTATAAAATTGTCGACTGCCTTTCGGCTGCTGTAGGTATCAGGGCCAACTACTACGACGGCTACTATCGCGGACACGTCATCGCCGGTAATCACCCGACAAAGGGCACGCTTGCCAAGCTGCTGCTCGATGTCGACCAAAAAGGCTGGGGCTTCACGCCGATCGTCAGTCTGAATTACCATAAGGGTCCTCTTACCCTCTCAGCCCGCTATGAGTTCCGCACGAAGCTGAACCCGAAGAACGACACGAATGTGCTGGAGACCGAACTCAATCAGACAGGCATCATCCAAGAGCCGTTGACGAATCTGGTCATGGCAGGGGCCATCTCCGCTGAACAGGCTGTCGCTATCGGTAACGGCATCAAGGAGAAGATGGGTGGTGGTTTCAGCGCCTACACAGGTCCTTACGAGGACGGCGTCCGCACCCGCTACGACATGCCCGCCCTGCTCACCGTTGCCGCCGGATACGAGTTCTCGCCGAAGCTCCGCGCTGCCGTCGAGTACCATTTCTTCGACGACAAGAACGCCAAGATGGGAAATGAAGGCAACTATCGTCAGGATAAGCTGACACACGGCACCCACGAGTTCCTCGCCGGTGTAGAGTACGACATCAACGAGAAGTTCACCGTCAGCTGCGGAGGCCAGCGCACTGACTACGGTCTCTCCGACGAATACCAGCAGAACACTTCCTTTGCCTGCGACAGCTATAGCGTCGGTCTTGGCGGAGCCTGGAACATCAACGAGAAGATGCGTCTCAACGTCAGTTACTTCTGTTCACTCTACAGCGACTATGAGAAGCAGGCATCCTACGGCCTTGAGACCTACAGCCGCACGAACCACGTGATCGGCGTCGGCCTCGACTACAAGTTCTAGTTTATCCCCTTTCATCATCAATGGATTACATAAACAAAGGCTCCTGAGTTCACCTCGGGAGCCTTTGCTTTTTGAATGGAACCTGATTAGAGATTCAAGCTCTTCTTTAGTGCTTCGATCTTAGCCTCGGCGGCTTTCGTACTGCTCTCGTAGTTGTCAGCACCCTTGAAGGTCGGGTCTTTCACCTCGCAGTAGAACTTAATCTTCGGCTCTGTGCCCGAGGGACGGACAGAGACCTTCGTACCGTCTTCGCAGAACCATTGCAGTACGTTCGAGGTGTCTGGCATGTCGAGCTTCTCGACGCTGCCGTCAGCCTTCTTGGCCTCGAGGGTCTTGTAATCCTTCCACAGCACCACCTTGGAACCACCCAGCTCCTTCGGAGGATTGGCACGGAAGTCAGTCATCATCTGCTTGATCTCGTCGGCACCTGTCTTTCCGGGACGTACCACGTTGATGGTGCTCTCCTTAGAGAAGCCATACTCGGCGTAGATGTTCATCAGCAAGTCGTAGAGTGTCATGCCGTTGTCGCGAGCCCAGGCTGCAATCTCACAAATCAGACAGATACTGGCGGGGGAGTCCTTGTCACGAACCTTGTCGAACGGCAGGAATCCGAACGACTCCTCACCGCCGCCGATGTACTTCTGCTTACCCTCAGAGATACGGATCTCGTTGGCAATCCACTTGAAGCCCGTGTAGCAGTCGCGCAGCTCTACACCGTTCTTCTTGGCAATCTCGGCGATGGCCTCGGTAGTAACAATGGTCTTCACGAGGAATTCGTTGCCTTTCAACTGGCCGAGTTTCTTCTTATTGGCGATGATATACCAGCAGAACATCATGCAGGTCTGGTTACCATTGAGTATCTCCCACTCGCCCTTGGCATTGCGGCAGACGATAGCCAGACGGTCGGCATCGGGGTCGGAAGCAATCACGAGGTCGGCATTCAGACGGGTACCGAGTTTCATGCCGAGCGTCATAGCCTCAGCATTCTCGGGATTAGGGCTGACAACGGTGGGGAAGTTTCCGTCGATGACCATCTGCTCGGGTACCACGTGGATATTCTGGAAGCCCCAAGAACGCAAAGCCATCGGGATGATCACACGACCTGTGCCGTGCATGGCGGAATAGACGATGTTGAGGTCTTTCTGACGCAGGATAACATCCTGATCGACCATAGCCTCTTTCACGGCCTGGATGTAGTCCCAGTCCATCTCACCGCCGATGATGTCGATGAGTTCCTTGTTGCCTTCGAACTTCACCTGGTCGATGGTCACCTTGTTCACCTCGTTGATGATACCTACATCGTGGGGAGCAAGCACCTGTGCGCCATCGTCCCAGTAAGCCTTGTAGCCGTTGTACTCCTTCGGGTTATGGGAAGCAGTTACGTTCACACCAGCCTGACAGCCGAGCTGACGGATAGCGAACGAGATCTCAGGCGTAGGACGGAGACTCTCGAAGAGATAGACCTTAATGCCGTTGGCAGAGAAGATGTCGGCAACTGTCTCAGCGAACATACGTCCGTTGTTACGGCAGTCGTGACCGACCACCACTGAGCACTGCTTGCCGGGGAAAGCCTTCAGGATGTAGTTGGCAAATCCCTGTGTGGCCATACCCACGATGTACTTGTTCATACGGTTGGTGCCGGCTCCCATAATACCACGCAGGCCACCTGTACCAAACTCCAAATTCTGATAGAAGGCATCGATGAGCTGGGTCTTGTCCTCAGCATCGAGCATTGCCTGTACTGCATTTCTTGTCTCCTCATCAAAGGCGGGAGAAAGCCATTCCTTTGCCCGTGCCTCGCACTGAGCAATGAGTTGTGCATTGTCTGCCATAGTTCTTTGTTTTATTTGTTTTAGATGTTAATAACATTTCTAACCCACAAAGTTAGGCATAAATACGCAAACTCGTATAAAACAATGCAAACTTTTTTATTTCTTTAAGATTTTATCTATCTCATCGAACTGTTTTCCAAGATTCAGATTGAAATAGATTCTGTATAAGGCAGGTCCCCATTTGTCGATGGCATCAGGGGCCAACTCACGGTATTTCTCCATGTACGACTGGGCATTCTGGTACATCTTGCGTATCTGTTTCTTGTGCTTTCTCGAGTCCATGCGTAGGACGATGTTCAGACAGGCTGTGCCGGCATTATACCAGGCATCTGGCATGTCCGGATTCAGGGCCAGCAGTTTTTTTGTGAATTCAAGACACTGAGCATTGCGTCCCAGATTGAGTAACATGGTGGACTTTGCAAAAAGGAAGAGCTGGTTCAAGGAGTCAGCTTTCAGTGCCTCATCGGCCACCATCAGTGCCTGTTCGTAGTTTCCCTTTCGGGTGTAGGTGTCCATCAGATGTGGAAAGAAATAGTTCGACTCGGGGAAGAAGGCAAACCCCTCCCAGAGCAGCTCTCCATAACGAGTGTCGTCGCCCAGTCTGTTCCATGCCTCGGAAATATATTGTAGCGTGTACTCCAACTTTGTGGTATCGCGGCGGGCCATCTCACTATATCGCAGTGTGAGCAGAGGATCGTTCATACGATAACCGCAGTAGGTGGCCCAATAAGCAGCCTCTCCCATACGAGTGTCGGAATCGTGAAGGTTCTGTGCTGAAAAAAGTGGCTGACGGGCGCAGTCGATATACATCTCAAAGAAATCGTAGGCCATTTTAAAGTTGTTTTTGCGCAGATAGTGAGCACCGCCGAAGAAGAGGTTCGGCCTGTAACCCATCAGCCGCTGTGCATTGCCCTTACGGTATTCGGGGTTGACACGCCCTTTCTTGTCCGGACGCATGTCGATGGAGTCGAGACGCTCGGCTATGGTGAAGATACGACGGGTCAGAGTGAATAGTCGTGTAGTGTCTACAGCCTGACGCTTATACATCTTCTCATTGAGTTCGCCGTATTGTTTCTCCACAGACTCAAGCCATACGTCATAGATTCGGAGATTACTAATGTTGACAGAGTCCTTCTTCAAAAGGTCGGTCATCATCTTCTCCACCTTAGCGAAGTCCTTACCTTTCCTCAGCAGAGCCTGGGCATCGTCAATCTGTCGCTTCTGGGCGAGAGAAGTAAGAAATGAGAGGTGAAGAGTGAGAAGTATAAGCAGGAATTTTGTCGGTCGCCTCATGGTCTGTTTAGTTTTTGCCTCAATAGTCAATCTGTAATGTTCAATGTCCTGATAGTTTCGTAGATTCGTTGCACGGGGAGTCCCATCACATTGTAGTAACTACCATGAAGACAGGTGACGCCTACATATCCTATCCACTCTTGTATACCATATGCGCCAGCCTTGTCGAAAGGCTTGTAAGTAGTGACGTAATAACGTATCTCCTCGTCAGACAATTCTTTGAAGGTAACGTCGGTGGTAACGGCAAAACGTCGTTCCTGTGAGGCCGTCAACAGACATACGCCCGTCGTGACCTGATGGATTCGCCCACTAAGTTGCCGGAGCATTCGCTCAGCGTCGGCCTCATCAACAGGCTTGCCGAGAATCTCATCGCCGACAATCACCACAGTGTCGGCTGTAATGATGAGTTCATCGTCGTTCACAATAGTACGATAGGCATCGGCCTTCTTCCCAGCAATGTAAAGAGCGACCTCAGAAACGGGCAGATCGTCAGGATAACTCTCGTCTATATCCTGCAGCACTCTGACTTCGAAAGGTAGCCCTAGGCCAGCTAACAGTTCCTTTCTCCGAGGCGAATTACTCGCCAATATTAATTTATACACGTATTTGTTAATCTGTTATTATGTCTTTAAGAGATACTATGTCTCACCACCCGAAGGCCTTAGCATTCATCACCCATTTGCCCTGAACACGCAACACCTGTTCTATGACATCGCGTCCACAGCCATAACCACCCTTGCGGTCGCTGACATACAGACTTACGTCGCGAATCTCCGGACATGCATCCTTCGGACAGACAGGACATCCCACACGGCGCATAATCTCAAGGTCGGGAATATCGTCACCCATATACATCACCTCTTCGTCGGTGAGGCCGTATTTAGCAAGCAAACTGTCGTAGGTCTCTATTTTCACGGCACATCCAAGGCAAACATCCTCTACCCCCAAACCCTCATAGCGCACACGAACACTCGGTGTATTGGCACCAGTGATGATGATAATGCGCAAGCCGAGTTTCATGGCTAACTGAATGGCATAGCCGTCCTTGATGTTTACCGTACGCAGGGGCAAACCGTCCGGACCCATCGTGATGGTCTCAGCACTCAGAACCCCGTCAATATCAAATATGATCGCACGTATTTTGTTTAAGTCGTAGTTAATCATATCATCTATAAACTAAAACTTGTTCAAGTGCACATTCTCCCACTTCAGGCGGTCTTCTGCCTGAGGCTTACGCTCATCGGCCCAATGACCTACGGCAAGGATACAGAGACAATTGAGATTCTCAGGTATGTCAAGCACACCGCGAATCACTGTATCGGCAGTCGTTCCGTCGTCAAGGCCTCGTCCACGCATCTGAATCCAACAGGTGCCCAGTCCAAGATCTTCAGCCTGATACTGCATGGAGATGGCGGCAATGGAACCGTCTTCCACCCAGCAGTCGTTCTGCATAGGGTCTCCAAGCACAACAATGGCTATCGGAGCGCCCTTTAAGAACTGGCTGCCGAGGTTCTTAGCATCGGCAAGTTTCTCGATGTCGAGTTTGTCGTCGACAACCACAAACTGCCAGGCACGCTGACTTTTTGATGTTGGTGACATAAGGGCCGCACGGAGGATGAGCTTCAGGTCTTCACCATCGATTTCCTCGTCAGTAAACTTCCTATGGCTGCGGCGCATCTGCGCCAAGTCTTTGAATGAATTCATCTGTTATCGTTTTAAAATTCGGTGCAAAGATAAGCATTTTCAGCCACAGAAGTCGTTGATTTTCACGAAATATATATTAATCTCTGTTAATCGAGGGCTCTTTGTGATACTTTTTTACTATTTTTGCAGTATGAACAAGTTGACGACGACTATATACCGTAAACAGGAGGACCTGCCTGAGTTGGATGATACCAACTTCTTTCACAGCCGCAGACTCTTCCAGATATGCAGGGAAGTTCCCCGCCAAAAGCCTTATATGGTGGTCGTCACAGATGAGGAAGGACGGGTGGTGAGCCATTTGCTTGGCATTGTACGCTATCGCACGTTCATCTTCCCTCCATTTCTGCTCATCCACTGTCGTGTGTTAGGCGAGGGTGTGTACTATCGCGACAAGGAATATCCGCGTGACCAGTTGTTCGGCGAGATGCTTGAAGCATTGACACACCTGCTTAATACGCGCACATTATATATAGAGGTAAGTAACCTGAGTCAGAAGATGACGGGCTATCGTCAACTCAAGCAGCAACAGTTCTTTCCTGTCCACTGGATGAGCATACACAATTCCCTACACAGTCACGCCCCAGAAGAACGCATTACAGACAAGTTACAGAAGCGCATTAACAATGCGAGAGCGAAGGGTGTGACGACAAATGTAGTTACAGACGAAGAGGACTTTACGGCTTTCTCCAAACTACTGAGGAAGCACAACCTTCTGAAGCCGAAGCGCTATATTCCCGACGACCTATTTTTCAGAGGTATTATGGAAAGTAACGATGGACGGCTGTTCGTCACCAAATACCATAATCGAGTGATCGGCTGTGCAGCAGTAGTATATAGTGAAGGTAATGCCTATCTGTGGTATTCCGCTTTCAAACGAAAGTCATTCATTGCCGTCCATCCTGACGTGATGACGATATGGGACACTATGCAGGATTGCTATCAGCGTAGCTTCGACCACATGTGCTTTATGGATGTTGGTCTGCCTTTCTCAAAAAATCCTTTCCGAGATTTTATTCTTCGCTTTGGTGGAAAGGAACAGAGTACCTATCGGTGGTTCCGCTTTTCAATAAGGTGGGTGAACAGATTGCTCAGATGGTTCTATCGCGAGTAGAAATATACAGTAAACTCACTCCTTCCCCATCATCATCTTCTCAACTTCGTAGTTGCTGCCATATTTGCTCACTTGGCGCTGCTGAGGAATGTCGGGGATGGTTACTACCCCTCCATCATCGGCAAACGGGTCCATAGCGACCTCTTCCACATATTCCACAGAATCTTCCCCCGGTGTAATAAAGTCAATGCCAGAAGAGTCGGCCACCTCTTCCAGATAGCGCTGGTAGCGCTCTTCAGCAGTCTGCTTGCAGCCTATGAATGCAAACAGGCCACATGCCAATGTCAAAAAAGTCAGACGTTTCATATAATTCGGTTTTATCAGATTCTATCTACTTGCTTCACGCCCTTCACGGTACGCAGCTTCTTAAGAAGTCCCTCCAGTCGTGATGTGTCCTCAAGCATCACTGTGAGGTTACCGCTGAACAAACCGTCGTGAGAGTCGATATTGATGGAGCGGAGAATAAGACGCTCATCCTTTGAGATGATGCTCGTCAGATTGTTCACGATGCCTATATCATCATTGCCTATCACACGTAGGGTGATAGAGTACTGCGACGAGCCTTTACCGCTCCAGCGAGCCTTTACCACCCGATAGCCATAGCGACGTCTTAGTTCTGGGGCGTTGGGACAGTCGACACGGTGGATCTTGATTCCTCCGCTAATAGTAACGAAGCCAAAGATGGAATCGCCGTAAATGGGTGAGCAACAGCGCGCTAACTGATAATCCAGTCCTTTGAGGTTACGGTCTATCACAAGCACATCGTCGGAAATCTGGGAGTTGAGAGTTGAGAATTTCGAGTTGTCGAGTTCAAACTCTGAAGCCGAACGGGCAACGTTGTCACCGGTGATGGTCTTTTCTGCTTCGCGTACCTCTATATATTTATCAATAACGGCATTCACGTCAAGCAGACCGTCGGCAATCTGTTTATAGAAGTCGCTAACCTCCTTAAAGCCCATCTTCTTGATGGTATGCATCATCAGCGACTCGTCATGTTCTATCTTACGGTTCTTAAACTTCCTTTCCAGCATCTCCTTGGCAAAGAGACCATCCTTCACCTGTGTCTCCTTCAGTGCCAGACGAATCTTCGATTTTGCGCGCGAGGTCTTAACGATGGAGAGCCATTCCTGATGTGGTTTCTGGTTTGACGAGGTGAGGATCTCAACCTGATCACCACTCTTAAGCAACTGACGTATGGATACCACACGACCATTAATACGGCCACCTGTACACTGGTTTCCAAGCTTTGAGTGAATATGGTAAGCGAAATCAAGTACAGTTGCTCCGACAGGAAACTTAAAGAGGTCGCCACGAGGGGTGAAAACAAACACCTCGTCTTCATACAGATCCATCTTGAACTGATCCATGGCCTCCAGGCCATCAGCATGCTCAAGCATTGAACGAATGCCCGACAGCCAGTCGTCGAGGCCTGCCTCACCTTTAACACCCTTATAACGCCAGTGTGCGGCAACACCTTTCTCCGCAATCTCATCCATACGCTCAGTACGAATCTGCACCTCCACCCACTTTTGCTGAGGACCAAGAACAGTGATGTGAAGCGACTCGTAACCGTTTGACTTAGGAACACTGAGCCAGTCGCGCAGACGCTTGGGGTTGGGCTGATACATATCGGTAACGATGGAATAGGCCTGCCAACACTGCATCTTTTCCTTCTCCTCTGGACAATCGATAATGATACGTATGGCAAAGAGATCGTAGATTCCCTCAAAGCCACACTTCTGTTTCTTCATCTTTTCCCAAATGGAGTGGATACTCTTCGTACGGCCTTTAATATGACAGTTAATGCCGGCTGCCTTCACTTTCTCTTCGACAGGACGGATGAAAGCATCGATATATGCGTCACGCGAAGCTTTTGTCTGATTCAGTTTTTCACGAATCATGTAATAGGCGTCGTGCTCCATATACTTCAGCGACAAATCCTCCAACTCACTCTTCAACTGATAGAGGCCAAGTTTATGAGCCAGAGGCGCATAGAGATATGCGGCCTCTTGTGAAACTTCCTGACGCGCTTCCTCATTGTCTGTGTCACGTATCTGTCGCATCAGATTCAGACGGTCGGCAATCATAATGAGCACAACCCGCATATCCTCAGCAAAAGAGAGCAGTAAGTTGCGGAAATTCTCGCTCTCCACCACAGGATTCTTCTTGTAGAGTTGCTGGATGCGGTCAAGACCTTCCAAAATACGGGCCACCGACTCACCATACTGGTTGCGTATCTCTTCAAGTGTTATCCTTCCGTCATCGAGGTCTGGTCCAAGCATAACGGCCTGCACAGCATCTCCCTTCAGACCGATTTCGTCGGTTAGAATTGTGGCAGTCTGACTTGCCATTTCCTTTTTCTTGGCATAGTTAAATGCGAATTGTGAGGCCATAATCTGCAAATTTCACGGCAAAGATACAATTTTCTTTGAAAATATTCGTAGTTTTTCGAAAAAGTTTGTATTTTTGCATCATAAAACAATTCAAATTCCTAAAATATGTTATCAGATCAAGACTTAAAACAGATTGCTCAGAAGGGTATTACCCAAGAGCAGATTGAAAATCAACTTAATGAGTTTAAAACTGGATTTCCCTTCCTGAAGTTGGAGTCAGCCGCAGGTATCGGTCGCGGTATCATCGCCCCCGATGGTGATGAGCGGAAGAAGTATGAAGACTGCTGGAACGCCTACAAGGCTGAGGGCAAACGCGTGGTGAAGTTTGTTCCCGCTTCAGGTGCAGCCAGCCGCATGTTCAAGAACATGTTCGCCTTCGTCGATGCCGACTACAACATACCCACCACTGACTTTGAGAAGAAGTACTTCGACTCTATCGAGAAGTTCGCTTTCTACGACGCTCTCGATGCCGCCTGTCAGAAGAATGAGGGCAAGGGTATCAAGCAACTTATCGCCGACGGAAACTACAAGGCCGTGGCAGCCAACATGCTCAAGGCCAAAGGTCTGAACTACGGACAGCTGCCAAAGGGACTGCTACTCTTCCACAAGTATCCCGAGGGTGCACGCACCCCGATGGAGGAGCATTTGGTAGAGGGAGCGCTCTATGCTGCCAGCAACGGCGAGGCACACGTACACTTCACCGTCTCTCACGAGCACATGGAACTTTTCAAGGCTAAGGTAGTCGAGAAAGCCGATTATTTCGCCAAGAAGTATGGTATCAAATACGACATCACCTTCTCCGAGCAGAAACCCTCTACTGACACCGTTGCCGCCAATCCCGACAACACCCCATTCCGTAACGACGACGGTTCACTACTGTTCCGTCCGGGTGGACACGGCGCACTCATCGAGAACCTCAACGAGATTGATGCCGATGTCATTTTCATCAAGAATATCGACAACGTGGTGCCCGATCGTCTGAAACCAGAAACCGTAGAATGGAAACAGGTTATCGCCGGCGTACTCGTCACCCTGCAGAAGAAGGCCTTCGAATATCTTAACATGCTCGATGCTGGTGCTACCGACGCGCAGTTGGAGGAGATTGCAAAGTTTGTGAGTGAGAACCTCTGTACCGATGCCAAGGGTCAGAAAGCAGACGCCGACTATCTGCGCAAGAAACTCAACCGTCCGATGCGTGTCTGTGGTGTGGTAAAGAATGTAGGCGAACCAGGCGGAGGACCGTTCCTCACCTATAATCAGGATGGCACCGTATCGCTCCAGATCCTTGAGAGCAGTCAGATCGACACCAACAACGAGGCCTACATGAAGATGTTTACACAAGGGACGCACTTCAACCCCGTAGACCTCGTCTGTGCCGTAAAGGACTACAAGGGTCAGCCTTTCAACCTGCCCGACTTTGTGGACAAAACCACAGGTTTTATCTCTTCTAAATCGAAAGCCGGTAAAGAACTGAAAGCCTTAGAGTTACCAGGTCTATGGAATGGTGCCATGAGCGACTGGTCTACTGTCTTCGTGGAGGTGCCACTCGGTACCTTCAACCCTGTAAAGACCGTCAACGACCTGCTCCGCGAACAGCATCAGTAAAAAACTGTAATCCCAGCCACATCAGGCTGGGATTATTTTTCACTTCTGTTGAAACATTTTTGGTTTTTTGCATATTCATACGTTTTTCGTTTCAATTGTACATAAAAAAAGTAAAAAACCGCTCTCGTTTCATCTGTTTTTTGTAATTTTGCACCCAATTTCAGGAGCATATCCAAAACAGAATTTATTGTTAGTATAAATATCAAAGAGAGAATATGGTAAAAATCACAAAAGAGGCTGCCCTCGCCTATCATGAGAGTGGACGCCCTGGAAAAATTGAAGTAAAACCTACCAAGGCTTACAGAACACAAACAGACTTAAGTTTAGCGTACTCACCTGGTGTAGCATTCCCCTGCCTTGAGATTCAGGAAAACCCAGATGACGCCTACAAGTACACCGACAAGGGAAATCTTGTGGCGGTGATCAGTAATGGTACCGCTGTGCTGGGTCTAGGCGATATCGGTGCCATGAGTGGCAAGCCTGTGATGGAAGGAAAAGGTCTGCTTTTTAAGATTTACGGCGGTATTGACGTGTTTGACATTGAGGTCGACGAGAAAGACCCCGAGAAGTTCTGCGAGGCTGTCGAACGCATAGCCCCCACCTTTGGTGGCATCAACCTCGAAGATATCAAAGCCCCAGAGTGCTTTTACATAGAGGAACGTCTGAAAAAGACTCTCGACATCCCCGTGATGCATGATGATCAGCACGGCACGGCCATCATCTCTGCTGCAGGTCTGAAGAACGCTATGGAAGTTATAGGAAAGGACATCAAGAAGGTGAAGATCGTGGTGAACGGCGCAGGTGCTGCCGCCATTTCCTGCACGAAGCTATATATGGCCATCGGTGCCCAAAAAGAGAATATCGTGATGCTCGACTCGAAGGGTGTCATCTCAACAGAGCGTCAGGATTTGAACGAACAGAAGAAATTCTTCGCCACCTCTCGTACTGACATCCACTCGCTGGCGGAAGCAGTGAAGGATGCCGACGTGTTCGTGGGACTCTCCAAGGGTAACGTCCTCTCGCAGGATATGGTGAAGACGATGGCTAAGGATCCTGTGATATTTGCATTGGCTAACCCCGTGCCGGAAATCAGTTATGAGGATGCGATGGCTGCACGTCCCGACGTGCTGATGTCAACGGGTCGAACGGACTATCCCAACCAGATCAACAACGTCATTGGCTTCCCCTACATCTTCCGCGGAGCACTCGACGTACACGCCACCGCCATCAACGAGGAGATGAAACTTGCTGCCGTACACGCTATCGCAGACCTGGCCAAGCAACCTGTGCCCGATGTAGTGAACGATGTTTATAAGGTGAATAACCTGACCTTCGGCCGCGACTACTTCATCCCGAAGCCCGTTGACCCCCGACTCATCACCGAGGTGAGTGCTGCTGTAGCAAAGGCTGCCATGGATAGCGGCGTGGCTCGCAAGCAAATCACCAACTGGGAAGAGTACAAGGACTCACTCTCCGTACTGTTGGGCCAGGAAACTAAACTCACACAGAAACTCTATGCCACCGCTGCTGCTCATCCACAGAGAGTAGTGTTCGCCGAGGCTGTTCACCCCACCATGCTGAAGGCTGCTGTACAGGCTAAGGCTGAAGGCATCTGCCAGCCCGTGCTCTTAGGTAATGACGAGGTAATCGCAAAACTCGCCAAAAGCCTCGATCTCTCCCTGGATGGCATCGAGATAGTAAACTTGCGTCACCCCAACGAACAGGAACGTCGTGAGCGTTATGCCCGTATTCTGACAGAGAAGCGTCAGCGTGAAGGCTATACCTTCCAGGAGGCCAACGACAAAATGTTCGAACGTAACTACTTCGGCATGATGATGGTGGAGACGGGCGAGGCCGATGCCTTCGTCACAGGTCTTTACACAAAATATTCAAACACTATCAAGGTCGTCAACGAAGTAATCGGTATCCGCCCTGAGTACAAGCACTTTGGCACCATGCATATCATCAACTCACCCAAGGGTACTTACTATATCGCCGACACCATGGTGAACGAGAATCCGGACCGTGAGACGCTGCTCGATATTTCGAAACTCGCAGCTACAGCCGTGAGGTTCTTCAATGAGAAACCTGTCATCGCCCTCGTGTCGCACTCCAACTTCGGCAGTAACACGAGCGACGGAGCCCTGAAGGTGAAGGACACCGTTGCCAAGATGCATGAGCTCTATCCCGACCTGCCCATCGACGGAGAGATGCTGCTGAGTTTTGCCCTCGACAACGAGTTAAGAGACCAGGAATATCCGTTTACCAGAGTGAAGGGAAAGAAAGTCAATACACTCATATTCCCCAACCTCACTTCTGCCCGGTCGTCCTACAAGATGTTGCAAATGCTGGGCACAGACGCGGAAATCATAGGTCCGATCCAGATGGGTCTGAACAAACCTATCCATTTCATCGACTTCGGTGCATCCGTTCGCGACGTGGTGAACATCGTGGCTGTTGCCACTATTGACGCCTATGTCGATAAGATTAAATCGAAACTCGCAGCATTGGGAAAATAAATACAACGGCAAAGCATGCGGAGGGTATCACTCTCCGCATGTTATTATTTCTGCACATATTTAATTATTTTATGAAATAATGCACGTTTTCCCAATCTTTTTTCGTATCTTTGCACCCTGAAAAAATAAAGGATACAAAGAAATCAGATGGAAACGACTGCAATTTTACTTCTGCACTGTCCTGACCAACAGGGTATCATATCAGAAGTAACCAAGTTTATTACGGATAATAAGGGAAACATCGTCTACCTGGACCAGTACGTGGACAAGGTGGACGGTATGTTCTTTATGAGAATAGAATGGGAACTGGAAGGTTTTCTTATTCCACGCGACAAGCTCTACGACTACATCACTACACTTTACGCACAGCGTTACAAGATGAAGTTCTCACTCTACTATAGCGACAAGCGTCCCCGAATGGCTATCTTCGTCTCAAAGATGAGTCACTGTCTTTACGATTTGCTGGCACGCTGGAAAGCGGGAGAGTTCAATTGCGACATCCCCTGCATCGTGTCGAACCACGAGGATCTGCGCTATGTCGCTGACCAGTTCGGCATACCATATTACGTGTGGAGCATTAAGAAAGACCATTCTAACAAGGCTGAGGTAGAGAAGGCAGAGATGGACCTACTGAAAAAGGAGGACATCTCGTTTATCGTGTTGGCGCGCTACATGCAGATTATCAGCGACGAGATGATTGCCGAATATCCACACCACATTATCAACATCCACCACTCGTTCCTGCCGGCATTCATTGGTGCAAAGCCTTATCATCAGGCCTACGAACGCGGTGTAAAGATCATTGGTGCAACAAGTCATTATGTGACGGCAGAACTTGACGCTGGCCCCATCATCGAACAGGATGTGACACGTATCACACACAAAGATACGCCGGAGAGTCTGGTATTGAAGGGAAAGGACCTGGAGAAGATTGTATTATCACACGCCGTCTCGAAGCACATCCAACGGAAGATTCTCACTTACAAAAACAAGACCATCATCTTCAGTTGATTGAAGATTGAAAATTAAAGATTTAAATGAACGTTGCAATAGTCAAATATAATGCAGGAAATGTGTATTCGGTGGTGAATGCGCTCAGACGGATGGGTATTGAACCCCTTCTGACAGATGACGCAGAAGCGCTGAGAAAGGCTGACCGAGTGTTCTTTCCAGGACAAGGTCATGCAGGAGAGGCGATGGACTACTTGAAGGCCAGAAAGCTCGACGAGGTAATCCGCGACCTGAAGCAGCCCGTATTCGGCATCTGCGTAGGTCAGCAGTTGCTTTGTAAGCACTCCGAGGAGGGTGACACAGACTGCATCGGTATTTTTGACGCAGAGGTAAAGCGGTTCCAACCAAAGAATCATGAGGACAAGGTACCATGTATGGGATGGAATCAGCTATACGACATCAAATCACCACTATTCAATGGTCTGGACGATGGAGACTACGTGTATTTCGTACATAGTTTTTTTGTCCCGGTTTGCGCTGAGACCATAGCAACAGCGGACTATGTACTCCCCTACTCTGCTTCGATGCAAAAGGATAACTTTTATACATGCCAGTTCCACCCAGAGAAGAGTGGGAAGGTCGGCGAACGTATCCTCAAGAATTTCCTCGAACTATGATAGAACTGATACCTGCCATAGACATCATTAACGGTCAGTGCGTGCGTCTGACGAAAGGCGATTATGATCAGAAGACCGTATATAGCGACTCTCCCACCACAATGGCAAAAGAGTTTGAAACATTGGGGTTCCAACGTCTGCATGTAGTGGACCTAGACGGTGCCAAGTCGAAGCATATTGTGAACGAGGCTGTGCTGAAGGCGATCACCGCCGAGACGAGTCTGATAGTGGACTTTGGTGGAGGCATCAAGACTGATGAGGACATAGAGAAGGCCTTTACCGCTGGTGCAGCGATGGTGACCGTTGGCTCTGTGGCTGTCACGAATCCCGACTTGTTTATGGGTTGGCTGGAGAAGTATGGTGCGGAAAGGATGATTCTCGGTGCAGACGTACGTCATGGTAAAATCAGCATCAATGGATGGAAGGAAGATTCCAGCGAGGATCTTCTGCCTTTCCTGAAAAAATATGTGGATGCAGGCGTAAAGAATGTACTATGCACGGAAATCTCTAAGGATGGAACCCTCGCAGGACCCGCTATCGACCTGTACAAGAGAGTGATGGATGCCTATCCTGAGCTACATTTGATTGCCAGCGGCGGTGTGTCAAGCAAAGAGGATATCGATGCTCTCGACGCAGCTGGCATCCCAGCCGTCGTCTTTGGCAAAGCCATCTACGAAGGTAAAATCGATTTGAAGGAGTTGAGAAGTAAGGAGTTGAGGAGTAAATAGAACATGACTGGATTAGCGAAAAGAATAATACCCTGTTTGGATGTCAAGGACGGTGAGACCGTAAAAGGCACGAACTTCGTGAACCTGCGAAGTGCGGGAGACCCTGTGGAACTGGGCAAGGCCTATAGTGAACAGGGCGCTGACGAGTTGTGTTTCCTCGACATCACCGCCTCGTTTGAAGGCCGTAAAACATTTACCGAGATGGTGACAAGAGTGGCCCGTGAGATAAACATCCCCTTTACCGTAGGTGGTGGCATCAATGAGTTGGCTGATGTGGAGAGGTTACTATATGCCGGAGCCGACAAGGTGAGCGTGAATAGCGCTGCCATTCGCAGGCCAGAGCTGATAGACGAGATTACAAACCGTTTTGGCAGTCAGGTGTGCGTCTGTGCCATCGACGCCCGTTTAGACGAAGACGGCTGGCATTGTTACCTGAAAGGTGGGCGCGAACGTACGGAGCGTGGCCTATTCGAATGGGCTCACGAGGCTCAGGAGCGAGGAGCAGGAGAAATTCTCTTCACCTCGATGAACCACGACGGTGTAAAAAATGGCTATGCCAATGAGGCGTTACGCGAATTGTCTGACAATCTCTCCATCCCCATTATTGCCAGCGGTGGTGCAGGTTGTAAAGAACATTTCCGCGACACATTCATCGAAGGACACTCTGACGCTGCCCTCGCCGCAAGCGTCTTCCATTTCGGTGAAATTCCCATACCTGAATTAAAACAGTACCTTCGCAGTGAAGGCATTAATGTGAGGATATAATGATGTTAAGTAGTTAAGAAGTTAAAGAAGTTAGAAGAAGATATGACAATAGATTTTGAGAAAGGGGGCGGGCTGGTGCCTGCCATCATACAAGATTCCGAGACAAAGAATGTGCTGATGCTCGGCTATATGAACGAGGAGGCTTACCAGAAGACCATCGACACAAAGAAGGTGACTTTCTGGAGCCGTAGTCGCAACTGTCTATGGACGAAAGGCGAGACCTCTGGTAACTTCCTTCATCTGGTGGACATTATGGTGGACTGCGACAACGACACCCTGCTGGTTAAGGCTCGTCCAGACGGACCTACCTGTCATACTGGCACCGACACCTGCTGGGGAGAGGAGAACAAGCAGAATCCCCTACTCTTTCTCACGGAACTACAGGACTTCATCAACTGCCGTCACGAAGAGATGCCCGATGGCAGCTACACAACAAAACTGTTCAAGGACGGCGTGAAGCGTATAGCCCAGAAAGTTGGTGAGGAGTCGTTAGAGGCCGTCATTGAGGCCTGCACGGGAACCAACGAACAGCTGACCTACGAGGCCGCCGACATGCTCTACCATCTGATCGTGTTGCTAACAGCCAAAGGTATGCGTATAGAAGATCTGGCTGAGGAATTGCACCGCCGTCACGATCCCGAATGGGACAAGAAACGTCGTGAAGCTAAAGCCAAAGGAACAATGAAATAGTTGAAATTCTAATAGGATGCTGATTAGATATAAGAACGCAAATATTTACCAGCGACATGGAATATGTGTGCTGAAGAACGTGAACCTGCAGGTTGACGAGGGACAGTTCATCTACCTCATCGGACGCGTGGGCTCAGGTAAGACCACTTTGATGCGTACGCTCTACTGCGAACTGGTCATGGATGAGGCTGACGAGGCAACAGTGCTTGGTCGCGACCTGCTGACCATACGCCAGAAAGACATTCCCGCCCTCAGAAGAGAGATGGGAGTAGTATTTCAGGACTTCCAGTTGCTGGCTGACCGTTCGGTATACAAGAATCTTGAATTCGTGCTGAAGGCAACGGGCTGGAAAAAGGGCGATGGCATAGAGGAACGCATCTCAGAGGTACTCGCCTCAGTAGGTATGGGTGACAAGGGTGACAGCATGCCCTATGAACTCTCAGGCGGTGAGCAACAGCGTGTAGCCATTGCCAGAGCCATACTGAACAAGCCTAAGCTCATCCTCGCCGACGAGCCTACCGGCAACCTGGACCCTGAGACCTCTTCGCACATCATCAACCTGCTGTTTGATATCTGCAAAACTGGTACGGCAGTAGTCATGTCGACTCATAACCTTCCGATGATCAAGGAGAACCCCAGCATCATCTACCGCTGTCAGGACGAAAAGATAGAAGATATCACCAACGACTTCAACCATATGGTAATCGTTGACGACACGCCAGATACTGACGAGACGCATGTACGCTACTCCGAGAGAATGGAGATTTAGCGGCCTGCGGCCTAAATGATAAATGAGGAATGATAAATGTAAATAAATAAAGCATATGAAAGTGATGAAATTCGGCGGTACGTCCGTCGGCACCCCACAGAGAATGAAAGAGGTGACACAATTGGTCACCAAGTCAGGAGAACCCGTATTCGTTGTGCTCTCAGCCATGTCGGGCACCACCAATTCACTGGTGGAAATTTCCGACTACCTCTACAAGAAGAACCCCGACGGCGCCAACGAGGTGATTAACCGTCTGGAGCAGAAGTATGCCAAACACATCGAAGAACTCTACGACAAGGAGGAAACCAAGGTTGCCACAAAAGAGTTCCTGCGTGGAGAGTTCGATTTCCTGCGCTCGTTCACCAAGGAGTTGTTCACAAGTTTCGAAGAGAAGAACATCGTGGCCCAGGGAGAAATCATCTCCACGAACATGGTAGTGAACTATATGAAAGAGCAAGGCATTAACGCCGTACTGCTGAACGCCCTTGACTTCATGCGCACAGACAAGAACGCTGAGCCTGATCCCGTGTATATCCGCGAGAAGTTGAAGCCCATCATGGCCGAGAACGAAGGTGCTCAGGTGTTCCTCACACAGGGATTCATCTGTCGTAACGCTTATGGTGAGATTGACAACCTGCAGCGAGGAGGCTCTGACTACACCGCTTCACTCATCGGCGAAGCCATTAACGCAGAGGAGATTCAGATCTGGACCGATATCGACGGTATGCATAACAACGACCCGCGTGTGGTTGACAAAACCGAGCCTGTGCACCAACTGCATTTCGAGGAGGCTGCAGAGTTGGCTTACTTTGGAGCGAAGATCCTGCACCCTACCTGCATCCAGCCCGCCAAGTACGCTGGCATCCCCGTGCGTCTGCTGAACACAATGGATCCCGATGCAGAGGGAACAACCATTAGTAACAAGACTGAATACGGTAAGATCAAGGCCATCGCCGCTAAAGACAATATCACCGCCATCAAGATCAAGTCCTCTCGCATGCTGCTGGCTACAGGCTTCCTGCGTAAGGTGTTTGAGATCTTCGAGAGTTATCAGACGAGTATCGATATGATCTGTACGTCTGAGGTCGGAGTCTCGATGAGTATCGACAATTCTGCACACCTCGGAGAGATCGTCGATGAACTGAAGAAATACGGTACCGTAACTGTCGACACGAACATGTGTATCGTCTGTGTGGTTGGCGACCTCGACTGGTCGAACATCGGTTTCGAGACACTCGCCCTCGATGCGCTTAAGGATATCCCCGTGCGTATGGTCAGCTACGGAGGCTCGAACTACAACATCTCCTTCCTCATCCGTGAGGAGGACAAGAAGCGTGCCCTCCAGAACCTGAGCAACACCATCTTTTACAAAAAGTAAAAAGGTACAATAACAGCACAACACAAAAAATGGCAAAAGGAATTTTTCCTATAGACAAACTGCAGCAGATTGAGACGCCGTTCTACTATTACGACGCCGAGGTGCTGCGGAAGACTCTGTGTAGCATCAACGAAGAGGCAGGCAAACATGAGGGTTTCACGGTGCACTATGCCGTAAAGGCCAATGCCAACCCCAAGGTGCTGCGCCTCATACGTGAGGCAGGACTGGGCGCTGACTGTGTAAGCGGCGGTGAGATAGAGTCTTCGGTAAAAGCAGGCTTCCCCACATCTAAAATTGTCTTCGCGGGTGTTGGCAAGGCTGACTGGGAAATAAACATCGGTCTCGACAACAACATCTTCTGCTTCAACGTGGAGAGTATACCCGAATTGGAGGTCATCAACGAACTGGCGGCAGCTAAGGGTAAGGTGGCTCCAGTGGCCTTCCGACTCAATCCCAATGTGGGGGCACATACACATGCGAACATCACCACAGGACTGGCTGAGAACAAGTTCGGTATCGCCATGAGCGACATGATGAAAGTGATTAGTGAGGCCGACAAATTGAAGAATGTTCGTTTCGTGGGCCTTCATTTCCACATCGGTTCACAGATACTCGACATGAGCGACTTTGAGGCCCTCTGCAATCGCGTCAACGACCTTCAAAACGAACTCGAGAGCCACCGTATCCGTGTGGAACATATCAACGTTGGCGGCGGACTGGGCGTAGACTACGCACATCCGAACCGTGTGTCCATACCAGACTTCAAGGCCTATTTCGACACCTATGCCAAGAAGCTGAAGCTGCGTCCAGGACAGACGCTGCATTTCGAACTGGGACGTGCCGTAGTGGCTCAGTGCGGAAGTCTCATTACGCGTACCTTATTTATCAAAGAAGGAGCACAGAAGAAATTCGCCATTGTTGATGCGGGCTTCACCGACCTCATCCGTCCTGCCCTCTATCAGGCTTATCATAAGATTGAGAATATCACCAGCGACGAGCCAATGGAGGCATACGACGTTGTGGGTCCCATCTGTGAGTCTACCGATGTGTTCGCCAAGCAGATCGACCTGAACCGAGCCAAGCGCGGTGACCTGCTGGCCATCCGTTCCGCCGGAGCCTACGGCGAGATTATGGCCTCGCAGTATAACTGTAGAAGACTGCCAAAAGGATATATGAGCGATGAATAAGTTCTCCGTCATCATGACCGTCTATGATCAGGCGCAGGAACTGGAGAAACAGTTGCCGGCATACCTGAAGCAGACATACGAACCAGGCTATGAGGTTATCGTTGTCGACGAGTCATCTACCGACGAGACACCTGATGTGCTGAAGCGCTTGAAGAACGAGTATCCGCACCTCTATTCCACCTTTCTGCCAAAGCCCAATCGACGTATTGTTCGTCGGAAGCAAGCATTTAACGTCGGCATAAAAGCAGCTAAGAATGAGTGGATTATAATAACCAAGCTTTCGAGTTATCCTTTGGCTGTAGACGTGCTTCAGGCTATCTCAGAAGTCATAGCAGACAGTCCTCTGACGCTTGGCTATCACTTGAAGAAAGGTATCCGTCTGCAACCCTTCTACGACGTTGACGATGCCCGCAAACATATCCTCAGATTGGAGCGCAGGCTGAAGAAGATTCGTGAGTTTAAGCGCGGAAACTATGCATGGGGACGCTACGACTTCATCATCGTAAAGAAGGAGTTCGCTTACGAACTGCTGAGCCACTTTGAACAGAGTGTCTCGGCCACCCATCTCTTTGGCATCAGGCTCAGCATACTGTGGAAGAATCTCGTCCGCCGGCCATCCACTACCCTACTCGTCACGTCTCCTACTGACTCCTGACTTCCTATTTGCTTATGAAAGTCCTGTATCTCTATCCGAAAACCGACCAGCTCATCAGCAGACATGTGTCGCTACTGACTGAGGGTTTGCGGTATAGTGCCGACATTCGCACTGCCGACAGCGTGGGAACACTGAGGAAAGCGATACAGGAGAAGCTGCCAGACATTATCCACTGCCACGGTCTTCCTTCCGTCACTGCGGCGCGTACAATCTTCTCGACCCTGAACAAGGGAGTACGACTGGTACTCACCCTTCACGGACAGCTGGAACCGTGGGCCGACGACCGTCAGCGTAACATAGCCGCCGTATACTGGCAGAAAGAGCTTGTACAAAAGTCCTATGCAGTCATATTACTCGGAAGGCTCGAACGTACCAACTTCATGAAGACAGGCTGGAACCCTCGTATTGAAGAGATCCACAACGCTGTCATCACCAACACGATCAGTCCCCAGAAGATGAGTACCGACACCTTCGCCGTCTATCAGAAGGTGCTCGACTCCGATACCCTCGCTCTGATGGACGAGCCGACAGAACACATGCTGCGCGCCATCATCAAGGTGGGAATCATGGGCGACCGTCATTGGGCGCCTGTTCTGCCGTCAGGCAGCATCGGCTGGCGACAACTGCTGCTCTATGCCGAGCACGAGAACATTCGCAACTACGTGGACTACGGCATCAGCCTGCTTGGGTGCAACGTGCCCGCCATAGACACATCAAGCGTGGCTGTATATTTCCCTGACAGCTACACAACGCCGCGCCCCGTCCGTGAGACGGTGGGGGATTATCTGGGTAAGGAGACAGAATATCTGGTGCGCATCATCTCACAGATACGTCAGCAGCCACTGTTGCTGCATCTCGTTGAACTCACCCGCGAACTATACCGCGATACGGTCGACGATGAGCGACTCTCAGAGGCACTCAAGGAGAAAGGACTTACGGCCTTTGCACAATCGCTGATGCAAGTACTCAGCGAACAGACTGGTCTTGACGAAGGCTATATGCCTCTGCCGCCAGCCGACAACAAACTCACCCGACAAATCAGACAACAAATAACTAACCACCTAAAGATATGAATACAAACGATCATCCTGCCGACATGCACTATCTGCAGTTGCTGTCACAGTCGTTCCCCAATATCGCCGAGGCCTCTACTGAGATCATCAACCTCGAGGCCATCATGAATCTGCCGAAGGGCACCGAGCACTTCCTGGCCGACATCCACGGTGAGAGCGAGGCCTTCCAGCATGTGCTGAAAAATGCCTCAGGAAACATCAAGCGTAAGGTCAACGAACTATTCGGCAACGACATCCGAGAGTCGGAAAAGAAAGAACTCTGCACGCTGATCTACTATCCAGAACAGAAACTCGAGCTCATCAAGGCACGGGAGACCGACCTCGAGGACTGGTACCGTATCACGATCCACCAGCTGGTAAAGGTGTGCCGCGACGTATCGTCGAAATACACGCGTTCTAAGGTACGCAAGTCGTTGCCAGAGGACTTCTCATACATCATCGAGGAACTGCTCCACGAGAGTCTCGGCGACAGCGACAAAGCCGCCTACGTCAGCGTCATTGTCAATACGATTATATCCACCGGTCGCGCTGACGATTTCATCACGGCTATCTGTAACGTCATACAACGTCTGGCCATCGACCAGCTGCATATTCTCGGCGACATCTACGACCGCGGTCCTGGAGCCCACAAGATTATGGACACCCTGCGACAGTACCACTCCTGGGACATCCAGTGGGGCAATCACGACATCCTGTGGATGGGAGCATCTGCTGGCAACGACGCCTGTATCTGTAATGTGCTGCGCCTCTGTCTGCGCTACGCCAACCTCGCCACCATCGAGGAGTATGGCATCAACCTCGTGCCGCTGGCCACCTTCGCCCTCGACACCTACGGCGACGATCCCTGCGAGGAATTCATTCCCAAGGTGCTCGACGAGAGCCAGCAGATGGACGAGAAGACGCTCCTGCTGACGGCCCGCATGCATAAGGCCATAGCCGTCATACAGTTCAAAGAGGAAGCCGCCATCTTCCACCGTCACCCTGAATGGCAGATGGAAGATCGCTGTCTGCTGGAGCACATCGACCTGACCAGAGGCGTCTGCACCATCGACGGATGCGACTACGAGATGAAGGACTGTCACTTCCCCACCCTGTCTTCCGACTCCTGTCTCCTGTCTCCTGAAGAACAATCCCTCATGCAGAAGCTGCACCACTCCTTCCGCATCAGCGAGAAACTCCACAAACATATCCGCACACTGCTCTCACACGGTTGTATGTACACCATCACGAACTCCAACCTTCTTTTCCATGCCAGTTGTCCGCTCAACGATGACGGTTCGCTGAAGGAGGTCGAGATTTGCCCTGGCCACCGTTACAGCGGCAAGGATCTGATGCACAATATCGGTATGATGATCCGTGCGGCCTTCGCCTCAGGCGTAGATAAGGATCTGCAGGTATTTCCGCGCGACTATGCCCGCGATTATTTCCTCTACCTCTGGTGCGGCAAAGACTCCCCGCTGTTCGACAAGTCGAAGATGGCCACCTTTGAGCGTTATTTCCTCAAAGACAAAGAGACCTACAAAGAGGAAAAAGGCAACTACTTCAAGCTGCGCGACTCTGCCGAGGTGTGCGACCGTATCCTCGATGCCTTCGAGGTGAGCGGCGACAATCGTCACATCATCAATGGCCATGTGCCCGTACATGCCTCCAAAGGTGAGAACCCCATCAAGGCCGGCGGTCGGCTGATGGTGATCGACGGCGGCTTCTCCGAGGCCTACCACAATGAGACAGGCATCGCCGGCTACACCCTCGTCTACCACTCCCGTGGCTTCCAGCTCGTACAACACGAACCCTTCACCTCAGCCCACGATGCCATCGTCCGTGAAACCGACATCAAGTCCACCACTCAGATTGTGGAGATGTCTGCCCATCGCATGCGAGTAGCCGATACCGACAAGGGTGAAGAGCTCCGTACCCAGGTCGCCGACCTCAAGAAACTCCTCTACGCCTACCGCCACGGTATCCTCAAAGAGAAGCGCAGCTGACTCCTTCTCTCCTTACTCCTTCTCTCCTGACTCCTGAAAAACTTTTGCGGCGTCCTGAATCACTAATCCTGCCAACATAAAGCCGAAGATGGCGGTGATGTGGGCAAGGGTGCCATTTGTCTGTGGTTTGTTGAAAGGAGACGGTTCCTCGCCATCTTCCGCAGGACAGCCGCGATTCTCCAGCAGTTCGTCGCTATAGACCACCTGGAACTTCTTCTCAGGGAATTGTCCGTAATTTTTAAATTTTTTACGGATGGCTCGAGCCAGGGGATCGCCCTGAACCTTCCAGAACTCCGTTACCTTTATCCTTGTGGGGTCGAGTTTCAAGGCTGCGCCCATCGATGAGAAGAACTTGGCTTTCGTGCGGCAAGCCAGAAGGATGAGCTGCGCCTTGTCTTTCAGAGAGTCGATGGCATCGATGATATAGTCGTAAGTGTCAAGAGCGAACTCCTCTGCCGTCTCCTCATTGAAAACCTGCTGCAAGGCAGTAATCTCTGCTGAAGGGTTAATACTGAGAAGGCGATCCTTCAATGCCTCCACCTTTACTTGTCCCACAGTCTTCGTTGTTGCCATCAGCTGACGATTGATGTTTGTGATGCACACACGGTCGCTGTCAACAATCGTCAACTGTCGGATGCCGCTGCGTACCAGACTCTCAGCGCACCATGACCCGACACCGCCCACACCAAAGATAATCACCCGTTTTTGGGCAATCCGTTCCATCGCCTCCTCACCCAGCAGCAACTCTGAGCGTCTGAATTTTGCATCTTGTATTACCATCGTCTTTTTCTTTTTCGGACGCAAAGATACGAATAAGCGAGCAAAAAGCCAAATGAATTTGAGTTTTTTCGTGAGTATCTTCGAGCAAAGCAGTCCACTCCACGGACAAGCATTTTCAAGGTATAAACGGATTTTGAGGCAGTAATAAACAGAATATTTCGCTCTTTTCCACCAAAACAAGCGTTGGCTGTCCAGTCCTCTGGAATGGGGAAATGGGCTATCTTCTGGCCATCCTTGTCGAATACGGTCACGCCGTCGCCAGTCAGATAGATGTTCCCCCGTTCGTCGATTGTCATCCCGTCCGAGCCGCAGGCCCTTCTGTAAAACTGTACGAATCAGCGACTCTTACAGGCGTTTCCCCTTCTGCAACGATATCATTTGACTGAGCCTGGGAACATGCAGTCATAAGAAGAGTGCATGCCAGCATTAATACTGAGTTTGATAAACGTTCTTTTATAAGTCTAATATTCTGAGTATTGTATTTTGCTTAAATACTCTAGGCTGCAAATTTACAAATTCTTTTTCAATTAGTCTCCGCTTTCTACGTTAAACTTACGAAAAGCGGACAAAAGTGCTGCAATTTGTCACTTTCGCCCACCTAAATCGCTGGCGTTTCTCCATCGTAACACAAAAGATACGTTCTTTTTTGTGAGCCCACCTGTTTGCATCTCTAAAAAAAAAACGTTATTGTTTGGTTCTTTGAAAAAAAAACTCTATCTTTGCAGCATTCTAAATTGTAATAACTTGATTCTATGAATATAAGTACCAATCCCGGAAAATGGCTGCTGCCGGTAGTCATTGTCGCGCTGGCGGCGGTAGTGCTGCTGGCCGTGGCGCTGAGCTACGCAGTTCGGGCGGAGCGCAACGCGCGCTACGTCGGCATGATGAACGTAGTGGCAGAGAAACTGTCGATGACCTTCAGGGGCGTGGAGATGAACGCGGAGAACGTGTTCGACGAGGTGGCGAAGCACATGGAGTCGCCGCAGGCTGTCATCGAGGCCCTCGGCAGCAAGACCAGCCTGAACCCCGACGTCATCGGCTACTTCGCGGCTTTCGTGCCCAATTACTTCCCACAGGAGGGTCGGTGGTTCCAGCCTTACGTGCACCAGGGCGACTCGACGGAGTTCGTGCTGACGCTCGTGGGCTCAGCGCGCCACGACTATACCACATCGACATGGTACGTACAAGGCGTGAAGGAGAAGGAGAGCTTCTGGTCGGAGCCGTACTATTACGAGGATGACCTGAACGTGGCCAGTGGCTACTACATGACGTTTGCCACACCCATTTTCGACGCACAGGGCCGCTTGGCGTGCGTCTGCGGAGCCGACATGACTCAGGAGTGGATGATAGACCAGCTGCGGCAGATAGAGGACGAGGTGAGGAACGACGAGTTGCTGAACGACTATCGGTTGCTTGGAAACGACGATTTCTTCATCGTCATCCTCAACGACGATGGCACCAGCTTCGCCCACCCTGACGGGGACATCGTCACCATGAGCGACGAGGCGTTCGTCGCCAGCCTGAAGAAGCATCATCGCGGCGTGACCGAATTGGAGGTGAACGGCGTGCCGTCGCGTGTCTATTACACCCCGCTGAGGCGCACCCACTGGTCGGTGGCCATCGTTGTAAGGAAATGAAGAAAAAGGTATTCATCGCACTAACGGCCGTCATGGTGACGCTGGCCGCGGCGGCGCAGACATCGGATGCTGGCGGCAACGACCGCATCGCGCAGCTGGAGAAGGAGATGTACCGCTACTACAGCTCGAGCGCGATCGACAGCTTCATGCTTATCACCGACCAGCTGATAGAGGCGTGCCGAGAGGCCGGACCCAGCCAGGAACGGCTGTTCTACAAGGCGTGGTCGAACCAGGCTATCTATTGTTTCAGCAAGGTGAACCGCACTCACGGTCTGGAATTGGCCCACCAGATTCACGACTATGCCTACCAGCACGATAGCAAGTTCGGACTCTACACGTCAACGTACGCTCTTGCCACCATGTCGTCGAGCCTGCGCCACTTTGCTCAGGCCGAGCACGAGTTCACTGAGGCCATTAACTATCAGCACCGCTTCTTCCCCGACGAGAGTGCCGCCGCCCCCTACCTCGGGATGGCGAAAATCTACGTCAATCTGGATAAGCCCGAGAAGGTGCTCGACTGCGCGCGTAAGGCACTGGCTGAGCCCGGCGTCATTGTGCAGCACAAGCTGACTGCGTGGACCTATATCTGCATCGCGTACTACGACGGCCAGTACAGCCGTGATGATTTCAACCGCGCCTATGCCGAGCGCGAGAAACTGAAGCGCGACATCGGTCACGACGACAATTTCGGCCCTGTCGTCAACTACTACCACGCCATGAAGAACGGCCGCTACGCCGAGGCTCTGAATATCGCCACCGACATCCAGGGTGGCAGCGACCGCCTGCAATTCATTTCCAATGCCTACGCCTGCCTCGGCGACTACCGGCAGGCCTACCTCTACCAGGTGCACCACAAGAAATATCTCGACTCTATAAATACCGCCGAGGTGCAGAAGATGTCCTACGAGTATGCCGCACAGATTGACGTGACACGGGCGGAAAACGAGGCCAAAGACCTGCGCCTCTCCAAGCTCGACCTGCAGATACAGGCCGCCTTGGCCATCATCCTCATCACCCTCGCCTTCTTCCTCTTCTACTACTTCCGTCGCCGCAAGCAGATGCAGGAACTGCGCCACGCCTACAACCAACTGGCCGACACGACCACCGCCAAGGAACGCATCGACAGCGAACTGCGCATCGCACGCGAAATCCAGATGTCGATGGTACCCCGCACTTTCCCCGCATTCCCCGACCGTCGCGATATTGACCTTCATGCCACCGTTGTGCCCGCCAAGGAAGTGGGCGGTGACCTCTACGACTTCTTCCTCCAGGATGACCGTCTCTGCTTCTGCGTGGGCGACGTCAGCGGCAAGGGCATCCCCGCTTCGCTCACCATGGCCGTCGCCGTCAACCTGTTCCGAACCGTCGCCAAGGAGGGCTTTCCACCAGAGGTCATTGCCGCCAAGCTGAACGAAACAATGTCTGCCAACAACGAGAATGCCGTCTTCGTCACCATGTTCATAGGCATCATCGACCTCAAGACCGGCAACCTCGACTACTGCAACTGCGGCCATAACCCGCCCGTCTACGGCGAGAGGCGCATGCATACCACGCAGACTGTCTTCCGCCTCCTCGACATCGAGTCGAACGTTCCCATCGGACTCTGGCCAGACTATACCTTCGTCGGAGGTCACCTCAGCGACATCCGCAGCAGTTTGCTCTTCGTCTACACCGACGGTGTCAACGAGGCCGAGAACCGTATGCAGGAGCAGTTCGGCGAGAAGCGCATGCTCCGCGTACTACGCGAGTCGACACAGCCATTCGGCGAGCGTACTCCCAAGACCCGATCCCACTTCCTCATAGACGAAATGAAATACGCCCTCGACGCATTCGTCGACGGTGCCGAGCAGAGCGACGACCTCACCATGCTCTGCGTCAGTATCAAATAGAGGTGAGCTTGCCGCCGCTGGTGGATGATGCCTTGATGATGTCGTTGATGAGACGCTGCAACATGTCGCTAGAGTTGCGGATGATGCGGACATACTCGCCGCGCTTAGGATTGTCGCCCTGCATGTTGAGGGCGCTGGTGTATTTTACGATGGTGCTCAGCGGCGTGCGCAACTCGTGAGTCATCGATGCCATGAAGCCACTTTTCAGCCTGACACTCTCGTCGGCCAGCGTGGTGACGGCCTGCAGCTGTCGGCGGGCCTCCCTGAGTTTGCCGTTGTCGACGACGATGTGCATCTTGCCGTCGTCGCCCTGTTCTAAGTGGCGGTCGCTATGTTCCATGAGGAAGGCCAGCGTCTGCTTCTTAAGCTCAATATCGGTCTTGATGGCATACACCTCCTTGTCGTACAGATGGCGGTCGTGGTCGCGGTTGCGGACGTCGGTGACGTCGAGCGCGGTGATGAAGTAGTTGCAGGTCTCGCCCTCGCTGTTGAACAGCGGCAGCATGTAGAACTCAATATAGCGGTTGATGCCCATCTCGGGGTAGTCCATGTGCTGGCAGATGAGCATGTCGTTGCGGCTGTCGGGCGAATAGATGTTGCGGAACAGCGGGACGTCGAACATGCAGACGGTTTCCCAGAATCGCTTGTTCTCGGGGTGATCGTCGGTCATGCCGCAGAGCTGACGCATGTTGTCGTTGAGGTCGATGAGCCAGCCGTCCTTGTCGTAGAACGACATGGCGATGAACGGGATGTTCGACAGTTGCTCGTACTTCTTGACGAGTTCGCGCTCGGCCTTGTTCTCCTCGACGTCGTTGGTGACGTCGTGGATGGCGTTGACGACGTAGGCGGGGTGTCCCTCGTTGTCGAGCTCCAGAATGGCGTGGCCGTGGAAATTGAGCCAATGAGGGGCGTCGTCGGTGGCGCTGTTGAACAGCTTGTTCAACACGAACTGGCGCTCACGGCCCTCGGTCAGGCGCTTCATCTTCTGAGTGAACTCTTGTTGCTGGCTGGGATGGATGTGGTTTGTGAATTCCTCTAATGTCAGGCCTTCCTTAGGCAGTATCTGGCCGTAACTGTTGGTCATCCGGTCGTTCTTGATGTCATAGACCATGATGATGAAGTTGCCCATGTGCAGGGCCTTGTACATCATACTGTTCAACTCCGTCGACTTGCGGGCGGCGCTCCGCACGTGGGCCTTCGCCAGCCGCGCGAAGAAGTAGCAGAGAGCCGCCAGCAGCAGCATGGCGACGATGATGTAATAGACCATCGGCGACGAGTGGTCGTGGACGCGCTCGGGGTGGAACCAGTGGTCCTGAATGGCAGCAATCTCCCCCCTCTGTTTCAGGCGTGAGTACTGGTCGTCAATCTGCTCGATTAATTGCCGGTCGCGGCCGATGATATGGATCTCGGAGATGGGGATGCCTACGTCGTTGAGCGCGATGCCATCGAGGTTGAGTTCCTTGATTTTCCACTTTAGCGGCTCCTCGCCCCACACGTAGTATTTGTAGTCGCCGTTGAGCACGCCCAGTAGTGCCACCTTGGGTGTCTGGAACTCCATGCGTCTGTTGCGCATCGTGTCGCCGTCCATGAAGTAGAAGGCGGAGTAGTCGCCGGGCTTGAAGACGGCACCATCGCGCTCCAACTGATTGAGCGATACCATGCCGACGGAATCGGAGCGCATGGCCACGCGGATGCGATTGTAATTGACGATATTTTCCGAGAGGACATAGGGTTCGCGACGGTAGCGGCGGGCATTGGCCAGGATGATGTCGGCGTCGCCGCGCTCGAAGGTCTTCAGGGCGATGCTCCAGTCTTTCATCACGAACCGGCAGGGCAAGTTCAGCTCTTTCATCACGGCCTGCATCACATCGATATTGCTGCCCGAGGGCTGCCCATTGTTGTTCAGGAACTCGTAGGGTGCCTTGTCCCAGTCACAGACAATGACGACCGGTCGCTGCTTGGTGTACGTGTCGGAGAGTTGCTGTGCCGTTGACCTGATGGCAGTAGCACTGAGCAACAACATTATAAAATATGTATATAGGCGTTTCATGGGCTATGCGTTTTTCTTGCGTTTAATGACTGAGGCGTGACACGGAATCATGATGTAGATGGTGGTGCCCGCGCCCTCTTCCGAACTGATCTCGAAGGAGCCTCCCATCTGACTGACCAGCTCCTTGGTGATAATCAGACCCAGCCCCTTGGTGTTATGAGCACCGCCCAGTTCCTCCTCTTGGATGCGGTGGAGTTCGGCCTCGGGGATGCCCTCGCCCGTGTCGTCGACCGAGATGATCAGTCGTCGGCCGATGTAGTCGTAACGGGCCCTGACAGTGCCCTGCTTCGTATGCTGTGCGGCGTTGCACGTCAGCTGCTCGATGATGTGGCCAAGGTTCTCGGCATCGATGTCAACGGTCAGCTGCTCGTAAGGGTTCTCCACGATGTAGCGGGTATCGGCATTCATGAACTTCATCCAGCCTGTAGCGCACTGCGACTCAAACAGCTCGGCGAAGTTCTGGGGCTGCCGGTTGATTTCGACCATCCCTGCCTCCAGGCGCGACAGGTAGAGGATGTTGTCGACGATATGCAGCAAATAGTCGGCATTCTGCTGGATGACCTTGCACAGCTCCGGCTCGTTGACCGCAACACTGTCGTCGTTGATCTGCGCCACGTGTCTGACCACAGCACTCATCGGATTGCGAATCTCCTGCACCATGTTCTTCACGAAATTGTTCTTGGTATTCTCTACTTCCTGCACCTTCGCGGTCTGCATATCTATCTGACGCTCTATCCAGTCCATCTCACTGATGTCGCGCAGCATACCGCGGTACTCTTTCACCTTGCCATTGCTGTCGTGGCTGGGCTCTAAGCGGAAATACAGAATCAAGGGCCATCCGCCCGTCGAGCGGAGGGTGGTCCTGATGTTATACTCTATCACCTTGTCTTCATAGTCGTCCATATCGCTCAACAGGCGCATGGCCTGTCGCTGCGACTGCTCGTCGACCAGTGTCATACAACGCGTCTGCGTCAACGCATGCTGGATGATGTCTGAACCACGGTAGACAGTCAGTGTGTGGGAGTCGGGCGAGTAGGTGACTTGGCGGATATCGGTATCGCTGATGGTGGCGTTGAGGATGTCGGTATATTGTCGCTGCTCGTCGCGTAACGCGCCAATCTTCTTCTGGCTTTCCTGTTCCAGGTCTTTGCTGCTGACCAACATGGTGATGTCGCGGCAGAAGGCGAAGACGCCCAGCATCTCGCCGGCATCGTCGTGGATGGTCATCAGGCGGAACTCGGTTATCATGTCGTGGCCGACGGTCTGGGTAGCCTGGTATCCGTTCACGTCTTCCAGATCCTGCATGTCGATGTTGAACATCGAATGGATGTCAACACCCTTTTCAATGGTTTCCTCGGCATTGCATCCGAAGATGTCGCAGGCCTTGGGGTTGATGTTGACGAGCCGGCCGTCCTTATTGAAGAGGATGATGCCCAAAATCGGGGTGTAGAAGATGGACCAGTAGCGTAGCGCACGCTCTGCATCGAGCCGCTTCTGCTGCTGTTCCTCCGTCACGTCCTTCTTGGTGCCGATGATGACGGCGGGGTTGCCCTTCTTGTCGCGGCTCAATACGGACAGCACGATATGGTAGTCGCGATCGTTGGTGTCGCCGCCCTCTATGTCCTTGGCACGCAGGTTCAGCTCTATCTCCTTCTCTTCCTCATCGGTCTTCCTGATTTCAGCGAGTTTGTCAAGGGCCGACTTCAGACTGACGAAATCCTCACGGCTGTATCGCTGCGAGAATTCCTCCATCGAGTATGTGTAGGCCACCTGTCCGTTATCGTTATGCCAGGAGAACTGGTTCGTCTTGATGTCGTAGGTCCAGATGTGTACCTGACTGGTCTGCAGGATCAGCGCCAGACGGTTGTTGCGCTTGACGTTCTCGAGTCTTATCTTCCGGTTCTGGATACGGTAGCTGATGCCATAGACGGCCATGAAGACGAGTAGCAGCAAGCCGCCGCCCAGCAGATACCACAGTCCTTTCGGCTCCTCCATTTTCTGCCGCTCGGGATAGAACCACTGGTCTTGCAAAGGTTGTATCTTGTCGTTAGTATTGAGTTTGGTATAGGCTTCGTCGAGCTTGTCGAGCAGTTGCTGGTTGTTCGACATGAACTTGTATTCACCATGAGGCATGTTGACAGGCGTCAGTTCAAGGTCATCGATATGGTAGCGGTTCATCAGCCACTTCAGCGAAAGGGTATTCCACACAATCTGTCCCTCGCCCTTGGCGCTGACCTCCTGAATGGCTTCGCTCATGTCCCCCACGGGAATGGCATTCTCGCCCCACCCGTATTCCAGCATTAAGTGATAGACCAGCGAACTGTCACTGACTATCACCTGGTGGTTGCTCAGGTCGCGGAAGCGCTTGATGACCACCTCCTTGTTCTTCGGCGTCACCACGCTTTGGGTGAAGAGCGTGACGGCATTCTTCGAGAATTTGCCGAACTCGTCGTGGAATCCTACGGCCAGTCCCAGCATCAGGTCCGACTTCCCCTCCTTCAGGTCGCGGAAGGCTTCCGACGACGGTTTCAGCCTGATCACGTAGGGAATGTCCAATTCCTTCATGATGAGCCGAATCAGGTCGACGTTGAAGCCGTCGGGGTCGCCGTTGTCGTTCAGAAACGAGTAGGGCCACAAGTCCCATACGTCCTCATAAATCAGCGGATGGTCCACGGAGAATTCCCGTGTGGTGTCTGATTGGGCAAATGCGACTGCCAATGAGAGCTGTACAGAGAGCAGTAGCATCATTGTTCTCTTGTACCATGACATTTTATCGCAGCTGGTATTATACATATCGTACATCTGTTTGAGAAGTTACCAGTTTGGCGGCAGCACGATATTCTCCACGTTGTGAGCCTTCTCGAACAGCGGAGAGATTTCATCATCGTTGAATCCGGCGATGCCACAGCCGATGCGGGTGACAAGGAAGGTCAGCTCAGGATGCTCTTTGGCGAATGCGATAAACTCATCCACATACGGTTTGATCGTTTCTACCCCACCCTGCATCGTCGGGATGGCGTAGCTTTGGCCTTGCAGACCCACGCCCTGACCCATGATTGCTCCAAACTTGCGGTAGGCGATGTAGGCCGCCCCGCCGCCGTGCATACCCTTCAGATTGCTGCCGAACACAAAGATCTCGTTCGGCTGCAGCTGTGTAATAAACTCTGGTGTGGTACGTTTCTTTTCCATAATTATATCCTCGCAAATAGAAAAATCCATATCTTCGTAAGCCATCGGCGCAGGTATGGCTGCCTCGCAAGTACGGGCAGCTCCCATCGCTGCCTCGCGACTGGTGAGAATGCGCTCGTCCATCACCTCCGGCATATCCAGGTCCATGTCGAAGTTCTTGCGGAAGTACGGCATGATGACCTCTTCCTTCAGTTTCTTGTACCGCTGAGAGACCGCCGACGGACTGATTCCTGACTGCGCCGCCACCTCCTTGCCCTTGAACCCACGCAACAGCATCATGGTGATGATCAACCTGTCCTGTCGGCTCAGTGGTGCATGGTCGCAGATGTCCTCCACCATGCGGTTGAACTGCAGGCGCAGGTTGTCGCTGGTCACGTCGAACGACATCAGATAGTCCTCGAACGCAATGCTGCCGTACTCCTTTTGATACCACTTCAGCGCGTCGAGCACCACATAGCGGAACCCGTTGATGAGCCATGTGCGCAGACTGACATTCGGCGAATGATCCTCCAGCGGCTTCCAGTCGTGCTCCATCAGGTAGAGCGCATACTGGTGGGCCAGCGACATGAAGTCCAGGTTCTCCTTCCCGCTCAACTGATAGCGCTTGTCGAATATCTGGTAGCCCACGCGGCAGTACCCGTAGAAATACTCACGGATAATCGCCTCGTTGCCCTTGCGAAATCCTCGCAGAATCTCCTCGTCCGACAGTCGCTGATAGTACATATTTATTTATTTAGATGACTCGCATCCTTTTTTGCCGCAAATTTACAAAAAAAATTGCATATCAGCTTAATTTTTCCTCAATTTCTTCTTTAAAAATAGTAAAAGACGTCTTCCAATTAAGTATTCACCATTTAAAAAATTACGATTATGAAAACAAATGAAGTAAACATCAAGAGAGTCCACAACCTGATTATCGTCGACGAGAGTGGTTCGATGTCCATCATCCGCAAGCAGGCCTTCGCTGGTATGAACGAAACCCTCCAGACCGTCCGCCAGATGCAGGAGAAGTTCCCCGACCAGGAGCAGCGTGTCACCCTGATCACCTTCGACAGCGACCACACCAAGCTGCACTACGACAACACACCCGCCGCTCAGACCAAGGATCTCGCGTGGGAGGCCTACAACCCCTGTGCTGCTACCCCACTCTACGATGCCATCGGCAAAGGCATCTCCAAGGTGCAGGCGCAGACCTCCGACGACGACAATGTGCTGGTGACCATTATCACCGACGGTGAGGAGAACAGCAGCGAGGAATGGACGCTGAAGATGGTTCGCACGATGATTGAGAAACTGAAGAAACAGCACTGGACCTTCACGCTGATAGGTACTGAGAACCTAGACGTGGAGACCATGGCCCACTCCTTCGCCATCGACGAGCACCTGGAGTTCCAGCAGACCGAGGCCGGCACCCGTGCCATGTTTGCCCGCGAGCGCAGCAGCCGCGAACGCTACAACTGCTGTGTCGCCGAGGACGCCGCCATGCCCACAGGCTCGTTTTTCAACGAGAATTAAAACCTACGCTAAAATTTCGGCTCAAATCCTTGGTGGTTTGAGCCGAAAAACAAAATAAATGCTTATCTTTGCACTTGGATATTGAATCATCAAGCTAAAAGCTGAGTATTATGGACATCATTGAAATTACAGAATCAAATTATCAAGATTATCCGTCTCTTGATATCGTTGCTTTCTTACATGCAGCTCCAGGTGCAATGGGGGAAATGGGCGCTATTTTCATCATTGACAGAGATGGCCAGGTTTATCACGCCAACTATTTGTATGGCGTTGATCGTATTAACAAAGACCACATCAAGGACTTCATTCCTGTATTTGCGGATCTTGAGCATGGCTTGTTAAGTAGTAATTCTAAGAATCCTGACTGGGTTTCTGAGTATTTGGGATATGGTAATACTCTGGTGATGCTTAAGGAAATCAGCGATGGTTTCCAGAAGAAAGTCCAGGCTGCAAATTTCCAACATTCTGGTGAATTGTTCCAGCAGTGGCCAGGTTTTGTGTTGGACCTGATTGGAAAGGGAGATGGAGATCTCACTATGAATGACATATGGGATCTACTGAAGAAAAAGAGTTGAATCCCCCCTCGCAGAAAAAAACTGTATTCTGTATTCTGTATCCATATATTGTAATTCCGGCTCAGATCGCTGAAGGTCTGAGCCGGAATTGAGTTTATTTATACGTATTACATTATGTGCATAATATAAAATAATGCCTATCTTTGCAGCATAACAATAATAAAGACAATGAAAAGAAATATAGTTTTGAATATCCCACACGCTTCCATTAATGGAGTTTTTGACCCTAAATATGGAGGATGGCCTTGTAACCAATATTTTGTAAATAATTGCCTTAATAAATGGACTGACTGGTATACAGACTTTTTGTTTTCAACCTTATCAAGACAAAAAGATGTAAGCACAGTGGTATTTCCTTATTCACGTTTCGTATGTGATGCGGAAAGACTTGAAAACGACCCATTGGAAAAAATAGGCCAAGGAATAATTTATAAAGAATATGGCTACCATAAACGAAATGACATGAATGAAAAACAAATAAAGGAAACCATGCGTTTATGGGAACAACACCAAAAGAGCCTTAAGAAACATATTAAAAGTCAAAACACTGTCCTTATCGATTGTCACTCATTTCCAAGTGACTTGTCCGATTGTGACATATGCATTGGACATAACGATGACTGGTCTTATAATGGAAAAATAATAAATGGTATTGTAAAAATATTTAAAGGCATGGGATATACAGTTGAAATTAATAAACCTTTTTCTAATTCAATTACTCCTCAAATGCCTTTCCCATATACATCATTAATGATTGAGGTAAACAAACATGTATATATGAATGAAAGGACACTTCGTTTGGAGTATAGTGCTTTAAAATGGATGAGGTGGAGTGGAACATTAAGAAAAATATATGAGTTCTTAATGCAAGAACAATGGCAATGAATTTAATAACTTAAAGACAATGGAAATAACAAAAGGATTGCTGAAACAGAAATTCGAGGAGTACAACAAGCTGTACTTCAACAACGAGCTGCCGATGTGTACTTTCTCCTATAATTACATGAAATATGCCTTTGGAACATACACCACCCAAATCAAAAGCAACGGACAGAAGATGGGGCACATTAGGATATCCAAGAGCATCGACTTGGATGAAGAAATGCTTAGGGAGCTGTTGGTCCATGAGATGATCCACCATTATGTCCGTACTATTGATGGTGTGTTCTTCGACGGATTCTTCTGTCATGGGCGTCATTTCGTTCGACAAATAAAGCGCATCAAAAAAGAGCATGGTTTAGAGATACTAGTATTCAATCCAGACTGGCATTTCCGCAATGAGAAGCCAAATACCAGTCGATCACTCAAAGTCATCACATTCTTAAGAAACAAGCTCCATTTATTCTAGAAGGCATCCCCATCATGATGGAAATAAAGAAATCATAGAATACCCAAATCCCCCCTCAAATCCTTGGCGGTTTGAGGGGAAATTTGTGCAATTTGTACTTTGTACTGCATAAAATAGTGTGTTTTTTATGCAATAGACTTGCGTAATTGAAAATAATGTTGTATATTTGCACGCAAAATTAGATATAAAGGAAATGAAGACAATAGTTCTTAACCAACGTAAGGAACGTGACGAGTTGCTCTCACGTCAGTATCTGACACGTAGAAGTAATCAGGATGCAGACCTGCTGCTGAACAGTTATCTGATCAAGTTGATTACTGGTCCCCGTCGTGTAGGTAAGTCGACTCAGGCTTTACTGATGCTGCGTGATAAGAACTTTGCATATCTGAACTTCGATAGTCAGCAGCTGTTGGACGCATGGGATGCAAATCTGGTTATAAGGATACTTGATGATGTCTATCCAGGCTATGACTATTTATTGCTCGATGAGGTTCAGAACCTTGATGGCTGGGACATGTGGGTCAGTGAGCTCTATAGGATGGGGAAAAATATGGTCATTACAGGAAGCAATGCCAAGATGCTATCAAGCGAGATGGCAACTGTACTGACAGGCAAGTATCTACAAGTTGAGATGCTTCCTTTTAGCCTTGAAGAATTCTTCGATTGGAACAAACTTGAACTTCACAATCTAAAGCCGGAAGTGCAGGCTGAGGGCAAGGTGCTGACAGACGATTATATGCGCAATGGCGGTTATCCGGAAGTGGTGGCTTCGCGCCAACTGGTTCGCAGCTATCTCGACACGTTGTTCGACTCCATAGTGTGGAAAGATGTGGCCAAGCGACACAATGTGCGCAACATCACAGACCTGAACAACCTTGCCATGTATCTGGTATCAAACTTCTGCAATCCGCTGAGTGCCAATGAGCTGTCGGAAGAACTCGGTTTTTCGAGTGTCAATACCACCAAGAAGTTCATGGACTATCTGCATGAGCCATACCTGTTCTACTATTTGTCGCGTTACAACAATAAGTTAAAACTGATGAAGAAGGCACCACGAAAGGTCTATGTGGTAGACAATGGTTTTGTGGCAGCCAAGGCTTTCGCTGTGAGTGAGAACCTCGGACGCTTGCTCGAAAATCAGGTTTTTATTGAACTCATACGTCGAGGGTATGATATTGATAAGACCATGTTCTATTATCGCTCTCGTAATGACAAGGAGGTGGACTTCGTGCTGCGAAAAGGGGCACATATAGAGCGTCTGGTGCAAGTGTGTTTTGATATGAGCAGCCCCAAGACAGAGAAGCGCGAGGTTGACAGCATCGTGGAATGTGCAGGAGAACTGAAATGCAGCAATCTCACCATCGTGACCCGCGACGAAGAGCGCACTATAGAGAAAGTCGGCTACACAATCGCCGTCGTGCCGATATCAAAGTTCTGATTATTATTAGTCAATCCGGCTCAGACCTTCAGCGATCTGAGCCGGAATTTCGATTAGAGAAATAGCTTTTAGATTAGCTCCAGAATATTTACTGTCTCCTCAACGATCTCACTACGATCTTTCCCCTCTTTAAGCTTTTCAAGGACTTTCTCAAAGAAACCTCAAAGATCCTCTTCTTCATCTCCTGGCATTTCCGCAACGAGAAGCCCAACACCAGTCGCTCACTCAAAGTCATCACATTCTTAAGAAACAATCTCCATTTATTCTAGTATCTGTTTCAAACTCATGAAAAATGAGGTGTCGGACAAAGATTTTCTCAAAAATGTTTGTTATATTAAACATTTTTATCTAACTTTGCACTCGATAATTGACAATTATGGGAAAGAATACATTCGGAAAGATGATGCCGAGGGCTTTGACCCAGCAGCTGCAGCTCATGGGTGAACAGATTATGCTGGCACGAAAACGCAGGCATCTGTCTATGCAGGACATTGCAGACAGGGCAACGGTGACACGCCTGACTGTCTCCAAGGTAGAACATGGCGACCCTACGGTGTCCATGGGTATTTATGCGCGTGTACTCTTTGCATTGAATCTTGAAAAGGACATCTCGTTGCTCGCTGCCGATGATGCTCTTGGCCGTCAGCTTCAGGATGCAGAATTATTGAGAAAATGAAAAGGATAACGGTTTGCGCAGATTTCGATTTCCTTGCATCGTCGCAGGAGATTGGCACTTTGGGCTACGAACGCGTTCGCGGCAAGGATCACTTTGTCTTTGAGTATTCGCGCGAATGGCTGAAACAACATGGTGGTATCGTGTTGAGTGGCGACCTGATGAATATCCCATCCTTGCAACATCCTCGTGGCCCGGATAATGTGTTTGGTTTCGTCAAGGATTCCTTCCCCGACCGTTGGGGCCGGTTATTGCTCGACCGCAGGGAACGCCTGAAGGCGCAAGCGGAGGGAAGACCCGTGAGGATGCTCACCAACTACGATTATCTTACAGGCATTGAGGACTTCACACGCATGGGTGGCATACGCTATAAAAGTGACGACTCCGATGATTACATCAATGCGAGCGTAAAGTATCTTGTTCCCCCCATAGAGAGTCTTCGCGCACTGTGTGATGCCTGTTATGAAATTGAGTCGGCTGAGGAACGTAACGAGTTGCCCGAGCAGCGTTGGATCGACCAGTTGATTGATCCAGGAACATCGCTTGGCGGCGCTCGCCCCAAAGCCAATGTCATAGATGCCGACGGCAAACTATATGTTGCAAAGTTCCCTTCAAAGAAAGATTTGGAGAATACGGAACTCATCGAGCACTTCTCACATCGATTGGCAGCAGCTGTTGGCATCAACGTGGCTCAGACGCGCACCATCAAGATTTCAAAAGACCGCGACCTGTTGCTTTCGGAGCGTTTTGACAGGACAATAGAAGGCCGTCGCATTCATTTTGCTTCAGCCATGTCGTTGCTTGGCTTGGAGGATGGTGCAGGCAGCAGCACAGGCAATGGCTATTTAGACATCGTGGATTTCATTCTTCAAGGGTGTGTGGACGTCCATCAGAACCTCAGGGAACTCTACCGCAGAGTGGCGTTTAACGTGATGTTTGGCAATACCGATGACCACTTCCGCAATCACGGTTTCCTGCTCACCCCGAAAGGCTGGACACTATCGCCTGCATACGACATAAACCCTGGAACAAAGACACATCAATGCTTGCTAATCGATCAATACACGGAGCAGTCGGATGTCAAAACCCTGCTCGCTGCATGTAATCACTATATGTTGGAACAACAGGAAGCCGTCGAAATCATAGAGGAGGTTCGTAGCGTCATTAAAGACTGGCGTAAGATAGCCACAGAACTCCAGATACCCCATAAGATATTTACTCCCTATTGCAATCGATGGGATCAACGTCTTTAAACATTTTCTCCCTCATATCTTTGGTGGTTTGAGGGGAATTTCAATTAGAAGAATATCCTGAAGTACACCAGACACTATCTATATCTATAAATATGTTCCTGAAATATATTCTTTTTCGTACAATTATGAAAAATAAAATACAAGAGTATGAAATACGTTCTGACTTTCATAAAGAGTTTCATCTTCAGCTTTCTCCTGACCTATTTCGCCATAGACGTGTGGCGACTGGCCACAGGAGATCTCCTGCCATTGAGGAAAAAGGGTATCCTGGTGGAATGGTTGGTTCATTCCAAAAAGGAATATAATGACACTGTCACAGAATCAGTAGACAGGCACACCTACACAGGGTTCAGGATCACCTACACTTACCACGAACCACTCCTGTTCAACAATCATGAACGATAACCACTTTTCCCCTCAATTCCTGCCAAATCCATGAAAAATGCTTGATTAAGTTTGAAGATTTCTATACAGTGTACCCTGAGAAGTGGCCAGATGAATGGAAATAGTAACAAATAAGAGCAGCCAATCAATGACTGCTCATTATTAATGCTCGTTAGAGTAGCTCCAGAATATTTACGGTCTCCTCAACGATCTCACGACGGTCTTTCCCCTCTTTAAGCTTTCCAAGGACTTTCTCAAAGAAACCTCTAAGATCCTCATCTTCATCGCATTCTTGATCTGCAATCTGATCTACAGTGAGTTTCCCATCCAGCAAAGCCTCAATGCGTGCCCGCTTGATGCTCTCCCTGATCCTTACCCTCTCATTAAATGCTGCGTCATACTCACCAGGATTCATATCATCCGTAGGGTTTGGACACAGTTTGTTGAGTTCCTTCTCAAATTCCTCACGAGTGCACAATGCTAATTCTTCTAACTTCATAATTTTACTGTTTTTTGAGTTACTACTATTTCTAAATCTAAGCTCAAGTATATATTTATAGGTCATTTTGATCATTACTATTTATATCTATAAATAAAACACCATATTCCGCCAGATTTCATAAACTTACCATCAGAAACATTCATTAAAACACGATCGACGTTGATTTATACCTATACACTTGACTCTTTTCTTTGGAGAAGTAAATTTCATACCTTACCTTTGCACTCGAACAAAAGTTCAAGCGCTCATTGACTTACTGATACACCCACAAAACCAGAATGGCTGGTTTCTCAGACTTCACAGTTTATTTGGTAGTCAGTACCCTCTGGCTACGGATCTCCTTCAGTTCCTCTCGATATTAATACTATACATTATTATTTTTTAAATTAAAACAAATGACAAACCAGACAGTATTCGATAACATGACGATTGTTAACGCATTGATTCACATCATCAAGCAAGCACTGAATTCTCACCTTTCTGATGAATTCTGGAAAAACTGTGAAACACAATTGGCCTACCTTCGCTCCCAACTCGGTCTGACGAATTATCAGATACTCTTTGTATCTATGCTCGTTGAACGAAACTGCGGGATGAGTTGTTATGATTTTGCCTCATATCTCGATATTACGAGCTTTGAGCTTAGGACCCATGAAAACGAACTCAAAGAGTTGGTCGAAAAGAATTGGGTAACTCTAGATGTAGACAATTTAACTGAGGAAATAGAGTATAAGTTGGAACCTGCAGCAGAGATAGCACTTATAAACAACCAGGTATTCGTACCAAAAGATGCTGTTTCCTCCACAGATGCGGAACCAAACATTGAAGATATTGACGATAGCTTTGACAGCTACGACTACAATGATGGCGACGCAGCCGAGAACACCCTCTTTACGTGGAGAAGCCATGAAGAGATAAAAAAGAAGTCACTCTTCTTCAATCCTTCAGAGCAGCAGCAAATTAAGCAGCTGACCAGTCTGCTAGGTATTAGGAAATTTCGCTCCATACAGCGTCGACTTGAAACAGAGGGCATGCGCAAAGGTTTTGCTTGTCTGTTCTATGGTGGACCTGGAACGGGAAAGACTGAGACCGTGTTACAGATAGCTCGTCAGACGGGGCGCGACATTATACAAGTTGACTTCTCCACACTACGCTGCAAATGGGTAGGAGATAGTGAGAAGAACATTAGGAAAGTCTTCGCCTACTATCGCAATCTCTGCGATAATTCAGAAGTGATGCCTATACTGTTCTTCAACGAGGCTGATGCTATCATCAGCAAGCGCATGGAGAATGTAAGGACTTCTGCAGATAGGATGGAAAACACCATGCAGAACATCATTCTGCAAGAGTTGGAGGACCTCGATGGTATACTTATTGCCACCACCAACCTCACGTCCAACCTCGACAGAGCCTTTGAGCGACGTTTTCTTTATAAGATAGAGTTTCATAAGCCTGAGCTGGCAGTGAAGGCCAAGATATGGAATTCCATGCTGAAGAAAATCAGCAAGAAAGATGCCTGTTACCTGGCAACTCAGTTCGACCTCTCTGGTGGTCAGATTGAGAATATCGCTCGTAAGAGCACTGTCCAATATGTTCTCTCAGGCAAATATGCCACCTTGAATGAAATCGAGGATTTCTGTCGCTTAGAGACCCTTGAAAACAGTCAACACCCTCACCGAATTGCTGGTTTCTCGGCGTACACCGAGAAAGTAGAATAAACAGGTCGAAGATAGGCTGCATCTCGAAAAAACTCAAATATTATTTGGTTTTTTGCTCGATTTAGATAACTTTCTCACGCTCAAGAATGCAAATTTATTTGTATTCTCTTCGCTTAATCGAAATTTTGCACTATCTTTGTCACGTGATTATTAACTTAAAACAAATATAGCTTACAAAAAATATGACAATCAGTGAACACCAGACAGCTTTAAGAATCAGCGCGATGCATCTGCGACTGATGGACCATGTGGAACAATATGAAGTGTTTCTTCAGCATATGCTTGACTATATAAAAACATATAAAGAGCATATGCCTGACGAGGTGTTTAGAGCTTTGGAGGATGGTCTCAAGAGCCACGAACGTATGGCCAATATCGAAAACGCCTTGTCGTCACGCTTCATTCGCATAGAGCGTCGCGAGAAGGATCGTATCTACGATACTGAGACCGAGGGTTACTACCAGGTGGTATTGGGTTTCGATGATGGTGGCGAGGAGCCCGTACATTTCGATAAGAAGCAGGATCAGTTGCTCTATATCCTCATGGCACTCTGCTCCTTGAAGAACGGTCTCTTTGCCGACTTCTTTAAAAAGAAAGAAACCGACATTCGTGAAGTTGTGAGTCGGCTTATCGATCTCATCTGGCCCAATGCCCGTAAAAATGGTGATTATGATAACATCATTACCAACCTTAATCCCAATGTCTATTTTACCGACATAGTCCAGAAGATGAAGGCTCCCATCGAAAAGTGTGTCATTCCTCATGGCGATGCCGACGAACTACTATGGTTCCTGCCCTTCACCCACAAATTTGGTCTGAAGCGCATCTACATGATGCGAATGCTCCCCACCAGCATCTTCTATCCCAAGGAGTTTCAGGACATTGTTGATGCCCTGCCTAATGCTTCCAACTATATGGATCTGAGCTCTAAGATGCCCAACAAACCCCTCGAGGGATTTGAGAACATCGACAATGTTCAGATGCACGAAGCGATGCTCAAGGAGGCCGAAGCTGGCAATGTGGAAGCCATGAATGTCGTAGCCGGCAATTATAACTGGGGCACAGGTGTCATGCAGGATGAAATGAAAGCCTTCAGTTGGTGGAAGAAGGCTGCTGACCTTGGACACGACGAATCCCAATATTACGTTGGAGCTTTTTATGGCACCGGCGATGTCATACCACAGGACTATAAGAAGGCTTTCAAGTACTTCTATAAAGCTGCCCAACAAGGGCATATCGATGCTATCTTCCAGGTTGGCACATTCTTGCGTCACGGATATGGTCAGAAGAAGCGACCGCGTAAGGCCCTCTATTACTTTGAGCAGGCAGCAGCTCAAGGTCACATCGAAGCCGCTAAAAATGCTGCCTGGATGTGTTACTATGGCGAAAATGTCGACCAGGACTATCCCAAGGCCCTCCACTATTATCTGCAGTTGGCAGAGCAGGATGTCGATGAGGCTTACTGGCATCTCGCCGACAGTTATCTCAACGGTCATGGTCATGAGAAAGATGAGGCCAAAGGATGGGAATGGATAGAGAAAGGCATCAATAAAGGCTTTAATGATCTTTATTGTTTGGCAGGACTCCAGCTATACAACAATAAGCAATACGATGATGCCTATGTAGCACTCAGCGCTGCTGCCGAACGAGGTGTTAATACCTTCAAACTCCTGGCCATCATAAACCTGAAGGAACTCGCAGGCAGTAAAACACGCGAGGAAGCCATCGACTGGTTGCTCAAAGGTGTAAAGGAAGGACATCAAGACTGTCAGGATATGATGCATGAGCTATTCCCTGTCGAGCTGAAGGAATACTATCATCAGAAGAAGGAATACAACATTCCCAACAAGATCTTCCTCTTGAAGCTCGTTATGGGCAGCTTGGGTTCTGATAATGACAGGGAGCTGTTCCTCAACCTCGTCGATGCTTACCGTGAAGTGTTCTTCGATAACTATATTCAGGAAATCAATAAGCAACTCAGCATTCATCGCCCCTCAACCGATGATGGTGGCAATGGCGATGGCCGCAGGCATATCATTGTCCGTAAGTCCGACTCCAACAAAGTAGGTTACGAAATCGTTATCATCCTCGCCAACGGTACTGAAGTGGTGGTCAATGGTATCAATGCTAATAGCCTTATGATCTATCTCCTCGCTATCATCTGCTCTTACAAGAGTGGCTACACCACCGAAATGGCCAAGAGCGATGCATGCTTACCCATTATCTCCCAACTCTACAAGATGGTGGTGCCAGGCAGAAAAGACAGCGAGTTTAGGCTCTTCGTTGAGAACTTTTTAAATCCTGATGCTGGTAACAATTACTACAAGCATTATTCCTATCTCGTTGGCCAAGCCATCAGGAATGCTGTTGGTACAAACGACAATCCAGATTACTACCTGTTTGATAAAGTTGTGTTGAAAAATCGGAAGATACTCCGTCGCATGTTGATCGATGCTGAAGATATCGAATTACCTTCAGAACTGATTAAGCTGGCTCAGGTTATGCCAGATGCATTGAATGTTCTTAACCTGTCTGATAAGCAGGAAATTATGGAATAGTCTGTAGCTTGTTCACATAATTTGTATACCTATACATTGGGCACTTTTCAAACGAAGGGTGCCCATTTCTTCTTAATTTTGCACCATGAAATCCGAGGATAGTCCAAGGGTGCAAGTAAAAAAAACAGGTATATAAAATATGAATACAAGAGTAACAGAATTAATTAACAAGATGACTGCCGAGGAGATGCGTCAGCGCCTGGCAGAGTACATGGAGTCTGATGTCAACCTCATGCCACGCCTCGTGGCTGTTAAGGTGCGTCTTAGTCGTGAGTCCTCGACCAGACACCGCTACGATGTGGTTCTCGTCGACGAAGATGGTGGTGAGACCATTGTAAAGTTTCGCGACCGCTACTCGCGCCTTGTGTACATCTACACACTTCTCCGTCCTCAGGGCTTCCAGCGTCGTGCTGCAGCCTCCAACGATTATCGCGAGCTTCGCCAGCTCTTCTCTAAGCTCTATTTCGCCAATGGCGATGCCCTTGTCCGCACCATCGAGACTACAGGCTATGACCAATTCATCAGCCAATACGTGGCCCAGTCGCGCAAGGCTGTGCGCCAGTCCTCTCCACTGGCCTCACCCTTTGCCATCGACTATCCTCAGTCCCACTGTGGCAAGTTGCTCATCCCCTTCGTTGCCCAGGGCGGAACCGTCGACTTCGATGCCTCACTCAGCAATCACAAAGTATAACCGCATAAAAACTATTAGGCTATGTACAAGAACGGTAAGAACATTATCATCATCGACCGCAACGTAAACTGTGTCGACGCTATCCTTAGCGACACTAGTAAGACTAAGCCCCTCAGCAATGAGGAGGAACATCAGCTCTGGATGCTCATGCAGCAGGGCAGTGAGCGCGCTCGTACTCGTCTCATCGAGTCTAACTTGCGCTACGCGGTAAGCGTGGCCAAGCGCTATATCCCTTCAGGCGCAGCTCTTGAAGACCTCATCCTTGCCGGCTGGGAAGGACTTACTCTGGCAGCTGATAAGTTCAATGGCTCCCTTGGTTTCCGTTTCATCTCTTTCGCTGATTGGTATGTGAAGAACGAGATCCGCAAGACGGCCTACGACTACATCAACCACAATCTCATCTCGATCGATGAGCCAGTTGATGTCGATGATGAGAGTAGTGATGCTCGCATAGACTTCCTTCCCTCTGACAGTAATATGTCGCCCGACTGGGACATCCTCTACTCCGAAGCCCTCGACAGTCTGGTTGAGCGAGCCGAAAAGCACCAGTGTGGCGCAGGTCATCTGGTAGGCGCTCTCCATCAGATGCTTCAGAAAGGCTACTCCACCTCCGACTTTGCCCGTCACTACAACCTCGACGAGCACCAGATGTCGCGCCTCATCGACATCATCAGTCAAGAATCATCCCCCGTCCCCATTACCACATAGCCACATTTTCTCCTCAAATCCTTGGTGGTTGAGGAGAAATGTTTATCTTTGCAACATATTTATTAACTTAAACACTTACAATTATGAGAAAAACCTTACAGGATCGTAACCATCACGTCATTGGTTACATTGACACAGAATTCAGCGGACGCCAGACCCTCCGCGACAGTAACAACCATGTCCTTGGCTACTATGAGCCTCAATGGGATGTGACCCAAGACTCCAACCACCATGTCATAGGTCATGGCAATATCCTCACTACACTGCTTTAATCAAGCAATATCAGAAAAAGTTTTAGTTATACGTATAAATTAAGATCTTTTTTATTCATGTTTGTGTATTTATAATATCGAAGAAATAATTTAGTAAGGTGGCCATTGCGTTTCCTCCATTTGGTGGGACTCGCATCGTTGACTCCATTTGGTGGTCCTCGAGAGTCTTAAAGTCTTCCAGAAGGAAGCGCCTTACTTCTTATATAAAATGTAACAAAAAAGTATACCTATTTATATTATATAAGAAGCAAGAATCCATAAGCCGAGTAATTAAAATCAAGGAATTTTAACGACAATGTTAACCTGTTGTTAAAGATGAAATATAAATCGTTGTTGTTAGAAAAATGTTATACCTTTGATCTCCGAACAGAAAAATATAGTAAATATAATAGTAATTATGGAAATACTTACAGATGCAGAAATCGAAAAGCGAGTTCATGAGGTCGCAGGCGAGAAAGGTCATTTAACTTTTGAAGAATTCATTAAACTCTCAAAAGAGTTTTTTGGAGAATATTCCCCAGATAACGGGAAATCATTTGATGATTGTCTGGCACGCTGTAAGGATGCGGATTTCAATGTTCCTGAATCAGAGTCAGAAACAATAAATGCAGATGATCTGCCATTTTAAGCTACAATCCGGCTCAGACCTTCAGCGATCTGAGCCGGAATTGTTTTAAGGCTTACCCCACGCAGGAAAAAAACTGTATTCTGTATTCTGTATCCATTAAATATATTATCCGGCTCAGAACTTCAGCGATCGAGCCGGAATTGAGTCTTATTTATACGTATTACATTATCTGCACAAAACAAAATAAAAACTTATCTTTACTGCATAACAATTAAAAACAAAATAACTATGGCATTATACAGTATTGAAAGCGAGCAATGTCTCGGTATGTCGCACTCAGGTGCAGTGACAGTCAATGGGGAGAGCGCAGTAGAGCTCTCCGATGAAGAAGTAGATATTCTGGTCAAACTGATCAAGGAGAAAGATTCAACCGATGTTGGTGATCTCGAGCTTGAGAATCTCCATCCTGACATCTACGAGAAACTCCGTGAAGCCTATTACCAGATGGCCTACGACGCCGAAGAGATGCATTGGCTATGGGAAGGCTATTATAATGGGTACTTCGAGTACGATGATGATGAGTTGATGGCTTATTGTGAGAAGGAGTTCGATTTTTCTTTTGAGTTCAAACCCGAAGAATACTTCGATGAAGACGATCTTGAAGATTACAAAGAAGATCCTGAATCATACGAAGACGAGATCAATGAATTAAAGGGTGAAGCCTTCTCTGAGTGGCTCAACGATTACGTCAGCGGCCTCTCCGATGATGAAGCCCGCGACTTCTTCTACAACCATATGAATGCCGACCTCAATCTGGACGATATTGATTACACCGTTGAGATCCCCCAAGCCATCATAGCCAAAGCCCAGCAATAAGACATTTCCGGCTCAAATCTTTGGTGGTTTGAGCCTAAATGCTTATCTTTGCATCGTGAATAATTAATAACCTATCAATAATTGCCAATTAAACATTTATGCCTAGAAAGAAGCCACTACCCAAAGCAACTTTAGAGATTGCCAAAGAGTATGAAGAACTTACTCGTTTGTTTCGAAGCGATCCTAACATAAACGAGCGTGACGATATTGATGAACTCAATAGCCGATTCACTCGCTTAATGTTTGCTTATGACTGGTTAAACTGCGAATTTACTGACCCTGTTACAGGCAAGAAGGGTATGAACGACATTACAGGAAGAGAGATTATCCCACCTCGTTACGATGCATTTTTAGATTTCAATAGTTACTTACAATCACCCCACGCACCCGTGAGGGCTTTTGCCGACGGCAAATATGGTCTGGTAGCAGCTGATGGTTCAGGAAAAGTTTTATTGCAATTCAAGCAAAAGTCGATGAGAGATACTGTCATCGATGCACTTGCTTTCATCGGAATCAAAGACTACTCCGACTTTGATCTCAAGAAGGAATATTTCAATAATCCAGAGCGAGGTATTCACGATTCTCGTCATCTCTATCGCGTAATGATTGCATCAGCTTTGATAGCCCAGAAGCTTAACGAGCCTCGCCGAGGACTCCTTGCTTTCTGTGGTGCTTTTCTTCATGACCAAGCCAGAAATCACAATGGTGAAGACCCTGACCATGGGCCAAGAGCAGCATTGACAAAATGGGATTTGTATCGTGCTTTATGGGACAAGTACGAACTCACGCCTGATGAGGAGAACTATGTTCGTTCAGCTGTGTCGCTCCATTGCTCAGGCCGACATTGCGGTTTCAAGGTCGACACCCTTGTGAAGCAAATCCTCCACGATGCCGATTCCTTCGATCGTTGTCGATTTTATGATACAAAAGCAAGATTAAATTGGGATTATTTATCTCTGTCACAATTGAAGAGCAAGAGCAATCATAAGATGCGGAATCTCTTAATAGGCGAGACAGAAGCCGTCTGGTGCTTTACCAAAGACGTCGCTTCATTCATCTCCTTCAAGGACTTCTTAGAGAACATTAGGTAATTTCGCCCCTCAAATCCTTAGAGGTTTGAGGGGAAATGATTATTTTTGCAGCGAGAATAATAACTTAAAACAATATCAATTATGTTAGACCAAGAAAAATGTCAATTTGAGCTGATAGCTGAGAAAAGAAGAGCAGAGGTAGAATCCAAAGCCAAGCAGTATTTTTACACGCAGAAGAAGCGTATGCCTTATTACGACTTATCCATTGCAAATGCAAGTAATCTTGAAGAAGAGGTAACGGTAAAGCACTATTGTTCTGAAGAGGAGTTCGCCAATCTCAGCCAACATCTTATCGATGCCTTTAACAAGAAATTCCCATCCCAAGGGCCAATAACCACTATCGACGAAATAAATAAGAAACGCTGCATTTACGAACTCCATGGGATTGATCCAATTATCGACAAGTTTTTGTTATCAGACGGTGAAAGAGGCATTTCTGTGACAGAGATCGGCCCAGCCCCTCATTATCGATATTGCATGTCATGCTATTATTGGGATTCTACTACAGGAAGAATGTCAAAGCGTTATCGCTTCACTGTCGAATTAACCGACAATGAGTACATCTATTTGCTAACGGAACAACTCCTTGACCGCTCTCCGAATACATACAACCGTCTTGTCTTCAGCAGACCCGATTTGGCCGAGAAGATCTGTTATAATTCAGAACTGGCATATTACTACGACTTTGCAATAAGAAATAATCCCTATCTTATCATCCTCGACGAAGTTCTTGAAGATGCAGAAGCTATTGATGGTCCGGTGAGCGTTAACGAGCAGATTTACGATGATGGTGATTTCCCCGCTAATTACACTATCTCTGGCCGCACCGAAGGCAGGCAAATTTCTATTTATGAGGAAGATGAATTTGGAGCAAGACCTCAATCTGAATTAAGAAAGTTGGAAAACATCGATGCCGACAAAGTGCAGAAGTTGCTTGGCGCACGTAACTATACTCAAATGCTTTATGCCATGAGGTCGCTTTGTACCACCCCCTCCCCCTTTGACGCCATCAAGGCATGGCTGGACAAAGAACACTTGTCATATCAAGAATCAACAGTCCAAAAGAAGTAATGACCCAATCGATGCACACATTATTTATCGCCCTTCAAGCATTATTATATGCTTTTGGGGGGCTTTTTATTTTTTTTAATATTTATTATTTGCTTTAAATCACTATTTTTCATAAATTTGCAATCACGAACTAAAAACTACATTATGAACATAAGTATTATAAACGAATCCCTTTCCAGTTTGACTATCGAAAGCCAGGCTGCTGAACAATTGAGAGACATGCTTTCAGCATCTATTCATAGCGATATCAAAGGACAAATTACGATAGTACCTAATGTTACTCTACGTGGTCAATCTGTTAGAAATATCGACCTTGTTGTATGGGGAAATTTGTCTAATTATTTTATACCTCTTTTTTATAAAAATGAAATAGCTGAATCTCCAAAGGATTTGCAGGTTAAGAGTTTCTTCCTTGTTATAGAATTAAAAAGTCACCCGGTAGATAAGGTGTATTGCCAAGACTCTCATCTTTTTGTGAAGTATGCTGACGAGGGAAAAGATGCCACAGTTCAAAACAAGAATCAGCGCTTATCGATGCTGCATTATCTAAAAAACAATGATATTAGTATATCTGTTTCAAATGCCATATGGTTTAATTCGATAACCAAAGATGAGTTGTCCAACATAACATCGAAACGCTATTATGGCGCCCTGCCAAATGAATTTACTTTCAAGGATCTTATTTGTACAATAATTGAGCAAGGGATGAAACCAACCCGTAATACGCTCAATGATCGCTATCTTCTTTCTGCAGGTATTGATTCTGAGGAGATAAATGCAAATATCTTGAAGTTGTTCAAATAGAGTATCTTGGTTGAATCAAAGGAATTATGACACTGAAAAAGCAAGTGACAAATAATAAGGTATTAAAGATAAAGCCATTTGTAAAGTGGGCTGGCGGTAAAGGGCGACTCCTGGAGCAACTAAATGCCAACCTTCCGCAATTTATAAATACTACTCCAGATATTTGTTATATAGAACCTTTTGTGGGTGGAGGAGCAATGCTCTTTCATATGCTCCAGAGATTTCCCAATATTTCAAATGTTGTTATTAACGACATTAATGAAGAGTTGATATCTTGTTATCGAATTATTAAAGATAATCCAAAAGATCTTATTTCTCACTTGAAAGAGATACAAGTAGGTTTCCTTTCTGAAGATCAAAAAGTAAGAAAAGAGTTATTCTATGCATATCGTGATGAGTTTAATGATAAAAAAAATCTTACAGCCTTAAGGAGATGTGCGTTGTTTATATTTCTAAACAGAACATGTTTTAATGGACTTTATCGAGTTAATGGTAAGGGGGATTTTAATGTTCCATATGGTAGATATGCCAATCCAACTATATGTGATGAAATTACAATCATGTCGGCATTTGAGGCTTTAAACAGGGTAAACATTATTTTTAAAAATGGCGATTATAAAGCTGTTATTGACGACATAAATAATCCAGCAAATACTTTTGTCTATTTGGATCCTCCATATCGTCCTCTTTTGGGAGAACACAATTTCCAATCATATGCCAAAGGCCCCTTCTCCGATCAGCAGCAAGAAGAATTAAGGGACTTTTGTGATGAACTCTCTGACCTAGGTGTTAGATGGATGCAAAGTAATTCGGACAGCAAAAACGAAGACGGATCCTCATATTTCGCAGATCTTTATGAAAATTATGATTTCCAACTTATATATGCTCCTCGTGCAATCAATGCTTTTGGAGAAGGTCGTGGGAAAATCACAGAATCCCTAATTAGAAACTATAATTAGTTTTGTTATGAAGAAATTATTGATTCAAGCAAACAATCTGAAAACAGTTCTTGATGTTTTTACATTCATATATAAAACACCAAGATGCAACAAAACGCTTGTTGCCAATCATATAGGCTTTACACTACGACAGGCGGATTATTATACTAATGCATGTCTATATTTAGGCTTGATTGACGAAAAAATGGAACCAACTCCGTTGGCGCACGATATATTCACAAATAATCCTTCAAATATCATAGAACGTATATATGAGTGCATCATAACAGACGAACTAGTTGGAAAAATCTTTGCCCGCAGGCTATTACAGCCTGATTATGATGTCTTTGCCTATGCCGAGTCTATCGTTAAGGAGAATTATCCTGGATACAGTGAATCTGTTTACAAGCGTCGCATCGATACAATTATCACTTGGTGCGATACAATTATTAGAATTTTCAATAATCAAAAATTTTAATGTTCATCATTATGAAATGGTCAGAATCTTATAATAGATATTCTCTAATCCAGTTGGACTCTGAGTTAAGACAAGAGCCCATCAATCATATTGGTTATGAGGAGAAAAAGATTAAAACAAAAAAATATAATGTGGAGTTGGAAAGAAATGCAGGCTGGGTTGAAATTAAAGTAACAAAAACTCAAGTAGTCTTAAGAAAATACGATAAAGAACCTACTTTATATGAAAAACGTCTTTGGCAACTTTTCTATAAGATGGGCTTTATATATCTTAACAAAATAGACAAGAGCAAATTTTGTTATGGTAAAAATGAGGAATGCAAGTTGAACTTTTCTGTATTTGGTCGAGATAAAGATAAATATTCTTTTATATTTCTTGATTGTTTTACGTTTGAAAATCGAGATCAGTTGGATAAAAAACTGAGGTGCATGCAGAATGAGTTCGGCCATATTTGTGACCATCTCAATGAACTTCTTGAAGATAACAAAATCGTGTATAAGTATATTATAGCGATAAAGGACTTTGAACTCTCAGAAATTCAGGAAAGAGTTATCAAAGAGAACAATTTTACAGTGCTTACAGAAATTGATGTTGAATATTTTGAAAATTTACATCTCAATCTTGAGGATGCCGCATACTTCCAGTTTTGTGGTAAACTGTTTGAGGGCATGACTATACCTAAAATAAATACAAAAATCCCAGCAATAAGAGGACGTATGGGAGGACATTGGTATTATGCTTTTTCTATAGATCCACAAATACTCCTCCGCTTAAGTTTTGTTCTTCATAAAACAAAAGCACACGAACATGCTATGCCAACATATCAAAGACTTGTAAAGCGTTCCAGGCTGGTTAAAATAAAGGATTTCTTAAATAAAGGTGGTTTTTTCCCGAATTCAATCGTTTTAAATCTTGACGAAGAGTGTGTTTTTGAAAAACAGGGTTTTGAAGACGATTATGATACAGAAATTGGATATCTAAATATCCCTCAAAAATATAGAGTTGCATACATTATTGATGGGCAACATCGACTTATGGGATATGCTGGTTGCACTCGTGGGTTTCAACAAATACCCGTGGTCGCTTTTGAAAAATTGGAAAAGCCGACTCAGGTTAGATTATTTATGGAAATGAACGAGAATCAGAAGGCAGTTCCCAAAGATTTAAGAAATACTCTCAATAAAGATCTTCTGTCTGCTAGTACAGTCCTTTCTGAACGACTTCATGGTCTCAGACTTGAAATTGCGTATGCTTTTGTTGACGATGAGAACTCTCCACTTAAAGGACATGTTGGGGACGGTGTTGATAAAGGTGTTTTTACCCTTGAATCCCTACAGTTAGCTCTATCTTATTGTGCTTCTTTATATTTTGGAACTATTAATAAGAGAAACGAATCATTAGAAGTCCCTGGCATCTTTTTTAGAAGTAACACTGATGAATGCTTTAGCCAGGCAAGAGATGCCATGAAAAAATTCTTATTTAATTGCTTAAATGCCCTACTCGAAGCTTTGAAGGACGCAGAAGCCCTAATAGATAATGAGATAAAAGGTAAGAATGTTTTTATTAGGAATATAGCCATTAGTGGATATTTAAGATTTGTAGCAGATATTGTAAAATATAAAGAATACACAATTTTACAAGACATACAAGAAGGTGATCTGGTTGCTAATCCTGATAAAGTGTTTGATATCGTACGCCCATATTTGCAAATTGTTTTTGATTTTATGAGAGTGTGTGAATCAGAAGAAAAAGAAAGATTGAGATTAAGGACAGGTACAGCTGCGCCTCTTCAATATCAAAGAACTTTTCAAAGAGAACTACACTTCGTTTGTGAAGATTTCAATCCTTCTGGTCTTGAAAATTGGATATCTAAGAATTCTTCTGAAGTTGTAGAAGAGGCTCTTGATATTATTAAACAACTAAAAGAAGTAATTAAGCAAGAATTCAAAAACAGATTTAGCGATAAAATTGGAGTTCTGGATTGGGTAGAGGACAGTTTACCTGATGGTGTAAATAGATCATGCTATGATCGAAAGATAGAATTTAATAAGTATGCTACTACTGAACAAAATCGGGATAAAAGCCTTTGGGATTTTGTCCAAGATGAAGATTATTTTATGATTGCTTGTCATCCTACAAATGACCCATTAATTAAAGAAGACTTTACTTTCCCCGGAATGAAAAAAAGTTCAGCCAAGAACAAACGATATGATTGGATGAAGAAGATAATAGAAATTGAGAAAGAATGTAAGGGTAATCATAGTTGTGAACCTAAAGATTTAGAAACACTGCGCGAATTGTACGACCATTTTGTGGGCAAAGATCTTATTCAAGAAATTGAAATTGAACAATAGAGAATTAATATTTTAGAGCAATGGCAATAAATATCAAAATTATTGAAAATGGTGTACAGACCAGTGAGTCTGATGCAGCCATCAAACTGAAGCAAAATCTCGAGAATAGCGTCAGTAAAGAAGTAGAAGGAGAAATCCTAATATTTACAAATTTAACTTTGCACGGACAGTCAACAAGGGATGTTGACATATTAGTAGCTGGAGCTCTTAATAATTGCAGATATGAAATTGAGAACAATCCCAATAGCAATTATTATTATATTAATGACTTTTGTACTGTCATTGAGCTTAAGGAGCACGAATCTAAATATATATATCCTAAAGGTACTGATATTTATGTTTGTTATAAAGACGGTCATGATAAGAATGTAACTAATCAAAATGAAGGACAGAAATATAGTTTTAGACGTTACTTTAAGAACCGATATGCTTATGAACCAAGAATATCAAATTTTATATGGCTGAAGTCTTTAAGTTCTGGCCAGATTAAATCCATAAAAAATGGTAAGAATGATATTGGTGCTTTACCAAATGAGTTCTCTTTTGATGATATGATGAGAATCTTTATCTCTCAGCAAGATACGAGTCGATTCTACTATACGTTGGAGAATAAAAGATTCCTAGTAGACATACAACAACTACTTGCTGAAGCACGCCCTGTTCCCCAAGGTTTAACAGCGAAGACATTTAACAAACTGATAGGGAAGAAGGTCCAAAAATCTCTCGAGAATCTTAAATTTGGTAATGATTTAACTGTGTTTTCTGGAAGAGCAGGAACTGGTAAAACATTCTTTTTGTTGCAAACCGCTTTAAAACTATCAACAGGAAACGAACCTCACAATTGTTTGCTTCTTTCATATAACCATGCATTGGTTTCTGATATACGGAGATTATTAAACTTTATTGTAGATCATGAAAAATATGATCCAGAAACTATAGGTATTAGTACAATGTACCGTTTCTTTAACGAACTTATAAGGTTTGTTGCACCTGACAATATTTTAACTTACGATGATAATGAAGAGACAGTTGAACAAAAACTAAAAGATCTTCTCGAATTGATTTCTTCTTGCAACGAAGAAGACCTTTCTTGTTTAAGGCAGGAGTGGGAATATATACTCATAGATGAAGCTCAAGATTGGACTGATACTGAATTGGGTATTATAACTAAACTTTATGGAAAGGAACATGTTATAGCCGCAGATGGTAAAAATCAATTGGTTAAACGCTTTCAGAAACAACATTTTGGTAATAAGAAAGATATAATTAAATTAGGAACAAGTCTCAGACAGGAAACAAATCTTGTTAAATTTGTGAATGCATATGTGGATACGGCAAAACTACCGATTTCCCCACTCAAAGATAATAACTTAATAGGTGGGAAAGTGATTGTTACAGGAGAATACACAGACACGATGCATAAAAAACTATTAGATGAATGTATTAATGATTTGGGAGGATGCTGTTATGATATGCTTTTTTTGGTACCGACATCAATGATAGACAAAGAAAAGCGAGTATTTAAATACAAAGAGTCCTTTGAAAGAGCGAATATTCATATTTTTGATGGCACGAATCCACAATTAAGAGAGCAGTACACAACAGATCTTAACGAATGTCGATTGTATCATTACGAATCATGTCGTGGATTGGAAAGTCTCATCACCGTCTGTCTCAATTTTGATGAGCTTATACAAGATAAGGCAGATTATTATGTAGATCAACCAGATCCGAATATAGCAAATACACTTGAACAGAGAATGCATAATTATGTATATACATGGTCTCTTATGCCCATTACACGTCCAGTAGCAAAATTGGTTATTGTTCTTAAAGACCCTAGTAGCGAAGTTGGCAGGATATTATATGATATTCATACAAGGTATAATGATATTGTTGATTGGATATTCTAATGGAAGAAAACGAAATTTATAGAGATTATTTTCTTTGGAATGATGCTTTATGGGAGTATTATTTTAAAGGAGATGATAATTCAGAGCAAGTACTTTTATATGTTGATGAGAGTATATTAAAAGAAATCGGGGAAAAAAATGAGGTTTTAAATTTCAGATTCAACAACGAAAAGGAAATTGATAATTATCTTGAATATTTCTATGATAGTATTCGTATGGACGAAGAGTCTGTTAATTATTTCTTCTATCGTAATGGCAGGCAAATAGAAGGACAAAGAACAATACCAGAAGAGTATCTTAGGAGAGCTTGGATAGAAAATGTACTGAGGGCATATGGAAGACAAGAGACTCAAACAACTGCTATTATTGAATTTGCAAGAGCACTCGCTTCAATAAGAAATAAAAACTTTTCTCACAAATGCCCTTGCCTGAGCTATGTCATTTTTTTGATTCTCTCATATAGCCGTACAAGAACATACGAAGGGGTAATATCTGAATTTAGGAGTGTTTTTTGTCAAGAGAATGCAAATATTGAGCCTGGCCAATTTATGGAGTTGTTTAGATCTATAGAAGACTGGTCAAGGGATGAAAATGGTATTCCAAGATTTTCCATAGACAACATTAGAGGGAATCAGGAAATCGCAGGTGTACTTCGATATCATCTTGTTCTGAATCGGGCAGAAACAATTACATTAAAGGATGCCCTTTATAAATATAATATTGTTTGGGACGAATCTGAGTTGCCATACAGAAACTTTGTCTATAATCGTATATTTCCTATTGTTACATCGGTTGATATAAGAAATGCTCTTAGAAGAGAAGAAAATTATGCTTTTTTTCATAGTTTTTTCAGCTCTTTTGATCCTGAGAACTATACACCATCTGACCAATTAACGAAGAGGCAGCGTGGTCATTTCTTTTTGTTGTATAATAGAGATAGCAGGTCCTTAATGCTAAAAACAGATGTGTTAGCAAATAAGGAATCTAGAAACAATCAAGTGCTGATTTCGGCTGATGGTGAAAGAGAATGTGGATTGTATAATGCTCTTTATCTAAATGGGGAAATCTGCGTTGATAATTATGGAACTTTGTTATATGAAGATGATGATGAACGCTTGATAGTCTCCTCCATTAATCGTGGTTGGCTCTTTTTCATTATGGAGGGTAAGTATTTTAAACAAGTTCTTACGCCAGAAAATAACAAGGGGTGCTTGATTGTTACTACAAGAAATCAAGATGAAATACAAGAAAGATTTAGACAAGATGAGATAGAAGATTACTCACAAAAAGAGAACTTAATTGAAGCATTTGGGAGAAATCACTACATCTTCTATGTAAAAGTATGGAAATCTGAAGTGATATTGACAGATAGGGAAGATGATGATGATCGAGTTGCAGATGAAGTACCTAAAGGACCCAAATTGACAAATGGCATATTAAATCCTGCTTTTAAAAGATGTTATCTGCCTGAAGCATTGCCTATCATTGAGAGTGAAGAAGAAATCAGCATTAATGATATTGGTATTTATGAGGATCAAGATTGTATCCGCCCCGCAGAATATATTGACAAAACATTATTAGGAGATAAAATAATACTCTCATTCAACCATATAACGAATACTTATCAAGAGTTTTATATTAAGACAAATGACGAAGAATTAGGTGTGATTAGAGTAAAGGGGAGCGATACAAGGAATGGTGAGAATTCAATCTGTTATGATTCCTGGGGATGCGCCTATGTTGACAATGAAGAAAATTTTATCCTTCGTGATAATTGCACAAATTATCAAGAACCAGATGAGATAACTGTCAACAACGAGACTAGTTATAAAGTAACATGCAATCATCGACTCATACCTTTACTTAAGTCATATGCTTATGCACGCAAAAAGACAAGTAGACCATATATTCTCGATCGAGATATAAGTAAAATCATAAACTATGTACGGTTGGTCGAAGACTGGAATATTGATGAAGATAAGGTGGGTTACGTAAAGTATCATCTAATAAACCTAGGAGTTTTGTCTATGGCCACAGACAACTGTGGAGAACGGAGATTTGAAGTAAATAATCCAAGATTTACTCCTGTCGGAAATGGAGATTATATTTTATATGGTGCATATACATTCTCACAGTTAGAAGAGATTAATCAATCTTCAGATGTCTTAAGTTATGAGTTAATAGATGTTCTAGACTCTCATGCTGAACTCCTTATTGTTAAACTTAGAAATAAAAATGAAAGTGTTATTTCTGGAATACCTGTATCTGACGAAAATCTTGCGGACATTCTTCTTGACAGGTCTCAGAATATGAATATCGACATATTTAAGGAAGTATTCTTTAACACACCTGAAAAGGCTAATGACGAAAAGAAAGGATGCAAATTCTGCAGGCCCTCAAAAGAAAACTTCTTCAGTCACATTGAGGAAGATGGAAAAATCTATGCTCTTTATAAGCGTAAGGATGATACATTCCATCAAATACCGACTTCACTGCTTAAACTGTATGAGTGCAGATCAAATAAGAAGCCTTTAATGATGTGGAATAATGCTACATCAACGATCTCTTTTACGGAAAATATGGGCATACCTTATTGTGTGGAGAAAGCACTTTGCTTGTTAAATAAGAACATTGGCTTTAGGGAGAAAGTGTTCGGAATGAATAAATGCATAGGCTCACCACTTTATGGGACAATAAAATCATTTCATTTGCCTAATTCGGAATTCAAAGCTAGAATCTATGCCAAACTATCCGATGGAAAGGTTGAAGCATCTCATGGCATATTCTCGTATAATGAATATGAAGGTCCAATTTCTTTATTCCATAAAATCAAGGAAAAAGAAAATGACTTTGGGCGATATCATGAGTTTGTAATTGTTAGGTCGAATAATGTCGAGTTAGTTGTTCGGTATTCTTATGATACAACAACTGCATTCGGTATGCATGGAGGAATTGTCAAGGATATTGATGTCAATGGAAATTTAAATAGCTTTATTACAAATTATATTAATAATGAAGCAATAACTTGGGGAGGTCCTTCTAGGGAATACCTTCCCACTATCGAAGATATTAAAAAATACGATAAACTTAAAATAATTAAAACTAAATAACTATGAGTGATTACGAAAAATTGCTCCCGATTGATCCGATAGGAGCACTTGAGAAAATTAAGGAGAACTATCGCCGTTACTTTGCAACGATGTATAAGTTCCGCGAGAGAACAGACCAGGATGTTGACGCTGATTTGTATGAAAACTTAAATCAACGTAAGGAACAACTATGGGATCCCCAAAACGGAACACCTGTAGACCTCTACAACGATCCTTATGTTGAATTGTTGCCAGAGTATGAGTCTTCTGGTAGATCATTAAGAGAACTATTAAATGAAGAGCCTTATCGAACAGAATTAGGACATATCAATCCTCACTTTGTTGAGTTCGTTGAAGCAGGATTAATGAGAAACAATCCATATAGCCATCAGATAGAGATGTTAAGAAAGGCTTTTGGCAATCATGGTGATAGCAATAACGTTGTTATCACTTCTGGAACAGGCTCTGGAAAAACAGAATCTTTTTTACTTCCTCTATTAGCATCGTTACTTGGCGAGGCTCAAACCTGGGGGCAACCGAATTATAACCCCAACTGGTATTCTCCTCAAGGAGATGCCTATGATGACGCTTATCAACGACAAAGCGAAGCTCCGAATCGAGCTCCTGCTATTAGAGCAATGATTATGTACCCCATGAATGCACTTGTAGAAGACCAGGTCTCCCGTTTAAGAGAAGCACTCGATTCTGATGATGTTCGACAGGTTTGCGATAATTATTTCAATGGAAACCGGATATTCTTTGGCCGTTATACTGGAGCGACGATGGGCTCCAGAAATTTAGATTTCCATCGGCAGCAGGGTCAATCTTCAACTGCTAAGATGGTGGAGGTGAAAGAGGAATTAGCAAAGCTTGCAGACAAGGCCATGCAACTCCAACAGTATATTGCAGATCCTAACAATGATCAATCTGCAGTATTTATATCTCCAAGATTAGGTGTAGGAGCAGACAGCAGATATACGTCAGAGATGATCACTCGATGGGACATGCAAGAATGCCCACCTGATATCTTAATCACCAATGTTGCCATGCTGAACATTATGCTGATGCGAGAATCAGAAAAGGGAATGCTCCAAAGAACTCGGGATTGGTTCACTGCAGCAGACAAAGCAACAGCGCAAGAAATAGAACAAGCTAAGAGGGAACGCGTATTCCACTTAATCGTAGACGAATTACATCTTTATCGTGGTACAGCTGGCACAGAGGTTAGCTATTTATTGAGAATGTTCCTTGATAGGATTGGTGTGCCCCCCACAATAACTGATCCTGCATCAGGTAGGCAAATCCCCAATCCTCAGTTAAGAATCCTTGCATCAAGTGCATCACTTGGCGATACCGATGAAGATACGATTGACTATCTTGAGCAATTCTTTGGAGTATATTACGAAGATAGAAATGCTGGTTGTCCTTTCCAAGTCCAGAATGGAGATCCATTTGGTGTAAATGATTGTAGACTTCAAGTTCCTTATGCGGCATTTGGCGTTTTTGCACAGAGGGTAACTGCTGAAGGTAAGGAGAGAGTTAGATATATTTATGATGCTCGAAGCAAGGATGCTATTAAGGCAGAATTTATTGAAATGGTTAATGAGCCAGACGTTAATTCTATAACAGATTTCCTGAGGAAATACGCTGGCCAGATATATTATGACTTGCAATCCTTGACCATAAAAACAGAGAATGGCAGGTCTCGTTTCGTTCCTGTTTCTATTAATGCTTTGCTTACTCTATTTGGCAATGATATCAATATTCTGAGGGGATTCTTTATCTTTAGAGGAGACGACGAAGTATGTAGACTATCTGAACAATATAAACTTCCTAGAATGCGATTCCATCAGTTCTTTAAATATGTTGAGGGATTATGGGGCGAGTTGTTGCCAACTGAAAATGGTGAACAAAAAGCCATTGGAAACTTGATGCTACAGCCACAAGAATACGTTCCACAAACTTCTCACAAAGTTCTTGAATTACTTCGTTGTGAAAGCTGTGGGGAGGTTTACATTGGCGGAAATCGCAGTTTTGATGGAAATAATAGGGATAAATTTGTTTTGTCATTGAACAGCCCTGAACTTACAAGCATTCCAAATAGGAATCCAACGCCAATGGTTCAGCAAAAGATGTATATAAATTATGGCGTGTTTTGGCCGACTTTAGAAGGCCCCAATTTGCCAAATGGCATTTTTGGCGAAAGATTTAATACTGCAAACAAGAACAGCAAAACCGCATATACAGAAACATTAAGCGAAGGAAAATGGGTAGAAGGCTATTTAAATCCTTTTGATGGGTCTGTATGTCTAGCTGCTTCTGTTCAAAATACTAATGATGTTGCCAATTGGATACATGGTTTTGTATACATGATATACAGTTATGATGCGGCTAATAATACAATATCGCATTACGAGAAATATCAAATGGCACTCCCATGCTTATGCCCTCATTGTAATGCAGATTATCATCTTCGTAAATATGTAAAATCTCCACTTCGTAGTTTCCGTTCTGGATTCAAGCGTAGCAATCAGATACTTAGCAAAGAATTAATGTATCAATTACCTGAAGACAATCGTAAATTGATCGGATTCTCTGATAGCCGTCAGGATGCTGCGGAACAATCCTATGGAATTGCTCAAGAGCATTATAGGGACATGGTTCGTTTAGCTTTCCTGCAGAGTTTAGACGAAAGAGGTGAAACAGATGATAGAGTATTAAGAAGACTTAAGCGAGATCTCTGTGGTGACATCGAAGACCATGAGGCTATAGATGAGATGGTGAGCAGAGTCAATGATGCAAATGTACCACAAGAAATCAAGGACGAGTTAATTGATATTCTCAGATCTACTCGTACTGATGAGGAAAAAATAGAAGCCATAAATAGGGTATCTATAGATAACAGTTGCATACCTCTGGATAAATTTGTTGGAAATTTGGATGGATATGTAGTTAAAAGGCTATTGAGTGTTCAAACAAATCCATCGGGCATCGACCTATGCGATCAAACATATAAGGATGTTCATAATGGCCCCATTCATTATTGGACAGACCTGTATGATTTTAATAGGTTGACTTCAATACCAATAACTGGTACCAATTATTCGCAAAATACTGCAATTAGCGCGATAAAGAATTTAACGAAAGTTCTATTCCAAATTTGTGTTGGTAAGTACATGGGTATTACGACAGAAGATGCTGGAATTGGTTATCTCTCCGTTCCAAGAACCTATGTAATTAATAATAATAATTTCATCAATTTCGCAAACAGATGTGGATGTGAGCCAATTGAATTAGTCAATGCATATCTCCGTATTTTGGGAGATAATTATCGATATGATAGTAACGATATTGATGATCATAGCAATAATCCAAATAGATGGTGGGACAACTATTCTAGGTTTAATCAGCGAGTGAAGCATCCGCTAGAAGTTATTTCGGCAAGATATAATATTGATTCGGATGAATTTGGCAGGAGTTTATTTGATGTTCTTGCAGATCTTTTACAAACACATCAGGATCTTCGGTTAAATTGGCCTGTACTTGCATTTAAAAAAGCTGATCTTGACTTACATTATTACAAATGTCCAAAATGTGGAAGAATACATTTACATAGAGGTCTTGGCATATGCACTAATACTGCATGCTGTGAAGATCTTTTACTTGAGCAGAATTCTACTGTGAGGGACATATACAACAGGCACTATATTGCCTATGACACTAGAGTTGAACCAAGAGAGGCCTGCAGGATTCATACCGAGGAGCTGACAGGTCAAACTGATGATCAACCGACTCGTTTATTGGAATTCAAGGGCATTATTCTCGATAATATGCCAGATAATGCAAAACCAGCCAAAATTATTGACATGGTTAATGTTACGACAACAATGGAGGTCGGTGTTGATATTGGCGGATTGTTGGCTGTATATCAAGGCAATATGCCTCCTACTAGATATAATTATCAGCAGCGAGTTGGTCGTGGTGGTCGTCGTGGCCAAGCATTTTCTATGGCAATGACTTTCTGTCGAGGTAAGAGCCATGACACATATTATTATGATCAAGGTGCAGATGAGATGACTGGTGGTCTTCCTGCATTACCCAAATTATCAATAAAGCCGCAACATGGAATCTTTAATGATGCAATTGTCAGAAGAGTCATCTTAAAACATGTATTGCGCCAGGCATATCTTGATTGCAATCTTTGCACACGTCCTGAGGATAATTCTGACAGTGACAGCACAAACCTAGAATTAGGATTGTGGGATAATTGGAATGGTGTCATCCGCCCCGCCTTAGTAAGATGGATAGCAAACAATCATAATACTATTGTAACAATTGTGGGTCTATATTTGAATCAGTACACAAATCTATATCAAACAGACCCAACAAATGGAATTGTTAGTTGGATAGAGGATCTTAATACAGGTGCGCTTCATCAAATTGATACTATCTATAATAACAAACAGAGTGATTGTATTGCCCAGGATCTAGTAGAATCAGGCGTACTCCCGATATATGGATTACCATCATCTCAGAGGGAATTCTATCATGCTCGTGAACGGAACAGAGATGGAGAGTATGAATACAAGAGTATTTCTCGTTCTTTGGAGGAATCCATTTCGGAATTTGCGCCAGGAGCCATAAAAATTAAAGATCATGGATACTACAAATCTGACGGTTTGACAGTAAATATGAAATCAAGACAATATGCTGATTATGTTGATTTTGATAATAATTATAAGAGATGGGATGCATTAGAAAATAGTTATACCATTCAATATAATGGTAATGATATTATTTCTATAACTCCTGGATTTGCTGGTGGTCAAAACAATGCAACTCGACTTGTTATTCCGAAAGCATTTAGAACACAAAGAATAAATGGAAATGCTGGAAAATTGGATGAAAATGATGATCGCAGCCATTTCTCTTCGACTAAGATATGGGTGGATGACACACAATCAAATGCACAGGCTCCATTACACTGCGAGAATCTTGATTATATTTATTGGAATAGCGCTGCAAATAACAATCCCAAAATATGGTATTTAAATGATAATAATGGTGATAAATTCGAAGGAGCGTCTCAGTATGCTTTTGACAATGATAATTTAGCATTTGACCCAAAATTTTTTAGGGGGAATATTGGTAATTATAATCAAAATGATCCAAACTCGACGAAATTTGTTGACCATGCTCCAAATTTCATGGATAAAGGTTTATATGGAAGAAATATTACTATTGTTGACAAACCACGCGAGAAGATAGTTCTTGGTGCCAAAAAGACAACAGAGCTATTAAAATTAAAGGTCAGAAATTGTCCAAACTCAATTGAACTTAGGATAAGAGATGATCAGGGCAATGCCGTTGTTGAACCAATCATAGAAGCATCTATAAAAGCAGCTTACTACTCTGCAGCTACTTTAATACAACGTTATTTTGCTGACGAGCAGGATATTCAGCCTGAAGAGGTACAGATAAGCGAAGTTCAAATTGATAGTGATGGTTATCCATACATTTATTTGGGTGACGCGTTAGCTAATGGATCTGGCTATATGAAACTTTTACAGGATCTTGATGCTGACAATAGACCTCATATTATTAATATTATGGAGGCTATCGTTAATGGGCAAGGGACTTATATGCAGAGTTTGATGTCAGATGAACATAAGGCTGAGTGTAAGTCTTCTTGTGCAAAATGTTTGAGAACGTATCAGAACCAAGGATATCATCATGTTCTTGATTGGAGACTAGGTATTGACCTTATTAAGCTCATGTTAGATCCAAATTACGATATGGGTCAGACCATACCTGCTCCTTATGGAGATTTAGAAAGCATCTTCGATGAAGTGGGAACAAAGGTGCAAAATGCAAATTCTGCTTTAGGCATAAGATATGACAACCACAACAAGTGTTTTATTAGACAAGGTTATGATCAAAATGATCCTACTGCAGATAGAGCTGACATTATTGAGATGCTAGTTCATCCGCTATGGAAACATGACTCGAGATTAGATCAGAATGTCTTCCAGTTGCTACGTGGAATATATGAGCCAAAGGCTGGCCGGAGACAAATGTATAGATACATTAGTAGTATAACAAATATCCAACAGCCTATTACTGCAACAAATAGAAATCTGATAGGATGAGTATAATTGCATGCTCACAAGGTGTCACAACCTTGTGGGCATGCTTTTACAATGATTAATAAAAAAGCTATGAAGCACATTACTCCATTTTATAGGTCCATCAACGAGGACTTTACGCTCGTTGAAGGCGAGTGCATATCGGTACTTGATACATTCGACTTCAAGTTCGATATGATCTATGCAGATCCTCCATATTTTCTGAGTAATGGTGGAATCAGCCTAAGCAGTGGAAAAGTGGGTTGCGTGGATAAGGGTGATTGGGATAAGGCACCTACTGTAGAATTTATTAACGAGTTTAACCACAAATGGCTATCAGCTTGCAAAGACAAGTTGAAAGATGACGGTACTATTTGGATTTGTGGTACACACCACAATATAATCTCTGTTGCAGTTCAATTGTCAAAGCTCGGATTTAAGATTTTAAATGTTGTGACTTGGAACAAGACAGATCCACCTGACAATATCTCACATCGAGTCTTCAAGCATTCTGCAGAATATATTATCTGGGCCAAGAAGTCTAAACGGGCTTACCATCGCTATAATTATGAATTGATGCGTCAGTTGAATGACGGCAAACAGATGACGGACGTGTGGCGTATGCCAGCGGTTGCCAAATGGGAAAAGTCTTGTGGGAAGCATCCTACCCAGAAACCTTTAAGTCTTTTAGCTAGAATCATTCTAGCATCCACTAAAGAAGGAGATTTGATATTGGATCCATTTAATGGAAGTGGAACTACTGGCATTGCCGCATCTTTGCTAGGGAGGAACTATCTAGGAATCGATATGGAAAGAGCATATCTTGAACTAGCAAAAAAGCGACGAGAAGAACTTGAGAATGAAGATGTACGTCAGGCATATAAAGAGATGGTTCTTGTGGATTTCAATGGTGCTATTCAGGTTGAGAAGCCTCATCATGTGCTTGTTGCTAGAATTGGATCTGAAGCACAATGGGACTGGTTTGAGAAAGCGCATACCTATATTTTACCCATCAGCAAGATACTTTCAATGCCAAAATTGTTAGGGACAGAGTATGTATTGGCCTTTCTTGGTAGAAATTCCAAAAAAGCAAAGTTGTGTCGTATCTCCAGATTAAAACCTCAGGTGAAGACAAAGGAACAAATTGCTGAAATGGCATCACACACATCGGGTTATAGACCTTCACGCGATAAAACCTACTGGCTTATTCATCTAGAAAAGCCTCTTGATGAAACAAAAGGGAAAATATTTAACAAGTCTCGTCTTTTGGATCATCAAGAGGAGCGTGGAGCATACTGGATTAAAGACTATAATGATGCAATCAAGGCATTTGTAGATGTTGAATAGCAGTCTATCTTTCTAATCAAATCAGACAGCAAATCGAAGCTAATTGTTCGATTTGTTGTCTTAAGAAAGACCTTTTATGCTGCCTGATTTATATAGGCAGTATAGAGGTTAAGGCTCTTAAGCTTTTTCAGCAAAAGCTTTATACGTTTCATGAGCACATAATATGGAATATCATATTTAAAGGCCATAAAATCAAGATCCGAACGCATCTGGACATAGTCCATGAGGAAATTTACATGAAACTGACTGAGATGTTGCAACAAAAGATGACGCATGGCTTCGCTTTCATTGTTGTATGGCATGTTGGGCTGTGATACAACGGCTTCTTCGTGAGACCTATTTTGTCTAGAGAAATTATCTTCGTCATCATCTCGTTGCACATCGTTAAATATGTCGAGTGATGTGTAGTGGAACTCAATATCCTTAATCTTATTATCTGGAATGTGTACAATCTGATGATAATAGTTGATAACATCTATCATGCTCTGCCTGATGCGGTGAACTGCATACGAGATGAAACGATTATCGAAGGCGGGATTGAAATGATCGGCAGATGCAATCAATGCTGCATAGCCGGCAGAGACGATTTCCTCTAAGGGGACTTGATAACTTCTGAACTTCTCTGCATACTTCTCCGCACACTTTTGAACGAATGGTAGGTTGGCCTCCACAAGTTTGTTGCGGGCTTTGATGTCCCCCTGACGGATACGCAGTCCAAGAGCCTTCTCCTCTTCTGTGGTCAGAAGGGTGACATTCTCGAGGAATGCCTCGTAGAAATTTTTGTTTTCATTACAGGTGTCGATGATACGAATAACTTTACTCATAATAACATTTTTTTAAATGATTAATAAACTAATGATAACTAACAATGAAAAGCCCCCTGAAATCTTATGCAGATTCCAGGGGGAGAAAGATTGCTTAATCACATGTCCTTAGTCATGTTTTTAATAGACCCCTCTATATATAGCCACTAAAAAGAGGGGCAAAATTCTTATTTTCAGGGGAAAAAGGCCTAACATTAACTTGTCTTAATTTGATTTAGCAGATTTTTGCAAATTTGCTGAATGTTTAATGGCGGGATTCTTTTTGACGGAATCGATACCGCACGGTATTTCCACCATCCCCCCCCACGCAGAAAAAAAACTGTATTCTGTATTCTGTATCACATTAAAAAAAGAGGCCGACTCTACACGTTCAGCAACTTCGTCACTTCTGCTGGGTTGAGGGCCCATTCGTAGGTGTAAGCTTCATCGGCATCATCAGCGTTCTCAACTAAGGTAAGGTTCTGGGCCTTGGCCTTCATGTCGAGAAGCTGACCGATGGAGAGCTTCGTCTCCAACTTGTGGAGCAACGCTTCGATAGATACGCCATCGGCACCTCTTAAGGTCTGAGCCGTAAATGGCATTTCAAGCCAGATGATTTCACGCTTGGCCACGTCGAGCACACCGAATATCAGCCCCTTGGAGAGATTCCCCTCGCTGACACGAACCATGTGCTGGACGCAAGACGGGTCGTAGGCTACCCCATCCTTCTGAGAAACCTCCATCGGATTGGCGGAATTCATCCAACCGACGACCATATTGGGCGAAAGAGCACCTGTAGTGTAGGCGTTGCAGGAGAAATCGACATACTTGGCGCCAGCTGCCTCCAGTTCAGGCAATGACAGTTCGATATATTCGGCTGTTCCTACCATCTCAGGGATGGATTGTATGTCGCCTGAGTGCTTAGCTCCTACACAGGTCAAGTTGTAATAGGCGCACTCTTCAATCTCATTATCTGGCAACGTGATACGAGCGCTCAAGTCCATATCGAGGTGCTGGGCATGCAAACCCTTGCCCCACTGGAGGAACAGACGGACGGCATCACCCTCAACAGGGAATCGGGTTCCCATCAGGGCACAGGATGCATCCTGAACAGTTGCCGAACGGTCGCCCACGCTGACAGGAATGTTGTACAGCGCGGGATCGATGAAGATGGTCTTCGCCTCTGTCTGCATATAATCGAGTTAATTGCACGATTTTTTGTATTTTCTGAGAAAAAACTTCTCAAGTCTGAAATAATTGTTGTACCTTTGCTCACGGCTTCTAAGTTTGAACTTTATTGTTTGGCGACTATAAAGTTACTCATTTTCAGTGAGTTGAGCAAACTTCGAAGCTATTTTTATTCCTATTTTATGTTAAATTATGCAGGTGCGCCATCACTTGCGAAACTTTAGTAATCTATATATTTCAAAAATATTATTTCACTATAGTTTCGCAAGTAATGGCGCACCCTCAAATGTTCAAACTCAATCTTCTGTGACATTGTCATATTTATTCTATGTGCCTGTCTTCACAGACACATAGATAATATATTAGCCATAAATATTATAATTCGGAGGATACTCTTTATTTATAAATATATTATTATCGAAAGCAAGTAAATATGTAAATAGTATTATTAGTGCTAATGTTATAAAAATCAAAATGATGTAAGTTAGCTTTTTCTTTAAGAACTTAGGAATGTATTTGTCATATTTGCGGACTAAATAATAAACGTTCAAACAAAATAAAGAGAAAAACGCTGTCAATAAAGATGTAAGAACAAGAGACCTTATTAACTGCATATTCGCCAAAGTCGGAAATTGAACATGAAGTAATAAAGAACCTTTATTTGGATTGATTTTATCAAAATCATTTATGTAATATGAATATGTGTCTTTAGGCATTAATCCATATGGTAATTGAGAGATAATAACAGGTATATCAAATTTGAGATATAGTTGTTTTATGGGGCAATCAATGTCATAAATAATATCATAATCACATTGTGTCAAATCAGCAGCTGATAGTAAATCCATATGATTTATATACTCAGACCATTTACAATCAATCAAACCCTTTAATGGTTCATCTGGATAATTCTTAAGAACTGTGCTTTTAAATTCTTGTAATTTCCTTGATCCCACTTCTCCAAAAATCCTAATAGAATTATCGCCTAAATATTCTCTAATATTAGCATTTGGTGCTTTTACAATAGACGAATCAGTAATAAAAGAGGTATAAAGCCTTAAGAATGCGTAATCTTGCTCATTATAATTAATTAATCCAAAATCTTTTTGAGGGTATCTTATTACAAAGGGATTAATTGTGGGAATCATGTTGCTCATAAATTCATAATGATAGAGGTGATCTTTATGATACTTGTAATCATCACTCTTGTAATCAGTATAATCGCCATAAGGAGCTACCGCAATTAAACTGTCTGTATTATAATGGATCAATGCATCGAAACCACTACCTTTTGTACCCGTGTCAATATAATCTTCAAAAAACTTTTCTCCTGTTATTTGACTTATTGTATTATGTTTGCTATATTCTTTTGAATATGAACTAGAGATAATTAAGTAATCCAAAGTGTCTATAATATGCCTGTTTGAATCTAAGGCACAATTAACACCTTTTATCTTGATAATATTTTTGACAGTTGCCACATTGTATGTCTTAACATAAAAGACTCCAACGGCAATCGTTAAAACTAACAACAAACCTGTCTTGCCAAAACTTGCCTTACTTCTTTTTTCATCCTTTTCTTCTGATGAAAGACCCCATGTTCCCCAAAATAGTAGAACAATTAAAAATGTGATAACTGAAATAATAATAGCAATAATCATAATCTTATATTTTTTATAATAATCTTTACCTAAGCTAACGGCATTCCGCTTCTAAGAGAGACAAGTGCACATACGCTTATTGTTAAGAATTAATCTTCTAATTCATATCTCTATAATTTCATTTTGTTATTGTTTTAAGTTATTGGTGCAAAGATAAGGAATAATCAGCAATCTTGCAAATAATCTTAGAATATTTTTGGGGAATCATCTATTCCGCCTTGGGGGATGTCGCTCCAGCGGGTGGTGTGACAGGGACTGCGGAAATCGTGCTTGTAGTGGTAGCCCTGACTGCGTCATTTTCTTACCGTCTTCCAGATCCTCCACAAGTGGAGCAATTTCCAGAACCTCCACAATAATGGCATTTTCTTGTACCATTACATGTCGAACAAACGCGCGTGTTCCCGTAATCTCTTTGAGTACCACTACCATTGCAATGCTGACATCTACCAGAACCATGACATCTATATTTATCATAAACTCCCTGAGTAGAACATTTTCCAGAGCCTTGACAGCTGGGGCATAACCTATCTCCTGATGAAGTACCAGATGGAGTGCTGCTGTTAAAACTTCCAGAATTTTGGTATGTGTCCCCATTATAATTTGTTTGTCCACCATTCATTGATCCTAACGCAGATCCGATAGTTCCAAGAGCATTCCCAATTTTGTTCCATCGTTCTGCTCTTCTTTGCTTTTTAATACTTTTCAAGTTCTCTGCTGCTGTGCTATTAGAAGGATCAATTTCCAAAGCTTTCTCAAAAAATTCTTTTGCTTTTGTGAAATTACCATCAATAGTCTCAAACATCACACCAATATTATTGTAGACTCTAGAATTTAGTCCTTCATAATTGTATGGATCCTCACGTAATATTTTAACGTATAATTCAACCTTGCGATCAAGCTCTGAATCTGGCAAGTCATATGCTTGCTGAAAAACTTCCTTAAGATTAGTCTTTGAATATGATGAGGTACTAACATTTTTTGAGTTGTTGTCACTTTTTGAAATTAACATGCCGTTTGTGTCGAGTTTTATATCTGTATACACAAAAGAGTCACCCTCTTTGAGTTGTGTCGCAAAGCCCGAATTAAAATAAGTCACATAATGATACAAAGCAGGAATGGCTTCCTTCCCAGAAATATCATAAGCTCCATATTTACCGTTTTTCTTGACTTTAAAATATGGATTACCAGAATTTTTACTTTCATATGATATCCCATCGTATTTTATTGGGATAATGAATTTCTCTTCTTTATTCTCGGCGCCACATAAATCTCCCTTATAAACAATATACCATTCAAAGCCATCATCCTCTTGCATTTTTCGTTTAAAGAAGTTGTCGTCTGACAGAATATCCTTTTTTTCTAATTTGATGCCTAAATCTATCCATTCTTTAAGGTTCTCATCAAGATAAGCCCCAAAGCTATCTCCATAATAAGTAACAGCATAATATTGGGGGGTACAATCTCTTTACCTTTCAAATCACAGGCACCATCTTTATCATTTTTTGTAACTCCAAAATATTTATAGCCATCATTGGTAACTTGATATACAATCATACTATACCCCCTCTCTGTAGAGATAATCTCATTCCCCGATTTATCATATATGCCATGGAAGTCACCTTTTTGGACATCAAAAAAACCACGGTCTGTATTATCTGCATGATAATAAGAAACATAATTAAAACCCTTGCTTAGTGGAACAAGAACGTTTCCGTCTTGATCCAAAGCACCATAAGTTTTGTCATCTTTTAACAAATACCATTTCGTTCCATCTTTATGTTCTTGAAGAGTTTTTTCTTGTGAGACACATAACAAAGAATTGAAACATAATGCAATAAGAAACAATATTTTTTTCATAACGTTTTATTTTATAAGATGATATAATATAACGATTTGAAAACTCATTATTTGGAAACGCGTGTTCAATTATTTTACAAAGACCTTCTTGCCTCCGATGATGTTGAGTCCCTTGCGTGGCTTATCAAGCCGCTGACCATTGAGGTTGTAGATTGGATCTTCTATTGTTATATTCTGCAATACTCCTTTGATGCTTGAGGGATTACATCCTTCATATTCTAAATATGATTCTATTGCATCGCTATAGTAATATGGCATCCAGCCTTTAGCTTTCGCTTTAGCTACCATATCGGTAGTTAAGCCATCACTGGGATATTCTTCTAATGGCCAATGGCTCCATGCTACGTAGAGATAATTGTCCTCTAGTGAATAATTATATGGTAGGCTGTTTATCAATTTGTCCCATTCATTGCCTTTTATATTGTTTTTATAGCAATATATAACATTCAGTTTTGAGTTTTTTGAGACATCCAGAGATGTCAACTTGTTTCTTGAACAATTCAAATATGATAGATCGGTGAAAAAATCTATTCCTTTCAAGTTATAAATATCACAGTTATCTACATAAATAGTATTTATTCTTTTTATCTCATTTTCATTAATGAATCCGTCATTTCCATAATCCTGTTCTAACAAATATTTACGGAAATTGGTATCAGGAAAGTTCTTTTCGTCAATAGCCACACCACTTGCTGGCGTTTCTTCAGAATACCCCTTTATTATTTCAATGGGTTCACTTCTGTTCACAGTTGTACCGTCACCTAACTGTCCATAGTCATTATGTCCATAAGCCCATAAACTTTTATTCTTTTTAACTATTAAGGAGTGTCTACCACAAACTGAAACAGATAACACATCATCCATCAGCTTCTTGGGCGAATAAGCAACCCATTCGTCAAGATAATGGGGATCTTGTCCACAAACCCACAGACAGCCATCTTTCTTTATGATATATGACGAAGAACTTGTAGCCTCTACGAAAATGACATCATCCATAATTTTAGTTGGTGTCATCCTGCTTGTTCTTGTGCCGTCACATAATTGACCATATTTGTTATTACCCCAAGCCCAAAGGCTGCCATCAGACTTAATAGCCAAAGAATGGTCATAACCTGCAGCCGCAGAAACGACATTATCCATAACCCACACGGGTGAGAGCTTACTGCTGGTCGTTCCATTTCCAAGTTGACCTTCACTATTCCTGCCGCAAGCCCACAAGCTGCCATCTTTCTTTACAATTAGAGTATGATTCGATCCTGCTGAAACAGATGCAACATTATCCATAATCTTTTCAAATTTCGATGTTGCCTTGTCTGTTCTTTTGCCATTGCCAAGTTCTCCTTCAGAGTTTCTTCCACATGCCCATAAACTACCGTCTGTTTTAATGACAAAAGAATTCATGATTCCTGTAACAGAGACGACATTATTCATGACTTTTGTTAAGTCATTCACATTTTGGGTTGAGTTGTTTCCAGCTTGTCCATAGTCATTATAACCAATTACCCATAGGCTGCCGTCATTTTTGACAAATCTTGTTATAGCACTACCACAAGAAACCGACATGACATTCGACACATCAATTTGTGTAGGTGTCTTTATATAAGGAGAAGAATAATAAGAGTTTGTTTTATAACATAACTGATTCTTACTATCACTACCAAATGACCACACAGTCCCGTCTTCCCTTATGATAACAGAATGATCAAAACCTGCTGAGGCTTTTATTACACCTAAAACCGGAGGATCCTTCACTGTAATTACACAACAAGCAGACAAACCATTTCCTGTAGTTGCGCAAATATTTGTAGAACCTTTAGAAATACCTTGTACATTTCCTGTCGCTCTGTCTACTGATGCAATTCTGGGGTTGTCTGAACTCCATGTTATAGTTGTAGTTGCATTAGATGGCGTTATCGAATAGTAGGCTTTTGTTGACTCGCCAACTTCTATTGTTGATGATGACAAATATACATAAATATCCGTAGGATAGATGGGAAGCCAATAATTTACAGTCAGCACGTCACTTGTTATACTGCCTTTGTAAGCAATCGCTTTTAGTGTGCAATTCTCATTAATCTGAATTCCAGACGAGGTATATGGTGTACTGCTCCGAGATGGAGTTGTATATCCATCGAGTGTATAATAAATATCAGCGCCGTATTCGCTAGCTGTCAAATAGACAAAGGTGCCTTTTTCAACCATTCCACCAGATGGCTTCGCTGTCACAAACAAGCCTTCTACAGTGTAATCGGCTTTCAGAACATCGCTTACTGCGCCCTTCCATGTTGCAATTGCCTTTAAGGTACAGGGACTATCGATGGTTACACCATAAAAGCCATTATATGGAGTTGAATTTTTGGTAGGTGTAGAACCGTCTAAGGTATAATAATATTTGACATCACCAGAACTAAACCCTTCAACATTCGTAACCCAACAGTTGAAGGTTACCGATTGCCCTTTCTTTACTTTTCCACCAGATGGGCTGACGGAGAAATCAAAGTATGGTTGGCTCATCAGAATCTGGAACTGATATTCGCCATTATCTTTTTTCCCCATTGTACTGGTATATTCATAATAACATGTGATATAAATTGTATTTGATGTATAACCAACTCCTGTTACTTTTATAGATGTCCCATATGAGTGAGAGCATTTAATATAGTCATTATTGGAAGGATAAACCCAACTCGTAACTTTTAGATTACTCAATATAGTCACATTAGTAGGTAATTTGAATGTTTTTGTTTCGCCAACCTTTAGAGACTCGTAACTCGCTTTCATTACAGTAGTGGCTAATAAATAAAGCAAAAAAACTGTTAATGTTCTTTTTAGATTCTTCATTTTATATATCTTTATTAGTTTGCAATAATTTGTTTTAAGTTATGGGGGCAAAGATAGTATAAAAAGCACAAATAACCAAATAAAAATGCATTTATTTGAGAAGGGTTATTAAAATATACTGCTGTTTTCGCAAACAACATCATCTATTCCACCTCGGGGATATCGCTCCAGCGGGTGGTGTAGCAGGGACTGCGGAATTGAGCGTTGCTCTTCCTCAATCGCGACTCGGCAAAGTCCAAGCGAGCTTGACTCTGCTCTCGCTGCTCCATCGGTTCGTGTTTGATGCTGTCCTTGAAGACGCCTGCCTGTGTTACAGTATATACATACTTTTAAGTTCACATTCCATAACGATTAAGAAACCATTATCTTTGCACTTGAATAACAAATCACCCCTACCCCACGCAGAAAAAAAACTGTATTCTGTATTCTGTATCACATTTAAAATAGGCCGACTCTACACGTTCAGCAACTTTGTTACTTCTGCTGGGTTGAGCGCCCATTCGTAGGTGTAAGCTTCATCGGCTTCGTCAGCGTTCTCTACAGAAGTCAAGTTCTGAGCCTGGGCCTTCATGTCGAGAAGCTGACCGATGGAGAGCTTCGTCTCCAGCTTGTGGAGCAACGCTTCGATAGATGTACCATCGGCACCTCGTAAGGTCTGAGCCGTAAATGGCATCTCCAGCCAGATGATCTCACGCTTGGCCACGTCGAGCACACCGAATATCAGCCCCTTGGAGAGATTCCCCTCGCTGACACGAACCATGTGCTGGACGCAAGACGGGTCGTAGGCTACCCCATCCTTCTGAGAAACCTCCATCGGATTGGCGGAATTCATCCAACCGACGACCATATTGGGCGAAAGAGCACCTGTAGTGTAGGCGTTGCAGGAGAAATCGACATACTTGGCGCCAGCTGCCTCCAGTTCAGGCAATGACAGTTCGATATATTCGGCTGTTCCTACCATCTCAGGGATGGATTGTATGTCGCCTGAGTGCTTAGCTCCTACACAGGTCAAGTTGTAATAGGCGCACTCTTCAATCTCATTATCTGGCAACGTGATACGAGCGCTCAAGTCCATATCGAGGTGCTGGGCATGCAAACCCTTGCCCCACTGGAGGAACAGACGGACGGCATCACCCTCAACAGGGAATCGGGTTCCCATCAGGGCACAGGATGCATCCTGAACAGTTGCCGAACGGTCGCCCACGCTGACAGGAATGTTGTACAGCGCGGGATCGATGAAGATGGTCTTCGCCTCTGTCTGCTGGGCAGCGAAACGTCTTGCCATCGAAGCTCTATAGAGGTTGTTCACGGCTGCCGTCATCGCCTTGCGGATTTCGTCATCATAGAGCGCCAGTAGCTTGTTGGGCTCAATCCGATGGATGACACCAGTGATGGGCCTGGCCAGACGCACCTCGTTGGGGTCAAAATATGCATCCGCCGCATTGCCGAGTGAGAGCAGCAGACGGGCCGGCATTTTGTCGGCAATCTCCTCAAAGGCTGCAAGTACCTTATCGCTACCGAAGCGGAGCATGGTTGCGAACAGGCAACGGGCGAAGAGACCTGGACGCTCCTTCAGTAGCGTCAGCGTCGTGTCGGCATCGTTCTCTGAGCGTGCCTTATCGACACGCCCTTGCCAAGTAATGTAGTCCTGCCTGTAGAACACGTCGAGGATCTCTGCCAGATGGTCAAAGCCTTTCTTGCGAGCGTACTCAGCCAGACGGAGTGCACGGATCATACGAACCCACATGCCGCGCTTGGGATTCATGTTCTCAGCTGCCTGCTTGGCTGTCATCGGAATGGCATTCAGCCACTGTGCCACACGCAGACAGGCCTTGCGGTCGTACTTCAGCATAAGCTTCTTCTTCATGCCCTCTGCTGCATCAGCGCTCTCGTCGAGCGGTCCCCACATGTAAAAGTACAACTTGCGGGCATGGGCAACAAGTGTCTTCGGCTCGATAATCTGCACATAGCCAGTCTTTTCGTACCAGAGGTAACGGAGCACGTCGGTAGGCGTCTTCAACAGCCTGGATGCCTCGTCTGCCTTATCCTGTTCCACCAACAGCTTGACGACGAGCATGGCCGTTTCCTTCATGGTGATATTGGCATTCTCGGGCAGAGAGAACTCACGGAGCAGCTGTTCCAGCGAGTCCTTCTGTGTGCCGTCAAGCGGAGTGGCCGATGCCAAAAGGGATGCGAACACGTGCTTCATGTCCTCGACAGTGAACAGACGCAGTTCCTTCAACTGGCTGGCCTGTCCCTTATAGACGAAATCGGCAGTCTTAAACGGTGTGCCGCAGAACGGACAGCCATTGTAACGCTCTATTGGGAAAGTTCCCTCAGGAATAAGATGACCGCAAGGAAGTGTCGTTCCCTTGAACCCAGCCTCCTTTCCAAAGATATTGGCAATGAAGGTGATTAGGTGGTCGGCCAGCGTCTCACCAGTAGGTACATCCCAGCCCTTGACGAGCGGTGCCCAGTTGAGCTTCACGCCCATCACATCGTTGATGCACTGGGTAATCTCTGCGAGACGGTCGACAGGAACAGCATTCATGGCATGAAGCAACTCCTCACTGACGCTGAAGCCATTCTCCTTCAGACGAGCGATGAATGCCATGACAGGCACGGAAGCATCAGACCTCATGTTAATGGCCTCACGGTTGATGTCGAGGAACACGGCACGGTAGCGCAAAGCTACGTTTATCAAAGTCTTATTGTTCATAAGGTTTTTGTTTCTGAGTTATCGCAACAGAAAGAGAGAGGTAATTGAACGGCTAAGGGCAGAAGGTGAAGTAAGCCGTTCTTGACCTCTCTCATTTTAGCTGCGGGATTATTATGTTAAACGACTGCAAATATACGGAAAACAATTGAAACTGCCAAATTATTTTGGATTTTTGTGGCATTTTATTTTGGTTTTTTGCGAAAAGACAAAAAAATAGAGGCCGGCCTCGGGTGAGGTCGGTCTCCATGGAGAGATTGAATTTAGAATGTGATAGGTCCGTGACCCATGCAACTCGTCGTTCCGAGGGCAGTCAGGGCTGCCGTGAGGATACTGATGACGAACTGAATGATGGTCTTCCAAGTTTCCTTTTTCATGATGATGCTGTTTTAAGGGTTAAACATTCTCGTTGTAAAGAGTGCGCCCGCAGGCGCTACTCTCTAGTCGTTCTCGCCAGTGTCGTCGTCACTCTTGGTGAAGGTCTTTGAGGCAGCCTCGCTGCTCTGACCGTTCTTGATGGCGATGGCCTTCACGGTAGCCGTGTTGCTCAGGGTGAACGCCTCACTGTAGAGAGAGCTCTCAGCCGTAGGCGTCGAGCCGTCGGTGGTGTAGCGGATCTCCGCCCCCTGCTCAGCCTGGATGCTCACCGAGGTGGTCTCAGCAAACGGGGTCGTTCCGCTGATCTGCGGTGCACTCACAGTCTGTGACAGACTGCCGCCGTCTCCTGACTCCTGACCGTCACCCTCGGGATCCTCCACGGTGCCGGCGTCGGCAGAGGTCACTCGCTTCACGATGTCACCGTTGCGGTCGTAACAGGTGATCTGGATAGCGGTGTCGGCCAACTCGTCCTTCAGATCCTGAGTGGGCGTGAAGATGATGCGGCGACTGGTGATCAGAGAGGACTTCACATCCTCGACCTTCTCAACACTCTTGGCTCGGAGACCGAAGCGCATGCTTCCCAGTCCGGGCAGTGCCACAGAGTGACCTTCGGTGGCCCAGGCCTTGATCACCTCACCGGCTGCATCCCAGCAGGCCTTCATCACGCCCTGGCTGACGCCGCTTCGGAGGGCTGCCTCGCGGATGACCTTCGCCTGACTCAGTGCGATGTAGAGCTCGGGTTGCATCACATAACGATAGACACCGGGATCGTTCTCGTCTTTGGTGAACTTAATCTTTCGTTCAACTGCTTTTACTTTCAATGCCATAATGATTGATGTTTAAGGGTTAATGATTAGGGTTAATGGTTTGTTTTGTAAAATGTTTTTACTTGTCAAAGAACCGACTCCGATTTGTGCTTTACCTAAGGAACAATCGTCCGCGCGCCAGGAAAAATTTGTTACCTAGTTAGGGCGCAAATTTCGTGTTTTTTCTTTGACAATGCAAAGGTACGAATTTTTCGTGTATTCTGCAAATTTTCGAGCCAAAAAGGCACGCGAAAAAGCACGGTGTATCGGATCGGATCCCGGGCAAAATGACAAAAGTGATACAGAATACAGAATACAGTTTTTAAAACGTGTCCCCATACCCTTGTCAATCAGTATATAAGATTTTATATAATATATATATATTATATAAAATTATAATTTACTTCACACTACCCCACCCCCACGCGAAAAAAAAACTGTATTCTGTATTCTGTATCCAAAAGTTTTGGCCGTGTGGGAAAAAGAACGTATCTTTGCAGGCATGAAGACAGGACTACAGTTTATGCACTATGTGTGGATCGTGAACACACTGAGGCAGCGCAGGAAGTTGACACTGAGTGAGTTGAATGACCTGTGGGTGACTGACGAGGTGGCTGAGGGTAATCCCCTACCCCGCAGCAGCTTCAACAAGTACCGTGACGCCATTCTCGACATGTTCGGACTCATTATCGAGTGCGACACCACCTATCATTATTATATCAGTAACCCGCGCGAGATCGACGAGGACCATACGAAGCAGTGGATGCTCTCGACGCTAACCACGGGTCTGACGCTCAGTGGCAGCTCGGCCATCAAGGACAGCATCATCCTGGAGAACGTGCCAGCGGGTTACGAGTTCCTGCCTACGATCCTGCAGGCCATCCGTCAGACGCGTGTCATCATGATGAGTTATCAGAAGTTCGGCTTCGCCCCTTACACGAAGCCGGTTAATCCCTATGCCGTAAGGTTGTTCCGTCAGCGGTGGTATCTGTTGGCCGACAATGGTGAGCGCATGGCCATCTACGCGCTCGACCGTATGCAGTCGGTGGTGTTGACCGACCAGCATTTCAACCGTCCGATAGACTTTTCGCCGGAGGCTTATTTCGCAGAATACTTCGGTGTGATGACCGACGGCACACCGTTGGAGCACGTGGTGCTGAGGGCGCACGGCAAGATGGCCAACCTGTTGCGCACGCTGCCCCTCCACGCCTCGCAGCGTGAACTGGAGCGTGGTGAGGACTATACCGACTTTGCCCTCGACATCCGGCCATCGATTGATTTCGTCAGTGAACTGTTGTCGAAGACAGACGGGCTAGACGTGCTGGAACCGCAGAGCCTGAAGGAGAAAATACGTCAGATATTGGAAGATGCCCTGAGGCGAAATCCGTAAAATCATTAATTTAAGTTAAAAATTTGGAGGTGTACACACTTTGGGTACACCCCACTTTTTACTTTGCAGCCGTAAACCAATTAATTTATGAGTTATGGCTGGAATGTATTTATTATTTGTGTTGGTAGTTGCCCTCGTCAATATGATGAGCGCCTACGTTGAAAGGTAAAAAAGTAAAAAGGTAAAAAGGTAAAAAGGTAAAAAGTAAAAGTAAAAAAGTAAAAAGACAATTAATGCAATGACTAACAAAAGAACAATTGTGAGAGCTGGCTGGGAGCCAGACTTGATGACAGCGGAGGAAGCGATGGCCTTCTTCGACAGCAAGGGTATCGCCTATGAGATCTGCGACACGCCGATCCCCGTGTTGGCAAACAGAGTGAACTGTGGTAAGCCACTGGATGCCGGTGAGCAGATGATCGACGACTATTACCATGTGCCGAAATCGGCAGTGGGTCTTCATCCGGTGCTGGATGTGCCGGCTCAGGGCGATTCGATGATCGGCGCCGACATTCAAGAGGACGACTTGCTGCGGATGGAGCTCGGCGCACTGCCGCACGATGGCGATATCGTGCTGGCCGAGGTAGACAGGGAGTGTACGGTAAAGGTGTACTTCACCGACGACCAGCAGCAGAAATGGCTGTTGCCGATGAACGACAGGTACAGTCCTATTCTGCTGACTCCCGAGCAGGAGCCGCGGATAACGGGAGTTGTGCGCAGGATCGTGAAGGGGATCCCCCATCTGTCGTACCGTGAATGCATGGCTATTGTGAACCGTCACAAGAAGCAGCAGGCAGAGGCGGGTGATGTGTTCACGCGGGTGAAGAAGGCTGTCACGGAGGGAAGTCTGCTGTTCTGGGCGTCATCGGCATGGGCGGTGGTCTATTGTGTGGCGCGCGACTGCAGCGGCTATGAGGGCAGTATGAAGGAGTTTGAGGAGAAAGCCATGAACATGGCACTGCCGAAGACGTTCGAGCATGTATGCACGCGGGGTGCCGTCCAGCGCACCATCAGCAACCACCCCTACATGCGCCTGCATATAGACAAATGGAAGGACAACGGCGCTTCACTGCGTGAGACTGTCTTGATGGAGTTTTTGAAAAAGTTTCTGCTGTAGTTTCTGACGTGCAGAAAGAACAAAGGCTCATCTTTCTGCTTTTCCAACGACTTTCTGTATTTAGTTTCTGAATGCGTTCCAAGAGATTGGAGCGCATTTGTTTTGTGTCTACTTTTGCAGTGTGAATTCACAATAGTAACAATTTAACAAGCAAAAGAAAGGAACAAGATTATGAAACAAAACAAAATTCAAGAAATCCGTATTCTGGTCAACGACGAAGAGGTACTCGACGCTGCTGACATGATCCTAGCCGAGAAACTCGAACAAATGAACCGTCACAGCAAGTTCTGCTACACGGCAACCGAGATTGCCAAGACCTTCGGCATGGAGGCACCCGACCTGAACTCCTTCCTCCAGGACCAGGGCGTGATCCAGAAGGTGCACGGCCAGTGGCAGCTGACCAAGAACTTCCAGCATATGGACCTGACCGCCAAGCGGTGGAAGTTCGAACACGACCACGACGGACGGCGACGAATGAAGTCGACTCTGGTCTGGACGGACAGAGGAAGGAAGTTTATTCTGGACCTGGCACGAAGAGGATGAGGTATGAGAAACAGAAACGGTATCGAGATCAAGGAGTGCTGTGCCAGTTGTGCGCATAAGCGTCAGACAAGACTGATGACGAGGCGCCGCTGCAAGAAACTGGGCAGACTGGTCAGTCCACATGACTACTGCAAACTATGGCAGATGGCAGGCTATCTGCAGGCTGCCGGACAAGATTAAAACAACGAATTAAAACTAATTAAACGAATTATACTAATTATGCAAGACAACAAAACAGTGACGCTGAACGCTCAAGTAGCCGTCAGCAAGACAGAGAACGGTTTGGATTGTGTACAGGTGCTGCCTGACAATCCATGTATCGGACTAGTGGAGTCGTTCCGCGGCTTTGGCTACGGCCAGATGCTGGGTAATGGCTCGTTTGAATTCGAGCGTGTCAAGCGCAAGAAGAAGGGCAAGCCGGAAATGAAGGTGGGCTATGGCAGTCTGTCGTTCAGTACGGATGACAACGACCGTGTGCTCTTCATCGTACCGTCGGACCTGCGCTACGACCTGCCGGCGATTCTGAAGAAGGGAACGACACAGATTATCAAGTATCTGAAGGAAAACCATTACAGCCTATGATTTACAGGATCACGTATATTGACAAGGGGGATGGCAAGAGTCATAAGCTTGCCAACCCCGTAAAGGACCGCCAGGCGCTGATGGCGCTGAGAGATGAAAAGAAGAACCTGGACTACCTGGAGAAAGCCCGGAAGGGTGATGCCGAGGCGAAGGCAAAGCTGCTGCAACTGGCCTATAACATCGGATATGTGGACGGGGAAATAGCCGGTTGCAAGAGTCAGGGCAGCTTCTTCTTCCACGATGTGGACTGTTACGATCAGGCGCAGTCGGAGGAGCTGAAGAACCGGATTCTCTCGAAGAAGGACAGGATCGGACTGATGATGCTGGAACGGAGTGCCGGTGGCGGCTGGCATCTGGTGTGCCGACGTGTGCCGGGAACCACGATTCTGGAGAATCAGGTGCGTGTGGCATGCGTGCTCCAGATAGAGATGGACACGAATGCGAAGGATCTGGCGAGGGTGTGCTTTTCAACGAGTGGATCGGAGGAGGACCTGGTGTATCTGGACGATGCGATCTTCGGGGAGCCGATGACGCCAGAGGAGTGCGAGAAGGAGTATCAGTTGCTGAAGGAGCTCGAGCGGAAGAAGCTGGAGAAGGTGCCGAAGGGCGCCAGGAAGGCGAACAAGCACTATCGGCCGTGGGAGGAGATTCAGGGAGCCAGTCCCCATGATTCAACAGATTCCGTAGACACAAAAGACTCCTCAGAGATCATAGAGGCGACAGAGCGGACGAGGTATGTGTTCAGGGCGTGTATGAAGGAGGAGGACGTGACGGAGGCGGATCTCGTGAACGAGGGCGGACGGCACAACTCGGTGAAGGTGGTGCTGAGTCATTGTAACCAGCTGCTCTCTGAGGGCGAGACACTCGGCGTGCTGAAGGAACTGATGCCGGAACACTGGAACGATGAGAATATCCGACAACTGGTGAAGGCGTACTATTCCGATTATTACAACCAATACCAGAAGCTGACAGTGTTTCAGAAGCGGGTGTTCAGGGAGAGCAAGCGGATTCGGGAGTCGGGAGATGACACACATGGGGTCAGGCACCTCAGTGACATCGCAAGCGACATCACAGAAATGCCAGACCCCAGTGTATCGGCGCTGTCGAGGGTGTTTGCGAGTAAGGAGCCACCGGCCATCCCGGAGACGCTGCCGAAACTGGTGAAGGCGGTGACCAGGAACACGCCGAAACGGCTGAAGGCGACGGTGGCTCAGGCGATGTTCCCGCCACTGGCCACGTATCCGAGGAACCTCAGTTTCGTGTATATCGACAACCAGGTCAGGGAGCTGCGCATCAATTGTCTGATCGTGGCCGGTACGGGAACGGGTAAGGACATGTGTACGAAGCAGCCGCTGACGCATATCATCGCCGACATGAAGAAACGCGACGAACTGAACCGCAAGCGTCTGAAGCAGTACAACGAGGAGTTCAACAGCAAGGCCAACAGCAAGCAGAAGCCGCAGCGACCTGACGACCTCGTGATTCAGACCATCAAGGCCAACATCACCTATGCTGCCCTGGTGCAGCGTATGGACGAGGCGCAGGGTGCCCCACTCTACGTCAGACTCAACGAGCTGGAGCAGTGGGACAAGATCGAGGGCTGCAGCGGACGCGGCAACCAGTTCACGAACCTGAAGCTCTGCGATGACGAGGGCAACGACTTCGGTGCCGACCGCGCCAGTACGCAGAGTGTGATGGGCTCGGGGTGCCTGCATCTGAACTGGAACGCGAATACCACGCTGACGAAGGCAGTGAAATACTTCAGGTTCGTGCTGACCGACGGACCGATCTCGCGACTCTGTCTAGCCACCATCCCCGAGGAGGACTACGGTGCCGACGTGCCGGTGTTCGGTGACTACGACGAGGCGTATGACGAGGGTCTGAAGCCGTATATCGACAACCTGAAGCAGGCGACAGGGAAGATAGACTGTCCGCAGGCCAAGGCGCTGGCCAGGAAACTGAAGAAAGAATGTGCCGAGTTTGCCAGACTGTCGCAGGACCGCGTGTTCGACAATCTAACGCACCGTGCACTCGTGGCCGCTTTCCGAAAGGCTTGTCTGCTTTACGCCGCCAACGGTATGAAGTGGGAAAAGGCCATCGAGGCGTTCTGCCGGTGGAGTCTCTTCTACGACCTCTATCTGAAGATGATGCTCTTTGGCGACCTGATCCGTGATGCCGACGGCGATGTGCAGATGTCGAAGCGCGGACCGCAGAGTCTGCTGGACTTCCTGCCAGAGACTTTTACCGTCGACGATGCCAGACGGGTGCGTCATGAACGGGGCCTCAGCAACGAGGGGTATCACTGCATCAGGATGATCCGCACCTGGATCAACCGGGGGTATGTGATACAGAATACAGAATACAGTTTTAAAAAAGCAACCCAAGAAAAGAAAAATCAAAATGAATCAAGTGGAAATCAATAAGGATATTAAGTTATCGCCTCATTTTACGCTGGGGGAGTTGACGAAGACGAGTTATCACACGCTGGATGGGAATATCCCGAGTCATGTGGCGATTGAGAATCTCAGAAGACTCTGTCAGTGGCTGGAGCGGCTACGAGAGAGATATGGGAAGTTAAAGGGAAGTTATGAGGAAGTTAAAGGGAAGTTAAAGGGACAATACTTTGATATTCCTGTAATTATTAGCAGCGGGTTCAGGAGTGAGGCGGTGAACATGAAGTGTGGCGGGGCAAAGAACTCGAACCACCTGACGGGCTGCGCGGTGGACATCTGCTGCGACGGTCCGGAGCAGATGATCATCTATGCCGCCATCCTGCTCAACATTTCTCACAGTGGGGACAGTCCCCTCTGTGAGAATTTCGACGAGCTGATCCTGGAGAAACGGGGTACGACGTACTGGGTCCACTTCGCGGTGCGTCCGAAGGACAACCGCCGCAAGATCCTCTTCGACTGCCGATAGGAGCTATGGCTCAGCTTTCGATGACGCATACCCTGCCGCTTTCACGCATCCATTGTTCATGCTCTTTCAACTCCTGCTCTGAGCGGAGCACCCAGCAAAGGGGCGTGCACATGCCGACGGGAATCCTAGGCTTTGACGCATAGCCATCGGTATAGATGAGCGCACCATCGTATTCGGGATGCTTGGCCACGAAGTCGATGAAGGGCTGGAAACAGGTGCCGCCGCGTCCGGTGACCTTGATGTTCTCTGACGCCTTGAGCAGTGTCTGGACTTCACCCAGTTCAGTGTCGAACTGCACGACATCAATCTGCTTGATGCCGTATTTGAAGAAGCGGTTGATGGTGGAATAGAAATTCTTGAGGTCGTCTTTGGAGATGCTCCCGCTACAGTCCACACCGATGATCAACCTTGTCGTGAAGTCGTAGCGACTGCCCATGGCGTCGAAGCCAAAGCGGCGATTGGGACGCATGCGTGTCAGCTTGCGCTTCTCAGAAAGGATGGTGGCGCGGAATCCTGCCAGGATTTTACGGTAGTCGACGCGTGCCTTCGTGGAAGCGATGATCTCCTCTACCAGATGTCCTGGCAGTGATCCCCACGCCTTCACATTGCGGATGACTTCGTTGACCGTGGCCGCCATCAGTTCGTCTTGCTGCCAGTTGGCTGCGATGTCGGCATTTTCGTCAGACTCATCTGATGGACCCTGTTCACCCTTCGGAAGCAGCATCTGTATGCGACGGGCATAATACTCAAAGTGTTGGTTGGAAGGGAACTCGAAATCTGCCGGTTTCTCCATCTCGAGCTGCTGGAAACGGTAGGAGTCGCCAATGACACAGTTGCTGCCCAATGCCCTGGCCGTGTTGCTGCAGCCGTCCGGCTGACGTTCGTAGGGGTGCTTCAGCAGGATGCGGATGACCTCTACACGGAGGCGCTCTTCGAGTTCTTTGTCGCTGATGTCTTCACACAGGTCGGGGTTAATCTCAATGACTCCCCTACCCACTCGGGCGCAGCACTTCATCTCTCTGTTTTCTGTCACCCGATGGGTGCAGAAAGCAGAGAACAGGGGCTCTTCGCTGAGGAACCAGCGTTCGGTGATTCTGGTTATTCGTTCTTTCATAGCGAACTGACGAACTCATTAAGCATCTCGTACACCTCAAAGGCATTTGCCACCAGGAAGGAAACAGCCTTGTCGTAGGTGCCCTTCTCGAAGATGGCCGTGAAGTTGGCAAGCGCCTCCTTCTTCTTCTGTTCGCTGAGAAACTCGATGTACTGACCGAGGTTCTTGGCGGCAAGCTTTTTCTCACGGTCGGTGAGTTTGGTGTTCTCGAGGAAGCGGAACACCGACTCGTTGAGGATGGCATACTCGTGGAGCTGATACTTCTCCACGGTCTTCATGGTCTTGTCATACTTCAGCAGGAGGTCTTTGCCCGTAATGACCTTGCGCTGCTGGGCACTCTGTATGAAGGCTGCTGCAGCTGCGGCTCCCACGACGCCGGCGATGAGGCGCTTGTGAATGTCCTTGATGACATCCACCTTGAGCATGATGTCGGATACATGCTTCCATGCACGACGGTCAGCGCTCTTGTCAAGGCCCTTGTATCCCTTGCTGTCGCCGTCAAGCCAGGTCGGGTTGTCCTGGATGAAGTTGATGACGCGCTCGTCGAGATTCTCACTGGCAGCCCAGTTGAGCCATTCCTCTACGGTAGGCCTGAACTCATAGATGTTGAAACGGCTGACGAGTGCAGGATCGAGGTCGGTGAGCTGGTATTCTTCGCCATCGTTCACGGCTGAGATGACGTGGCTGCCTTCGGGCAGCGCCTTGCCTGCCAACTTACGATTGAGGGTGAGGTCCATCACCGTCTGCAGGATCTCAGGACGGGCTCGGTTCAGTTCGTCGAGGAAGAGGACAATCGGCTGGCCGTCCTGTGGGAACCAATAGGGCGGTGTGAAGTCGGTACGCGAGGTGGCCTTTCCCTTTGCGTCCTGCTTCTCCACCTTCGAGGGGATGCCGATGATGTCGCCGGGGTCGGCCATCTGTCCGAGGAAGAGTGTTACCACTTTCAGCCCCTTGCTGTTGAAGAAGCTGGTGAGGATTTCTGACTTGCCGATGCCGTGCTTGCCGACGAGCATGATGTTCTGGTCGGAAGGGGTGAGCTCTAATGTCTCCTTGAGCTCGGAAATATTAATTGTTACTGCCATGTTGTATAATTGAAAATTGAAAATTGAAAATTGAAAATTATTATTTGCGATGGACAAAGAAATTCGTTAAGCAACTCTTGCGGTGAGCGTCGAGAAGTAGTTTCAGGCTCTCGATCTGTTTGGGGAGTTTTTCCTTGTATGATCCCCACCAGGCATCAATGTAGACGCCGAGATCGGTGTTGGGAATCTTCACCCTGATCCTGGCACGTCGTTTCTGTTCGATGACCACATACTTGAGTCTGGGGTAGTCCTTCATGGCTTCGGTGAATATGGCCTTGATGCCGAGGAATGCCATGCGGTTGAGTTTGGCCTTCTTGCAGGCAATATTCAAGACGACGTCCCATTCTGCCATGTATTCTTCAAGTTTCTCCTTCTGACGTATCATCCACAGAGCGACAACCGCTGCGCTGTATGACTTCAAGTACATAACGGTCAGATTCTTCTCATTGATGGTGACTTGCAATGAGTTATGCACCTTCTCCGCGTAGAGCGTGCAGTTAGGCGACAGTTTGACTACCAGTCTCTGGGTGGGGCGTTTGGTCCCATTGGGCTGTTCAAGTTTGATGTCATCTTTGTTAATTTCATTGTACTCAAGCAGATAGATCCGGACTTCAGCGGGCGAAGGCACGTTCGTGATGAATGGTCGCTCAGGACCCAGATCGTTCATCATGTTCATCTTGAGGAAGAAGTCAAGCGCATCGTCATTGCTCTTGCCTTCCTCCAACAACTTGTGGATGTTGTTGGTAATCTGTACTTTTGTGTATTGCATATTATCCATATTTATTTCAGTTTCTTTTTATGGTTGCAAATATATGAATCTGCAGGAAACACACCTCCCAAGCTATACGTATAAATAAAAAACAGCCCGAACGCCTCGTTTGAGGACATTCGGGCTGTGTCTCCGCCGGAACCCCTTAGGAAAAGGGGGAATCTGCGAGGCGGCTTCCATCCTGGAAGTCCATCCTCAAAGCCTCTTTGTGACCTATCTAACCTTCGTGCTAAACGACAATCCGGCGGATCTCGTCGATAGCACTCTTACCACGTTCCACTGCTGCAAGGATATCGAAGACCTTATCGCTCCAGCCTGCGATGCAGAACACATCATCACGCTCCATGCTGATGGGGCTTTGCCCGTAGCCAGCCAAGTCGAAGATGTAAAGGCGCGCATGTGGCGCCACTTCGCGCTTGTAGCGTTCCCAGTATCCTGCAAGATGGGCATCACCATACCCATATTCACTATTCCACAGCTGGCAGTCGGTGAACAGCATCACTTTATCCATCTCACGATGTTCCTGAATGAGCCATTCGATGACTTTGTAGCCATTGGTGGCATAGCCTACTTCGCCTTCACGCGATATCATGTCCACGGTGCTTCAGGGTTGGCAATGTAGTCGCAGACCATCTGCATGGTCTCCTCATCCATTCCAAGCTTCAGCATGTTCCTGAGATTTCGCAGGGTGGCCATGTAGCCTAAGCGGTGGCTTTGTACCAGCTTCCGCCAGACTTCACGCTTGGCTTCCTCCTTCTCTTCCTCAGAATCAAAGTGGCGCTGGCCTACAGCCGACAACTCGGTTTCCCAAGTGACGGGCGTTTCCAGCGTATCGCTCATTATCTTTCGGAAGATGTCGGCCTGACGGTCGTCCTTCGGTTTCGGGTGCACCAGTGCCAATGCATCGCGCAGGGTGACCTTGCGGTTCTTGCGGTTGTACTTGGCGAACTGATATTCGTCGAACTTGTTGAACGCCTCTGCCAGACCTTTGCGCAGTTGACAGCTCAGACCTGAGAGGTCAGGCTTGCCTGTGCGCCAGAGGTAGCACATGAGCAGTTCGGTGATTTCATCAGCACGCTGAATCGTTCTGCCGACAGCCTTGCTCACAAGCGTATCGCCCTGATGGCAACAATCAAGCTCTACCAACAGCAGAAGCGGAACACTGCGCAGATGCATCTCCTCACGGGTGTAGACGGCCAGCTGAGCTACAAATTCAGGCTCGACCTTTCGCACCAGATCGGCGATGCGACGTACGCGTTCCTCTCCACCCTCGTAGAACGTGTCTTCCACACCCATCGTGGTGACGACGGTGGTGTAGAGTTCCCATTCAGGCGTCATGCGCCATGCCTGTGCACCTTCGTGGTTGGTGGTCAGATAGTCACAACGAAGCTGTTCGTTGTAACTCATACGCTATATATGTATCAATAAGTAAAAAAGAACGCTTGAAAAAAGCAAAGGGCGGTGAAATATCCCTTTCGGGACTTAGGAGAGCTATTGTAAACTTCGGTTTGGGAACCGAATGGAGATTGGAATCTGCCTCATTTTTCAGGTCAGATCGAAGTATCTCTCCAATGCGCAACCGCCCTTGCTTTTGTTTTCTGTTGTAAATATAGTAATTAATTTACTGTTTCTTTCCAAAATTATACGTACAAATTAAAAAATCTTCTTATATCATGCTGCCTGTTTGAGATAGGCAGCATGAAGGTGGAGAGCATCAATCTTATCGCGAAGGACCTTGAGCTTCTTCTTCGCGAGGTTGAGGGGAAGACGATACTTTTTTGCAAGGTCCTCCACCTTGTAACCATCAGCACGCATTTGAGCGTAATCCATGAGGAAGTTGACCTCGATGGGGAAAAAGTGTTGCGACAGCAAGTGGCGCAGCACTTCGCGCTCTTCATCGAGCAGCAGCTCGGTTTGCGACGTGGTGGGTTCTGCATGCAGCTTGTTCTGCAAGCAAGGACAATAATCATCATCTTCATCATGATGAGCATCTCGAAAGACATCGAGCGTTGCGTAGTGATAGTTCATCTCCTTGAGTTTGTTAGAGGGGATGTGGACGATTTGACGATAATCGTTGACCGCATCATACATGCTCTGCATGATTTTGCGAACCGCATACGAGATGAAGCGGTTCTCGTAGGTGGGATCGTAGCGCTCAGCTGCAGCCACCAGCCCACTGTTGCCAGCTGCTATCAGCTCCTCGAGGGGAACTTGATAGCTGCTAAACTTCTTAGCGCAATCAATCACGAAGAGGAGGTTTGCCTCGACGAGCTTGTTGCGAGCCTGCGTATCGCCTTGACGAATGCGCTTACCTAGTTCGCGTTCTTCATCAGCACTTAGACGTGGGTTCTTTTTGAGAGAGTTTTGGTAAGCATCAAAGGTTGTTGCCGTGTAATCGTAAATGAGGTTCTTCTTATTCATATGTTGCGTGTTTTATTAATTTGGGTGCAAAGGTACGAAGGAGGTGTGCAGAGATTCTGCACACCCCTTGGATGAGTTGCTTATATTTAACCCTTGTTAACTAAATATGTTTATCGAGGGCCGTTTTCAGTCTTTCTGCAATGTCTTTTCTGAGCCACTCTGGTGCAATGACTTCTACATCAGGAATGAAGGAGAAAAGTTGGGTGAAGAGTTCGCGATTGGGGCGGACACTGATGGAGAGTGTGCGCGATTCAGGGTCGACGATCTGCTGGGAGGGATGAATGGGTTTTGAAACCACGTAGGGATAGCGGTTGTCGGTAAACCTGAGTGTAATGGTCTCTTTTTTTACATCGGCATCAGGCACGGTGACGCCTATGATATCGTCGAAATAGGTGTCGAAGTCGATGTCGGTATTGGGGACGAACGGTTCTGCAGAGGGTTTGAAACCGACGATGCGGTCGAGTGCCATATTCATCAGACGCTGCATCGTGTTGTCGAGTCCGAAGAGGAACCAGCGTCCGTTATACTGTTTCATATAGTAGGGCGAGATGGCATAGGTCTTCTCATGACCCCGATAACTGTGATAGATGATGTCGAGCGTTTGCCGATTCATGGTGGCGTCGATGAGCGGTGACAGACGCTCGAGACCTTTCAACTCGGCGTTCTGTTCAAAGGAAACCAGCGTCTGGCGACTGGCTTTCAAATCGAAGCGGTACTGCAGGCTGGAGATAACTTCCTCGAGCCAGACGGTGGAAGGTAAACCGCGATAGCGCCCCAGCATCTCGATGGTGGACTCGAGTTTGTCGAGATCCTTTTCAGAGAGTTCGGACTTGAAGATAGAGAATCCGGAGGCAGAATATGTATAGTAATAGTTTCCGTCTGCAGACTGTCTGGCCACGATGGGGGCGCAGAAGGTATCCGGGTCTTTCATAAACCGGATGTCTGCACGAAGTGTGCGTTCGGAAACGGACGTGTAGCTGCCGCCATACAGGCTCTCATAGGCAGCATCTATCTCTTCCAGCAGATCCTGGAATGTGTACTGATGATACTTGTCCTTGAAGCATTTGTCGAGCACACGATAGCGTAGCTGAGCATTCTTGGTGTTGGCCATACCTATTATATTATTATTGGTAGGCAGAGATGTCCTGATCGAGGATCACTTTCAGTCCGTCGTAGACTGCAGGGATGACGATCTTCATGTCGTAGTGGCGTGGATTGCCGAAGCTCAGTTCTTCAGCGAAGAGAAGTGTTTCCTCGATGGTTCTGCGGGCATCGGAAATGGCCTGATTCATCATGCGGTTGAAGTTCTGACTTGCCTGATTCACCAGAATCCTTGGGTCTGCCATGTGGAGCAGATTGTATAATCTGGCCAGCTGTGGACAGCCGGGTCTGTTGAGTGATTCGCGGAGGAATCCGCGTGGGTGAAGAAGGGCATAGACATAGAGCACTTCGGACTTGAGGTTGCGGAAATGAAGCGGCACCTCCTGGTCATCCTCGAGAATCACAATGATGTCGTAGAACCTGTTTCCAGAAATCTCATCCATCTTGCGTCTTCGGACTTCAATGGCAACGGGCTTGGGTGCCCAGGCCTTGTCTTTTTCCATATAGGCTGCCAAGAGCGTGTCGCGCTCTTCGCTGCTCATCTGTTTGATTGCTTCCTGAATCTTTGTCATAGTTGTTATTTGATTATTCTGCTGCAAAGATAGTCATTTTCTTCGAAATTTTCAACATTATATCTATAATTTTGACGATGCTTTCGATTAAGGGAAAAAACAGCCCGAACGCCTCGTTTGAGGACATTCGGGCTGTGTCTCCGCCGGAA
>CAMKSE010000002.1 GCA_946415365.1 uncultured Prevotellaceae bacterium
AATCTGTCCGTAGTCCATCACTTAATTTGTTTCACCTAAATTCCGCAGCACTTTAATTTAACTTTCTTTATAAGTACCTGAGCAACAAAAAGTTCTTCGACGCGCGAAGCGGCAAAGCCGAGCGGCTCAGGATTTGGCCATGTCAGATTTTTCACTTACCTTAGTGCTGCAAATCAAGACAAGCAAAATCATCAATGACATGGCAAAGGTACAACAAAAATCTGAGAAAATCAGCGCTTTTGGCGGAATATTTTTCGTTTTGGACAGATTTGACCGTATTCTTTCCTCTGTAATCGACTCCCACCTGGGACTTCGCAGTAAGTTGATAGGCTATCAGTACAGCGAGATAATACGAGCCGTCTTCTCCGTTTTCTGCTGTGGTGGCGACTGCATGGAAGACCTCAACCTGTATCTGAAGGATGTGCTTACCGAGCGTCCACATACGCGTGTTCCAAGTGCAGACACGGTGCTGCGCGGCATAGAGGAACTGGCAACGGAGAACATATCATACACGGCAGAAAAGACGGGCAACGTCTATGATTTCAACACAGCTGAGAAACTGAACCAACTGCTCATCAAGCTGTTGCTGGCCACAGGGCAGCTCACGGAGGGAGGCGAGTACGACGTGGACTTCGACCACCAGTTCCTTGAGGCGGAGAAGTATGACAGCAAGCGCACCTACAAGGGCTTTGACGGCTACAGCCCAGGCGTGTTCACCATCGGCGGGCTGATAGCCTATCTTGAGAACCGTGACGGCAATGCGAACGTGCGCTTCATGCAGGCAGAGACTCACCGGCGTTTCTTCGAGATGATGAGGTCGTTCGGCATTCATGTCAGGAGCTTCCGTGCCGACTGCGGCTCCTATAGCGAGGACATTGTGAAGATGGTCATGGAGCATACTGACAAGTTCTACATCCGTGCCGAGCGGCATGCAGGTCTGTATGAGAAGGTGAAGCGGCTGACAGGCTGGACTACGGTGGAGATAGGATTCCAGCAGTACGACGTGCAGTCGTTCCCCTTCGAGAGTTTCGAGGACGTGAAGCATTGCCGCCTCGTCGTGCAGCGGCAGCGCAAGCAGAAGGGAGAGCAACTTGACCTCTTCGACGGCGAGTACACATACCGCTGTATATTGACCAACGACTGGGACATGACCGATGAGGAGATCATACAACACTACAACAAGCGAGGAACTGCAGAGCAGGTCTTCGACCGCCAGAACAACGACTTTGGATGGGCACACCTGCCGAAGTCATTCATGAACCAGAACACCGTGTTCCTGCTTATCACCGCCATGGCTGCAAACTTCTACCGATACATCGTGGCATTGCCGCTCATGGCCGTCCTCTTTGGAATCAAGGCCACGGACAGGGTCAAGAGTTTCCTGTTCAGATTCATCGCCGTGCCTGCCAAGTGGGTCAGAACGGCAAGGCTGTACAAACTCAACATCTACTCCAATAAGCCATACAAACTTATTTGGGAACACGGATAAAACAACATCCTTCGCTGATGCTTTGGTCTAAGCCTCTCGACCTTACGGGGTAAGGGGAAGGTGTCTGCATACAAGTCATGTCAAGCGATTCTAAGCCCAGAGCCAGACAGAATCGTCACAAGCAAGGGCTAAATCAGACACGCGAAAAATTATCTGCGGATTTTAGGATATGATGGATATCTCTCCACCCGATCACTTGGTTACGTCGTTTTTTAACCAGATTTTTCCTCTTCATGCGACATCTGTGTCAAGGTTCCGGCTCATTGTTACAAAACACCCCGATGTGTCGTAACAAACTCGAACGAAAAACACAAAAAAAGTTGGAACGAGCTGAAATCCGCCGTAACTTTGCATCAGAAATCAGAAATGATATCGATCTTTGACTTACTGATACAAAAGAAATATAAAGGTTTGACAATCAGCACTTTGAGTGCTTACCACATCAGTCTCTGCCCTGACTGAATCCCCAAAAAGGGCAAACAACAAAAACAAAAAAAAGAATTAAAAAATAAATAAGTATAAACAATTAAAAAAATTACAATTATGACAACAAAAAAGAATTTGGTAAAGTCGATGCTCATGAGCATCCTTACCGCAGGTATTTTCAGTTTCTCATTCAGTCTCGTTTCTTGCAGCGACGATGAGTTGGTAGATAACGGTTTGGGCGTCGAAACGGTGCATGAGCAGGATTACAACGGGCCGCTACAGGAACCCTACGGACTATCCTTCTATGACTTCCTGTCAGGCGATGACGTGACGATCCTCAACGCCGACACAACACAGATATCTGTTAGCAAGGCACTGGCCGACAAGCTGGGCATCCAGTCGTTCATAGGTCACCCGATGGGTATTTGGGACAATCCCGAGCACCGCGCCTATCTGCGCCGCGCCACCAGTGAGAAGATCGAAGGCGACCGCTACATCCTCCAGGTTACCCAGTCTTCCATCGCTGAGGTGCTGAATGGAAATGACAAGGAATATAAGCTGAGTACCGAGGTCTACGTCAACACCGACCCTGAATCGACCCGCACCCGTGCTGCCGAGAACAACACACCGGAGTATGCAGCCCGCTACGTCGACGAGAACAATGTGATCCACCCGATGGCCATCACCTTCAGACGTCCTCAGGGCGACCAGAGTGGCCTGACGCGTAACTCTGCTGCTGAAGACAACATCTATGGCACCTATCTGCCCGAGCAGCTGTTGGGAATCCAGGACGACCCCGCAACACGAAACATTGTGGACGATTTCTGTGAGTTTATTGGAATTAAGGATTACGCAAAGTATAGTGTAGAATGGTTCAAGGCCAAGGCTAAGGAGTTTGAAAAGTGGCTGAAGGATAATACTAACTATGCCATCAACTGGAAGGAGAAGAATTCCATTGTCAACATTGACTCCAAGTTGGATATGAAGATTCCCATCAGTTGTGGTAAAGAAATGGATGATACCGTCAATGTATATGTGAATGCTCCCGTGAAGTTCAACCTCAACTATAACATCATTTTGCAGGCTGAGGGATCGTGTGTTGAAAAGCCCAATCTGCAGCAGTTCGAGGCCAGCGTTGACGGACGTTTCAACTTCGAGCCAGAGATTCGTATCGGATTCGACGGCAAGTGGGAACTGCCTGAGGACAAGCAGAAAATAGATCTTGTAGAGTTCGAAGGCATCACAGTGGTCTTTAACATCGGTTATGTTCCTTTCACAATAGATTTCAACCCTTCACTTTACCTGAAGCTCAAGGCTGAGTTAGAAGGCAAGGCCACGGTGGGTGTCAAGTACGAGTTCGACTCCTGGTTCAAGGGTGGTGTTAGGTACGATGGCAGTACCTCAGGTATTAGCGAGAGCAAGGTCACCAAGAACAAGCTCAGCTTCCTCACTCCTACTGCCGAGTTCAACGCCTGTGCAGGTATCGGTCTGATGTTCGGATGTGAGATGATTATCGACAAGTTGGCAGGTCCTGAGCTTGCAGTAGGTCCTGAGCTCACAGCCTCTGCTGGTCTGACCATCGCCCCATTTGAGAAGGATCCCTTGAATTTTGAGGCATCCGTGGATTTCGGAATCACAGGTGAGGTAGGCGGCAAGCTGAAGATCTGGAAATGGGACCTCGCTGAGTGGAGCGTTCCCTTGGACTTCGGTCTGAACTGGAACCTCTTCAAATACCCCAGTGACAACGCCACCGACGATGTGAAGAAGAATATGGATGAGATTAACAAGAACGCCCAGAAGCTGATTGAAAACAAAGATTGGGAACTGTTGAATGATAAGTTGAATAAAGATTCCCAGATAAAGCAATCTGCAAAACAGTATTTGCGCTCTTTCAGGATTGAATTCCCTGATGATGGTAAATGGGCTGGATGTGTGATGTTAGTAGAAGTAAGTGATCAGACAGAAGCCATCTTCAAACACGTGCGTGATGAATTTACCAAGAAGTATAGCCGCGCTCCCAAGAGCAACGATGCTGACTTCCAGACAATGAAGCGCTTGGCAATAGAGAAGATGAAGACTTTCACACAAGAAGAATACATGAGAATTAAAGATATTAAAATAAAAAGGTAATCTCTCTCACACAAAGAAAAAGCGAGCCGCGAGGCCCGCTTTTTTTTTGCTCTGTCAGTTCAGCATCAAACTTTATTGCTTCTCTGCCTGATCGATAAAATAAGAGATACCCTCCAGACTCAGGTCTGCCTGCTGCCCATTGCACGACAAACTCTGCACGACGATTTCCATCGACAGCTTTTCCGACTGCAGGAAATAAACCACCGCTGCGCTCATCAGGGCGGAAATCTCATAGTCCTTACCGCCTGCCGTCACAGTAAACTGCCAGTCGGTAGGTTCCATCACTAGTAACAGTTGGGACCGGTCTTCCGTCATAGCCATACTCACCGTCGGAGCCTGATAAACAAGTCCCTTGACAGTCTTCAGGGCCTCCGCCATTTCTTCATCAGAAAGGAAGTCCTTCAACAGCGGTCGGATCGGCAAGTCACGCACAGAGAACTCCCTGCCGATGGTGATAGAGGCGCGTGTCGGCACATTGTTGTCCATCACCGTACCCACATAAGTACCTTTCAGACTGTTAAAAGCCTGTTGGGCATCCTCCACCGTGACTACATCCTGATTATTACTCTCATCGCAGGCGCCCAGCCCCAGTAACATAGATCCCCAGAGCAATATAGTAACTATTCTCTTCATCTTGAGTAGTAAATCCCCGCACTCAGAAAAGAGGCGGGGATTTGAATATGAGGATTTAAACTAAATCTCGATGGAAGATTAGCGGACGATGAACTTCTTGCCCTGCTTCACATAGACACCCTTCTTCAGCGTGTTCGGGTTCATCTGAACACCGTTCAGGTTGTAGATAGGAGCATTGTGGTCAGAAACAATCTGGTTGTAAGGCAGAGCCTTGATACCGTCAGCACCCTTCAGGACGAAGGTACGAACGCGTGTCAGAGCTGTGTCGATACGATAGAGCTGGAAGGTCTCAGTACCCTTGATAACGCTCAGACCAGTCTCAGGAGCCCAGTTCTCAGCGTTATACTTAGCGATAGCCTCTTCCTCGGTCTCGGCAAAGATGGTGATATAGTCGGTCTTACCACGACCATAGTTGTCAACACGGTTCACGATGATGTAGTCGTTGTCGGTCAGACCGTCAACACCCATGATGGCATTGGTAACACCGCTACCCAGAGCACCAGACATGTCGTCCTCACGGGCACCAACGTTGATCAGACCGATGTTCAGATTGAACTTGGCATTGGCAGTAGCTTCCTCACCAGTTGACCATGTGTAGACAGGAGCGAAGATCTTGTGAGCTTCTTCCTCAGTCAGAGTAGACTGCAGCTTCATGAAGCGACGGATGCCACCGTGATCAACATCGTAAGGACGAACCTGTACGGTATCACCTACAGCATTACCCTTAATCCAGGTGAAGCGGAGAGCGTCGGGACGGCCTGTCCAGTTGTTCTCACCAGACATCTGGTCTGACACCAACGGCTCAATCTCGCTGAAGCCCTTAGCGGTCAGGTCTGCCTCGGTCATGTGCTGGAAGTCAACATCGTCCTTCACGCCATACTCTGTGTCGTTCTTGTAGGTAACAGTCGTTGAACCGAACTGATTGTTTCCACCGTCATGAGTGGTGATCTCAAGCTCACCCTGAGCTGTTACGGTCAGACTCTCACCAGTCTGGCAGTTCTCCTTCACGATGGCCTCGCCGGCAACAGGCGTATACTTGTAGTTGAAGAAGAGAGTCGGCTGTGTGGGAACCTCAGCGTTGCTAACGGTCATCTTATAGGTCTTCACGAAGCCCTCGTCAACACCAGTGATGTCAGCTGTGACGGCAGGCAGTTCGATAATCTCGGCAACCACGTCGACAGTGACCTCCTCAGACTTGGCTGTACCAGACTCAGTCCAGGCAACGAGCTTACCAGAAGCGCTGATATTGTACTTGTACATGCTTCCCAGAGAAGTGTCGTCGGGCTGGATCTCAGCGCCGTCGAATGTCACGTGCAGCACCTCATTGTTGCTGGCCTCGAAAGAAATCGTATAAGTACGGGCTGTGCCATCGACACGTGTCAGAGCCACCGTAGGAGCATTGGCATAGTCCTCAGCGGTCTCAACCTGAACCAGGATATTGTCGAGGATGTTCACAGAACCGACCTTACCGCCCAGCAGGTTCAGACCTGTGGCGCGCATGTTCTCCACATACTCGGGAACATTGTATACACCATCGCAAACAGGCGTTCCGAACTCGTCAGCGATAGCATACTTCACGGTGCGAGCGACAACGTCGACATTCAGCGTAATGGTGTAATAGCTGTTGAAGTTGATGGTAGCGATGTTGGTAGAGTCACCGTTAATAGCATAGGTGTTACCCTCCTTAGCCTCGTCAGTCAGCTCGGTCAGGTCGAACAGCCACCAGCGGTCAGGCTCAGTAGCGCCAGCCTTGATCTCATCAGCATGACGGCGATAGTTCTGGTTAGCCCAACGGTTGGTTGAGAACACAGAGTCGGCCATCACGACAATCTCGTTAGCCAGGTTGGTGTCGGGCTTGGTCTTCGGGCACCAGTCGAACTTCAGGGTGTAGTTGTTGACACCTTCACCATAGATGTCGGTTCCCCAAAGGGTGTAGGCGTTACGCTCGCCGCCTCCAGCATGTGTGAACTGGAAGAAGCTTCCGTACTCGTCACCGGCAATAACCATACCGCCAGCATTGTTGGGAGAGATCCAACCAGCGTCAGCGGCTGTCTTTGCCAACTCAAAATCCTGCTTGTACAGGTTCTTGATACCTGCCGTTGCTACCATAGTGTAGGCAAACAAGGCAGCGAAAAGGAGATAAAATTTTCTCATAATCGATACGTTTTTTAATGAGTTAATATTAAAGTGGTTTATAAATAATAGTTATATCGCTTGCAAAGTTACGAAATAATTCTCAATCTGTTCGTTTATTGTTGTAAAATTAACACTAATTATGTTGCGGGGACTCCTGCCCCGCAACAATAGTCATTACCAGCCGGGATTCTGCGTGAGGTTGCCTGCCTTAAGGATCTCACTCTGCGGAAGGGGGAAGAGATTCATCTTGTCGTCCCACTGACGGTTCTGAATCACCTTCTTCGCCTCGGTGAACGTGTCGTCAGCATTCTTCGTGATCTCCAGGCCATAGATGGTCTTGAAGTACTTGTCGCCCTCTTTCCAGCGGCGGACATCGAAGAAGCGGTGTCCCTCGAAGGCCAGTTCCACGAAGCGCTCATGCTTGCAGGCCTCCAGCGTTGCCTCAGCATCACTCAGATCAGCCAGGCCCGCACGCTTCCGGACGGTGTTGATAGCCTGGGCAGCGGTCATACTGAAGCCGGACTTGTCGGAGAGGTTCAGCAGGCACTCGGCATAGTTCAGGTAGAACTCTGCCAGACGGAAGGTGACCCATACATGATAGAAAGAGTTCTCACCGTTACCCCCGATCTGTGTCGTGCCGTCCACATACTTCTTCAGATAGTAGCCCGTCGGCGTGGCATTCACATTGGGTGCGCCATTGACGCCGCCCACATAGGTCTCCAGAGGCTGAGTGTTGGCATTAGGCCACATATCGCCGTTCTTGGCCACAGTAGCCTCCAGACGTACATCACCCTCCTCATAAGCTTCCACGAGGTTCTGCGCCGGGCAGTTTCCACCCTGACCGCCAGCACCTGCGCCAGACATGCCGACGGGGAAGTTATACTTCTCGAACGAATTGGAAGCACTCAGCACGCGACGGGCGAAGATGATCTCCTTCAGAGCCTTGGCGTCCTTCCAGTTGGTCTGTCCCTGGAACAAGCCAGCATAGTCAGACGACAGCGCGAACTGACGGGCTTTGGCCGCGTTGATCAGGTCGAGGTTAGCCTGAGCGGCTGCCTTCCAAAGCGACTGGTCATTATTCGGATTGAACAACGGACTGGCATGATAGAGGGCGGCGCGGGCACGGAGTGCCAGAACGGCCAGATTATTGGCGCGACCGGTTTCCGTGATGCTCAAAGCCATCTTGCCTAAGTCTGCATAATCCTTGATGATCGTATCCTTGATAGCCACGCATTCGTCATCGATGAACTTGAAGATCTCATCAGCCGTAGCGCGAGGCAGGCTGTTGGCCTCCGCAGCATCCATATCCGTCGTCTTCAAGGGCACCCCGCCATACTGGCGCACCAGCAGGAAATAGAAATAGGCACGCAGGAAACGGGCTTCATACTGGAAGTTGTTGTACTGGTGCATCTCCTCCTTGTAGGCAATGTCGAGCTTGTAATCATCGAAGGTCAGATTATTGAACTCATCGAGATACATGTTGGCATAGCTGATACCCTCATAACAGGTCGTCCAAAGAGAGCCGTTGGCATTGGCAGCGCTCCAGGCGCCATTGAAAAAGCTCTCAATAGCGTTACCCGACTGCGAATAGACCGACTCATCGGTGGCCGATGACAACATGGCACCATCGTAGGTGTTGCCGAAGTCATAGTCAAGTTTCGCATACATGGTAGTGATGAAACCGCCTGCCCGTTCAAACTTCACCTTCATATATTCAGCGTCATCGTACTTGAACTCCTTATAGTCCATCTTATCACTACAGGAGACGAGGACACAGGCTGCAAGAGCACCTAAGAAAAAATATTTTAGTTTCATAATCATACTTTTTACTTTTTTACCTTTTTACCCTTTTATCTTTTTACTTTTTTACCTTTAAAAAGATAATTGTACACCGGCGACGACACTCTTGTTCAACGGAGCCGAGACACCATAGCACTCAGGATCGGCATCGTCGAGATGGCTGAGGCAGAGCAGGTCGATACCACGGAGATATACCTTGGCTGTCTTCATGAAGCCCGTCTTCTGCACCAGGCAGGACGGCAGGTTGTAGTAGACCTCCACGTTACGCAACTTCAGGAAGCCACGATTGCGCTGCCAGTAGGTACTGGTCTGATAGTTGTTGGCATTGCTCGTCGTAGAGAGACGCGGGAACTCAGCATTCACGTCGGGATTGGAGGGACTCCAGCGGCCGTCATAGTACTGCTGAGAGAGCGAGGTAGAGTTCAGCAAGGGCCAGTACATACCTTTGGCACTAAGATTAGCCGTGTAGTTGGCCACTCCCTGGAACATCAGGTTCAATCCAATGCCCTTATACTCAGCTCCAACATGGAGGTTGTAGAAGATCTCCGGTGCATAGGCGCTGTAACCGATCTTCGTCTTATCGTTAGCATCGATGACACCGTCACCGTTCACATCCTGATACTTGATGTCACCGGGACGAACGGTAGAGAAGGTCTGAGTAGGACTGTTGGCTATGTCAGTATCATCCTTGAACAGGCCGATGGCAATCAAACCATAGGTAGACTGCAGAGGATTGCCGGTCTCCACAAGGTTGTCGAAGGCCTTCGGCTCCTCAGCCATCTCCTTGATCTCATTCTTGTTGTAATTGAAAGAACCTCCCAGGTTGAAAGTCAGCTCACCGATGGTCTTGGTGTAGTCGAGCGAGAGTTCGATACCCTTACTGTCTACCTTTCCGGCATTCGTATACGGAGCCTCGAAACCGATAAGAGCAGAATAAGCACCTGCACCAGACACCCAGATGTCCTTGCGCTGCTGCATATAGGCATCTAATTCCACATTCAGGCCGCCAAAGAGCGTGGCGTCTATTCCTATATTATATTTATAGGCCTTCTCGTTGGTGGGATTAACGGCAGCCATACGACCACGCTGCTGTGCACCAAAGGCATTTCCCGTATTGGCCTCATAACCACTACCGAACGGATAGTTGTAAGAGGCATTGGCACCATAGGACTGTACATAGTAGTCCCAGACATTATCACCCGGCAGATAGTCGGCATTGATAATGCCGAAGCTGGCCCGGAGCTTCAGGAAGTTCACGATGGGGTTGTCCTTCAGGAAACTTTCATTGGAGAGCACCCAGGCTGCGGACACCGTAGGACCAAGGTTCCACTTCGTATCGGGAGCCAGACGGTTACTGCCTGAGTACATGAGAGCCACCTCAGCAATATAACGGTTGTCATAACCGTAGTGAGCCAGGAACGATACATTCTGACGGTAGATAGTATAGCCCGTGCTACCTGTCGAGTTCTGATATTCATAGTCATACTTCAACTGACTATAGAGATAATGCTTCTCAGCAAAAGTACGTTCAAAGTTGAAGCCACCCGAAAGAATCAGCCGGCGTGCCCACTGATCAGTAGCGGCACCTTTACCCATCGTTCCAGGAGTACCGGATGTCCAATAGTCCCCCAAGATAGGGGCACCGTTCTTCCAACTCTCAACGGGGTAACTGCCGTAGACGTAAGTCATACTATGATCCTCGTAAAGGGTGCTATAGGTGTCATAGCCCACTCGCAATGTCATACTCAGACCAGGAATCCAGTATTTCAGATCCTGATTCAATGTCATGTCAGCAAAGAGGGCACGCTCGTGAATCTTATAATAGGCAGCCCCAGACGACTGAGCCATCGGGTTCAGTTCGCCGGAATAGGTCGATGTACCACCCCACTCACCGATCTCATTCTTAATCGGGAATGCCATAGAGGGAACACTGTAAACCATATCCCAAAGATCAGCCTTCGCCGTGGTCGATGAACTACCAATGGAGGTAGGGCCACCAGGGCGGGACATCTCGCTCAGCATACCGAGCATATTCACCTTCAGATCAGTGGTCGGCGTGAGGTCGATATCGAGGTTGGTACGCAGGTTGCCGCGCACGTACTTATCCTGAGTGGAATAGCCGTCGGTTACATCGAAGTTCTTGATAAAGCCTTTGTCGGAAAGCAGATTAAGCGTCGTATAATAACGGAAACGCTCACCACCACCGCTGAACTCCACACCGATCTTATTCGTGGCACCATTCTTACGGAAGGTCTCATCCACCCAGTTCACATTGGGATACTGATAAGGATAGCTGCCGTTCTGGAAGGCTGCTATCTCCTCAGAAGAATACCGGGCAGAAGCCCCTTCATTAGCCATTGCCTCATTCATGGCACTGGCAAAGGTGGCACCATCGACAAACTTCGGACGGTTGGTCTGGAAGTTGAACAAGTGGTCATAGGTGACACGGATATTCTTGGATTTATACTCACCACGCTTGGTGGTGATCAGGATGGCACCGTTGGCACCCTTATAGCCATAGAGGGCAACGGCGGCAGCATCCTTGAGGATACTGACGTGATCGACCTCGTCGGAACTGACGAAACTGATATCACGCTCCACACCGTCAACGAGAATCAGCGGCGTACTGGTGCTCAGGCTCTGGAGGCCGCGGACGTAGAACGTGGGATTCTGCTCAAAGTAGGTGCCCGTTCCCTGCAATGAAACGAGACCGTTACCCTGACCAAGAATCGAATTCCCAATATTTTTGGCAGAGCGTTTGTTGACATCCCTGTTGGTAATCACAGAGACGGCAGCGGTAGACTGGGCACGGGTGAAATCCTTGTTGGCTCCCACCTCAATGACCTGATCCACAAAGCTGATACCTGTGCTGTCCTGCTGTGCTGCTGCCGGCAGGCTCAGCCCTGCAAGCAATGTCAGCATGAATATATTTCTTTTCTTCATAATCTCTTTACTATTTTACCTTTTTACTTTCTTACCTTTAAAAAGATTACCATCCAGGATTCTGTACAAGGCCGTAGCCCTTGTTGATCTCAGTCAGAGGAAGCGGGAAGAGGAACCACTTGCGCACCTCGAGGTCATCAGGAGAGTAATCCCAAAGGACACGACTGCGATTCTGCAGTTCAAAGAGACTGTGTTCGAAGCGGCTTGGCTCTGCCATACCGGCGTTCTTGTCATCACCGATATACGGACGGATATTGTGCTCCCAGTTCTTACCAATCTGAATCAGACGGTAGGTCAGCAGACCGTGGAGGCGCTTGGTCATCCAGTCACCGTGCTTGTAGCGAATCATATCATAATAGCGGTTGTTGCTCATGCCGAGCTCACAAGCCCGCTCACGGAGAATCTCCTCGATGACATCGTGCTTATCGTCCAGATTAGCTTTCTTGGCAGCCTTCGACTTGGCAATGCTGGCCTTCAAGCCGCCCATACCAACACGTGCACGGACCTCATCAACATACTTAAGGGCCTCGTTCAACTGATCACACTGTGCCAGACACTCGGCGTACATCAGCAACATCTCGTCATAACTCAGATAGACCCACTGGGTGTACTTTCCCTGATACTCACGACCCAGGTAATACTTAATGGTACCATAGCCCGACGGGAAACGCTCGGTATCCTGCTCCACGATCTTTCCTTCGGCATCAGCCACCTGATACTTCTCGTGGTAGCCACCGACCCAGAGCTCATAGAGATTACCTTCAGAAACACCAGACGTCCAGTTCAGGCGCTCTGACTGACCATTGACAATCGCATTCTCATAAAGGCGCGGGTCACGACTGGCAACACGCTGCACAGCACCGCCACGTCCCTTCTTATATTCAAAGAACAACTTGCCTTTCTCGCCGTTGATATTACCGGCCAAAGAGTCTCCTTCCCAGTCGAACGGCGTACCGTCGCTCCAGCAGAACATATCCACATATTCCTGTGTCGGACCATAGGAATGACGGAACGGACCAGGACCTGTCTCAGTTGTGGTCGGACCCACGAAGTTGTTCCACTGGTAAGAAGCCTTGTTACTGGTGGCACCGGCCACACGGGTAGAATGTATGATTTCACGGCTGCCCTGATAGATATAGCCCATACGATAGGCCTGCCGGTAAGCATCGGACGTGGCGGCAGTCGCCTTGTTCAACTCATACCAGTTGCCATTGGCAGCATTGGCGTTCATAAAGTCCTGACAAGCCTGAAGGGCGCGTTGCCAGCGTTCCTGCTTGAAGCCACCGTGCCATACGACGCTGTCTTTCTCAGCATCCGTAGATCCGTCGTAGTAGGGCTGATCAGCATTATAGAGCGGCGAGGCATTAAAAAGCAGGACCTTAGCCTTCAGGGCCATCGCTCCGGCAGACGTCCAGCGCCCCGTATTGTTGGTGGCATCGGTCTCGATGGTACTGCCGTTATAAGCCCAGAGCAGATCGGGAATGGCCTCGTCAAGCAACTTCACAATGTGGTTGGCTGTTGCCTCAGCAGTCGCACGGCGCGTGGAGAGATCGCCTTCCGTACCAGTATAAGTATGTTCTACGATCGGGAGTCCGCCATAGACCGAATAGAGGTCGAAATAGCGGCTGGCCATGATACACTTGGTCTGCGCAACTATATTCTTCTTCTCCGAATCACTCAGGCCGGGAACCCTGTCGATGTTCTCAATCAGCAACCAACAGTGGTGAACCGTCTCCCACACCTTGTCATCATTATAGGCGATGATGGCACGGTCGTTAGAGGTCAGCGCATTAGAATAATACATGGTATAGGCATTGGAACCGCTGAAATGCTGATGATAGCAGTCTGTCAGCGCATCCAACTTGGTGTTCCAGTAGCTCTGACTCCACGGCGACGCAGTAGAATTCTTATAGGGAAGTCCATAATACTGCTGTACATAGAGACCTACAAGGAACTGTCTGGTATATTCGGCACTATTGAACACCGTGTCGAGTGTCACCGTTCCGCCAGGTGCCTTCTCGATAAAGGAACTACCGAACTTGACGTCATCAGTACAGGCCGTAAAAGCCGCGCCAGCAAGGGAGACCATCACAACACCTGATAATAATTTATGATGTAGTTTCATATCTTCTATAATTTTCAATCTTCAATCTTCAATTTTCAACCTTCAATGTAATCATAAAGTTCAAAGTTCAAAGCTCAAAGTTCAAAGCTCAGAATCCCAACTTAAGACTTGCCGTATAAGTACGCTGCAAAGGATAAGAAGGCGTAGAGCTGGCACGAGCCTCCGGATCACCGAACTTATACGGTGTCAGCGTGAAGAGGTTATAACCACTCAGGGCCAACTGCAACTGAGTCAGACCCAGCAACTTCATGAACGGGAAATGGAAATCATAGGCAATCTGAAGGGTCTTCAGACGCAGGTACTTCGCATCCTTCTCCCAAAGGGTCGATGAGGCATAGTTCTGGATGGAGTTGGTCCATGTAGCACGTGGATATTCGGCACTGGGATCCGGATTGTCCACCGTCCAAGTATTCTCAAGGTGATACTGAAGCAGGCCACCATTATTCTCCGTGTTACGGTTGTGGAACGGACGCTGGAAGACATCGCCCAGCACGCGGCTCACATCCCAGGCGCCCGTGAACTGTGCGCTGACGGAGAGATCCTTATAATAGAGAGCGAGGTTCAGTCCGGCTATGTACTGCGGATCGTCGGTATAGCCATAGTCACGGCTCTGGTCGTTAGGATCGATGTAGCCGTTGCCGTCGAGGTCGACAAACACGCAGTCACCAGGTTTCAGGGTTGACACGAGCTGTGTGGGGAACTTCTGGCCGAACTCCTTCTCATAGTCAGCCTCAGCGCCCTCATAATAAAGCTTCCAGAACTTATACTGCAGACGGCTTCCGATACGATGGCCGGCCGTGTACATATAGTCGTTCTGTTGCGGAGCCTGACGGTCCTCGATAATCTCATTGTAGTTGTGGGAAATGTTCAGCTTCACAGAGTAGCGGAAGTCTGACCCTATCTTGTCCTGCCAGTTGACGGAAACCTCCCAACCGTGGCTGTCCACAACGCCGAAGTTAGAATAGGGCGGTGTGAAGCCAATGAAAGTCGGAATACGGTTGTCGATGGCCAGGATGTCAGTACGGTGCTCCATATAGTAGTCGAAGGTCGTACGCAGACGGTCGTCGAGGAAGTTCATGTCGAAGCCGTAGTCCTGCTTAAAGGCCTTCTCCCAGGTCACGTCGGGATTGTTCTTGGCACTCTCGTACGCACCCTTCGTAGCCGTGCCGTTCTCCACGCCGAACAGATAGGCGTAGGCCACGCCCGAGTCGCTGCCCGACGAATACTGGGCACGCTCCCAAAGAGCCGTCTGGTTCACATTATAGGGGTCGGACATAAACATGAAGCGGCTGCCACCGATCTTATCGTTACCGACAAGACCCCACGAGGCGCGGAGCTTCAGGAAGCTGACCACTTTCTTCAGAGGCTTGAAGAACGGCTCATCGCTGACCACCCAGCCTACAGATCCGGCGGGGAAGGAACCGAAGCGTTTGCCAGGGGCAAAGTTCTCAGAACCGTTGTAACCGAAGTTGAACTCAGCCATATAGCGGTTGTTCCAGTCGTAGGTGACACGACCCACGAAGCCGACGTAGGTACGCGCAATATCCGAATAGTCGCCACTGATATAGTACTCCTTGCTCTGGTTGTAGAGTGCCAGGGCCGAGATGGTGTGCAGACCGAAGGAGCGGTTGTAGTTCAGCGATCCCTCAGCATACCAGTTGCGGCCCTTGCCGTTCTGGTAATTGCGGTAGGTGGGAGTGGTGTCGTCACCGGCCTTACGGTAGAGTATTTCCTCATACACGCCTACCGGATTCCCTGCGGCATCAAATACGGTGTTACCATCAGCGTCAACCTGTGAGCCACGATGGAACACGGCCGTATACGTAGAGGCGTCGTTGGTGATCTCCCTGGCCGTCGCATAAGAGCTGTTGTACGAACCCTTCAGTTTCAGGGAGAGACCCTTGGTGATGAAGTCGAGCTTCTGGTCGAGCACAAGGTCCATCTGCAGCTTATTGTTATTATACTGGAAGGCGCCCGGCTGACTCATGCAGTAAGCCATCGGCGTACCGCCGGTGAAGGGCAGCACGGGAATGGTCTTGGCATTGTCTCCCTCGACGGTCGTGTAGTTGTCGGAAGTGGAGTTGCTGTTGACGATATACTTGCCGTCCACAAATCCCGGACTACTGAAAGGAGTGGCCCAGTAGACCTCCTTCACCAGCTGGTCGGACGACTGGCCGGAGTGAGGCTTGTTTGAGTTATCCACCTTACCGGAGATATTGAAACTCAGACGAGTAGTCTTGGTGACATCGATATCGAGGTTCGAACGGTAGTTGAAGCGTTCGTAACTATAGCCGAAGTCGTAAGGCCGTCCGAACTCCTCAAAGATACCGTCCTGGGTGAACATACCCGCCGAGATGAAATACTTCACGGTCTTGTTACCACCGCTGATATTCACGTTGTGCTGCGTCTGCAGCGTCACGTCCTTCATGATATAGTCACTCCAGTTCATGCTCGGGAAGCGGATGGGGTCGCTGTTGTTCTTGAACATGTCGATCACCGTCTGCGAGAACTCGCGGGCCGTACCGTCGTTGTCGTGCATCGCGTTGTGGAACATCGCATAGTCATACGACGAGGCCATCTCCACCATCTTCGTAGGCATCAGCGCCGAGAACGAGGTACTGGCCGTAATATGCGCCTTTCCTTCGGCACCGCGCTTGGTGGTGATCAGGATCACGCCGTTGGCACCCCGCACACCGAACACCGCCGTGGCCGAGGCGTCCTTCAACACCGTGACACTCTCGATCTCGTTGGGGTCGATATCCCACATCTCACGTTCCACGCCGTCCACCTGGATCAGCGGCGAGGCACTGGCAGAGCCGAACGTGGCCTTACCACGGACGAAGATGCTGGCGGCATCACTACCCGGCTCACCGCTCGTCTGCACGGTGGTCACACCCGAGAGCTGACCAGCCAGCACATTGTTCACACTCGACACCGGCGTCCTGGTCAGTTCCTCAGCCTTCACGGAAGAAATAGCGCCCGTCACGGTCACCTTCTTCTGCACACCGTAGGCCACGACCTCAACACCCTGCAGCATCGTCGATTCTTCCTCGAGCGTCACCTTCATACCATTAGCAGCCTTCACGATCTGCTCTTTGTAACCTACGAACGAGATCTTCAACTGCGTGCCAGGCTTCACCTTCAACGTAAAGTTACCGTCAAAGTCGGTCACCGTTCCCGTTGTGGTCTGCGCACCCACCACAATAACGCTTGCGCCGATGACAGCCTCACCCGTATTGTCGACCACTGTTCCAGAGACAGATTCCTGTTGCTGCACTTCCTGTACGGCAGCACGGGCGGAAAGCACTCCAGCAGAGGGCACGAACAAAACTGCCAACATAATGGCGGCAATCGGCAGGACCTTACCTTTGATAAGCTTTAATTTGTTCATACAATCATTATTATTTGTTATTAATTTAATCCTTTTCGTAAGCCATAATAAGTAGTAGCGGTTGCAAAAATACGAATTAATTTTGGAACCGTCAGCCCCAAATACCTACAAATAATGATTTAAATCAAAAATTATAGTTAATTAATCAAAAAAGAGGGGTTATTGAGCTTTGAGCTTTGAACTTTGAGCTTTGAACTTTGAACTTTGAGCTTTGAGATTACGGCAGCACTTCCTGCATGTAAATGGCATCCAAGCTCCAGAGCGCAGCGTTGTTAGTGCTGACGCCGTCCATCTCGTCGAGCGGTGCAGGCACTTCTGGAGGCACCAAGCGACGGGTCTTGTCGGAGAGCAACAGATCGTTGTCGGCGACGCCCCACAAAGCTTTCCACGTATCGGCGGCACGGGCCGGATCACGATCTTTCCAGGCCGCATAAGCCTCTAACCGTCTCACAGGGAAATTGCTGCCCTGAATGTCGTGGGCCATCTGCTTATAACGACGGGCAAAGTCAAGCCAGGTGTCATTGAACTTTGAAAATTGAAAATTGAAAATTGAAGATTGAAGATTGAACATTGGGAGGAGTTCATTCATCACTTCGAAGCCTCCCATGATGGTCAGCAGATGGTTGGTCTTTCTGAGTGCAGGGTCACCATCGTAGCTGATGCGGCCCGTTGCCGGATCATACCCCTTGGCCAGGTTTCCTGTGAACACACCGTCAGACAGTTCGGCTATCGACTGCATGCCCGCCACAATCTTATCACGGTATTTCTCCGTTCCAAAGCGTTCCCATTCCGTCATCCAGTTACCGGCATATGCCAACCAGTCAGGTCCCACCCTGAGACGGGCCGGTGCCTGACAGGGGAATTTTTCGCGGGGTTCTGCCAGACGCATCGGATCCAGATGGTAGAGCAAGGTGTCGGCATCCGTCTGCTCACGCATCAGGTCGCCCGTCCGCTCATCGGTAGTCAGATAATAGTAAAAGCGGTCGAAAGCCGACTGGCTGATGCGGGCCTCCTTGGCGCCACAGCCCCAGTGGCTCACATTGTGACGGCTACCCAACGGTGCAAGGGGACCGATATGATAGGTGTCCACCTCGCTACAGTGGCGCGTCATGGCCTCCGCCATCCGCCAGATATCGCTGCGCCCCGTGCGCAGGAAGTTGTACCAGAGCCACATCGGCGTGGCCAACTCAGTATTGTCCCAGGCGAAACCGCCCACATCGTAGCGCCAGGAGTGCCGCTCCGGGTCGTAGGCATGCATGATGTCGCCATAGTTCCAGAAGCCGTACCACTTATGCTGTTCGATGGCCTTCTGATAGAAGCCGACGTACTGTTCCAGCCGCTTCTCCACATCATCGCGTTTCCCCGTCTGAGGCAACGACCACACGCCGAAGGCCCGTTTCTCATAAAGATACGCTGGTGTGGGCAGCAGCTGTGGGGCAGAGACCGTCTGCATGGCATCGGCAGCCACCGCAGCCTTGCCGTGATAGCCGTCTTGTGGAAGAAGCCACAGGACGCTGGTACGGGCGATGCCGTAGGGCGTACTCATGCCCTCCTGCACATCCTCATAGCTGGCAATGAGGTCGTGGGCGATCGTATCGTAATGGCACAGGTTCATCGGCTCAGCCTCAGGACTCCACAGCCACAGCGTCAGCTCTGCTTCCTCGCTGCGGGCCTTGGAGACCTCTATCGTGGAGGGATAGGACTGCCAGAAGTCTTTCAGCCCGATACCGATGCCGCCGCTCACGTCGCCTACAAAGGCATAGCCTGGCGCACGGACACCCGTAAAGGTGCCTATCCAGGGACTGCCGGCGGTAGCCCGTTTACGGATGGAGAAGGAATTATCCGTCAGCTGCGACAGGCGGAAACCGTCCCACTTCGCCCAGTTTTCAAGCAGGTGACGGTTCATCGGGTCGAAGGTTTCGTAGGCTGGAATACGCTGGCCCTCCATCTGCTCCCGCTGCAGGTTACGGCGTTCTCCCCTTATCCGAAGGTCACGCCGTCCGTCGAGGGGCTGCACTGGCTCTGCCCATACACCACCATCGTCTGTGACGAAGGCGATGTGGCGGTTATAGGCCTCGTCGCGCATCGGCACGCTGAAGCGCAGGCCAAGGGAGGTGATCATGTCTCTCTGTTCATCTCCATTATAGATAAAGGTATGCACGAGGCGGATCTGATCACTGCCTCTGTAGAAATAGAGTCTGACAGTGAACGGCAACCACTCCTGCCGACCGTCTACTGTCTCCTGGCTGCTGATGACCTTATGAATGCCTTCCACCCTCACCAAAGCCCTCACACTGCCCTGCCGTTCCACACTGACGTCCTTAATGACCGACTCATAATCGCCATCGGCCGTAGAGGCCACCAATCGCGCTGAGCCCCCTACTCTCTTGCCGTCAATACAAAGGCTGTCAATCAGAATTCTGCCGCACTTGGGGATATAAGCCGTCAACCGCCCTGTATTGACCAGAAGATGCTCAGCATTCTCTGTCACCAGCGTCTCACGTTCTTTTTTCCTGACGCCTTTTTCCAACTTCAGATTTTCACTTCCCGCAGGGATGACCGCGGCCAGACCGGCCCATTTCACGGAACCGTCTGGCCAACGGGCATTCACCCAGGCATCCGTCTGGATGCCATCCGATAAAGTTAATTCCGATACATCCTTCAACTCACCTTGTGCAAACGGCACGCCGAAACTGACGGGTGTATCCTGAACCCTGTCTCCTATCCAGTGCAGAGGAACACCCGTTGTCTTATACGACAGCACTGGTGTCTCGTATACCTTAAAGTTCGTCAGCCTGGTTCTCGACAGGGTCGTACGGAATCCGAACCATCCTTCCTCCAAGGGTTGAGGATCCAGATAGTCCACGATACACTCACCATCGATCAGGAAGCGGGTATGTCCCAACTTACTCTCGATCTTCACATGATACCAGTGGTTGGCTTTCAGCAGATGGTCCGCATCCGTATATTCCTTCAGGATGGCCGGCCGCTTGGCGGCATCCTCAACACCGGCCTCATCCCCGTCATAGCGACGGAAACGGGTGGTGGTGTTGTGGTTGCCGCCATAGCCTAGGTAGTACATCTGCAAGGTGTAGCAGCGCACGAAGATACCACTGCGCCAGGCTGCCCTTGCCCAGAGATTCTTTGCTTGCGGATCGCTTGCCAGCCAGAAGCAGTTCAAGTCACTCAGACGGTCACCTTCCCTACCCTCATCCACGACACAGGCATCGTACTCGACAGTCATCCCCGCCTTCATCTTCTCCTTGCGCCAGAGCGTAAGCCCTTTGGGTGAGAGTATCTCACACGTGTCGCCGCTGAACGTCACCCTATAGTCGGGTGATTCAGACTCCACCTGCCAATATTTCCTGAACTCCCGGCTGTTAAGACCAGACTGACCAAACGAAACAACGATTGAACAGCTGGTCCATAAAAGAACAAGCAGTATCCGTTTCACCTTTTCTTAATAGCCAGGGTTCTGCCATGCCTTCTTATCGGCATCGCTCAGATTTGTACCATCAGGATTCTGAAGCGTATCGATGAACTTCTGAGGAATCGGACGATACATATGACGATCCTGCACGTTAGGAGCAGCCTCGGGATTGAAGGCCTTGGCACGCTTCACAAGCAGACAGGTACGAGCCAACTCGTCCCAACGGTTCCACTCACCAAGCAGCTCGCGGGTACGCTCGTTGAAGATGAAGTTCAGCATACGCTCGTAGTCACCAGAAGCACCGATGGCACTCAATACGGCCTCATCCTCTGCAGGCAACTTTGTGTAGCTTGAGATCTGGAGGTTGGAAGCGGCAGTGGTCTCCTCGACACCTGTAGAGAGGTAGTAGGTGTTGGTGTGAGTCATTGATGCGTAGTACGCCTCAGTATTGTTCAGTATATTACCCGCAAAGTCTTTGTTCTTCTTCACAGAGGTGGCAGTAGCAGTAGAGTTGTCATCGATACCACCGTCAGCCTTCAGGAAGGCCATGGAGCCATCGGTGTAGTAACTACGATTCTCCCCATCTTTCCACTGACCACGGGCACGAAGTATGTTGACGGTGGTGATGGCATCCTGATAATTGCCCATACGAACCTGAGCCTCAGCCTTCACAAGATAGGTCTCACCAGTACGGGCCATGATCACATCACGATGAGCATCGCCCTTCTCACCTGTACGGCTACCGTCGGCGGTCTTGTTGATGCCGCAGAACACATTAGACGTAGCAGTGTTGCCAGTGTATGTATTCAGCACATACTGACCGTCCTGGAAGGCGACAAAGGCATTGGGAACCCATTTACCTGTACGGGGATTGACAAAGTCGTGAACATCACCACCACGACCGAACGTTCCGTAGGGATTGCCGTCGAAGCGATGGTCGTCCTTCTTATTGAGGATGAAGATGATACCCTCGTCACCAAGAGCAGGAACCTGATCGTCAGTGAGGCCATACAACGACTTAATACCCTGTACGACATTGCCGTCTTTGTCTTGTGTGTCTTCAATACTCTTGGCGGCATTATTCAGACCATAGACAGTCTTGAAGGTCTTCCACATGCGTGCATCGTTCACGTTGTCGAACACGGAGTAGGTGTACTCCGTGGGACGGCAACGCTGGAAGTCCATACCACCAATATACTGACCACGCTGTACCCAGCCTCCGGAGAAGTTGGAGAACTGCGGATCGAAGTAGTTATAGGTACGGTTTCCGAAACGTCCCTGAGTGGTCTTGTCCTCATTATGCTCAGCAGCCATCAGGATCTCAGAGAGGCCCTCGTTGGGACAGTCAATACCCGTCCACTTGGCATAGAGATCCCAGTAATCGGGAGCCAGCGGGCATGCGGCAATCACCTCGTCACAGAGAGAGATCACACGGTTCAGGTCTGAGTTCTTGTCATACTTGGATGCCCAGGCGGCGCAACGCTCAGACTGACGGTACAGCAGAGCCTTAGCCAGGAAGTGGGCGGCGGTGTACTTGGTCCATGTGCCGTTTCCACGCCATTTCTTCGTTGGCAGCATCTTGTAGGCTTCCTCGAACTCGGAGATGATAAAGTTCAGCGTCTCCTCCTCTGTTGCACGGGTAAAGTTCTTTTTGATGTTACCGTTGGCGGGCTCGGTCTCGAGTGCCACACCACCATACTGTGCGAACAGACGGTAGTAATTGTATCCACGCAGGAAGTGAGCCTCACCGAGAGCCTTGTTACGGCTGTCCTCGTTTTCCACGTTGTCTGCCTTGCTGATAATCAGGTTGGCAGTAGAGATGCCGTAATACATCTGATCCCAGAGGGCCGATACGGCTGGACAGTTCTTATTGGCTGCACCCAGAGCCTGTGTACAGTCGAGGGGGTTCAGACGGTTGTCGTAGGTGTTCCAGCACTCAGAGGTGAGGTCGGCACCATTGGTGAACTCGTCGCATCCATAGAGCGTGATGCCATAAGCCCACTCATAACCGAAGTGCCAGCGTATGTTTGCATAGAGTCCGGCAGCCATCTTCAAGGCTCCAGCCTCGTCTTCGAGCAGTGCGTCGCTATAAAGGTGTCCGGCATCCTCTTTCAGGAAGTCGTCACTACAAGAGGTCATTCCCGTCAAGGCAAACATCGCCAACGCACCGCAAACTAATGATTTACTGATATATTTCATATTGTGAATATCTAAATAATTATCAACTTTCAATTATCAATTACCAATTGCTTAGAAGTCAACCTGCATACCAACGGTGAAGCCACGGTTGAAGTAGGTAGCGCCAGTATCGAGATCCATGAAATCGATTGAAGAATAAAGCATACCAAGGTTCCTGCCCTGTACATAGAGTTTCAGGCCATTGATACCTATACTCTTCAGCATGTCCTTGTCGAAATTGTAAGCCAGAGAGAGGTTGCGGATCTTGATGAACGAAGCATCCTGGAATCCGAGGAGAGCAGAATAGGGATCACCACCCGACTGGTTGTAGATTGGCTTCTGCCACTCTGCACCCGTGTTGTTGGGAGTCCAGTAGCTGATCTCACGCTGCTGGTACATACCGAGCTGGCCTTCGCCACCCGTGCTGACCATATACTTGAAGCGGCCCTGGAGGTCGAGGATCAACTCGATGCCCTTCCAAGAGAATGTGTTGCTCCAACCAGCGGTGAGACGGGGATTGCGGTTACCAAGGATCACACGGTCATCGGCATTGATCTTATAGTCGCCATTCTGATCAACAGGTTTAACCATACCGGCAGAGAAGTTGGCACCGTTCTCATTGAACAAAGCCATTTCAGCGGCATCGCTCTCCTGCCACAGGCCGTCAGCCTGATAGCCGAAGAACACGTTGATAGACTCACCGATGAACCATGTGTTGCTGATATCGTCCTGCTTGCCATTAGCCAGCTCAACGATCTCATCCTTCTGATAAGCGAAATTCAGGTTCGAGTTCCAGATGAAGTCCTTTGTCATAAACGGAATCGTGTTCAGAGTCACCTCGATACCCTTGTTCTTCGTCTCACCCACATTGGTCTTCATGGAGGGATAGCCTGAGAGCGAAGGGATAGACATGTCGAGAATCAGGTCGCTGGTACGTGAGGTGTACAGATCGATCGTACCGCCGATGCGACCCTTCAGGAAACTGAAGTCAATACCGATGTTCCACTGGGTGGTCTTCTCCCAACCGAGGTTCTTGTTAGGCATCTGAACCTGATTGTTGGAATAGTAAGGCTCGTTGGTCACAAGAATCTGTGAGTTACCAGTGCTGAACGGCATCCAGTAAGAGTTGATAAGACCAAGCGTTCCGTAAGGCGATACGGCAGAGTTACCTGTCACACCGACACCCAGACGGACCTTGAACTGGTCAATCCATGTTACATCCTTCATGAACTCCTCCTGCTCCATACGCCAACCGAGGGCCATCGAGGGGAAGAAGTCCCACTTCTTACCTTCTGCCAATACGGAAGCGCCATCCCAGCGGGCAGAGGCGGTGAGCAGATAACGGTCCTTGTAGGCATAGTTGATACGGGCCATATAAGAACTCAGAGCACTCTCAGAGAGACCAGAGCCAATACCCACCTTGTATTTACTGTCAGTTACATCGACAGCACCGAGGTTATTCCAGAGGAAGGAAGGAATGGGGACATTCTCCTCACTGATACTACTGGTCTCAGTGTTAGTCTTAGAGGCACTCTGCAACAGCGTCAGACCGAAGGTATGCTCCTTAATGCTCTTGTTGTAGAGCAGCATATTATCGAGGGTCCAAGCCAGCTGACGGCCATCGCCACGGCTGACGGTGTTGTTACCGCCCGCACGGCTGATAGAACTGGCATCGAGGAAGTTTCCGTTACGATAGTAGCGGAAGTCAGGACCGAACTGTGTCTTCCACTGCAGACCCTGCAGGGGCTCCCAAATCTGTCCGAAGTCAATCTGGGCATAGAAACTACCCAGTAACCGATAGTTCTCACGGTTATCGGTAGACTTCGTCCACTCGTCGATGACGGAGTAAGTATTGGTAGTAGAGCCACCAGGCTGAGTGATAATCTCACCATTCTCATCATAAGGGAGCGTATAGCGGAGGATAGCCTTGGCTGCACCATACAAGTCGGTAGGACCAGAACTGGTTCCGTATGCCTTGGAGTATCCGTATTTCTGTAAGCTATAAGATGCTGTGAATGAACCACCGGCCTTGAACCACTTATTACCCTTCACATCAGCAGAAGCGGTGAAGTTGAAGCGCTCATAGCCCTGTCCCTTCTGCGTACCTTTATTATTAAGGTATCCAAAAGACACGAACCCTGCAAGATTCTTCGTACCACCACGGGCACTCAGTGTGTGCTCCTGGGTGATACCAGTCTGAGTGACGAATTCTGTCCAGTCGGTATCGGTCACCTTGGAACCGTCCCAGCTGCCGCCGCTCCAACCTTTCATCACATTGGCCAAAGCAGTTTCATCACCAGCGAAGAAATCCAAATCCTGCTCCTGTGTGGGCTGGTCACCAGGCGTATACACATCAGGGCTCTGGTTGTACTTAGCCCAACGACGCCATGTGATATAGTCGCTGGCACTCATGGCCGGACTCTTGTCAATGATCTTCTGGAAAGTGAACGATCCGTTGTAACTAACCTGCATCTTTCCCTCCTGACCACGCTTGGTTGTCACGAGTACAACACCGTTAGCACCACGGCTACCGTAAATAGCGGTCGAAGAGGCATCCTTCAGAATGTCGATGCTCTCGATATCGCGGGGGTTCAGCGTCTCAATGCCACCGGTCTGAAGGGGCACACCGTCAACCACATAGAGAGGCCCCCGGCCAGCAGAGATAGAACGCTGACCACGGATTGCAATGCTACCTAACGTACCAGGACGCTCGCTGGTGGTGATGTCCACACCGGCTGCCTTTCCCTGCAATGCCTCGAAAGCATTGTTCACGGGCTTCGTGTTCAGTTCTTTCTCACCTACACGGGTAAGGGCACCGGTCACATCGCTCTTACGCTGTACGCCATAACCGACTACCACCACCTCGTCGAGCATCTGCTTGTCCTCTTCGAGCGTGACGTTGATGGTGCTCTTGCCGCCAACGGCAATACTCTGGGTGCGATAGCCCACGTATGAGAATACGAGGGTAGCTTTCTCAGGAACGTTCTGAATGGCATAGTTACCGTCCAAGTCGGTCACCGTACCAACAGATGTTGCCTTCACAACGACACTGGCACCGATGATGGGCTCGCCGGTGGTGTCGACAACTTTACCCGATACATTTCCCTGCGCCATGGCAATCGTAGACGTGACGGCCATCAAGGCGAGGAAGAGAAGTCGCTGCCATCCTTTGCAGCTGGCTTTTCGGTTAGTCATTCTGTTTTCTTCCATTTTGATTTGTTTGATTATTAATTAATTTTATGGTTGGAATATAATTAGTTATTACACGCAAGTGCAAAATTATTCTTTATTTCTATAATATTAGCACAAACCACCCCATTTTATCAAAAATTGTAGTATATTTATCAAAAAAGAGGGGTTAGAGGGGGAAAAGCTTATAGTAGTACACATCATAGAAATCGTAGGCACAGCGTCTCAGCAGTTCAATATAGACTACGTTGCAAAGCCTGTCATCAATAACACCATTATTGTCTTTTTCATATCTTGTTCAGATTTTCCAGGAACTCTATTTCCACAATCCGTAATTCATTCTTCGTCTCGCCGCCGTTCTTGGCTTTGAAGAGATCGAGTTCGCCGGCGGCAGGCTCGGTCACCTCGACGATACCGCCGAAGGCATCCTTATCCTTACCCGCTCCCTTCAGACGGATGGTGATCTCATCGGTTTTGACTGCCTTCACTGGCTTCAGATGGACATAGCCGAGACTGCGCTCCGTCTCACCAGACCAAATGAGTGTCTTGCCTGCATAGACCTCAAGGGGATAGCTACGCAGACGCCAGCCGGTGAGCTTCAGGCAGATATCATCGACGACAGTCTTTTTTGACAGGCGATAGGTAATCCAAGCCGTAGACTGTCGGCCATCATTCTTCCACTCTGAGAGCTCGTTATCGTCGAAGCTGTTGGCGGCATGCTCTGAATCGTAACCGGCCTTAGCTGAGAGGATGGGGATCTCACGGGCCTGCTCGGTATAAGAGGGAGAGAGGGGTGTCTCGCCACGGTCAAGTCTGCCCTTGAGCGTCAACTGCGGCAGATCTCCTTCCGCCTTACTCTTTCCACTTTCCACCATCACATACGCAGGTTTCAGTCCTTCGGCACAGGCTGAGAGAAGAATCTCGCCAGCATGGGTGGTCGTACGAACCAGCACACGGTTGACGCCACACTCCACGGGCAATACCATCGAACCGACATAGTTGTCGGATATATTCTTCGTGGCAGCGGCATCGAGCAGTCCGGCAGGACGATTCTCGTCGGGTCGCTGCATCTCCTTGTTATGACGTGTGCCAATGCCCCCAATCCATTGGGCCTCACCCCAGAGACTGAAACTGACCTGACGGTCGTCGAGCGGGCAACGACGGCCCTCCTTGTCGACAGCCTCCACCTCGAAGAGCACCATATCGGCACCGTCGGCCTTTGTTTCCTCAGGATTCTCAATGGCCTTCAGTCTCAACTGAAAAGGTTCGCCCGCTGTCTCAAGTCTGTAACGGCTGCCATCAGAGCCTACAGCCTCAAGGGAGCCAGGCTCATAGGCGACATCATCGAAGATATGGAGATAACGATAGCTCTGCCTGCCCTTGCCTAACGACCGTCCATTCAGAAACAGTTCCACCTCATCTGCCGTCGACACAACGTAGACAGGCTTTTTCAATGCCTTATCATAATTCCAGTGGCCAATGATGTAGGTCTGCGGCTTCTCTGGTTCCACCCATCCGCTCCACATCACCTGATGTGCATAAAAGGCATCCTTGGGAATGCGCATGGCATCGGTGACGCCACTCATACGGTAGTTTGACTCACCGCGGTGATGGGTGTTGGTATCTGAGAACACAATCTTCACGCCGCCCGAAGAGACACGGGTGCCGGTGCCAGGACGTTCACGCCAATAGTCATACCAGCGACGCACCATCTCCACGGCAAACGCATCCATGTTGTGGTTATAGTCCGTAGCAGGCTGGCCACGATAGAGTGGCCCATCGCCCTCTGGATGGAAGGGATAACTATAAGCATCCCAATACTTGCGAAGGCCCTCGTCGCGACAATACTCCATCGCCCACATCGGGTGCTTCTTGCTCTTGTTGATGTAGAGCATCTCGCCGCCATACTCGGCCTCGTTGATATCGAGCATCTCACGACTGCCGATGGCACGGCCTCCGTAGGGGTCGTAAGTATCTCGGATCTGCTTCATCTCCAACATATGTTCACGGCTGATGCTCTCGTTGCCGCTCTCATAAAACAGAATCGAGGGATTGTTGCGGTTATAGATGATGGCATCACGCATCAGGGCCGTACGCTGCTGCCAGCGCGGACCCTCTACGTCTTTCTCTGCATCACCGGCAGGCATAGCCTGAAGGAGTCCCACCCGGTCGCAAGACTCGATGTCCTGCTTCCAAGGGGTGACATGCATCCAACGGACAAGATTGCCTCCCGACTCCACCATCAGACCATTGGAGTAGTCGCTCAGCCAGGCCGGGACACTCAGTCCTACGCCAGGCCACTCGTTGGAGGTGCGCTGGGCATAGCCATGCACCATCAGGACACGGTCGTTAAGCCAGATCTTACCTTCACCAAACCTTGTTTTCCTGAATCCAGTCCGAGTGACGACAAGATCATGATATTCAATTCTTTCACCATTTGGCACAACCTCCTTCAAACGACTCTCTACGATATATAGATACCCATAGCCCCAAGACCAGAAATGAAGGTTTGAGACCTCCGATGCGGTCTTCAGCGATACGGTCTCACCTGGTTTAATGTGGATGTATTCCTGACCCTCCTCGCGAGCGACCAGATTTCCATCAGCATCAGTCAGGGTAAACATCAGGGCAACGTCGTGGGCTTTCGTATCATCGTTCCTTACTTGCGACTCGACATGAATGACAGCCTTATGGCCAGCGATATCGAAGTCAGTAGCATAGACATACGTGCCGGTAGTACCAAGATTGGAATACAGAGGCAGTGTCTGATAAAGTTTGCCTGTCACATGAAGCCACACATTCTTGGGGATTCCCCCATAATTGGCATTGAAATTGCGGTCATTCCATTGGTAGCGGCTCTCGTACTCCCGGGAACGGTAGGTCCAGCTGTTGTCGCAGCGAACGGCAAACACATTCTCTCCTATCTTAATATAAGGCGTCAGGTCGAAGCCACAGGCCATAACACCGTTCTCGCTGAGGCCAAGATGATGACCATTAAGATAGAAGTCAGCTCCCTGTCGAACGCCTTCGAACTCGATGAAGTATTTTTGTTCATCTGTAAACAGTAAACTTTCCGCTCGAGCCGAAGGGGCGCTTGCTTCAGCAAGAACTGTAAACTTTTTCCTGTACCACACAATGGTGTCCGTCAGGTCTACGATATCCTTCCGGAAGGCTTCATCTCCATTAAAGGCATAAGGCAGGGTCACCTGTCGCCAGCGGCTGTCATCGAAATTGGCTCTGACGGCATCAGGGAAGTCTCCCACCTGTAAACGCCACGCACTGTTGAAATTGAGCTTCTGCCGTGTTGCAACCATGTCCATAGGGACAACTGTCAACATCAGGACAGAAAGCAAAGTCAATTTTAGTAGTTTCATTTGGCTTTATTGATTTATCGGGGGCAAAGGTACTATGATTTTTGCGATATTGTCTTTGATATTTGCCAAAAGCACCTTAGTTTTTGTGATATTCGAAAAAAAACACTATCTTTGCAATCAAATCAACGAACTAACAACTATAAGGCAATGAAGAAAATAATCCTGACGCTGATGGTCTTTCTGGCGACCATGACGGCAACAGCCCAAGAGGGGAAAGGCAACGAGGTGATGAGTACACTGCGATTAGTGAATGACTACTTCATGGCGAAGTACGCCGACCCTACCCTGCCCACGAACGTGAACCGCATCAGGCCCTCGTCACTGTGGACGCGAGCCGTGTACTACGAAGGGCTGATGGCACTATATGAGATAGATGCCAATCCACAATATACTGACTATACCGACCGCTGGGCCTCGTTCCATCAGTGGACGCCTCGCAACGGTGTGAAGACCAACGATGCCGACGATCAGTGCTGCGGACAGACCTATGTGGACCGCTATTTCCAAAGTGGTGGCGAAGAGAAGATTGCCAAGGTCATTGAGAACCTCGACAACCAGATGCAGACACCCAATCCCAAGGCTGAGAATGAGCTCTACGGTTGGTGGACATGGATCGACGCCATACAGATGGCCATGCCCCTGTATATGCAAATCTATAAGGTGACTGGTGACCGAAAATATGCAGACCATGCGATGAAGATGTACCGTTGGAGCCGTAACACGCTGGCCGGAGGACTGTTCAACGAGAAGGAAGGTCTGTGGTGGAGGGACAAGGACTATGTGGCCCCATATCAGACGCCAGACGGAAATAACTGCTACTGGAGCCGAGGCAATGGCTGGGTGTATGCTGCACTCGTGCGCTGCATGAACCAACTCTCTCCGAAGGATAAATTTTATAAAGAACTGAAGAAGGACTTCCTCACGATGAGTGCAGCCCTGAAAGCCTGTCAGCGTCAGGAGGACGGACTATGGAATCCGAGTCTTGTTTCATACGCCGACTATGGTGGTAAGGAGATGTCAGGCACGGCTCTCTTCCTCTACGGAATGGCGTGGGGTATCAGAATGGGATTCCTCAAGGCCGCTGAATACAAACCCGTCTGCGACAGAGCTTGGGAGGGACTTGTGCGCGACTGCGTACATCCGGACGGTTTCCTCGGCTGGGCACAGGGCACAGGCAAGGATCCCTCAGCAGGCCAGCCTCTCTCCTACACAAAGGTGCCCGACTTCGAGGACTACGGCACAGGCTGCTTCCTCCTCGGCGGAACAGAGTACTATAAACTCGTGAAGATTGAAGATTGAAGATTGAAAATTGAAAATTCTAAGGAATATTTAAATTCCTTAGACAAAAAAAGAACAAATATGAAACGTTCATTTCTGTTGATACTATTCACTATTCACTATTCACTATTCACTATCAGTGCGCAGCGCAGTGTACAGTGTCTGAATTTCGGGTGGGAGTTTCGTCTGAATAACGAAGGCGAGTGGCGGAAGGTGGATGTGCCGCATGACTTCCAGATTGAACAGCCGTGGGTAGCACCTGCTGCCGATGAGAAACCTGACAATACCGACGTGGCAGCCAACATCAAGAGTCGTCTGTCAAGTCGCGGATTCAAGGAGATGGGTAAGGGCTACTACCGCAGGCACTATACCCCTGCCGCAGAGATGGAAGGCCAGCGGGTGCTGCTCGACTTTGAGGGCATCATGTACACTGCCGACGTGTTCGTCAACGGTCAGCACGTAGGGGGTACAGACTACGGATATGTGGGCTTTGAGACAGACATCACAGATAACCTAAGATATGGTGAGGACAATCTGATAGAGGTCATCGCCGACACCCGTGAGCCAGGCAACTCACGCTGGTATACTGGTGGAGGTCTGTTCCGTAACGTCAGTCTCGTCAGCACCCCTAAGGACATGTACTTTGCCCGGCATCCACTCTATATCACCACGCACGATAACAGATTCGTCAGTATCAGTGCCGAGTTTATAAACCGTAATAAGGGTGAGGCGACAAACATCGCCTTACAGATCATAGATCCTGACGGTGAGACGGTGTACAACGATACCATAGCCGTCAAACGCCACAGGATGACACGCCATCAAGAGACGCCCATCACCACGGACATCGAGATTCTGAACCCGAAGGTTTGGGACATCGACACACCTTATCTATATAATGTTAAGGCTCAGTTGCTTCATGAAGATGGTACGGTGGCAGACGAGACCTGTGAGCAGTTCGGCATCCGCACCATTGAGTTCGGTCCAGACTACGGTTTCAGGCTCAACGGCAGAAAGGTGTTGCTGAAGGGCTATGCCAACCACCACACATTAGGCGCCCTCGGCGCAGCGGCCTATCCCAAAGCCATTGAGAAGCGCATCAAACTGATGAAGGAGTTCGGAATGAACCATATTCGTACCTCGCACAATCCATACAGCCGCGACTTCATCAGACTCTGCGACAAATACGGCATATTGGTTGTGGACGAACTGTACGACAAATGGACCCAACAGCATACAGGCGGTAAGGTGCCATTTGAACAGCACTGGCAGTATGAGGTGCCGGAATGGGTGAAGCGCGACCGCAACTCACCATCAGTCATCCTTTGGAGTCTCGGCAATGAATTACAGCAGGATCCCAACATGCCGTTCAATGACTTCGGCGTGACGATGTATAAGTTGCAGAAGACACTATTGCAGCGCTACGACTCCACCCGACTTGTGACCGTGGCCATGCACCCACGCTACCGTAACTGGGATACCGATTCCCTGCCCCACGATCTGGCGATGATCACCGACGTACAATCTTACAACTACCGCTATATGTACTTCCCCGGCGACGGACGGAGGTTCCCCTGGATGACGTTCTACCAGAGCGAGGCCAACATGACCAACATGGGTCCGAACTTTTTTGAGATGGATCTTGACAAGGTGATAGGCCTGGCCTACTGGGGAGCCATCGACTACCTCGGCGAGAGTCAGGGATGGCCCACAAAGGGTTGGGCGCAAGGCGTGTTCGATATCTCCCTCGAACCGAAGCCCAAAGCTTTCTTCATGAAGTCGTTCCTGAAACCAGAAGAACCGCTGGTACACATCGCCATCATCGACAATAAAGCTGAAGCCATCATGTGGAACGGCATCAACACTGCCAACGACGGAATGAGCGACCACTGGTGTCGCAAGCCTGGAACACAACTGTCCCTCTATACTTATACCAATGCCGAAGAGGTGGAACTGGTACTTAATGGAAAGAGTCTTGGTAGGAAGAAGAATCCCATCGGCGACCCCAAGCAGCGTAACCGTCCAAAGTGGGACACCATTGCATACGCCGACGGCTACCTTGAGGCTGTCGCCTATACGAATGGGAAAATCGTAGCCCGCCACAAAATCGAGACCACAGGTAAGGCCGTGCGCCTCGTCGCCACACCTGAGGACACCTCGTGGAGGGCTGACGGTACCGACCTCATGCACATCCGTATAGAGGCTGTGGACAGCAAAGGACGTCGTGTACCGATGGCACAGGACGAACTGAAGTTTGAGGTAGAGGGTGACGCCCGTATCGTGGCTGTCAGCAGCGGCAATCACGATAGCGAAGAACTAAATGTGACCAATCACCGTCGCCTATACAACGGTTCTGCACTGGTCATCTTACGTGCCGGGAAGACGGCCTCTTCAGTAACGCTTAAGACCTCGTCATCAGCCTTCAAGACCGTCACCACCAGACTTCAGTTGGAGAAGCCTCGTATGTAAGCCTTTAAAGGCTTGTTCATCTGCCGAGGGATCAGTAAAGACCTCAAGGACGATGGGACGGTTAGACGCCATTGACATGAAAGTGTCAATGCCTTGTTGCATCTGTTCCATGTTCTCGGCCTTCAGATAGACAACATCATTCTGACGACAGATCCCTTCGGCTGACGTATGATGCTCTGCAGCAACAAACTTGTCACGGGCAGGGCTCTGCTCCAGTCCCTTCAGCATATTGAAGATACCACCACGGCCATTGTTGAGCAGCAGAATACGGAAATTACCCTTTAGGTTCTGGTTCCACAGGGCATTGCTGTCGTAGAAGAAACTCAAGTCGCCAACAACACAGAAGACCATATCGTCAGTAACGCAGGAGAAGCCTGCGGCAGTGGAAAGCGAGCCGTCGATACCATTCACCCCACGATTACACCATACCTTGTGACGGGCATAGATGTTCGCCAGACGAATGGCCGTACTATTGGCGTAGTGGAAACAACACCCTTCCTCCTGTCTCCCCTCAAAATACTTCACCGCAGCCATCTCAGAATAATCTGGCTCATAAGCCATCGACGCCTCACGGACTTTCTCTAGCAACTGCTCCCACTTCTGTACGAAAGGATGGGGCTGCTGTTCCAACAGGAATCGTACCTGATCAGCCACCACCTCCCCATCGCCCTGAACCACATGGGTAAGGTTCATAAAGGTGTCGGTGACCTCACCAGTAGCGTTCACCACCCACGTCTCACGAGCCTTCCGCAAGAAATGCTTGACTCTCTTACTGACAATGGAACCACCAATATACAGCACAAAGTCAGGCACATAATGCTCATCGTCTTCCACCAATAAGACGGCCTCATCAAGATTGGGATTCATAGGTTGCCCGGCAATTAACATGGGCCGCTTTGACTGTATGAACATACAGCACACATGACTCAGAGTAGGGTTGGAGATGTCGGAGGGCAACAGTTCTATCCGTCGCTCTAAAGGCAGAGAGGCTGTCGTGAAGTCGAAGAAGGGTTCTGTGATGGGCACGTTGATATGTACAGGAACATGGCGAACGATAAGAGCCTCGTTTACCAAACGATTGCAATACCAGTGTTCCTCTTCGTCACGAGGCTCCGGCAGAGAAACCGCCTTGGCTACAAAACGGCCTAAGGCATCTGGCTGCGGTAGCGTTTGGCCATCGAGTTGGTCTATCCATTGAGGAGGCCGGTCGGCAGAGATGACCACCAACGGGACATGCTGATAGTAAGCCTCTGCCACAGCAGGGGCAAGGTTCAACAGAGCCGTGCCGGAAGTCACACAGACTGCGACAGGTTTTCCCAATGCCTGTGACATACCTAATGCATAGAATCCTGCAGAGCGTTCATCTGTCACGGGATAACACGTGATGTCAGGACACTCGTTCAGGTTATGTGCAAGAGGTGAATTACGGCTGCCAGGACAGACAACGGCGTGACGAACACCATGCTGGACGAGCAAGGCAGTCAGGATATTAACGTTATTCTTATTGGAAAACATTTTTCGTTATGACGTTATGACGATATGACGTTATCACGATTTGACGATGTGTCGTTATGACGATATGACCCTCCGCATCGTTTCGAGTTTGGCTTCGGTCTCCTGCCACTCCAGTTCTTCCGTGCTGTCTTTAAGCAGACCTCCTCCGGCATAGAGGTAACAGCGTTTCCCCTCCATCTTCATACAACGCAACGACACATAGAGATGTGTTTCCTCCTCTCCAAGCCATCCCTGGAAGCCACTATAGTACAGACGGGGGGTATGTTCATTATGCGTGATGAAATGGAATGTCTCACGCTTTGGCAGTCCACAGACGGCAGGCGTAGGATAAAGTGCCTGTAACAGGTCGCCTAAACGCTCCTTCGAAGGCAGTGTAAACGTAAAGTCACTACGCAGATGCACCAGATTGGCAGCCCTCACGGAAGACGGTCCCTCTTCGGAGAAATCAGAGGTAAACTGCTCCAAACACTCTGCGATATAGGTGGCCACATAGCGTTGTTCCTGGATATTTTTTGTTGACCAGTTAACGGTCTCACCCTCCCCCGACAACTGTTCTCCTTCTAAACGTACGGTGCCTGCCAAAGCGATCGTACGCCAGTCGGCACCATTGCCTTCCAACAGAATCTCAGGACTGGCCGTCAACCAACAGCCACCTTTCTCCGTACACACCAACGAGATAAACATACGTGGATACTGTTCGCAGGCCTTGAAGAAGAGTTCCATAGGCGGGATGCTTTCAGACAGTTCCTCCTCTGCACAACGTGCCAGAACAATCTTACGAAAGGTACCCAACTCCAGTTGGGAATGGAAATTGGCAAAATCCACAGCATAATAATCCCTAAACGCCCTATCTCCCCTAATTTCCCTAATCTCCCTAATTTCCCTAAACACCCTAACCTCTGTCTCCTGTCTCCTCTCAAGTTCCACCCTCTCCACTTTGTCAGGCCGGATCAGGAGTATCGGATGACCATCGGTTATCTCGAAGGGTGCCATCACAAAGCCACATTTGCCGTTGAGTTCTGCGCATGATAATAGCTCCGCAGGCTCACCATCCATCTGCTGAACCATTGTCGCGAACTTACCATACGGCAGACGATATACCGCAAATGCTGACATCACTTCTTATGACTTATGACGTAGTTAGTAACTCGTACGTTAGAGATGAGGTCACCCTCGCTGTCCTTGATGTCTACATTCCACACATGAAGCGTAGTACCCTTGTGCAACATACGGGCATAGGCCGTCACCGTATCACCTTCAGCAACCGCCTTCACATGACTGCCACTGACCTCTATACCCACACAGGCACAACCGGGACAGAGGGCTGATGAACCAACCCCTGCCACATTCTCCGCCAATGCCAGTGAGGCACCGCCACTGAGGAACCCGAAGGGCTGGCGGTTACGCTCGTCGACTTTCATCCGAGCCATACACGTATCGTCCTCAGGAGTGGAGAGGAACTCCATCCCGAGGGCGGTACTCAGGTTAGGGTTTGCATTGATAATTTCGTTTATCTCTTCTACGTTCATTCTTCAATTCTTAACCTCCCTAACATCCCTAATATCCCTAACTTCACTTAAACAGCGAATACTCCGGCACACTCCATGCCAATGCGCTGGCACCCAGCACATCACGTTCCCGGTCATCGAGCTTCGAGAGGAGAATATTGACCTTCCCCTTCATATTCCCGAACACATGATCCTCAAACGATTCCGACACCGGTTCCAGCAGCCAATGATCGGCATGAGAGATACCACCCGTCAGAATAATAGCTTCTGGATCAACAATCGATGCGTAATTAGCCAAGCCGATGCCAAGCATATAGCCTGTACGACGATAGACCTCAATGGCAATCTCGTCACCCTGATCACAACACTCCTTAATCGTACGAGGAGACAGTTTCTCGAGGTCACGCATCAGCGTGGGTTTGTCGCTCTCGTCCATCAGTTCCTTGGCAGTACGTATAATACCGGCGGCTCCCACATAAGCCTCCAGACAGCCTGTGTGGCCACAACCGCACAAACGACCGCCTTCAGCTATACAGGTATGGCCGAACTCTCCGGCATAGCCAAAATGTCCCCTATGCTCTGCACCGGCACTAAAGAAACAACTGCCGATACCTACACCGAGGCTGACGATGATAAAGTTCGACATGCCGTGAGCACTACCGAAGGCGTATTCTCCAAGTGCCGAGACGTGGGCGTCATTTGACAAGGCCACGGCCAGTCCCAGACGGTCTCGCAACATGGCTGCCATGGGGATGACTCCCTTCCACGGCAGGTTGGCTGCATTCTCAATACACCCTGAGACGGAACTTGCACTCGGTGAACTCAAGCCGATAGAGCGTATCTTCTCATAACCACCATTAGCCTCAACGAGTGTAAGAATCTTCTCACTGAGGGCTGCCACGAAATTATTAACATCTAAATAGTCTGTCGTAGCAAAAGAATCTTCCGCCAGAATATTGCCACGGATATCTACTATTGCATAGGTGGTCCTTTCGTTGCTGATATCAACTCCCACCACTTTTGACTTAATGTTGCGACCTATCATGATAGTCCTATAACTTCTATAACTTCTTTAACTTCCTTAAATTCACTTAAACAAGGAATATTCCTTCACGTCCCAGGCCAAAGCACTGGCTCCCAACACATCACGCTCACCCTCTTTGAGGATAGAGACGAGCAGGCGGGTCTCTCCCTGGATATTATGGAACACATGCTCCTCAAATGATTTGCGCATCGGCTTCAGCAACCATTTCCCGGCCTGCATCATATCGCCAGTGAGGATGATGGCCTCAGGATTCAGGACAGACGCATAGTTGGCCAGTCCTATTCCAAGCATAAAGCCTACACGCCGGATAGCTTCAATAGCGATCTGGTCTCCCTGGTCACAATAATAGGTTACCGTCTGGACACTGATGTCCTTGAGGTCTCTCAATGCCGACGGCGCCCCCTCTGCAAGGAGCTCTTCCACTGTTTTGACAAGGCCCTTGTCTGAGCAATAGGTCTCCAAACACCCTCTGCGCCCACAACCACATTGACGGCCATCGACTTCCACGCATGAATGTCCGACCTCACCGGCAAAACCATTCACGCCAAGATGAGGCTTGCCGTCCATGAATATACAACTGCCCAGTCCTCCGTGACTGATGGATACAACCACAAAGTCCTTCAGGCCATGTGCACTGCCGAAAGCTTTCTCGCCAAGTGCCGTGACATGGGCATCGTTGGCAAGAGCCACGGCCAGTCCAAGACGGTCACGAAGCATTGCGGCCAACGGCACTACGCCCTTCCATGGCATATTGGCTGCGTTTTCAATACAACCCGTCAGGAAGTTGGCACTCGGCGCACTGATACCCACTGAGCGCACCTTTTCATAGCCGCCGTTCTCTTCCACCAACACAAGTATTTTCTCACTTAAGGCACTGGCATAATCCGATATCTCAGGATAATCCATTGTATTAAAATAGTCCGTCGCGATAATCTCGCCACGTATATCTACCAATGCATATGTAGTCTTAACCTCACGAATGTCGACACCGACGACCCGAGTTTTAATCTGATCTAACGATTCCATAATAATAAACTGTAAATCGTAAACTATAAACTGTAAGCTATATAAACAGAGAGTATTCCTTCACCTCCCAGGCCAGCACACTCGCGCCCAGGATGTTACGCTCTCCCTCGTCCAGGTCAGAAGTCAGGAATTTCACCTTACCCTGGATATTATGGAACACATGTTCCTCGAAGGCTTTCTTTGCGGGTTCCATCAGCCACTTACCAGCCCTGGTGATTCCGCCAGTGAAGATGATGGCCTCAGGATCAATCACAGAGGCATAGTTGGCAAGTCCAAAACCCAGATATTCACCCGTGCGACGGAATGTCTCTATGGCCATTGCGTCACCCTCTTCACACAGTTCCGCTATCGCCCTCGGTGTCAACTTCGGCAAACGACGCATCTTGGTAACCTCGCCCGACTCTGCCATCACCTCACGGGCCGTACGGATAATGCCCTTCGTGGCCGTATAGGCTTCCAGACAGCCTTTATTGCCACAGCCACACAGACGGCCGTCGTGCACCACACACGTATGACCGATCTCTCCGGCATAGCCTTCTGAGCCCAGCTTGACACCACCATCGGTAAATATACAACTGCCCAATCCAGAGCCCAGCGTGATGATGATGAAGTCACGCATGCCATGTGCACAGCCGAAAGCATGCTCTCCCAAAGCCACTACATGGGAATTGTTGGCAACGGCCACGGCGAGTCCCAGTCTGTCACGCAACAAGGCCGACAACGGGATAACCCCTTTCCAAGGGAAATTGGGAGAATTGACAATGCTACCTGTCATGAAGTTTGCACTTGGAGCACTGATACCCACAGAACGGATGGTCTCTAAAGCGCCATTGGCTTCAATCAGCTTCATAATACCATCACTCAATGCGGAAATGAAAGCCCCAATCTCTGGATAATCTTCTGTGGGGAAACTGTCCTTTGCCAATACATTACCTCTTATATCTACAATAGCATAAGAAGTTGCATCCAGACTGATATCCACACCCACAACTCTCTTCTTAACCAATCCTTGATCCATAATCAAATACTTTAGTTATTCTGCCACAAATGTAGAAAGATTTTTATAAACGACAAAACTTTTCGTAAATTTTTTGCAAATATTTACCCTATGATGTACTTTTTTCGGGATATTTTCGTATCTTTGCACCCAAATAAAGGAAAAATATTCGAATATTAAGATGAACATTTTAGAATTAAGCGAACAAGAAATCGGCAGACGACAGAGTCTGCAGGAACTGCGCAGCATGGGTATCGACCCCTATCCTGCCGCAGAATATCCCACCGACGCATTCAGTACCGACATCAAGGAAAACTTTAAGGACGACGAGGAGCGCGAGGTCTCGATAGCAGGCCGTATGATGAGCCGCCGCGTGATGGGAAAGGCCAGTTTTGCAGAGCTGCAAGACTCCAAGGGTCGCATTCAGGTCTATATCACCCGTGACGACATCTGTCCTGGCGAAGACAAAGGACTATATAATAATGTATTCAAGCGCCTGCTCGACATCGGCGACTTTATTGGTGTCAAGGGTAAGGTGTTCCGCACCCAGACGGGAGAAATCAGTGTCCACGCCAAGGAACTGACTTTGCTGAGCAAGAGCCTGAAGCCCCTGCCCATCGTGAAGTATAAGGACGGCGTGGCCTACGACAAGTTCGATGACCCTGAGCTGCGCTACCGTCAGCGCTATGTCGACCTCGTGGTGAACGAGGGCGTGAAGGATACCTTCCTGCAGCGTGCAACCGTCATCCGGACGCTCCGCAAAGTGCTGGATGATGCTGGTTACACCGAAGTAGAGACCCCCACCCTTCAGATGATTGCCGGCGGTGCCACGGCCCGTCCGTTCATCACCCACTTCAATGCTTTGGATCAGGACATGTACATGCGTATCGCCACCGAGCTCTACCTGAAGCGTCTCATCGTGGGCGGCTTTGAGGGTGTATACGAGATAGGTAAGAACTTCCGCAACGAGGGCATGGACCGCAACCACAACCCGGAGTTCACCTGTATGGAGCTCTATGTGCAGTATAAGGACTACAACTGGATGATGTCGTTCACGGAGAAACTGCTCGAGACCATCTGTATCGCCGTCAACGGCTCCACGGAGCGCGAGATCGACGGCAACATCGTTTCGTTCAAGGCCCCCTACCGCCGTCTGCCAATCCTGGATGCCATCAAGGAGAAGACGGGCTTCGACTGTGACGGCAAGACCGAGGACGAGATTCGTGCCTTCTGTCTTTCGAAGGGCATGGACATCGACGATACCATGGGCAAGGGCAAGCTCATCGACGAGCTCTTCGGAGAGTTCTGCGAGGGCACCTTCATCCAGCCCACCTTCATCACCGACTATCCTGTAGAGATGTCGCCCCTGACAAAGATGCACCGCTCAAAGCCCGGACTCACCGAACGCTTCGAGCTGATGGTCAACGGCAAGGAGCTGGCCAACGCCTACTCCGAGCTCAACGATCCCATCGACCAGGAGGAGCGTTTCATTGAACAGATGAAATTAGCTGACAAGGGTGACGACGAGGCTATGATCATTGATCAGGACTTCCTCCGTGCCCTGCAGTACGGCATGCCTCCCACCTCCGGTATCGGCATCGGTATCGACCGTCTGGTGATGCTCATGACGGGCAAGACCTTCATCCAGGAAGTGCTCTTCTTCCCGCAGATGAAGCCAGAGAAGAAGATCCCACAGTCCACGCCCGCCGAATGGGCTGCCATCGGTGTCTCCGAAGACTGGGTTCCCGTACTCCGCAAAGCCGGTTTCAACCTTGTCTCTAACATCAAAGACGAGAAGCCGCAAGGACTCCAGCAGAAGATTGGCGACATCGTGAAGAAGTACAAGCTCGACCTCCAGAAGCCCTCCGTCGACGAGGTCCAGCAGTGGATAGACAAAGTAACGGAGTAAAGACATAGTAATAGTTTTAAGACATAGTAACAAATTAACATAAGCTACGCAAAAACATTTATGATGAAAAAAAGTTATTATGTTACTCTGTCTTAAAAAAAGATACTCAGTCTTAAAAAAGGAGTTATTATGTACGACGTTGGTAAGATAGCGATTATCGGTGGAGGTAGCTGGGCAACGGCCATAGCCAAGATCGTGGTGAGTCACACCCACCACATCGGATGGTATATGCGCCGCGACGACCGTATCGACGACTTCCGCCGCATGGGACATAATCCCGCCTATCTCACCAGCGTACATTTCAATATTGACGAGATCCATTTCGACAGCGATCTGAACCGCATCGCCCAGCAGTACAACACACTGGTCTTCGTCACGCCGTCACCCTATCTGAAGAGTCACCTGAAGAAACTCAAGACACGTCTCCGTGACAAATTCGTCATCACTGCCATCAAGGGAATCGTGCCCGACGAAAACCTCGTCTGCTCGGAATACTTCCATCAGGTGTTTGACGTGCCTTACGACAACCTGGCCTGTATCGGAGGTCCTTCCCATGCTGAGGAGGTGGCGCTCGAACGCCTCTCCTACCTCACCGTGGGCTGTGCCGACCGTGAGAAGGCACAGGCTTTCTGCGACGTGCTCTCCAGCGATTTCATCAAGACGAAGACCTCTTCCGACGTGGTGGGTATCGAGTACTCGTCTGTGCTGAAGAACGTCTATGCCATTGCCGCCGGCATCTGCAGCGGTCTGAAATACGGTGACAATTTCCAGGCAGTGCTCATGGCCAACGCCGTACAGGAGATGAACCGTTTCCTCACTGCCGTCTATCCCTTGGACCGCAACATCTACGACAGTGTCTACCTCGGTGACCTGCTCGTCACCGGCTACTCGAATTTCTCGCGCAACCGCACCTTCGGCACGATGATCGGCAAGGGCTACAGCGTGAAGTCCGCCCAGATTGAGATGGAGATGATTGCCGAGGGCTACTTCGGCACGAAATGCATGAAGGAGATCAACCGCCACTGCCACGTCAACATGCCCATCCTCGATGCCGTATATAATATATTGTACGAGCGCATCAGTCCGCAGATTGAGATTAAACTATTAACAGATTCGTTCAGATAAAAAACAAACAGATTCTATGAGCAACATCAAATTAGACATCACAAAGGCTGCTTGCTTCCTGGAGGCAGGCGCAGTAGAGGCTTTTGAGCCGAAAGTTAAAGCCGCCCAGCAGGCACTTGAGGACGGCACTTGTCCCGGTAATGATTTCCTCGGATGGCTCCATCTGCCATCAAGTATCACGCCTCAGTTCCTCGATGAGCTACAGGCATGTGCCAATACCCTGAGAGCCAACTGCGAGGCCATCGTCGTGGCCGGCATCGGTGGAAGCTATCTCGGTGCCCGTGCGGTGATTGAGGCCCTGAGCAACTCGTTCGCATGGCTCGTGGCCGATAAGAAGAACCCCACCATCCTCTTCGCAGGCAACAATATCGGTGAGGATTACCTCTTTGAACTCACCGAGTACCTGAAGGACAAGAAGTTCGGTGTGATCAACATCTCGAAGTCGGGTACCACCACCGAGACCGCCCTGACGTTCCGTCTGCTGAAGAAGCAGTGTGAGGCCCAGCGCGGTAAGGAGGAGGCTAAGAAGGTCATCGTGGCCATCACCGACGCCAAGCGCGGTGCTGCACGTACCTGTGCCGACAAGGAAGGCTACACCTCATTCATCATCCCCGATAACGTTGGCGGACGCTTCTCAGTGCTCACACCGGTAGGTCTGCTGCCCATCGCCTGTGCCGGCTTCGACATCAAGGAGCTCGTAGGCGGTGCCCAAGATATGGAGAAGGCCTGCGCCCCCGGCGTGCCCTTCGCAGAGAACCCCGCAGCCCAGTATGCTGCCGTACGCAACGGCCTCTACCAGAGCGGCAAGAAGATTGAGATCATGGTGAACTTCCAGCCGAAGCTCCACTTCATGAGCGAGTGGTGGAAGCAGCTCTACGGTGAGTCAGAGGGTAAGGACAAGAAGGGTATCTTCCCCGCCTCTGTCGACTTCACCACCGACCTCCACTCCATGGGACAGTGGATCCAGGACGGCGAGCGCACCATCTTCGAGACCGTCATCAGCGTAGAGGAGCCCGAGAAGAAGCTGCTGTTCCCCGAGGACGAAGAGAACCTCGACGGTCTGAACTTCCTCGCCGGCAAGCGCGTGGACGAGGTGAACAAGATGGCAGAGCTCGGCACCCGTCTGGCTCATGTCGACGGTGGCGTGCCCAACATCCGCATCACCATGCCGCGCCTCAATGAGCGCTACCTCGGACAGCTCATCTACTTCTTCGAGATCGGCTGTGGCATCAGCGGTAACGTGCTCGGCGTGAACCCCTTCAACCAGCCCGGTGTGGAGGCTTACAAGAAGAACATGTTCGCCCTGCTCGACAAGCCCGGCTACGAGGCAGACTCGAAGGCGATCAAAGAGCGCCTGGCGAAAGAATCCTAGTAAACTAGTTCAACTAGTTCGACTAGTATAACTAGTATCACTAGTATGTACACCATCGCCGTAAAGAAATACCTAGAAGAACACGGCTTTGAGGCATTGTGCCCCAAGGCCGTGCTCTTTGACATGGACGGCATACTCTACGACTCCATGCCCAACCACGCCATCGCCTGGCAGGAGTCGATGGCGAGGTTCGGTATTCAGATGTCAGCCGACGATGCCTACGCCACTGAGGGAGCACGCGGCGTGGACACCATCCGTCTGATGGTCAGACAGCAGCAGCACCGCGATATCGACGAAGCAGAAGCACAGAGAATGTATGATGTGAAGTCGCAGATCTTCCACTCACTGCCCGAAGCGCCCATCATGCCGGGCGTGCTGGAGCTGATGGGGAAGATACGGAAGGGAGGCATGATGTGCTGTGTGGTCACGGGCAGTGGGCAGCTTCCGCTCATCAAACGCATCCTCAAGGACTTCGGCGATTTCGTCTGCGAGGATCATATCACGACGGCCTACGATGTCAAACGGGGGAAGCCCAACCCCGACCCCTACCTTATGGGTCTCCAGAAAGCAGGAGACCTCAAGCCCTGGGAGGCCATCGTCGTGGAAAACGCACCACTCGGCATACGTTCAGGCTATGCCGCTAAGATTTTCACTGTTGCTGTGAACACAGGTCCTCTGCCCGACGAGGAACTCCTCCTTGCAGGAGCCAACCTGACTTTCCCGACCATGCAGGAATTCAGCGACCACTGGTATAACCGGATTATTCCTGAATTATAGCTTCCGATTCATTACCGCTGGTGTCGAGGTCGGTATCACGACGGATATCCACCTCACCCATATTGTCAACGGTGATAATGAATGGGATATACTCATCATCCGTCTGGGGATGACTCACGCTGCCGGCGAAGAGCACCTGATAACCATCCACACGGTCGAAGACGACACCCTCCAGGATACCCGTCTGGCGATAGTCATCGTCAAGGAGTTCATCGAAGGTGGCCTTGGTGAATGTACGTTCGAAGAATATGCTACCGTCAGCTCGTATGATGCGCAGGGTGATACGATTGTCCACATACTTCTGTCCAAACTCGTCTTTCACCATACGGAGACTGTCGTCGGGAGTGCGGCTGATATTCACCTGATAGTCCCTGTCCAGCCACTTGAAGTCCTTCTCCTGATTATACGGTTCCATACGGATAGGAGCCTGCGGCTTAGGGGTTTCAGTCTTGTGGACGATGATGTCTTCTGTCTGTTTCTTCTGTTTACAGCCGGTCAGCAGTCCCAAAGCCAGGACAGCCGTCAGCATCAATGAGAGTCGTTTCATTACTCAATATTTTATTGGTTTGTCGGATGCAAAGGTACGAATAAGCGAGGAGAAAACCAAATTTTATTTGAGTTTTCTCGAGCAAGAGTACCTTCGACGAAGTCAAAGGTACGAATAAGCGAGGAGAAAACCAAATTTTTTGGGATTCACTTTTCTTTTTTCGGTTTTATTTCGTACCTTTGCCCGTGAATTCTGAAGATTATGGAGTGGATAAATGGTTTTCTGACTGAGTTAAGCAACCTGTTGTGGGGATGGCCGATGATCATCCTGCTGTTGGGCACACATGTGTTCCTGACCATACGCCTGCGTTTCCCGCAGCGTCACATCTTCAAGGCCATCCGTCTATCGGTGAAGCGCGACCCTGACGCTACGGGCGACGTGTCGCAGTTCGGTTCGCTGGCCACAGCCCTCGCCGCCACCATCGGCACGGGCAACATCATCGGTGTGGCCACCGCCATCGCCCTGGGAGGTCCCGGTGCGGTGTTGTGGTGCTGGCTGACGGGTGTCTTCGGCATCTCTACGAAGTATGCGGAGGGACTGCTGGCCATCAAATACCGTGAGAAGACCGCCAACGGGAAAATGCTCGGAGGTCCGATGTACGCCCTGGAGAAAGGGTTGGGCTGGAAGTGGCTCGCCGTACTGTTCGCTCTGTTCACCGCCATCGCCTCCTTCGGCATCGGCAACACCGTACAGGCCAACGCCATCGCCACCGTTGCCAGTGAGTCGTACGGCATCTCACCCTATCTCTCCGGCATCTTCATCTGTCTGATGACAGGGGCCGTGGTACTGGGCGGCGTCAAGAGCATCGCCCGTGTGTGCTCCATGCTCGTACCCTTCATGGCTGTGCTCTACGTGCTGGGGTGCATCTATATCCTTATCGTCAATGCCCCATACATCTGGCCGGCTCTCTGCCTGATTGTCAAGGCAGCCTTCAGCCCTGAGGCGGCAGGCGGCGGCTTCGTAGGCTCCACGGTGATGATGGCAGCCCGCTTCGGTATCGCCCGCGGACTCTTCTCCAACGAGTCGGGTATGGGTTCGGCCCCCATTGTGGCGGCAGCGGCCCAGACACGCAACCCCGTGCGCCAGGCACTCGTCTCCTCCAGCGGCACGTTCTGGGACACGGTGGTCATCTGCGCCCTCACCGGACTGGTCATCGTCAGCAGTGTCATCGCCTACCCGGAGATCGACTTCTCCAACGGCGCCACCCTGACAAAGGATGCCTTCTCAAAGATACCCGTCATCGGACGGCCGTTGCTCACCTTCGGACTGCTCACCTTCGCTTTCTCCACCATTCTCGGATGGTGCTACTATGGTGAGCGGGCCGTGGAATATCTGAAAGGAAAACGCTGGGTGACGGGTTACCGCATCCTGTACATCGCAGCCGTCTTTGCTGGCAGCGTGATGAACCTCGCAGTGGTATGGAACCTGGCCGACTGCATGAACGCGCTGATGGCCATACCGAACCTCCTGTCGCTGCTTTTCCTCAACGGCATCATCGTCCATGAGACACGCAAATATCTCTGGCGCAACAGACTCGACAAAGAGATGTAGCTAATGAGTGGCTACGACCGTGAGTACCCTGCCGGAAACCTTAAACCGGATGTCCAGATGCAGGAACGGCATGCCGTAGACACGTTCCGGATCATCGTGGAACGCAGGGCGCGGATCCTGTGAGAGTATCGCACGCAGGGCAGCCAGATGTTCGGCAGGAATAGCCGCCGCCACTTCCTCGGGAATAATCACCTCCAACGGTTCCCAGTCCGTCTGGTCCACGAAGCCGCTACGGGCCTCCGGACGCGCATCGGCATAAACCACGTATGGCTTGATATCAAAGATAGGCGTACCGTCCATCAGGTCGGCACCCCTCACATAGATGACCGGTCCCAGCTGCGAATCCTCCTCCACACGGTCCAGTCTGACGCAAGAGAGTCCCAACGGATTCGGACGGAAGGGAGAGCGCGTGGCAAACACGCCCATACGGCGGTTACCGCCCAGACGGGGAGGCCGAACTGTGAGACTTTGAACTTTGAACTTTGCGCTCGGCTTTGCCGCTTCGCTTTGCGAAGAACTTTGAGCTTTGAGCTTTGAGCTTTGAGCTTTATGAATACCTGAAAACGCCCAGATGAGCCAGAGATAATCGAAGTCCTCCATGCCTCGGACGGCTTCGGACTGACGGAAAGGCTTCTCGAACACGATGCGACCCGTCAGTTCATCCACCAGTCCGCTCTGTCGCGGAATACCGAACTTCGACGTCAATGGCGACTCAAAATGGGCTATTGGCTGTATATCCATGCGGCAAAGATACAATATTTAGACGATTACACCAATTTTTTTCTAAAAAATTTCGTCATTTACGAAAACTTTCGTACATTTGCAAAATGAAAAATGATAGAACCAGACGCGTATGGTAAGATCTCTACTATTAGCCCTGACACTGACGGTCTGCCTCAACACGGCCGCACAGGCCGATGATTATAAGCAGAAGCCAGAATATCTGGCTCTGCGCGACTCCATGAGCCATGCCTTCAACGACGGCGACAGCGTACGTTTCTTCCCTGCCCTGAAAGCCCTGCAGGACTATCTGCTCGAGCAGGGAGACCTTCATGCGTACTACACCCAGCGGTGCAACGAGATCATCTTCGATATGAACCGCAGGAAGATCTTCGAAGCCTATTTGCTGGGACGGAAACTCTCCATGGAGTTAACCGAGAAAGGCCTCGAGGACGAGATGTATATGGCTTACAACATGCTGGGGCATATCAATCGCATCTGCGGCAATAAGATTGCTGCCAAGAGAAATTTCCGCAGGGTCATCGATATGATGGAGAAGCAGGGCTATTACGAGAGCATGCCCCCCATTTATATGAACATCGTGAACGTGGAGATGGGCGACGACCCGCAGGAGGCTATGGAACTGCTTACCAAGGCCGAGGAGATCGCCCGGAAATACGCCCCCGAGCGCGTGTTCGATATTGTGACGCGACGCACCCTCAGCTACTATAACGCCGGCGACATACCCAAGTTCCTCGAAGGCTACAAGGAATACAAGAAGGGCGTGGCAGAAGGCAAGAGCTCCGTCCACGGCAGGACGTTGGAGGTTTACTACCTCGCTACGCAGGGAGAGACCGACAAGGCCGTGGCACTGGCCAGAGAGGAACTCGGCGACGATGGTGACGAGATAGTCACCAACATCTACGAGAAGGCCGGTCGCTGGAAGGAGGCCTACGACGCCCTGCGCAAAGCCCACGCCGCCACCGATTCCGTGAACAATGTCGCCCTGGCCAACAGCATGATGGGCATCCGCGACCAGCTGGCCATCAACGACATGCAGGAGAAGTCTACCCGCAACCGCATCATCGCCCTCTCCGTAGGTATCCTGCTGCTGGGACTGCTGGTCATGGCCCAGGTCTATATCGTGCTCTCGCGCCGCCGTCACATGAAGCAGCTGAGCAAAGCCTACAACAGGGCCTTGGAGTCGGAGAAGATGAAGAGTGCATTCATCCAGAACGTCAGCCATGAGGTGCGCACACCGCTCAACATCATCAGCGGCTTCTCACAGGTCATCGCCGACCCCGAGCTGACCGAAACCGTGGAGGAACGCCAGCACATGGCCGAGATGATGCAGAAGAGCGCCAACCAGATCACCAACCTCATCGACGAGATCATCGGCCTGTCGCTCATAGAGACCACGGACAAGATTCACAGGGATGACACGATCAAGGTGAACAGCGTGCTGCGTGAAGTGTTCAATGAATTCCAGGACAAGGCCAACGGTGAGACAGAACTGAAGATGGACAGCCTGCTGCATGACGATTTCACCTACCAGACCAACAAGAACATGTTTGCACGCATCATCAGCGCCCTGTTGGACAATGCCGTCAAATACACCGAGGAAGGCTACATCGCCCTGAAGGCCGCTTCCGACGGCAAGAACCTGAACATATCCGTTGAGGACACCGGCATCGGCATCCCCCAGCAAGAAGCCGAGCACGTTTTCGACCGCTTCGTCAAGCTCGACTCCTTCAAGGAGGGCATCGGCCTGGGTCTGCACTTGAGCCGCAAACTCGCTGAACAGCTCGGAGGAACCCTAACACTCGACACCTCCTACACTACCGGCGCACGATTCATCATAATATTACCTTTAATAAATAAATGAAAAGACTGTTTTGTTGCCTGGCCGCCATCGGAATGATGACGCTGGGAGTGAAGGCCGCACAGAAGGTGGATGAATTCACCACCAAGAACGGCAAGAAAGTGACCATCACGTGCATCAAGCACGCCAGTATGCAAATCAACTACAACGGCATCGAGATCGAGGTAGACCCTGTCGGCATGTGGCTCAAGCCCGAGACCGACTACGCCACCTTCCCCAAGGCCAACATCATCCTCGTCACCCACGAGCACAAGGACCACTTCGACCGTGCCGCCATCCACGAGATCCGCACGCCGGCCACGAGCATCTACGTGAACCAGGCCGTCTACGGGCACTTCCGCAACGGACTCGTGATGCAGAACGGCGAGACCCGCAAATATGCCGCCGACATCACCATCGAGGCCGTACCCGCCTACAACACCACCCCTGGACGTGAGGAGTTCCACCCCAAGGGCCGTGACAACGGCTACGTGCTCACCCTCGACGGCCTGCGCATCTACATCGCCGGCGACACTGAGGACATCCCCGAGATGGCCGACCTGAAGGACATCGACATCGCCTTCCTGCCCTGCAACCAGCCCTACACGATGACCGTCGAGCAGGTGGTCAACGCTGCCAAGATCATCAAGCCCAAGGTGCTCTTCCCCTATCACTACAACGACACACCTGTTCACAAGATCTCCATGCAACTCGCCGGCAGCGGCATCGATGTCCGCATCCGCGACTACAAATAAGACCTATCCAAGACACATTTTCGTAACATATAAGAATCCCGCCGCTCGGCGGGATTCTCTTTATTCTGGCCTGTTGCAACCTCATTGCAACGGCAAAGGTACAACATTTCAAAGAGCGCAATGACGGCAAACAGTCCTACCCCCCGGACTTTACCTTGTAAAGGATGCCTTCCACGACAGTAAAGGATGCCTACTTCGACAGTAAAGGATAGGGGTTTACAGGGGTAAAGTCCTATCTCTTACATCCGAAACAGGCATTACTTACACCCGAAACTGCCATACCTTCAAAAATCATATTCTCCCGGTGCGCCCCATTTCTCCACCATGAGGCGTATCTGGGCGGGACTGTAGTCGTTGTCGCTGTCCGAACGGGCCAGACGGCGTATAGAGGTGACAGGGGTGACAGTATAAAAACAAGATTTCTCGCGCGTACCGTGTGTATGCGCGGTACGCGGGAGAAATCCATGCAATCAGGTGTCACCCCTGTCACCCTCCTCACTGTCTGAAGCTTCGCTTCAGACTCAGGACGTGCATCATAGGCCAGCATCGCCACGAGCCACCGCTTCAGGTACTAGGATAGCAAGAGAATCCTTATCAGCCTCAATCATTCTCTTTCCTGACAGCCTCTCTCCTTTGGCAGTAAAAGAGGCAAGCAGAGCGAAAAGCGTAACAATGATGGCTTGCTTGTTCATAATCGTTTCGTTTTTATTGTTATACCTTTTTATTATATACTACGTTTTCGCGGAAATATCCCGTTCGGGGCATTCACGTCATGCTGTAACCGGCTCCGAGAGTTATTCCGAGCCACAAAGTTACAGAAAGTCCCACGAAGAAGCCCCCGACAAGACCGAAAAAGTGTCTGCCGAGGTGAAAGTCTGAACAAATGTTCAGGGTTTGGGGCGATTTTTGAATCATTCGACTTTATTTTAGTGAAATCTATTTGGATTAGTGCGACTTTATCTTTTCAATTAGGAGATAAGCATCTCTAACTGACTCGATAGACGTGACGATGTTCGCGTTATTTCCCTCCACAGCTTCAACGAATGCGGACAGTTCGTTGAAATAGCCTTGGGAATATATTTGGTTGTTGGGAAATACTGGAATGAAGTTGTTGAGGACGTAGAGGTATTCGATGTTCTTATTGTGGGGATGGACTTTCTCGATAGGAATCCCGAGGATGGTGGAAGGTTTTGGCTCGAAAGTCAGCTGCTCCATCTGAGAGAGGCGGTAGATGCCCTTTGATGTGCAGATTTTGAGGGATTCTTCGGCGGCTGTCCAGGTGTAGGCGGTGGAGAGTTCAAGAGTGCCGACGATGTGGGAATGACGGAGCATAATGATGTAGGATGCAGGGGCGACTTGCTGACAGGCGAGGATTTCTGGTTTGCCAAAAAGATGGGTAACAAGGTTGAGGGGATGGATGTAAAGGTCAAGCGGTGCGTCACCCTCAGGATAGTTGCCAGTGAGATAGTGGAGATCGTAACTGATAAGATGCTCTTTGCGCAGATGCTTTTGAAGGATCTGCACGGCAGGAGCATAACGTTTCTGCAAGCCAACCATAGCAATGGGTGAGCCATAAAGTCTTTGTTTGTCTATAAGTGCATCAAGTTCCTGTAGTGATTGGCAGGGCGGTTTCTCAATGAATAATGACTTACTGCTTTTCAATATCTGTGAGGCAAGGGAGAAATGGGCAGAGGGTGAAGCGGAAACAAATACACCTTTCACTTCATCATCGTTTAATATCATGTCAAGCGAGGTGGTTGCTTTCACATGAGGAAACTTCCGTTCTATCAGCTGGGCTTTCCGCTCAGACGTGACGCAGATATATTTCAGCGGCACACCGAGATAGTGAAGCACGGGATAAAGGTTGGTGAGCGAGTGCTGACCCATGCCGACGAAGGCATAAGAATATTGGTATGTTTGGGCAAGGAAACGCTCGGTACGAATACGTTTGTATCGTTCAATCAATTGCTGTATCATAGATTCTTAAAGTATTGGTGATAGGTTGTGCTCGGATCTTCCGCCCATTGGTATGAGCCATAGAACTTCTCTATGAGTCGTTTGGGCAGAAGTCGCTCGAAGTTACGTAGCAGTATGATGTCGTACTTGCGGTGGAAGTTAATCCAACAGCCGTTGCAGTTCTTTGAGTAGTGGCATTGCGTCTGGCAGGAAGTCACGCTATTGAAGATCTCGTCGAGCGATTGGTGGTGGATATTTCCCAAAACAATATCGAGATTCTGGCAGAGCGGCACGTCACCGTTACTGTGGATGACGAGGCTACTCATGATGCTCTGGCATCGCAATTGCAAATGCCCGTTGCGCCACTGGTCGTAGAGCGCCACAAAGTCGAAGTTCTCTTGCGTGTCGTGGATGCTCTTGGGAATCTGACTGATGAAGTCCGAGGCCGTCAGCAGTTCGCTCGTCGTGTCGAAGAAGGCCATCGTTCCGTAGATGCCAATGCGCACATCCACGCCGTATTGCTTGGCAATGTCAATCACAAAAGCCATATCGTCGAAGTTGTTCCAGGGCGAGAGGCAGAACATCAGCGACAGCGGCACCTCGTCCTTCAATGCCTCCACCACCTGAATCACGCGGTCGTAGCCGTCACGCCCACGCATCCGTTGGTAAGTCTCGCGGCCACCGTCGAGAGAGACGTACAGATGCCGGGGCTGATAGAGACGGACGGCATCTATGACACGACGGGGTGCGAGACAATTGGAAAGCAGCGTATAGTTCGGGTGATGCTCGCGGAACCACGCCATAATTTCCGCAGCCTGAGGGTGGAGGATGAACTCGCCGCCCTCCAGTCCTACGGTAGTATGTCTGGAAACACACTGGCTCGCCATGATGTTTTTAATGTCATCAAGCGACAGATGTTCCACCCGCTTCTGCCAGATATTGCAGTGCTTGCAGCGCGACTGGCAGGCTGTTGTTGAGTAAATCATCAGTTGCGACAGTCGCTTGTGGCGCGGACGCATGATGTTGTTCAGATAGAGGTAGCCATTATAGGCATAATCATAAATCGTGTACATAAAAATTCGTTGCAGTTTCTACTTATAAAGTCTGAAACTGCAACGAATGACTGCACAGAGAGCGTGATTATTTCTTCAACTTTCCCTTGCTTTCAAGATATTTCGTGAATGTCTCCCACTGGGTCGCCCGTTTTGCACGATTGGCTTTCACCAACTCGTCGTTGAGAAACTGCGGCGTGTTGGGATAGCAGTCGTAAAGGTAGTAGTGGCCGTCATCAATAACCTCGCCATCCATCTTTCCACAGCAAAGAACAAGGTCGTCAAACACTTGGCTACAGATGAGACCGACATGGGTGGCCCCACCTGAAAAGAGATGTTCGCCACCAAGATAGAAATCGACGCTTGCAAGCAACGGGATTTGTTCCTTTAGTGGTGCCATCGTGTCGCAGAAGCGCAGTTCACGGGTAGTGACGTCAAACCATTCAATATCATTCTCGGTGAAAAGGACATTCTGTGTGTCACCGATAGAACGCGTCCCAGACTCATTGACACCACAGGCATATAGCGTGGTTTCTGATGCAGGACACGTGGTAAATGGCTTCTCGGGTTCGTTACCGTCAAGACTGCAAGCAGTCAACATCGTGCTGGCAATGGCTATCGCCATCATCCAAGCGAGGGGTTTGTAATACTTCATATTCTACAGAGTTAAAATAAACGTCTCTTTACTTATATAGTCCGCTGAACTGCGAAAAGACTGCACGGCTACCACGTAAATCTGATGCCCAGCGGCAGAGAGAAGGTGAACGGATGCTCTGTGCGGTATGTCTCGATGTCGCTCTTCATCGGGATATAGTACTGCAGACTTGGCTCTACGAAGAAGCCAATATTGGGTGTTAGGTGGTATTGCAGACCAACACCAAATGTGGTAGAGAGCTGCCACGGAGCGCGGATGGCAGTCTTGTCGCCTGCCTCATACTGACCATTCACATAGAACTCTGAGCGGAGGACGGAATGGATGGGTATCTCGGTTGTAAGACCGAGGCTGCCGTAGATGCTCCACTGTCTTCTGTCATACATATTATATATACCTTTCAAGGGAATCCCAAGGTAGTGGATGATCTGCTGTTCGCTGATGGTATTACCATCGGCACCCGTCTCAAAGTCGGAGGTTAGACGGCTGTAACTGAGACCTGACTCCAGTCCGAAGCGATGATTCAATCGGTACTTCAAAGCCAGCGACCATGTTATTGGCATCTGATGGTGGCTCGTACGCAGAATCTTGTCCTCACCAGGTCGGTTGGCATTGTTCAGGGCGATGCGCATGATGACGCTGCGGGTTTTGTCACTCATGGCATCGGGATTATTTGCAAGATAGACAGCATAGTCCGTCCAGTTGTCAATGCTACTCGGGATTATCGGACTTGGGGATGGTCCAGGCAAAGATTGTGCAGCTGACGGCGTGGGCTTATAACTGAACGGCTGATTATAATGGTTCTGCTCGTCAAACTGCCCTGCGTATGCCAGTTCTAACGACCATTTCTTGTCGCTATTAGTGCTGATGGTTGGCTTTTCAAGGAATAAGTCGGCCATATTATATTGCGGTATCTCCACCTTGCGTATAGCCTTTGTAGTGTCGGTTGCAATGGTGTCAGGGATTATCTGCTCTTGTGCTATTATATTAGATAATGTGTCAGACGTGACAGAATCTACAGCCTGAGCGATAACCGATTGCAGGGTGTCAGTCGCAATGACAGTGGTACGATGCACTGGCAGATGAACAATCACGGGTTCTTGCGGCTGGTCAGTCGAAGATTCTTTCGACGATTCTTTGGGTGTCTCTTTTTGCTTCGCCACAACTGGCTTTTCATCTTTGACCGCAGTATCTCCTTTCCTGAGTAGGAAGAACGTAACAGGAACAAGTAGCAACAGAAGCCCGGCCACCCAATACTGTTGCATCATCTTGCGCAGCATCTTCTTTGCCCGTGCCAGTTGCGACGATGACGAATGTGGCTCAATGCCCAGCATGTCGGCAATCTCCTTGTGCGTCATGCCCTCGAACACCGACAGACGGAACACCTGCCCGTAACCCTCCGGCAGCCTATCTATCATTCTCACCACCTCACTCAGCGGCACGCCCCTCACGTCCCTTTCCTCGTCCTCGGCGGCAATCAGTTCCGCCTCGCTCGTCTCTTCGAGCGAGACCATGGGTAATGCCTCCAGACGATCCTTGCACTTTGATGCCACATTCCTGGTGATGGCAACCATCCAAGACTCAGCCCTTTGCACATCGCGCAACTTATCCAAAGAGGTGAAGATAATCACGAAAGCGTCATGCAACACGTCCTCCACCGTCTGCTCATCACTGATATAACGCCGACATACGCCCCTCATCCTTTGGGCGTATGCCTTGTACAGTTCTCCGAGGGCATCCGCGTCCCCCTGTCTGCACCGTTCTATCAGCCGTGTTATCTCCATCGTAAACATAACGTCTCTATCTATTAAGTCCTACGATGATGAAAAAGACTGCACCGCCACCCGCATTTTTTGATAGTTTTTACATTCTTTAGCAGAAAAAGCCCTTTTCGTGTGCCTCCGGGTCGGCATATCTTGGTTCGTCGCTGCCGCAAGAGGCGAGGGAGAAAGCAGCAAGCATCATAAATGCGATTCTCCAGAGTTTCTGCTGATTCATTTTTTTCTTCGTTTGAGGGTTCTACATATTGTTTCTTATCTTCTTAAATCGTGCATATTCTTTGTTGAGCCAATCGGCCGCTCGACCTCTGGTCGCTTGCTATCGCAAGGACGCATGAAGCCGATTACCTTTTTTAAAGCAGCACGCGTCATCCCGACGGATGCTGCTGGTTGAATCAAAATCAGAGTTGATTGAAACTCTTATCGATTGCAAAGGTATTCTTTTCATCTGAGCCCAACAAGGAAAAGAGGGGGAATCAAGCGAAATGGATGTTACAGTATTTTTAGACTTAAAATACTGAAAATGAACAATGTAACTAAAACGCAACTAAGAAAAAAGTGCCAGATTGTAACGCCTATTTGAGGGCGATGGCCTCATAAAGCTGCTGTATCTTGTCTCCCTTGCAATAGAAGGCCGCCTCGCCCCATCGTCAGTTATTGTTACTTTTGGCTGAAGAAATAATCAGTGATATCCGCGAGAGCAGGACAACTAATGGCAGAGATATTGAATTATGAAAAAGGGGGGCGCTCCCATATCTGCCAGTCATCGATTTCCTTGAACAGACGGGCGAGGACTTCCTTGTAGTCGTCGGGATAGATCATCGTATAGACAAACCAGAGTTTATGATTGGCTATGACCTTCGAGTAATAACTGTAGCCATCGATAAGACTGCCGCTTTCGTACTGTGGGCCGGAGAGGATGAAGTAATCGCTGCCGAGTTTGCGGTCTGTGGCTTTCAATACTTGGGCCAGCGAGTCCATACCGTCCTTTAATGACTGACCGTTGTTGCGCATCACATGGCTCTCGATGACAACGTTGATCCACTGGTCGCCATACTCGAAGCGCATGCGGCCTTTTTCCTCCTGAAGGGAATCGGGCTGGGCGGTGAAGAACGACGGGACGCGGACGACGTAATCGTAATCCGTATCCTTGTACTCGTACATCTCGGCATAAGTAAGTTCCCGCCCGAAGACCTCCTTGTGGGATTTCAAACCGCTGCACGAATGGATCCAATCGATGCTTGCAGCCACGAGGACGATGGCAATAAATATGAAGATGGCCTTTCTCATTTGCTTTGTAAGATTCCTGTTTCTGTATCCCGATGGTTCATGGTACGCTGGATATCACGATATTTACGACCAGACGAGAGATGCCACGTAAGATTGAGTGTCAGCATATTGCCCAAATCGCGGCTGTGTTGTGACGCCTCTTTGTGGATGTAACGGCTGAGCACTTCTGTTTTGTGAGTGAGCGGACGAGCGCAGAAGGGATGTTGAGCATAGAGGGATAAGGCTACATTCTTCATCTGATAAGAAGCCGTGAGATACCATGCGGCAGGCTGATGGCCACGATGCTCACCCTCCATAAAGTTCCAACCATTATCCGCGTATGCGGTCAGCGTCCACTTTCCGAGGTAGGCTTCCACGCTGGCACCGCCATTAAATGCCGTATAGGTATGACGATAGTCGTCTGTAAAGTTGAAAAAACGGTAGATACCACCATAGAGGGTGATGGAAAGATGCTCTGGTATAGCCTCCCAGCGGTTGTAACTTTGGATGAAGAAGAAACTGCACTCGTTACCGGCGTTGGTCTGTGTCTGATAGAAATGTCCGTCCTTACGGGTGTATTTCTCCATGTTGCAATTGGCATTCAGTCGCCAGTAGCCTTGCAACTCGCTCATGATTTTTGGCGTGAAATAAATCAAACGAAGATCATGCGAAGTAACGCGGTTGGGAGAAATTTCAGGATTACCAACCAGTGTCTCCATCGCATTCTGTTTGATAGATACATCGCTTACGAGTGCAATCTGCGATACGTGCTGCGATATTTCAAAGTCGTACTTCATCTTCAGGTTCCTGGCCAACGGGTAGGCAAGCGTCATCTTAGGACGGAACAGCAGAAAACGGTCATTCCATTCTGCTTGTCTATAATAGCGTGTGCTTACGCCCAAACCTCCCATATAGCCGAGTTTGCCCAAGCGTCCTTTCAACTGTCCGAAGAAATAAAACATTGATGAACGCATAGAGTTGGAAGCAACGGCATCACCCGAATACTCATTATTGATATATTTCTGTCCATATTGGGTACCCAAGGATAGCGTGAATGGTTTCAGACGGTTCTCATAGATGGCTTCAGTCCACAGTGAATAGGTCTTACCTGTCACGTCGTAGGCATAACTGCCACCTTCGTTATGTTCTGCATGGCTGTCGGTATGGATATACGTTCCCACGACATTGGCAGTAAGTGACTGGTGACGCTTGAAATCTTGATGGAAATAAAGGTCAAGTACAGGCGATGAGGTACGGGACGAGGAATGGTCTTCATAATTCTCAAATGACGGAGCAGCGAGAGCAGAGCCAAGGTTGCTTGAGCTATGCCGAGTCGTGACGGAATTCGACCGATGGTCAAACTTAGTCCACGACCTATCGGGCTGAATGTCTCGATGGGCTGAGAGTTTCGACTGAAACACATAGTTCGAGTCGCTCAGGCTATAGGTCAGTTGGATTTTGTGGTCGAGACTCTTATTCTGTCCCTCTAACTGTTGGCGTAAGACATTGTACTCCGTACCCGACTCCAATTCATATGACGCTTTTTCTTCATATTCTGTTCCCTTGAAATTCTGATAGCCCAGCGAGTAGTTCACTCCGAACTCGCTCTTACCATAGTTGAATTTTCCATAGACGGTCTCATCGCCATTAACGGTTGTAAGCGTATTTGTCAGGTCTGCCCCAATGTCGTAGCCGCTGACGGGTTTCTTCACGATGATATTGATAACGTAGGCGATACCCTCTCCATATCTGACACCGGGATTGTCAATGTAGTCGATATGTTGTACGGCTTTCATGTCAAGTGAAAGCAAGTCCTCCTTTGAAGCCACCATATCGTTGATGCGTACTTGTACACTACCGAGATTGGAAAGAGCCGTGACGGTATGCATTACTGGGTCGATACGCAGATGAGGCAACGTCAGTTTCGACAACAGCGAGTAGCCATTCGTGGAACTCTCCAACTGCTGACGTGTGGGATAGATGGTCTGCCCGTCCACTCGTTGCACTACCTTCGAACCTTTTACGGTAACCTCTTGCAGTGTTTCACCCTCCTTGATATCTTGAGCATGAACGGCTATCATAGCGACGAGAATGGGAAAAAATAATAATCTCTTCATACGTTTGCTGTTTTTGATTGCAAAGGTATGAAGAGATTGCTCGTTATCCAAAAATAATACCTGACATTTGTCTGACAATTGTCTGACAGAAAGCTTTCTATTTGACTTTCAGTCGAATTCCGTCATTTGATTTTCAGTCCGTATGACTTTCCCCTATCTGACTCGATTTTAAGGTCGGAATGTTCTTCTATGATGGGCTTCAGCCGTCGGATAAGCGTGTAAAGTGTCTCGCTGGCATCGGGTTTCTTGGGCCAAAGGGCATCACATATCTCTGTCTTCGAAAGTTTGTGGGATGGCGACTGCCACAGCATCTCCATCAGTTGCTGCTGCATCGGGGTTAGTTTTACTTCGATGCCTTTTGCATTGACGAACCGTCCATCTTGCAGGGCCAAGCCGCCATAGAGACCTAATGCTGACAGCCGCCTGTGCTGATACAGGCAGAACAGGCTCCACAGCAGAACCATCGACCAAAGAATCATCGAAGGCCGTTGGTCAGAGAGTGAGAGAATCGTGGCTGTCGATACTTGCGGACGTGGACGGAATCCTTTCTTGGTGTCCACCGCCAAAACAGCATTTCCTCTCAACCCCTCTATTTGCAGGTGACTGTTGAACACCTGTATCGTGTCCGCACTGATGACGTCCGACTGCTGTTCATCCAGGGCCTTCGCCAGTGCCTGGTTCATATCCTCCGTCACCAGTTCTTCTGTAGCCCGATAGCTCTTCAGACTCACCATGCTCGAAGCTATTATCAGTGCAAAGAGCACTACTACTGCATATCGTTGTTTCATTGTTGCGAATAATTGTTTTATCTTGGATGCAAAGTTACGCATTTTCTTGCAAACTCGTCGCAATTAAATGGAAAAATGACAAGAATTAACGGTCCTGCTATACGGTTCACTGAGGTAGTCAACTATGTGTCGGACGGCAATGCCGCTCTACTTTGATATTTTCAAACCGAGTTTGGCAGATGGTGTCCTGCCTTTATAAAAGACCTGTGCCTCTTCATTCTGATACGCAGGTTCGTCCTGTTCCCGCATCCAGTCCATGCCTCGACGCTCGGCTCCGCCGCTTTGCTTTGCAAAGAATGTCTTTTTATTCCAAGTCCTGTTTTCCTTCTCATCCAAAGTCATGTTGAGAGAGGGAATGAGATTGCATGATTCTGAGACTTGTGCTGTGGTTATCCATTCCACCACAACGAATACACCAGTCTGGGGGAATGGTATAGGACGAGTAAGACTGATGCCATCCTTGCTGAGTTTCTGACCGGAAGGGAGTATGATACCGCCGTCAATGAGGGACTCGTCTTTGGGAGCACCAGTCTTGGCATCTGGCAGCCGAAGGTCAAAGCGGAGAGTGGCATAGATGGGTGTCTTGATTTCCGTGAATACCAGCCAATGGGTGGAGTAATCGAGACTCGCTAATATGGAGTGGATGTATGGCGTCTCAGCCCAAGCGCTGTCGTAGGGGATGAATAAAGCCATCTCAAATCCATTGGCTCCTTTGTGTTTGGTCTGTGTCTTTGCTTTCATCAATCCCACTTCTGTGGCCTTTATTCGTTTGGGAGCCTTTGCGCTGACAGCAACTTCATCAATATTGGTGATTTTTGGAACAAGAAAGATTGTTTGTGCGTCTGCTGTTACTTTAGCGATACTCTTAGTCTCATAGCAGATATGTGATAAACGGATCTTCTTTGTTCCTTTTGGAATCTCTATCATTCCTGATTCGTCCGTGTATCCTCCTACTTCATTTCCAAACCATACACTCATATATGCTATAGGCTCTTGCGTGAGACTATCCCTCACGGTTAATCTCTGCTGTGCTATTACCCTAATTGATATGAAGGAAAATAGTGCGATGATGATGGTTTGCTTTCTGTTCATTTCGTTTTAGAGATTATTACTTTGATTATTGTCCTTTACTGATACCGCCTACAACATCATCATTCTCAATCGTAGTCTCGGTTTTCTTTACGCTGGCTTTGAGTTTGCCGAAACGATAAGAAAGACTGATTTGGAATCTTCGGCCAGGGTAATCGTTCTTTCTGACTCCTGTATAATCACCCTGATAGGTGACAGACTCGTTATGGTAATACTTATTGAAGGGCATATTGGCGGAGAGGCGTAATGTCAGACGGTCTTCCTTGAGGAAGGAGCGTTGCAAGGCAGCACTATAGCTGAACCAAGAACTGGAATAGTCATAGACATCATAAGCTTCATGACCAATTTGTCCGTAGCTACTAATGGTCAGCCTCAGTTTCCATGGGAGTTTCTGTGTTAAGGATGCATAATAGAATCCACTCCAAACGGAATTCTCTAATTGCAGACTGGGATTCTTATAACAGTCATGGCGGAAATTTCCGTTGAAGACAACGGTTGTCTTGTCAAAAGGTTTCCATTGCAGATAGGTTTCCGCTTCATAGCGGCGTAAGCGTTCGATATTATCGTATGTGCAGTAGATTTTGTTGTTCTTGACATAACGGCTATCGCTAATACCACCATCGTAGAATCGGTACATAGGTGCCAATTGTAACGTCAGACGGGGCGAGACATACATATATAATAAGGTCAGGGACTGTTGATGCGAACTGGTCAGATGGTCGTTTCCGAAGTTAACCCCTTCAGGACTTTCAGAGACAGCAGGATTCAGATAGGAAATACCAGGACGGGAGATGCTGGTAGTGTAGTTCAATTTCAGTGAGTTGGCATCATTAATCTGATACTTGATGCTGGCCTGAGGTACCCAGTCGTTCAATCGGTCACTAAAGTCTGTACTCTTTCTGTCAGGATAATGAGCCTTCATATAACTGTATTCATAGCGTAATCCTGCACGGGCAGACCATTTGCCTAATGTCAGCTGATAGTCAGTATATACGGCTGCCACTTGTGTGGTATGTTCAAACTCTGTATCAAAAGTCGGTGGCTGAGACGACTGGATAAATGACTGAATCGAATGACTGTTGTTGTGACGCTCGATATACTTTCCGCCTACTTCTAACTTATGTCCTTTCCAGATTGGCCTGACATAGTCTGCCTGAAAGGTGTGCTCCGTAAAGTTCTCCTTGCTGTTGATAAGATAGCCTGTATAACTGAAAGGGTTACCGACAATCTCAGTAAAATTACTTTCCTGTTCTGTACGCTGACGAGTCAGGGCAAGCATATAGGACAAAGTCAGCTTCTCACCTTCACGTTTGGTCTTGTGTTCATAGTCCAATCGTCCATTCCATGAATGATATTTGTAGCTAGGCATCCAGTAATGCTCGATGTAACTATAGATAGGTTGCTGATTGGTATCGTACATCGTTGTCGGTCCTCCACCTTGAACATTGACCTTATAGAAATAGCCACCGAATGAGGCTGATATCAGATTGAGTGTATCAACATCATAACTGGCACTAAGATCTGTATAGAAGACATCGCCAGGGTTAGAGCCTTCCGAATGTGATTTCTGTGTTCTGCCAGATTGAATATAAGTTCGTTCCAAATCTCGGATATTTTCGGAATTCTTTTCCGTCATCTTGTTATAGCCGGCATCAATAGATACAATAGCCTTGCCGAATTGTGTAGTCATGTTTCCGCTGATACTGGGTGCTTTGGTTGTGTTATAAGAAAAGTTTACCCCTCCAGTGACACCATTAAAGCTACGACCATCCATCATGACGATGTTCAGAATGGCATTCACACCCTCAGCATCTTCACGTGCTCCAGGGTCGGTGATAACCTCGATACGCTTCACCATTGAGGCGGGCATAGACTTCAGGATCTCCTTGGCGTTTTGTGTAAGGCTGGGATCAAGGTGACCGTTTTTGTATATCTTAAAACTGCTGTTTCCTTTAACCTTTATATTATCTTCGCCATCAACGGTTACCATCGGCACCTTGCGCAACATATCAAGCACGGTTTGTGTTTTTGACTCTTCGTCAGCCTGGACATCGTAACCAATACGATCGATGTCCTGTTTAATCAATTGGCGTTGGGCTTTAATAGTAACACCCTCCAGTTCCTGATTCCAGGTAATGGAGTCGTTCTTTACCTTAGTGCTGTCGGTCTGTGCCAATGCTGATGGCGCTATCAGCAGAAATAAAAGGAATACTTTCAGATACTTCATATTTTTATGTTGTTTTTTTTCTTTTTGAAGCAGCACACATCATCCCGACGGATGCTGCTACTGAATCAAATCTGAGATTTATAAACTCTGATTGCAAAGTTATTCCTTTCAACTGACACACACAAGGAAAAGGCAGAAAAACCGCAAAAAGGGGTGTTACAGCATTTTCTGACTTAAAATACTGACAATGAACAATGTAACCAAAATGTAACTAAAAATAAAGTGGTAAATTGTAACGTCTATTTGATGGCGATGACCTCATAAAGCTGTAGCATCTGGCGCTTTAGGAGGTCGGCATCGAGGCCATTGGAAAGTGAATCCCTATAGGCTCGGCCGTAGAAAAGGGATATGAATGTCTGGGCCAACAGTTCGGCATCTATTTCAGGCTGAATCTCTTTACGTTCGATGGCGCGGGTAATGACCTGTTGCCACACCTGTTGCTCTCTATCCATACACTGTTGGTAGAGCTTAAAAAGATCAGGAACGAGCGTAGCCACTTGCTGGATGATGTTCAGATATGCCCGACTACCAGCAGCCATTGATACATCTTCGCCAATGATCTGCCTCACTTCCTTCATAGTCCGCTTAACGCCTTGTGCATAGGCGCCAATAAAGTCACGAAGCGACGGATCCTTGCCATACTTAATCTTCATGTCAATACTCTGCTTGTCTATGACAAACATTTCTACGACTTGCCGGAACAGGTCTTGTTTGGTATCGACATAGTGGAAGATGGCTCCACGGCTCATACCCGTGGCCTTCTCGATGTCGCTAAAGCTGACCCCGTCATATCCGTGAAGGATGAAAAGGCGGAACGCAGCACTAAACAGTTCGTCTTTATGGCTCTTTCTCATAACCTCTCTCTTTCTGCCTGCAAAGGTACATTATTTATTTTATATATGCATCATTATGCTTAAAAACTTTGAATTATTCTTTAAAAATACCAATCGGTCGGTTTTGTCTCAAAGATAATGCTTACCTTTGCATGAAAAACAAAAAGAGCATGAAGAAGATTGCATGGATACTGGTGGTCATCGCTATGATAGCAGGGTGCAGTGAGGTGCGACATCCTTTGTTGAAGGAGGCTGCAAACATCGTTCATCAACGTCCTGACTCTGCACTTGCATTGATAAGTCGGGTGGACACGGCATCGCTCTCTGAGGCAGACAGGATGGAATACCGTCTGCTGAAGATCATGACGGATTATATCGTGATGCATCAGGCTGACGGCGATTCGCTCATAACGACCTGCGTGGACTACTACGACAAGCATGGGGATGCCTGGCATCGGGGCAGGGCCTACTATTACAGGGGCGGCATCAGAAGGCATTTACTTGGCAGGACATTTGATGCGATTAAGGATTATAAGGTGGCTGAGACGATTGCTGAGGATGCGAATGACGAACTGCTGAAGAACATGGTGTATGATAATCTGGCCTATGCCAATTACAATTGCTTCAACCATCTGCTTATTCTGGAATACTCGCAGAAGTATTTAGAGAGCAGTCGCAAAATGAACGACAGCGTCATGACGTTACGAGGTCTCCATTTCTGTGCATCGGCTTATGCCTATATGGATCAGAATGACAGTGCTTATGCCTATATTTTCAGGAGCATGGATTATATCGACCTGGCCGACAGTATCTTGCGGGCTGCCATCTATCAAAATATTGCAGCAATGTATGAGGAACGGGGGGATGCAGAAAATGCCAGGAAGTATTTGGAGAAATGGAGGAACGATAAGGCTGCCAGTAATTTTAAGGGGTATGAGACTATGGCTCGTCTCCTGGAAGCACAAGGACATTATCAAGAGGCCATCGAGGAAGCGAAGAAATGTCTGACAGAAAAGGATCCGTTGGTGCGCAGCCATTCGATGGAGGTATTATCCAGGCTCTATGAAAAGACTGGCGATATGAGTGCGGCTTTGGACATGAAGCGGCAACAGGATGCATTCACCGACTCGGTTATGAAAGCCAATCATAGTTTGGAGATTGCCGACTGGCAAAGGAAGTTTGACGAGGAACGATGGGAGAAGAGGTCGCAGCAGAGGATGATAAAAACGGGTGCAGTTATCGCGGTGGTATTTGTTGTGCTTGTTGTTGGCATCTGGTGGCACCAAAGGAGGAGGGTGCATCTGTTGGGCTTCAGACTCGACGAGAATGCCAGGCGGATTGCGGAGAACCAAGCGGAGATAGAGCGGCTGCAACAGGGCGGCGAGGCCAGTGAACAGACCATCGCCGACCTGAAGAAGCAGATAGAGGAAAGCCGCCAGCGCATCGCCAACAAACTGCTAACGGGTACGCGGCAGTTTGTAAAGTTGCAGCGCAAGGAGCGGGTGGTTGATATGACGGCAGAGGAACGGCAGTGTCTAATAGACTATTTCGCCCAACTGCGCCCGAAGCGCTGGCAGCAGTGGGAACACACATACAATCCTCTCACGCCGGCGCAGTACGTCTTCCTAATCCTTCAGGACGACCTGAACTACGACGACAATACTATCGCCCAAATACTCGATGTGAAGCCAGCCTCGCTCCGCACTGTAAAGTCGAGAATCAAAGGAAGGGAGAAGTAAGTGGCGCTATTTATTTTGCTTCGAACGTGATTCCACACGAAAGGTTACTCCACTTCAAAGCCCTTAACAAGGATGGCAGGACAGACGGGGAGTCGCTTTGTCTTTCCCTTGACCGCGCTACGATAAAGGCCGCTTTTCATGCAGGCCTTTATGTAAAGCATGCCCGGGCAGTCACTATCCACGACAGACATACTGAGGTAATTGACGATTGATTACTTGCTCGTGCGGTTGATATAGTCTATGATAACCTCTACAGCATCGTCCTCGCTCAAGTCATCCATCGAGATAACGAGCTGGTAGTTGCGGGTGTCGTAGCGCGAGGTGTTCTCATATTTCTTGATGTAAGCCTCTCGGGAAGTGTCCATCTTCTCAATGATGTCGCGGGCCTCCTGCTCACTGACGTCTTGACGGCGCATGATGCGCTTGATGCGGTGCTGCATCGATGCCTGAATAAAGATGTTCAGGTGGTTGGGCCAATCGCGGAACACCATGAAACCCGTGCGTCCTGCTACAACACACGATGACTGCGTGGCCAATTCCTGCAGGATGCGCTTCTCGGTCTCGAACATGCTGGCACTATCAAGCTTCACCTCTGCCTCCATAGGCTGACTGGCACTATTGACCAGCGTCTGGTAGTAGTTGGTGATGTCGTTCCACCACGATTTCTTCTGCGCCTTGATTTCCTCGATGCGATCCGGTGTGAGGCCGAACTTCTGGGTCAATCCGTCGATAACGGCCTTGTCGCAGTATTTCACACATAACTTCTCGGCCAACTTACGGCCTACGGTACGTCCACCCGAACCGACTTCGCGGTTGATCGTGATGACAAATTTCTCGTTCTTGTTCATGTAACCTGTTAGTTATAGTAAATGTTGTAAGATCTTCCGATACACGCCACAAAGTTACAAGATTTCCATGAAATAAAGCACGATATTACATTTATTTTGTCTCATGGGCTGTTAAAAAGTACAAATTGGAGGAAAATCCACGGATTGCTTGGCTGTTTGGGGAGATTATTGTATCTTTGCACCCACAAGTAAGAAGATGAAAGAGAAAAAATACAACCGTTCGTTTGCCGCGAGGATGTCGCGCTGGGTGATATTGGTGCTGCTCGTCATGATGGGCGGCCTGTCGTATCTGCTCTACAATCTCAACAAATGGACCATCGTGGAAATCTGTGCCACCAGCTTCCACGGCAGCATGATGTTGTCAGACAGGTCGATTGGCAGCGTCATGTCTGATGTGTCGGGAGCCGTCAGGAATAACATCCACGACATTGAGGGCCATCTGCGTCAGCCCGACCAGATGCAGGCCATCGTGGAGCGCATCGTCACGCAGAATCCCCGTATTCGCAGTTGCGGCATCAGTTTCATTGAGAGCTACTATCCCCAGAAGGGCCGCTGGTTCTGTCCCTACGCCTGGCGTAACGACAGCCTGCAGTTGGTGGCCAGACAGCTGGGCGGTTCGGACTACGACTACCTGAGTACCAAATGGTTCAAGGATGCCGTTGCCAGAGACTCGGCCTACTGGTCGGACCCGTTCTTCGACGGTCAGGACGCCAAGACACCGCTGGTGGCCTATATGTATCCCATCCACGATGCGCAGGGGCGCCTCGTGGCCATCCTGGGTGCCGACCTCTCGCTCGACTTCATGACACAGATTCTGCACGAGCAGGACAGTGTCTTCGAGAAAGAAGGGGCGCTTATCTTAGAAGTAGAGGGAGATCTTTGCAGTTATGTGCTGTCACACGACGGCACCTATATCACCCATCCAGACCACCGTCGCATCCAGAAGGGAAACTTTTTCGTGCATGTGAAGGATGCTGACGAACCAGGCATGGCCGAGAAGATCGTCAACGAGATGAAGGAGCGCAAGATCAGCAGTGAAGAGACGGAGAAGGCGGTGCTGGTGAACAGGACAGAGACATACGTGTTCTATTACCCCGTGACCGGCACCGACTGGATACTGGTGGAGACCGTCCGAACAGAAGGTCTGGACAGGTTTGGCATGGTGGTTGGTATCGCCATCCTGATGGTCATCGTCTTCGTACTGATGGTCACCTTCCTGGTGTGCTACATCACCATCAAGCGTACGGCAAAGCCCCTGAAACTGCTGGCAGACACTGCCGACAAGGTGGCTCAGGGACAGTTCGACACCCCGCTGCCGTCCATTAAGCAGCGTGACGAGATCTGCCAGTTGCGCGACTCATTTGAGAACATGCAGCACTCGCTGACCACCTATATCGAGGATCTGAAGGCCACCACCTCGGAGAAGGCCTCGATAGAGAACGAGCTGAAGATAGCCCACGGCATCCAGATGAGCATGCTGCCGAAGACCTATCCCGCCTTCCCCAACCGCGACGATATCGACATCTTCGGAATGGTGACTCCGGCCAAGGCCGTAGGCGGCGACCTCTACGACTTCTTCATCCGCGACGAGAAACTCTTCTTCTGCATCGGCGACGTGTCGGGCAAGGGTGTTCCTGCATCACTGGTCATGGCGGTCACACGCTCCCTGTTCCGCAATATCGCTGCTCACACCTCAGCGCCGCAGCAGATGGTGAAGGGCATCAACGACTCGCTGAGCGACAACAACGAGACCAGCATGTTCGTGACGCTCTTCGTGGGTGTGCTCGACCTGGCAACGGGCTGTCTCGACTACTCCAATGCGGGCCACGACATGCCGTTGCTACTGACTGACGGAGAAGTCATCATCCTGTCCTGCGACCCGAATATCCCTGCGGGCGTCATGTCCGACTGGACCTACACCCAGCAACAGATACAACTGAAGAGGGGTACCACCATCTTCCTTTATACCGACGGTCTGAACGAGGCAGAGAACATCAGCCACCAGCAGTTCGACTTGGAACGGGTGATAGCGACGGCGAAAGCCTCGAGCAGTCGTCCGCAGGAGCTGATTGCGGCCATGAACACTGCCGTACAGCAGTTCGTGGGCGATGCAGAGCAGAGCGACGATCTCACAATGTTTGCCATTAAATTATTATAGGTTATGCTAATAGATGGAGCTGCAAGTATGGTGTCGTTTATCCTGATCTTTGGCCTTCTGGTCACGGCGGCATCAATATTGATTCCCATTTACGGATATATGCGTAAGCGGTGGAAGGGCCTCGCCCTGGGCTGTCTGATCCAGCCCATAGCCTGTGCCGTGATCCTCGGCCTCGTGTTCGGCGGTATTGTCGCATTTGAAATACATTCTCTCGACCGTCAGACCAAGTCGGCGATGGTGGCGGTCAAGACCATCGAACAGAGAACAAAGGGCACCGACACGCTGAAATGGTATCTGAAAGACGAGGAGTGTATTATGAGATGCGGTAGCGAACATGAGCATTACGATGTTATCCGTCTTGACTCTGTCGCCGCCGGCGTGAGTGTAGACGACAGGATCGTGGTACGTTTCGACCTCAAGAACCGGCTGGTCTCGGCCACCGACTACGACGAGCCGATAGAGGTGCTGAGTGTAGACTGGGAGAAGGTGAAGGCTTATTTCAATCCATAAAGAAATCCCGCTCAAAACTGGGCGGGATTTCTCTTTTCTTATCCAAGATACTTCATCAGGATGCGGGCGTGGCCGCTGTCGTGAAGCTTGGTGATACTTTTCTCACGGATCTGGCGTACACGCTCACGGGTGAGTCCCATCTCGGCACCGATCTCCTCCAGTCCGCGCTCCTGGCAACCAATGCCAAAGCACTCACGGACAATCTTCAGTTCACGGTCCTTCAGGACACTGCGCAGCACATTCTCCAGATCACTGGTCAGCGACTCGTAGTCCACCTGCTTGTCGGTACGGCTGTCGTCGCCAGAGCTCAACAGGTCGGCCATCGAGTTGTCGTCGTCCTCTCCGAAGGGGGCGTCGATGCTCATGTGGTGGCTGTCGGCCTTGGCCGTCTGTTCAATCTTTGCCTCATCAATCTGAGTGAGTTCCGCCAGCTCTGTCACAGAGGGGCGACGCTGATGAATCTGCTCGAAACGGTTGATCTCCTGATTGATCTTGCTCAGGGCTCCGCTCTGGTTCAGCGGCAGGCGCACGATGCGGCTCTGCTCTGCGATGGCCTGAAGGATGCTCTGACGGATCCACCATACGGCATAGGAGATGAATTTGAATCCGCGCGTCTCGTCAAACTTCTCAGCTGCTTTTACCAGTCCGATGTTGCCTTCGTCAATGAGGTCGGTAAGCGTCAGGCCCTGATGCTGGTACTGTTTTGCCACGGAGACGACGAATCGCAGGTTGGCCGTTACCAGACGTTCTTTGGCTTTCTCGCCTTCACGTCCGCCTTTACGGATAGCCTGTGCCAGTTCAATCTCCTCCTCGATAGTTACAAGGGGCTGACGACCAATCTCAACGAGGTACTTGTCAAGTGCTTCACTCGATCGGTTGGTAATGCTTTTTTGAATCTTTAATTGCCTCATAAATGTCTTGTTACTCTGAAAAAGCGTGCAAAGGTAATAAAATATTGTGTAACTTGCACGCTTTTAGAGCAAAAACCGCCATTATTTACGTTTATTTAACTATAACATTACTCCTGAGCGGTCTTTTTGTAGTCAAATCGGTCGATATCGACATATCCGCCTGCCTTTTTCGTGGCATAGCAGAAGAGGCCGAACTTGGTGCCCATGAAGAAGCGGCGCCAGTCGAAGCCGAGGCGATAGTTCTCGGTGCCGATCTTCGTCCACTGCTCACCGTCGAGGCTATAGGAGAAGCTGGCGCAGTCGGCTCCACCCATGCGACGCATGCCTGTGCCCTGTCCAGGACGGAAGTCGGCATCGATGCGAAGCCAGACAGTAGGCTGTTTCAGTTCAATGCTCTCGACGGTCTTCTGCTCGACCTTCGTCACCTCCTTGTCGCGATCGGAGAGTTCCACCTTCAGCTCTTCCATCTCCAGGAAGAGTTTCTTACCCTTCTTCTTGACGGTCAACGCACCCGTGTCGCTGTTGAAGGCTGCCAGTCCGGCACAGTCGCCATCCTTCATCTTCGAGAGGTCCATGACGATGCTACCGCTACACGTTGGTCCCTCCATACGCTGAGTGAGGGTGTTCGGAGCCAGGTAGATGTCCTTGACCACACGGTTGGTCTTCAGGCGCAGGAATCCTGGACGGTCCGTGAGACTCCATGCGGCGTCGATGGGGTTGTGGTTCCACTGCCAGTGCAGACCAAGTTCCGGATCAGAGAAGTCGTCGGCCTTGACGATGGACGTTTCAGGCTCGCCGCTGACGAAGGGCCGTACGGTGTCGGGCACCTTTCCGTTTTCATCACCAAGCATCGGCCAGCCGTTGATCCAGCGGCAGGGCATCACTGTCAGCACGCGGCCCACGCCACCACGATCCTGGAAGATGATGCCGTACCAGTCGCCACTGGGACTGTCGACGATGGTTCCCTGTGCCTCATAGCTGAAGCCGCCGAACTCACTCTCGAGGATGACCTGTTTCTCGTAGGGGCCATGGATATCGTCGGCGCGATAGCACACCTCCCGACGGTGCTTGCCTGGGGCATAGACGTGTGAGATCATGAGCAGGTAGTACTTGCCGTCATGCTTGATGACTCGGCTGCCCTCGAGAAGACCCTTCTCGTCTTCCTCACGCTGGAAGATCTGCATGTGGGTGCCTTCGATAACGTCGGAGAGGTCAGGCTTGAGTTCCATCAGTTCGCCCGTGCCATAGATGACATATACACGGCCGTCATCGTCGAAGAACAGTGAACAATCGTGGAAGTGACGCATACGTGAGACAATCTCCCAAGGCCCCTCGGCCTTTTCTGCGGAGAAGATATACGTGTCGCCCATTGCACCCCGCTCATTGGGAGCCAGAAGGGCATAAAAGCGGCCGTTGTGGTATTTCAGCGAGGTGGCCCACTGTCCCCGTCCATAGGCGGTGCCCTGCTGCAGGTCGTACTTCGGCGAGTCGGTCAGGCGGTCGAAGATATAACCTACCGTCTCCCAGTTCTTCAGGTCCTTCGACTTCATGATGGGAGCGCCAGGCATGAGGTGCATGGTGGTGGATACCATATAGAAGGTGTCGCCCACGCGGATCACGTCTGGATCAGGCACGTCGGCCCAGAGCATGGGGTTCTGGATGGGTTTGGTGTGGAGCGTAGCATAATCGTCGGCTACCACCTTTGTGGCAGGCAGAACCATGACGGCTGCCAACAGGAAATGGAAGAGTCGCTGTTTCATATTTTACGATGTTTTTAGTGTGTATTGTTGACTGTTGATGACTTCAGAGGCGGACGGTCTGTTCATTGCCGTTATGGGTGACGGTACGGGTGGTGCCGTCTGGCAGCACGATGGTGAACTGCCGATCCAGTATCATTCCCTTATAGCCTCCCTGGCGAGTGCCGATGGTGAGTGTGCGGGCCTTGTCGTTCCACACGAAGGTGATGGTAGCATAATAGCCCTGTTCATAGTTGTAGTTGTCACCCTCGTCCTCATAGAGTGTAAACGAGCCGTCGGCACCAGGATAGACGCGGATCTCGAGGTTGTCCCACGACTTCTCACCCACATACTGCATCTCAGGTGCGAGAGGCAGGATGCTGCCTGCACGTACGAACATCGGCACACGGTCGAGGGTGGTCTGGAGAGTGACGGTCTGTCCACCCTTATAGGTCTTGTTCGTCCAGAAGTCGTACCATACAGCCCCCTTGGGCAGATACTTCGTTGCGGTCTTTGTCACCGTCCAGTCGATGGCCGCCTCCTGACGCTTGTCACCTGTCTCTTTCTCCCTGTTCCAGCCCGTCATGGCATCAGTGCGGATGATCTTCTCTTCCGTGTATTGCGGGTCGAGGATGGGAGCGGCGAGGATGCTGCGGCCGAACATGAATTCGTCAGCGATATCCCAGACACGCTTATCGGCAGCGAAGTCGCTGAACAACGGACGCAGGTAGCTGTCGTTGTTCGAGGTCACCTGCCAGGCGGTACTATACAGATACGGAATCAGGCGGTAGCGCAGCCGTATCTGCTTCTCTATGGCGTCATAGACGGGTTCACCCCTCTTGCCGAACTGCCAGATCTCTCGCGGAGCATCGGCACCGTGGCTTCGGAACACAGGACAGAAGAGACCATACTGCATCCAGCGCACGTACAGTTCCTGGAACTGCGGGTTCTTCGGAGCAGAGCCAGGACCACGGGTATTATAGGCGTTACAGAAGAAGCCGCCGATATCGGTATTGAAGTTAGGATTTCCCGTCAGTGAGAAGCTCAGTCCTGCGGGTACCTGCTTGCGGAGCATGTCCCAGGAGGAGTTCACGTCGCCGCTCCACATGTTCGAGCCATAGTGTTGCTGGCCGGCGTACGACGAGCGTGTCATGATGAAGACACGCTTTGGCGAAGCGGGATAATCCTTTCGCTGCGACTCATAGACACCGCGGACGGTCTCCAGCGGGAAGGCGTTACGTAATGAGCGCCAGGTGCCACCCGTAACGAGATGCTCGTAGTCGGACTCACGGGGATTGAAGAAGTCGGGATCCGTGGAATCCATCCACCAGGCATCGACGCCATAGTCGTAGAGTTTCCTAAGATACTTCCAATAGATATCGCGGGCCACAGGACTAAAGGCATCATAGACCTTCACGCCCGAGGGATAATCCTTCATGGGAGGCCAGACGTGCGAGATACCGCTCTGTGGCCAGGTCTCGATGGGCATCAGGAGTCCTTTTTCGTTGAGTTCGCGGAACTGTTGTGTCATCGGACCGAAGCTGGCCCAGATGGAGATCATGAAATGGGCATGCTTCTTGTGGACATTCTGAATCAGTTGCGGACCTGTGGCGAAGTCCTCAGAGAGGAAGTCCATGGCGTTCCACAGGTAGTTGGAGCCCCAATACTGCCAGTCCTGAATGATGCCGTCGAGGGGCACCTGAAGGGCACGGTACTGATCGACGATGCCCTCCGTCTCTGCAGCCGTCTTATAACGTTCCTTCGACTGCCAGAAGCCGTATGTCCAGAGCGGGAACATGGGCACATCGCCCGTCAGCCAGCGCATCTGGGCGATGACGCCGTCGGCACTGCCGCCATACATAAAATAGTAGTCGATGCCCTCGCCCGCCTCCGCGTCGAAGGTCATGCCCTCGGCATTGTCCTCGAAGAGCGTGGGTGAATAGTTCTCCCAGTAGAGACCCCAGCCCTTGATGCTCTGCAGCACGTTCTGGAAGTCCTCGAGGTTCGACTGTTCCATGCGCTTGCTTTCGCCACGACGGTTCATCTTGCCATTCTGGATGGTGCCAAGACCGTAAATGGCCTCGTCCTTGTCGAGTGTGAAGGTCTGTCTCACCTGACTGACGTCACAGCCTTTCTCGCGCAGCAGCACACGGCCTTTTACCGTCAGGAAGGTCAGGCACTTTGTGGCAGGGTCGAGCCTCACCATCAGCTCGCTGCTCGACCAGCTGTTACCTTTCTGCACGGCAGCACCACTTTCCGGCTTTGCCGTTACGACCAGACTCTTCGTGGGTTGTCCCTTCACCACATGTACAATTCTCGGAGTGAGGAACTCAACGCTCACCTCCTGTGCCTGGCCGCAAACACTCACGAACCAGACCGCAAACAGCCATAATGCTTTTCTCATTGTTATCTACGTTTAATTAATTTCGCGTGCAAAGATATAAAAAAAAATAGAAAAGTGAGAAGGCAGAAAAGCAAAAAAAACAAAAAAGTTGAAAGTTCGAGGATTAAAGTTCAAAGATTTTCTTACCTTTGCAGTCGACAAACAACAAACGCATTATGGTTTACAACGAAATTGGCAAGACAGGCATGCGGGTTTCGAACCTCAGCTTCGGCGCTTCGTCATTGGGCGGTGTGTTCCGCGGCATCCGTGAGGAAGAGGGTATCCGTGCCGTACATGTAGCCGTGGACAACGGCATCAACTTCATCGATGTGTCACCCTATTACGGCCATCTGAAGGCTGAGATGGTGCTAGGCAAGGCGCTCAAGGAGATTCCACGCGACAAGTACTACCTCTCTACGAAGGTGGGCCGCTATGGCAAGGACGGTGTGAACACATGGGACTACAGTGCCAAGCGTGCTACGGAGAGTGTGTATGAAAGCATGGAGCGTCTGAACGTAGACTATATCGACCTCATCAACGTTCACGACATCGAGTTCCAGGCCAGTATGGAGGGTGGTCTGCAGAAGATTGTCGACGAGACGCTGCCTGCCCTTGTGGCGCTGAAGGAGAAAGGCGTGGTGGGACATGTCGGCATCACAGACCTGCAGCCAGAGAACCTGAAATGGGTCATCGAACACTGTGACAAAGGTGTGGTGGAGAGCATCCTGAACTTCTGCCACTACAGTCTGAACGATACGCTCCTGGCCGACTACCTCGGATTCTTCGAGATGTACGGTGTAGGCGTCATCAACGCCTCGCCGCTGTCGATGGGTCTGCTTTCACAACGTGGCGCCCCTCTCTGGCATCCCGCCAGCAGAGATCTGAAGAACGCCTGTGCCAAGGCTGCAGCCTGGTGTCAGGAGAAAGGCTATCCTATCGAGAAGCTGGCCGTACAGTTCTCCACGAGCATGAACCCACGTATCGCCACGACACTTTTCAGCAGTGCCAACCCCGATAATGTGCTGAAGAACATCCAATACGTGAATGAGCCACTCGACGAACAGCTCGTGGCTGAGGTGCAGACCATCATCGGCGACCAGATGTTTGTCCGCTGGAAGAACTCGTGATAGTTTACAGTTTACGGTTTACGGTTTACAGTTTATAGTTTACAGTTTATAGTTTCGGCAGTTCGATGACGAAACGGCAACCGTCATGGTAGTCGAGGTCGAGGAACATCTCCCCACCCAGGTTCCGGATATGTCGTCTTGCCAAGGCGAGACCCAGACCGAGACCCTCAGAGATATCGTTGACCTTGGTGAACATCTCAAACATGCGACCTGCCATCTCCTCTTCTATGCCAGGGCCCGTGTCCTGTACCACAAACCGCACATTCGAGCCCATCTCAGTGACCCTTATCAGAATGTTCTGGCCGTCGGAGTATTTGGCGGCGTTATACAGCAGCTCACGAATGCTACGCATCAAGTAGAGATGGCTGGTGGTAATACTGAAATCGTCAGGCACATCAGTCACAAACTCGACAGGCAGTTGAGGGAACATCTTGTTGGTATATCCGATACATTCACTGGCTACCTCGTTGCACGACACCACTTCGTTCCTGTTGGCGTAGAGTTCCTGCATGGAACCTCGTATGGAACTGTCGGAAAGCATCAGCACCATACGGTCGAGCATCTGGGCGTTGTGCTTCATCATGTCGGTGATGCTCTTCGTCTCTGCTTCCGGCAGCATGCCATTGCTCTCTTCCAATACCTGCGCGAAGCCCATGATGATGTTAAGCGGCGTACGGATCTGATGCGACACATTCTGTATGAACAACGACTTCTGCCTGTCAGCTTCCCTTGCCTGCTCACTCGTACGGGCCAGTTCCTCGTTGCGCTGTTCCATCTCTGCGTGCATCTGTTGGATGTCGCTGACATGACGGCTCAACGACTCCTGCATCGAGGCAAAACTATTCTGCAGGCGTCCCACCACATCATGATAACGACTGGGTGGGATCTGCTCGTCATAGTGTCCCTCGGCGATGCGATGCAGCTTACTCGTCAGTCGGTAGAGCGGATGGACGGCGTGTGCCACGGTGACGCTACAAAACAGCAGGATGAACAGCAGTCCGAGGAGGATGAGTGGGCCGATGATGTAGTTCAGACGGTTATAGCCCTGTAGGATGCTCCATTCCGGACAGACGAGGGCGAGGCTTGACGGGGTGCCAGGTATGGGCTGGTAGCACACCATATACCGTATGCCATTGACCCTGACACTCATGCTGCCCTGCTTGCCTGTGGTCATCTCATGCCCTAAGGCGAAGATGTCGGCATTCTGCTGCGGGTCGATATCACTGAAAATGGTCTTGTTGAAGAGTTTTGTGGAGTCAGGATGCACGTAGTAGCGTCCTTCCTCACCAGTCATCACGAAATAGGAGTCTGGGAAGGGCACCTCTTCCGTAATCATCTTCGAGAGTCGTATCAGCGAGAGGTCGGTGGAGATGACACCCACGAAGTGCTTGTCGGCATCGTAGAGTGGTTTGCTGTACGAGCTGATCATCCCGTCGAGGGTCAGTTCCAGCGAGTCGATCTCGTCGTAGTACGCCACCCAGCAGGGCTTGCCTTCGAGATGGGGTTTCTTGTACCATATCTTCTCGAAATAGTCATACGGCTCTTCGATGACGGTCGTCACGCTGTCGCCCTCGCGGACGGTATAGACCGAGAAGTGCCTGCCGTACTTGGGGAAGGTGTTTGGCTCGGCACTGATGGAGCAGCCGTCGATCTGGCTGTTGAGCATCACGATGAAACGTGAGTAGGCGAGTATCGAGTCGGGATCCAGATTGGCTGTCACCTCCCAATCGTTGACGTCGGTTGCCGTCTCCACGATATTCATGGCACGGTGGATGCGCTGCATCTGGGTGTTCAGCACACTGGCGACGTGCTTCATCGCCTCCTCTTTGATGCGTTCTTTCGACTGCTCGTACAGGATACCTATCGACAGCAAGAAGATAGGCATGGCCATCAGCAGGATACCCAAACTGAGTTTCCAGGAAAGCGACTGTCTGATATGTCTTATAATGCTACGCATCACTCACTTTTCACTTTTCTTATTTCCAACTTCTCTGAGTCTGCTATCAACTGGTTCAGCAGACCCGTCACCGTTGCTCCGCGTCGCATGATCTCATCCACCAGTTTGGTAGTGTCCTCGCCTGTCAGTCCGCCACTATGACTACTGATGGTATTGACACTCTTCAGGATGCCATTGACAGGTGCCATCATCTGGTCCGACATGTTGTAGAGGAAGTTTGTCTTCATGCGGTCGGCGCTCTCTGCCTGTTCATAGGCAGCCTGCAGCACCTCACCACGCTCCTTCAGGGTGTCTGTCAGCTGCTGCATCTCTCCCATGTGGGCGGCCAACGACTGCTGCATCGCATGGAAATGGTTTTGCATGCGCCCCACCTCGTCCTGATGCCTGCTTTCAGCAATGGGCTCATCGTAATGCCCCTCGGCAATGCGTTGTGCCGATTCCCCCAGTCGCCGCAGGGGCAACAGTTGATGGTGGATGAAGAGTCGGCAGAGCACAAACAGCAGACCCAATCCCACCACGGCGATGATGAACACCGTCCAGACCAGCCGGTTGTAACTGCCGAAGATATCTTCCTCAGGATAGATGATGCCTGCGCTCCACCCCAGATCTCTCATGGCGCGTCCCCTCACTTCGTTCTGTTTGAATGGCTTGTAGAAAGCGTAGCAGGTATTGCCGTCCAGTATAACTTTCTTGTAGCCTTCCTCACCTGCCAGCATAGCCTTTGCCGCCTCAAAAAGCGAGGGGTGACTGTGCATCTCGGCCATCGCCATCAGGTTCATATTCAGTTTAGTACTGTCGTGAAACACGATCGTCGTACCTTCCTTCCCTAACAAGACACAGATGGAGTTGGGTGAGGGTTTTTCCTCCAGTACGATCTTCGACAACAAGGCCAGCGACACATTGATGGACAGGAGATTCAACTTCCGTTCCTTATCAAAGAAAGGCAGACTGAAGGTCGCCACCGCATTCTCCTTGCTGCTCCCCACTTTAGGGGGTGTGGTCCACTGCGCGAAGGCTCCCACGGTACTGCTGTCAACATCCCAGACGATTCGGCTGTCAGTGATATAAGGATTACACTCCACGAGTTTGTGGGCATACACCTCCATGAGTTCGGGCTTGTTGGCGTGGACCATCATTTTCCAGTAGACATTGCCTGCCGCCTGCTCCACACTCAACAGGATATTGTCGATATTTTCCACCATCGCCTCCAGTGTCTGTCCGGCATTCTGCAACGCCTCCTCCCTCACCGCCTTGCGTGAGAAATAGAACATCGTCATCAGCGCCAGCATCAGCAACAAAGCCAAGGCAGCGATGATTCGCAGACTAAGTCTGGAAGACAAATTCATAGCGATGGTCTTGGTAACTTTCGACATATCAGCCGCAAATATACGTATTTTTTCCGAAAGTTGTGTAAAGAAATCAGAAAATCTTCCAAAATGGAACTGGTAAATGGGAAAAAGATTTGTGCATTGTCATTTTTTTCCTACCTTTGCATCCGAAATTAATTAACTCAGCAAGATGAACCCACTGACTATCATTGATGCGCACAGCCACCTATGGCTGAAGCAAGACACCTCCTGGAACGGCCAACCCATTCGTTCGTTACGTAACGGACGCTCCATCTTCCTCGGCGAGGAGGTGCAGATGATACCACCGTTTATCATCGACGGACGGAACACGGCTGAGGTGTTCCTCTCCAACATGGACTATGCCCAGGTGTCGGCAGCCGTCGTCGTACAGGAGTTCATCGACGGCCTGCAGAACGACTATCTCGCAGAGGTGTCACGCCAGTATCCTGACCGTTTCTTCGTCTTCGGCATGGCCGATTACTTGAATCCAGACTTCTGTGAACAGGCAGAGGAACTGCTGCGACAGGGTTTCAAGGGTCTGGCCATCCCTGGCCACCGACTGATGGGACAGCCACTCACCTCTGAGGCCATGATGCAGATGTTCCGACTGATGGAGCGTGAAGGCGCCCTGCTGAGCATCACCCTCGAAGACGGTGACCGTCAGACAGAGGAACTCAGCGAGGTCATCGCAGAATGTCCGCGACTGAAGATTGCCATCGGACATCTTGGCATGGCCAATCCCCCACAGACGCCCTGTTGGGAGAACGAGAGCTGGCGCCGTCAGATCCGTCTGGCAAGGCATGAAAACGTCATGATAGAGACGGGAGGCATCACATGGCTCTACAACTCGGAGTTCTACCCCTTCCCCTCGGCTGTCCGTGCCATCCGCGAGGCTGCAGACCTCGTGGGTTTCGACAAGCTGATGTGGGGCAGCGACTACCCCCGTACCATCACGGCCATCACCTACCGCATGTCGTACGATTTCCTGCTGAAGACCCAGGAACTCACCGACGACGAGAAGCGACTGCTCTTAGGCGACAATGCCCGTCGTTTCTACGGTTTCAAAGATCTTATCGAACTACCTTACATTAAAAATATGTCAGAATGAAAGCAATACAGATTGAAAAAGAGCGCCAAATGGCGGTCGTAGATATCCCCACCCAGGAGATGAAACCCAACGAGGTTCTCCTGCGTCTGGAATATGTAGGCTTCTGCGGAAGCGACCTCAGTACCTACCTGGGCAAGAACCCCATGGTAAAGATGCCAGTGATACCAGGCCATGAGGTGGGAGCCGTCATCGAGAAAGTGGGTGCTGACGTGCCTGAGATATTAAAGCCTGGGATGGTGGTGACCTGTAATCCCTATACCAACTGCGGCAAGTGTGCCTCCTGCCGTAACAACCGTGTGAACGCCTGCCAGCACAACGAGACACTCGGCGTACAGCGCAACGGTGCCATGCGGGAGTTTATCGCCCTGCCCTGGGAAAAGGTCATCCCTGCCGGAGAACTCGACCCACGCACCTGTGCCCTGATAGAGCCCATGAGTGTGGGCTTCCACGCCGTGAACCGTGCCCAGGTGACGGATATCGACACAGTAGTGGTCATCGGCTGTGGGATGGTTGGTATGGGTGCCATCGTGCGCTCGGCCCTGCGTGGCGCCACCGTCATTGCCGCTGATATCGACGATGAGAAGCTGGCACTGGCGAAAGAGATGGGCGCTACCTATGCCGTCAATACGATGACGGAGGATGTGCACGCCCGTCTTCAGGAGATCACATCCGGATTCGGACCTGATGTCATCATCGAGGCTGTGGGCAGTCCTGTGACCTATAACATGGCTGTCAACGAGGTGGCCTTCACTGGACGCGTCATCTGCATCGGCTATGCCAAGACCGAGGTATCGTTCCAGACGAAGTTCTTCGTACAGAAGGAACTCGATATCCGTGGCTCGCGCAACGCCCAGCCCAGCGACTTCCGTGCTGTCATCCATTACCTTGAACGTGGCACATGCCCCGTTGACCGTCTTATCAGCCGTGAGGTGACACCTGAAGAGGCACCTGAGGCCATGCAGCAGTGGGCAGAGAATCCTGGAAAGGTGTTCCGCATCCTCGTCAGGTTTTCATAATGTTCAACCATCAACAATCCATGTTCAATGAAAAAGAATAACTACCTGATTCCCTTCATCCTTGTGACGTTCTGCTTTGCCCTGTGGGGCTTTGCCAATGACATCACGAACCCGATGGTGAAAGCCTTCTCGAAGATCTTCCGTATGAACGTCACTGAAGGTTCCCTGGTACAGGTGGCCTTCTACGGCGGATACTTCGCCATGGCCTTCCCTGCCGCCATCTTCATCCGTAAGTTCTCGTACAAGGCCGGTGTGCTCATGGGTCTCGGACTCTATGCCACAGGTGCACTGCTGTTCTTCCCTTCCAAGAGCATCGGCCTCTACGGCTGTTTCCTCATAGCCTACTTCATCATGACCTGCGGACTGTCGTTCCTCGAGACATCGTGTAACCCCTATATCCTCTCGATGGGAGAGCCTAAGACCGCCACGCGCCGCCTGAACCTCGCACAGTGCTTCAACCCCTGCGGCTCGATCATCGGCATGTTCGTGGCCATGGACTTCATCCAGGCACGACTGAACCCCATGAGCAGCGCCGATCGTGCCTTGTTGAGCGACGCGGAGTTCGAGGCGATGAAGAATGCCGACCTCGACGTACTCATATCCCCCTACCTCGCTATCGGACTGGTCATTATCGTGATGTTTCTGGTCATACTCTTCACCAAGATGCCGAAGAATGGCGACCAGAGTCACGACCTGCACCTGATGGCCACCCTCCGTCGCCTGTTCGCACTGAAGCGCTACCGTGAGGGTGTCGTGGCACAATTCTTCTACGTGGGCGCCCAGATCATGTGCTGGACGTTCATCATCCAGTACGGCACCCGCCTGTTCATGGCCGAGGGTATGGAGGAACAGGCTGCCGAGGTGCTGTCGCAGCGCTTCAACATCTTCGCCATGCTGCTGTTCATCTGTTCCCGTTTCATCGCCACCTGGCTGATGCGCTGGGTGAAGCCAGCCCGACTGTTGGCGGCCTTTGCGGTACTGGCCATGATCCTCACCCTGGGCGTGATACTCTTCCAGAACCGTATGGGACTCTACTGTCTTGTAGGCGTCAGCGGATGTATGTCACTGATGTTCCCCACTATCTACGGCATAGCCCTCGATGACCTGGGTGACGATGCCAAGTTCGGTGCTGCTGGTCTTATCATGGCCATCCTCGGAGGATCGGTCTTACCACCCCTCCAGGCAAAGATCATCGACCTCGGCACGGTATTCGATGGCTTCCCTGCCACGAATTTCTCGTTCGTATTACCATTTGTGTGCTTCCTCGTAGTCTATATCTACGGGAAGCGCACAACTGTTGTCTCCTAACTACTTCCTACTAGCCTCTGCCTCCTCGCGCTTGGCCTTGTAGAAGCTGTCTACGAAATCCACCTGTTCGCGATTGGGTCTCATGATGAGTGAGGCACCGTCGGCGAACTGCATCGTCGTGGGCTTCGCATCGTCGAACGTCGGCCAGAAGGGCAGACCCTTACCATTGGGATTGCCTGTCTTGGCGAAGTTCACCCAGTACTGTTGGATAATCTCTGCGACTGCTGACTCTGCAGGGAACTTATCGGGCTGTGTCAGGAAGTGACCATTGAGGTAGAGGATATCATCGGCATGGGCCACGCCACGACGACGGGGATCCTGTGAGAAGCTCATCTTCGAGGGTTGGGCAAGGAAAGCTGCATAGGCAGGACTCTTACCCGTCTTCGACTGCAGACTCACCCAGGCGTAGGAAGGCCATGCGAAGCCCATATCACGGAAAGCGTCGCCAAAGCCATGCCAGGCCTCATCGTTTGTATTGCCTGGATAGACCTTCAGGGCCTTCTCCGTCCAGTCGCCGAAGATGGCGCCTGCACTCTTCTGATAATCCTCGGCTGTGATGTTACCTGGTGAGAAGAGGGCTCCCTCGTCGGAGTTGGTCATGACAATGACGGGCACATCATTATACTCTCCGCGCTCATAGAGACGGTACTGGTCGTCACAGATGACATAGCCATCGACACAAGGCCAGAAGCCGGCGAATCCCACGTTACCGTCGCAGAGCGACATGGCATCCATCTGACGAAGCTGCTTCAGCGTCTTTTTCTTCAGATGCTGCTGGAAGGCAAGTCCTTGTTGCTCGGCACCCTTCTGAGAGGCGTCCATACCCAGCGAACGGGGTTTGTCGGTCCAGGGTGCAAACGAGCCGCCACTCTGACTGATACAGCGGTGGAACAGTCCCTTGGCCAGCGGTGAGGCACAGAGGATGCTGCAGCTGATGGCACCAGCACTCTCACCGAAGATGGTGACATTCGACGGGTCACCGCCGAAGTTGGCGATGTTACGCTGTACCCACTGCAGGGCGTAGATCTGATCCAGGATGCCGTAGTTACCAGAATGGCCCTCAGGATCCTCCTTCGCCAGTTCTGGATGCGCCATGAAACCAAGGGCACCTGTGCGGTACTCCACGCTCACGATGACCACGCCGCGCATGGCGAGATACTTCCACAGGTCACCGCCGTACCACTCCGTCTGGAAGCCTCCTCCGTGAATCCACACCATCACGGGCAGCTTGTCACTGGCAGAGGTAGCAGGGGTGGCGACGCCAAGATACAGACAGTCTTCGCTCATCATGTCTGCCGTCCGTCCAGGGCGTGTGGGCTGCGGAGGCATCGGACCGAACTGGTCACAGGTCCTCACACCCTCCCAAGCCTTGGCAGGCTGGGGAGCCTTCCATCGCAGGTTGCCCACTGGCGGTGCGGCATAGGGAATAGCCTTGTACACAGCGAGGGGACCATCCAGGACACCAGCCACATCACCTGTCTCCACATGCGTGCGCACCAGAGGCTGCTGGACGCTGGCCACCATCACGACGGCGTCACTGTCGGTATAGACCTCAGGCTGTGTATCATTGGTCAGGCTCGAGAGGTTGATCTTCTCCTTCAGCGGCGTACCGTCTGAGGTCACGCCAGCCACATACCACTTGCTGCCACTACGACGGGCGAGGATCACATACTTGCCAGGATAGCCGTCGATAAACCTTGTCTCGTCCCAGAGCGTGGGCACGGCCTTCATGAAGTTCACGGCCCAGCTGGGGGCATCCTCCAGGTTGTTGGGAGCCATGGCGAAGTGCTGCACACTGCTCTGGAACAGTACGGCCGTGGCCATGGCGAACACGTCGCTGGTACGACGGGTCGTACCGTGCTGGTTGTCCTTGCCGTAGTGCTTGTTCAGCGTTGAACCGCCGAAGTCCATCGAACCCACGGTATTCCTGATGAAGGGATGTATACAGGCGTTACGTGCCTCGGCATCGCAGGCGCCCTGTCCGAAATGCAGGTTCTCACTGGCAAGCACGGCCTCGGAGGCCACATAGTTGGGATACATCCGCTCCCAGCCACGGGGCAGCGTACAGCCGTGGAAAATCACCTGCAGACCGAAGTCATTGGCATCGGTGAGAATATCCTCGTAGAGCTGCATCATGGCCTGTTTGTCACCGCCGAAGAAGTCCACCTTGATACCGAGGATGCCGTTCTTCTGCATCCAGGCCATCTCCTGACGACGCGGACCGCTCTTGTCCATCTTGTGCTTCGGACCCTGCGGAGCATCGTTCCAGGAGCCATTGGAGTTGTACCACAGGAACAGTCCCACGCCACGTTCCTTGCCATAGCGCGCCAGCTCCTCCATCTTCTCATAGCCTATCTGCGTGTCCCAGAGGGCATCGACAAGCACTGAGCGCCAGCCCATGGCAGCCGAGAAGTCGATGTAGCGTTTCTGCTCGTCGAAGTTACAGCTGGGGTCCATGCCGATAATCCACGACCATGATCCCTTGCCGTAGGTATAGTCCTTCGATGCCTTGTACTTCGGCTGCACGAGGTCGTTGGCCACGGTGGTCTCCACGATGGGTGCGAGGGTGCTGCCGATGGTGATGGTACGCCAGGGTGTCAGGGCAGGCAGCGACACGATGGGCGATACGGAACCTGTGCCGTTCATCTCTTCCTCCTGCGGGAAGCCGATCTTGTATTGTCCGTCCTTCACGTTCAACAGCCGGCAACCCACATAGCCGCCATCGGTACCCGTCTCACTGATGAGTGCCCAGCCATCAGGTGTCTTGAAGAGACATGGGAAGGTATATCCTCCACCCCAGCCGTTCTTACCCATCTGGTCATCGAGGGTATAGCTGGTCTCGTAACTCGGAGCCGTCCGTGCAAAGCCCGTCATCGGCTTCATCTGCGGACAGAGGAACGTGGTGGTACCTTCAGGCAGCACGAAGCCGCTGGCCTCACTGACCACCACAGCCGACATCGTCTCTCCGCCACGGACCTTCTTGGGATAGATCTTGTAGCGGTAGGCCACGTCACGGCCAGTCACACGGAAAATCACATCCAGTGCCTTGACGCCGCCTTTCTCAAACGTACAGACAGCCTCAGTAGCTTTGTAGCAGATATGACTCTGTTTCGTGGTCTTCAGCCAATAGTCATCGGTGACGGTCTTTGTCTCACAACCCGCCATCGTCAAACCCTGCGACAGGTCGTCGAAGTTGGTGACAAGTCCTAACGGCGAGGACTGGATAAACACTTGGCCGTCGAGCGACACCTGATACTTCGGACTGCCGCCCTCGTCACTGACAGCGACACTGACATGACCGTCAGGGCTGGCAATATCCCCCTTTACAGGCTGTACGCCCTGTGCAAAGGCAGCGATAAGTGACAATTGATAAACAATCCATGTTGCGCCAAGATACCTACGCCATCGGTTTTGAATTTTGGTCTTCCTCATGTCTAGAAAAGATTTAGTTACTATTATGTATTATGCTGCAAAGTTACAAAAAAAAATTCAGACTAGCAAATATTTCCAGGAAGAATAATAAAAAAACTACGATATATTATATTGTCTTAAAAAGACATGACGCAGTTACACAGTTACGCAGTTACGCAGTTGCATAAGGTGTATCCGAGCTATGACTTTTGAAGGAAAGACAATCTTTATATTATATATATATTATAATATATATATAATATAATATAAATATTCATTAAAAAATGATGCTCGAGACATGTCTCGATTCGCTCGTCGAAGAACTTCGCCGACGGCAAATGAAACTGCGTAACTGTGTAACTGCGTAACACCGTCAGTCGAAATCTCACAAAATTAATTTGCACTTTATGAAAAAAATTGGGAGAAACTATTGTTTTGCATCTGAAAATTTCGTACCTTTGCAATGTATTTGAAAAAGACGGAATTTGCGCAGCAGGCACGAAAAAATATCGCTCTGGCCAAGCAGAAAATTCTCCCTGGGCAGGCCGCAAAAACGAAGTCCCATCGACGGCACAAGACAATAAGCCTATGTATAACCAAAATACTTAACAAACAATCATGACACAAAAAGCAGTTGAGAAGAAGATCAAATCTGACAACTTATCAATGATACGTACATGATGTCCCCACGGAGTAGAGAAGATGTCATTTTGCATTTGCTCAACAAGTTGTTGAGTAATTGCATTCTCACATGTTAATTATTTCAACGTGATGCCTCCAAGGTAAAAGAACGAGAGTAACTTCGAGACCTCGTCTCAAAGGTAATCATTCTTTTTGAATGAACCAAATCTATTCACTTCTTTTTGTTCTGAGCTTGCTCATCGCTCTTGAACTGATTGCGGCATCTTTTGTGGCACCTGCCAGAAAAGTGCGTATTAGGCAACGTCCTTCCACCGTAACGATATGTTGCACATAGGAATCTTATTCACCTTCAAAAGGTAATTCACCCAAATACTTGTCAAAGTCGCTCTGGAACAAACGATCTTGAACGATGCGGTACTTTTCAAATTCTGTCTCGGCATGTTCTTTGGCCTCTTCAGCTGTTACTGAACCTGCCGTTTGCAGTACTTCATTACCACCAGCCGCCAAGATGGTATCAATCTGTTTGGCCCAGTCCTCCATTGTCATCGGGATGTGGCGCTTAGCCATTCGCTCTGCCAATTCCAGTACACCATTCACCAACTGCCCCATGTCTGCCAGTTCCATCTCTTTTAGATAGTTCTTGGCTATCGATACATCCGTCTTGACAATCTTTCCGTCTGGTGCATTCTCCCAGGTCGTCAACCCCATGTGCTCCTGTTCAGCATCAGCACGCTCCACTATTAACTCTGCGGCTGTACGTCCATGTACGGCATAGTGCATCTTGTTTTGCATCATTTTAAAGAAGAGTCGTGTCGTTGGCGCATCACGATTATAATCAATAGCCGTCGCATAGATGTCCGTCAGTTTCTGATAGAACCGTCGCTCAGACAGACGAATCTCACGTATCTCTGCTAACAGGTGTTCAAAATAGTCCTCATCTAAAAACGTACCATTCTCCATACGTTTCCTATCCAGCACATAACCACGAATAGCATATTCGCGAAGCACACTTGTGGCCCACTGGCGGAACTGAGTAGCCCGGATACTATTGACACGATACCCCACGCTGATGATGGCATCGAGGTTATAGAACTGCGTCATATAGTTCTTCCCATCAGAGGCAGTTGCCGAGATTTTCTCGGTAACTGAATCCTTAACCAGTTCACCGCTTGTAAATATGTTCTTCAGATGAAGTCCCACATTGTCCGTTGAGCAGTCAAACAGCATACCCATTGCTTTCTGGGTACACCACACCGTCTTGTCCTTATAGTACACCTCTATCCCTTGTCCCTTCCCTTCTATCTGAAAGATAAGGAACTCAGCCGTGCTATTTCTTATTTCTTTACGTTTTGCCATATTTACATAACGTGTTATTCCTATTCTAATGTTTTTCAAACATAATCAGCAGAAATCCCCATGATTTAGAAAGGCATCTAATGTCTCTGGAGGTAATTCGTCCGTTGTCAATGGACGAATTTCGATATGTCCTTTGTCGCCTACAGGAATGATGCTGTTTTGTAAATCGTCCGCTGACAATGGACGATTCTCGAACATACTGCACCATGCCTCGTAGAAGATGCGCATACGTTTGATGCTGGTCTCAGAGAAGCCCCTTAACCCAGGCAATTCCTGTTGCAGCAATTCTGAGATAGTACCAATAGCATTGCTGCCCCATCTTGCTGCTCTGCTTTGGACGGAAATATACCCGCCAATGGCATAGTAAAGAGCCAGCACTTCCTTGTTTACTAATCGTGCTGCACGATAGCGACTTTCCAATATCGCTTCCTTGATAGCCTTTACTGCCTCAGCATACGTCGCTGTTATTTGTTTCTGTTCCATATAATCAATTTCGTTTGCAAAGTTAATGCTTTTATTCCGAATATAATTATTCTCTCTGCATTTTATCGCTTTTGTTACTTATTAAAAGTAATCCAATTAGTCCTATACTTGTAACTTGGAGCCAATTTGCTTTCAGGGAAGATTTCTTTCACCTGCATGTCTTCATTTACGCCAAGCAGAATCAGTCCGCCTATGGTATTGGCAAAAGCCGAATACGTCTGCCAAATTGACTTCGGCACCTCAGCCTTTGCTTTCTTGCACTCCAGTGTAACCCGCTCACCTTTCAGCAATGTTTCTTTTATCGTTTTCTCGTTAATATTCATATCTTTTGCAAAATAACAAATAATTATTCAAACTACTTCAATGTCCAAATCATAACTTTTACTGTTATAGTTTATTCTGACATTATATTCTTTCAATTCTCTGTTGGCTGCTATCTTATGTAGTTCTTCTCTATCACTCAATAACATTTCTGGGCCATAATAAATTGCTTTCAGTTTGTCAAAATCTACAATGTTAGCATACTTATTATTCCAATTTCCCCATTTACAAATCAATCTCCATTCTTTTTCCCTACTATACTCAGTCGATTTATATAGGTATGGGCGGCACAAGTCCAGCAAATCAATATTGTGAAGAATTGGCTTCAGACTTTCAATTCCTGTTGCCACAAATCGGTCTATGACAAATGATTCTATGCGGTAATTGGAAAGGTCATAACGCTCATCAGAATAAAAAACTGGTAACAAGGCCGAGTGCGTTGTTTCATTAGGTAAGGCTAACAACGAAAACATAAGCGGGATACCACTAAAATCATATTCCAATGCATATCCTTTATAGCCATCAGCATACATATCCCACATAAATTTAGATCTTACATTCTCGGTAAAGCATGCAATCTGCGTAGTATTGTCATTTCTTAAGAAATCCATACTATTACGCAATGTTGTAATAATTTTATCCTTAATTGGGCAGTTCGCAATAGCCCTTCTTAACATCCAAACAGCATCCTCCGCAGAGGTTTCTCTTATCTTTTGGCTATTGCGAAGCATAAGGGGTTTCAGAATCTCTGGCAAACTATCTGGATAAGCGCCATTCTTCACCATAGATTGAAAATCTTGAATAGTATCTTTGTTTATCAGTTTTATTATAAGATCCCAAACTTTATTTTCATCAAAATAGCAGAGAGCGTCATATTTGTCAGAAAAGCATGAAGCAGAGCAAGTGGCAATAGTCTTGTTTTTGAGTGAATCAAGCACATAGTCCTTACCCTCTTCATCCCTCTTTATTTTTCTGAAGCGATAGAGTTTAGAAGGTAATATCGTATCCAGACTACTATTAATTATGCTCCACCTTTTGGCGATTTCGTTAAAAGGCAAGTTTGCTGGGATACATTGGCTTTCAAAGAATGCCTTAAATTCTTCTTTTGTCATCTAAAATTATACTATATTGAAGTTGCTTACTATTCGTGAGAGTTAGCCTTTACCCCTTATAGAGTTTGTAAATGTACTTACACTCCAATGCCACATACTCGCCTTTGAGCAATGTTTCTTTCATTGTTTTTTCGTCCATATTAATATATCGCTACTCTCCCTTATTCTATTGTCCAATCAAAATGATTAGGAGAACCTCCCCAAAAATCCTTTCGTTTCTTCCTCCATTTCCTCCACATCCTAGAAAATGTTCTAATTGAGTTGTACCCCTAGATTGCGAGAGTTTTCAATTATGCTATAACATTTTCCGACTTTCGTCATGAAAATAACTTTTCTTTCTCTGTTTAACATCGCAAATATTGTAGTAGGTGCCAACATTTGGCATAAAATCTTGGTAAACACAAAGAAAGAATATCTCATTATTGCCTTCCAATAATTTCTCTATACACTCACACTCATAACTGCTGCACTTTGTAATGTAAATAGCTGTAATTGCATCATCAATTTTAAGGAATTCTTTTTTACTCACAATGCGATACTCATTTTCATGTGACCAACTATTATGCTTGGTAAAGAAAAAGTTTTTCCGGTTTTTCATAAAGAATGAGTCGAAATCCATAACTTCTGCTTGGGTTATTTTTGGAGGCTCTGGTAATATTGATACATAGCTTACCACATTATGCAACATTTTCGGTTCTATATGTTGCATCAATTTATTATAGTCAAACTCTATGCATACCCCTTTTGCCTTATCTGCATATTGGCCCCACATCATTGGTGACATACATCCTTGTATGAAAGAATCATAGTCCATTGTAAGACTGATTTGCTTGTAGTGTTTTTTCTCTTCATGATACAAATTCATATACTCCATATCCTTTATCGAGTGACACTGCGACGAGAAATTGCTTTCAAAGATATCATTCATATCCATTATATTACCAAACTTCAGCGTCTTCGTCAACCAAATCTTTACGAAAGAATTGAAAGATGTATAATGATATAACCTCTTTTTACGTGTATCTATATCCAATGGCTTTCCTGGATAAATAAGACTTTTGTCACCCCTTATAATGTATGTTTCTGAATTCATATTGTACAGTATTTTATTTACGATATAATCCATTGACAAAATCAAGCGCATCACAGCACATTGATCGGAAGTGATTGAACTGATGGTCTTGATATCCCTTTAATAGATATTTATGTTGGTTTCTGGATGCAATATCATGTAAAGTGCAGAATCCCTGACATATTTTATAGTCTATAAACATCAAACAACACTGCTCTTGATTGATAAGAGCACTATAATATAACCATTTACTGCGGTTCTCATGATACGAAAGCAATTTCTGCTCTAAACTACTTGGCAGGTTTTGCTTGATTTTTTCCTCAAGGATATTGTATAATAATTTTTTATCCATAACATAATACAAATTTTCTGCAAAGATAAATAAAACTTTTGTAATCTCCAAACCGAACTCTTAAAAGTCCGCTGACTTTTTTCTATTATTGCGATTCCTACTTTTATTAAGCCATTAAACCGATGGGCAAGACGTTCGATTTCGGATTCTAAAGAAGAGGTGTAGACAAATATATTCCCTGGCATCTCGTCGTAGCTCAAGCAGCATACCCCAGGTACTTCCAGTGACTATCGCGTTCAAAACGTCAGAAAGAGTACAAGGCAGAGCAAGCGAAGTATGACAAGAAGATAGCCGAACTAAAAAAAGAAGATTTTGTTAAATAATACAAAATAGCATTGGTAGAAATAATATAATGACTACCTTTGCAAAAAGACTTTGTAATTATGAGAAAAAATATTGTTTTATTTTTTATTGTCTCTTTATGTATCTGTACATTCGTTAATTGTAACAATACAGACTATACTAAAGAAGAGAAATATTTGGAAGAAGTATATCTGAAAGATAGATACAATAAAACAGATACAACTAAGATTATTACTATTGTTAAGGCTGAGAAAACCCGCTTGTACAATCCTAAACTTGATGAAAACAAACAACGTATGATTCTCTTCGGCAAGACTTCATTCCAAAAGTATGTTGATGCATTAGATGCACATGAGTCAGGTAAAGTTTCTGATGATGTAGTATTTAAAGACATAAAAAAAATATTTACTTCCATTGAATCCAATAGTGACGGTCTTATTGTCATGTTTAAAATGAAAAATGCAGATGGCTATTTCTTTGATATTCTATTCTCAAATGATGATGTATATTATGCTACTTTAATGACAGACGTTGGAATATATCTCTCAAAACAAGTTTATAACTATGAAATTAATGAGGCAAGAGAGGAACTGAAAGATGCATTGAAGAGGTAGTTTAAATACAATATCTCACTAACACAGGTACTTTTTCATTGCCCATCCTCTATTTGCACACACGACACACGTAGACACAGGCCCCCTGTGTGTTTTAAATGATATGTCTTTTGAATTCACTTCCATACTTACCATCTTAGAGCATTAAAAAGGTTCTCAAGACTCACTTCGTCTTGGATAAAAACTTCACGAGGCTTGCTGCCATGAGCTTCACCGACAACACCAGCCTTTTCCAGCTGGTCCATTAATCTGCCTGCTCGATTATAACCAATTGCGAACTTTCTTTGGATCAGACTTGTTGATCCATCTTGGCTCAAGACAATTAAACGTGCTGCATCTTCAAACAAAGGATCAAGATCCTGCATATCAACATCACGTGGCTCATTGTATTCATTTTCATCTAAATACGGGTCAGGCAATTCATAAGAACTGATATAACCTTCTTGACGGGAAATAAACTCATTGATACGTTCCACTTCTGTTGTATCCACAAAAGCACATTGGACTCTTATACAATCAATGCTTTTACCTGCTCTAAACAACATATCACCATTTCCTAACAATTCTTCTGCTCCATCACTATCAAGAATGACCTGAGAATCTATACGCTCTGGTAGTCTAAAAGCGATACGTGTTGGGAAATTAGTCTTGATTGCTCCTGTGATAATATCGTTAGTAGGTCGTTTCGTAGAAATGATCATGTGAATACCAACTGCACGAGCATATTGTGCCAATTGGACTATTGGGGTCTCGAAATCATGCCCTTTCTCTTCAATAAAGTCTCCATACTCGTCAATAACGACAACAATATAAGGCATGAATCTGTGCCCAACAGCAGGATTTAACTGACGATTTATAAATTTGCTGTTATATTCTTGGACATTCCTAACACATGCCATTTTCAACAAATCATAACGAACTTCCATCTCCTTGCATAAACTGTTCAACGTGCTAATGGCTTGACTACCATTAGATACTATAAAAGGTTCGTTAGGCAATGAAGCAAGGAATTGTTTGGCAATCTGAGCATACGCCCCAAACTCAACTCCATAAGGATCCATGAGTACAAGCTTTAATTCTGCAGGATGTTTCTTATAGAGCAAGGACATAATCATTGCATTTAGTGCTATTGATTTGCCCTGACCTGTTGAGCCTGCAATAAGGACGTGAGGTGCTTTGGTTAGGTCGAACATAAAAACTTCATTGGTAATGGTCTTACCTATTGCACAAGGCAACTCCATCGTTGTTTCTTGGAATTGTTTAGTGTTTAGAATACTATCCAAAGAAACAATAGAGGGACGTATATTGGGAACTTCTATACCGATTGTCCCTTTACCTGGTATTGGTATTAGAATCTGAACATTATGCGAACACAATGCCAGAGCTATATCATCTTCTAATCCTCTCAACTTAGAGGCATTCACGCCAGGAGCAAGCGTTATCTCATATAGCGTGATTCTGGGTCCAACGGTGACTTTAATAGAAGATATTTCTATGCCAAAGCTTCGCAAAGTTTCCACAATACGATTCTTATTGGTTTGTTGCTCTTCCATATTGTCATATGGTGTACCGTCAAAATCATACTTCTTTAGTAAATCAATAGTAGGATAGTGATAGTCTTCCAAATCCTTTTTGGGATCGTATGGCATTGAGATATCACCATAGCTAATGTCACTACGATTATCTTCTTGATTAACAGGTATATGGTGTGTATTCTGCTGAGAGACTACAGGACCTCCATACTGTTGTCCTTCTTTGCCTACATTTGAAGTAATTTCTTGTCCTCCATTATTTTGCGGTTCTTGTTGTATTCCAGTTGAACTATGAATAGAGCTATCGACTTTATCTCTTCTATACAATCCTGTTCCTGGGATGCCTGTATTAACATATGTCCCATTATGACCTATTGATACATTTGCACCCTTAGGGCCAATATTTACACCTAAACCACTTTTACTAATATTTATGTAAAAGCCGGGAAATATCTTTATGCGTTTTCGAAATCTCCATCCCATATAACCTAACTATTACTTACAGATTCCATAAATTTCTTATTGAACAACTCCTCCACGCCAACATTCAATAGTTTTGAGATCCTTGCTAAGGTTTCAATATCAGGCTGTGAAGAGTTGGTACACCACTTGGAAACAGTAGATGGACTCACTCCTAGTTCCTCAGATAGCCATTTACTGGTTTTCTTTTGTTCCACTAGCACTAATTTTAGGCGATTTACGTCTTGCATACATTTCAAATTTGTAGTTTGGGTGTAAAGTTAGTGAAAACTATTCATTCTACGAAGAAGACAGTTCTTTTTTTAGAGTTTTTTATGAACATATGCCACAATAGGAGTTGCCTATTATTTCCTATTGCTTGACATACTGCAAAGAGTTTCCGTTGAAGGGTGTAGCCTAATACGCACTTTTCTGTGGAGTGCCACACAAAAATGCTTGCCTGCTTTCTGATGAGCAAGCTAGACAGACATTAGGCTTCTGTTTCCCTGAATTGTTATTTCACAGAAAGGAATTTTCTGAATGAGCCTCTCTGGAAATCATGATGTACCTTTGCCCGCAAATTACAAAAACCAAATAAGACATGGAAGTTATATCAATTGAGCGCAGTACCTACGAGGTAATCGGCTTGCCGCTTCGTTCGTCGAAGAACTGCTGACGAGCTTCAAAAGCGTCATCACAAAGATGAAGGAGATGGCTAAATGAGGTTACGATTTGGCAACCTAACTCCTTCACCAATCCTCCCCAATTTGCGTTAAGTTCCAAATTGTACTTCCTCATTCTGCCCCGTCTTGCCTTTATTACAGGCCGAATTGCGTTAATCTTCCAAAATCGCTTTCTTTTTACAAGCGTTTTTCGTAATTTTGGCTTCGCCGAACTTACTATGCACTCGGAAATGAAAAGAAAAAAATAGGATTTTCTTTTGCATTTCGCTCGTTTTTTCGTAACTTTGCAGCGTATTACATCAAGCAACTAAAAACAGAAATGAAAATATGAAGATTATTACAAAACTATTGCTTGCACTAGTCATGATGGGAGTGACTGCGGCATCGGCACAAGAGCATCTGCAGAAAAGTGCAAAAGCTTCTGAAGTGAAGAAGACGTTCACAACGGTGAAGGAGCTTCCGATAACGAGTGTGAAGAACCAATATCGCAGCGGAACGTGCTGGGACTTTGCCACGCTGGGCTATTTCGAAAGTGAGATCCTACGCAAGACGGGCAAAAGCTACGACCTTTGTGAGATGTTCGTGGTGAACAAGGACTATATGGACTGCGCCACCCATTATGTGCGTATGCACGGATATAGTCAGATTTCGGAGGGCGGTTCCTGTGACGATGTGCTGGACGTGATCCGTCAGCACGGCATCTGCCCAGAGGACGCCATGCCGGCTCCTGGCTCGCTGACTGGCGACTCGCTGGCCAACTTCAAGGTGTTCTTCCCAGAACTGGAGAGCAAGGTGAGCAGTATCGTGGTCAAGGGTGCGAAAGAACCTCAGCCTCACTGGCAAGACAGTGTCCAAGCCATCATAGAGAAATACGTAGGCCGCTGCCCTGAGTCGTTCGTGTATGAGGGGAAGACATATACGCCGAAGTCGTTTGCCGAGAGCCTTGGCCTTGACCTCGACGACTATGTGAGTCTGACAAGCTATACGCACCATCCGTTCAACAGGTGGTTCATCATCGAGGCGCCCTACAAATGGCGGCTGAAGCCCAGCTACAACATACCCATCGAGCAGCTGATGGATGTGCTCGACAAGGCACTAGACGCAGGCTACACGGTGGCATGGGGCGGTGACGTGACAGGTGACTTCACACGCACAGGTCTGGCCATGCTGCCTGATGGTGTGACGCCCACACAAGCGATGCGTCAGGAGCAATGGGACGACTGGCGCTTCACCTATGACCATGTGATGCTGATCTACGGCAAGGCGACTGACGAGCAGGACAAGCCCTACTATCTGGTGAAGAACTCATGGGGCAAGAGCGGACAGTACGAGGGTATCTGGTATATGTCGCGCGACTACATAGCACTGAATACCACCTACCTGTTCCTCAACCGCCATGCGCTCTCAGAGGACTTGCGGCAGACCATCAGTCTTTGCAGCAGTTACTAATTGATAGAATGATGTATTTTTGTGACGACAAATCAAATATCATATGGAAACATTCATGTTACTAGGTTTTGGCCTTGACGCCTGGATCACCATCGTGACGGTGCTGGGCATGTTCACTATCCTACTATTCACCAAGTGGCGCAGCGACCTGGTGTTCCTCGGAGCCATTGGCGTGCTCTATGTGACAGGTGTGCTCGATGCGAAGGAAGCTTTCTCAGGCTTCAGCGGCACGTCTGTCGTTACCGTCGGCGTGCTGTTCGTGGTCGTTGCGGGACTGACGCATACTGGCGTGTTGCAATGGATTGTGAAACATCTTCTCGGCACTCCAGACAGTTACTCGAAGGCTGTGACGCGACTGATGCTGCCAGTGGCTGCGCTCAGTTCGTTCCTCAGCAATACGACCGTCGTGACACTCTTCGTCGGCATCGTCAAGATGTGGGCCAGGAAACTTGGTGTGTCGCCATCGAAACTGCTCATCCCACTGAGCTATGCATCGGGCATGGGCGGCGTCTGTACCCTCATCGGCACACCGCCTAACCTCATCATCAGCGGACTCTATGAGGAGAAGACGGGCGAAGCCATGAACATCCTGACCACGACCATCCCAGGACTGTTCTGTCTGGCTATCGGCGTGCTGTCGATCATTGCCATGCGGCGTCTGCTTCCTGACCGCAAGGCGCCTGAGAGTGCCTTCGAATCGACAGGCGACTACACCGTGGAGCTGCTGGTTCCATCGGACAATCCCTATATCGGCCAGACGCTGGGTGAGGCTGGTCTTTTCCACATCAACGGCGGCAGCCTGATCCATCTTTATCATTTCGACGATATCCCATTGCCCGTCACGGAGGACGAGCCTATCATGGGCGGTGACCATCTGGTCTATGCAGGACAGATAGACGAGATCCTGGAGATGGCGACCAGCCACCAATTGGTGAGCGCAGACCACCATGTCTTTTCCATCAGTGAGGTAGACACGAACCGCCCATTGCGCACAGCATATATTGACTTCGGCAGCCGTCTGATAGGAACGACCATCGAAGGCAGCTCGTTTGAGAGGGACAACGACGTGATACTGGCGGCTGTGGCCCGTCGCGGCGAACGCATCGACGAAGCACCGCGAAGGGTGGTGCTGCAAGCTGGCGACACACTGCTGTTGGTATGTCCGAAAAACCTCAATACGGAGACCTCTTCCCTGAGAGACGGCCTCCACTTCTTCGACTCCGACGACGTGCCAAACATCGGACGCGGCACACTCGTCTCCACTACTATCATGATTGCCATGGTGGCACTCTCGGCCTTCGGCATCATGCCACTGCTACAGTGTGCCTTCCTCGCTGCCGCCGCCATGCTTATCTGCCGCTGCTGCAACATGGATCAGGCCATGCGGGCCATCAACTGGGATATTCTCATGGTCTTCGCAGGAAGTGCCGTCCTCGGCCTCGCCATTCAGAAGACGGGCATCGCCGAGTGGCTGGCCAATGGCATCCTCGACGTCTGCGGCACCAATCCCATCGTGGTGATGACCGCCGTCTGCTTCGTTGGCACCTTCATCACAGAGTTCATCTCGAACACAGCGGCTGGTGCCATGTTCTTCCCCATCATGTATGAGGCAGCCGAGAAGTTGGGCTATGAGCCGTTCCCCTTCCTCGTAGCCCTGATGGTGAGCGTCAGCAGCAGTTTCGCCACACCCATAGGCTCGCCCACCCACATGCTGGTGTACGGCCCTGGCGGCTACCGCTTCAGCGATTTCATGCGCATCGGCCTGCTGATGAACATCATCATCCTCGCCGCCAACATCCTGATCGTGAATATCGTATATCCGCTAACACCACTGCCATAGTCAGATTATCATTATTATAATCTTCACCTGATGGCATACAGATAGCCAAGAAGGGCCATCTTGCCACGCATGGTCTCACGGGGCGTGAACTCACCGTTAACCCAGAAGTAACGCTGGTTAAAGTAAGACTCCTGACGAGGCCAGCCACCATCGTTCCAATCGGGATAGCAATATTTCAGGATGACACGGGCATCACCGCCGTTGTGTCCAGGCGACCATGTCTCCGTACCGTTGAAAGGCGTCTGACCAGGATGCGACTCAGGAGCACCGTCGTTACGTCCAGTGGTATAGCAGTCGGTGATATGACGTTCGCCCAAACCAGTCATCTCAACAACGTTTCCTGGGTTACGGCCAAGGCTCCAACTTGCCTCAGTGAACATCACATGTTCGAGTTGCTTCTTGCGGCTCTTATCGGCGATATAATGGGCCAGCATGACAAGCTGCAGATTTTGCGACACCTGCCAGCGGCTGTCGTTGGCACTGCGGCGAGAGGGACGCTTCTCCATGTTTGAGATATTATAGCTCTCTGCCTGGGCATTCACACTCGCCTTCAGGTTCTCGTAGAGGTCGGCATGATGACGGGGCTGCGGACAGGTGAGATAGGCTGCTGCCGCCCAGATCTGACAGAAGGGCACGATCTTCTCATTGTCCTTGTGCATGACGCCAACGCCGAAGAAGCCATGATCAGTCTTGCTGAAAATGGGCGACTTCGCATCCTTGACCATGCTCTCCTCTGCGAAGATATTCTCCCACTCGGTATCACCCGTAAGGTTGTAAAGGAAGGCTGCGGCCATCTGACGGAAGTCGCGGCCACGCATCTGCATGCTGCCGATGTCCTGCAGGTCGTCGAGCTGGCTCCACTCCTGCTTAGCGGCATAGCGGAAAGCCTTGATGGCCTCGGCGGTATAGTAGCGCTTGAGCGAGTCAATGGAATTTTCAATTTTCAATTCTCCATTTTCTATTAGTCTGAAGGCTTCGGCGAGGATGGCACAGTTGGCGGCATTGGCCCAGGCAGCCATCGTGGTACAACCAGCCTGATACATCACGCTCCAATCGGCACTGGGATTGGTGACTCCCTGCGAATAGCCCTCTCCGTCGCGGATGCTGAGGAAGAAGTCTACCTCATTGCGGGCTTCGTCGATAATGTCGGGGATGCCATTACCACTCTCACGGATGCCAAGGTTATCGTCGGCCAATCGTCCGCCAGAGAGAATATAGGGCAGAAGCATGTCGTAGATATTGCTGACATGGGCCAGATGACGGTCCCAGTCGAAGGCATCGGAGTGACCACCCTTCACATCGAGGGCCACGGGATTGCCAGGGAGACGGTGCTGCCAGAAGCGGGAAGCCATCACAGGCTTGAAGTGGGGCTCGTCCCACACATCGGTACGCAGGTCGCGCCACTCCTTCATGAAGGGGTGGAAGTCGGTCTTATAAATGGTGAGGCCCTTGGGGTCGGTCTCAGGAATGAACTGTGGCTGACGAGGCACAGGCCACACATGCTCAGGGTCTTTCGGCTCGCCGAGACGCATGTAGTAGTAGCCGCGCACGGAATAACGGAAAGGCTGGTAGTAAACGTCAGCAGCAATGTCGAAGTCCATCGAACAACCCACATCCTCAACGACCAGACGATAGCGCCCTGGCTGTGAGCCACGGAAGTCGATGTTCCACACATCGGTTCCTACGAGGTTCTTCTTGCCTGCCTCCTGTTCAGCGGCGGCAGCGTGCTTCCAGAACCTAACCACACCGGCACTCTGTTTCTTCTTTGTACCGACATTGTAAAGCCACACCTTACGACCCTCCCATGAGGAGTAGTCACGCTGCCCGCCGTCGCCCAGCCACTGGTAGAGGTCTGCCGCATGGCTCTGTTCTGCGGGGGAGTAGCCGATGATATTCACGTGGACGGCCTCTGACTGGGTGTTCCATATATCGAAGCGCACAGAGACATCTACAGTCTCCTGACTACTGACTCCCGTCTCCTTAGGAATACTGACGGTATAGGTGTAGCCCTGCCGCATGGCCTGAGGCAGCTGGAGGAAGAGCCAGTGGTCGTTCTCGCTGGTGAGCGTGTGGTCGGTATTCATCGGCTTCGACTTCCGCCAAACGTTCTGAGGCTGTGACGGGGCGAAGGTCTTGTCGTCCGTCGAACTGATGCGCCAGAGTCCGGCTTTCTGTGCCTCAGCCGTCTTTAGCCGTTCGCCAAAAACGAGCAGGGTATCATCACCCTCAGAAAAGGAATGGCCGAGATAAGCACTGGGACCGGTACCGTTGTCACGATAGTGTACCTCTCCGTCGCGGAAATGTACCATGAGGAAGTTTTTGTCGATCACGTGGAGTCCCATGACCTTGACAGCCATGACAGGAAGCGAGGCGAACACGAGCAGGCCCGACAGCACGATGATTAGTCTGTTTTTGTTCATCTTTATTTTGATTGTTGGTACTATTGGGCTACAAAGATACGAAAAAAATCATACATAACACCCATTTTAAGACATAATAACAAATTAACAATCATTTTATCTGAAAAAAAGTAGTATCTTTGCACCAAGAATAACTAAATACTATCTATATGAGAACGAAACTAATGACTTTGGCCCTCATCGTGGCCGCCATGTTTGTAACCATGTCTTGTCAGAACAAGAATCAAGATCAGAATCAGGATCAGGCAGGACAAGTGAATAACTTCCGCATCAAGCGCGGCACAAACATCAGCCACTGGCTATCACAGTCGGAACAGCGTGGTGAGGCCCGTCGTCTCCATATCCAGGAGGACGACTTCGCCCGTCTGGAGGAACTGGGCTTCGACTTCGTACGTATCCCCATCGACGAAGTGCAGTTCTGGGATGAGCAGGGCAACAAACTGCCCGAGGCCTGGGACCTGCTGAACAACGCCCTCGACTGGGCGAAGCAACATAACCTGCGTGCCATCGTGGACCTGCACATCATCCGTTCGCACTACTTCAACGCCGTGAACGAAGGCGACAAGGCTGCCAACACACTCTTTACCTCAGAAGAGGCACAAGAGGGCCTCATCAACCTGTGGCGTCAGCTCTCAGAATTTCTGAAGGAACGCAGCTGCGACTGGGTGGCCTACGAATTCATGAACGAGCCTGTGGCTCCTGAGCACGAGCAGTGGAATCAGCTGGTGGCTAAGGTACACAAGGCTCTGCGCGAACTGGAGCCGCAGCGCACACTGGTCATTGGCAGCAACATGTGGCAGGGACATGAGACAATGAAATACCTGAAGGTGCCCGAGGGCGACAAGAACATCATCCTCTCGTTCCACTACTACAACCCGATGCTCCTCACCCACTACGGTGCCTGGTGGTCACCCCTGTGTGCTGCCTACAAGGGTAAGGTGCACTATCCCGGTGTCTTAGTTTCAAAAGAAGACTACGATGCCGCTCCCGACGCCATCAAGCCAGAGCTGAAGCCATACACCGAGCAAGTATGGAACATCGACAAGATACGTGAGCAGTTCAAGGATGCCATCGAGGCCGCCAAGAAGTACGACCTGCAGCTGTTCTGCGGCGAGTGGGGTGTCTACGAGCCCGTGGACCGTGAGCTGGCCTACAACTGGTATCGTGACATGCTGACCGTGTTCGATGAGTTCAACATCGCCTGGACCACATGGTGCTACGATGCCGACTTCGGCTTCTGGGACCAGCAGCGTCACACCTACAAGGATCGTCCTCTCGTAGAACTCCTGATGTCGGGCAAGAAACTGGGAGAATAGAAAAAGAAGGAGAGAAGGAGTAAAGGAGGTAAAGGAGTAAAGAGAAAGTCGGGCATTACTGCTCGACTTTCTTTATTTCCTTATCTCCGGGCTTGAAGATAATGCCCGTACATTTGGCGGCATCAGCCTTATAGGCCTTCAACTCAATCTTGTTCCAGTCAATCTGATCTGTACGCTGGGCAAGGGGCGCATGTGGAATCAGGCTGCCGTCGCGCACGAGGATGATGGCAGGAATCTTGCCGGCCTCGATGGTCTGGTAGCCGTCTTCATAGACCTTGCCCGTCTGATAGTCAATCCACTTACCCTTCGGCAGATAGACATCACGGCTGTTGCCCGATTCGAGAAGCGGGGCCACAAGCATCTGTGAACCAAACATATACTCATCCTCAACAAGCCAGGCGCCCTTGTCTTGTGGGAACTCCACGAGGAGGGCGCGCACCATCGGCAGTCCGCGCTCTGAGCAGTCCTTCGCCTGGGCATAAACGTAAGGCATCAGCTTGTACTTCATCTCAGCGCACTCGCGGAAGGCCTGTGTAAATGACTCAGAGATGAGCCAGGGCTCCGTGGGAGGTGCGCCGTGGGCACGGGTATGACTCGACAGGAATCCGAAGGGCAGCCAACGGCGATAAATATCCTCTGGCGAGGCCGTCACGAAACCACCCATATCGTGACTCCAGAATGAGAAGCCGCTCAATCCGAAACTCAGACCGCCTCGCAGGTCACCCAACATGCCGATATTATTCGTGGCAGCATCTCCGCCCCAATGGAGGGCATAGCGCTGAGAGCCTGCCCATGCAGAGCGAGCCCAAATAATACCCTCACCTGGATGATTCTTCTCCACAACCTCCCAAAGGGCCTTGTTATAGCGCAGCGGATAGAGGTTGTGCTCGTAGAGACCGCCCTTACCGCTATGGTAGAAGCCGTTGTAAGGTGCTGCCTCGCCGAAGTCACACTTGATGGTCGAGACGCCTTGTTTCATCAGACCCTCGATCTTCGACTGATACCAGCTGACAGTCTCAGGATTCGAGAAGTCGAGGATGGCATCCTCCACAGGCATGCCGCCTGTGGCATTCACCACATGAAGGCCGCGCTCGATAATCTCTGGGAAGAAACGGTTCTTCGGCGTGAAATAAGGCAACTGCCACAGACAAGTGTGGAAACCGTCCTTAGAGAGTTGCTTGAGCATGTCGACGGGATCCTTGAAACGATCCTTGGCGAACTCATAATCGCACTGCCAGTCGACACCAAACCATCCCGTATCGAAATGGATGACATCACTTGGAATCTTATGGGCGCGCAATTGCTTGGCAATCTCAAGACCCTCTTCTTGTGAGAAGTAGGTGATGCGACTCATCCAAGTGCCAAAGCTCCATAGCGGCAGCATCGGCGACTTGCCCGTGATGTCCGTATATTCATTCAAGATATCCTTTGGCTCGCCGAAGAACACGAAGAAGTCCATCTGCTCGTCAGCCATAAACAGACGGTCTGCACCAATATAGGAGGCGCCAAAGTCGCAGGTGACAGGTGCAGAAGTATGCATGAAGATGCCGTAGCCGCGATTCGAGAAGAAGAACGGCACGGGCTTATACTGACCGTCGCTCTCGGGCCCTTGGGGGTCTGTGACGCTGAGGTGAACCTTCTGCCCCACCTTATTTAAAGATGTGAACGACTCGCCACAACCATAGATCCGCTCACCAGGCGCCAAAGAGAAGACAGGATTGATACTACGGGAATTATCCGAACCTCTCTTGATAAATGAGAACGGCAGCAGTTTGATCTGCGTCGAGTCGTTGTCGATGATATGTCTCGTCTGCGTCAGGATCTTTCCCTTGGCGTCCTTGATGATAAGCCTCCAAGGATACTTCTGAATCTCTATGCTGCCGTACTCCGTCCGATACGTAATGGCCTCCCGCGAATCATGAGAACTGATCCCTGTGACAGCAGCGCGTAGATCATGAGGTCTGTCCACGTAATTCGCCTTAAAAGCCTCACAGAACATCACATCCTCCTGATCCGTATTCTTCGGCTCCACTGGCGTCGTCAACATCCTGATTCTCGCCGTCCTGGGTGTGATGAATTCTATCTTGATCTTCAACGCAGGATCGTTCTCATACGCCGCATCAGGGAAATCGAGCATCTGCATCCTCACGGGCCAGTAGCCATTCAGGTTGAACGCCTGACGCGGACTCATCCGATAGCGTTTCCACTGTACCAATCCCTCACCCTTCGTCACGTCGAAACTTACCAAGGAGTCAGCCAGGAAATACGTGTTCGACAGATCATAGAAATCCGTCGACATGTCTTTTTGCATACACTGCAGGTACTGGATGCCTGCATTCGTTTGAATCTGCGCTGAAGCAAATAAACAACCACAGATAACGCAGATGACACAGATGATTCTTTTCATATCACTTGATTTCTTAACCATATTACTTCTCCAACTCGATCCATGAAGGCTTCAGCGTTGCCGACTTAGCAGTGATGGAACCCTTCCCCTTTGCCACTACGAGACATTTTCCAAAGAAAGCCTTGCGATGGGGAGCCGTAAAACGTTCCATGGAGGTCTGACAACCATTGTCGGTTCCCAGGATACCACCCTCACCTTCGTAGATGAAGTAGATCTCATCATCGGCCCAAGGACAGAGGTTACCATCCTTATCAACCACCTCGGCAACAATAAAATCGGTGGTCTTACCACGATAGTCATACGACAGACGGATATGGTCTGGTGCTCCGGCTGTTTTGATGGTCTGTTGCACCACCTCCTTGCCATCCTTCCGAGCTACCACCTTCACCTCGCCCGGATCGAAAATAACACGCCACATCACATGATACTGGTGAGAGTCCACCTTCTTTCGAACGCCCTGACTCTTTCCATTGATAAAGAGTTCCACTTCATCAGCATTGTTATAGTAGCACCACATGTCGATCTCATCGCCAGGAACCCAGTTCCAATGAGGGAAGAGATGGAGCACAGGCTTGCTGGTCCACTCACTCTGGTACATATAATAGCTGTCCTTTGGGAAGCCCGCTAGGTCGATGATACCGAAATAAGAACTACGTGCAGGGAAGCCATAGGGCGTGGGCTCACCGATATAGTCAAAACCCGTCCAGATGTACTGTCCGCCGACGAAGGCATTATGCTTCACCACATCCCAGGTCTCTTCATGGGTGGAACTCCAGGAAGCATGGAAGTTGTCATAGGCCGAACACATGTAGGTGGGATCGGTATAGGGCAGCCACCACTGCTTGGGTGCCACATAGACACTGTCGCTGGGCATCATATAGAAGCCCCTTGTCTGCAAGGCACTGACACTCTCAGAGAAGATAAACGGCTTGCCAGGGAAGTTCGTCGGCACGTCCTTCACCCACTGATGGTGATAGTTGAAACCAATGATGTCGATAGCGCCGCTCTTGAAGAGATGATTGTTTGGTGAAGGCTCGTTACAGCCTGCCGTGATGGGGCGAGAGGTGTCGTAACGCTTCACAATCTCAGCGAGATGCTGTGTCAGCAACGACTGAACGGAGAGCTCACCATCCTTCGCCAGCGTCGAGGCATCGTGGCCTGCATTCAGGATGAGGTTGGCCTGTTCGAGAGTGAGGGTATCAGCCTCAGCAGAAGACCACTGCTCGAGCACTTCGTTACCTATCGACCACATCAGGATGCTGGGATGGTTACGGTCACGCAACACCAGGTCGGTGAGGTCGCGCTCATGCCACTCGTCGAAGAAACGGGCATAGTCGTTCTGCGTCTTCTTGCGACGCCACATGTCGAACGATTCGTCCATGACGATAAGTCCCATCGTATCACACATGTTCAGGAGTTCTGGGGCAGGAGGATTGTGCGAACTGCGGATAGAGTTCACACCCATCGCCTTCAACTTGGTGAGTTTTCTGTGCATAGCGTCCTCATTGAGCGCGGCTCCGAGACAGCCGAAGTCGTGGTGCTCACAGACACCATTCAGCTTGAAGTTCTTGCCGTTGAGCCAGAAGCCCGTCTGGGGATCGAACTTAAAACTACGGAATCCCGTTGTGGTCTCGTAGGTATCTATCACCTTCCCGCCAACCACCACTTCCGTGCGTACATTATATATATTAGGAGTCTCACACGACCACAGCCTCGGCTTAGAGACATTGATGACAGATTTCAGTCCGCTGGACTTGCCGACAATCTTTCCATTAGGATCAATCAACGTATTTCTCACAATGGGGACTGTCCCTTTTGTGAGATTCTCGAGCGACACTTCGATATTGAGGCGACCCTTTCCCTTCACAACGCTGGCATCGGCAAAAACTCCCCAATGAGCAACATGCACAGGAGCCGTCTTGGTGAGCCACACATGACGGTAGATGCCACAGCCGGAATACCAACGGGAGTTTGGCTGGTCGGAATTGTCCACACGTACCGCCACTACGTTCTCTCCCTCACGGACGAACGGCGTGATGTCGTACTCGAAACTCGAATAGCCGTAGGGCCGGAAGCCCACTTCCTGACCATTAACGTAGACGGTGGAGTTCATATATACACCATCGAACTCAAGAAAGAAACGACTTTCAGACATCTGTGTCTCGCAGTCGCCCAGCGTAAAGTGCTTGCGGTACCAGCCGATGCCACCAGGCAGGGCTCCTCCACCCGCTCCACTAGGATTACCTGCATAGAAGTCACCCTCTATCGCCCAGTCATGAGGCACATCGAGCACGCGCCACCTGGAGTCGTCGTAATCGGTCTTCGACATCTGTGCAGAGTCAGCCAATACAAAACGCCAGTCCTTGTCAAAGCATTGTCTCTCTCGCGCATGTGCCGTCAGCCCTATCAGGACAAACGTCACCAGTATAACTTTTCTGAGCATAGTTGTTCCTTATTTATCGATCAGACTACTCTTGATATCGATCCCATTCTTCTGACAATATTTCAGAATCCTAGCACGGGTATCCTCCAGACTGTCGATGACAAGCTGATATTCCTCTTGACTGAGATCACTATGATCATCTTCGTTGGGTCTGACGAAATCCCAAACCAGTCCTTCGCTCAGATGCCAGGTACCGATCTTAATCATGAAGTTCTTATTCTTATACATACTGATCAGAGTTGTATGGTGACGGCTTTACCATTATACTGCACCATCTTACCTTCAGGATTATCAAGGTTCAGAGGCTTCGGAGCGTCCTTCGTGATGTATACCACGTTGAAGCGGCGGTTCTTCAGCATGCCTGGGAAGCTACCCTTACGGGCTGAGATGCTAACAGTACGGTCGTCATCATCGTACTCGATATCGATGGTCGCATACTTGCCCTTCTCGTAGTTGTAGTTCGTGCCTTCGTCCTCGTAGAGTTGGAACTTGCCATCCTGACCAGCATAAACATAGAGGTTGATGAGTTCAGCGGGCTTCTCATCGCTCCACTCCATCTCTGGACCAAATGGGATGATACTACCCTCTCGCACGAATACAGGAATCTGCTCGTATGGAGCATCAACTATCAGACGCTGACCTCCCTCGACGTACTCGTTGGTGTAGAGGTTATACCAGCCACACTGCTCAGGGAAATAGACGGAACGGTTACGAGCCTTATAATAGCCTACAGGACAAGCCATCAGGGCTGGACCAAACATCCACTGGTTGCCGATGTCCTCTACCCTCTTATCGCCATTGAAGTCCATTACCAAGGGGCGCATCAGCGTGTAATCCTTGAAGTGTGCCCAACCTGCCATAGAATAAAGGTATGGCATCAGACGATAGCGCAACTTATCATAATAAACAAATGACTTGTAAGCAGGATGCTCATCAGGAGCGATATTCCAGATTTCGCGTAATGGCCACTGACCATGAGAGCGGAACAGTGGGATAAACGTACCAAATTGGTTCCAACGACATTGCAACTCGCGCCACTCCTTCAGATCCTCGTTCTCAACACCCGTACGATCAAAGATCTGCTGGGCAGCCACATAACGGTTCTCTACACAGAAACCGCCCTGGTCCATACCCCAGAAGGGTACACCTGAGATAGAATAGTTCAAGCCTGCTGTCATCTGAGCACGCATATCCTCCCAACGGGTGCCGATATCACCACTCCAGGTGGCAGTGGAGAAACGCTGCTCGCCAGCAAATCCACTACGTGTGAGCAGAAACACGCGAGGCTCGTTCATCTTTCCTTTATACACTGAGCGCTGGCCATTATAGATGGCATCGGCATTCACAGTACTATAGGCATTGAAGAACTCTGTAGATGTGCCTAAAGCTGTGGGGCCACTCAAAGCCTTGCGATACCACATTGGTGTGCAATCGCGCACATTAGGCTCAGAAGCATCCATCCACCAGGCATCCACACCAGCAATGCCATCGTGATTGTACTTCGTATACAGATTCTCGTCCATCTGACGCCAGAACATCTTGCGGGCTCCGGCATCGTAGGCATCGTAGAAACCGTTCTTATAACCAGGGCCTACCCAGTCGTGGATGTCATCAGTAGGCGACTGGATATACATCCAACCCTTCGCGTCAAGTTCCTTGTAGTTATCGGTATTGCAATAGAACTTTGGCCATACGGATATCATGAAACGGCCGTGCATGGCATGCACAGAGTCGAGCATTGCTTGAGGATTGGGGAAGCGGGAAGCCTCAAACTGATGGCTGCCCCACTGATCCTCCGGCCAGTAGTTCCAGTCTTGTACGATATTGTCGATGGGGATATGACGCTTACGGAACTCAGCCAATGTCTCCTCAATCTCGCCTGAGGTCTTATAGCGCTCACGACTCTGCCAGAAGCCCAGCACCCATTTGGGATAGAGTGAGGCTTTACCCGTCAGCGTACGGTAGCCAGAGATTACTTGGTCGAGGTTCTCACCAGCGATGAAGTAATAGTCCATATCCTTGGCCATCTCACTCCAAACGGAGAGCTGTCCGCGCTCCTCCTTGCTACGAGGCTCGGACACGCGCAAGCCACAGTAGGCTTCGCCACCGTCGGGCTGCCACTCGATACGAAGCTGGTTCTTCACGCCCTTACGCACCTGGGCAGTAAACTTATAGGTATTGGGGTTCCAGGCCGTACGCCAGCGCTCTGGCACCACTTCCTTGCCGTCGATATACACTTTAACATAGCCAGAATAATATAAGATAAATTGATAATCATAGGTTTTACCCGTGCATTTACCACAACACTCAGGCTCGATAAAACCTTCATAAGTCACAGTAGCCCCCATCAGGTTAAAGCCCTTGGGGAAGTTCTTGATGCCGCCATTATCTGTCTTGAGAGCAATCTCAGACTTCGCAGGCGTACCGTATTCATAATATATGCTGTCCTCGTCGCGGACGAGCTTCTTTCCCATACGATCTACATAGGTACCAGTGATATGACCCTCCTTGCCGCTCTTATCGTAGAGCTTAAAAGCACGGTTCAACTGCAGATAGTCATTGGGATTGCCAAAACGACAATAGCTATAAGAATCCCAGAGAATACCATAGTTCTTATTAGAGAGCACAAAGGGAATCGACACTTTCGTATTATACTGGAACAGATCCTCGTTCTTACCCTTCATATTGAACTCTTCGCTCTGATGCTGTCCGAGGCCATAGAAAGCCTCATCGTCGGGTGAGTCGAACTTCATCTGCCATGAGAGTCCGTGCTTCTGCTCCTCAGGCACGGTATAGCCTGTCTTCATGCCAAGCTCGCGCTCAGGCACGGTAAAATCCCAGAACTGCTTACCATCTTTGGCCTCCTTTAGCAACTGGTTGCCGTCGCCATCGAAAAACATCACCTCACCAGTGGCCTTAGAAACCACTGCTTTCACATTTTCAGCCTTCACGACCACATTGTCGCCCTCCTCGCCTACCGAGAAAGAACCTTTAACTGGCGCAACCTGCGGCACTATCATCAGAGAGGCAGGCTTCTCGGGCAGCGCCTCCTTCGAGGTGGCCCGTACACGGATAATGCGGTTGTTAATCACTTCCAGACGAATCACCTTCGCCTGTCCACCGTCAGGACGTATGGTCACCTGGTTCTCACTGGTCTGCACGTCTGCTGCCAGCGATGTCATCGTCACGAGCAACACAGACCCTAACACAAAGAATCTTTTCATACAATAATCAATAGTTATAGTTTTTACTTCTTCACTTTTATCTACTCCATTATCACAGCCTCTTCCACCTCCTCTTCACGCTGCAGAGGCAGGCTAATCGTGAACACAGAACCGCCACCAGCATTGTTGTCGCCCTTGACTGTTCCTCCGTGGGCCGTCACGATGTCCTTCACGATAGAGAGGCATACACCCGGATCATCGTCGCTCACCACAGGATCGAACATATGCTCCTTGGCTTCCTCTGGCAGACCGATGCCATTATCGGAAATGCGGATGGTTCCTTCAGACTGTGTTTTGTCGACAAACACCTTTATGACACAGTTGGTCGGTGAGAACATCACCGAGTTGTTAAGCAAGATCTGCACAGCCTGACCCAGCATCTCACGATCAAAATCAACCACAAGATCGTTGGCCAAGGGGAAGAACGAGAACTTCAGTTTCTTACCCTCGGGAACCGTGAACTTGGCACACTCATCCTTCATGAACTCCTGCAAATCACCAGGTTGACGGTTAAGGCTCGTGATCTCCCACTCAGGAGATGTGACCTTTGGTTTCTCCTGTTCTTGCTGGTTCATCATCTGAGTCTTTATCTCGTTCATCCATTGTTTTTTCATCACTTCCACACGCAGTCGCTCGCGCTCTACCTGGTCTTCCTGCCGGATGAGGAACCGTCGACGCCAGAACCAAATGCCACCAGCAACACAAGCAAGGAAGAACAGCATGAGCCAGCGGTTACGAAGCAGCGGCGGCGTGATGGTCAGTTTAAGCGTGGCCTCCTCCGTTCCCATCGTACCGTCGTCGTTCAGCATACGAACATGCAGGATATAGTTCCCATGGCGCAGCGACATATAGGTGATATTCGGGTCGTTCTCTTCCGTCTTCATCCATTTGTCGCTGAAGCCCTCCAACTGGTAAATGAAACGCGAGGGATTGTGTATCTCACCTTTGTTGGTGGCCAACTGGATGGTGAACTGGTTCTCGTCGTATCTCAGCACAAGCTCCTTCAACTCGTCCAAAGCTTTCTCAAGGATCACGCGACCCTCATACGCCTGACCGACGCCCATCTGCTGTCCGAAGAGTTTCAGACCACTGAACATCGGACGCTCATCATTGTTGACATTCGTAATCAGTTTGGGGTTGATGACATCGACTCCGCCCAGTCCTCCCACGAGAATTAGACCATCGTGCGTACGGCTCACGGAACGCTGATTGTAAGGTCCTTGCTGCAAGCCGTCCTTACTGCTGAAACTGCGCACCAGAAACGACCACTCCCCATTGTCCTCCTTCTTCGGCACGACGTTCGAGATACCATGCTCCGTTACCACCCACATCGTATGCAACAGGTCTTCTTCGATACCCACTACGCTCGATCCCAGCAGTCCTGAGTTCATGTCCAACAGCTTCTGTTGGCCCGTCTTAGGGTCGAAAATGCAGCATCCTGCTGTAGATCCCTGCCATATCAGTTGACGGCTATCTTCCACCACACAAACTGTGTTGGCCACTGCCACCGGCTGTCCTGGCACGGCAGGAATGGTGAAGTTCATCACCTTGCCGCTCACGGGATTTATCATCGAATAGTAGTTCGAGTGTCCAACCAACAGCCAGCCCTTCCGAGTCCACGAGGCCGAGGTCATGAAATTCTCGGGCATCTTACCGTTGTAGGAGTTCCATGCCAAAAACTTCCCAGTCTTCGTCTGCAGCTTCTGCACGCCACTACCAAGAGTTCCAATCCAGATGTCGCCCCACTTATCTTCCGTCACCGACCAAACATTATTGTTCAACAAAGCGCCGTCGGCATTCTGAGCCATGTAGTTCTTCACCCGGCCGTTGGCAATCTGGACGAGACCGCCATTGTACGTGCCGAACCAGACCGAACCGTCCTTCGCCCCATGGCTCGCCACCATGATGTCCGATGCAAAGCCGCAGCGAGCCTTATCATAGACCTCCGTTTCCCCCGTCTGGGGCATATATTTGATGACACCCCGATTATCGGTACCGAACCAGTAGTTGCCATCCGAGTCCTCCGTGGTAGTGTTAATGTCGCCCATCTCCAGCGTTCTAAAGCCTGAGAGGTTCTCTATATACTGGTTCAGACCGTTGCGGTAGCCCGATATCCATACATTTCCGCTGCGGTCCGTCATCAGGTGCCTTACGGTATTATCGCTCAGCGAGGTTGCGTCCGTCTTATCATTCAGCAGCTGTTTTACTTCCTTGCTTTTCGGATCTATCACAAACACCCCTTCATGGTCCGTGCCGATCCAAATCCAACCGCGCTTGTCCGCCATCACGTCCCAAATCTGCAGCGGATCAGGCAGCGGGGCAATGCCATGCGCTTCCAGAAAGCTATTCACTGAGGGATGCCACCGCTTGGCCTTTTGGTCATACACGAACGTCTTCAAGTTCGTCATCACCCAATAGTTACCCTCCGTGTCCACCACGATGTTATACGCCTCGCTCATCTTTCCGCCATGCTCAATCATATATCTATCCTTCCATTTCACCCTGCCCGTCTCTGGATCCACGCCAATCAACTCACCATCGCTCGAGGCAACGAGCAGAGTGCCGTTCCAGTCGGCCATTGACGAGAAATAGAACTCCTTCGGCAACAGCCCGTCTTCGTATCCATACCTGGTCAGCGTGTGTTTCTTCCTGCCGGCAACATTACAGTAAAGACCTTCGTCGTAAGTCTTCACCCAGATATTTCTCTGAGAGTCGATGTAAAAACGGTCGATGCCACCATGTACACCGTACGCCGCCAATTGCCGGGAGGGGTTCCTCTCAGTACGCTCTGTCTTCGGATCGAACAGTGAATAGTTCATGCCCTGTCTCAGCCAAAGTCGCCCAGAAGCATCCTCGAAGATCTGATCCACGTAATTGCTACGCAGAGTCGTCGTATCGTTAGGATCAGAATAGAACGTCCGAAAACGGTAGCCGTCATAGCGGTTCAGACCGTACGAAGTACCAATCCAGATGTATCCCTTTGAGTCCTGATAGATACAGTTGATGGTCGAGTTAGACAATCCGTCACGTGTGTCCAAACGTCGGAACTTCATGTTTGGGATGGCAGTCTCAGCACCTGCCCACAAACAGATCAGTAGAAGGGTCAAGCCTAATAATCGTTTCATATATTGTTGAAATATTTAAGTTTCTACTTCGAGTAGAGCTAGAGTCGTTCGTAATTTTTATCGGACAAAGGTACGTATTTATTCTCAAATACGCAAATAAATCATCAAAAAAATGTATTTCTATAGTAAGCGCCATTACTTAACGATGTATTTGGGACCCTATAAATATCAATTCACTTCCGTGTAGGTTTGGCTCGCTTATGCGAAGCAAGCGACAAAATGACACAGATTGATGCCTATTTGGCACAAAGAAACACTTGGGCACGGGAGTTGAAGACGGAAAACTGAAAACAAATTAATAGGAGGACAACAATATGACATTAGAAAAATTTACAATCAAAGCACAAGAGGCCATCCAACAGGCTGTAAATACAGCACAGATGAGTGGTCAGCAGGTCATCGAACCTGTACATATTCTGAAAGGAGTATTGGAGAAGGCGAAGGACGTAACGAACTTCATCTTCCAGAAGCTTGGTGTCAACGCCCAGCAGATAGAGTTCTTGATTGATCAGGAGATCAAGCATCTGCCAAAGGTACAGGGGGGGCAACCGTATCTCTCAAATGATAGTAATAATGTACTCGTACGTGCGCAAGAGATTGCTCAAAAAGGCGGCGATGAGTTTGTTTCCGTAGAACCGTTATTACTGGCGCTGCTCAGTGTGAATTCGACGGCATCAAGAATCATGAAAGACGCCGGATGCTCGGAAAAGGACATGCAAAAAGCCATTCAGGAACTGCGACAGGGGCAGAAGGTTCAGTCGCAATCTGCCGATGAGAATTATCAGAGTCTTGAGAAATACGCCAAGAATTTGGTGGATCTGGCACGAAAAGGAAAACTCGACCCTGTAATCGGACGTGACGATGAGATCCGCAGACTATTGCAGATTCTTTCAAGACGTACGAAGAACAATCCTATCCTGATTGGTGAACCAGGTACAGGTAAGACCGCCATCGTGGAAGGGCTTGCAGGCCGAATCGTTCGTGGTGACGTGCCTGAGAACTTGAAGGACAAGCAACTCTACTCGCTCGATATGGGTGCACTGGTGGCTGGTGCCAAGTACAAGGGAGAGTTTGAAGAGCGACTGAAGAGCGTCATCAACGAAGTCACGAAGGCCGAGGGTCGTATCATCCTCTTCATTGATGAAATCCACACGCTGGTAGGTGCCGGTGGCGGTGAGGGTGCTATGGATGCCGCCAATATCTTGAAACCTGCTCTCGCACGCGGCGAATTAAGGGCCATCGGCGCCACCACCCTCAATGAATATCAAAAATATTTCGAGAAAGACAAGGCCCTAGAGCGCAGATTCCAAACCGTGATGGTAGATGAGCCTGATGAACTTTCGGCCATCTCTATATTAAGAGGTCTAAAGGAACGTTACGAGAACCACCATAAGGTACGCATCCAAGACGATGCCTGCATCGCTGCAGTGAAGCTCTCAGAGCGCTATATCTCCGAGCGTTACCTCCCAGACAAGGCCATTGACCTGATGGACGAAGCTGCCGCAAAACTCCGCATGGAGCGCGACTCCGTGCCTGAAGAACTTGACGAAATCACCCGTCGTCTGGCTCAGCTCGAGATCGAGCGAGAGGCCATAAAGCGAGAGGGTGACGAGCCTAAAATCGCCCAACTGGATAAGGATATCGCTGAGCTGAAGGAGCAAGAAATGCAATTACGCGCCAAATGGGAAAGTGAGCGCCAATTAGTGAATAAAATCCAATTAGACAAACAAGAGATTGAAAATCTGAAGTACGAAGCTGAACGTGCTGAGCGCGAGGGCGATTATGGAAAGGTGGCTGAGATACGCTACTCAAAACTAAAGGTTCTCGAGGATGACATCAAACAGATACAAGCACAACTGAACAATGCCCAGAATGGCAATTCGCTAGTGCGGGAGGAGGTGACGGCTGATGATATCGCTGAGGTGGTGAGCCGTTGGACAGGCATTCCCGTCACCCGCATGATGCAGAGTGAGCGCGAGAAATTATTACATCTCGAGGAAGAACTCCACAAGCGCGTCATCGGCCAGGATGAGGCTATCACAGCCGTCTCAGATGCTGTGCGCCGCTCGCGTGCCGGTCTACAGGATCCCAAGCGACCCATCGCCTCATTCATCTTCCTCGGCACCACGGGCGTCGGCAAAACAGAATTAGCTAAGACACTCGCCGACTACCTCTTCAATGATGAGACAATGATGACGCGAATTGACATGAGTGAGTATCAAGAGAAGTATAGTGTCAGCCGTCTGATTGGTGCACCTCCGGGCTATGTAGGCTACGACGAGGGGGGACAGCTCACCGAGGCCGTGCGCCGCAAGCCTTACTCTGTGGTGCTCTTCGACGAGATAGAAAAGGCTCATCCAGATGTCTTCAACATCCTTCTACAGGTGCTTGATGATGGACGTCTGACGGATAATAAAGGTCGGACGGCAAACTTCAAAAACACCATTATCATCATGACCTCGAACGCCACGCGCGAACAGCTACGAGCCACCATGCGACCAGAGTTCCTGAACCGCATCGACGAAATCATTACTTTCACACCGCTTACCAAAGAGCAGATTGCAGATGTGGTTCGACTGCAGATGAAGAAAGTAACGGACATGCTTGAACCTCAGGGGATCCATCTCGAGTACACACCTCAGGCTATCGCTTATCTCGCAGAAGAAGGATATGATCCCGACTTTGGTGCCCGTCCTGTAAAACGTGCCATCCAGCAGTATGTACTGAATGACCTCTCGAAGAAACTGCTCGCTGACGAAGTAAACCGTGACAAACCTATCATCATCGACAACTTTGGGGAAGGATTGGTATTTCGCAATTAATCTAACAGCAAAAATATGGGCAGACATTCCATTGTGAAATAATTTCAGCTAACAAAACCATGACTGCCATGCTCATACAGCTATTCGACAAAGCGGACTTTCTTAAATTTCGAACTTTAAAACCTTTGAGAGCCTTGGAAAAATGCCGATTTTCCAAGGCTCTGTCTTTCCTATCAAGTTTTTTTTATATTAATATGTTTTTTCTTTCTTAAATTTGGTTATTTGAAATAAAATGTATAATTTTGCAGCCGTTATAGAAAGTCGATTCCTATATAATCTGCGAGCCTTCAGCTCTACGGCGGAGGGGGAGAGGCGACCTATATCCTTGATGGTCAGAATGTTAAAATTACTTCCGGTAGCATAACGCTTGCTGGAGGAAGGGAAGAAAATGCAGAAAGAAGAACAAAATTGGATGGTTATTCGTACCTTCAACAGACACGAAATGATGATTAGTGAGTTCCTAAAGAAAGAAGGTCTCACTAGTTTTATTCCTATGCAGTATGTGGAAAAACAAAACACTAGTGACCAAAAGCCCCGACGCGTGCTTGCACCAGTAATTCACAACTACGTGTTTGTAGAACTGTCGATGCCAATGAAACAGTTTTCCGCTTTACTGGCAAAATGTGCTACTCCCCTTTACATTTTGAAAATTAAGGATACTGACCAACCGGTTGAAATACCTAATCATGAAATGCTGGAATTTAGAATGCTGTGTGACCCAGCCTTTGAAAAACAGACCACCATCTACCAGCATGAAAGTGAGCCGGAAGTCGGAAAGGAAGTCGAAATCATACATGGACCATTTGCTGGTATCCATGGCAGGTTATACAGGAAACAGAAGAAATATTGGTTTGTTAAAACTATCGCAGGCATAAGTATAGAGTTACGAATTACCCGTTGGTTCTGCCGACCGATATGACTCTACACTTGGATTTAGTTAAGAATTGTATACAATTAAAGATATGAACAGACATGTTTTGACACTATTACTCCTGCTCTTAGCGTCACTATCATACGGCCAGAGCATGAGTGACACACAAGTGATGAGGTACATCCAGAGAGAAGCAAAGGCAGGTACCTCCCAACAACAGATTGCCGTGAAGTTGATGCAGCGAGGCGTAGACATGAAACAGTTGCAGAGAGTGCGTCAGCAACTTAATTATTCATCCGCATCTTCATCAAAGGGATCTTCCAATTCTGTAGACGGTTCAAGCCGTTTGCGGAAGAGTAACGGTTCAGTGATGGTAGATGCCCAAGGCAATCCTCTATATTCGCCCACAAGTGGTTTTGCCATAGGGGCTGCTGGAGAAATAGAGGACATTGCTAGTCGGCCTAATATCTACCTCGCTGACAGCATGAATACGTTAGTAAATGGCAAAAAGGTTTTTGGGCGAGACATTTTCAACAAAAGGATGTTGACCTTCGAACCAAATATGAACATCGCCACGCCAACAAACTATGTGGTAGGAGCTGGAGATCACGTCATCATCGACATTTATGGCGCTTCCCAAAAGTCTAGCCAACTCGAGGTGTCACCAGACGGGACAATCACTGTGGAAGGCTTCGGTCCTATCCACATTGCCGGACTTACCGTTTCTGCAGCTAATGCAAAGATTAAACAACAATTGGGACAGCGATATAAGAGTTCAAGCATCCGTATGACAGTAGGACAGACACGTACCATCACTGTCAACGTAATGGGAGAGGTGACTGCCCCAGGTACATACACACTATCTGCCTTTGCCAGCGTGTTTCACGCTATTTACATGGCAGGAGGTGTTAGTGGTGTTGGTACATTGCGTAATATCAAGGTTTATCGTGGAGGGCGTCAACTGACAGTGGTTGATGTATATGACTACATTCTCAATGGAAAGTTAACGGGGAACATCCGTTTGGCTGACAATGATGTTATTGTTGTTGGCCCCTACGACTGCATCGTAGATGTGGTCGGTCAGGTAAAACGACCTATGGCATTTGAGATGCGTAAGAATGAGAGTTTAGCTACCCTCCTCAAATATGCCGGCGGATTCACCTCAAAGGCGTATACGAAGGGAGTACAGTTAAATCGTATTTCAGGTGACCACTATTCCGCATATAATGTTGCAGAATTCGATCTTGGTAGTTTCAAACTTATGGACGGTGATTCCGTTACTGTGGACTCTATACGTGAACGTTATGAGAATACTGTGCAGATAAAGGGGGCCGTATTCCATCCCGGCATGTATGATTGGGGGAGCAACAATAACACCGTACGTACCCTCATCGAAAGCGCCGGTGGTCTAACAGAAGATGCATTCTCCGCCCATGCTGTGCTTCACAGAATGAAGCCCGACCGTATTCGAAAGGTTCTTTCTGTTGACGTGGAAGGCATCATGTCAGGAACAGTTGCAGATTTTCCATTAGAGAATGAAGACATCCTCTTCATTCCCTTTAGAAGTGAGACTCTGAACCAGCGTACACTAACGATTCACGGTGAGGTTCAGATGCCAGGTGTATATGAGTATGCTGAGGACGAGACAATAGAGGATTTCATTCTTCAGGCAGGAGGTCTTACTGACGCAGCATCCACAGCTCGTGTCAACGTATCTAGACGTATCAATGATCCCAAAGCCGTAGAGGCAACAAATGAAATTGCCAAGACGTTCTCATTTACCATAAAGGATGGTTTGGTGGTTGATGGTGACCGTAGTTTCACATTGGAACCTTACGATGAGGTATACGTGCGTCGAAGCCCAGCTTATCAGCCACAGAGAAATGTATTGATTGAAGGAGAGGTTCTATTTCCAGGCCATTATGCCATGTCGACTAAAAGCCAACGTATATCAGAACTTGTTAAGGTCTCTGGTGGTGTGACAGAACAAGCATACATACGTGGAGCAAGAATCGAACGAGTCATGACAGAAGACGAGAAATTCCGTAATCGTCAGGTGCTGGAAATGATCCGTCAGAAAGGAAGGACCGCTGGACTTGATCAAGTTATGCAAGACGAACAGTCGGCTGACTATGACATTAATCAGGCACGTGACAGTATAGACAACGACACCATTCGCTATTCCGTTGGTATTGAACTTGACAAAGCGCTCGCATATCCGGGTTCTGACTATGACATTACCTTAAGAGAGGGCGACCGACTGATTATCCCAGAATACAACGGAACAGTAAAAATTAATGGCAATGTGATGTACCCAAATACGGTGGCATATAGCGAAGGGAAGAAATACAAGTGGTATGTAAACCAGGCTGGTGGATTTGGCAACCGTGCTAAAAAGTCACGAACATTCGTGGTATATCAGAACGGAACAGTATCGAAAGCGAAGAAAGCAAAGATTGAACCAGGTTGTGAGATTATTGTACCATCGAAAACGACGACAGCTGGTGAAGTCATTGGGCAGGTCGGAGCAGTCGGGACCTCCATGGCAACCCTTCTCACGCTTCTCATCTCAGTGGTAAATTTAGTGAAATAGCATGATTTAATTTAAGATATGGAATCAGTACAAGATATAAACAAGAAAGGAAAAGGCCAGATTATTGACTTTCAACGGTTGTGGGCAGCACTTAAACGTCGTAAGAAAACATATTTCAAAGTCATTCCTACAACTATTCTGATGGTATGGATTATCTCTCTGGGCTTACCTGATTATTATAAATGTACAATCTTGCTATCTCCAGAAGAGGGCATAGGCAATGGCTCCAGTACTCTGTCCATGCTTGCCAGCTCGTTCGGCTTGAACATCAGTGGAACACAGAATGGAGATGCCATTACAGTAATGTTATACCCTGACCTTTTGAACAGTGTTGATTTCAAAACTAAATTATTTAATATTAAGGTCAAACGTCCTGAAGACAAGACTCCCATGACATATTATGAATATCTGAGAGATGAACAAAAGATACCATGGTGGCTTTCTGCAAGAAAAGGGTTGTTTAGTATAATATTCGGTGAGAAGGAAAAGAAAAAGAATAACACCATAAATCCCTTTGAACTGACTCCTGAGCAGACAGCAATTTCAGGAATGATAAATTCGAAGATTACTTGTACCATTGGTACTAGTGTGGCTAAAAAGGCTGCAATTATTACTCTTGAAGTGACAGATCAGGATCGCTATGTGGCCGCCATATTAGCTGACTCGGTTAAAATTTACTTACAGGATTACATCACTGATTATAAGACTAAAAAGGCCCGCCATGATTTAGAGTTCACTGAAAAACTCTATAAAGACGCCAAGAAAAACTATGAACGGTCTCGACAATTGTATGCGGACTACATGGATTCCAACCATGATCTGGTTCTTGAGAGTGTCCGCCAGAAACAGACAGACTTAGAGAACGAGATGCAGTTGTTTTATAATAATTACAATGCAATAAGCACTCAATTATTGGCTGCTAAAGTACGAGTACAGGAAGAGACCCCCGCTTTCACCACACTCCAACCTGCAACAGTTCCACTTTGGCCAGAAGGTCCAAGAAGAAGTCGTATGATTGTGGTTTTTACAATTGCAGCCCTGTTCTTTACTACAATATGGGTACTGTTTAAGGAAAATGAAATAAAGCCATTATTAGGCATATCTGATAATTCTGAAGAATAATTATGTTAAATGGTAAAACCGTTTTAATTACCGGTGGGACAGGTTCCTTTGGTAATAAGTTTGTGGAGACAATTCTCCGCGATTATCCCGATGTAAAGAAAATAGTAATCTATTCTCGTGGAGAGCTGAAGCAATATAACATGAAGCAGAAGTACCCTCAAAACAAATACCCTATGCTTCGCTATCTTATCGGGGATGTAAGGGATGGAGAGCGTTTGAAGATGGCCTGTGAGGGGGTTGACGTAATCATACATGCTGCAGCTATTAAACAAGTGGACACCGCTGAATATAATCCCCGTGAGTGTATCAAGACCAACGTAAACGGAGCTGTAAACGTGATTGACGCAGCAATTGCTTGTGGAGTTAAGGATGTGGTAGCGTTGTCCACAGACAAGGCATGTGCACCCATCAACCTGTACGGTGCCACAAAACTAACATCCGACAAACTATTTATCGCAGCTAACAATATAAAGGGCGGAAGAGATCTGCGTTTCTCCGTGGTAAGATATGGTAATGTGATGGGGTCCCGCGGATCCGTGATTCCATTCTTCATCAAACTAAGAGATGAGGGTGCTAATGAACTCCCTATTACAGACAAACGGATGACGCGTTTCAATATATCTTTACAGGAAGGTGTTGATCTTGTGATGTGGGCATTAAAGAATCATCTTGGTGGCGAACTCTTTATTCCAAAAATACCTTCATACAAAATCACAGACGTGGCAACAGCTATCGCACCAAACATGAAACAGGTGGAGGTAGGTATCAGGCCTGGCGAAAAACTCCATGAGGAAATGATCACTGCTACAGACTCGTTGAGTACTATCGATTTAGGAAAATACTATGCAATTCTTCCATCTATTGTTTTCGATGAAAGGACACATGAAGACTATCTGAAACACCATAATGCCACATTCGTTCCACAGGGTTTTTATTATGCATCCAACAACAACGAGCAGTGGGACACAGTGGAGTCGCTGAGGGAAAAATTCAGACAAGTTATTCCGGGATTTGAGGTAAAATAGGCCATACGAAGCACAACTGATGAAGAAGTTGTTTTATTGTACGAGTTCTCTCCATAATCCACATGCAGGGGTTATGCTCAATAAGATGTTGTCTGATCGGAAGAAAGGTATTGAGGTCGTGATGGCTTTTTGTGACAGAGCTATGCCTTCCTGCATCACCAACATACGTGGTAACAGTGGTATTTGTACCGTATGCAGACACATGCAACGTCAGATGATAAAGAATTATCTGCCAGACATTAAGTTTATTGCTGTTTCAGACAAAATGTTTCATGATAGTTTGTCAACATTCATCTATGATGACGTTATTGAACTGAAAAAGATTGTATACAAGGATGTCAATATCGGGCTGTCCCTCCACTCATATTATGTGACCATAAGCAGAAAACCTTCTGGTAAAGTTTCACCCGCCGAGAGGATATATTTCGACCAGATATTATCCTCTCTTTGTAGGTTTGTGGACTATGCCTATGACTTAGTGGAAGAAATAAAGCCCGACATGATCACCATCTACAACGGTAGGATGTTCGAAAACCGTCTTTTCTATGAAATAGCAGTAAAAAAGGGTATCGCCTTTGAGTCTGAAGAAGTATACTGGCGCATTAACCAACCATCAATACGCGTTGAATACCACGGAGCACTTCCCCTCGACATCCACCAGTTGACAGACATGGCGAAGGACCTTTGGAACAAATCTACCCGTTCTAAAGAAGAAAAGACTAAAATTGGCTCGTCTTTTTTCCTCAACCGTAGGAGTGGGAAACCCACCAATGACTTTATATATATTGACAAACAGGTGAAAGACCTGTTGCCGGAGGGCTTTGACGAGACTATGCGCAACTTCGTTATTTTCAACTCCTCCGAAGATGAAATTGTATCGTTGGGTGGTGACTGGGATGAGGGCAACCTCTTTGAATCACAATATGAGGCCATTAAATTTGTTGTCGAACATTTACCAGAGAACTCCCATCTATATCTTCGCATCCATCCCAACCTGAAGGGACTCAATGCTGAATATCACACAAATCTGTACAAACTGCAAGACCCTCGTCTGACAATTATCCCACCAGAAAGTCCCGTCAGTTCCTATGCACTGATGGACGTTGCGGAGAAAGTGCTCGTTATGGGCTCAACAATGGGTGTTGAGAGTTGTTATTGGGGCAGGCCTGTGATAAACCTGCACAAATCTGAATACTATTATCTAGATGTTGCATACAATCCCCAAACAAAAGAAGAACTTGTAAGTTTACTTAGCAGTAACCTTGCACCCAAAAGCAAAGAGGGCGCCTTATTATACGGATATTTTTATATGGCACTCGACGAACGTGCCCAGACAGACAATGAGATTGACTTCAATCTACAAACAGTTTCTTTTATGGGTAAAAAGATTACAGGAGTTATTGGATATCTTAAATTTTGGGGGTCTAGTGTACTATTCAGAATACTCTATCCTAGATTCGCGGCCCATTGTACCCGATTCTTCAAAAACACTGTTGCGTTCCCCTGTTAAGCAATGAGTACAATCAACAAGATAGCCGACGGAGTCATTTGGACTGTTGCCTGTAAGTTTCTTAGTGCGGCTTATGCGTTTGTTGCAGTACCCATACTAATAGGACTGTATGGCAAGGCTGACTACGGACTGATTGGTTTGGCCCTATCCATCAACATCTACATGACGCTGTTGGATCTCGGATTCTCAAATACTAATCTTAGGTACTTCTCCAACTATCTGGCCAAGGGCGATATAGAGAATGTTAGAAAGCTATTTGGCACCAGCATCTGTTTTTACGGTTCTATTGGCATAATAAATGCACTGATAATTTTTGCCATATCATTCTTTGTTGGAGATATCTTTCAGGTAACACCAGAACAGGTTGTAATACTACGCAGCCTACTATATATCATAGCCCTGAATGCCATCTTCAATTGGTATACGAGTTGTTTTGGACAACTTATTCAAGGTGCAGAATATGTAGACTTTTTCAGTAAGATCAGTTTTGTTGGCAACCTTCTGAATGTGGTGGTACTCATACTGACACTGATTTTTAAGTTCTCAATAGTTGAATATTATGCAGGGTTGGTTTTCTTAGGACTGATCTACAGGACATTATTGTCTATCAGAAAGATCAAGGCTATCATCCCAGACATCTCATTTAAACCCCACTTCGACAAAAATCTGTTTAAGGAAACGCTGCCTTACAGCATGAACATTTTCTCTGTGTCGCTGCTCACGTGGGGAGCTTTGCAGTTACAGCCCATATTATTAGGAATAAGGTGTAATTCAAGTGAAGTAACCGACTATAACATTATATTCTCAATTTACACTTTCCTTGGCTTTATCGGAGGATCGTTCAACTCAGCAATTTTCCCATCAGTAACCAAGGCAGTGACACTTCACAACCGCGAGGTAATTGAACGGGTTGCATATCAGGGTACCAAATACCTAGTAATAGTCATCAGTTTTGTAACATTCGGCTACATTAGCGTCTCCCCTGATGTGATGCACCTGTATTTAGGCGAATCGTTTATGTATCTTGTGCCCTGGATGGATTTCTATTTCCTAAATCTCCTTGGTAACCACAATGCTGGCATGTCAGCCATCATTTACGCAGGCACTGACATCAAACTGATAACCCGCTGGTCTGCGTTCTCATACATCACCATGGTCATCGTGTTCTGGTACCTTATTCCTTATTATGGTGCCCGTAGCATAGCACTCTCTGGTACTCTCTGCAACATTATGCAGATGACGTTCTACTATACATATTATTGGCCTAGGAAACTGAAAATTAGTTCAAGACGAATCTTTTGGACATCCCTGCTACCGTTTATGCTGGCAGGACTCTCAGTGGCCTTTATCCTGAGATTGTTCTCTGTGAGCGAATCACACCTCATCCAATTATTGGTTAAGGGCATGCTCTTCGTTGTGGTGTTCTCGGCGATTGTCTATATGATGATAGAGAAAACGGACAGGGCGTTCTTCTCGTGGTTTATCAAAAAATTTTTAAGGAGGGCTAACGCGTGAAGGATCCAAGAGTTTTGGTACTGATGTCCACTTACAATGGCGAACGTTTCCTTAAGGAACAACTCGATAGCATTCTGTCGCAGAAAAGTGTTGAGATTGGCCTATTGGTTCGTGACGACGGGTCTAAGGATAATACCTGCCAGATATTGTCGGACTATGCGTCAAAGCATAAGAACATCAAATGGAAGGCTTGTAAGAATGTTGGCTTTGTCAAGAGTTTTTCTGCACTTGTGAAGATTGCTGTTACCTCTGACATTGAAGCTGACTACTATGCTTTTGCCGATCAAGATGATATATGGATGCCTAACAAACTGAAGACTGCCTGTGATGCGCTTGCTATGAAAGACAACTCAAAGCCCAACCTCTTTACATCAAACTCCATGCAGGTTGATGCTGAGGGGCATGAGTTGGAACCTTTTCATAAAGGCCCAGAACCGAAGTTTAGAAAGGGTAATGTGCTTATGTTCGGGACTGAACAGGGCTGTAGCATGGTATTCAACAAGAAGGCCGCTGAGATATATTCGGAAAACAAGCCTAATCTGACATGGCATGATAGATGGATGTATCACATCTGCTACTTCATGGGAAGCGTGACCTACGACCATCTGCCACTGTTCTATTATCGCAGACACGAGAAGAACGCTTTGGCAAATCATAAGGCAGGTAGTCTTGAGGGAGAACCGAGCAAAATAGTGAGGGTATACCGTATTCTTTTTGTAGAACCTCCGGTGACGAATCATGTTGAGATGGCGCGTGAATTTTATGACCACTTTGCCTCAAAGCTAAATAAGGAAGACCAGAAGATCTTTCGGCGTTTTATCGTGTGCAGAAAGAGTATTGCATCTAAAATATATATGTTGTTTTCACGCCATTTCATCTACCCTTACTATGATGTAAATGAGAGACGTTTACTGAAATGGCTTATTATGGCCGGAAGGCTTTAGTTTGGAGTTTATTGTGAATAGGATTCTCGCAATAGTTGTCACATACTATCCTGAAAAGGATCTATTGGAGCGTAATGTCCAGGCATTCATCAACCATGTTGACAAGGTGCTTATATGGGAGAACACACCTTCACCAGACAAGTCGAATTACCGCTTCATTGAGCATGAGAAAGTTGAATATTATGGAGATGGTATCAACAGCATTTCCAGGGCTTTGAATTATGCGTGGGAGTATGCCAATGAGTATGGATTCGACTATTTGTTGACTATGGACCAGGATTCCTATTTTGAGAACTTCGACTATTATGTAAATAAGACAATACTCTCTCCCCTAGCTCCAGAAGGAATCTGGACTCCTCAGATAAACGGTGAAAGTGTTTCTGAAGATTATGAAGAAATAGAAATACCTATCACATCAGGCATGTTGGCATCATTAAAGATTGTCAACACTATTGGCGGATGGAACGAGTCATACACGATTGCTTCGGTTGATGATGAGTTCTTTTTGATGGCACATCAGTGTAATATAAAAAAATATAAAATAAAGGATGCGTCTCTCTTACAAAGATTTGGTGCCACACAGGTGGTCACAATCTTCGGACATAAATTAGAACTACGTAATTATGGACCTCAACGTCTCTATGATATTTATAGGAATAATTTTATCCTTATAAGAAAATATCCAGAAATAGACTATCTCCGCAAAAACTTCTTTCATTATTGGCTTAAGGCCATCATATTGGTATTTCTCTTTGAAAAACAGAGATTCAGTAAGACGGCTGCCATTTTCAAGGGTATCATATCAGGACTCAGATGCAAGAACGATGAATTAAGGAATCTTGGCATTGCTCGCCCTAAAAGGGAAATGGATGTTTTAGTGCTGATGTCAACATATAACGGAGAACTATATTTAAGGAAACAGTTGGATAGCATCCTACATCAAGACAAGACCAAAGTTCATCTATTAATTAGGGATGATGGTTCTACCGATCACACTTGTGATATTCTAAAAGAATATGCTGAAAAATATCCAAATGTAGAATGGAAGACTTCAAGAAATGTCGGATTTGTAAGAAGTTTCTCGATTTTGGTTGAGAAGGCTTTATCATATTCGGAACCTGTAGACTTTTATGCATTCTCGGATCAGGATGACATTTGGATGCCTAATAAACTGAAGACTGCTTGCCGTTATCTTGAAGAGTATGACCAGAAAACTCCATTGTTGTTTTCCTCTAATTCATTATTCGTAGATGATAATATGAGTGTATTGGGGTCATTTCATAAGGAGGCCCCTCATTATACAAAACAGAATGTTATGATCTATCCTACCGAACAAGGATGTAGTATGGTGTTTAACAGAAGTACATTGGAATTATATAGCAGCAATCCCCCCTTGAATGCATGGCATGACCGGTGGGTATGTCTTATATGTAACTTTTTGGGCAAGAGTGTTTACTGCCAAACTCCGTTGTTCTATTATCGTATACATGGAGGAAATATGATTGGAAAGAAGCAAAAATTCTGGGACAGGATTGTGGACGACGCAAAATTCTTCTTTACTTCTGATGCCAAGAACTCACAGATGGTAGAGGAATTCTATCAGGCATTCAAGCCACATTTGAGTGAAGAAGACCGAGAATTGTTGAACGTTTTCTTACACTATAAGGATTCTTTCCGAAATAAATGGAAAATCGTGATATCGCCAGAATATCAGCGTGCTTCTAGTTGGCAGGAAAGAATGAGGAAATCTGTATTGTTGCTTTTTAACAAAATATAACATGAAACTCAGCATCATCATCCCTGTATATAATGTAGAAAAATATATCGGTCCTTGTCTGGAAAGCATCTATAGACAAGAACTTGCCGAGGATGTATTTGAGGTCATCATAGTCAATGATGCATCAACAGACGATAGCATGCTGGTGGTCTCTCACATGATGAATGTTCATCCGAACATTAGCGTTATTACAAATAATGAGTCCTTTGGCCCATCAGTATCCCGTAATGTAGGAATGGACAATGCTATAGGTGATTATGTTCTTTTTATCGACTCCGACGATATGTTGATGGACAAAGGTCTCTCTGTTCTGCTCCATAAGGCTATTGATACAAATGCAGACATGATTGTAGCAGATTATGTAAGATTGAAAGACGAAGAAATCGGTTATAATTACGACTCTCTGCTAACCGACACCCACGACATTGACAAGACTGGCCTTGACTATTATGTGGAAGATTACGACCCGGGAATTGGAAGTTTCATCTGGCGAATTCTATATAAGAGATCCTTTCTGAATGAAAACTGCATACGACTTGTTCCAGGAGTCTATTATGAAGATATTCCGTTTCTTCAGGAATGTTATCTTAAGGCTCAGCGTGTCATAGGTGTACACCTATTATATTACATATATAGAATCAGGCCCCGTTCATGCACCTATTCATTTACCATGAAGAATGCGATGGACTATAATACAGCCATTGCAAATACGTGGAACCTGTTAATGCTGGAGGGCCTACCGAAGAAAGTGCGACGACAGATCAGAAAGAACATCTTTCTGTTCTTCAACTATGCCGTTGACTGTATCATCGGAGTCTTCAGGCAGTCATCGGAAAGAAAGGAAATCTTCCGCGACCTAAAACAGAAAGTGCCTGGACTGAGACTCGTTCCGTTTTCTTATATCCGTTGGCGACTATTCTGTACAAGAGTAAGAAATTGGTGCCATGCCAGGCTAGGTATATAAACTTTAGTATTAAATGAAAGTTCTATGGTTCTCAGTGACACCTCTCTCTCTGAACACTGGTGATAATACCGGTGTTGAAGGCAAGGGGTGGATCTCATCACTATTGCAGCTGGCACTTGCCATTGAAGGACTGGAATTAGTGGTGGCCTACGAGAATTATTCACCTAACAAAAAAGAAACAGAAGAGTCTGAGCGTCTCAAAATTGTGCCGATAAATATCTGTAGATATTCGAAGAGAGAGATCATCAAGGATATGATGACGAAGAAGGAGGTGGACGAATATATATTATCGGAATCACTCAAGATTGTGCGGATGGAGAAACCGGACTTAATTCATGTATTTGGAGCAGAATGGTGTTTCGGACTTTTGGCCAGCCGTACGGACATACCTGTTGTCATCCATATTCAGGGGTTGTGGTCACAAATCAGAAACTGTCTGCTGCTGCCTGGACAAAGCTCTCTCTTCGACAGATTAAAGCCTGAACTGCTGACGCACCCGCTTGGATTATTTGCCAGATACCATTATTACAACATCTCGACGGAGCGACACCAACGGGAGGAGGATATCCTGAGACAGAACAACTATTTCATGTGCCGCACCAGATGGGACCAGTCTATTGTCAGATTTTACAATAGGAACGCAAAGATTTTCCACATGGACGAGGCTCTGCGGACGGACTTCATGAACTGCAACAAGAGATGGGAGTTTAAGGGAGGTAGGAGACGGATCGTGATCAGCACTACAGGAGCCTGCTATTCCATCAAGGGACCTGACGTTGTGCTTAAAACGGCCAAACTACTTCGGGAGAATACTGATTATGAAATTGAGTGGAAATGGATCGGTGGCACTGACGATGACATCAGGGAATTTGAAAAATTAACTAAAATCAAGGCCAATGATGTTGGTTTACGAATGATGGGAACCCTGACGGCGCCACAGATGACGGACGAACTATTGTCGTCGGACATGTACGTTCACACTTCGTACTCAGACAACAGTCCGAACGCGGTGTGCGAGGCTCAGTATCTGGGTCTTCCAGTCATTGCGACTGATGCAGGGGGCGTCATCTCACTTTTCGGTGATCACTATGACAGAAACATGATCGTGCCCATGAACGATCCCTTCTATCTGGCCTCAAAAATTCTTGAGCTGCGAGAGGATAGGGATAAGGCACAACTGCTCTCTAACGAGAACTGGATTATCTCGCATGAGCGACATGACTACCAGAGGATAACAAGGCAATTACAAGACACATATCTCCAAATATGCGGATAGTAGACATCATTTATTTCGTGTTTCTGCTGACGTTGTCACTGGACCCTACGGGATTCCATTCCAGGCTGAAAGATCTGCTGTTTGTCGTTCTGGTAATTTATGGGGTAATCTATTGTATGAAGCGCCGTCAGTATCTCTCGGGTATCAACAGGGTGACGCTAGCATCGGTAATACTTATTCCCATATGGGGTATGTTTATTGCATTCATCACGGACAATCTAACGGACTGGGGGTATGCCATGAGCCAAGTCAGGTCGATGCTGTATATTTCAATTTTCTTTTTTATGGTAACGATGAAACTGGATGTGCTTCTGAAGGCTATATGGGTGAACGGCATCATTTTGGCATGTGTCACATTGTTGCTCTTCTTCATCTCGCAACTGGGTGGAGTGTTCCTGGAGGTGATTTATGATTATTGTAATGCCTCAGGGAACTTTATGATGGCTTACAACCGGAATTTCTTGGGCTATACCATTAACGGCCTGTATTTTAAGGCAGGTTCACTGATTATCTTTTCATTCATTTATAACCTTTACCAATATCAGGGGCGACTGAAAACAATTTATTCGGTAATCTTGTTCCTCTCGCTGATGGTTGCGGGTTCAAGGACACCGATGCTTGTGCAGCTAATGATTCTGCTGGTTTATCTATACGACCGAAATATCATCGGTAAATTTCTAACCAGAGTTTCTGCCTTAGTAATGTTCGGCGGGCTAATTATGGTGACATATCTTTTAGCTACTCAGGAAAATGAGGATTCTAACGAGGTGAAATACGAGAACTATGAATCGTATATTGACGATATGAGCGAGAAGGGGCATTTGATCTGGGGGGCTGGTGTAGGTAGTGAATTTTATGCAAAGGGTCGTGGCTATAAATTGTCATATTCAGAGTTGTCGTATCTGGATATTTTACGTATGTATGGTATCCCTGTCGGACTCTATCTTATTTATCTTTTCTTTGCACCATATTTTGGACTATGGAAGTATCAAAATCGCTCCATTTTCCTAAAACGCTTTTGTCTGGGATATGTGCTATTCTTGATACTATCAGGAACAAATCCTTTGTTATTAGGATCTATAGGTCTCACTGCGCTGTCGATGTTCATGGTCATCGTTAACAAGGCTGGAGACATGGGAGAAGGAGAGGAGGATGGATTAATTGTAGATCATTGTTTGTTGAGATGAAGAATGTAACTGTGTTACTTTCCACATATAATGGTGAGAAGTATTTAGAGGAGCAACTTAATAGCATCGTGGCTCAGAAAGGGGTGACGACGGATATCATTGTACGTGATGACGGGTCGACAGACAAGACGTGTGGGATACTTGACAAATGGCAGAAAAAAAATGCCCTGAGATGGTACAGCGGACCTAATATGGGTCCTGCCAGAAGTTTCCTGAACCTATTGAGAGATTCTGACGACGATGAGTATTATGCATTCTCTGACCAGGATGACTATTGGTTACCGGAAAAACTGCATGTCGCCATCAGCCAACTCAAGCCCTTCAATGACGAACCTGCATTGTATTTCTCCCAAACCCAGCTGGTGGATAAGGATCTTAATGAAATTGACAGTGTCATCATTAACCCATTGCTGACCATGGGGGAGGCTCTGGTATATCAGTTTATCGGCGGTTGCACCATGGTGATAAACCGTAGGCTGAGAGATATCATAAACCGATATACACCCTTGTACTTGAGCATGCATGACGTCTGGATTTATGAAGTGGCTCAGGCCATCAACGCACATATTGTATTTGACCGGACACCTTCTATTCTATACAGGCAACACGGTGACAATGTGATGGGACAAACAACCTCTCGTGCTGCCCATTGGAAAGACCGCACCGGCAGAGCGATCAGAAGGGACTGGCATGCCCGCTCACGTCTGGCTCAGGAGGTCTATGACGGTTATCATGAAATTATGACAGAGGATAAGATTAGAATCCTGCGTGACTTCATTGACGGCAAGAAGGACTTGAAAAAACGTATTCGCCTATTGTCAGATGACCGCTATCGCTGTGGAGACGTAGCCACCTATCGTTTTTTTCGTCTAGCAGTGCTGATGAATATTTATTAAATAGGTATGACTCCACGCATTTCTATAATCACCATCACATTCAACAGTGAGTCTACGCTTGAGGAAACTATTCGAAGTGTAGTTTCCCAAGATTATCAAGAAATGGAGTACCTTATCATCGACGGTGGATCTATTGACAGGACACTTGACATCGTAGAACAGTATAAGGAAAAGATTGATGTGATTATCTCTGAACCAGATAAGGGTATCAGCGATGCTTTTAACAAGGGGATCTCCCGTGCGACAGGTGAGATTGTCGGCATCATTAATTCCGATGACATTCTACTGCCTGGAGCATTGACGAAAATCGCTCAGGCCTACAACCCTGAAACGGATGTATATAGCGGCTTGATGTATTGTTGGAATGACAAGACGGACGAGAAATTCTTATTCTACCCGGACTTGACATTCGACAAACTGAAGCTACAGTATTCGGTGACCCACCAGTCGCGGTTCATCAGAAGGGATGCATACGAGCGATTCGGCATGTTCCAGGTGGAATTGAGATATATGATGGATATAGACTTGCTGTGCCGTTTCTATCGCCAAGGGGCTGTCTTTCAGCTTGTGGATGCTCCTCTGGCCATGTTTAGACTAGGGGGCACGACAAATGATCCCATCTATAAGAAAAAGGAGGACTATAGGCTCTTTGTCAGGAACTTCGGGGGGACGGAGTGGGATTTCCGCTGGATATGGCTGCAAGCTGTCATAAAGTACAGCATGATACAGCTAGGCTACAAGTTATTTGGCAGTAACCTGAGGTTCAAGATCCAAAGACATCCTATGCTAAAGAAGATTTTTGATTATCTACCATGATCTGGGAGTCAGGAGAGAAGGAGTAAGGAGAGAAAGAGAGAAGGAGATGAAAATCCTGTTTTGCAATAACAACCTGGCCGGCATGATGCTCTTTCGGAAAGAGGTCATGGTTCATTTCCTGAAAGCGGGATTTGATGTGGTGGTGGTCACGCCTGATAAGACGTCAAATTTATGTGCGGACGATCTACCTGAGGGCATCAGACTGCGCTGTGTGGCCATGGACAGGACATCGACTAATCCGGTACGGGATATAATGTATGTCATCCGTCTGGCAAGGGTGTTCCGCCAAGAACGGCCGGACTACATTTTCAACTATACGATCAAACCTAATATATATGGGTCTATCGTGGCGAAAATGCTGGGCATTCCCTGTACTTGCATGATGGCTGGTCTGGGGTATGCCTTCACGAACAACGGCCTGCCGTCGAGGATAGCGAGGGTAATGTATCGGACGGGCATCGGGTGTGCGCAGCATCTGCTTCTACTAAATGCACCGAATGTGGAGACGGTGAGATCATTGAGTCTGTGCGATGACAAGAAGATTGAGTTCCTGGAAGGGGGAGAGGGGGTCGACCTGAACTATTATACTTTTAATGACAATCAATCTGAGGGGACGACCTTTCTTTTCATCGCCCGTCTGATAGAAGAAAAGGGTTACAGGGAGTTTACCAGAGCTGCCAGGATGGTGAAGAAGAGGTATCCAGAGGCGCGGTTCCAGGTGATTGGTGAGTATGATTTAGGTTATCCCCGGGCTGTGACAGAGGAGCAGGTTGTCAATGATGTGTCTGAGGGGGTCGTTGAGTACCTAGGCACTACAAACGATATGAGACAATATTATCGGCAGCCAGGCTACGTGATTTGTATCCCTTCTTATTATTCAGAAGGACTGAACCGTTCCTTGATGGAAGGCTGTTCCGCAGGGAAGCCCATCATCACTACCGATCACCCGGGATGCAGGGAAATGGTTGTAGACGGGGTTAACGGCTATATGGTGCCACCAAAGGATTCAAAGGCATTGGCAGAGGCCATGATGAGATATCTCGGATTATCTCCGGAAGCCAGACAGAGTATGTCTATGAAAAGCAGGGAACTGGCAGAACGCAGGTTTGACGTGAATCATGTTATTGAGGTGTATGACAGAATTGTCAGAGAAGCAATGAGTGAATGATGTATAGGCTTTTTGTCAAACGGTTTTTGGATTTCTGGATTGCCCTGGCCGTATTGCTCATCATATCGCCAATCCTGTTGGTAGTGACAATATGGCTTCACTTTGCCAACAAGGGTGCTGGGGTTTTCTTCTTTCAGGAACGCCCAGGAAAAGATGGTCGGATATTCAAGATTATCAAGTTCAAGACAATGACAGACGAGCGTGATGCCGAAGGAAACCTTCTTCCCGACGAGAAGAGACTGACAAGAGTAGGCAGTCTTGTGCGTTCATCTTCCATTGACGAACTGCCTCAACTGATTAATGTACTCAAGGGAGACATGTCGCTCATAGGCCCCAGACCTCTATTGGTACAATATCTTCCGCTGTATTCCAAAGAACAGGCACGCCGCCATGAGGTGCGCCCGGGTATCAGCGGATGGGCACAGTGTCATGGACGTAATGCCATCTCATGGACGGAGAAACTGAAGTTGGACGTATGGTATGTGGACCATGTCTCGCTGAAGACAGACATTGAGATCGTCTGGGTGACACTGCAAAAGGTTTTCAAGCGGGCTGACATCTCTGAACAGGGACACGCTACCATGGAGTTTTTTAATGGACATAATTAGATGAAGAATATACTTATCACGTCGGCAGGCAAACGTGTGGTTTTAGTGCAGATCTTCCAGCGCACTATTCAGCAATTGGGCTATTCTGCGCAGGTCTATACAACTGACATGCGGCCTGAGATGGCTCCGGCTGGCATTGTATCAGATGGATGTATGCGTGTGCCGAGATGTACGGCAGAGAACTATGTAGACTCACTGCTCGAGATTTGCCGTGAAAAGGAGATCGGCGTTGTGATTCCTACCATAGACACAGAGTTGCTTGTTCTTGCGGAAAACCGTCAGCGTTTTGAAGAACAGGGCGTGCAATTGGCTGTTTCCGACTGGGCATTCATCAAGGTGTGTCGTGACAAGCGACTGACTGCAGCCTATTTCAGGAAACTAGGTATTCCTGTCCCTGAACCAGTGGACAAACACCATCCCGTCTTCCCGATGTTCGCAAAGCCATACGATGGTTCTTTGAGCACGAATACCCATATCATCCGTCGTCAGGAAGAGATGACACCCAATATTCTTGAAGATTCGAAACTGCTGTTTATGGAATATATAAGTCCTGAGGAATACAAGGAGTTCACCGTGGATATGTACTACGGGCTTGACGGCCGTGTAAAGGGCATTGTTCCACGCGAGCGTATAGAGATAAGGGCAGGAGAGATTAATAAAGGGATTACACGCAAAAACGCGATAGTAGGTTTTCTCCGAGAGCGGATGAATCAGCTGGAAGGTGTTCGCGGCTGTATCTGCATGCAGTTGTTCTACTGTGAGAAAGAAGGCCGCGTAAAGGGCATCGAGATCAATCCCCGTTTCGGCGGCGGGTTCCCCCTGTCGTATTATGCGAAGGCCAACTTTGCGGCATATCTGATTCGTGAGTACCTGTTGGGAGAAACGGTAGACTATTCCGACGCCTGGCTAGACCATACACTGATGCTGCGATATGATAACGACATTATCGTCTATGACGCCAAAGCGTAAGATGGTAGTCTTCGACCTTGACGACACACTGTATAAGGAGGAGGACTTCCTGAGGTCAGCCTATATGGAGATTGCCCTTAGTGTGGAGGGGGATTGTGATTCAGAGGATATATACGACATGATGATGGCGTGGTGGAAGATGGGCGAGAACGTGTTCCAGAGACTTATAGAGCGTTGTCACTTAACTCTGACGGTAGGCGACCTGCTGACGATGTATCGCTCACATATTCCCACACTGTCGCTTGACGGAGCGACCAAACAGACACTACAACGGCTGAGCGAGCGGGCGGTCCTAGGACTCATTACCGACGGGCGGAGCCTCACTCAACATCATAAGATTGCCGCATTGGGGCTCGACACCTTTATGGATGAGGGCGACATACTCATTTCCGGTGACACTGGTTACGAGAAACCGTCTGAAGAGCCATTTGTACGGATTATGGAACGACATCCCTCATGTACCTATTTTTATATTGGGGACAATCCCTCGAAGGACTTTGTGGCTCCCAACCATTTGGGATGGATCACAATTTGTCTGCTTGACGACGGACGGAATATACATCACCAGAACTTCAGTCTGACGCAGTCTATGCTGCCCCAGCACATGATATCACAGATTACGGAAACAGAAAATATTATCATATATAATGGCAAATAGAATATATTTGTGTCTGGCTCACATGAGTGAAGCCGGATGGGAGAAGAGGTACATCCAGGAGGCGTTCGACACCAATTGGGTTGTACCTCTCGGACCAAATGTCGACGCTTTTGAAGAGGAACTTAGGCAGTATGTCGGGCATACAGTCGACGGATTAGATGACAATTCCCGTGAGATTGTAGCACTCTCTTCAGGAACGGCTGCAGTGCATTTGGGACTATTGGCCTGTGGCGTCGGACCTGGCGACGAGGTTCTGGTGCAAAGTTTCACATTCTGTGCCTCCACCCACCCTATCAAGTATTTGGGTGCCACACCAGTAATGATCGACTCTGAGCCCGAAACCTGGAACATGGATCCTGCGCTACTTGAGCAGGCTATACAGGAACGAATAGCCATCACAGGTCGCAAGCCGAAAGCCATTGTCCCTGTGTATCTCTATGGTATGCCTGCGAAAATTGACGAGATCATGAGCATTGCCGAGCGTTATGACATCCCCGTTGTGGAGGATGCTGCCGAGGGTTTCGGCTCAAGGTATAAGGGTCGCGTCGTTGGTACCTTCGGAAGATACGGTGTACTCTCCTTCAACGGCAACAAGATGATTACCACCTCAGGTGGCGGAGCTCTAGTTTGTCCAGACAAGAAGTCACGTGACCGCGTGATGTGGTTTGCTACACAGGCTCGTGAGGCATATCCTTACTATCACCATGAGGCTGTGGGTTACAACTACCGTATGAGCAACATCTGCGCAGGCATTGGCCGAGGACAGATGAAGATTGTCCACGAGCATATCGCTCATCACCGCAGGATTGCCGAGACGTATAAGAAAGCCTTTGCCAACGTCGATGGCATCACCTTCCACGATGAGTTGGAAGGCATGGAGTCTAACTTCTGGCTCTGCACCATACTGCTCGATCAACAACTAAGGGTAAAAGGCGAAGAGAATGCCTATCGACAGCCCGTCTGCGGCGCTGTAGGAGGAGCAGCTGGACTAGTACATAGCGGCGGGCCTGTACATACCGACTGCGAACCTAACCGCAATGTCGAAGCCATGCGTCTGGCACTCGATAAAGCCGACATAGAGTCGAGACCACTTTGGAAACCCATGCACAAGCAGCCAGTCTATCGTGATGTGCCTGCATATGTCAATGGTGTTAGCGAGAATCTTTTCCATCAAGGACTATGTCTGCCTTCAGGCCCGATGGTTTCTGACGCAGATTTAAAGTATATCATAGATAATATCCTGGAAAACATTGAATAAAGATAGTTAGAAGTTTTAGTTTATAGATTAAAGTTTATAGTATACAGATGAATTTCTTTAGAAAACTGGCCAACTGGTATTTCCGCCGTAACTCTCTCCCTTATTGGAGTATCTTGGTTCTCGATGAATTGATCCTGCTACTTTCAGGTATTGCTGCCTACTGGATCTTTACTGACTGGTCCGATGTCACGACCCATATGGTGCCACTGATCACTTCACTCTTTGTCTATATGGTGCTGAGCATTATAGGCATACGTATCTTCCATACATATGCCGGTGTGGTGAGATACTCCTCGTTCATCGACCTTATGAGAGTAGCCTATGCAAACATATTCTCTGTGATACTGGCTATCGGAGTGCACTATTTGATGTTCTATGTACCCTATTCGCAGTTACTGCCGCTTAAAGGCCGTCAGATAGTGCTAATGTACGCCATTGCCACGCTGGCCATGTGGGGTATGCGAGTTCTGGTGAAGACCATCTTCGACGTGTCAACAGCTGATAGCCGTGCGCTACGCGTACTTATCTATGGCGCTCAGAGCGGTGGCGTCGGACTGGCTGAGAACATTCGCAACCAGTCGCCAAGGCGTTTCATACTGAAGGGGTTCATCTCTCATAATCGTCGTCTGCGCCACAGCGAGCTAGTCGGCGAGAAGGTGTTCACGATGGAAGACGATCTGCGCAAGGTGGTCGACGACTATCATATCGGAGCTGTCATTGTATCACCCTACCGTACGAATGATTTCCGAAAGAACCAGATTCTGCAGGATCTGCTTATCGGCCTGGGCGTAAAAATCTTCATGGCGCAGAACGCTGTAGAACTGGAGAAACTCAGCGATGACGATCTGGCAGAAAGCACGGACATTCAATTGAAGGAGGTTTCGGTAGAAGACCTGTTGCCCCGTGCAGAAATTAAAGTTGACATGAAGTCGGTGGGCGAACTGCTGTCAGGGCGACGTGTCCTGATCACAGGCTCTGCTGGCTCTATCGGTTCTGAGATGGTCCGTCAGATTGCCTCTTGCAACCCTGCCTCCATGATGCTGATTGATCAAGCTGAGACACCACAGCACGACCTTCGACTGATGATGGCCAAAGAATACCCTGGCATCGAGGCGAACATAGTAGTTACAAATATCTGTAGTCAGTCGCGCATGGAAGCTATCTTCAGCCAATTCCGTCCGGAATATGTGTTCCACGCAGCAGCCTACAAGCATGTGCCGATGATGGAGGATAATCCCTCAGAGGCCGTCATGAATAATGTATGCGGAACAAAGGTCGTTGCCGACCTTTCCGTGAAGTACGGCGTCAGGAAGTTTGTCATGGTGTCGACTGACAAGGCCGTCAACCCCACGAACGTCATGGGTTGTTCGAAACGAATCTGCGAAATCTATGTGCAGACTCTCGACAAGGCCATTAAGACTACACAGTATGGCGGCCCGGGACTACATCTCTCTGCCGATTTCAAGCCCGTCACACAATTTGTTACCACACGCTTTGGCAATGTTCTGGGTTCGAACGGCTCTGTTATCCCACTCTTCCGCGAGCAAATCAGAAACGGCGGTCCCGTCACCGTCACCCATCCCGACATCATCCGTTACTTCATGCTCATTCCCGAGGCATGTAAACTAGTACTTGAGGCAGGCACGAAGGGTAATGGGGGCGAGATATTTGTATTCGACATGGGGCGTCCGGTGAAGATTGCCAATTTGGCCAAGCGCATGATTAGTCTGTCTGGAGCCAAAGGGGTAAAGATTGAGTACACAGGACTGCGCGAGGGCGAGAAGCTTTACGAAGAGGTGCTGGGCGACAAGGAGACGACCAAGCCTACCTTCCATAAGAAGATCCGTATTGCCGAGGTTCGTCCGTACGACTACGACCAGGTCTGCAGAGACATAGACGAACTGATAACTATATCAAAAAAATATGATAACATGGAGACCGTCCGCAAGATGAAGCAGATTGTCCCGGAATACAAGTCCAATAACTCCGTCTACGAAGAATTAGACGCGCAGCCTAAGGACGATACAGCAGAAATGTCGTGAGATATTTATATAGGAATCGTTTTTGTAATCCCCCGTCGGCTTAGCTGGCGGGGGATTCTTCTTTTTCCTGACTCCTTCTCTCCTTACTCCTTTAGAATCACTCCACCGTTTGGCTGGATGGTAACCTTAGCACAACCCTTTTTATCTATTTTGAGAGATGTAAGCATAGGCTCACCGTTCTTTGAGTCGACATAATATTGGAGAATCTGTCCTTGGGCGAACATCGGCAATTCGAGTGTGAGCGTCAACGGTTCTTTCTGGGCATTGAGGCCTGCCACAAACCATTTTCCACTGGTCGATTTGCGGGCTAACACGACATAACGGCCTGGATAGCCGTCGATGAAGCGTGTCTCTTTCCAGGTGGTGGGCAGCTGACGCAGGAAATCCAACTCAAACTGAGGCAGTTCATCAAGGTTATTCGGCTGCATGGCCACACACTGCACTGAGGTTTGCATCGTAATGCCCGAAGCTATCTCAAAGATGTCGGTGGTTTTGCGCGTATGGCGACTCTTGTTATCACGTGACATCCATTTGTTCATAATGATTCCTCCCCAATCCATCGAGGCCGTGGCATTGCGGCAAAAGGGGTGCAGAGTCAGATCAAATGGCTCGGTGAATGTCGCCCCCTCGCCAAAGAACAGATTCTCAGAGGCGAGTACAGCTTCGCTGGCCACGTAGTTTGGATACATTCTTTCCCAACCTCTTGGGATGGTGCAACCATGGAATACGACCTGCAGTCCGTAACGGTTGGCATCGCTCAGGATATCCTCATAGAGACGCATCGTCTCCTGCTTGTCACCACCAAAGAAATCCACCTTAATGCCTTTCACACCTATGCTCTGCAGCCATTTCATCTCTCGCTCACGGGCAATGGCCGTCGACATACAGTCACGTGGTGTCTGTGGAGCATCATTCCAAAAGCCATTACTGTTATACCACAATAATAGGTTTACGCCTTTCGACTGCGCATATTTCGAAAGTCCTGCCATGCGGTCACGGCCAATCTGCGTGTCCCACCAATTGTCTACTAAACAATACTCGAATCCCATCGCTGAGGCAAGGTCGATGAACCGCACTTGGTCATCGTAATTGACGGAGTTGTCCTGCCAAAGCAGCCAGCTCCAAGTGTAGCGGCCAGGCTTGTAGTCGGTAGATGGAGCATAATGCGGCTCTACGATATCGTAGCTGATAGTCGTTTCCACGATAGGCTTCAGAGTGGTGCCGAGCGTGATAGTGCGCCAAGGCGTCTTGCCAGGCAGAGGGATGGCCGCAAAGTCAGAGCCATAGCCGTTATTCTCACCTGCGTCGGGATAAGCCACCGTATAGCCTACCCCAGCCTGATAGTCGGAGAGATGGCTTCCGCAGTAGTCGGAGCCGACACCCGTCTCAGAAACGAGTGCCCAGCCACAGGGCAGATGGAACAGCGCAGGGAAGACGTATCCGTGCCCATACTGCGACGGAGTGTCCATCGGGGCATCAGCGCTATAGCCCTCCTCGTAACTGGGTTTTGTCTGTTCCCATCCTGACTCCGGACCTGTCTGCGGCGAGATGAAGGTAGTCGTGCCGTCAGGGAAGTTGAAACTGCTGACCTCGCTGCGTATACGGATGCGCTTGGGTTCCTTACCCTGATATTTCTGGCGGGGGATCTCGTAGCGGAAGGCAATGTCGTTGTCGCTCACCTGGAAAATGATGCTGAACTGGAAATTTTCGGCATTCTGGCAGTCCACGATGAGACGGTTAGCCTGATAGTCTGCTTCTGAAGCTTTCGTGCCACGCATCTGATAATGATGGTTCACGGACTCCTGTCTTGAGCCCTTAAGCGTGAGGCCTTTGGTCAGGTCACCAAGACTGGTCTTGAGGCCCAGAGCCGATGGTTCTATCACTTGCTGCCCATCGAGGACTGCCGAATATGTCACTCGCCCGCCAGCCTCAGAGATCGTTACCTGCAACTGATTGTTGGGCGATGAAACATTAACGTCACCAGCCCAAACGAGGACTGATGACGTTATGCATATTGAAAGAAATAGTTTTCTCATTACAACAGGTTGTCTTGTTCGATATCCTTGAAATACTTATAGGTAGAGACCTTCAGTTCGTCGGCAGCTTCCTCGTCGCTGACGATGATACCGTGCTCGTGCATCTGCAAGGCACTAATAGTCCACATGTGGTTGACAGCTCCCTCAACAGCTGCCTGAAGGGCGCGAGCCTTACCATGACCATTTACCAAAATCATCACCTCACGGGCATCCATCACAGTGCCTACACCAACGGTAAGAGCGTGAGCAGGCACGTTTTCCGGGTTGCCACCAAAGAAACGGCTGTTGGCTATACGAGTGTCGGTAGTAAGGGTCTTCATTCGGGTACGGCTGCGAAGCGAACTGCCCGGCTCGTTGAATGCGATGTGTCCATCGGGGCCGATACCGCCAATGAACAAGTCGATACCGCCTGCCTCCTGAATCATCTCCTCATAGTGCTTACACTCGGCCTGCAGGTCGGGAGCATTACCATTGAGGATATGTATGTTCTCCTTCGGACAGTCGATGTGATCGAAGAGGTTACGGGCCATGAAAGCATGATAACTCTCAGGGTGAGTCTCAGGCAGCCCTACGTACTCGTCCATATTGAATGTAATGACATTCTTGAACGAAACCTTTCCTGCACGATTGGCCTCAACGAGCGCATTGTACATACCGACTGGTGAAGAGCCGGTAGGAAGACCGAGGACGAACTTGTGATCAGGGGTCGGATTGAAATCGTTAATACGCTTAATCACATGGTTTGCTGCCCACTGGGACAGTTTCTGATAGTCAGACTGAATAATAACTCTCATAATGTTAATTGTTTATTGGTTCGTAAAAATCTGCTGCAAAGGTACAAAAAAATACCACAGATTACACAGAATACACAGTTTTTTTTTATTAATCTGTGTTAATCCGTATGTAGTTTGATGGAAAAGTCTTATCTTTGTGCACAAATTAAAAAACTAAGGATTGAAAGAATTTGTAATCTCAGAGGCGAAAGTTGAGACTGCCGTTTTGGTTGGACTGATTACTAAAGAGCAGGATGAGGCTAAGACTCAGGAGTATCTCGATGAATTGGAGTTCCTGGCAGACACGGCAGGCGCTGTGACTGTTAAACGCTTTACTCAGAAAGTCGGTGGTCCGAGCCAGACAACATATGTGGGCAGCGGAAAACTTCAAGAAATAAAACAATATATCAAACAGTGTCAGGACGCATACGACGACTGGCTTGACGCCCAGAACGCATCACTTTTTGCAGATGGACTGATAGATGAAACGGATGCTCCCCAACCCGTGGGAATGGTCATCTTTGATGACGAACTCAGTGCCAAGCAGATACGCAATATAGAGAAAGAGCTTCAAGTGAAAATCCTTGACCGTACATCCTTAATATTAGATATCTTTGCCATGCGTGCCCAGACGGCAGAAGCAAAAGCGCAAGTGGAGCTAGCCCAGCATCGCTATATGCTCCCACGACTGCAACGGCTTTGGACTCACCTTGAGCGTCAGGGCGGTGGTTCCGGCTCTGGTGGCGGAAAGGGATCCGTAGGTCTTCGCGGTCCTGGTGAGACCCAGTTAGAGATGGACCGCCGTATCATCCTCCAGCGCATCACCCTGCTGAAACAGCGTCTGGCAGAAATAGACAAGCAGAAAACCACTCAGCGCAAGAACCGTGGACGACTGATCCGCGTGGCGCTCGTGGGCTACACGAATGTGGGCAAGTCAACGATGATGAATCTCCTTGCCAAGAGTGAGGTCTTCGCAGAGAACAAACTCTTCGCCACCCTCGACACCACCGTCCGTAAGGTGACTATCGATAATCTGCCGTTCCTCTTGGCCGACACCGTAGGCTTTATCCGCAAGCTACCCTCTGACTTGGTGGAGTCATTCAAGTCGACACTCGACGAAGTGCGTGAAGCAGACCTGCTGGTCCATGTGGTGGACATCTCACATCCTGACTTCGAAGAACAAATCCGAGTGGTGGAGGAGACCTTGAAGGAGTTGGGCTGTTTCGACACGCCGGCCATCGTCGTCTTCAACAAGATTGATGCCTACACTTGGGTGGAGAAAGAGAAGGATGACCTGACACCTGTCACGAAGAAAAATGTAACGCTCAACGAACTGAAATGCACATGGATGGGGAAGCTAGCTAAAGGCCGGTACTTAGAGTGCATCTTCATCTCAGCCCGCCAGAAAGAGAACATCGAAGAATTTCGTGAGATGCTCTACCAGAGGGTTCGCGAACTACACGTACAAAAATATCCATATAACGATTTTTTATATCAAGATTATGAGTGAATACAGACAACTGACACAACAGGAGATAGAGATCCTGGAGAATAATGTCTGCTGGGCAGAGGACTGGCAGCGAGTATTGGTGGCCGAAGGCTTCAAGCCATACAACTTCCACCGTGTGATCTTCTATGGTGACATCTGTCTCGGAGAATTTAACAAGCAAGTAGAAGTAACCAAGGGCTTCTTCAAACATTCAGGCATCAATGACACCACCCTCCGTAACGTCTCTGTGGGCAACGACTGTCTGATAGAGAAGGTAGGCAACTATATCAACAACTACACCATCGGCAACGACTGTTACATATCCAATATATGTACCCTCGAGACCACCGATGACGCTACATACGGCGAAGGCTCCGTGATTTCCGTTCTTAACGAGATGGGAGATGGTAATGTGACCATCTTCCGTGAACTGAATAGTCAGATTGCCGCATTTATGGTGAAACACGATCGCGACAAGCAGTTGAAGAAGACCATCCAGCAGATGATTGAAGATGAACTGCGCGTGTCGCGTCCCGACCGGGGCTATATCGGCAACAACGTGAAGATCGTGAATGCCAAGGATATTACCAATACCATCATCAAGGGCGACTGTGAGATTAGCGGTGCGGCAAGGTTGTCGGAGTGTACAGTGATGAGTTCGATGGACTCTCCTGTATTCATAGGTACAGGCGTGATCTGCGAGAACTCGATTATCTGCGACGGCTGTTCGATAAACAACTCTGTTAAGATGCAGGATTGTTTCGTGGGTGAGGCTTGTCAGATTACTAACGGGTTTACTGCCGAGGCATCGCTCTTCTTTGCCAATTCCTTCATGGCCAATGGTGAGGCCTGTGCCGCATTCTGCGGGCCCTTCTGTGCCAGTCATCATAAGAGTTCATTGCTAATCGGTGGTGAGTTCTCGTTCTATAATGCCGGCTCTAACACCAATTTCTCGAATCACGCCTACAAAATGGGTCCCTTGCACTACGGAAGCCTGGAGCGTGGTACTAAGACGGCCTCTGGCTCATATATCCTGATGCCTGCCACGATAGGCGCCTTCTCTGTATGCTTCGGTAAGCTGATGCACCATCCCGATACCAGAAACCTGCCTTTCAGCTATCTGATGGCGTATGGTGAGGACTGTTATCTGGTGCCTGGACGCAACATTACGACAGTAGGCCTCTATCGTGACATCAAGAAATGGCCAAAGCGCGACAAACGTTCCAAGCAATCGAAGAAGAGTATCATTAACTTCGACTGGCTCTCGCCTTTCACCGTAGGAGAAATCATGGAAGGCATCAAGATCCTTAAGGCGCTTCGGGAGGCTTCTGGTGATAACGTGTCGACGTATAACTTCCATGAATATGTCATTAATGCCTCTTCGCTCCGTAAAGGTTTGAAGTATTACGATATCGCCTTGAGGATCTATATGGGCGCCGTGTTGAAGCGTGCCCAGAAAGAAGGATTCTTCGGGCGCCCGAAGAGTCTGGTAGGCAAAGGCCGTTGGACGGACTTAAGCGGACTGCTACTGCCGGAGAGCGAAGAGTTGCGTATCGTACGTGACATCAAGAGCGGAGACATCGACAACATTCAGCAGTTGCTCGACCGTTTTGTAGAGATCAACGATAACTACAGCGAATATCGTTGGTCGTGGTCTTATCAGATGATTCTTGACTACTACGGGCTGGAGGAGCTCACAGAGGTGGATGCGGAGCAAATACATGAGGACTATATCAAGGCCCGCCGTGCATGGATTGCAGAAATCCGTAAGGATGCCGAAAAGGAATATCAGATGGGCGATGTGGAGCGCGAAGTCTATGAGGATTTCCTTTCGAAGCTCGACCACGAGATTGACTACGAGAACTGAGAAGATTGAAAATTGAAAATTGAAAGTTTATAGATGATATGATAAAGCGGTTTTTGTTTTTGGGTCTGGTGATGCTCGGGATGAACACACAGGCGAAGGATTACAAGTATGAGACGGTAGATGGCGACCTGATGAAAACGAGGATCTACACCTTGGATAACGGACTGAAGGTGTTCCTGTCAGTCAATACAGAGAAGCCGAGAGTCCAGACCTACATCGCCGTACGTACAGGTTCGAAGAACGACCCGGCAGAGACCACAGGTCTGGCTCACTACCTGGAGCATCTGATGTTCAAGGGTACCAGTAAGTTCGGCACAAACAATCCCAAGGCAGAAGCCCCGTTGCTGGCAGAGATTGAACAGCGATATGAGGCCTATCGGAAACTCACGGACCCTGAGGCACGTAAGCAGGCTTATCATGAGATTGACTCCGTGAGTCAGGTGGCTGCCCAATATTTCATTCCCAATGAGTACGACAAACTCATGGCCGCTATCGGTGCAGAGGGGACGAATGCCTATACCTCCAACGATGTGACCTGCTATACGGAGGATATTCCCTCGAACGAGATAGAGAACTGGGCAAAGATTCAGAGCGACCGTTTCCAGAACATGGTCATCCGCGGTTTCCACACCGAACTCGAGGCGGTTTACGAGGAGTATAACATCGGACTAACGAGTGACATGCGTAAACTCTTCGCCATAGCCAGTAAGATGCTTTGGCCAAATCATCCTTACGGATTGCAGACCACCATCGGCACGCAGGAACACCTGAAGAACCCCTCTATCACGAACATCAAGAACTACTTCAACAAGTGGTATCGACCCAATAACATCGCCATCTGTATGGCTGGCGACCTGGATCCAGACAAGACCATCGCCATCATCGACCAGTATTTCTCGGGCTGGGAGCCGGGTGACGATGTGAATCAGCCAACATTCGCTCCGCTGCCACCGCTAACACAGCCAAAGGATACGACGGTAATCGGACAGGAGGCAGAACAGATATGGGTGGCTTGGCGCGCAAAACAGGCCAACTCCCTCCAGGCAGACACACTTGAACTGATGGAAGATGTTCTGAGCAACGGCCGTGCCGGACTCTTTGACCTCAACCTGAATCAAACAATGAAGGTACAGCGGGCCAGCGGCGGTGCAGAGCTCCTACACGATCATGGAGGCTTCCTACTCATGGGTACACCCAAACAGGGCCAAAGCCTCGATGAGGTGAAGGATCTCATGCTCTCAGAGATTGACAAACTGAAAAAGGGTGACTTCCCCGATAATCTTCTGCCCAGCATTATTAACAATAAGAAACGCCAATACTACCAGCAGTTGGAGAGCAACGAGGCTCGCGCCGACCTGTTCGTAGATGCTTTCATCGACGAGATAGACTGGAAACAGCAGGTAGGCAAAATTGACCGCATCTCCCGTATCTCCAAACAGGAGATTGTAGATTTCGCCAACCGTTTCTTCACCGACGGCTATATTGTGGTCTATAAGAAACAGGGCATAGACTCCACCCAGAAGAAGATCGATAAGCCCGCCATCACACCCATCCAGGCTAACCGCGACCAAATGAGTGATTTTGTGAAGGATATCCAGAACTCACAGGTAGAGCCCATACAGCCGCGATTCACCGACTATCAGAAAGACATGTACGTATCTCAGACAAAAAACAAACTGCCACTTTACTATGTGAAGAACAATGAGAACGGGCTATTCAACCTTGTGTTCTACTATGATTTCGGACAAAGTGCTGACAATCGATACAACATCGCTGCCGATTATATCAGATTCTTGGGAACGGACAAGATGACAGCTGCAGACTTCCGTCAGAAGTTCTATGAGCTGGCCTGCGACTGGAACATCAATGTAGGGTCAGAGAATATCACCGTGAGCCTGTCAGGTCTCAGCGAGAATCTGCCTAAAGCCCTGAAACTGCTTGAGGATCTGCTGCAGAATGCCAAACCAGACAAGGAGGCTTACCATGAGATGGTTAATCTGACCATCAAGCGTCGTATCGATGCCAAGAAGAATCAGGGAGGATACTTCGGCTATCTGTATTATTACGGTACCATGGGAGAGCGTAACCGCTATCGCGACGTGATGAGCGAGCAGCAGTTGAAGGACACCGATCCGCAAGTGTTCACAAATCTGCTGAAGGAACTCCGCAACTACGAGCACAAGGTGGTCTACTATGGCCTGATGGGGTTATCTGAGATCGACGCCATCGTCAGTGATCTCCATCCGACATCCGCCCAGTTGGCTGCCATTCCACAGAACAAGCCGTATCTTGAGATCCCTGCCACAGAGAACGAAGTGCTCATTGCCCCCTATGATGCCAAGAACATCTATATGCGCATGTACCATAACGAGGGCCGCAGCTGGAATCCTGAAGAGGCAGCTGTGCAGGAGGTATTCAACGAGTACTTCGGAGGTGGAATGAACGGCATCGTGTTCCAGGAGATGCGTGAGGCTCGTGGACTTGCATATAATGCCTATGCCTACTACTATAGTCCATCATGGAAAGACCGTAAGGAGTTTTACATGACTCATATCATTACCCAGAACGACAAGATGGTCGATTGTATCACCCATTTCAATGAGATTCTCAATGAGATGCCAGCCAGTGAGACAGCCTTCCAAATTGCCAAGGATGCAGTCACCAAGCGTCTGGCCAGCCAGCGCACCACGAAGATGAGCATCTTCTACGATTACCTTTCCTCCCAGCGGCTAGGACTCGACAAGAGCCTGAACCAGATTATTTATGAAAACATAGATAAGTTGACTTTGCAGGACATCGTCGATTTCGAGAAGACCACGATGGCCAGCAAACCCTGTCGTTATATCATCCTCGGTGATGAGAAGGAACTCGACATGAAGGTATTGGAGAAGATTGGTCCGGTTAAAAGGCTAACAACAGAAGAAGTATTCGGTTATTAATTCCGTTTATAGTTTATAGTTGATTGTTTATAGATGATAACCTGGCAAGCCCTGTTAAATCTATAGAAGTAATCAGCTATAAACTATAAACGCTAAACTATAAACAAAAAACAAAGAGTATGGCTAAAAACGTTGAATTTAAGTATGCCCCGATGTTCCAGGTGGGCGAGGACAAGACGGAGTACCGTCTGTTGAGTAAGGAAGGCATCACTACTGCCGAGTTTGAAGGCAAGACCATTGTAAAGGTCTCGAAGGAAGCACTCACGCTATTGGCACAGCAGGCTTTCCACGATGTAGAGTTCATGTTGCGCCGCGAGCACAATGAGCAGGTGGCTAAGATCCTCACTGACCCTGAGGCCTCTGAGAATGATAAGTATGTAGCTCTGCAGTTCCTGCGCAATGCGGAGGTGGCTGCAAAGGGTATCCTGCCTTTCTGCCAGGACACGGGTACTGCTATCATCCATGGTGAGAAGGGGCAGCAGATTTGGACTGGTTTCGAAGATGAAGAAGCTTTAAGCCTTGGTGTGTTCAACACCTTCACCCAGGACAACCTGCGCTATTCGCAGAATGCTCCACTGAACATGTATGATGAGGTGAACACACGTTGCAACCTGCCCGCTCAAATTGATATCGAGGCAACAGAGGGTGCTGAGTACAAATTCGTGATGGTGGCCAAGGGTGGTGGCTCGGCCAACAAGACATATTTCTATCCCATGACTAAGGCCACCATCCAGAACGAGGGAACGCTGATACCTTTCCTCGTAGAGAAGATGAAGTCGCTAGGCACAGCGGCTTGCCCTCCTTATCACATTGCCTTTGTGATTGGCGGTACTTCGGCAGAGAAGAACCTGCTCACCGTAAAGCTTGCATCTATCAAGTTCTACGATAACCTGCCTACTACTGGCGACGAGACTGGCCGTGCCTTCCGAGACATCGACTTCGAACAGAAGCTCATTATCGAAGCACAGAAAATTGGTCTTGGTGCCCAGTTCGGCGGCAAATACCTGGCTCATGATATCCGTGTTATCCGTTTGCCTCGTCATGGTGCCTCTTGTCCTATCGGTATGGGTGTCAGCTGCTCTGCCGACCGAAATATCAAAGCTAAGATAAATGCCGATGGCATATGGTTGGAGAAGATGGACAGCAATCCCACAGAGTTGATACCTGAGGAGCTGCGCAAGCCCGGTGAGGGCGGCAAGGGTATCGAGATTGATCTCAACGAGGGTATAGATGCCGTTCGTGCTGAGTTGAGCAAGTATCCTGTCAGCACTCGCGTAAATCTGAAGGGCACCATTATTGTGGCCCGTGATATTGCTCATGCCAAACTGAAGGCTCGTCTGGATGCAGGTGAAGGCATGCCCGACTACTTTAAGAAATATCCCGTGCTTTATGCCGGTCCCGCCAAGACCCCTGAGGGCTATCCTTGTGGTTCGATGGGTCCGACAACTGCCAACCGTATGGATCCTTACGTGGATGAGTTCCAGGCAAATGGTGCTTCTCTCGTGATGATTGCCAAGGGTAATCGTAGTGACGTGGTGACTGAGGCTTGTAAGAAGCATGGCGGCTTCTACCTCGGCACCATTGGCGGCGTGGCAGCCGTGCTCTCACAATCGAGCATCAAGAGCATCGAGTGTGTCGAGTATCCCGAGCTCGGTATGGAGGCCGTATGGAAGATTGACGTAGAGGACTTCCCCGCTTTCATCCTCGTGGACGATAAGGGCAATGACTTCTTCAAGACCCTGAAACCCTGGTGCCCGAGAAAGTGAATAAGGTGAGAGTAAATAAGGTGAGAATGATAAGTACGTTGTTGTTGGCTCTGACCGTCCTGACGGCTGGAGCCCAACAACGGATTGCCCAACAACGGATTCCATGTGTCCGAAACATCCCCACAGATGTTTCGAAGACGCGCGGTATTCTCGGCTATCCCGCAACGGATTGGGACTCAGAGAAAATCTATCGTCAGGCTGTGATACTGATATCCTTCTCAGACCAGGATTTCTCGATGGACGATCCTGCGGCTTATTACAATCGTGTGTTGAATGAGCCTGGCTATAATGAAGGTTATGGAGCGGGTTGCGCGGCTGATTATTTCAGGGATCAGTCAAACGGACTATTCAACCTGCAGTTCGATGTCTATGGTCCTTTTAAGGTTAGCGAGAAAGTCAAAGGCGGTAACAATAATTATGGTGACAGTGCGATGGAAGAGGCACTGGAGCAGCTGAAAGCTGCCACCGATGCCGATTTCTCCGTCTATGACTGGGATGGTGATGGCCAGGTGAATCAGATGGTCTTCATTGCCGCAGGTTTCACAGGTAATCAGATGAAGGGCTATATCTGGCCCAATACATACTATTCTTATTTCAAGGCACCTGGTGACATCCATATCGGAATGGCCTCCATCAGTTGTGAGATGTGGAAAGACAGCACCCCCTGTGGCATCGGCACCATCTGTCATGAGTTTGCCCACTGCCTAGGTCTGCCAGACATCTATCCTACTGGAAGCTCTGCATTCTCTGTGGTCGATGAGTGGGACCTGATGGATGGCGGCAACTACACCAACAAGGGTTGGTGCCCGCCTAATTTCTCGGCTACAGAGAGGATGCTCTTAGGCTGGATGACGCCCACGGAACTGACTGAGCCCACCACCATCACCGGTATGAAACCCTTGAGCGAGGGAGGAGAGACCTTCATCATCCGGAACTCAGGAAACGCCGATGAGTACTATATGCTCGAGCATCGCAGACAGACCAAATGGGACTATGGAATCCCTGGAGAGGGTCTGGCCATCTTCCATGTCGATTTCGACCGTGAGATGTGGAGCAATAATCAGGTGAACTCCTCCGACAGTCACTACCATTACGACCTCTTCCACGCCGACGGCAAGGACTACAGAGACTGGGATCCCGGTAACGACGGCAAAGACATGGGGAAGTACTCAAAGGACGACTGGATGCGCAACCGTTATCTCAGCACCTCACCCTATCCCTATTACGATGAGGAACTCGACATCACGAACCTGCTGCTGACGAACTACTCCTATCCGGCTGCCACACTCTTCCATGAGAATACCGACGGCAGGAAATATATGTCAAAGCCTGTCACAGAGATCCGTATGAGCGAAGATGGCACCATCTCCTTTGACTTCATGAAAGATCCTGTATCTGTTGCCCCAATAAGAAATGATAATTATAGGGTTCCTGTAGCATATTACGATCTTTATGGCCGGAGACTGAAATCACCTAACCATAATGGCATCTGTATCATCCGCTATTCCGACGGCACGATCAGAAAACAACAGTACGAATTATCACAATAACGTTAAATATGAAAAGAATCACATTGTTTTTCCTGTACCTATCGTTGATTTCCGGCGCAAGGGCAGAAGACGGCAGCCAGCTGTGGCTGCGCTACCAACCTGCGAACAAGGCTATCGTTAAAGGTGTCGACTGTCTGGCTGCCAACGAACTGAGGACTTACTATGCTGGGGAAGAGGTTACTCTTCTAATCGATACCGACATTCCCAAGGAGGCATACCGAATCAGTGAGAAAGATAGTCGGGTAAGCATCAGTGCTGGTAGCGAGTGTGGACTGCTCTATGGGACATATGCGCTGCTGAGGAGACAGGAGACAGGAGACAGGAGTCAGGAGACAGGAGTTATCGAGAAACCATTCTTCAAATATAGGATTCTGAACCATTGGGACAACCTTGATGGCAGCATAGAACGCGGCTATGCCGGACTCAGTATTTTCTGGGACCTTGACGGTGACCAGCCTAAGGCCATAGATGCCCGTCTGATCAAGGAATATGCCCGCGCTAACGCCTCCATTGGCATCAATGGTACGGTGCTGAACAATGTGAACGCCTCGCCCAGGATGCTCAGCACTATATATCTTAATAAGGTCAAGGAGATTGCCGATATTCTCCGTCCTTACGGCATCAAGGTCTATCTGTCTGTTAACTTCGCCTCCCCAATGACTATCCCCGCAAAAGGATTCAACGGCGGTAAGCCTGTAAAGACCGCCGACCCCCTGAACGCCCAAGTTAAGGCTTGGTGGAAGGCGAAGGCAAAGGAGATTTATACACTGATACCCGACTTCGGAGGCTTCCTGGTGAAAGCCAACAGCGAGGGCCAGCCAGGTCCTTTCGACTACAAGCGCACACATGCCGACGGTGCAAACATGCTGGCTGAGGCGGTGAAGCCCTATGGCGGCATCATCATGTGGCGCAGCTTTGTCTACGGTGCTGGCCATAAGGGTGAAGACCGCGTGAAGCAGGCCGTGTCTGAATTCAAGGATCTCGACGGACACTTCCTCGACAATGTTATTCTTCAGTCGAAAAACGGCCCTCTGGATTTCCAGCCACGAGAGCCATACGCTCCAATTTTCGACAATATGTGCAAGACGAAGCAGATGGCCGAGTTACAGATTACACAGGAGTATCTCGGACAGTCGCGCCATCTCGTTTATCTTGCCCCGATGTGGCGAGAGTTTTTCGGCTTCGTAGAGCCCAGCCGCCTTGTGGGTATCGCTGGTGTGGCGAATATCGGCCTCGACAAGAACTGGTGTGGTCATCACTTCTCACAGGCCAACTGGTACGCCTTCGGCCGTCTGGCATGGAATCCTTTCCTTACCTCTGAGGCCATCGCTGAGGAATGGCTCACGGCTACCTTCAGCCCTACTATAAAGTCTACAGGTTCCTCCATCCTGACGCCACTTCTCAGCATGATGCTCCGTTCTCGTGAGGCCTGTGTTGACTATATGATGCCCCTGGGCCTTCATCACATTTTCGCCTTTGATCAGCATTACGGACCTGAGCCTAACGGATACATCGCTCACTACCCCATTGAGTGGTGTCCCGTATACTATCATCGTGCTGACTCTATCGGCATTGGCTTCGACCGCACACACACAGGCTCAGACGCCACATCGCAGTATCGCGAACCGTTCTGCTCGCTCTACGACGACATCAACACCTGCCCGGAGCGCTACCTGCTTTGGTTCCATCATGTGCCCTGGACCTATCGTTTGAAAAGTGGCAACACCTTATGGGAGGCATTACAACTCCACTACGCCCGAGGTGTGAAGGAAGTTGAAGACTTCATTGACATCTGGCATCAGGCCAAGCCCGCCATCGACGAGCAACGTTGGAAGGAAGTCGATGACCGTATGCAACATCAATTGGAAAATGCCAAGGAATGGAAGAAGGTCTGCCTTGACTACTTCAGTACCTTCGTTAACAAATAAAGAATCCCGCCAGACGGCGGGATTCTTTATTTACAATGTTATCTCTCCTGAGCCGAAGCAACGGTGATGATGCTCGTCGTAGATAACACAGAACTGTCCTGGAGCCACACCATGAATCCTCTCCTTGGAATGTAGCACAAATGAGTCCTTTCCCGTCCATTCCAACGTAGCAGGATGATACTCAGGCGTATGTCGTATCTTGAACGTCACCTCACGAGGCGTCTCCTGACTCCTGGTCAGCCAGTGGAAGTCCCTCACAGCGAAATCCTTTTTGTAGGCCGTTTCCGGGTCATAGCCATGCGACACATAGAGAATATTCTGTTCCACATCCTTCTTCACAACAAACCAAGGTCCCCCGCCAAAGCCCATACCCTTGCGTTGGCCAATGGTATGGAACCACAATCCTTTGTGTTCGCCAATGCGTTTTCCAGTCTCTAACTCAACAACATCGCCAGGCCTTTCACCCAGATAGCGACGGATATAGTCGTTGTAGTTCATCTTTCCCAAAAAGCAGATACCCTGAGAGTCCTTGCGTTTGGCGTTCACCAGGTGCTCTCGCTCTGCTATCTGCCGCACCTCATCCTTCATATAGTGTCCGATAGGGAAGAGTGCCTTCTTAAGTTGCCAGTCGTGTATCTGGGCCAGAAAGTCAGTCTGATCCTTCACGGGGTCTGGACTTGTGCAGAGCCACTTTCTTCCCTCCTCATCTATTTCCGTCTGTGCATAATGACCTGTGGCGATAAGGTCGTAGTCATGTCCGCGCTTCTCATCAAAGGCTCCGAACTTAATGAGACGATTGCACATCACGTCAGGATTGGGCGTCAGTCCCTCGCGTACCTTATTCATAGTATAAGCCGTCACACGATCCCAATATTCCTTGTGGCAGTCAATAACCTCCAACTTGCAGCCGTACTTATACGCCACAGCTGTAGCCATCTCAAGGTCCTCCTCCGACGAACAGTCCCATTCCTTCTGTTCCTCAGGTCCGATCTTAATATAGAAACAGTCGGGATGCAGTCCGAGCTTTGCCAGCTCATACACCACCACACTGCTGTCAACTCCTCCCGACAGCAGTACCGCAACACGTTTGTTATTCAGCTCTTCTATTGTCATCGTTATATAAATTCGCTTGCAAAGGTACAAATAAGTGCGAGAAAAAACAAATATAATCAAATAAATATGATGGTTTCGGCACATACGACTGAGAGTTTAGATAGTGTAAAGTCATCCTTTGGAAACACCTTTATTTATGGGCAATCTGGGATGGCTTGAAAATTCTCTCGATAATTTTGAGGTTTACTGCCTGTAAAGTCCGAGTTTACTGCCTTTAAAATCTGAAATTCTCTCGAGAATTTCAGAGTGGGTTTTGGGCTTTCTTTAGCGATACAAACTTGTGCCCGTGAGTTTACAGGCAGTAAACCCTATATAATAAATAATGTGCACGTAAGTCTAGAGAAAGTGACGATATTATTTAAATCTTGTTAAAAATGTGGGCAAAGTCATTGCCATATCAGAAATAATACATATCTTTGCAATATCATTTTGATATCATTTAGAATTCAACCATTTAAAACTGTAGAATTATGGAGAATAAAGAGTATGCATTCAAAGGGATAGTGATGAACGGATTCCTGATGTTGTTTGTCAACTTCGCTGTTCTAGTAGTTTCCATCTTAGGCATCATCCGCAGTATCATCCTACTCGACGCTACTGACGGAGCGTGTGGCGGTTGGCTGCTAGGCGGCAGTATTATTCTGCTCATCATCAACATCATCATGTGGTGCGGACTGATGATGCTCGAGCCTAACGAAGCCAAAGTCACCACATGGTTTGGAAAGTACAGCGGCACATTCTCGAGAACAGGATTCTACTGGATCAACCCATTCTACTCCACTAAGAAAGTGTCGCTGCGTGCTCGAAACCTCGATGCCGAGCCCATCAAAGTGAACGACAAGACGGGTAATCCTGTGATGATCGGACTGGTGCTGGTATGGAAACTGAAGGACACATACAAAGCTCTTTTCGAGGTGGATTCCCAAACGATGGCTTCTAATCCCAACGCCGTCGGCTCAGACACAAAGGGACTGATGAACGCATTGGAGAACTTTGTCCGTGTTCAGAGTGATGCTGCCTTGCGTCAGGTAGCAGGCCAGTATGCTTACGATGATGAGGACAACAAGCATGATGATCCTACGCTCCGTTCAAGTGCAGATGAGATTAACGAACAATTGGAGCAAAAGTTAGATGAACGTCTGGCATTGGCAGGCATTGAGGTGGTAGAGGCTCGCATCAACTATCTGGCCTACGCCCCTGAGATAGCAGCCGTGATGCTGCGTCGTCAGCAGGCATCAGCCATCATCACAGCCCGTGAGAAAATCGTAGAGGGAGCCGTATCGATGGTAAAGATGGCGCTCGACAAGCTCTCGACGGAGAATATTGTCGATCTCGACGACGACAAGAAGGCTGCTATGGTTTCGAATCTGCTCGTGGTACTCTGCGGTGATGATTCTGCTCAACCAGTAGTGAATACAGGTACGCTGAACCACTAAACAATGGCAGAGAAAAGTACCAAGAGTTTTATCCTACGCGTCGACGCTGAGATGATGAACGCAATAGAGGCCTGGGCTGCTGACGAGTTCCGCAGCACCAACGGCCAGTTGCAGTGGATCATCACCGAGGCCCTGCGCAAAGCCAAACGTCTGCCCCAAAAGAAGCAAAACAATGGAACAGAACAACTTTGATATCAAAAAGATAAAAGTGCATCGCACCACTGAGGCTACAGTCTTTGAGGCAGCCTTCGTCATCGTGGCCATCGTGGTGTGGGGACTTGTCATCTGGATGATTCATCAGGCACCAGACATCGTGCCTACCCATTTTGACGGAGCAGGCAATCCCAACGCCTATGGCTCGCCAGTTGGCGTCACAATTCCCTGCATCATCCTGACAATCGTAGCCATCGGCTGCATGGTGACAGCCTATTATCCACGCCACATCAACATGCCATTCAAGATCACGAACATCCAACAGGTGAAGCTCGCCATCCGAAGTATCCGAGTGGCAGGCATCACCCTGTTGCTATTGACGCTGGCTGTTGCCTATATTATGCTTGGCATGTCGAAGCCTTCGGCAACTCCCATCATTGCAATCGTCGTGCTTCTTATCCTCAACTTCTTTATTTTCTCAATACTGACCTATAAAGCAAAATGAGAAAGATATTCTTCACCTTACTTCTCACCCTGTCCACAACGACTGTTTGGACTCAGGTCAATCCCACCACAGCCCTGCTTGGCTCATGGTCAGGCAAACTTAAAGTGGGAACCATATCGCTAACTGTAGTGCTCCATTTGGAACAAGCCGATGGTTATGTAAAGGCATCATTAGATAGTCCAAACCAAGGTGCCAAAGATATTCCTGCAAATAAAGAGTATCTTTCTGACGACTCTATAGCCGTGAAAGTAGAAATGATTGGTGCCACTTATCGTGCCAAGCTGAAAGACGGGAAACTTGATGGTATATTCTCGCAGAGCGGCATGAAGTTTCCACTTGTCATGACGAAAGGCGTGCCAGAGGTAAAACGTCCTCAGGAGCCTAAGCCACCTTTTCCTTACGAGACAGAAGAGGTGACATTTAAAAACGAGAAAGACAGCGCTACACTTGCAGGCACGCTGACTTGGCCTATGGGGTATGACAAAAATGCGAAAAAGAAACCAATGGTTGTGCTATTCGTCACTGGAAGCGGACAGGAGAATCGCGACGAGGAAATCTTTTACCACAAGCCATTCTTGGTTATTGCCGACTATCTTGCCCGTCAGGGTATTGCCTCACTCCGTTACGACGATCGTGCAACTGGAAAATCTACTGGTGGAGATGTGAAGAATGCCACATCGGAAGACTTTGCTCGCGATGCTGCTGCTGGCCTCGAATTTTTGCGCAGCAAGAAAGCATTCAGTAAGGTGGGCATTATTGGCCATAGCGAAGGTGGACTTATCGCCTTCCTTCTTGGTGCACTGAAAAAGACGGACTTTATCGTCTCGCTGGCAGGTCCTGGCGTCAAGGGTGACACACTCTCGGCTATACAGAGTAACCGCATAATGGAACTCTCAGGGATTGATTCCACATTGACAGCTAAGATGACGGTTAAGAAAATACGACAAGACCCACAGTTCCAGAAATTTCGCTGGTATCAGTGGTTCTTAGATTATGACCCATCAGACAACATCGGCAAAACCCGTTGCCCAGTCTTCGCTCTTAATGGCGATCACGATACCCAAGTCATCTCTTCGCAGAACCTGACAGCCATTAAGCAACTCCTTCCAAAATCAAAGAAAAACCTCTTCAAAGAGTATTCTGGCCTCAACCACCTCTTCCAGCACTGTACCACGGGCCTCCCCACTGAGTACGGTGACATCGAGGAAACCATTTCAGAGGAAGTGCTGAAAGATATCGCCCAATGGCTCAATCAATTGAATAAATCATCAAAATAAAACAAACATGGTAGAACTAAAAAACGAACAGCTCACTATTGTCATATCCGAGGTAGGAGCAGAATTACAGAGTATAAAGGATGTCAACGGTAAGGAATATCTATGGCAGGCTGATCCTAACTATTGGCCTCGACACTCACCCATCCTTTTCCCCATAGTGTGCAGCGTCAACAATGACACTTACCGTGTGGAGGGGAAAGAGTATCATCTGCCTCGTCACGGATTTGCCCGTGATACGGATTTCAAACTCATTGCTCAGAGTGAGCGCAAGGTGACTTTCGCCCTCGAGTCGTCGGAAGAGACAAAAAAGGTCTATCCCTATGACTTCACCCTCAGCATCAGTTATATTCTCGATGACAAAAAAATCGGTGTCATCTGGCACGTCCTCAACACTGACACCCAAGAAATCCACTTCCAAATTGGCGGACATCCAGCCTTTAATGTGCCCGGCATGAAGACAGGTGAAAATCAATACGGACGAATACGTCTCGACAACGAAGAATCCCTTGATGGTCTGAAAAGTTACATCGATGGCTCTCACGAGATGACAGAAGTACCTGTGGAGGCAGAACAGGGCATCATTGAGTTTACGGATAACACATGGCGTAACGACAGCATGAAAATCCACAAGAGTCAAGTGCACCGTGCTGAGTTGCTCGGACCTGACGGCGAACCTGAGGTAACCGTCGACTTCCGAACCCCAGTTATCGCATTCTGGAGTCCTTATCAGAAGAATGCGCCCTTCGTATGCATCGAACCTTGGTATGGATTAGGCGACCCGCGTGGTTTCGAGGGTGAATTTAAAGACAAGCCCCTAATGAACCATCTGCAGCCTGGCGCATCATTCATGTCTAGATACGATATCACTATAAGATAAAAACACAAAAACAGATAAGACACAATGAGAATTATCACATTCGGCGAACTACTGCTCCGCTTTTCCAAAACTGACCACCTACGCCTGACACAGGGTGACACTTTAGTCTGTAAATATGGTGGAAGCGAGGCCAATGTAGCAGTTTCGCTAGCTATGCAAAATGAAGAGGTGACCTATATCACAAGACTGCCCGACACGCCCGTGGGCCACGCTGGCGCTATGAGTTTGGCGCAGCTGGGCGTCGACACTACCCGTGTGCTCTACGGCGGGCAGCGTATCGGCACCTATTATTTTGAACCCGCTGCGGGCATGCGACCAGCCAAGGTCATATACGACCGTAACAACTCGGCCTATTATGACCTCAAGCCAGGCATGATTCCCTGGGAACATATCCTGAGAGATGCCACCATTTTCCACGTGTCGGGCATCACTGCCGCCATCTCGCAGCAGGCTGCAGACGCCACCTTCGAAGCACTCGATATTGCTGATAAAATGGGGGTAACCATTGCTTTCGATATCAACTACCGGAAAAACCTATGGAAGTATGGGGCAGATGCCCGCCAAACACTGCGACGCATGCTCGCCCGTTGCGACATGATGTTCGGCGACGCTATCGAGTTTGAGTTCCTGAGCGGCCATCCACAACCGCCATTCACAGCTACAGACGCAAGCTTTGAAATGCAGATGAAAGAGTATGGCGAGTGGTTCGACGAACTGCATGCCGACTTCCCCCGCTGCAAGTGCTGGATGATGGGCATGCGTAACATCGTAAGCTCTATGCACCACACTCTGACAGGACTGCTTTGGACTGACGGCACCCTGCTGAAGGCACCCATCATGGACATCCCCCATGTGATAGACCCCGTAGGTGTCGGTGATGCTTTCATGGGCGGTTGGATGCACGCCATCCAGCTCTTCCCCAATGACAGACAGAAGCAATTAGACTACTCGCTGGCTGCTGCTGCACTGAAGAATTCCATCCCAGGCGACTTTAACCTCTCGACTGAAGAAGAAATCCTCGAGGTAATGGCGAAGATGAAATAGCATTTGTCTGCCATGATGCGAAAATAATATGAATAATAAAGGGTGTATTGGAAAATATTTCGTACCTTTGCACCCGAATTTCATATTATAGGCCGGAAATGAACATGTCAAAACAACATCTGGCCTTAGCTTTTCTGCTGATTTTCAGCACCATAGCAAAGGCCGGCGAAGATACCAGCGGTAACGATAATAGCCTGGTAATTAATGAACTGATGCAGTCGAATATCGACTGTTGGATGGATGACCTTAACGAATTCCCTGACTCATGGGTGGAACTCTACAATGCAGGTTCGACCAGCGTAGAACTGAGTCATTTCAGCCTCGGCGAGACAGACAAAGCCGAGGAGGCATGGAAACTGCCAAGCCAGACAGTAGCCCCAGGGCAATATGTCATTGTATGCTGCGACAATGAGAATAGTAAATTGCATACCTCCTTCCGCCTTGAATCTGGCAAGGGGTGTTCTGTCTACTTATTCTGTGAGAATGCCATTGTCGATAAGGTTGAGAACTTAGGCAGTCAACCTGCCCCAAACACTTCATATGGCCGCAAGACTGACGGCAGTGATGAGTGGGGCTACCAACTGACTCCAACTCCCCAAGCAGCTAACTGCGGAGAGATTTGCGAATGGGACCACATTCTCGGAGAGCCTATTTTTAGTGAAAAGGGCCGGGTATTGACCTCTTCCGGCAGTCTCACGCTTACCCTCTCCCTGCCAAAGGATGCACCTGAGGGTACATTAATATATTATACCACAGACGGTCGTGAGCCTACAAAAGAAAGTGAGTTATACACGGAGGAGTTGTCGATTAATGATAGTTATACTATCCGCGCCAAATTATTTTGCGATGGATGGCTTTCACCACGCTCAACCGTTCATTCATACATCTTTCTCAATCGCGAAATGACCATACCGGTTATCTCCATTACCACAAACGATGACTATCTGAATGGTAAAAAGGGTATCTTTACCGTCAACAGTAAGGCCAACCAAATCAACTGGCGTCGCCCCATCAACTTCGAGTTATTCGATGAAGCAGGTAAAGAATGTGTTCTCAATCAGATATGTGAGACACGTATTATGGGTGGTCAGTCGAGAGATTGGAAGCGGAAGTCGATGGCCATCTATGCCCACAAGCGCTTCGGTACCCGCCGCCTGGAATATGAATTCTTCCCAGACCAAAAACCAGGGCTAACTGATTTCAAGAGCATAATGCTTCGTAATGCAGGCAACGACATTGATGGCCTTTATATGCGTGACGCCATTATCCAGCGCTCCATGGCGCAAAATGCTGACCTCGACTGGCAGGCCTGGCGCCCTGCTGTTGTATATATCAACGGCGAATACCATTGTATGCTTAACATCCGTGAACGTAGTAACGACGACAACATCTTCACCAACTACGACGAGTTAGAAGACATCGACATGGTGGAGATAGCCCAAGAGAACAACAAACTGAAAGCAGAATTGAAGGCAGGCACCATGGACAGTTATGAGCGCTTTGTAGAGTTCTATTCACAAGAGGGTCACACCCTCGCAGAATATGCCGAATGGATTGATTGGGAGGAATACATGAACCTGATGGCTATGAACCTCTTCTTCAATAACCAAGATTTCCCAGGAAATAACATCGTCATGTGGCGTCCAAGGCAAGATGGTGGAAAATGGCGTTGGATTTCGAAAGACACAGACTTCGGTCTCGGCCTCTATGGGTCACAGGCCAAAGAGAACACCATAAAGTGGATCTACTCACCCAACACCACTAACACATGGGCTAATACAGAGGAGGCAACTAGACTTTTCCGCCATCTGATGGATGATGAGGACTTTCGTCATAAGTTTATCGACCGCTGCCTCATTTATATGGGAGACTTCCTCAACGAACAAGGCGTACGTGCCATATGGGATCCAATGTATGAACTTGTTAAGGATGAGCTTCTTATCCACAGAGACGAGTTAAACCCGCCAAGCCCCTGGGGAGGCTGGTGGGGCGGTGGCAACAACGAAAACAGCATCAAGAATGAACTTAATAATGCCCGGAACTGGCTTAAGGACCGTACTGGTTATTTCCGAAAAGACCTCTGTGACTATTACAAAGTAGGCACACCTATCGCTATGACTATCAACAAAAAATTGGAGAATGCTGCCGATGGACACTTTATCTTCAATGGTATCAAACTCACTAAAGGCACTTTCGACGGACATTTCATTGCCGGTAGAAAGATTACACTTGAATCTGGCCAAGATGCTACCCTGAACATTACAGGTTGGGAAGTTGTTGCAGATGGCAGTTCTACTACATACCCAGGTACCAGATTAGAGATAGATATGCCCCAGTGCAAGAGTTTCTCTATCAATGCTGTTATAGACGGTACAGGTATAACACAAATCAAGAAAGACAATCCATCGCAAGATGTGTACGACTTGAATGGACGTAAGGTACGTTCTGGTTCATCTTCACTTGAAGGCCTGCCACATGGCATCTATATCATCCGAGGCAAAAAGGTTAACAATACTAAAATATGTTTATAATGTATTAAAAGGTTAAATAAGAATAGCTATGCAATATAAGAAAATAGCTAACTTTGCACCCTAAAAAAATTCTAAAGAATAGTCAAAGATTCTTATGACAAGAAAAATCATCATATATATATTCACCTTTCTGACAGCTTTATTTGCCGTCAACAATAGCGCTTCAGCACAGAATGCCCAACTGATTATTAATGAGCTGATGCAGTCGAATGTTGAGGAAATCATGGATGACCTCAATGAATTTCCTGACTCTTGGGTGGAAATATATAACAGAGGGCCAGCAGCAGTTATTCTGTCTGAATACAAGATTGGCATTACAAGCGATCCCAGTGAGGCATGGGCACTACCTGCGGTAACTCTACCTGCTGGTGGATATCAATTGATCTATTGTGACAAGGAATCTCAAGGTCTTCACACTTCCTTTCGTTTAGAATCAGGCAAAGGTTGTCAGGTGTACCTTTTTAGGTATAATTCATTGGTAGACCAAGTTGAAGGTTTACCGAAGCAGCCTGCACCAAATATTGCCTATGGACGCAGAACTGATGGGAGCGAAGAATGGGGCTACCAGCTATTAACGACGCCTGGTAAATCTAACAGTGGGCGTATCTGCGAAAAAGACCAGATTCTTGGCAATCCTGTATTCAGTGAGAATGGCTTTGTTAGCACCAATGCCAGTTCTTTCCTGTTGGAACTTTCTTTGCCTAAAGGAAGTCCGGATGGTACCGTCATATACTATACAACAAACGGAAAAGAACCAACTATAAACGACCGGAGATACACCTCCCCCATCCGCATTTCATCGACTACAGTTATCCGAGCAAAACTGTTCTGCGACAACTGGCTATCCCAGCCATCAACTACACAATCTTATATTTATTTTCCACGCAGGCTGACGTTACCTGTTATTTCAATAGCTACTAAAGATGCATATTTCAATGATAGTCGTATCGGGCTCTTTCCTAACAACGACTCTGATATCCTAACATACCAGCATGATTGGCGCAGACCTATCAATATTGAATATTTTGAGGAAGAGGGAGCAAACAGCATTATAAACCAACTTGGTGAAACACGTATAGGTGGAGGTACCACACGCGAAAATTCCAAAAAAACGTTGATTGTCTATGCCCACAAGCGTTTTGGCACCAAACGTTTTTCACATGAGTTCTTCCCCGACCAGAAACCTGGTCTCACTGAATTCAAATCTCTATCATTACGTAATGCCGGTAACGACTTTAATTCTCTCTATATGCGAGATGCCGTCGCTCAACGCCACATGGGTATGAATGTAGACCTCGATTGGCAAGCATGGCGTCCTGCCATCGTATATATAAATGGCCAATATTATGGAATACTTAATATCCGAGAGCGTGGCAATGAAGACAATATTTACACGAACTATGACGGGTTGGAGGACATCGACCTTGTTGAAAATTGGGATAATCTAAAAGAAGGTGACAAGCAGAACCTACACCAATTCAAAACTTTCTACAACCAGTCTGGGCACACTCTGGAAGAATATGAGCGATGGATGGACTGTGATGAATATATTAACTATATGCTTTTGAATCTATTCCATAATAACCTTGATTTCCCTGGGAACAACTGTGTAATGTGGCGTCCAAGGACTACTGACGGGCGTTGGAGATGGGTTGCCAAAGACGTAGACTATTCCTTAGGACTTTACAATATTTCATACAACTATAAGATTTTCAATTGGTTCTACAACCCAGACTATGACAAGAACTGGCGCTGGGGAGCTAACGGGTATCCTTACACGCTGCTGTTCCGCCAACTCATGGATGATGACGACTTCAGAAACTTATTTCTTGAACGTTGTGCCATTTACATGGGCGACTTCCTTAATGAAGCCGGTATCAGGAAGATATGGGATCCTATGTATGAAATGATCAAGTATGAATATCCATACCATAGGCAACAAATCAGCAAATATCCTGATTATGAGAAAGAACTCACACATGCCAGGAATTGGCTTTCACATCGGACAGATGAGTTCTACAGACAAGTCTGCAGTTTTTATAATGCAGGAACCCCTGTTCCTCTTGCCATTAACGCAACAGATGGAGATAAAACACTAAAAAGTCTATTATTTAACAACATACATTTATCAGAAAACCGTTACGACGGGAAATTCTTCCCTTCCTATTCTATCAGTATTCAGGCAGAGCCAGTCGATGGAAAGGAATTAATCGGATGGTGGATACAGCAAACAACAGGTAACACGACTACCAGTTACGAATATATGAATACACAACTAGACATTCAGATGCCTGAGTGTAGCAAATTAGTTATTGAGCCCATATGCTATAATATTGCCAGCGGTATCATTAACGTAGAACGTATTGATTGCCATCCTTCAGACGTTTATGATATGAATGGACGGAAAGTTCGCAGCGGTTCTGCATCACTCGAAGGGTTACCAAATGGCATCTACATCGTAGGAGGAAAGAAAGTCGTTAAATGATTAATAAGCCTCGCGGTATTTACTCTCATCTTTGTCGTTGAGCATAGAAAGATAACTCTGGTAACGACTCTGTGCGATATAATGTTTCTCAATAGCCTGAAGCACAGCACAACCAGGTTCGTGGGTATGGGTACAATTGGAGAAACGGCAATCTTTTGAGAACTGGAATATTTCACGGAAATAGCCTGTGAGTTCTTCTGGCTCCATGTCGAAAGTACCAAAGCCCTTTATTCCCGGTGTGTCTATCAGCCACCCATGCCCCATAGGTATCATCTCGGAGAAGGTTGTAGTGTGTTGCCCCATCTGATGAGCATCCGAGATTTCTGCCGTGCGAAGATTCACGCTAGGTATAAGACGGTTGATTAGCGTAGACTTGCCTACACCACTATTGCCACTGAGCAAGGTAATTTTTCCGATAAGCAAAGGTCGCAGAGAATCAATTCCATCACCTGTTTCTGCTGATATTGGACGGCACTCATAACCGATATTCTCATAAAGCGAAATAAGCATTTGCTGAAGGTGTCGGGCTTCAGTGTCAAGAAGATCTGTCTTATTGAACACTAATATCACCGGAACCCTATATGCTTCTGCAGATGCAAGGAAACGATCTATAAAAGTTGTGGATGTTTGTGGATGTGTGACAGTAACCAATAGAAGTGCCTGATCGACATTAGCCGCTATGATATGGCTTTGCTTCGAAAGGTTGATACTTTTACGAATGATGTAATTCCGCCTGTCTTCTATCTCAGTTATAAAGGCCGTACCTTCCGAATTAAGGGTCAAAGATACCCTATCGCCTACGGCTATGGGATTAGTACTTCTTATACCCTTCAGTCGGAAGTTTCCCTTGACTTTTGACTCAATCAACTGGCCATCGTCCGTACGGACGGTGTACCAGCTGCCTGTATTCTTTATGACGAGTCCTTTCAACCGTAAGCCGAATTTATAACTATACAGTCATTATCTCCTTGTTCTTCGCGGCAATCAACTCATCAATCTTCTTAATATACTTGTCGTGTATCTTCTGAAGTTCCTGCTCAGCATCCTTCTCATTGTCTTCAGAGAGACCATCCTTGATGGCTTTCTTCAGTTTGTCCTTGATGTCGGCTCTCACGTTGCGCACTTCTACCTTGGCCTTCTCTGCAATCTTGTTGCACTGCTTGGTCAGGTCTCGACGGCGTTCCTCTGTAGGGATTGGGATATTGAGACGGATCACCTCACCATTATTCTCCGGGGTAATACCCACATCAGAATCCATGATAGCTTTCTCGATATTACGGATTTCTTTGCGGTCCCAAGGTTTAATAGTAATGGTACGGGGATCAGGCACCATGACGTTAGCTACCTGATTAAGAGGCACTTTCGAACCATAGGAATCCACTCGCACACCATCGAGAATAGCAACATTGGCACGACCAGCACGAATGCGGTTTAACTCTTCTTCAAGGAACAATGCTGCCATCTCCATACGCTCCTCGCTCTTCTTCAGAGTCTCCTTAACGTCTATCATAATCTTTCTTTTTTATGTTTATAGCTTACTACTTATTGGATTCTGCTGACAAAAGTACGTAATTATCCTGAAACCTCCAAACTTTTTGTCTTTTTTTTCTCAAAATTGTCATATATAATATACGTGTAAGGAATGGAACTGACAAAGTATTCACAGGCAAAAGAGAAAAGAGAAAAAGTGGGAAATAGGCACAAATCACCTCAAAAACGGAGTGATTTATGTTTTTTTCGTTTAATTATTTTGTTATTTAATTTGTTTTGCATATCTTTGCACAATAATAGCTACCTGAAACAAAATGGACTGCAACAACAGACACCGTTTCACAGCCATTACCGTGTTCTTAGCCTTGGCCAATATGGCGCATGCTCAGGCTGGGAATATGGATACCATCGCAGACGTCCACCATCTGGCCGCTTATTTTGTGGCAGTCCTGATGATTTCCGTGTTCGTGATGATATTCTCTAATCGTCTTTACTATTTCCGCGAGCAGGAGGTGAGTACCGAGGTGAAGCAACTGAACACACAGCTTACTCTGGTGATGAATTCCAACAAAAAAGACGTATGGACATACGACACGGCCAAGAACGTGTTTTCCATGCTTACCAACAGCAGCAGGATGCAGACCGAATACTCATCACCAGAGTTCGCCAAGTTCTATGCGCCCGGCGACTACAGCACCCTGCGTACGCTCATCGCCCAAATCTGCGAGGGCGAGAAGGAGAGCGACACAGTCTTACTTCACTCCAGGCCAGAGAAAGGCGCCACGGGAGGTCGTCTCTTCCAGACGACCCTGTCCGTACTCCAGCGCGACGGGAAGCAACGGCCCAGGACGCTCATCGGCATCGAGCGCGACATCACCGACGAGACGCTCAAGCAGAAAGAGGCCCGCAGACTCGCCCTCCGCTACCACACCGTATTCCATGCATCGACGGTGGACATGGTGTACTACAATGCGGACGGGGTGCTGACGGACGTCAACGACAAGGCTTGCGAGACGTTTGGCATCAGCGACCGCGAAGCGGTCCTGAAGCGGGGGGTCAGGGTGAGCGACATCCCTCCGTACAGGGACATTGACTTCGACCGGCTCGACACAGGCATTGAAATGACGGTCATAGCGGACATCGACCAGATCAAACGCCATGACGAACGGATCCCAGAAGCGAGGCTCAGCGGAAAACTGTACTACGAGACGACGGTAAGCCCCGTGCGCAACGGGAAAGGCGAGTTGATGGGTATGGTAGCCGCAGGGCGCAACATCACGGAGATGGTTGAGAGCCACCACCGCCAGCAGAAGGACAGCGAGCAACTGCAGCAGAGAACCAAGGAAATACAGACCTATATCGACAATATCAACTACGCCCTCCGCACGAGCGGTGTGCGGCTCATCAACTACTACCCGGACACGCACGAGCTTCACATCTTCAGCGATCTCAGCAAGACGCAGTACCGCCTCTCCCAGATACGCTGTGCATCACTGATCCACCAGTCAGACCGGAGGAAGCTGCGCGGACTCTTCCTCCGCATGGACCACGGCCGCACGGGGGCTTTCAACGACAGCCTCCATACCCTGTTCCACGACCAGCAGGGCCGCGACATCTACCTCTCCTTTAACCTCTTCCCTGTTACCGACCGCGACGGTGCTATCACCCACTACTTCGGATTGATACGAAACGACACAGAGATGGTATATACCGAGATGCAGCTGCGTGAAGAGACCAAGAAAGCTCAGGAGACGGAAGCGCTGAAGAACACATTCTTGCAGAACATGAGCTACGAGATCCGTACGCCCCTGAATGCCGTGCTTGGCTTTGCAGAGCTATTCAACGCCCCCCACGAAACGGAGGACGAACCTGTATTCGCAGAAGAGATAAAACGCAATACAGGAGAGTTGCTGGCACTCATCAACGACATACTCTTCATCTCACGGCTCGATGCCCGCATGGTCGAGTTTAATTACCAGAATTGCGACTTTGCCATACTCTTCGAGGGTTTCTGCTATATGGGCTGGAGCGACGTCAGTCCCAGCGTAAAGGTAGCCGTCGAGAACCCATACAGCCGGCTCATCGTCAGAATCGACGAGCAGCAGCTTGGCGACGTCATCCAAAAACTCTGCAGACACGCTGCCCTCATGACCAAAGAAGGCACCATCCGCGCCAAGTACGAGTACCGCCACGGCGAGCTCAACATCTCCATAGAAGATACCGGCAAAGGACTCAGCAAAAAGAGTCTGGCCCGGGTCTTCGATCGCTTCGCCCGGGATGAGAACGACATGCGTAACGGCACCGGCCTCGACATGCCTATCATCCGCGAACTGGTCGAGCAGATGGGCGGCAGCATCGAGATACAGTCAGAGGAAGGCAAAGGCAGCACAGTATACCTCATTATCCCCTGCGAGATGAGCAGTCTCGAGAAAAAGACGGAGATTTTCACTTAAGGAGTAAGGAGAGAAGGAGAGATGGACAGCATATTTCTTAACAGCATAAAAAACATCGGCTCAGAATCAATGGATTTGGTTTCACTGCTCATCGTGTTTTTCACCGCCATCGCATTCGTCATCACGTGGGTCTTCAACCGCATCAGTATCCTCCGCATCCGCAAGAGGGTCGACCAGATCAAGGAAAGCTCAGCCGTATTGCAACGTACGCTCGACATCGATAACAGTTGGGTGCTCAGACTGGACATCAAGAGACAGCACGCAGACAACCTTCACGGCGACCTGCTGCCGAAAGAGGGCATGGGGTATCAGGAGAGCTTTCATTGCATACATCCGGATGACCGCCATATTTACCGTGAGTTTATCCAGCGCATGTATAATGGCGAGACCATTAGCGACGAGTGCACTTTCCGATGGGACATGAGCGGTGTCAAAGGCCTGGGCCAGTGGCGTTACATGCACGATCAAGGCATAGCGGAATACGGACAGAAAAAAGATGTACCAATCCACATCTTCTGTACCCTTACCGACATCACCGAGCAAGTGGCCCTGGAACAGAAAGAACGGGAAATGACCGACAAATACCGTCAGACCTTCGAACAGAGCATCGTAGGACAGGCCTTCTACGACAAGGACGGAAACCTGCTCACCGCAAACCGCAAGATGAGGGAGATACTGAAATTCCAGTCCGAAGACGATCCCTATTATTACTCAAACACCCTCTTTGATATGCCCACATTCCGGGATGTGCTGAACAACCGTCGTGTAGAGGAACTCACCTTCTGCACCAAAAGCGTCATCATCGAGCGCGGCGTGAACTGCTACACTGAAATGCGTCTGCACCCCATCTACGAGGACAACGGCGAAATGATATTCATCACCCTCTCCATCCGTGACGTCACCCAGGAGCGAGAGCTCTATCTCCAGAACAAGCGCAACAGCATAGAAATGCGACGTGCCAACGAGGCCATCCAGCAATATGAGACAGAGCTGCAATACCTGATGGACAAATGCGACATGCGCTTCTGGCGATCCACGTTTGCCGACCATACCATTACAATCTACCATGGGCTGAGCACGAAGGAAGCCGTGATGAGCATTGAGGAAGTGAGAAACCACATCGTCGACAGCAACCTCAAGGAGGAATTGCTCAATTCAGAAAAAGATATCAGTTCCCCCAAGACCATACTCGTGCAGACACGCCCATTCTTCCATGAAGGCGACAAGTTGCAGTGGAACATTGTCGACAGAGTCCCCTATTGCGATGAGGAAGGGCGACTACTGGGCACATACGGCATCATCCGCAACATCACATCGCTTATAGAGAAACAGCAACGGCTGCGAGAGGAGACAGAGCGCGCCAAGGACTCCGGACGTCTGAAATCGGTCTTTATGGCCAACATGACCCACGAGATCCGTACGCCTCTCAACTCCATTGTCGGCTTCTCCGACGTGCTGCCAATGCTCTCCACCAAGGAAGAGAAGCAGGAAATCATACGCGTGATCATGAATAACTGCGACATGCTCATGCGGCTCATCAATGACATACTCGCCATCTCGAGCCTTGACGCTGGAGGCATACACATCGAACTGCGCAAGGTGAACTTCGCAAAGAGTTTCGATGACATCTGCGAGTCGCTCCGTGAACGTGTGCAAGTACCTGGCGTGGAATTCATTAAAGACAATCCATACACGGAATTCGTTACGTGTATCGACAACGAACGCATCCTGCAAGTTATTACCAACTTCGTCACCAATGCCGTGAAATACACGCGTCAAGGACACATTAAGGTGGGTTACCGATATGAGGAGTCAGGAGATTTGTATATCTATTGCGAGGATACAGGCGCAGGTATTCCCAGAGAGTACCAGTCGAAGATCTTTGAGCGCTTTGTCAAGCTGAATGACTATATACAGGGGACTGGTCTTGGATTATCCATCTGCAAAGCCATTGCCGACAGCTGTCAAGGACAGATTGGCGTCGACTCCGAGGGAGACGGTCACGGCTCCACGTTCTGGTTGAAGATACCGTGTGAAGAACTGAATAGTCAAATAAAAAAATAACAATGAACAAATCATTATCAATTATATTACCACTCCTGCTCTTAGTATTGCCCGTCAGTTCCCAGACGCGCGACACCATAAAAGTATTTAGTGAGGAGCACCCGCTAATCTATGAAGACGCATGGGACCTATGGCCATACGTGTTCCTTAATGAGAATGGTGAGCCCGACGGCTACAACATCGACCTCCTGAAGATGATCTTCAAGGAGCTCGAAATCCCATACATCATTAAACTGAAACCGACCCTTGAGGCCCAGGCTGACCTGAAGAACGGGAAGTCGGACCTCATGCTGCGTATGGATGCCTCTTTCTCACGAGGAAATTCACTTTATAGCAAGAGTATTATCCAATTGTTCACACACAGCGTTGTCGCCCCGCGAAGCCAACCGCAGAACATCCACACTGGTCAGGATCTCAAAGGCCACCTTGTCATCGTCCACGAGGGCAGTTTCAGCCACCATCTGATTGAGGATAACAATTGGACAACTGAAATAAAAGCATATGATGACATGAAGGAAGCCATACAGAAGTTGCGCTCCGAGGAAAAGGGACTCATCATCTGGAACACCATGTCACTGAAATGGCTGATGCGGAAATACAAGACCGACAACCTTGTCATCTACCCCGTAGACATTCCTGCCGGCGAATACAAATTCATGTCCAGAAACACCCGCCTGCTGGAACGCATCGACAGTGTATATACAGAACTCAAGGCGCGCGACGAACTCGACGCCATCCGCAACAAATGGTTCTACCCTGAACGCGTCGACTCTGGCATACCCGCTTGGGTGTGGGAACTGGCAGCTGCCCTTCTGGCCCTCGCACTCGCCTTCCTCATGTATTATGCCTATTACCGTTTCCAAGAGCGCCAGATGACACAGGAGATACGCCAGAGCAACGACCGCCTTTCATTGGTGCTCAGTGCCAGCCACATCGGCCTATGCGTATACAACGTATCCACAAAGACTTTTGAATGGCTCGATGAACACGGTAAGGTCATGCGCACGGTCCACCATCAGGATCTCGAAAGCATCTACGACAAAGAAGACTTCAACCGTCTGTGCGAGAATCTCGACGATGTGGTCGCCCAGCGCAAGGAGACAGCCAGCTTCAACTTGCATACAAAATATTCCGTTAACAAGGTAAAGCATGACCGTGACTACAATATCGACATTTCCATACTGCGTCGCGACAGAACGGGGAAACCCATGACAATTCTCGGAACCTATGTCGATATTACTGATGACCGCATGCGCCAGTTCCATATTCGAGACAACATGACGCGTTATCAGGCCATCTTCAACTCTGCTATGATTGATATGGTGGTCTATGACAACAATGGTGTCATCATCGACATGAACGACAAGGCTGCAAAGGCCTTCCCGCAAGGAAAGGAGACACTGTTGAAGAATCGCATCACCATCCAAGATGTACTTGGTTTCGACGATTTCGACATAGACAACTTCGAACCTATACATATTACCCAGATCTATGCTCCTGGTGACAACCGCGCACTGGCACGCTTCCTCAACATCAGCCAGGTGATGTACTATGAACTGAAACTCATACCCGTACACGACAATGACGGGCGGCTGCTGGGAATCTTCGGGACAGGACGAAACGTGACCGAAGTGGCCAAGTCATACCAGAAGATCCAGCAGAATATTCAGGATATACGAAAGAACAATGACGAGATCAATCATTACATCAGCAACATCGACTATGTGTTGCATGTGGGTGGCATAAGAATAGTGAGTTACAACCCAGATACCCACACATTGAACATCAATAGCGAGACTGATAAGGTGGAGTATGCGCTTACACAAACACGCGTCATGCATTTCGTTGATGACAGTTCCAGCCGCCGGGCTCAATACGTATTGAAGAGCATGGACGGTTTCACAACAAAGCCCATTTACGCGGAGATCAAGACTATCCTCCGCAATAATGCCGGCTACTGTCTCTTCCTGCAATTCCACTTCATCCCTGTACACGACAGGCAGGGAAACGTGAAAGAGTACTTCGGCATGTGCCGTGACATCAGTCAGATCAAGACGATTGAGGAGAAACTTGCGGCAGAGACACTGCGCGCCCAGGAGGTGGAAGTGGTGAAAAACGCATTCCTCCACAACATGAGCTTTGAAATCCGTACGCCTCTGAACGCTGTCGTCGGATTTGCGGAACTCTTCCAGATGGAGCATTCTGCCGACGACGAAGTGGTATTCATCAACGAGATCAAGGAGAATTCCTCCAAACTGCTGAAACTCATCAACGACATCCTGTTCCTTTCCCGACTGGATGCGGAGATGATTGAGTTTAAGCCGCGCCCCACGGACTTAGCCCTGTCAATCGTCCACCAGTGCGAGTCTCTCTGGTCGAGCATGCGTAAACCAGAGGTCAGTTATACTATAAACAGTCCTTTCCGCAGACTGGTCCTCGATATCGACAGTACAAATCTCGGCATCATACTCGACAAGATCGTCACCAATGCGGTGCAGTACACATACTCCGGCTCCGTGCTCGTGCGCTACGACTATCTGGGTAATCGTCTCATTGTTGCCGTTGAGGACACGGGAAAGGGCATTCCCGAATCCACCATCGCCCACATCTTCGAACGCTTTGTCACAGTGGCCAACCAAGGAGCTGGTCTCGGACTCAGTATCAGCTACGAGCTCATAAAACGTATGCAAGGCACCATCAACATCAAGTCCACTGAGGGAAAAGGCACCACCGTGTGGTTCTCCATCCCCTGCAAAGCTTTGGAAATAGAACGAACCTAACCCGAACAGAGAGAGACATGACGAACAGAAACAGATACATACTGCTCATCGCGAGCCTTCTGATGCTCCTGTGCAATCCCGCCGCTGCCCAATACGGTCGGGACTACAGCAACGACAACCCTGTGATCATCGTATGCGACTGGGACTTCCCGCCTTATGAGTATAGCAACAACGATGGTAATCCCGACGGTTACAACATCGAGTTGTTGCAAGCCATCTTCAACAACCTTCGCATTCCATACCGTTTTCTGCTGATGGAATGGAGTGATGCCACGCAGGCGTTCGAGCGCCATGAGGCCGACCTGATCATCGACCCTAGCGACCACTATCACGCACTTCCATATGTACGCTCAACAAACATCCTTAACTATTATAAGGTAGTACTCGTCTTAGGTAAGGGTGCACGCCCAATTACCCAACTCAACGAGCTGACGGAATCCGACACGCTTATCCTCAAGCGTAACGACTATGCGGCCAATAAGATTATCGACGAGCAACATCTTGCAATCCCTATCGAATACCGATCCCCGAAAGATGCCCTTGCAGGAATCTGCGATGGCCGCTATCGCTATTTCATCTGGGGAGAGGGGCCCCTGATGTGGAAGAAAAAGGAACTTGCCCTCGACACGCTGACCACCAGCGCCATCAATATCCCCGACGGCGAGATCCGTATGGTGGGCTACGACGAACTGCTTATCGATGCCATCGACGATGAGTTCGCCCGCTTGGAACAGAGCGGAGAAATGCAGCTGATTCACGACAAATGGTTCCATCCCGAACGTATCCACGACAACACGTCGCCCGTCGCCGTCATCGTCCTTGCAGGAGCAGTCGTCGCCATCATCATCGTACTCTTGCTTAGCCGGCTCGTCAGGTCCCGCGTACGAAACGCCATAAGGCGCTCAGCCGACCTGAACAACATGATGCAGCAAGCCCTTAAGATGGGCAGTTACAACGTGTTGGAAATCGACAGCACAGCCCACATGATTTACAACATCCACGGCAATCTGCTGCCCGACGATGGCTATAGCAAGGAACAATTCCAAAAGTGCCTCCACCCCGACGACCTCAGAGATTTCAAAGACAAGATAGACGCAATGATCCTGAGAAAGGCGCCGCAGTGGTCATACACCTGGCGCATGAACAAGGGCACGGAGACAGAGCCCGAATGGCATTGGTTGCATAGTGCCGCTACCATCGAGCAGAATAACCGCAGGTCCCGACCCATCATTGTCACGGTAAAGGACATCACCCGCCAAGTAGAGGAAGAACGCATCAACATGGAGTTGAACACGAAATACACAAAGATCTTCGAGACCAACATCATCGCCATGTCATTTTACGACAAAAACGGGTGGTTCATCAATGCTAACGACAACATGCGCCAGCTCTGCAAGCTCGACGGCAACAACTTGAGTTACTTCAGTAAGACCAATCTCTTCGAGACCACACTCTTCAAAGACCAGTATCCTCGCAACGCACGTTACATTTTCCACGCCTGCCAGCATATGTTATACAGTGAAATGGGGCTCGACAAATACATCGAATTCCGTATCAGGCCCACCAACAACGCCGAAGGCCAGTTACAGTACTACGTCGTCACCTGCCGCGATGTCACTGAGGAGCGCGCCATGACGCTCCGCCAGCAACAGCATACCAAAGAGATGATGAGAATCGGTGAAGCCATCAATCAGTATGAGTCGCGACTGCAATACCTGCTGGAGAAGAGCGATATGTACGTATGGGAGTTCGATCTCGCCACCCGCCAGATCAACTTCTCCCGTTCCCTGCGCACCCACAGCTATTCCATGAGCTGGGACGAGTATATCGCGAACATGGTCCCGGAGGAACGCGAGCAGGCAGACAAGAACCTCCAGGAAATGATCCAGAGCGGCGCAGACTTCAATGCCACCAACCACTTCTCTCATATGCCCTCCACCCCCGATCCCTGCTGGTATGTGCTCAGCGGTGTTCCAGACCGTCAGCCCGACGGCTCTATTACCCGCTACTACGGCGTGGCCCGCAACATTACCAAACTGATGGAAGCCCAGCAGAAACTGCGGCAGGAGACCTATCGCGCCGAAGACTCCAGCCGCATGAAGAGCGCCTTCCTTGCCAACATGACTCACGAGATCCGCACCCCGCTGAATGCCATCGTCGGCTTCAGCGACCTGTTGCTGGTCATCGATAACCAGGAAGAGCGCATGGAGTTTATCCGCATCATCCGCAATAACTGCGACATGCTCATGCGCCTTATCAACGACATCCTCGAGGCATCGTCCATGGGGCAGGCCCTCGCCATACAGCCCACGGAGGTAGACTTCGCCCTCGTGTTCGACGATATCTGCCAGACCCTCGCCCAACGCGTTCAGAACCCCGGCGTAGAGTTCATCAAAGACAACCCCTACAGCAGTTGTGCCACGATTCTCGACACCGGCCGCGTTCAGCAGGTGCTTACAAACTTTGTCACTAACGCCGTAAAATACACCCATCAAGGCTACATCAAGGTAGGCTATCATTGGGACCGTCGCCAGAAAGCCGACGGTAGCGGCGAGGCAGACGGACTGTTGTTCTATAGTCTGGACTCTGGTGCCGGTATCCCCAAGGAAAAGCAGGCAAGCGTCTTTGAACGTTTCGTCAAACTCGACGAATTCGTACAAGGCACCGGTCTCGGCCTCTCTATCTGCCAGAACATAGCCAACCGCTGCAACGGCCAGATAGGAGTCACCTCCGACGGCCCCGGCCACGGCTCTACCTTCTGGATGTGGATTCCCTGCCCCAAACTCTAAACCCTAATTACCCTAATCACCCTAATTACCCTAAAAACAAACAACCATGCAGCGCAGTAAGTACCTCCTCGCCAACGAGCGCGACGCCCTATGGGGCCTCACCGTCAGCACCATAGGCTACGAGCATATCCTGCCCGGCGAACCCTACCCCACCAAGGGCCATGCCGACGGCTACTATTTCGACATCAGCCGTGGCCGGACACTCAGCGAGTACCAGCTTCTCTACAATCCCGAAGGCGAAGGGCTGTTCCAGAGTGCCAGCTGCCCCCCGGTCCGCATCAATCCCGGCGACATGTTCCTCCTCTTCCCTGGAGAGTGGCACACCTACCACCCCCTGCCCACTGTCGGCTGGAAGAGCTACTGGATAGGATTCCGCGGCCGTAACATGGACGACCGTGTCCGTGCTGGATTCCTGTCTCCCCAGAAACCCATCTACCATGTCGGCTACTCTTCGGTCATCGAGACCCTCTACAAGCGGGCATACGAGGCTGCACTTGAGGAAGCTGCCTACTCGCAACAGCTCATGGCAGGCATCGTCAACCACCTGATTGGGATGATGTACTCCCTTGAGCGCAACATCGAACTGGGCCGGAACCAACAGCATGTCGACATGATCAACCGCGCCCGCCTCCGCATCCGGGAGTCACTCGAGTCATCACTCACCATCCAACAGGTCGCCACCGAACTCGGCGTCAGCTACAGCAACTTCCGCAAGCTCTTCAAGGAGCACACGGGCCTTTCCCCAGCCACCTACCAGCAGGAACTCCGGCTACTCCGCGCCAAGGAGCTCCTCTCCACCACCGAACTCAGCATCAAGGAGATAGCCTATCGTCTCAACTTCGAAAGCCCAGACTACTTCTCCTCCAAGTTCAAGTCGAAGATGGGTTTCAAGCCCAGCGACCTGCGCTAATCAGAAGAACAGGGCGCGCTCGACCCAATAGATGAACATGCCGGCCAGGTAGCCCGTGAAGGCAATCCACGTGATCTTCTTCATGTACCAGCCAAAGGATATCTTCTCAAGGCCCATGACCACCACGCCGGCGGCAGAGCCGATAATCAGCATCGAACCGCCCACGCCGGCACAGTAAGCCAGCAGCTGCCAGAAGATACCGTCGACGGCCAGGTCGCCGGCAGCGGCCACAGGATACATGCCCATACAGCCGGCTACGAGGGGCACATTGTCGACGATGGAGGAGAGTACACCGATAATGCCCGTCACCAGGAAGTGATTCCCCTCGAAGGTGGCGTCAAGGCTCTTACCCAGCATGGTAAGCACGCCGACCTCCTGCAGCACGGCGACAGCCATCAGTATGCCCAGGAAGAACATAATCGTCGAGAGGTCAATGCGTGAGAGCAGGTCGGAGACGCGCTTGGCCATCGTGTCGTCCTCGGCGGTGTTATAGTGGAATATCTCCGTCACCGTCCAGAGCACTCCGAGTACAAGCAGGATACCCATGAACGGGGGCAGATGGGTGATCGTCTTGAACACCGGCACGAAGCACAGCCCGCCCACGCCAAGCCAGAAGATGATATCCCGCTGGGCTTTGGTGAACTGGCTGACCTCCGCCTTCGGCAGATTCAGCGACTTGTCGAACTTTCCGCTAAGCTGGTACTGCAAGATAAAGGCCGGCACAAGCATCGACACGAGCGAAGGTACGAATATCTCGGTGATGACGCCCTGGGTCGTAATGACACCTTTGATCCACAGCATAATCGTAGTCACATCGCCTATGGGCGAGAAAGCACCTCCCGAGTTGGCGGAGATCACAACGAGGGCCGCATAGATGAGACGGTCACCACGGCTTTGCACTAGCTTCCTCAGCACCATGATCATGACAATCGAGGTCGTCAGGTTGTCCAGGATTGCCGACAGGAAGAAGGTCATGAAGGCCACACGCCACATCAGCTTCCGCTTCGAACGCGTCTTAATCGTGTCACGCACAAAGTTGAAGCCGCCATTGGAGTCGACAATCTCGACGATGGTCATCGCTCCCATCAGGAAGAACAGTGTGCCGGCGGCATCGCCCAGATGATGCTCGATCACCTCCGCGATGTGATGGATGACATCGCCCTCGGCCACAGCGGGATAATAGGCAGCTGGCCCCATCATGAGCAGGGTCCAGCACAGCACACACATCAGCAACGCAATGGCTGCCTTGTTCACTCTTGTCAGGCCTTCCAGGGCTATACACAGATAGCCAATGCAGAAGACACACACAATCAGAATCGTTAATGTTGACATCTTGTTATACTATTAATTTGAATCTGAGTGCAAAGATAAGAAAAAAGCTACACATTCACCATAATTTCACAGAATTATATCTTAATCTGTGTTAATCTATATAAACTGTATAATCTGTGGCAAAAATTAAAGGCTAAAAATCAAATAATAGTGTGCTATACCTTTTTTTAACCGTACCTTTGCAGCAGGAACATAAAAACCCTAATCACCCTAAAAAACCCTAATATGAAGGAACAGGAATATTTCTTTGCTGTCGATCTTGGCGCAACTAGCGGCAGGACAATTATCGGTACCATCACGGATGGGAAAGTTGACCTGGAAGAGGTCACCCGTTTCCCTAATCATCTCATCATACAGGGCGGTCACTACTATTGGGACATCTATGCGCTCTATAACGAGATAATCTGCGGACTGAAAGAGGTGGCACAGCGTGGACTGAAGATCACGTCAATAGGCATTGACACCTGGGGTGTGGACTTCGTGTTTATTGGAGAAGATAACGCTATATTAAGGAATCCGCGCGCATATCGCGATCCTATTACTTTTAAGGCTATGGAAGATTATCTGGAAAACGTAATCACGAAAAAAGAGGTTTACGATATTACAGGCATACAGTTTCTGAACTTTAACAGTATTTTCCAGCTCTACGCCATGAAGTGCGAGCAGAACTCTGCCTTCCTACATGCCAATAAGATACTGTTTGTTCCCGACGCATTGAGTTGGATGTTAACAGGAAATGCAGTATGTGAATATACCATCGCCTCAACATCACAGTTACTCGATCCTCGTACCAAGGAACTCGATGAACGTCTCTTGGCATCACTCGGACTCGACCGTTCAAAGTTCGGGGAAATAGTAAACCCAGGCACAGTGATAGGCCATCTGACAGACGAGGTTCAAGCGTTGACGGGTCTAGAGGCCATCCCAGTGATTGCTGTCGCAGGCCATGACACGGCATCGGCTGTGGCCGCCGTACCCGCCAAGGACGAGAAATTCGCATATCTCTCAAGCGGCACATGGAGTCTGATGGGTATCGAGACGAAGGATGCCATCATCAACGACTTGTCATATGAGCGCAACTTTACCAACGAGGGTGGCATAGAGGGTACAACACGATTCCTGAAGAATATCTGCGGCATGTGGCTATATGAGCGCTGCCGACAGGAATGGCCTGAAGAAGTGCGCAAACTCAGCCATCCAGAGTTGCAAGGACAGGCCATGACTGTGGAATCCTTCCGTTCACTCATTAATCCTGATGACCAGATGTTTGCGGCACCCACCTCAATGATTAAAGCTATACAGGAGTACTGTCGCAACACGAACCAGCCCATTCCAGAGACACCCGCAGAGATCTGCCGTTGTATCTTCGACTCGCTGGCACTTCGCTACCGTCAGGTCTTCCAATGGATGCAGGAATTTGCACCATTCAAACTCGAAGTGCTACACATCATCGGTGGCGGAAGCCTCAACAAATACCTGAACCAGTTTACCGCCAACTCCACAGGTGCTACCGTACTGTCAGGCCCGCAGGAGGGAACAGCCATAGGCAACATCATGTTGCAGGCTAAGGCTGCCGGTCTCGTAAAGGACATCTGGGAAATGCGCCAGATCATTGCCAATAGCATCGAACTGGTGAAATACGAGCCAGCAGACAAGGCGCAGTGGGAAGCTGCCTTCGACAAGTATCTGAAAATAACAAACAACATTATTTAATCACTAAAACAAAAGTAAAAAAATGAAAGCAGAACTGATTGAAAAAGCTTATGCCGTAGCAAAAGAGCGTTATGCCGCCATAGGCGTTGACACCGACGCTGTACTTGACCAGCTCCAGAAGCAGCAAATCTCGCTGCACTGCTGGCAGACCGACGATGTAGTTGGTTTCGAGCGCAACGAGGCCCTGAGCGGTGGTATCCAGACCACTGGTAACTATCCCGGACGTGCCCGTAACATCGACGAGGTTCGCCAGGATATTGAATTCGTGAAGACCCTACTGGCCGGAAACCACCGTCTGAACTTGCATGAAATCTATGGTGACTTCGGAGGCCAGTTCGTAGATCGCGACCAAGTGGAAGTTAAACACTTCCAGAGCTGGATTGACTGGGCAAAGGAGAACAACATGAAACTTGACTTCAACTCCACATCATTCTCTCACCCGAAGAGCGGTGATCTCTCGCTGTCAAACCCCGACAAGGGTATCCGCGATTTTTGGATTGAGCACACCAAGCGTTGTCGTCGTATTGCCGACGCTATGGGTAAAGCCCAGAATGACCCTTGTATTATGAATATCTGGGTTCACGACGGTTCAAAGGATATGCCTGTACAGCGCAAGAAGTACCGTGAGATTCTTGCTGCATCGCTCGATGAGATTATGGAGGAGAAACTCGACGGCGTGAAGAATTGCTTTGAGGCCAAGCTGTTCGGCATCGGTTTGGAAAGCTATACCGTAGGTTCTCATGACTTCTATACAGCCTACTGCGCCACCCGCAAACAGATGTACACCATCGACACTGGCCATTACGAGCAGACGGAGAATGTCTCCGACTTCGTATCTACGCTGCTGATGTATGTGCCAGAACTGATGCTCCACGTCAGCCGCCCCGTACGTTGGGACTCAGACCACGTGACGATTATGAACGACCAGACACTCGACCTTTTCAAGGAACTAGTCCGCTGCGATGCCCTCGACCGTGCACACGTGGGACTTGACTACTTCGATGCCAGCATCAACCGTATAGGTGCATATGTTATAGGTTCGCGCGCGACACAGAAATGCATTCTTCAGGCTCTGCTCGAGCCAAAGGCCAAATTGCGTGAGTATGAGGACAACGGCCAGAACTTTGAGCGACTCGCACTGATGGAGGAAGCCAAATCGATGCCATTCGGTGCCGTATTCGACTACTTCAACCTGAAGAACAACGTGCCTGTCGGTGAAGAGTACATTGCCGCCATCCAGAAATACGAGCGCGAAATAACGAGCAAGCGATAATTTTCCATCTTCAATTTTCAATTTTCAATCTTCATTTTTCAATGGAAATTATCATCGGTCTTATCATCATTGCCATCGGCGCATTCTGTCAGTCGAGTTGCTATGTTCCCATCAATAAGATCAAGGACTGGTCTTGGGAGTCGTATTGGATTGTGCAGGGTGTGTTCGCTTGGCTGGTGTTACCATTCCTCGGAGCGTTACTCGCCGTGCCAAGCGGTGAGTCGCTCTTGGGGCTGTTTGCCGACACCCCATCGTTCAACCTATGGATGACCGTCTTCTTTGGCGTGCTTTGGGGTGTGGGTGGTCTGACGTTCGGACTCTCCATGCGCTACCTCGGCGTGGCTCTCGGTCAGTCGATAGCTCTTGGCACCTGTGCTGGCCTCGGCACCATCATGGGTCCTGTGCTACTGAACATCTTCTTCCCCGAGCTGAATGCGCTGGAGTCGTTGACCTTCGCCGTTATCCTCGGTGTGATTGTCACCTTAATTGGTATCGCCATCATCGGCGTGGCAGGAAGCATGAGGGCATCTTCGCTCTCCGAGGAAGAGAAGAAGCAAGCCGTGAAGGACTTCAACTTCCCCAAGGGCCTGGCCATCGCACTGTTATGCGGTTTCATGAGTGGTTGTTTCAACGTAGGATTGGAATTCGGAAAGGGCATCAACTTCGGTGAGCTGACCGATCCAATGTTCCGCACACTACCTGCCACCTTCCTCGTGACCCTCGGTGGCTTCATCACCAATGCCATCTATTGTTTCTATCAGAATCAGAAGAACAAGACCTGGGACGACTATGCAAAGACCTCTGTGTGGGGAAATAACCTGCTGTTCTGTCTGTTAGCCGGTGCCCTGTGGTATTCGCAGTTCTTCGGTCTCTCATTAGGGCGCTCGTTCTTCGAGGCTGGTGGTACGATGGATACGCTGTCGTTCTGCATCCTCATGGCACTCAACGTGGTGTTCTCCAATGTCTGGGGCATCATACTCAAAGAGTGGAAAGGTTGTTCCCAGAAGACAATTGCCGTATTGATCTGCGGCATCGTGGTACTCATCATATCCAGCTTCCTCCCACAACTTATTTGAGCCTTTTTCAAGAATCAGGCAGATATAAAAGGTCCCCGGTGCATCACGCATCGGGGACTTATTCAACTAATTAACCATATTATGTAGAAGTAGTTTGTTTTTGTTGCTTACCTTGGGAGGTTGAAGGCGACGGTCATCTCCTTCATCTGCTCGTCGCTCATTCCTTCTGGCTCGAAGCCCATGCACTTCGAATTGATATATATCTTGGCACTCTTCGAGAGAACGTCAATCTGGTCAAAGGCATCCATCACGTCTTTACCCTTGGCAAACACGCCATGCTTCTCCCACATCACCACATCATAATCCTCCAGTTCTTTAAGTGTGGCGTCAGCAAGCTCGTTACTACCGGGCAGGGTGTATGGCACGATACCCAGACCTAACGGACAGAAAGCCTTTGTCTCAGGAATCATTGACCAAAGAATGCGTGTCAGCACATCCTTGCCAAGAAACTCACGGTTATGACTCATGGCTACGAGCTCAATGGGATGAGTATGGACCGTAGCCTTATAGCCGGATCCTGTCTCAATCTGACGAGCATGGACGGTCAGATGACTCGGAAGTTCTGATGTAGGCAGGACGGGATTGTCGGCAATCATCACATAAGAGGCACAGTCATCGAGAATGCGGATAACAGAACCATTATCCATTGGCCAACGGGCAAGGTCGCGCATACGCTTGCCAGTGCCCTTGCAATAAAAATAGCAGCCTTTCAGCGCGGGCAGCGACACACCGATCTGTTTCACCTCACTGATAGCAGGCATCTGACGAATCTCGTCATCGACATACTCTGTGATATTCACCGTGATGTTTCCACCGTTACGCTCGGCCCATCCGTTCTGCCACAGATAGCCAGCCACCTCTGCAATCTTCTCAATCTCAGCCTTTAATGCCAGACGTCCTTCCAATATACTCTTCATAAATCTGATTGTTTTATTTTTGCTGCAAAGATATACCTTTTCCTGAATATCTTCCCACAATATTTGATTTTTAATCCTCAATAAATGATTTTAGCAAAAAAGTTTGTTGTTTAGCAAAAATCTTTGTATATTTGCACACTAAAAAAACATAAGACTATGGCAAAAGTTCTAATGATTGGCGCCGGAGGCGTCGCAACGGTAGCAGCATTCAAGATTGCACAGAATGCTGACGTATTTTCTGACTTTATGATTGCCAGCCGTCGCAAGGCTAAATGCGATAAGATCGTGGATGACATTCACAAGGCTGGTTACAAGATGGACATCAAGACTGCTCAGGTGGATGCTGACGACGTGGAGCAGCTGAAGGCACTCTTCAACGAATACAAGCCTGAACTTGTGATAAACCTTGCCCTGCCCTATCAGGATCTGACTATTATGGACGCCTGTCTGGCATGTGGCTGTAATTACCTAGACACAGCCAACTACGAACCAAAGGACGAGGCACATTTTGAGTACTCCTGGCAGTGGGCCTACAAGGACCGCTTCGAGCAAGCAGGACTGACGGCAATCTTAGGCTGTGGTTTCGACCCAGGTGTCAGCGGTGTCTATACCGCATACGCCGCCAAGCACCACTTCGACGAGATTCACTATCTCGATATCGTGGACTGCAATGCAGGTGATCATCACCATGCCTTCGCCACAAACTTCAATCCAGAGATTAACATCCGCGAGATTACCCAGAAGGGACTCTACTATAAGGATGGTCAGTGGATTGAAACAGAACCCTTGGAGATCCACAAGCCACTCACCTACCCCAACATCGGTCCCCGTGAGAGTTATCTGTTGCACCATGAGGAACTGGAGTCGCTGGTGAAGAACTATCCCACCATCAAGCAGGGACGCTTCTGGATGACCTTTGGTGAGCAATACCTGAAGCATCTTGAGGTGATCCAGAACATCGGTATGAGCCGTATCGACGAGATTGAGTATGAGGCGCCTCTTGCTGACGGAACGGGCACTGCGAAGGTGAAGATCGTTCCCCTACAGTTCCTGAAGGCTGTACTGCCAAATCCCCAGGACCTTGGAGAGAACTACGAGGGCGAAACGAGCATCGGCTGTCGCATCCGTGGTATCAAGGACGGTAAGGAGCACACCTATTATATATATAATAACTGCAAACATCAAGAGGCGTACAAGGAAACAGGCATGCAGGGCGTTAGCTATACCACTGGCGTGCCTGCTATGATTGGGGCTATGATGTTCGTTAAGGGACTGTGGAAGATGCCTGGTGTGTGGAATGTGGAGGAGTTTGATCCCGATCCCTTCATGGAACAACTGAACAAACAAGGTCTGCCTTGGAACGAAGTGTTCGACGGTGACCTCGAATTATAATTATTAACTCTTAAATTTCTAAAAGCTATGGCAAAGAAAGAAGAATCTGCGGAGCAGTTGACTCCGCAACAACAGAAACTGAAGGCCTTGCAAGATGCAATGGCCAAGATTGAGAAAGACTTCGGCAAGGGCAGCATCATGCGCATGGGTGAAGAGCAGATTATGAACGTGGAAGTAATCCCGACTGGAAGTATCGGTCTGAACGTTGCCCTTGGTGTAGGAGGCTATCCCAAGGGACGTATCATCGAGATCTTCGGTCCAGAGTCCTCAGGTAAGACCACACTGGCCATCCATGCTATCGCCGAGTGTCAGAAGGCAGGTGGCATCGCCGCCTTCATCGATGCAGAGCATGCATTCGACCGTTTCTATGCAGCCAAACTGGGTGTCAATGTTGATGATCTGCTTATCTCCCAGCCTGACAACGGAGAGCAGGCACTGGAGATTGCCGATCATCTGATAAGAAGCAGCGCTATTGATATTATTGTTGTCGATTCCGTGGCTGCTCTGACCCCAAAGAAGGAGATTGAGGGCGACATGGGCGACTCGTCTGTCGGACTGCAGGCCCGTCTGATGAGCCAGGCACTCCGCAAACTTACCTCAACCATCTCTAAGACCAACACTACTTGCATCTTCATCAACCAGTTGAGAGAGAAGATCGGTGTGATGTTCGGTAACCCAGAGACGACCACAGGCGGTAATGCCCTGAAGTTCTATGCTTCTGTGCGCCTTGACATCCGTAAGCAAGGGCAACCCATCAAGGATGGTGATACACCTATCGGAAATCAGGTAAAGGTGAAGGTTGTAAAGAACAAGGTGGCACCTCCTTTCCGCAAAGCAGAATTTGAGATCATCTTCGGCGAAGGTATCTCCAAGTTAGGCGAGATTGTGGATCTCGGTGTGGAACACGGAATCATCAAAAAGAGCGGTTCATGGTTCTCTTACGGAGACACAAAATTGGGACAGGGCCGTGATGCCACAAAAGTCCTGCTGAAGGACAATCCCGAACTATGCGAAGAGATTGAAGCCAAAATCATCCAGGCTCTCAAGGACAAGGAATAATCACATCTGCCATCTCACACAGAATCAGAAAGCCGCCCCTTCAAAGGAGCGGCTTTCATATTGTTTGTTTGTGACAGTCTGTCAGTATGGTTTAGAGTGGAGTACCCTTGCCGTTCTTCCAACTGTTAGAGGAACGCTTCTTCGAAGACGATGCACGGCGCTTAGCTGCGGCTCTCGCCTTTGGAGCATCCTTCGTAGAGGTCTTCGTTACAACGCCCACTCCATTGAAGTCCACTACAAGCAGTTTGTTGTTAGAGCGCTTGAAGATCCAAGTGTACAGACCATTCTCGCCATGCTGAATATCATCGGGCTCACCAGCGGCAAGCATCACTTCATCCTCTGAGAATCCAGGGCTGACGTGACCCATACGAATCAGGCCTCGGCTACCCTCTGTGGTCTCAATCTTCTTACCAGGACCTGGGGCGAAAAGGTAAGAGAAGTAGTCATCCGGATCCTGCTCGAAGTCCTTCGAGGTTCCGGAAATACTCTTCTGGTCCAGCGTTACGTCCTTATAGAAATAAGTGCCAAGTATGGTGTTCTTGAACTTCACAGTAAACTTCGTATCGTTCTTGTGAGGATTGATGGCCTCAATCTGATAACCAATCATACGTGGAACTTTCTGAACCTTATTGGTTGACTCATTAAGCATGGTTGTTGGGAACTTGGTGTGAACAATTCTGCCAATGTAAGCCTTGTAGTTGTAGCTATTGACTGCCATAATGTCATCAACCAACTCAAAAGAGTTCGCAAAGAGATATTTGGCATTGTCCATGATGAACTCATCGTCACGCATACCACAATTGGTCTTTGAGATAGCCACGTTCTGATAGAACTCGTTACCGTCCCTGTCCTCAACGATGATCTTAACAGGATAGGCACGCGTACCAACACCTACGGCAGTTACCTTCACCTCCATGTCCTTGTCTACGATTACATCCTGGAAACCATCGCCATCGTATTCCGTGTCAATGCGGTAATACTGGGTCTTGGTGTACATCGTCTTGCCCATCAGCTTTTCACGGGCGATATCCACATCTCCCAGATAGGCCAGCGTCGGCACGCCAAATTTGTTATAACAATAGTCATCAAACGATCCACTGGGAATCTCGTAATAATAATCCCTGCCATTGTCTTGACAGTAGAAATTAATACGATGGTGACCGTCTGAAGCCTCTGTATGACCTTTATAGATCATAATCTTGTGGCGGAGCGACATACTGCTCACATCCTTGCCAGTCGCTGCATCGGCAAAAGTTTTCACCACCAGGTCATACTTCTCAGGCATAACCATGAACTTCATACCTTCCTTCCAGTCACAAAGGCTGTAGAACCTGAAGTTGTCGCTGATGAAGTCACGAGCCGTTTCGTCTACGGGGTTGGCTAAGTTAACATCATCACTGGAATACTCCGTCTGTTGTTGCACTTTCTTTGCCCCACGAGTCTTCACAATATAGGAATTCTCTTGAGCGGTAGCAGTCAAAAAGATCAATGCCACACAGGTTGTCAAAAAAGATTTTTTCATCATTTACGATCGTTAATTATAGAATTCTGAGTGCAAAGATAGCATAAATCTGAGATATAACAAAATAATTTATGCCAAAATGACGTAAAGAGGGCACTTTTTTTCATAAATCACCATTTTGGCACATGCTTTGCTTCACATTTTGCGGATTTTTGTCCGATTAAACTTGAGTATAAACAAATAAAAATTATAGAATTATGGGAAAGATTATTGGAATTGATTTAGGAACTACCAACAGCTGCGTTGCCGTATTCGAAGGTAACGAGCCAGTAGTAATCGCCAACAGCGAGGGTAAGCGTACGACACCTTCAGTCGTTGGTTTTGTTGACAACGGTGAGCGTAAGATCGGTGATCCTGCCAAGCGTCAGGCCATTACGAATCCGAAGAACACTGTTTACTCTATCAAGCGTTTCATGGGTGAGAACTGGCAGCAGACCGAAAAGGAGATTGCTCGCGTACCTTATTCTGTAGTGAATGAGGGTGGTTATCCCCGTGTAGATATCAACGGCCGCAAGTACACCCCACAGGAGATCTCGGCTATGATACTTCAGAAGATGAAGAAGACTGCTGAGGACTATCTCGGACAGGAGGTGACAGAGGCTGTCATCACCGTACCTGCTTACTTCTCTGACTCTCAGCGTCAGGCCACGAAGGAGGCTGGACAGATTGCAGGTCTGAATGTGAAGCGTATCGTCAATGAGCCCACAGCAGCAGCTTTGGCATACGGTGTCGACAAGGCCAACAAGGACATGAAGATTGCTGTCTTCGACCTTGGTGGTGGTACTTTCGATATCTCTATCCTCGAGTTTGGCGGTGGTGTGTTTGAGGTGCTCTCTACCAATGGTGATACCCATCTTGGTGGTGACGATTTCGACCAGGCTATCATCGACTGGCTCGTTCAGGAGTTCAGAAACGACGAGGGTGCAGATTTGAAGAGCGATCCTATGGCTATGCAGCGTCTGAAGGAAGCTGCAGAGAAGGCTAAGATTGAGCTGTCATCTTCTACATCGACAGAAATCAACCTGCCGTATATCATGCCAGTAGCAGGTGTGCCCAAGCACTTGGTGAAGACCCTAACCCGTGCCAAGTTCGAGCAATTGGCTCACGAGCTGATTCAGGCATGTCTGGCTCCCTGCCAGAAGGCAATGGCTGATGCCAAGCTGACCACTGCTGATATCGACGAAGTGATCCTAGTAGGTGGTTCAAGCCGTATCCCCGCTGTGCAGACGCTGGTGAAGAACTACTTCGGCAAGGAGCCTTCAAAAGGTGTGAACCCTGACGAGGTGGTGGCTGTAGGTGCTGCTATCCAGGGGGCTATCCTGAACAAAGAAGGTGGCGTAGGCGACATTGTGCTGCTCGATGTTACTCCGTTGACACTGGGTATTGAGACTATGGGTGGTGTGATGACCAAGCTTATCGAGGCCAACTCGACCATTCCTTGCAAGAAGAGCGAGGTGTTCTCTACTGCAGCTGACAATCAGACAGAGGTGACCATCCACGTTCTGCAGGGTGAGCGCCCAATGGCAGCTCAGAACAAGAGTATCGGTCAGTTCAACCTGACAGGTATCGCTCCTGCTCGCCGTGGTATTCCTCAGATTGAGGTGACCTTCGACATCGATGCCAACGGTATCCTGAAGGTTTCTGCTAAGGATAAGGCTACCGGTAAGGAGCAGGCCATCCGCATCGAGGCTTCTTCTGGTCTGTCTCAGGATGAAATCAACCGTATGAAGGCCGAGGCTGAGCAGAACGCTGAGAACGACAAACGTGAGCGTGAGCGTGTAGACAAGCTGAACCAGGCTGACTCAATGATCTTCCAGACCGAAAACCAGCTTCAGGAACTGGGTGACAAGATCCCTGCCCAGCACAAGCCCGCCATCGAGCAGGCCCTCCAGCAGCTGAAGGATGCCCACAAGGCCGGCGATGTCAACGCCATTGACAGTGCTATTGCAGCCCTCAACGCTGCTTGGCAGACCGCCTCACAGCAGATGTATGCCCAGAGCGGTGCTGCAGGACAACCTGGCGGTGACCAGTTCACTGGCGGTCAGCAGACTCAGCAGAATGCCGGTCAGAAACCGGAAGATATCCAAGATGCTGATTTTGAGGAGGTGAAGTAATCCTTGATAAACAACAATAAGAAAATCATAAGAAAGTGGTGTAATCCAAGTGGTTACACCACTTTTTGTTATTGTTAAACTTTGTTTCATTTCTTGCTATTTTCGGATTTTTACCGTAATTTTGCGTCATATTTGCGACACGACTTATTGGTAGAAAAGATTAAACTTATGCCTACTTGTCGCTACTTAGACAAATTTAATAGTAGAAAAGATATGCCAGCATTGAAATTTGAAATCAAAAGGAAGTGTGAAGTCTGTGGCAGCATCTTCGTTGCCAAGACGCTCGACTCCAAGTGCTGCTCCGAGAAGTGCATGAAGGTTGCATGGAAACGGAGAAAGGATGAGGAGAAAAAGCAAGAACGGCTTAAAGCAATAGCAGACCAGGTGCCTGATTATCGCGACTATATATCCATACCTGAGGCCGTAGCCATGTATGGTGTTGGTAGAGATACTTTATATCGCCTTATTCGTGTGGGCCAAATACAAAGCATTAATCTCGGTACCAGACTGACCCGAATTAACAGGAAAGACATAGATAAGATGTTTCCCAAGCGATTCGAGAAGCCGAAGAAAGACAAAGACCTCGTACCATTATATAATATGGAACCAGAGAACTGTTATACCATTGGCGAGATTTGCAAGAAGTACAGACTAAACGATAGTTCTGTTTGGGCACATATCAGGAAGTACTCTATCCCCTCTCGCCAGATTGGCAACTACGTCTATGTGCCCAAAAAGGAAATCGACAAACTTTATAAGAGCTTATGAAGAAACCATTATCACATACCAAAGTCACCGTTAAACTCCGCAAGTCACAATACAAGGAGGAGTGGTATCTGATTGTTGAAGCCTACCCTGTTGTTTCTGCAGGCAATAAGGTGGAACGAATTGTGGAATCAGTCAACAGAAGTATTACCACTCCCATCTGGGACAAGTCATCCTCTACCCGATCATCCGGTTTTAAGCCCAAACGAGACATCAATGGCATTATTATGTGCCGTTCTACCCTCGATCAAGAATCTTGTATCTATGCAGACAACGTAAGGAAACTACGCCAGCACGAATACGACAACCAATCACTTTATACTGACAAGGAAAGCGAGATTGTGGCACAGAATGAGCGTTCTGAACAGGACTTTATTGAGTACTTCAAGAAGATTACTTATTCTCGTCACCCCAATTCTTCAGATTCCATTATTGTCAACTGGAATCGTGTAGCAGCTCTCCTTGAAATCTTCTCAGAGAACAAGCCTATACCATTTTCGACCATATCGGTAAAATGGATGGAAGAATTTAAGATGTTCCTTCTCACAGCCCCACAAGGGGGTTCCAAGAAAGGACCTATCTCACAAAACACAGCTTCAACATACTTCTCCATCATCAAAGCCGGACTCAAACAAGCCTTTATTGACGAATATCTTACTATTGACATCAGTGAGAAAGTAAAGAATATCCCAACAAAGGAAAGCAGGCGCGAAGTGCTTACCATTGAAGAGGTAAACAAGTTGGCAGACACACCTTGCTCTAACAACATCTTGAGAAGAGCCTCGTTTTTCTCAATCTTGACTGGATTAAGACACTGTGACATCAAAGAACTGAAATGGGGGCAGATAGTTAGGCACAATGATTCTTGGCGCATCAACTTCAATCAAGAAAAGACAGATGGCGTCGAATACATGCCTATATCAGACCAAGCCTATGAACTATGCGGAGAGAGACGTGATCCTGACAGACTTGTGTTTGAAGGACTCATGGATCCTTCGTGGATTAATCGGCCTGTCAAGAAATGGATTGAAGCAGCAGGAATCACCAAGCACATTACCTTCCACTGTTTCAGACACAGTTATGCGACGCTACAACTTACAAATGGCACTGACATCTTTACCGTCAGCAAAATGATGGGACACACTAATGTCAAGACCACTCAAATATATGCAAAAGTTGTAGATGCTAAGAAAGAAAAGGCCGCCAAAGCTATCACCATCGACAATCTCGGAAAAAATGAGCCCAAGCAGTAGCACCACTTTGATTTCCTGATAGTTAGCACCATTTTGGTGGGAGTGTGGAGCACGTTTGCACCACCTCCCACCAACGTTTGCACCACCTTTTTTCTCGATTTTTATCCATTTTTATCCCATTTACCCGTCCTCAAGGTGTTTTTCATCTTGATTAATTATTGATTTCTTCCTTTTTTGAGGAGGTTACAATTAATCTCCGTTAAATAAACAGGTGCAATGGTGGTGCATATTAACACTTGATATGCACTTTTGGAATAAAGCCGACCTTTGTGTCAAAATTTAAATTTTAAAATAATGACACGAATGATTAGCAATTTAGAAGAGATGCCCCAGGCATTAAACTACCTTATCTCAAAGGTAGAGAGTTTAGAAGAGATGGTGAACGAGTTGAGCGTCCAGAAAGATGTTCATGAACAGCCGGAATGGATGAACATTGACGATTTGCGTCAGTATCTTCCATCTCATCCTGCTAAGCAAACCATTTATGGATGGGTCAATGATAAGGTTATACCTTATTATAAGAACTCAAAGAAGTTGACGTTCAAGAAGTCGGAAATCGACGAATGGTTACACCAAGGACGTAGAAAGAGTACGGAAGACTTAGAGCAAGAAGCAAGCGAGTTTGTAAACTCTAAAAAGATTAAAGGAGGAAGAGCGTTATGATTGAAAACGATATTATCAACCAGTCATTCAAGGCACTCCAAGATGCAGAGCCTGTGAATGGAGGTGGATTCATCGTTGAGCCGATGAACAAGTGCATTGAAGATGCACATTTGTTGCCACCATTGGTCTCACTCTACCCAGACATTGTTCTCGAAGGTGATCTTAGTATCATCTTCGGACAGTCTGGCATTGGCAAGACAATCTTTGCTATGCAGATAGCAAGATATATTGCCGAACAAGGCAAGCGAGTATTATATGTGGATTGCGAAATGACACCCCGTCAACTTGGTAACCGCTATGAGTGTCCCAATTTCCCTTCCACCTTTCTTCGTGCTGAGATGGATAAAGAGCATCCGGCAGAAGATGTACTTAAAGGGATAGAAGAAGTAGCAGTTGCTAATTATGTGGATGTCGTGTTTATTGACAATATCACAGCTTTGGGACAGTCGCTTGACAGAAGTGCTGATGCTGGAACGTTGATGGCTTCACTAAACACTTTGAAGAAGAAGTACAACTGGACGTTAGTGGTTCTCAATCATGTTCCCAAGATGTACTCTGGTAATGTCCCTCTTTCCCTTTCGGCCATGCAGGGATCTGCCAAGATAAACCAACTCATAGATGACGCTATCGGAATCGCACAATCCAGCATTGACCCCAACCTCGTTTATGTCAAACAGTGTAAGTGGCGCAATGGTGAGTTGACGATGGGCGCTGACCATGTGGCTATTTATGAGCGTCGTAAGGATGAATGTGGTAATCTGGGCTTTATCAGTCGTGGCTTTGGGACTGAGCAGGAACACCTGAGTATTGAGAACGGCAACGAAAGGGATGAGGTGAAGGCCCGTGTCAGAGAACTCTCTGCCAAGGGGATGACACAGACAGCCATTGCCGAACAGCTTGGAATCTCCCAAAGTAAGGTTTCAAGACTTCTAAAAGAGTAATCCAAGATTATTCATTATTCACATTATTCATGCTGCATAATTGCATAATCTGCATAAATTGAATAAAGAAATGGATAAACAAGAATTGAAACAGATACTCGCAACCAAGGCTCCAGCCTATCAAAGGTCTCTCATAGAGATTCCAAAAGACTGCTTTGTTACCTGCCATTCCTCCTTGACCGACTATCTGGACAGCGTGCTAGGAGACAGCCCGAAGATGCTAAACAGGATTGATCATCTTGTCATGCGTTATCGGTTGGGAGCGACTGATGAAGTGAGGGGAGAACATTATGGCACTGTGCTGCCTCGGATTAACCGCAAGGGGATGATTGTTGGAGGTAATGTCATACACTTCAATGTAGATGACGGATCAATCCTCAATCATGATGCACTTGTCAATCATCTCTATTCTTGGTATGCTTTCGACTATTATGTTGACCCTAACGTGTTCTTTGGTGAACACCTGTTGTATGGCAGACAGGCTGTCGTTGTCCAAGAAGAGAAGACTGCCCTGCTTGGCACGTTGGCTTATCCTGATATCGAATGGTTGGCAGTAGGCGTTGGCAATAATCTGACAGACGAAATGATGAAGAAGCTCATAGGGAGACAAATCGTCCTCTACCCTGATGACTTCTGCGTTGATTTTTGGTCGGAACATTTCGGTGGCAAGTTCAAGGTGGATGACAGCTTTACCCACCAAGACATTAACCAGTATCTGATAGACATCATCCATAAACAGTCAGTACCATGATCCGTAACGTGCGTGCAGGGAGATGAAGGGCTTGCCCTTGATATAGCCCACTATAACTACGAGCTTCGCTTTCGTAGTTGTGGGCTCTTCCGAGGGACTCAGGGCTTTGCCCTAAGAACCCACCAAGGGCTGCTTGCCCTATGGAACCTCGCAAGGGGGTGACCCTCCCCCTTGACCGCCCCGCTCAGTGGCATCTGCCCCTAAGAACCCTGAGCAGGAAGTGACTCTCTCCCTGCACCCTCCAATCAGGGTTTCCACCCCGATACCTCCTAATGGATGAAATACAGAAACTACAAATTTCTGAATTACAGTAAAACAGTAATTACATAAATTCATATTTTCATAAAATCATAAAAACATAAAATCGTAATATGAGTACAACAGCAAAAGCATCCGACCACGTAAAGCCCTGCAACATCGAGCAGAGTGAACGTCATAACAGGCGGGACGCTGATTATATCGCCTCGCTAAACCCACGCACTTTGTATGTACGTACCGAACTGAGTCATAACAATGAATCGTATGTGGTACCCGACTTGAAGGGTGTCACCCTCCAGCAGCACTATGATGCCATCAAAGCGATGGTAAAGCAGAAAACTGGCCGAGCCATGCAGGAGAAGAAGGTAACTGTCATTGGTAAGAATGGTAAACCGAAAGAGCGTAATGGCAGCAGTCCCATCCGGGAGAGTGTGGTCAACATCAAGCCTGACACCACAATGTCTGACCTCCTAAAGTACACAGAGAAAGTGTGTCAAAGATGGGGAGTCAGAGCCATCCAGATACACATCCATAAGGATGAAGGCCATTACACCATCCCTGATGATCCTTCAACCTGGCAACCTAATCTTCACGCGCACATCATTTGGGATTGGATGAACCACGAAACGGGGAAGTCCTTCAAGCTCAGCAAGAAAGATATGGAAGAGCTACAGGATATGGCGGCTGAGACATTGGAGATGGAACGTGGCAAACGAAAGTCAGAGACAGGAGCCGAGCACCTGGAGCGTAACGACTACATCATCCAAAAACAGGAGGAAGAGAAAAAGAAAAACCAAGCTGATATTGAGAAACAGAAGAAAGAATTAGCAGACATGGCTCAGGCTTCCATATTAGACAAGTTGCTCCATTCTGGCCTTAGCCCAGCCGTAAGGAAAGCAATTGAAGAAGAGAGAACTATCCACAAAGAAGAACTCCGCCAAGCAACAACCGCTGTTGATGAGAATGGCTATCCCTATGTTTGGACAAGCGGTAACAAGAAAGACCAGCCTGTCACATGGGAGGAATTAGCCAAGTGCCGTGAAAGAGAAAAGAAAGATGCTGCCATTAAAGCCGAGGCCGACAAGCAAGCAGCCGTTACCCAGGCAAAGGCCGATGCCAAGGCAGAGCATGATGCTGAGATGGCCAAGACAAGAGCGGAGTATGAACTACGTATTAAGAAAGAACGGCTCGCAGTCAAGGAGGACGGTACACCTCTCTGCTGGAAGGGTGGCAACAGGAACGGTCAGCAACTCACCAAGGATGAAGCGATAAAGTGGTTGGGTGGTCAGTTGAAGGTATCTCAAACCGTGAACAGTGCACTGCTTGATAGGCTGAGAGTGTTGAGAGACCTCTTGTTCGCAACTTGCAGTATGAACTTCAAACGAGTTGTCGAGATTATCGTTGACCAGTGGAAAGCAGGCATGAAGCATTTTGCCAAAGGCATGAAAGACTTTATCTGGAGTGCCATCAGTGTTGAGAAAACCGAGGCAGGGCGCAAGTCTTATGTGGATGATGCCGTTCACTTCGCAAAGATGCTCGCCAAGACTGATCCAGATTTGGAACTTGATGACAAAGCCTTGAAGCCTCTATACGATGACGCTCTGAAAATTGCTGATGGAACCTGGGAGTCATACCATCAGAAGCGTGACCAGCTCTTTGACGCTGCCGTCATTGCTCTGGTAGAAATGGGCAACTGTCAAAATCAACGCCATCTAAACCAAAAACAGGCAAATATCATTGAAGCATTCCTCGCCTTTGATGGTGGTGACAGGATACAACTATGTGAGGAAATCTGGAATGTCGCCAGTCCCAAGGTTGATTATTATTGGCGTGATGGAACCTTTGATGCGCTTGAAGAACTGCGGACAAAGGAACTATATTATCGTACCTATGGTAATGGCCGTGGGCTATGATTGAATAAGAAGCTCCTGCAACCAGTCATCATGACTGGCGCAGGAGTCGTTAGATTATAACGTTCAGACTATCTTAAGGACATAGCCGCCCTCGTCATACCACAAAGGGACGCCATTAGGCGTTGCTCAGCGCTGCCAGCCAGTTGGTAGGTAATGTCGGGTTCTCCATAATCCTTACTGTTTTTTGAAAGTTTGACATAAAGTGAATGGGTCACATCTTCTTATATATGCTAAACGGAAAATTCTTGTTCTTTATATTTGTTTTATTTTTGACTTTTACTCTCCCATCCATGGATTCCTCTCCCACAGGCGATAGACGCGGGTGGCGTGCTCAGCGTCGTGGATAATCTGGTTGCCTGTGTCGGCATTTGAGATGATGGCCTCGCGCTCCCAACTGCCACGGGTGAACTTGAACTGGGCGGGCAGATGCAGACGGAGGTCGATGGAGGCGATGCTGTCGCTGGTGAGCGTCATCTTGACGCCCTTCGCCTCCCAGTTGGCCAGCGCATCCTGATTGCCAGTGATGTAGATGGTGTCCGTGAGGTTCTTGCCGCGTAGTTCGATGTGGACGGGGTAGGTCTCTTCGCCGACATAGCTCACCAAATTCTTGGCGCCGAAAACGATGTAGTCGTTCAGGGCTTGTGTGAGGCTGGGCATGAAGCCGTTGTAATGGTAATAGCCGGGGAAGGTATGCACGGATGTGACAGTGTTTTCGGGGAAGTGGGACTTGTCCTTTAGGAACGTGCTGACACGCTCCCAGCCCGCCTTCCACTCGTCACCCCAGTACTCAGGCTCGCTGTCAATCTCGCCTGACATCGACGCGTAGATGAAGCGGGGAGCCTTGCGGTTCTTGAACTGGTGGTTCTCAATGTCCGTGGCCAGACGGTACTCGTCGTAGCAGCAGTTGGGCGATATGGCGATGTAGTCGTCGAAGAGGTCGTCGGTAATCATCGCGTCGAGCACGAAAGACGCGCTCAGCGAATGGCCGATACCGAGGGAGCGTCCCGACGTGCGGTAGTTCTTCTTCACGTATGGCATCAGCTCATTCTTGACGAATTTCTTCAGGTCGGGCGATTTGCCGTAGTAGTAACCCTCCCTGAATAACCCGTTGTTGCCGTGCAGGGGCATGGGCAGATAGTCGTGGTTGCGGAAATAGTTGATGTCCCAAAGTGTAGGCGAGCAGATGCCGACGATGATGAAACTTGTGCTTCTGCCGCCGTCGGGGTCGGGCTTGCAGGCGATGTTGAGCAAACAGTGTACAAGATCGAACATCGTGCGGTCTTGTGCATCGAACACGTAGATGACATCGTAGTAGGTCTGGTCAAAGTTCGGGTAGTTGTCGGGCGTGTAGATGAGCAACTGCCGCTCATGGTTGAAATACTCCGACTTCATCGTGAGTTCCTTCACGCTTTCGAGTGGAACTTGTGCCTGCCCCGCCATTGCGACGAGGGTGAGCAGGATGGTGATGATGGTTTTCTTGTTCATAATCTTTTCGTTTTATTGATATTCCGAGCCACAAAGTTACAAAAAGGCATAAAAATAGGCCCTTGGCTAAATCTGAAAAAGAAATGCCAAGGGCTAATGTCTCAACTTAGGTTGAGAGTTTCTACCTGTTATAGACTATTATTTGCCGCCAAACGTAATGTCACGCCGTATTTTGCTGACAGTATTTGGATGGACGTTCAAGAACGAAGCGATGTCTTGCAAGTCAAGAAATTCCACAATGCCGGGACAACGCTGCAGCAGCAACTCATAGCGTTCGCGGGCTGTGGCGCGGTGGAGGTCGATGTAGCACTGATTGCGCTGCCTTAGCACATGCTCGGCACAGATACTGCGCAACTCCATCTTTTCAGCGTCTTGACGGAAAAAGTCCACCAACTGCTCGCCGCTCACACGGAGCATGCGGCTGGGCATCATCGCCTTGATCGTAGTCTGCGATGGACGACCGTCGAGGCAGGCGGGATAGTCGCCAGCAAACTCACCCTCGAACGAGAACCATGTGATATGCTCCCTATCGTCGCTGATGCCATACGTTACATACTTGAAGCACCCCTCGGTGACGAAGCCGAACCATCGTGCGGGGTCGCCCTCGCGCTCCAGCTGGTCGCCCTTGCGGTAAGTCACCTCCTTGCCCTCGCGCTCGCAAAACTCGCGTAGCGCCTCAATGTCAATACTGTTTTTTCCGAATTTCTGTTCCATCGTCAGTGGTTGTTTGGCTGCAAAGTTACTAAAATTCCTACGAAAGCGTTCATAGCGAGACAAAAAAATGCTTTCATAATTATGCTGTTATTCCGATACTGCTTTGGGCGTTTGTGACTCGCCTTGCTTTAGTTGTAGATGCGGACGTTCCCAGATTTGCCAGTCGTCTATCTCTTTGAAGAGACGAGTAAGGACGTCTTTATAATTGTCGGGATAGATCATCGTATAGACAAACCTGAGTTTGTGATTGGCCATGACCTTCGAGTAATAACTGTAGCCGTCGATGCGACTGCCATTTTCACATTGTGGACCGGAGAGGATGAAGTAATCGCTGCCGAGTCTGCGGTCTGTCGCATGAAGCACTTGTGCCAGCGAGTCCATACCGTCCTTTAGCGACTGGCCGTTGCCCGGCATCACATGGCTCTCGATGACTACGGTGATCCACTGGTCGCCATACTCGAAGCGCATGCGGCCTTTTTCCTCTTGAAGGGAATCTGGTTGGGCTGTGAAGAACGACGGGACGCGGACAACGTAATCATAATCGGTATCCTTGTACTCGAACATATCTGCATAAGTGATTTCCCGCCCGAAGACCTCCTTGTGCGATTTCAAGCCGTTGCATGAACGGATCCAGTCGATGCTCGCAGCCACGAGGATGATTGCAATGAATATGAAGATAGCCTTTCTCATTGCTTAGTATGTTTTCATAATGGCACTGTTGATGTGCTTGTCGATGTCGGTATCGCCACGCTCAGACTTCTTGCCGTATCCGAGGCTGTAGGTCACTGTCAGGTTGATGTTCCTGCCGTCGGCCTCGCCGTAGTTCCAGATGTCGCGGCGGTAGCAGCCGTAGTCCATCGTTATGTGCTGCTTCGTATAGCGGCTGAAAGGATTGCGCACCAGTGCTTTGACAGCCCAGTTCTTGTGATTCCAACTGACGAGCCACTCATAGACGGGACGGCGGCTGATGAGGTAAGGCTCGCGGATGTCGAGTGCAGTGTAAGGTGTGTGGTAGTTGAAGCGCAGCATCCAGTCGCCCGTGAGGTAGGTGACGGAGGCTTTCATGCGGAAGATATTACGTGACAGGTCGTAAGTGTCGCCACGCAGTATGTTGTATTCCTCGATGGCGGTCACACTGAGGCGCAGCTTATCGGCAAAGGCACTGTAGGCGTAGGTGGCCGTGAGCATGTTGCCGTAGTAGTTGCCGTCGTTAGTGCGACTGTCGTAGATGGTCTGCAAGTCTGCATCGTAGCGGTGCAGGATGTTGTCGAAGTAGATGCTGTTGTCGTAGGATATGGAAATCTTCGACTTGCCAATCTGTCCGTTGTACGACAGCGTATTGCCCAGCACCTTTAGCGGGGCGAGGTCGGGATTGCCCTTGACAGCCTCGAAGAACGAGGTGGGTACGGTCATGTCGTTCTTGTTCGACGGGTCGAAGAGCGTGTGGGTGAAAAGGCCGTTGAGCGCGAGAGAATGCTTTTGGTTCAGGGCGTAGTTGCCGCCGTAGAAGGCCACAGGACTGCAATAATTGTAGTGACTGTCGTTGAGTTTGACGGCAGAGTTCGACACGCCAGCCGACACGTAGTAGTAATACTTCTGCGCTGAACCGCTGAGTTGAACCAGTCCCATCGTCACGTCGGTGGTCAGCCGCTGGTTGCCCGCAGAAGTTCCCGTGTAGGTGTCTTTGTAGTGGTTATGGTCGTGCGTCAGCGAGCCGGATAGCGTCAGGCCGTTCTTCCACGACTTGTAGTAGCGGGCGTTGCCACGGATGGCATTGTTGTCCTCGGTCACATCGGAGGTCATCGCGCTCTGGGCGGTCTCCGTGTAGCGGCTGTTGTATCGGTTGTGGCCGAACGATACCGACGCGGTGAAGTCGAGCGTCTGATCTTTGGGCAGCCAGAGCGTATAATTGGCATAGACGGCAGGGGCGAGTCCGCGACTGTCCGACGAGGTGAGCCGTTGGGTCGTGCCGTCATAGCGTCCCGTGTAGAGAGCCTTCATCGCCGCCTCCGCGCTGGGCACGGCCTGACGGGTCAGACTGACGTAGGCGTTCAGTCGGTGGCTGTTGCCCGTCGATGTCAGTTTCAGACGTACAGCCTGGTTGTTCGTCTTGCGGAGGGATGTCTCGCTTGTAAAGTCCCGTGTCAGCGTCGAACGGTCGGAAAAGGTAAAGTCCTCGTGCCCTTCCGAATAACTATGGTCGTGAGCCCAATCACCCGATGCCGTCAGCGACAGCGTAAGTCCCTTCCTGGTGAAGTCGGTAAAGGCCAGATAGTCACCCGACTTGTAGGCCAGCCCTTCGGTGGCTGACAGATAGACGTTGCCGCCGTACTCCAATTTATAGGTGATGAAGTTCACCAGTCCCGCCTTACCCGCATACTTGCCGCTCGGTGTGCGGATGTATTCTATGCTGCGGATGTTCTTGGCTCGTAGTGTCGCTACGTCCTCAGCCAGTGCCTCCATGCCGTTGATACAAATCACCACCTCGCCGCCGCTGTGCGTCGTGATGCTCCTTGTATGTGGCGACACGTCCAGTTCCGCAGTCTGCATCACGCTCAGCAGGTCGAAGCCGTTGACCGAATGTTTCTTCTCCAGCGCCGTCGGCAGCAGCACCGTCTTGTCGGCCATCTCTATCTGTCCGTCGGCATTCACCACCACCTCCGGCAGTGTCTCGTTTTTAATGCTGTCGTTCTGAGCCTGCGTTGCTGTGGCCATCAGGCAAACCATTGAAAATAGAATCAGTCTTTTCATTTTAATATGATGTATTAATCATTATAGCATACACACTTCCTTAGGAATCGTTCAGCTTTTAACATTAGCGAGTGCAAAGGTACGGTCATTTATGTCTGACAAACGAATTTTCTTCCTGACATTTGTCTGACATTTGCCTGACAGGGCCTATTTTTCATCTTCTTTTATACAATATACCAATATGGTGTCGGCCTGCAAGTCAAGGCCATATTCGCTTAATTCCTCTTTAGTATCATATCTTCCGTATGCCTCTGTAACAGGGTGGATATTATTTAAGATGATTGGAGGCCACCATCCATTTTTAGTGTAATACTTACCTGTATCTTTCCTATAAAAAACAGCATGAATAAATTTCTTATAGGCGTTTTGGAATACAAGCACACAATTATCTGGCAGATCGGCTTTCTTCAGAACACTATATTTGCAGGGATAGTTGCCTTTTTGTGTGAGAATATGGTCGAAGAATGCATTGAGTTGATCCTCATCGGTAAATGTAGTATTACGTGTGATAATCGGTGCAGGGTTGATGCCATGAAAGTCCAACAGAAGATTCAAGGCATAGAAGATACAGGTCTGCCCGTTATTCATCAATATATCTGCTGTTTTCATCTGTCGCATAGAATCAATCAATGCTATTATCTCCGATTCTTTCAGCCCGCTAATCTCGACTTCAAACCTCTGATAAGGAGCCTTCTGACTCTCCACTTCAAGCATCCTTTTCCCCATAACAGAATCAATCACGACCTCTTTCCTTTCTTCGTAGCAAAGTGTATCTTTACCAAATATGGCCCTATAGTAGCGAAAGCGAATAGAGTTTCCCGTCTGACGATTGTACTCTTCAATCTTATCAAAATATCTTGTGAGAGAATCACGATAAACTCCACCAAACATCGATTGCACTCCCATCTGTTTTCCTCCCTTCAATGAAGCAACTTTTGGCGAAGTTTTCTTGGGAACAAAAGAATGAGTTATTCCTTCTACGATTTTCAGTTGTTGCGCATGATTATCTTGTGCCGATGCAAATATCACTGCCGAAAGCATGGCCAGCAAGATTAGAAGTCTGTAATGTTTCAGTTGTCTCATGTTTCTTATTTTGATATTTTCAAACCGAGTTTGGCAGATGGTGTCCTGCCTTTATAAAAGACCTGTGCCTCTTCATTCTGATACGCAGGTTCGTTCTGTTCCTGCATCCAGTCCATGCCTCGAAATGTCTTTTTGTTCCAAGTTCTGTTATCCACCTCATCCAAAGTCATGTTGAGAGAGGGCACAAGATTGCATGATTCTGAGACTTGCGCTGTGGTTATCCATTCCACAACGACGAATACACCAGTCTGGGGGAATGGTATAGGACGAGTAAGGCTGATGCCATCCTTGCCGAGTTTCTGACCGGAAGGGAGTATAATGCCACCATCAATGAGGGACTCATCTTTTGGAGCACCAGTCTTGGCATCTGTCTGTCGAAGATCAAAGCGGAGAGTGGCATAGATGGGATTCTTGATTTCCGTGAAAACCAGATAATGGGTGGAGTAATCGAGACTTGCCAATATGGAATGAATGTATGGTGTTTCTGTCCAAGTACTGTCGTAGGGAATGAACAAGGCCATCTCAAATCCATTGGCTCCTTTGTGTTTGGTCTGCGTCTTCGCTTTCATCGATCCCACTTCTGTGGTCTTTATTCGTTTGGGAATCCTTGCGCTAATGGCGACTTCATCAAGATTGATGCTCTTCGGAACAAGAATGATCGTTTGTGAGTCGGCTGTTATTTTAGAGATGCTCTTTGTCTCGTAGCAGATATGAGACAACCATATCTGTTCTGCTTCGTTTGGAATGGCAATCGCCCCTTTTTCGTCTGTGTAGCCACCAGTGTCATTCCCGAAATAGACACTCACAAACGGTATTGGCTCATTGGTGATGCTGTCCTTGACAGTCATTGTCTGTTGTGCCTGCCCCGCCATTACGACGAGAGCAAGAAGGATGGTGATGATGGATTGCTTGTTCTTGTATCCTTTCAGTAGCAAGCGACTTTTTATCGAGCGCATATTCTTTTCTACTAGTTAGAGTGTAGTGTCTAAGTATTTATAAAAATCATCTGTCTCTCCAAGAAATGCATTGAGCACTATGCCATCAGGTGATATCAGCACTTTATATGGATAGCCTGTCACTCTGAATTTCTGCTCTATTATGCCATCCTCACTTCTGACGTGCAACCAGGGTACTTTGTGTTTCTTGACGGCAGCGGCCCATTTCTCGGCTGTATCGTTACAATCGATTCCCACAATCTCAAGACGGTCCTTGTATTTCGCATAGTATTCTTTCAATTTGGGAAATCCCTTGATGCACCAAGTACACCACGAGCCCCAGAAGTCGAGCACCACATATTTACCACGCAGAGACTTCAACTCCAGCACATTGCCATTAAGGTCTTTCAGGCCGAGTTCTGGCACTTGACCGCCTATTGTCACAGTGTCGTTCTTAACAGCATTGCGTGCAGCCACCTCTTTCATAACAAGAGTAAACATCCTTTCATTCTTATCCAGTTCGCTTTTCATCCTGCCATTTCTTACCTCAGGGGTCAGTTTGCCAATGGCAGTCAGTGTTTGGTCGTAACGCACATCTATCACCAATGTAGCCGTTGCGTCCTCGTCAGGATGTTCCTCGATATATTTCATGTTAACGGAATGTGAACGATTATTGATATCGATATTCTTTAGTTCTCGAATGCTGTCTGGCTCGTTTCTGGCAGCAGCAAATTCAATGTTAAAAGGACGCTGTAAATTTGTGACTCGTTCATACTGCTGATAAAAAGTGCTGCCACTCCAATGCTCTTCTACAGAATTCAGACGGCCACTGAAAATCGCCTCCTCATCGGGCACGAAATAGGTATAAAGCGTCTCTTGGGGTTTTGATTTGAGATGCATCAATCCCATATAGGCATCGTGTAGTTTTGCAGAGAATGAAAATTCTCCATTCTTTACAACTATTTTGCGTTTGACAATCTGTTTTTGTGGCTGTAGTATGACATACTCAATGCAGAGAGTATCGTTCCCTACACCATCAATCTTACCCGTCATCTTAAAATTGTCTTTGGCAAATGTCCCAACTGGCAGCATAGCCAGCAGGAGCAGGAATCGTCTGTAGTGTTTCATTTTGTTCATATTCATTTTCGTTTTATTTGTCATTCCGAGCCACAAAGTTACAGAAAGTCCTCGTAGCCGTGGGGACAGGTACCTACGACATTGGCAAACGCCAATGGATGGGATTGTTCGTCAATCACTCGCCCCGTGATGTTACCCTGTGCTTCTGCCGCTATTGATACGATGGCAGCGAGAAGAACTGACGCAAATCTTAATTGTTTCACACTCATTTCTGTTGTTACTTATTTTATTTCTGGGTGCAAAGGTAGGCATAAGTCGGGAGAGAATCAAGAAATGGCTGTTTCATTGTGTTTCCGAGAAACACAGTGAAACACAAAGATTGTCTGAAAATCTTTGTAATACCGTGATTTTTGCGTATCTTTGCACCCGAATTGAAACAATAAGGCGATGAACAGATACGTTAGACTATGCACTCGGTTTCTGCTTGTTTTGTTCCTTGTTTCCTGCAAGGAGGGTGGAGTGATGGACAGGCTCGACCAGATAAAGCATGTGGGCGACAGTGACCCTGCGACGGCTCTTACAATGCTCGACTCTCTGGAAATAGAGATGCGGGCAGAGTCGGAATACACAAGGAACAAGTACGACCTGCTGAGAATCCGACTGAACGACAAGGCCGACAAGACGGCGACATCGGATATCGTCATCAAGAGTTTGTTGGGCTACTTTGAACGGGAGGGTACGGTGCAGGACAAGCAGGAGGTGTGCTACTATGCCGGCAGCGTCTATCGTGACTTGCAAGATACGCCCCGCGCCCTGGAATATTTCTTCCGCTCGATAGAATATGCTGAAGATGCGGAGGATTGCGACTCGGTGATGCTACAAAACACCTATTCTAATCTGAACTACCTCTATTATGGAGTACAGAACTATCAGGAGGCTGTTGCGACGGGGCGAAAAGAACTGGAGGTATGCCGGGCGTTAGGACGCGACAAGGTGGTGCCGCTGCTCCACTTAGGCGGGGCACTGATGGCAACGGACAGCACACGGCAGGCCAAGGCTTATCTTGACGAAGCCCTCCAAGCGATTGAAAGTTCAAATAAGATAGCCCATCAGCAGGGCAACCTCTATAACCTGCTGTGCCACTATGTTGAGTTGGGTGAGCGACAGAATGCCGAACGATGCCGAAAACTGATAGACGGCGACCCTATAAGAGACTTTGCGGCATTCCCGTGTATCGCCTTGGCCATGTACTACCAGATGACGGGGCGGACTGATTCCGCAAGCGTCTTTCTGAACCGGGTGATTGACGATGGCACAGACATCAATAATATGTACGATGCGGCCAAGATGCTCTATCAGATGTACGACGCACAGGGTAATCAGCCGAAAGCCCTCCACTATGCACGGATATATATGCAACTGAGCGACTCGCTGGATTTCGGAAAGCGTCAGCAGTTGGCCGCTACGGTGGGCAACGAGTATCAGTATCACCTGGATCAGAAGAAGGAGCAGCAACTGCGCGATGCAAAGGAACATTACAAACTGGCGGTGGCTGTCGTCTGCGCCGTCGCCCTGCTTCTGCTGTGTCTTGGCTATGCAGTGTATGTCCGTCGCAGGAACAGGCATCTTGAACAGATAACGGCACTGTCTCAGGAACTGCAAGGCAAGGCCGACGACGAGCAGCGGCTGCGGCAGGAGATAGACCTGCGGGAAAGAAAACTGTCCGAAGCAAAGTATCAACTGGAGAAACAGGATGATGAACTGGGCAAGGTGAAGGCACAACTGGACAAGGTGAGCACCGAACTTACAGGCTACGACATAGAACTGCGCGAGAAGGAGCAACGGCTGACGGAAAAGATGCAGCAGAACCAGACCTTCCTCAATCTGCTGCATCAGTCGGAGTTGGAGGGCAAGGCTGAGGATGTCATCGAGGCCATCCGCCAGTCATCGGAGGGAAAGAAGAAAATGCAGCCTGCCGACTGGAAACAACTCTATCGGGCCGTCGATGAGCTGTACCCCACATTCCAGGACCAGTTGCTGAAGGAACTCGGCACCTTTACCGAACAGCAGATGCAGGTGTGCTACCTGATGCGCATCGGCCTCTCGAAGCCCCAAATACAGAACATGACGAACCTCTCGCGCGTCACCGTCTGGCGGTGGGTAAAGAAGTTCGACTGGGTGCAGGGGGAGAAAGAATAATCATTATCGGTGCATCCTAAAGAAATAGTGGAAAATAAAGTTATTGCCACAACGGTTCACATTCCCACCCACGGGGGAAGCCCATTGCCGCAATATCTATATCAGGATAGTTCGCAAGTAGTGTATCTATCTTAACTTTCATGTCATTTTGCGGTGAAATGACATTCAAAAAGTATTTGATAATACACAGATTGAAATAGATACGAAGTGGATCTGTAGGTAGAGAAATCCAATGTCCAGTCATACGATTTGGCATCATAGGACGGATTGTGTTCTGTTTGTTCCAAACACGTGCATGATGGCAACATGAGTTACGAGTCAGAGCAACAATTGTAAGCCATGATTCAAAAGGAGCAACTTGCAAGCCAAACTTCTGGGCTATACGTTTCTTTATCCGAGGAACCCGAATATTGCTATATATATTGGTGAGGACACCGAAAGGTAGCACTTCTGCCAGAATCCATGCAGGAGGATAGGCATCTGAATATGTCTGTTTGAAATGGTCGATAAAATCCTCTCGTGAGCGACGTAACTCTGCATCAATCAAATCCATAGTATGCCGAAATTTCCCTGCATCGATGAAGTTGCGACTTTCTGTCATCCAAAATGGGTCATTTGTCATCTCACTGCCTATATTAACTATAGCACTGCGAACAGCTACCTCTATCTTTTCAATCTCATTGAAAATAAGCAGACGCAACTTCTTATCAAAGCGATAGAGCATCATCACCTGATTAAAGGACGTATTGGGCTTATAGCGGTGCTGATTCTTTGGCATCTGCAATAATGGGTACATATAGGCAGACAAACGATAATAGCCTATATACTCAAGGTAACTTTCTGCCTTGGCAGTATCTGTAACTGTCAAACCACGTGACTGCAATAACCTGACAAGGTCATGCGCATTGGTATAAGATTTCAGAAATGGTACTCTGTTGCTCATTGTATAAAAATAAAACGACCCGCACATTTGAGCATCGTTGAGAGGCTTGGCGGGTTCTAGTGGTGCAAAGGTACGAATAATTTTCGAATCACCAAAGAATTTACTTACTTTTTTGGGAAAAGCCTTGTTTTTTCCACTTTTATACCCTGAGCTTCCCAATAAGTATCTATTATTTCCAGCATTTTGTCTGGCCCACTTAACTTTTTCAAAATAGTACTTTCTTCAGTATTCGCAAATGGCTCCGCAAAAACCTCTTTAATGAAATCGACACAAGCTTTGTTGTCTTCCCCTATCAAATAAAGAGCACTACAAATCTCAATGATGCGATTATGGCTATATAGCTTATTATTTTGAACAACAACTGTCGGCGGAGAAAATTTACCTTCATTCACGAAGTCTATCGCACAGACTTTTATGGCATTTCTCTCTTCCACACCATATTGATTTAACTGAGCTAAAAACCAGGGCATCACTTTCCCAATAAGTTCTTCCCTTTGCATTCTTTCTTCTTCAGTCAATGCGTCTTTGTTATCATCTTTAGCGTCATCCTTGAGCTCATTATCAGTTTCATCCCCAACATCATCTATTTCTTCCGCTTCTGTCACATTTGCCGAGGCCTCTTCTTTACAGCCAGTAATTTCTTTGTTACCAACATCTGTGTTTACGTCATTAGCTTTAATAACATCAGTATTTTCAGCATTAACGCAGACAGCATCGTCATTGACTGCGTCTGTATCCGTTTGCTTGTTTTCATTTGTAACAAGAACAGCAGGATTTACTTGATTCTCCATAGGTGCAGTATTGGTTATAGGCTTAACCAAGTCCATAAACCCTACACCTGCTAACACCAAAGCAGCCAGGACACCTACCCCACCTAATAGATACCAGTCAAGAGGTTGACCTGCCCCATTTGGATGCCACATCATAATATATAATAGGTATGCGATGGATATAAATGAAAGTCCAAAGCATAGCCACTTTCGCATTGGCGACTTGAAACGAGCCATCAATACAAAGATAGCGAGAAATAGTAGCACTACCAATGCAACCAACCAAGGAAACGTTAATGTTATCATAACAATCTTTTTACGGAGTGCAAAATTACACAATAAAAACCATAACCAAATAGTGTTGAAAATAAAAATCCAAAATTTAACACTTCAGCCTGACACACATGAAGGATGACATACATGATACTAATTGCGAACTTCACAGTTAAACAATCTAAATGACTATAAGCCGAAAAACGATACTTATGGATGCTTATTGCTACGCACTATCTACTATTAAAAAATTGGGATATATTTGCGACACGTTGCTGTATCTTACTGATTTTCAACCACAATTATTTTTGAGGAGGTTAAATAAGTAAATGAAGAAACTATTATTAATAATGTCGATGGCAGCATGTTTCATGCTGCCATCTTCTGCTCAAGAGAAGCTGAAGGTAGGAGGCACGGAGAGGGAGTATAAGATCTATGTGCCTAAGGACCTGGGTGCCAAGCGTCCACTACTGATATCCTGTCACGGCATGAATCAGGACGCTGCCTACCAGATGGGCATGCTCGACATCAAGTCGGTAGCCGATACGGCCAAGTTCGTCACCGTCTTCCCTGAAGGCATCAGCAAGAGCTGGGACCTCAGCGGCAACCGCGACATCAACTTTATGCTGGCTATCATCGACGAGATGGTGGAGAAATACGACATCGACCGTGGACGTGTCTATCTTTCTGGATTCTCGATGGGCGGCATGTTCACCTATCACGCCATGAACAAGATTGCCGACCATATCGCAGCCTTCGCTCCCATCAGCGGCTATCCCATGGGAGGAGCGACGGCCAGTCCCAATGTCAGACCGATACCCATCATCCATACCCACGGCACGAGTGATGATGTGGTGACCTTCTCGAATGTGCAGAAGAACCTGAACGTGTGGATCAAGCACAACGGCTGTCCTGAGACGGCCGAGGTGACGAAGAAATACCGCAACGCCGCACATATCACCCGCCACGTATGGGGTCCAGGCAATGATAACGTCGAGGTAGTGCTGATGGAGATGGCCAACAAGGGCCACTGGATCTCCAACGATAATGGTGTGAAGACGGGCGACGAGATCTGGCGGTTCTGCAGCCGCTACAGCATTGAAGTGGCTGGTCCCGTCGAGAAATCCCAGATACTGCCAGACAAGCGTTTCTCCAGTCTGGAAGAGGCAGAAGGTAAGACGTTTGCCATTGTCAACGAGGCCGAAGGCAAGGCACTCTTCGGCTCTGATGCCCAGAACTTAGGTTATGAGGACTATTCCACAGCCTTCGATGACAACAACTCCGGCTATCTCTTCAGCTTAGAGCAGAGCGATGTGGCTGGCGGATACCTATTGAGGCTCATCACCCCCAACAATCAGGAGTACAACATCTGGGGCAAGCCCGGATATCTGAATGCACAGCCGTTGGAAACGGGCTGGTGCTGTTTCATCCTCGGCCTGACCAAAGGCAACGGTGAGGACTTTGAGAATGGTGCCGTATGGAATATCGACTATGCTGACGGCAAGGGATTCACCCTGAAGAACGTTGGTACGGGCAAATATCTGAAAGATGCCGGGAATGCGAACCACGACGAGCCAACTTATTTCTCCTTCTGCACCCTCGCCACCGCTACCGCCATCAACGACGTCTCAATTACCAAGTCTCACAATAGTACCCTCTACGACCTCATGGGCCGTCGCGTCGACGAAAGTACCCTTCACCCAGGTTTATACATCAAGAACGGACGTAAGGTCGTAAAGAGAATGTGATTTCATCCTCTTCCTGAATATCATGGACTTACAAGATATTCAGGAAGAGGGTGATAATTCCTGTATTGATTAAGTCAGCGAACATGGCACCGATGATGGGAACGATGAGGAAAGGCTTGACGGTATAGCGGTATTTATAACATACGGCACTCATGTTGGCCATCGCATTGGGGGTTGCGCCAAGACCGAAGCCACACATTCCTGCACACAGGACGGCAGCATCATAATCACGACCTAACAGGGGGAATGCTACAAAGTATGCAAACAACGCCATCATCAGTACCTGAGATACCAAGATGACAATCAACGGAAGGGCCAGGCTTTGAAGTTCCCAAAGTTTGAGGGATATCATGGCCATACCGAGGAACATAGACAGGCAGATGTTGCCTACGCTGATAATTCGCTCCATATCCAGCAGCTTTTCAGCCTTCTCCCATTTCCCGTCTTCTTTATATTTGATGAATCCTGCTATATTACGGGAGATGGCAGCTAAGATCAACGCTCCAAAATAGGTTGGAAACGTGATACCCGTCTTTGTGAACATCCAACTCAATATGGTACCGCCACCCATGACCAGGATAATGCTATAAGTAGCCTTCGCATACTGTTGGAACTCCTGCTCGTTCGTACTAATACGCTTTGCACGACCTGCAGGTGAAGCCTCGTCACTCTCGATACCTGCCATTGCAGGATCAATCTCTTCATCTTGTGGCTGCAGCTGTTCATCAGTCAGTTTCGTGCGAACAATCCTCGCAGCCAATGGACCGCCTATCATAGAACCGGCAATCAGGCCAAAGGTTGCTGCTGCCATGCCTATTGTTCCTGCGCCATGCAGTCCCATGCCTTCAAGAACACTTGCAAATCCGCCTGCCGTACCATGTCCGCCTGTCATTGATATGCTACCAGCAGCCATACCAATCAAAGGATCGACACCCATGAGCCGGGTAATGCTTATTGGCATTAAGTTCTGCAAAGCAATAATGACAACCAACAGGGCAAGCATGATCACCAACAGTTTGCCACCTTGCTTTAACACCTTCAGGTCGCTCTGGAAACCAACGCTGGTAAAGAATACCAGCATAAAAACATCCTTCAATGTACCATCGAACGACACCTCGACATCGAGCCAACCATATAGCATCAGGGTCAGTAATGAAAAGATGATACCACCGCTTACTGGCGACGGCACACAAAATTTCTGGAGAAGAGCGACCTTTCGCGTTAAAACCATACCGACGATGAGGGCTAAGCCACCTATGCCGGCAGTCTGTATCATGTCTAGTTCAATAATTGTCATATTCACTCCCTTATTATCGTTAGAATCTATACTGCAACTTAATATTGGCAGCATGTCTGTTTACTTTTGCTTCACTGCAGAATGCATCAAACATATCATGCCAGTCAACGCCCATATTCCATTTCTTGCAAAATTGCTTGCTCACAGACAAACAACCATACACAGGTACGCCCGTTTCCTCACGTCTTGGTGTCTTTTCGGTAAAATAAACCACCTGCATGCCAATCTGCCATTCATGAGGAAGATAAGCAGTCGGAGCGAACCGGAATGAAGCATAGGTTCCACTCTTGGCAGTATAAAGATTTGCTCCGCCTGTCAGACTCAGCCCATTCGTTTTCCAATAAGCCGATGCACCCAGTTCAGCAAAATTCTCGCCATCCTCAACGTTGTAATAGCTCGCCTCCGTCTGCACAGTCAACTTCTGCTTACTATAGGCGTATGCCAACTTCATCTGATTGATAGTCCATTCCTCCAGCAGTCCCTTAGCCCTCGCCCACTCCTCATCAATAAGTGTATTGGCATTGGTAAAGAGAACTAAATAGGAAGGATTATAGTATTTGCGATAATAGCCCAACTGGATCTGATTGCAGTCGTCTGGCATATAGATGAGGCAGGCATTCGCATTGTCACGGGTGTTGGAATGCTTTTGGCTGATTCCACCATCCATTAACTTGTAGTCATAGAACATCACACGATTACCTATTGTCATCTTCCACTGAGGCAAGGCATAGGTGAACTGCAGATAGATATCATTATTGAAGACATCCCAGCTTCTGTCCGTACCCTTTTGTCTGGTCATGAGGAAATCACCCTCAACACCTAGCATCATGGACAGCCTCTTGGTTAGCAAAGGCGTGTTCAGTTCAACAATAAACAACGGCAGTTTGTTGGAGAGGGTCGGATCACTGGCATACTGATAACCGCCCACCAGGAGCAGTTCCGTACCCTGGTCATTGAAGGTGTGGAAATATCGCGCTCTGCCCATGACCTTACGTGACGTACCAGAAGGATGGTCAAGATATTGCTGGGTGAAATAGGTCAGCAGTTTGTTCCTGTCGTCAAACCTGTTCGTCATGTGAAGCGTCAGATACTCCTCATTCCTATCCTGATGACGATAAGAGGCATTGGCATAGAGGTCTGTATACTCACTACCGTATAACGCATTCACAGAGCCGATACCTGCTACTTTCTTCCCAAAGTCTCCCTGTCCTTCCACAAAACCTTTCATAGTGTCAGACATTTTCATGTTGATATCCAGCACCCTACCCATTCCGATGGTTCCCTTCGCAACACCCGTATTGTCACAAACCTGGATCTTAGCGATATCCTTGGCTTTCATCTGACTCAAAATCAACCTTGTGTCACCATTCATCGGACAGTTGTCGATGCGGAGGTTATAGCTGGCGATGACATCCTCATAACCTGCAATCATCAGCTCTGGCACCATCTGGAGGATATCCATTAACGACTCTTCCCCCGTCAGTTCCATGCGCTGAGGATAAATCATCGTCCTGTCAGCCTTTATCTCTATGATAGGCGAACCATCTTCAGCGAACATTGAGACAGACAAGAGCAAAAAATCAATCAATATGATAATCTGTCGATACATTTCTGCAAAATTACGTATTTTTTATGCATAATCCAATGAATTAATCTTTATTAACTTAATTTTTCCGCAACATATTACTTTTTTTCGTATATTTGCAATCGAAACAATTTAATGGCGAATATTTAGACTTATCAATCACAATTACTAATGCAATCAATTATGAATAAAAAAGGTTATTTCGGTTTTATAGCAATTGCAACCACCATGTTGAGTGCAATGCTACTTTCATCTTGCAGTCATGATGAATATTTCTACAGTGAGGAGAAAGCGGAACAGACTGTTTACAGCAAGTATGCCACCGCTTTTGAGAAAGCGTTTGGCAAGGTTGGTCCTAACGTAGACTGGGGCTTCAGCAGCAAGAATACCAATGCGCGTTCCCTGACTCGTTCTATGGGTACTTATGCTCAGTATAAAGGTAACATACAGCCTACCATTTCTTTCCCGAATGATTTAGGTGCCGACGATTACACTATACCAGAAGGTACTAATCCAATGCCTAATGGCGAAGGTGGCGTTGGTCCTTATTATATTGATAATACTACTGAACAGGTTTGGTCTTGGTCAAGCCAATGCGTGATTTATGTAAAGGGTAATGTTGATTTGACCAATAAGAAATTTCAACTTAACACCGGTACAAAAATCTATCTGACTAAGAATTCTTCCTTAAAATTAGGTTCCTATTGTGCTGATGGTTTAAATATTTCCTTCTATATTGCTAAAGATGCGACACTTGAAGTTCCTGGACATATCAAGGTGCAAACTTACCCAGTGTACAATCATGGAACTATCAAAGTTGGATCATACGAAACTACCTCGAGCAGCATCCTCTATAATGTAGGTAAGTTGGAAACTACAGGAAGTGTGATTCTCAACAGTAATAATGACAGAATTGTCAACGATGGCACTATTGAATGTGAATCCATCACATTAAACGCCGGTGCTGTACAGAACAATGATATTTGGACTGTTTCGGGCACTACTACGGTCAATTCCAACAACTCAGGCTGGGTCAACAATGGAAAATGGAAGACTTATAATTATTCTTATGTAGGTGGCAGCGAGAACGTAATCAATAATTGTTACCTCTGGGTGACAAATGATTTTGAAATGAACATTTCGTCAACAACAGGCGCATTTAAGATTGATACCGGCGGCGGTGTGCTGGCAAAGAATTTCTATGGAGGAAGGGATTCAAGTACAGGTGCCAATTCTGGTCCGTTTAAGATTGTGATGGGTCAGAAGGCTGTCTTCAAAGTTGAGAATATTGCCCAGCTTGAGGGTGGACGTAATGACATCTCCGACACATATAATAAAGGAATCTATGGTCCTACTTCAGGAGAATATGCTGTATTCCAGGCTAAGAGTATCGTCAGAAACGCCGCACTTGCGAATACATGGGGTGCAGTGACCTATGGCGGACACTTATACGTTTCTGCAGAGTCTCATTTTGCACAGGGAAACGACGGCTCTGCCCTTCACCCGTTCATTTTCACAAAAGATGGCTTCACCTTAAAGAATATCTATGCAGCTGGAGATAACAACTTCAGTTCTGGTAAGCCCAACATCACCATTTCAAAGACAGAATGTAGCCCAGGCTTCCAGGGTGGTGATCCGCTCTATCGTGTGATTGCTGAGGACCTGTCGGCTTCAGAAGATGGTGACTTCGACTTCAACGATGTCGTCTTCGATGTAGTGAAGGCCGAAGGTGGCAGGACCACACTGAAGCTGATCTGTGCAGGTGGTACCCTTCCGCTGAGAGTCGGGGGCGTAGAAGTCCACAGTGTATTCGGAGAAACAACTCCCAACGAACAGGGCCTATATCAGATGTATAACACAGGTGCCGGTCCCACTAAACCAGAAGCGACCTTTACCGTTGCTGGCGAATACACCACACCTGAACAGATCAAGAATATCATTATTGAGGTCTTAAAGGAGGGTACATGGATGGCACTCCCAGCCAATCGTGGTGAGGCAGCATGTAAGATCTTAGTTGACAATACGTTCATACCTGTTCGTGAGAGAAGGAATATTGCCGACGAGAACCTGAAATTCACCAACTATGTACAAGGTTCATTCGCGGATGAATTCTGGTGGAAATAATGGCGTCCACTCGTCTATTGTCAGCATTTGATTAGCTTCAGGATCTGCTTGTCAGAGGCGTTGGGGAGAAGTTCCTTGAAATGGTTGACGAGACGTTCGAATGATTCTTCGGGAGTACGCTGACATTGGCAGAATTCACGTCCATGCAGTTGTTCGGGGGTGGTCAGTAGAGACCACCCCCAACCATATTCACGCCCGTGTTTGTCTGTGGGATAGACAAAATCTTCTGTTATGACGCGACAGGCCATCTGCAAACGAGTGACATAACCATCAAACCGGCTGCGCATCTTCGGCCCATTAAAGCCACAGGCAGCTCGCAGTTCACGCGTGATCAGCGGCCCCTGCTCCTGCAAAGTGAACAACACCGTCTCTTCGATGGAGCCCTCCGCTGGCATAGGATGCAGATGGCGACGATAGTTGCAGAAGTCCGGCCACCACTCGCGACTGATGAAGCCCGCCTTCCCAGCGAAGAACTTGCCATAGACACAGTTGCCCTCCGTAATGATTGGCCCTTTCCATTTCCACAGCGGCCAGTCCCATCCGCCATCTGGCAATATCACATATCGGCAGTCGTCAGTAACCATCTCCTCAGCCGAATAGCCTCTGATACCACTGTCCAACAGCGGCAGAAATCCCATCTCCTGAATCGCCTTCATCATTTGGGCGCTATTGTAAATCTCACGTCGTTTCATCGTCTTGTCATTTTTAAAACTCATTTCTCTATCAGCCAGTACTCCATGTGCTTTGTGGTGCGCTTGCTCTTGAAATTGAACTGTACATCGTTGAGGGCGAGACCAATCTTATGAAACGGAGTCTCAGGGTCGAAGTTAGGATAGCGCGAGGTGAGCAGGGCGCTGATGTCGCCCAGACTCCACCACTTGGCCTGTTCCGTTTCCTTTGGCCGACGGAAGCTCTCGCCAATCATCTCCACCAGGTCGTTCAGTTTCTGGAAGGGTTCGTTCTCCTCAATCAGCGTCTGTATCTCATCGTCCTCCAGCCAATACCGCTCCCCTTGATTAAAGAGATGGAGAGCCTGGGCGAAGAGCTGATAGTGCTCGAGATTATCCTCGAAATTGATCTTCCCTGTCACTCCCACACAGACGAATCGACGGCTTCCTGTAGGATCGACCAGGGGCTTCAGCTGGTTCGTGGTACCAATGAACGAGGTATAGCGGCGATACTGTTTGATGGTCTTACCATATGGCGGGCGGAACTTCACATCACTCGATGACAGGAGATATTTCAGTACAATCTGTTGCGAGTTCGTCGTCTTGTCAAACTCATCAATGTTGATCAGCGCAAAGCTCGTGAGCGCGATGTTCAGGTCAAACTCGTTCTTGAAGTTGATCTTGTCGTTGTAGTAGTCGCGCAGTTCCGGAGGCAGGATAATCTTGCAGAAGCGTGTCTTTCCACACCCCTGACGGCCAATCAACAGCGGCGTCAACGAATTGCCTGTCAACTGCTTATCGCTCTCACGCCACTGCGCCACCATCCCCACGAGCCAGAACCGGAGATATTTCTCCCAATGCGGCTGACTTGTCGGCACACGGGCAGCGAGGTCGGCGATATAGTCATGCCCGTTCCATTCGGGCAGTTTGTCGAGCCAAGTGTTCACAGGGTCATACTGCTCAATGCGTGTCGAGTCGATGAAACGGTTCACGTCACGATCCCACGACTTCAGCCCTAACTCAGTGGCTCTCAGCGTCATATCATTGCGCACCTCATCCGTCACCGGCTTGAACCGCTGGTCATCGCTGAACTTCTCGCGATACTCAGCCACACCCGTCAGCAGGTTCTTACGCATCTCATAGTTCGAATTGAGGAAAATCTCCGTCTTCATCGCCTGGATGGTTTCCTCAGGCACACTCTTCAAGGGCTTGATCTTGTGCTTCTTGCGATATTCCTCCTGCTCGGCCACGCTATAGACCGTCTGGAAAATCTTCTCCACCAGCAGTTTGTCGCGATTCAGCACGGGGTGCAGCATCGTCAGCCCCTCTGCATGTGCCTTAGGAATGCCCTGATCCAGACACTTAGAGGCAATCTGCATCAGCAGCGTCGCCTCCTTATCCTCGTCTGGCAGATCGAAATAATGCCCCATCACCGTCTCCACGATAAACGTCCAGTTCAGATGATAGGTTCTTGTCACAGTCCTGCCAGGCATCAGATGGTCCTCTTCGCGGCTAATCACCACTGGCTGAGGCAGTTCGTGGTTCTCCGTATCAGCATAGAACAGCCTGGCCTCCGCATTGACACCCATCTCCGGATCAGCACTTATATACACCGTTCTGTCGAGCCGCGGCTCCAAAAACGTGATGTCGAAGCCGAACTGATTCTGATAGGCACTTCGCGCCGTATTATATAGATTAAGGTGGAACTGGCGGATATCCGCTTCTTCTTGGGGCAGTCCGCCTCCAAACAATTCTCCTCGACATACAATCTTCACGCTCCTACCCGATCCACCAAGAAAACACAGCAACGTCTCAGGCAGCTTTTTCGCCAACTCCCTGATTTCCACCGCCTTCTCATACGTCGGCAGATCATTAACCTCTAACACGACGAGCCCGTTATACGCCATCATCTTCCACTGACCGTTTCGATTTATATAGTCAACCGCAAAACAAATCCTGGGCAGTTTGATGCCACCCACCCATTGTGTAGAGATCTGTCCGTCAGCTTGACGATGGGGATTCATCAGATGATACACCTCACGCACATGCGTGACAGCATTCTTCATCATTCCGGTTTTGATGGCACTAGCTATCTCCTCGATCTCAACTCGGTTAATGACTTCGTTTTTGCCTGTTTTTTTCAGTAATGTTACTTTCATGATTGTTTCGTTATTGATTTTGACTGCAAAGATACAAAAAAATATCGAAAAACAAAGAATGATTTGGAAAGAAAATGTGGTAAAGTGCATACATGCCTACATAAAAAAGCTCAAGATGCCTTAAAACAAAGGATAATTGATCATTTTAAGCCTACATAAAAGCTACATAAACCTACATAAATCATACACAAATCCAACATAACTCCTACATAAATCTTACATGTCACATACATTGAGCCCCCTATGCACCAAAGTTCAGGCAAGCACTCCGCATATTTCAACAAAAGGGTGAGAAGAAAATTCTCTAGAGAATTTTGGACTTTCCTCCCTTAGGAGTATTTGCAAGCAGGCAGATCAACGATAAATTCTCGAGAGAATTTTGAATCTATCTTTAACCTCAAGACTTGCGAAGACGTTTCTTTCGTCGAGTCAGCTCCCTATGCAGACCTTAAAAACTAGGGATTATGATAAGGTTTATGTAAAAATCATGTAGGTATTATGTAGGTATTATGTATGTTTTATGTAGGTATAAAAATTACTATCTTTCTGAAATACAGTGAAAATATTCTATTTATGTAGGCATGTAGGCTATATATAGAAATTATGAAAGAAAATGAATTACTATAAAATGAATATTTCGACCAGAAAACACAGAAATTGAAAATATTCTCCAGAATTTGAATGATTCTCTTGAAAATTGTGTATCTTTGCACAAAAATCAGTCAACGCTTATGAAATACAGAATCAAGAAAGAAACCAAACCAACGCTCAAGACCTTTGGAAAGTACAAGGCCGTAGCTGTTCACAACCAGACGATCGAGAGTCGCAAACTCTATGAAGAGGCAGCAAAAGGAACCACTCTCAGCGGGAGTGCACTCGAAAGTATGATGATGATTGTGGCAGAGACCGTCCGCCGTCATCTGCAGAACGGTGATAAGGTTCGTCTGAAAGAGTTTGGCCTGCTGAAACTCGAAATCGAGAGCGACAAGGTCGACGACCCCAAGGCCTTCCGTGCAAAGAAGCACATCCGCGGTGTCCGTCTCCACTTCATTCCTGAGAGCTACGAAGGCACCCAGGCCCTCTACGAGGGCGTCACCTTCGAGAAGGACAAGACCTTTAAAGAGGAATAAAAACAACTCATATCAGTACTTTTTTACGCTTAAATGTTATAAATCCGTAAAAAAATTACGGTTATTGGATTATTCTGTGTATATTTGCGGCAGAATAAACAAAGAAAACAGTTATGCTTATCAAATTTGCCGTAAAAAACTTCCGAGGCTTTGCGGAAAGGATTGAATGGGATTTATCCCATCCAAGTAATTATGAGTTTAATAAATACGCTATCAAGGATGGCATTATCAAGAATGGTATTATATATGGCCCTAATGGCTCCGGAAAATCTAATTTTGGTTTAGCCTTATTTGATGTAGTCTATCATTTGACCCAGAAATTCAAAAAAGCAGATTTCTACAAGAACTATGCTTATGGGGGAGATCCTAAAGGTAAAGTTCTCTTTGAATATACATTCAAATTTGGTCCCCAAATCGTTATTTACACCTATGGGAAGAATATATTTGGTACACTTTTCGCAGAGTCTCTGACTGTTGATGGTGTCAATGTGTTCAGGCGTGAGTTCGATGATTTATATTTAGACGAAGAACAATTTCCCATTAATCCAGACGCGAAGAAGAACCTTCAGACGAATGCCAATAATATCTCTATTGTGAATTATCTGTTGACATCTTATCCTTTATCTAAGAACCATTATTTAATACTTCTACGTGATTTCGCTGATTCAATGTTATGGTTCCGCTGCCTCAAGGCAAATGAATATATTGGGTTAGACAATAGCATTACACAATTAGACGAATATATTATTAAGAATGGACTTGTAAAGGATTTCACTGAATTCCTTAGAAATGTCAGTGGTCAAGAGTTTGTGTTTGCAACACCAAATCCAACTGACAAGTTTTTGGCATGCCAATTCGAAACTGGCGTTGTTTTATTTGACGAAATAGCATCTACAGGCACTCTTTCACTACAACTCCTTTATTATTGGTTAAAAAACATGAACAGAGCATCATTTGTCTTCGTTGACGAGTTTGATGCATTCTATCACTTCAAGTTGGCATTTGAGGTTTGCAAGCAACTATTCAATCTAGATTGCCAGGTGTTCACGTCATCGCATAACACCTATCTCATGACAAATGAGCTCCTGCGTCCTGACTGCAATTTCATTTTGCAGGACAACAAGATCAAACCCCTACAAGCCTGCACAGAAAAGGAACTCAGGTTTGGTCATAACATAGAGAAAATCTATAGAGCAGGAGCATTCTATGTCGAATAACGAGTGGGTCAGAGAACCGTCCCTTGACCCATTCGTGAGAAGAGTAGAGCCGATGCAGCCGAACGGAAAGCACAGGAACAGACTATGAGAGGTGACCGTGAAGAAAAGAGAGCCAATGAAGCAGAAAATCGTCTTTCTGATATAGAGCGTTTTATCCGCTTGTCAGGTGCATCAGAGGCATACGAGCATTGGAACTATCTCCATGCTGTTGTCAAGAAAGCTGCCCAGGCATTAGCAGATTGGGCACATAGCACAGCGTCGATTTCCAGTCATGACGTAGAACGAATTATTGGCAAGGGTATCATAGCGCAATGTCATCTTAACGACCTCAACCCCCATGTGGAGTCCGACCGCCAAAAGGCTGCCAACTGCATCGTTGATACGGCTGATTCCATAGTCGGAAATATTGGAAGGCTTCAGTGGGATATTGCCGTTACAAGAATTGGTCAACTCGCCTCAGAAATGAGATTGTCAACTGGAGATCAATCCATTGGTGGCAGTAATGGCAATGCTGACCAATTGACTAACTGGGATGGGACAAAGAAACAAGGTCTTGGAAGGTGATGATTTTGAATGTTGTTGAAAGATGCGGCTCAATACCGCATCTCTCACTTCAATTAGCTTAATAATCTCTAAAAAATCATCCACACAGCATCGCGATTGAAAACTTTTCACTATCTTTACACCCAAATAATAAAACTGAAAATATGCAAGATATTAATCGATTAAAATTGGTGTTAGTAGAACAAAAGAAAACCAGCAAATGGCTATCTGAGGAATTAGGGGTTAATCCTTCCACCGTTTCCAAATGGTGTACTAATTCTTCACAGCCCGATATTGAAACATTGGCAAGAATCTCAAAACTGCTGAATGTTAATGTTGACGAATTATTCAACAAGAAATTTCTTGAGGAATGTTAGATAAGAATTAAGATTAGCGTCAGTGTTCCATTATACTGTTTTTTTTATGCATTATAAGTAATAGTCTTCATTTAAAAATTTCATTTATGAGTTCCGTAGAAGAGAAGTGGCATCCTATTGATTTTAGGAAAGAAGTAGACAGAAATATCGGTTTTTATAATTGGGATAGTTATCAAAAACAGAATCCTTTAATTGCGAACGAAATTATAGCATTAGGGCTAGACTTTAGAAAACTATCTGCAAATGATATCAACGAGAAAGTTTTTGCCCTTCAAAAAGCTGCCTTAGATTCCAAATGTAGGATATCAGAATTAAAAGAAAGATTTGTAAAAGCCTATAGCAAGATAGATGAATGGATGTTACTAAAAGTAATAGAACGAACTCATCAAGACGGTGAAAAAGAAGCTCGACAATATAGAATTGCAATAGAGAACACATTCGCAATCATTTCCCTCGTTTGGATATATAAAATGATTGAAGACATTGAGAAGAAAATAAATGCCCCTAGCCTTTCTCGGGATTCCGTTGTAGAAATGACAATGAAATTCGACCTTGAAAGTCACGACAAGTATTTATGGGAAAGAAAATGGCATATATACGTTAAACAATTTCCTCAATATTCAGAATTCGTTTCTTTTAAAAATGAAATAACAGGAGCCATTAAGAGGTCTGCGGAGAATACAATCAATTATTTGAATAATATTGAAGAATTAAAAAGCAATGCAGATTTATATAATATATCATTAACAACAGAGTTGATGAGGTGCAAAGATAATTTTGAGAACATGGATAAATTCCAAAATATTGTTGACGAATGTAATAAGAGAGATATAAGTTACTATGTAGAATTACAGAAAGCTTTAGATGAAATAGAATGCAAATACAAGAAGTAATTCTCGCAAGTATGTCATAGAGCATTTCGTATAAATTGACAAGAAAGAACAGGTTCCTTCATGCGGCGAAAGAATAAATGTATTACCTTGGCAATATATCCAATGAACACTAGGAGTAATTATATTGTAGAAATTAAAAAATGTTTGATAAAATTATAATTAAATCCGGATCAAGAAGCACAGAGAAGTTTCTATCCATTCCTGATATTGTGGATATGATGTTCTATTATGGAGAGGTCCATGTTGTTGTTTCTCAATTCGAATTGGAGCAACTTTTGCGTACATTTGGTGAAGATGTGTTGTACGAATTAATAACGTCTAAACTATTATTTGTTCATCCATGTGATCAACATATAGGAGCAGTATTTCAAAACGGTCTATGTTCTGCAGGGATGTTTCGCCATGATTTCAGTTCTATAGAACAACTTTTATACATGTATCATCGCGTATTCAGAAAGAATTCAACAGATAATATGCGTTTCGCAAGTAAGTTTTCAAAAATATTAAGTGAATATCGATATCCCGACATAGTACAAAAATCCATCTATAGGGACATCGAGGATGATACTTATTTGTCTAAAGCAACACAAATATTCATAAAACAGTACTACCCAAAATATCATAACATTGGAGAAATATCCTTGCATGCAGAACCAATACAATCACAATTAGGCGGAATGTACCGAATTGAGGGGAATATACGGCTGGACGAATTAAATGCTATACATCAGCAGATAGGATATCCTGGAACATTTTCCTATTCGAATATCTTTTTAGCTATAGGCGAATCAAATCAAGATTGTTATATGTCATCAGAGCTGAGATCCGAATTAATAACAAGTAGTAAATGGGCCGAAATATATAAATTGCGGTTAAATGAATGTATTAGTAATGCAGAAAAGAGCAAACGAAATATTGATTTCTTTCAAAAAACAGTTGCTTTTGAATTTATGTCTCCAGGCACATCTTTTTCCATTGGACAAATAACGCCAAAGGAATTAGTAAAGCTGTTAAATGAGAAAAACAGCTTAAGATTTAAAGATTGGTTAAAAGATCTTCCAAATGGAGTCCCCATTTCTGGAGAATTTTACAATGAAATTCGTCAGGCAAACAGTGATAAGCCATGGGTAAAAATACTTCGTGTATTAACTCAATCCATATTTGGTTTAGCAAATCCATTAATAGGTATTGTTTCTACATCTTTAGATGGTTTTATTGCTGATAAAATTATTAATGGATGGAAACCTCAAATATTTGTGGAGAAAGTCTTGCGTAACGAGAAATTAAAACAAGATATAGATATTACTAGCTGACCAAAAAAATGTGACATTGAGAATCAAGTTATAATTTGTTTCTTTAAGAAGTGAAATGAAAGAAAAAGTATATTCAAACATTATAATAGTTGCAATGTTATTTGCAACATTGGGGTTTGTCACTTGTGATACAAAAAATACAAGATCTACAGGCAAACAGAATGAGGAGAGCATTAGCCATGAAGAATCAACTACGATTCTTCCCTTCATGAATGAACGCCAAAAGCAGCTGAGGAATTTACTAAATAAAGGTCAGATAGGTTATTCTAAGTATAAAGAAATGCTAGATGCCGACAATAGCGTTTACGAGAATTTACTTATTAGTACTGACCTTTCTCGTTATGAAATTTATACAGATGCATATAATAATGATGGTTCTTCAACACTCAGAAAATTAACAGAAGGGGGAAAAAGAAAAGAACTTCGAGATATAATACAAATAGCTATAAGTGAAGATAGAGCAAAGTGGAATCCAGCTATATCAGGAGACAAATATGGTACGTATGTAACAATCATTCCAAAGGCTGAAAATGGTGAAATAAAAGAGATTAACCGTGGTATGGTCATTTTCATAGTTGGCCTCTTTGAGAAAAGTGTGAAAAACGCATTTGAATGTGCAGACTTTGGAAAAGATAGCATTTAGAACGGTATTTTGTTTCCAAAACAACGAAAAGTATTATCTTCAAGAAATAATATAGTAGACTGATAATAAATATGTAATTTTGCAAGCTGAATATGACGAAAGAAGAATTACAGAAGATTATAGCCATAGACGAGGGATTCCGGATTGAGTTAACCACGTCTACTGGTAACATGGATAAATTCCAAGAGGCTATCTGTGCTTTTGCTAATGATATGCCTGGTTCTGGAAAGAAGGGTTATCTGTTGATTGGCGTGCTTGACAATGGCAAGATAAGCGGCATGAAAGTTGATGATGCCCTAATGAAACGCATTAGCGGCATTCGTTCTGATGGCAACATTCTGCCTCTCCCCGTTATGACTACAGAGAAGGTGCAGACGGATGAAGGTGATGTGTTGGTTGTGGAGGTGACCCCATCATTTGACACACCCGTACGCTATCGAGGCAGGACGTTCATCAGGATTGGGCCACGTCGTGACATCGCTAGTGCTGAAGAAGAGAGAATCCTTGCCGAACGTTGTGCTGCAAGTTTGCCAACGTACGACACAAGACCTTGCCGTGAAGCGACTATAGATGACATTGACACAGATACAATTATCAAAGAATATCTGCCAAAAGCCATCGATGCAGAAACGTTGGCTACAGATAAACGTCCACTCAAAGAACAGTTAGCATCCCTTCGCCTGTTCAATATGCAATGGGACTGTCCGACGTATGCAGCATTGATTATGTTTGGAAAGAATCCCAGATATTTCATGCCTGGGGCATACATACAATTTGTTCGCTTTAAGGGTGAGACCAACGGAGGTGAAATACTGAACGAACGTCGCTTTGAGGGGTGCCTATACAAGCTCCTGCCACTATTGGAGAATTTCATCCGCGATGGCATTGTGACTAAGCGGCCTGTTCCTATCAGCATTCTGAGAGAAAAGGATGTGCGAAACTATCCATACAAGGTACTGCGTGAGTTGATGATGAATGCTGTCATGCATCGTGACTATCAGGCAAACATGCCTACCCGACTCTATCAATATGACCATCATATAGAAATCATGAATCCTGGTGGTCTGTATGGTCAGGCTCGCCCAGAGAACTTCCCTCATGTGAATGACTATCGGAATAGTGTTGTTGCAGAGATGATGAAGAACCTGAACTACGTCAACATGTTCAATCATGGTGTAAGTGAGGTGCAAGGCTTGCTGAAGGAGAATCAAAGTCCTGCTGCCGAGTTCAATGTCAATCTTGTAACGGCTTTCAGTGTCGTCGTTCGTGAACCAGATGCCGCAGAGACCATGCAAAAGGATCCAGACACCATGCAAAAGACCATGCATAAGACCATGCAAAAGGATGCAAAGAGCATACAAAAGGCCATACAAAAGGCTCTTGATGAACGTGGAATTTCAATAACAGATTTGCAAATGGACATCCTCGTTTATTTCTATCTCTATCCAAAAGCAACTCGTAACGACTATATATCATCTGATGAAAACATTTCTGAAGGCGGCACAAAGTCTAACATTTCCCGCCTTCAAAAACTAGAGTTGCTTAAAAGAAAAGGAGGCAAAAAGAACGGAGAATGGATTATTGCTATTGACTTGAGCAATGATGACGATATATGAATCAAGAGGATAAAGACATATTGTTACGATTGCTCCAGCAACATAAGGAGCTGGGGTGGGTGGCAAGTCGTATATGTCATATCTGAGACTGCCTGCACGTCTGGCCGCTTTCTGTGAAGAACTGAATCGCCGCCGTAAGTCCATTGACACAAAGGATGTTGCAGCCATCTACGAACTGAGTTTCTGGGCGCACTATGAGTTGGTAACTATTCATCCTTGGGCTGATGGTAACGGGCGAACCTGTCGCCTGCTGATGAATCTGCTGCAGATGGAGTTTGACGTATTGCCAATCAAGGTGCTGAAAGAGGACAAAGCGGAATATATACAGGCTTTGATAGATACTCGTGAGAACGAAGATATCAACATTTTCATTGACTGTATGACCCGTCTTCACTGCCAACATCTGAAAGCAGATATCGACCACTATATAGATTCTACTTCCGAGAAAATGGTCGATAAACAGGATTTACAGAAGAAAATGGTCGATAAATGGTCGATAAAGCCCTCTTTGGCAGAGAAACTGGTCGATATTCTGGAATTTGTGGCCGATAAGGACGAATTCAGCACAGAACAAATAGTCAGTCACTTTGGCTTCAATGCCACAACAGCCAAGCGCTATCTTCGCCAACTTACTGAATTCGGCTACTTGGAGCCACATGGAGGCAATAAGAACAGAACCTATAGCAATAAAAAGCTATAGTCGTAGGATTTGACTCATCCATTTAAAAAGGCAGGGACTGGTCCAACTTAAGTTAACTCATTGGACCAGTCCCTGCGAGTTCTAAATTTACATACTGAAGAAGCCGAAGAAATACATCACGGCTGCCTGGCGAGGGTTAGAGAGATGCTCTACCTTACCTATAATAGAGCCGTTTTTACGGATGTCGCCGTTAGACTCAACCTTGCCAACGATGCTTCCGCCAATACGCACATCACCATTCGACTCGATCCTGCCGACGATAGAACCACGCTTGCGGATATCACCGTTATTCTCTATCCTACCCTCGATAGAGCCATTGACTCGGATGTCGCCGTTTGACTCGAAACGGCCTTTGATAGAACCGCCAATGCGAACATCACCGTTCGACTCGATCTTTCCAACGATGGAGCCGCCTTTCCTCAGCGTCATCTCGTTACCAGCATTTGCTTGCACACACACGCCCAACAGCAGCATCACCACTACTGCCAGTCTAACCATCAAAGTTTTCTTTTGTTTCATAATTCTCGTTATTTAAGTTAATTGTTATGATAAGCCTTCATGACATTAAAGCCGTAGTCGAGGAGAATGGCCGACTCCGTAAAGCGAGACGACATGCTGCGGCTATTGAGGAGCACCAGATAGAGCGTGACCCCACCACGAGTGACAGCAGAAGCCAGACAGTTGCCTGCCTGACGGGTGAAGCCGGTCTTGATGCCGATGCAGCCTTCGTATGTCGTCAGCAGGACATTGGTGTTGCGGCAAGGCATATGGCGACCGTCAGTCAATCGTATATCTTTCTCTTTCGTTCCCACAATCTGGGCAAAGCTACTGTCTCGCATGCAATAGCGTGACAGTCTGATCAAATCAGAAGCCGAACTGTAATTCTCGAAGTTAGGCATACCATTCGGATTGGCGAAGTGGGTATTGGTCATTCCCAAATAAGCAGCTTTCTCGTTCATCATCTCACAGAATGTCAGGGTATCGCCACCAATCTGCTTTGCCAGCGCATAGGCCGCATCGTTGTCGCTCACGAGCATCATCTCGTCAATGAGATGGGACATCACGTACCCGTCACCCAGCCTGACCCTGGAATCCCTGGCGATGAATACATCCTCGGTAATCTTGACTGTATCTGACAGGTTTCCGTTTTCGAGGGCCAACAGACAGGTCATCATCTTTGTCAGTGAGGCCATGAAAGCTGGCTCGTTGGCATACTTCTGACTGATGACAAAACCTGTGTTATCGTCGACAAGCATCCAGGCCTCAGCAGAGATTGATTCCAGTTTGTCACTTCCTTCAATTGAGTCCAGATGAAGTAAGGAAGGGAGTGTCACCGAGTCGATCAAATTGATATGCGACAAGCGTTCCTGCTCTGGAGTAAGAGGCGATGCACCCCCTGAACGGCCTGTATTGCAAGCCGTTAAGCAACAAAGTGACAACAGCAGAAAAGCAATTATAACATTCTTGTTCATCAACTCATCTCATGCAAATCGAATGCAAAGATACAAAATAAAATGCATATCGCCAAATAATATGGAAATAAAACGTCATCAGCTCTCTTCTTCCAAATATATTAAATAATGTATAAAAACGAATGGTTTTCATCAATTCTCTTGAAAAATATGTATCTTTGCGCTGTTATAGAGGAATTGATTGGTTGCACACGGAATAAAGATATATGGCAAAGGAGCAGACAAGTATCCGCGAGCGGCAGCGAACAGACTTGCGCGAGCCGCGACGCTATAAGGTCACAATCTACAACGACGACTTCACGACGATGGAGTTCGTTGTGAAGATCCTTGTCGAGGTATTTTTCAAAAGCGAGGCCGAAGCTGAGACGCTGATGCTGCAGGTACACCACTCCGACAAGGCCGTTGTGGGTATCTACAGTTACGATGTGGCCACCTCGAAGGTGAACAAGGCTACGAACATGGCCCGCGAGGCTGGTTTCCCGCTGCGACTGACCGTAGAACCTGAAAAAGATTAAGGAATTATGCCAGAGATAAAACAAACACAACGTGCAGCGAAGGTGCTGCATATAGCAATGGAGTACTGCAAGAAAGGCCGTAATGAGTTCGTCACGCCTGAACATCTATTGTTGGCGATGCTGCGTGACGAGAACTTTGTCCATATCCTCAACGACTTCTACGGGCCGGATCTGTTAGCAGACCGTTTGTTTGACGAAATGGTCGGAGTTGAAAAAGTGCCTGAAGGACAGGAATACGAGCCAGAGGCATCGGCCCAGCTTGGACAGGTGATAGAGTTTGCCTGTCAGCAGGTGTTCAGTAGCAGCGCCAAGGCACTGGATATTCCCCATCTCGTGATGGGCATCCTTCATCTGGATGAGTCGTGGGCCTGCTATCTGCTGAAAGATGCCTTAGGCAGTCGGGAGAGTGAGTTCTTGAGTCAGCTCATCAGCGCATACGACTTCGACGACCATTTAGAGGAGGACACCGGCGAGCAGAAGCCTGATGCAGCCTGGCGACGGCTCGTCACCTGTATGAACGAGCTCTATGAGAACCATAATCCGCTAATAGGCCGTGAGCAGGAACTGCAACGTACCATCCAGGTGCTCTGCCGTCGCGACAAGAACAATCCACTGCACGTGGGTGAGCCTGGCGTGGGCAAGACGGCCCTCATCTGGGGCTTGGCGCGTATGATTGAGGAAGGTCGGGTGCCTGAGCGTCTGAAAGGCAGCCGTATCTACCAACTCGACATTGGCACACTCCTGGCTGGTACGCAGTATCGCGGCGACTTCGAGCATCGCATCAAACAGATTATGGATGGTATCCAAGATGAGAGCGACAAGAACATCGTCTACATCGACGAGATCCATACCTTGGTGGGGGCCGGTGCTACTGGAGAGGGGGCTATGGATGCCTCGAACATGATGAAGCCTTATCTAGAATCAGGCAGCATCCGCTTTATTGGATCCACCACCTACGAGGAGTATAATCGTCATTTCTCCCGTTCGAAAGGGCTCGTGCGCCGTTTCCAGCAGATAGACATCCCTGAGCCAACGCCTGAAGAAACGAAACATATCCTCCGTCAGCTACGAGGACAATATGAGTCCTTCCACCACGTCACTTACGACGAGGCCGCCCTCGACTTTGCCGTTGATGCCAGTTACAAGCACGTCAACGACCGTTTCCTGCCAGACAAGGCCATCGACCTTATCGATGAAGCTGGAGCGGCAATGGAAGTGAATCAAGGGGACAAATCCATCATCCAAAAGGCCGACATTGCCGATGTGTTGGCAAAGACCTGTAAGGTGGATGCAATGGCGATGAAAGACGATGACGACAACAGTCAGCTGGAGACACTGGCACCACGCCTGCTCTCAAAGATCTATGGTCAGGACGAGGCCATCCGTCAGGTTGTGGAGTCTGTACAGATGTCGAAAGCGGGGCTGCTCGATGACAACAAACCCCTGGCCTCACTGCTATTCGTTGGGCCTACGGGTGTCGGCAAGACGGAGGTGGCACGTGTGTTGTCTCAGGAACTGGGCATCCAACTGCTGCGCTTCGACATGAGTGAATACACAGAGAAGCACACCGTAGCCAAACTCATCGGCTCGCCTGCGGGTTATGTGGGTTACGAAGATGGTGGTCTGCTGACTGATGCCATCCGCAAGACGCCAAACTGCGTACTCCTGCTTGACGAGATAGAAAAGGCGCACCAGGACATCTATAATATCTTGCTGCAGGTGATGGACTATGCCCGTCTGACGGACAACAAGGGTCGCAAGGCCGACTTCCGCAACGTCATCCTGATCATGACCTCGAATGCTGGAGCACAGTTTGCTGCCCAGGCCAATATCGGCTTTACGGGTAAGGTGTCTCGTGGCGAGGCAATGCTGAAACAGGTGAAGAAGACCTTCAAGCCCGAATTTATCAACCGCTTGACAGGTACGGTGGTCTTCAACGATATGGACGAGCAGATGGCGACCCTCATCCTCCGCAAGAAACTCGGCGAACTTCAAGAGAAACTGACTGCCAAGCAAGTGATGATGACCCTCACTGACGAGGCTTTCAGTCTGTTGTTGGAAGAAGGTTTCACACGAGAATACGGTGCCCGTGAGATGGATCGAGTCATCGCCCAGCGGCTGAAGCCTCTGCTGATGCGCGAGATACTTTTCGGCAGTCTGAAAAAAGGTGGAAATGTAGAAGTGGGGACAGACAATGGCAGTCTTTCAATTAGACGATAGACTCTGGTTTCCAGACCCGCATCTGGGCGAGGAAGACGGACTGGTGGCAGTAGGCGGCGACCTCTCGGTAGACCGTCTGTTGCTGGCATACTCGCACGGCTTCTTCCCTTGGTTCTCGTTCCAGCATCGAAAGGAGCCGCTTTGGTACTGTCCCCTGCAGCGCTTCGTCATCTTCCCAAAAGAGATTCACGTCAGCCACTCCATGAAGCAGCTGTTCAAGAAGCATCAGTATGAGATCACCATCAATATGGATTTCGAGGGTGTCATCCGAGGCTGTGCCACAGCCCAGAACCGCAATGAGGAAGAAGGGGCCTGGCTCGGACCTGACATCATCAAGGCTTACACGGAACTGCACCGTCAGGGTTTTGCCGCCAGCGTTGAGGTGTGGGATGAAGATCGGCTGGTGGGTGGTCTCTACGGCGTGAATCTCGGCAAGGCCTTTTTCGGCGAGAGCATGTTCTCGCTCGTACCCAGCGCCTCGAAACTCGCCCTTATCCATCTGGCAGGTATGTTCGAACAACTCGGCGGCCTGCTCATCGACTGCCAGCTCGAGACGCCTCACCTCCGATCCATGGGTGGTCGCTTCATTCCTTACGAAGAGTACATCAGCATCATCCATACTAGATAACACTACGACACACAAGAACTATAGAAATGCAGAAAGTGAAGAACAGCGAGATTCTACTCTCTTATATTCGAGAGGGGCGGGCGATGACACAGAGGGAAAAGCTCTGGCTCATCGTCAGTCTTAGTATTCCCTCCATATTAGCGCAGATTTCCGCTACGGTGATGTTCTTCATCGATGCTTCTATGGTGGGGCATCTTGGTGCAAAGGCATCGGCAGCCATCGGACTGGTGGAGACTACCGGCTGGCTGATGGGTGGTCTGGCCTCAGCTGCGAATATGGGATTCTCCGTGCAGGTGGCCCACTTCATCGGAGCCAACGACTTCGAAGCCGCACGGAGGGTGCTCCGTCAGTCAATCGTCTGTTGTATGATCTGGGCACTGATGATTTCGCTGACATCCGTCATCATCTCACCATTCCTACCCTACTGGCTCGGTGGTACGGAGGAGATCGCCCACGATGCATCCATCTACTTTGCCATCTTCGGCTTCTGCGGCATCTTCTTCCAGATAGAGGGTCTGGCAGGCTCGATGCTGAAATGTTCAGGCAACATGAAGATCCCCTCGATACTGAACATCGGTATGTGCGTGATGGACATATGCTTCAATTACCTATTTATATATATATTAGATCTGGGAGTGATGGGTGCAGCCATCGGAACTGGGGTAGCGATGCTGATCACTGCGGGACTGATGATGTATTTCCTGATCGTCAGGTCGAAGATGCTATCGCTCGTAGGACGGCCAGGTTCTTTCAAACCAAAGGAAGACACCATTAGAACGGCCGTGAAAATCGGTGCGCCAATGGGACTGCAGCATCTGCTGATGGGAGGAGCATATATCGTGAGCACGATGATTGTGGCTCCTTTAGGCACTATCGCCATAGCCGCCCACTCGTTGGCTATAACCGTTGAGAGTCTCTGTTATATGCCAGGCTACGGCATCGCCGAGGCTGCCACCACCCTTGTGGGACAAGGAATCGGGGCTGGACAGAAAGTGCTAACACGGTCTTTTGCCCGTATGTCAGTAGGACTGGGTATTGCCGTGATGACGGTGATGGGAGTACTGATGTGGGTATTCGCTCCAGAACTAATGAGCATCATGTCACCTGTGGAGGAGGTGATTGCCCAAGGTACACAGGTGCTCCGTATAGAGGCATGGGCAGAGCCCATGTTCGCTGCCGCCATCGTGGCCAATGGTGTGTTCATCGGAGCGGGCGACACCATCGTACCTGCTTTCATGAGCCTCTGTTCGATGTGGGCCGTACGTCTGACTATGGCAGCTACCCTTGCACCGAAATACGGTCTGAAGGGCGTCTGGACAGCTATGGCCATCGAACTCACTTTCCGTGGGACCATCTTCCTCGTCAGGCTCTTCAAGGGTGGCTGGGCAAACAAACTGAAATTGAGATCAAGTTAAAAAAGGTCATAAAAAAAGCCGCTCAAGGGTCATCAACGACTCAAGGGCGGCACCAACAATCTATGAATAACTAAAAACCTTTTCTAAGAAAAACGGAGTGTCACCACTGCGTCTGTTATCCTTACTTGCAATCCTCTTCCTAACGCCTTAGAAATACCTATTGCCAATCAATCAATAATTATAAACCTAAAACCTAAATCTAACTAACAATTAACTCTAACTAACTATATACTCAAATAAAACCTGTTTCAATCTTTACCTTAACTAATACCTCTGTATTGTCTCAGAGTCTATTGAAGATCTCTTTTTGTCTTTTGACACTGCAAAGGTACGACGATTTTCCGAACCTGCAATGATTTATATCCTACTTTTGCATAAAAAACGCATTTCTTTTGATATAAATCAAGCCGTTGTGTGCGAACACACCACATTTGTGTGCGAAAACACGTATTATTTACACTTTTTATCACAAAGCCTCAGCAACCTTGTTCGTCAGTTCGACAAACTCGGCTATGCTTAACTGCTCCGGACGGCGGGTAAGAAGTGTGGAATGGAGAGTGAAGAATGGAGATTCTGGAGGAAGGATTTGTTTCAGGGAAACGCGAAGCATCTTACGGCGCTGGCCAAAGACGGTCTTGACGACTCGGCGGAAGAGTTGTTCGTCACATCCAAGGTCTGTCACATCGTTGCGAGTCATACGGATGACGGCACTCTGCACCTTTGGCGGCGGATTGAAAACAGACGGTTCCACGGTAAACAGATACTCCACGTGATACCAGGCCTGAATCATTACCGAGAGTATGCCATACTGCTTGTTGCCAGGCTGTGAGGCCATACGGAGAGCCACCTCATGCTGGATCATTCCCGTACAACAGGGGATGAGGTCCTTGAAGTCGAGCATCTTGAAGAATATCTGCGAGGAAATGTCGTAGGGATAGTTGCCTGTCAGCACGAAAGGTTGGCCATCGAAAACCTCACGCAGATCCATCCGAAGGAAGTCTCCACCTATTATATTATTATATAGGCGAGGAAAATGTTCCTGCAGATATGCTACCGACTCACGGTCGATCTCCACAACCTTCAGCGGACGGGACTTCTCTACCAGATACTGGGTCATCACGCCCATGCCTGGTCCCACTTCCAGGACTGGCAGGTCAGAATAGGGTTCATCCACGGTGTCCGCAATACGGCGGGCGATATCAAGGTCAGTCAGGAAATGCTGGCCGAGGTTCTTCTTGGGTCTCACTTGCTTCATGGGTGCAAAGATACGATTAAGCGAGCAAAAAACCAAATAAAATACCAAAAAAGGCAGGCTGGTTTCATGTTCAGCCCACCTAAAAGCATGGCTGTTTACGAACACAGACAAGGTTTTTAATGAAAAAATACGAAAAAAAGAGGTTTCGTTGACACGTATCATTTTTTATTTGTACCTTTGTCCCCATGGAAATGAAAACGCTCCTCATAAATGCGGCCAAAATCATCTTCCCAATCATATTGGGCGGAGCCATTCTGTATTGGATGTACAGGGGTGAGGATTTCGGACGTATCCGTCAGGTGATGACAGAGGAGATGGACTGGACGTGGATGCTGCTTTCGTTCCCCTTCGGCATCCTTGCACAGCTATTTCGCGGCTGGCGCTGGAAGCAGACTTTGGAACCCATTGACGAACATCCGAGGACATCGACAAGCGTGAATGCCGTTTTCCTGTCGTATGCCGTCAGCCTCATCATTCCCCGCATCGGGGAGTTCACGCGCTGTGGTGTGCTGAAGCGCTACGATGGCTGTTCTTTCTCGAAAGCCCTTGGCACGGTGGTGACAGAACGAGCCATCGACACACTTCTGATGGGTGGAGTGGCCGGACTGACGCTCTTGTTCCAATTGAGCATCTTCGGCACGTTTTTTGAACAGACAGGCACAAGTCTCGACACAATACTGCAGCGGTTCTCATTGACAGGTTATATCGTGACGGCTGTTTGTGTGATAGCAATCCTGATCCTGCTGCACTTCTTGTTCCAGAGCCTTAATATATATAGTAAGGTGAAAGCCACCGTCAGCGGCATCTGGCAAGGTGTGATGTCACTGAAGGGTGTGAAGAACCTGCCGTTGTTTATCTTCTTTACCCTCGGCATCTGGATCAGTTACTTCCTGCACTATTACCTGACGTTCTTCTGCTTCGAGGCAACAGAACATCTTGGACTGGCCTGTGCACTGGTAACCTTCGTGGTGGGCTCCATCGCTGTCATCGTGCCTACCCCTAACGGAGCCGGACCGTGGCACTTTGCGGTGAAGACAATGCTTATCCTGTATGGTGTAGTCGATGAGTATGCCCTATATTTCGTATTGATAGTACATACAGTCCAAACGATGCTCGTCGTCGTTCTCGGCATCTATGCCTGGGCTGCCCTTTCTTTTACCAAACGTAACAATCTTAAAATAACAACATCATGAATGAAATTCAAAATCTGAACCCAGCGTGCATCTGGAAGAACTTCTATGCACTGACACAAGTTCCGCGTCCCAGCGGACATTTAGAGAAAATCCAGCAGTTCCTGCTCGACTTCGGCAAAGAGGCCGGCGTGGAGGTATTCAAAGACCCAGCAGGTAATATCGTGATGCGGAAGCCCGCTTCTCCAGGGATGGAGAACAAGAAGGGTGTCATCCTGCAGGCCCACATGGACATGGTGCCACAGAAGACACCAGAGAGTACCCACAACTTTGAGACAGACCCCATCCAGCCTTGGATCGATGGTGAGTGGGTGAAGGCCAAGGGCACCACCCTCGGAGCCGACAATGGTTTGGGCGTGGCATCCATCATGGCCATCATGGAAGACAAGACCCTGAAACACGGTCCTGTTGAGGCACTTATCACTGCCGACGAAGAGACTGGCATGTATGGTGCCAACGACTTACCCGCAGGTGAACTGAACGGCGACATCCTGATGAACCTCGACTCTGAGCACTGGGGTAAGTTCGTTATCGGTTCGGCAGGCGGAATCAACATCACCGCCACATTAGACTATCAGGATACAGACACCGATCCTGAGGATGCTGCTGTCAAGGTCACCATCAAGGGACTGCGTGGCGGACACTCCGGTTTGGAGATTCACGAAGGTCGCGCTAATGCCAACAAACTGCTCGTCCGTCTGGTCCGCGAGGCCATCGAAGAGTGTGAGGCCCGTCTCGCCAACTGGCAGGGTGGAAACATGCGTAACGCCATCCCATTCAAGGCCGAAGCCGTGCTGACCTTGCCAAAGGAGAACGTTGCTGCCCTGAAGGAACTGGCTCAAGACTGGTTCGAAGATTTCACCGACGAGTACAAAGGCATCGAGAGCGGTATTGAGGTGATTTGCGAGGATGTCGAAACGCCGGAAAAAGAGGTTCCTGTGGAGATTCAAGACAACCTCATCAATGCCATCTATGGCTGTCACGACGGTGTAGTCCGTATGATTCCGAGCTATCCCAGTGTGGTAGAGACCTCCAGCAACCTCGCCATCATCGAGATTGGTGGTGGCAAGGCTATGCTGAAGATTCTCGCCCGCAGCAGCCGTGAGGATATGAAGGACTATATCGTGAAAACCCTCGAAAGCTGCTTCAACATGGCAGGAATGAAGGTCGAGACGGCCGGCTCGTACGGCGGCTGGGATCCCAACCCTGACTCAGAGATTCTACACCTATTACTAAAAGAGTATAAGGATCTCTTCGGTGAGGACGGCATCATCCAGGTAGACCATGCCGGATTGGAGTGCTCGATCATCCTCGGCAAGTATCCACACCTCGATGTGGTCAGCTTCGGTCCTACGATGAAGTCGCCCCACACTACCACCGAGCGTGCCCTTATTAAGACTGTCGAGCCTTTCTGGACACTGCTAAAGAAAGCTTTGGAGGATATTCCTGAGAAAAAGTAAAAAGGTAAAAAAGTAAAAAGGTAGAAAGAAAATCCGCAGAATGCTTGCATCTGTGGATTTTTTTATTTACCTTTGCAGCGGTTTATTCAAAAAATAATTCAAGTTATGGACGATTACCCGGCGGATAATTACAATTCGTAAAGGCGGGGGAGAGTGGCAAGGCTGCTAATCCCTTTGCCGCTAAAACCATTTCACAAACGAAAAAAGGATTAGCAAAATGAAGACTTTCTGGAACACCCAAGGCGGACTGACCCAACTCCCAGAGTGGCAGCCTAATTGCTGGATACAGGTGACATGCCCCACCGAAGAGGACCAGCATGAACTGGAAGAGCAGTTCAACATTCCCGACTATTTCATGTCGGACATTAGTGATACCGACGAGCGAGCCCGTTATGAGTACGACGACGGCTGGATGCTCATCATCCTCCGTATCCCCTACGTCAAGGAGATACGGTCGAGGACGCCATATACCACTGTGCCTCTGGGTATCATCCATAAGCGTGACGTCACCATTACCGTCTGCTACTACGAGACGAACATGATGATTGACTTTGTCAGTTACCAGCAGAAGCGCAATGAGGGCTTTACCGACTATGTGGACATGATCTTCCGCATCTTCCTCTCCAGTGCCGTCTGGTATCTGAAACGCCTTAAGCAGATATCTATGCTCATCGACAAGGCTAAGCGAAACTTGGACCGAGAAGTGAACAACGAGAGTTTGATTGGCCTCAGCCGTCTGCAGGACTCACTTACCTATTTCCAGACCTCCATCCGAGGCAATGAAAACCTCTTGTCGAAACTGAAGTTTAAGTTGCAGATTGACGAACTCGATGCCGACCTTATCGAAGACGTGAATATCGAGATGTCGCAGGCCCGTGAAACCACCTCTATCTATTCAGACATCCTGGAGTCGACGATGGACACTTATTCCTCTATTATTAATAATAATATGAATACTGTGATGCGTACGCTGACATCGGTCTCGATTATGATGATGTGTCCAACGCTGATTGCCTCACTTTTCGGTATGAATCTTGTCAACGGAATGGAGACCACTACATGGGGATTTGTCTTCGCCATGGTACTTTCTGTAGCCGTTTCGGTCATTGCATGGCTCATTTTCCGTCATAAAAGGCTTGTTTAGCATCTTTTAACTTTGTTTCAGGCTTTTATTTTTACTTTTTTTAGTACCTTTGACGCCAAATGTGATGATGCGATGCATCATTAATAAGAATTTGTGTCAGTAACTAAGGAAGTTAAATGATGGACTCTCAAGAGAATGCCCTCGAAATGGGTAACAACGAAGTGATGAAGGAAGAAGTGACCCCACAGCCCACAGAAACTGAGGTTGAGGAACCTGCCACTGCAGTAGAAACGCCAAGTGAGGAACAAGCTCCTCATGAAGAGACAGCAGAGGAGGAAGAAACTTCTCAAGTAGAAACCCCGCGCAAGGTTTATGAGACCAAGGCAGAAATCCTGGAACGTATCCGGGAGATTGCTCATGGCGATGATGCGCCCCAAAAAGAGGAGGTGGACTATCTGAAGACCGCCTTCTATAAGCTGCATATAGCAGAGCGCGAAGCCAGTTTCAAGGCCTACGTCGATGGAGGCGGTGACCCAGAGCAATACCAAATCACTCCCGACGAGCAGGAAGAGGCATTCAAAGCAGAGATGGGTATCGTTAAGGAGAAACGCGCCAAGTTGTTTAAGGAGCAGGAGGCTGAGAAGCAGGAGAACCTTGCAAAGAAACTTGCCATCATCGAAAAGATAAAGGCCATGATAACCACTCCAGAGGATGCCAACAAGGGTTATCAGGAGTTTAAGGCCTTGCAACAGCAGTGGCGTGAAATCAAGAACGTGCCAGCAGACAAGGCAAATGAACTTTGGCGTAATTACCAATTATATGTAGAACAGTTCTACGACATGCTGCGACTGAACAGCGAGGCACGTGAATATGACTTCCGCAAAAACAAGGAGCAGAAAGTGCGTCTTTGTGAGGCAGCCGAAAAACTGGCCGAGGAAACTGATATCATCAGTGCCTTCCATCAGTTACAGAAGCTCCATCAGGAATACAGAGAGATCGGTCCTGTAGCGAAAGAAGAGCGTGAGGACATTTGGAACCGCTTCAAAGCTGCCAGTACCGTCATCAACAAGCGTCATCAGCAGCACTTTGAGGGCATCCGAGCCAAAGAGGAAGAGAATCTGGCTCGCAAGACCGCTTTATGTGAGAAAGTGGAGGCCATTGCAGCCGAAGAGAACAAAGGCAGCGGTGACTGGGAGAAGCATACCAAGCAAATTATCGAACTGCAGACGGAGTGGAAGACCATCGGTTTTGCACCCCAGAAGATGAACGTCAAGATTTTCGAGCGTTTCCGTGCTGCCTGTGACGATTTCTTCGGGCGCAAGGCTGAATATTTCCGTACACTGAAGGATTCCTTTAAGGAAAACACAGAGAAGAAAAGGGCTCTTATCGAGAAGGCAAAGGCCCTCCAGGACTCCACAGAGTGGAAGTCTACTGCCGATAAACTCATAGCACTGCAAAAGGAATGGAAAACGATAGGTATGGTTCCAAAGAAACTTGGCGATCAGCTTTGGGAGGAGTTCCTTGGAGCATGCAATAAGTTCTTTGAAGCCCGCAAGGCTGCAGGAGCAGGACAACACAGTGAGGAATATGCCAATCTAGACAAAAAAAGAAAAGTGGTTGAGAAACTGAAAGCCATCACGGAAGATAGTGGCGAGAATGTCCAGGAAGAAGTACAGAAACTCGTTGAGGAATACCAGTCCATCGGTCATGTGCCCTTCAAAGAGAAGGATAAGCTCTACGAAGAGTACCATGCAGCCCTCGACCGTCTTTACAAGGATCTGAATATCTCTGTAGCCAAGCGCAGACTGAATAGCTTTAAACAGAGTCTCAAACAGGTTGCCGAACGTGGAGAGAACGCCCTTGACAATGAACGTGCACGGCTGTTCCGTCAATACGAGGCCTTGAAACAGGAGATTCAAACATACGAGAATAACCTTGGTTTCTTGAATGCCAGTTCAAAGAAGGGTAGCAGTCTCATCGACGAGATGAACCGCAAGGTACAGAAACTCAAGGACGATCTGAACCTTGTCAAGGAGAAAATCAAGGCTATCGACGCAGAGAACAAGGCCCAGTAAGTCGTATAACAAAGACATCAACAGACTAGATAATAACACAATGATTTGGAACGAAAGCATTGAATGCATGGATCGCGAACAGCTTCGCGAGATTCAGAGCCGTCGTCTTGTGAAGATGACAGAGTACGTATATCACAACACACCCTTCTATCGGAAGAAGTTCCAGGAGATGGGTCTGGAACCTGGTGACATCAAGAGCATTGACGACATCGTGAAGTTGCCGTTTACCAACAAGCTCGACCTGCGCGACAACTACCCCTTTGGTCTGGCGGCCGTGCCGATGAGTCAGATTGTTAGGATCCACGCCTCCTCCGGTACGACAGGCAAGCCTGTAGTGGTACTCTATACCCGTAAGGACCTTGCCATGTGGGCAGAGGCCATCTCACGCGCCTTTACTGCCTACGGCGCTGGCAAGGACGACATCTTCCAGGTGGCCTACGGCTATGGTTTGTTTACCGGTGGTCTGGGAGCCCACGACGGTGCAACGAATATCGGAGCCTCCGTGATTCCCATCTCTTCGGGAAACACCCAGAAGCAGATGACGCTGATGCACGATTTCGGCACGACCATCCTCTGCTGCACGCCCTCCTACGCCATGTTCCTCGGTGAGGCCATGAGCGAGTGTGAATGGCCCCGTGAGGAGTTCAAGCTGAAGATTGGCGTCTTCGGAGCAGAGCCCTGGACGGAGAAGATGCGCGTCAAGCTGGAGGAATCTCTGGGCATCAAGGCCTACGACATCTACGGACTCTCGGAGATTGCCGGTCCTGGCGTGGGCTATGAGTGCGAATGCCAGCATGGCACCCACCTGAATGAAGACTATTTCTATCCGGAGATTCTCGACCCAAATACCGGAGAATCGCTGCCCGAAGGCTCTTTCGGAGAACTGACGTTCACCCACCTGACGAAAGAGGGAATGCCTTTGCTGCGTTATCGCACCCACGACCTCACGGCTCTTCATTATGACAAGTGCGAATGTGGACGTACGCTCGTCAGGATGGACCGCATCCTTGGCCGTTGCGACGATATGCTCATCATCCGCGGTGTCAACGTATTCCCGTCGCAGATTGAAGATGTCATCCTGAAGCTGCCTGAGTACGAGCCTCACTTCCTGCTCACCGTCGACCGTGTGAACAACACGGACACCTCGGAACTGAAGGTAGAAGTCAAGGAAGAATACTTCACCGACGACATGGCAACGATGGTCGGCCTGCAGAAGAAGCTGGAAGCCGAGTTGCGCAGTGTCATCGGACTTGGGTTCAAAGTCAAACTGGTCGAACCCAAGGGCATCGAGCGTTCCACAGGCAAGGCCAAGCGTGTCATCGACAAACGCCAACTTTGACATTATATTTATAATAAGGTAAAAACAAACACCAATAAGCATATGAAAGCAAAACAACTATCCGTATTTCTTGAGAACAAGTCAGGCCGTCTGACTGAGGTAACTGACGTACTGGGTGCTGCAGGCATCAACCTGTCAGCTATGAGTATCGCTGACAACAGCGACTTTGGCATCCTGCGTTGTATCGTCTCCGACCCCGACAAGGCCTACCAGGTATTGAAAGAGAACCACTTTGCCGTCAAGATCACCGACGTCATCGGATTCGTCTGCCCGAACACCAGCGGTTCCCTGGCCGTCGTACTCCGTCATCTCTCCGACAACGGGGTATTTATCGAGTATATGTATTCATTTGCCAACGGCGACGTGGCCACAGTGGTCATCCGTCCCACCGACCTTGAGGCCTGCGAGAATATCCTGGCAGCAAAGAAAGTGGAGCTGATGGCGGCCAATGACCTCTATCAATTATAAAATAGGCGGAGACTGCAAAATTTCCGTCTGGAAATTTTGCAGTCTCGTTTTTTCTCTGTACCTTTGCAGCCGCAAACATTGAGGGCGCTTAGCTCAGTTGGTTTAGAGCATCTGCCTTACAAGCAGAGGGTCGGCGGTTCGAATCCGTCAGCGCCCACAACACAAGATGAGACTCACCTGCAGCCGTGGAGGTTGCAGTTTTGGGTTAGGATATAAGCTTATAGTAATAATTAGGATTAGTTTTTAAGAAAAGAATGGATTTAAATGCACTAACAGCCGTCTCGCCTATTGACGGCCGTTACAGAAGTAAAACCGAACCATTGGCAGGCTATTTCTCCGAATACGCCCTTATCCGTTACAGGGTACGCGTGGAAATAGAATATTTTATTGCTTTGTGCGAACTACCCCTGCCGCAATTACAAGAAGTCAACCAGGATCTGACAGAACCCCTCCGTGACATCTATCGCAATTTCACACCTGCTGATGCCCAGCGGGTGAAGGATATTGAGAAGGTGACGAACCATGATGTTAAAGCCGTCGAATATTTTATTAAAGAAAAGATCGACAGCACAGAGCAATTGGAAGACGTAAGGCCTTTCAAGGAGTTTATTCATTTCGGGTTGACCTCACAGGACATCAACAACACCAGTGTGCCCCTTTCCATAAAGGAGGCATTGGAGGATGTTTATTATCCCCTGGTGGAGGAATTGATTGAACAACTCCACGACTATGCTGAACAATGGAAGAACATTCCTATGTTGGCCAAGACCCACGGACAACCAGCTTCCCCTACCCGCCTGGGAAAGGAGATAATGGTCTACGTGTATCGTCTAGAAGAGCAGTTGCGCGGACTAAAGGACACACCTCTCACTGCGAAATTCGGAGGAGCCACGGGAAATTTCAATGCCCATCATGTGGCTTATCCACAATACGACTGGCGGGAGTTCGGCAATCAGTTCGTCAGTGAAAAACTCGGACTGGAACGTGAGCAGTATACCACTCAAATTTCCAATTACGACTGGCTTGGTGGTGTGTTCGATGCCATGCGTCGCATCAACACCATAGTCATCGACCTGGACCGTGATTTCTGGATGTATATCTCCATGGACTATTTCAAGCAGAAGATCAAGGCCGGAGAAGTTGGCAGCAGTGCTATGCCGCATAAGGTGAACCCCATAGACTACGAGAATTCTGAGGGGAATCTCGGCATTGCCAATGCCATCTTACAGTTCTTGGCAGCGAAACTACCAGTAAGTCGTCTGCAGCGTGACCTGACCGATTCAACAGTGTTGCGCAATGTTGGCGTACCAATGGGACACTCAATTATTGCGTTTCAGAGTACGTTGAAGGGACTTCGCAAACTGATCCTCAACGAAGAGAAGTTACAAGAAGATCTTGACAACACGTGGGCTGTTGTGGCTGAAGCCATACAAACTATTCTGCGCCGCGAGGCCTACCCCAACCCATATGAGACGCTAAAAGCATTGACAAGGACCAACGAGAAACTGACAGCAGAAAGAATCCAGGATTTTATCGAGACTCTGGAAGTCAGTGAAGAAGTAAAGAATGAGCTTCGTTCCATCAGTCCTTCAACATATACAGGCATTTAATAATCAACAACATAAAAACATTTAGTAAAATGGATATCGAGAATAACGAGAAAAAACAAGAGGAAACAACACAACAGGAAGGTTTTCAGAGAGAAGTAAGACGCACACCGCGTCCACGTATACATACAAGTCAGCGTCCAACTTTTGAACGTACGGACTATCGCCGTCGCGACAACGATGAGGGTGGATTCCGTCCGGAGGGCTTCGGCGCAGCCTTGCATGATAGTAGTACACAACGTGAGGACTACCACACCCGTGGTAACTATCCAGGAGATTATCGCCCGCGTCAAAACAGCTATCAGCCAAGACAGGGCAGCTATCAGCCACGTCAGAGTCAGGAAGGCGGTTATCAGCCACGCCAAGGAGGATACCAGCGTCAAGGGGGGTATCAACCACGTCAAGGACAGGAAGGTGGATATCAGCCCCGTCAGGGAGGATACCAGCGTCAAGGAGGTTATCAGCCGCATCAGAGTCAGGGAGGATACCAGCCTCGTCAGGGAGGCTATAAGCCTTATCAGAAACAATACGGGAAGTCTTACAGTCCTTATAAGAAAGGACCCCGTCAGCATACTGCCGACTATGATCCGAATGCAAAATACAGCATGAAGAAACGGATTGAATATAAAGAGGTGAACTATGACCCTAATGAGCCCCTTCGTCTGAACAAATTTCTTGCTAATGCTGGCATTTGCAGTCGCCGTGAGGCTGATGAGTTCATTCAGGCTGGTGTCGTTACAGTAAACGGAGAAGTGGTAACCGAACTTGGAACCAAAGTCAAGCGTACTGACATGGTTATGTTCCACGATCAGCCCGTTAAGATAGAAAAAAAGGTCTATGTTCTACTGAACAAGCCTAAGGACTATGTCACCACAGCCGATGATCCCCAGCAGCGTAAGACTGTAATGGATCTCGTAAAGAACGCCTGCCCTGAGCGCATCTACCCGGTTGGTCGTTTAGACAGAAATACCACTGGTGTGCTTTTGTTGACCAATGATGGTGATCTCGCTTCGAAACTGACTCATCCTAAGTATCTGAAAAAGAAGATCTACCACGTATTCCTCGACAAGAACGTAACAGCCCACGACCTCCAGCAGATTTCTGATGGAATCCAGCTTGAAGACGGTGAAATCAAGGCTGACGACGTACAATATGCCAGCCCCACAGACAAGAAGCAGGTTGGTATTGAGATTCACAGTGGCAAGAACCGCATCGTACGCCGTATCTTTGAGTCACTCGGCTATCGAGTACAGAAACTGGACCGTGTACAGTTTGCCGGCCTTACCAAGAAAAACTTGAAACGAGGCGACTGGCGCTACCTCACTGAGGAAGAAGTGGATCGTTTACGAATGGGAGCATACGAGTAAAATTAAGTTTGTAGTTTATAGATGTAATGAAACGAACTAAGATTATCGATGTGCTGAAAAGCACAGAATATGGTAAGGAAGTTTGCGTAAAGGGTTGGGTACGCACGCACCGCAGTTCGAAGGCTGTCGACTTTATTGCCTTAAACGACGGTTCTACCATCAAGAACGTTCAGATCGTTGTCGATCCGACACATTTTGATGAAGAACTTTTGAAGCAGGTTACGACAGGTGCATGTATTTGTGCTGAAGGCAAATTGGTTGAGAGCCAGGGTGCCGGACAATCGAGCGAGATACAGGCAACAAATCTGGAAGTATACGGCCTCTGCGGTAATGACTACCCGATGCAGAAGAAAGGACAATCATTTGAGGTAATGCGTAAGAATGCACATATGCGTCTCCGCACCAACACCTTCGGAGCAGTCATGCGCATCCGTCATAACATGGCCATGGCCATTCACACCTACTTCCATGAACATGGCTTCTTCTATTTCCACACGCCACTGATTACAGCCAGCGACTGTGAGGGTGCTGGAAATATGTTTCAGGTAACTACAAAGAATCTCTATGACCTGAAGAAGGACGAGAACGGTAAGATTATCTATGATGACGACTTTTTCGGAGAACAGACATCATTGACGGTAAGTGGTCAGCTCGAGGGAGAACTTGGTGCAACAGCCCTTGGCGCCATCTATACCTTCGGTCCTACATTCCGTGCCGAGAATTCCAACACGCCACGCCATCTGGCTGAGTTTTGGATGATAGAGCCAGAGGTTGCTTTCCTGAATCAGGAAGAGTTGATGGACCTCGAGGAAGATTTTATCAAATACTGTGTACGTTGGGCACTCGAGAACTGCAAGAATGATCTCGAGTTCCTTAACAAAATGATTGATAAAACGCTGATTGAGCGTCTTGAGGGTGTTTTAAAGGATACTTTCGTTCGCTTGCCATATACCGAGGGCATCAACATCCTGCAGGAAGCCATCAAGAACGGAAAGAAGTTCGAGTTCCCCTGCAATTGGGGCGACGATCTCGCTTCTGAGCATGAGCGCTACCTCGTTGAGGAGCACTTCAAGAAGCCTGTTATCATGACTGACTATCCCCGTGTGTTTAAGTCCTTCTACATGAAGCAGAACGAGGAAACTGCCGAGGGTGGTTCTATAGGCTACAAAGGTGCTGTTGCTCCTGGACCAACCATGCAGGGTACTGACGTACTGTTCCCGCAGATCGGCGAAATTATCGGCGGCTCTGTTCGTGAGGAATCTTATGACAAACTGATGGCGGAAATTGAACGCCGCCAGATGGATCAGACTCATCTGTGGTGGTATATCGACACACGCCGCTGGGGTACCTGTCCTCATGCAGGCTTCGGTCTCGGTTTCGAACGCCTTATCCTCTTCGTCACGGGCATGCAGAACATCCGTGACGTCATCCCGTTCCCGAGAACACCCAAGAGTGCGGAATTCTAAGAGAAGGACAAAATAAAGTATTATCGATTCTCAACCAGATTTACCCAAAATCAATTGACGAGTCGAATACCTTCTTCGGAAATAGTTATAAGCCGTCGGCGATATAGGTCGCCGATGGCTTTTTTATAATCTTTCTTGGAAATCTGGAAACGCTCGTAGATATCCTCTGCCGGTGACTTGTCACCTAAATCGCAGAAACCGTCATGTTCATAAAGATAACGAAGTAACACCTCTGCGAAATCAAGCACCCTTTGCCGTCCGTCATTCTTCTGATAACGTTCCACCTTTGCAGTAGCCATCAAACGATGGGTTTTCTCATCTTCTAAGATATAGACATAATAAATCTTTCCCTTCTCCATTCGGGTCTTCTGTTCCCGGAACGGACAAAAGAGGTCCTTCATCAGACCCCAATGCAGGAAAGCACCATACTCATTTGTCCACGCACACTCCAAATATGCGAACTCCCCTACTTTTGCTATAGGATGTTCAGTCGTCGCTATCGTACGTTCATCCTGATCAAGATAAATGAAAACCTCTATCTCGTCACCGATATGCATATCTTTAGTCACATAACGGTTAGGCAAAAGGATATTACCCTCTTCGCCACCGTCAAGGTATAGGCCATACTCCGTACGTTTCCTTATTCTAAGGGTATTGTAGTCTCCGAGTTTAAGCATATTTCCGATGTTTCTATCAAACCGTCACGCAGATGTATAGTACGGTCAGTTATAGCCGCCAACGATTCATCATGGGTGACAATGACAAATGTTTGTCCGAACTGATCACGCAGGTCAAAAAACAACTGATGCAGTTCTTCCTTATTCTTTGTATCAAGAGAGCCTGAAGGTTCATCAGCCAGGATTACAGCAGGACTGTTTACAAGGGCGCGAGCCACGGCTACGCGTTGTTTTTCTCCTCCAGACAATTCATGAGGCTTATGAGTAGAGCGGTCACTAAGTCCCATGAATTTCAATAATTCTTCAGCCCGTAATCTTGCCACCTTCTGACTTTTTCCAGCAATATAGGCAGGAATCATAATATTTTCAATGGCCGTAAACTCAGGCAACAACTGATGAAACTGGAAAACAAAACCGAGGTGATTATTCCTGAAATCAGAGAGACGCTTCGATGACAATGATGTGACATCGGTATTATCGACGCATACCACACCTGTATCCGGACGGTCTAACGTCCCAATAATCTGTAGCAGAGTCGTTTTGCCCGCCCCACTAGGACCTACAATGCTGATGACCTCACCCTTGTCGATATGAAGGTCTATACCTTTAAGTACTTGTAGTGAACCAAAACTCTTTGTTATATTCTTGATATCAATCATAACCCTTTATCTTTTCTTATGTATCCACCTTGAAATGGTATCATAAATACTCTTTTCCTCATGGTGCTGCGCCTCAGTGAAACTCATACGGTCTTCCTTCGTATCACCAAACTGGTCAGGGAAAATAATCATGAGATTCTTGCCTGAGAAATGCTTCTGCAATTCATCTGGCAAACGCTCAAGTGCAGTTTTGTAAGATATTGTACCCTTACGGGCTGTGACAACAACAAACAGATGATCCTCTGAAATCTCCGCAGCCAGTCGCGGCAACTGGTTCCAGTGATCCATCTGTGTATATTCAGCCCTGACGTGCGGATGATGGTTGTTGATGTACTCAGCAATGAGTACCAACGAATCATTCCGCCCATGAAACTGAATGCGGCAGTCAAGCTGTCCGGACAAACGGCTAAGACGCTCCAACCATCGATGGAATCCCGGTTCAAATTCTGCCCTCGACGGTACCGCCACCCTGATACGACGGAGGGTGGACATAGGCTGAACAAAACGGGTAAGAATAATCTGACGGTTCAAACCATTATAGAGACTTTGGATAAACTCTCCCCAGAATCGTGGATTGATGTCAGTATGCACATGCATTCCCATAATAATCTCTGAACAGCCAAACTCCCTGAATGCATGTTTGATACCATTAGCAATGTTGGTAGCCAATCGCACTTGCGTTTGCACCTTCACATCAGAAGCACTGCCCTGTTGCTGCAGTTTCTCCAATAGGCGAAGGCCTTGTTCACGGGAAGGATTGCTGTTCTGGTCGTCATAGACCACATTGAGTGCCACTAACTCACGGTTCAGCCGTTGGTTGCGCATCAGCATAGCCAGATAAAGCAGCTGAGGGGCAATATCAGGATACTTCACGCAGAGAAGAATTTTCTCATCATCGTCCTTTGGAATATCTGTCTGCAGATGCGTCTTCTCCTGAATAATAATCTGCTGGGCTGCATGCTCCGTTATCAGTGTACTGATTACACAAGTAAAGAGAATCATCATCACGACACCATTAAGTGTGATGTCATTAATCATATATTCCCCAGGTGCAACCTCCAGACGCATCCCTACCATCACCATGGCGATGGCACCGGCAGCATGGGCTGAGGTAAGACCGAACATCATGTTACCGTCTGCCTTCGTCAGACGGAATAACAAACTTGAGACATAAGCGGCAGCAGCCTTTCCAAAGGTACCGAAGAAGACGATCAGGAATACTACCCACACCATATCGATGCCCGAGAAGATGGTGCGGACGTTGATAAGCATGCCCACACCTATCAGAAAATAGGGAATAAACAGGGCGTTGCCGATAAACTCAATACGGTTCATCAGGGGTGACACATGAGGGATATACCTGCTGAGGATTAATCCCGAGAAAAATGCGCCAAAGATGCCCTCTATGCCTATCAAGGAAGTGAGAGCAGCACTGAGGAACATGATACCCAACACAAATATATACTGCATCACCGCATCACTATAGCGCCGCAAGAAAGATCTTGTAAGTTTCGGAATAAGGATAACACTGCCCACACAAAATGCTGCAAACTTCACAATGAAGAGTATCCAGAACAGCCAGCCACTTCCTTTCTCAAATGAACTTGAGAGCGCAGCCAGCATCACAAGGGCCATAAATAAAGATATCATCGACGAACCGACACTAAGTCCGACACTCGGATGATGCTGCAAGCCATAACGCCCGATAATGGGATAAGCAATAAGCGTATTCGATGCCATGATACATCCCAGAAGGAACGAAGCTGCCGGAGAGTAGTCCAGGATGGTCATCGCCATAATGTAAGTCAGGATCAGCGGTACAAAACATGTCAGCAACCCGAAAATCAAGAATCGTCGAGTATGTTTCTTCACACCCTCTATGTCCATCTCCAGTCCTGCAAGGAACATGATATAATAGAGTCCTACCCTGCCAAAGAGTTCAAAAGAGTTGTCACGCTCCAAGATATTGAAGCCATATTGTCCAATCATGACACCTGCCAACACCATGCCTATGATATGAGGAATACGTAACTTACTCATCACAATAGGTGCAAAGAGGATGATCAACAGCACTACAAAAAAGATTAGTGTAGGGTCTGTGATTGGTAAATATGATACCAATAATGTCATTTCGGGTACAAAGTTACGAAAAAAAGTTTAAGTTAGAACTTTTTTTTGTAATTTTGCAGCCAAAATGTAACCATTTAAAGAATTAGTCAAGATGAAAGTAGCAATTGTTGGTGCGAGCGGAGCCGTGGGACAAGAGTTCCTGCGGATCCTCGACGAGAGGAATTTCCCTATGGATGAACTGGTGCTGTTCGGCTCAGAACGTAGTGCTGGGCGTAAGTACACATTTAAGGGTAAGGAGATTGAAGTGAAGTTACTTCAGCACAATGACGACTTCAAGGATGTGGATATTGCCTTTACCTCTGCTGGTGCAGGTACGTCGAAAGAGTTTGCCGAGACAATCACAAAATATGGTGCAGTGATGATAGATAACTCCAGCGCTTTCCGTTTGGATGACGATGTACCCCTTGTGGTTCCTGAGTGTAATGCCGCAGACGCCTTGAACCGTCCCCGTGGCATTATCGCTAATCCTAACTGCACGACCATCATGATGGTCGTTGTGCTTCAGCCACTTGAGAACATTTCCCATATCAAGCGCATCCATGTAGCCTCATATCAGAGTGCCTCTGGTGCAGGTGCTGCCGCTATGGCAGAACTGCAGCAGCAGTATAAAGAGATGGTGGAGGACGGTGAGGTGAAGACTGTCAAGAAGTTCGCCCACCAGTTGGCATACAACGTGATTCCCCAGATTGACGTATTCCAGCCCAACGGATACACCAAGGAGGAGATGAAGATGTACAATGAGACCCGTAAGATCATGCATACCGATGCAAAGTGCTCGGCCATGTGTGTCCGCGTCAGTTCCCTGCGCTCACACTCCGAGTCTGTATGGATCGAGACTGAGAAGCCCATTAGTGTCGAAGAGGCTCAGAAGGCGATTGCCGCTGCTCCTGGTTGTACACTGAAGGACGATCCCTCTACCCTGACCTACCCCATGCCCCTTGAGACAGCTGGCAAAGACGATGTCTACGTTGGCCGTATCCGCAAGGACCTGAGCGATGACTGTGGTCTGACGTTCTGGCTCTCAGGTGACCAGATTCGCAAGGGTGCTGCCCTCAATGCCGTACAAATAGCAGAGTATCTGGTAAAAGTTGGCAATGTTAAGTAAGATCTTCTATAGGGCAGTCTATTTGACTGCCCTTCTTTTTCTTTTCGCCTGTGGTGGCGGCGATGATGATGGCCGTCGTTTGGGTGAAATAATTGTTGGTACATGGCAACGAGGATGGAATGAAGGAGATGTTGTCATCGAAGGCGATACGGATCTAAAGCCAGAGAACTTTGCCTACGACCGCTTCGAGTTCCACGACGATGGCAGTTACAACGGTATGGTGCGTAAGGGCTCCTTCATCGCTTACGACAAAGAGGGCTACATCATTTATGAAGGAAACTACCAATGCGACAATCACAACCTAAAGCTGGAACCTACCACTGGGGAAGGAGCCTTATTGGCTCAAGTGATGTCTTTTACCGACAACACGCTTATGCTACGATACGAGAATGAACAGTACAACGTGACCGTTACTTTCATCGTTCGTAAGCTCTCAACTCTCCATACATAATCTACTCCTCCTCATCCACGTCTGCCTCATGGTAAACATAGTTGAACGTTACCTGACTGTAAGCAGAAAAATAACCAAGACAACCGCCTGTGAAGTTCTGGACGGGGTTGGTATTTGTGTTGTTCATAATTTGCATTGAATACAAATAGTCATATGCTCTCCTATCAATAGCACGCAACTCTATGTGGAGATTGTCACCTTCTTTGAGCATATCCTCGTCATTACTCCCTTCTCTGGCAATAGAGAACAACTGCTGCAGTTCCTTGTTTGGATTCGTATCGTCACGCTTCACAGCCCAACGGTATCCGATATTGTTACGATATATATGCATGAAGTACCAGTTATCCTGATTGGGAATATCCTGGAACAGCAGCTCACCTACAAGGAATCGTTCACCCATAACTTTCTTCCAGATAAAATGGAACTTATTGACCACGGGCATCCGCTGCATGACAGATGTTGACGTGAAATGCCTGTCATCAACCTCCACGTCTATTTGATACGTCACACCTGGTGTTCCCTTTGCATATGATTGGTAAGTACCATTATTCCTATACGACAGGTTCGTCACACTGCCATCACTACCTGTCACTACTATCGTAGCACCACTTATGTTGCTTGTACTGTTATTGTCATCCATCGCCTGTGTCCTACTCACACGAGCCTTCATTCCACTGTCAGACACAGAGGCCTCAACTACATATATTGGATCCACTTGACGGTAATCGATATCTATCTCTTTCTCACACGATGACATTCCCATGAGTCCCAGCAAACTCATAAGTACCATTCTCCATGCTCCTATTCTACTTTCTTTTGCCCCTTCTATCCTCATAATCTCAAAACAAAATATTAAACGCCACCGAAGGCACAATGCCGAACAGCGAGTATTGTTTAGCCTTTGTACGGGCACCATCAGCACTATCCTCGAAGTTAATGAGGTAAGGATTATACCTATTATATATATTATAAATGCCAAACACCCACTGTCTGGTGTGTCTTGCATAGCGCTTCGACCATACGGCACTCACGTCCAGACGATGGTAGTCCGGAGCCCGATACCCGTTCCTTTCCGCATAGTAATACGTCCAGTTGTCAATGATTTGGTACTTTCCACTTGGAGCCGTGAAAGCCTGGCCACTATTGAACACCCATGCAGCATTGAATGTCCAACGCTTATTCAACTTGTATATTCCCACGATATTAATATCATGCCGGCGGTCGTTATTGGCGTCATACCACTGACTGCCATTGATTCCGTCAATACGTGTCTTTGACCACGATAGGGTATAGCCAAGCCATCCCGTCAGACTGCCGCTGTTCTTGCGCAGACAGAACTCCACTCCGTAACTCTTCCCCTCACCCGCCAACGTCAGCCGTTCAATCTCAATCTCACTGCTAAACGACTTACCGTCACGATAATCCAGCACATTCTGGATTTTCCTGTAATAGGCCTCAAGACTTAGGTCGTAGTCCTGCTCAGCCGTCATTACATAGATTCCCCCACTCCATTGGTCGGCTATTTCAGGTTCCACGATGTTGCTACTGATGGCATAACGATCAAAGGGGGTCGATGTACTCTGGTTCCTCAGTGCATGCAGGTTCTGTGAAGTCCTTGCATAACCAAGCTTCACACTAGTCAGTGCCGTTGGCTGCCAACTGATGCTTGCACGTGGCTCCAGCGTTAGATGGGTCTTAACTACCTCATTTTCACCATAGTTGTAGTACCATCCTATTTCCCCATTATCCTCAATGTCATAGTAGAGTGATCCGCCAAGTGGTGAGAAAGCGTTGAGCCTCAGACCTATCGAAGCCTGCAAATTGTCCCCAAGTCTGAATGTGCCGTTCACCCAGGCCGTATTCTCCCAGGCACGCCGTTGCTCATTGCCGTACTTGTTGAGTACCTGCCACTCAGCCGACTTCACATTGTAAAGCGACGTCTGAACTCCTGTCTTCAACTGATGACTGCTTAAGGCTATATGGAAGTCCTGTCGCAGACTCATCTGACGGATATGACCTTTGTACCAGAGGTTGAAATTGAGAAAGTCCACGCCATTGTCCGTCAAGTAATTGCTCAAGTAGGCAGTAGTCTGTGCATGTGAGTCGCCTCCAAAGCGGTGCAACCATCTGAGGCTGCCCGTCATGTTGTTCCATCGGATGTCCGTCATCTTGTCTATCGACGTACGGTCGTGGCTGGTAAAGAAGGTCAGAAACAATTGGTTCCTTTTGTCAATGGACCAGTCCAATTTGGCATTAACGTCATAGAAGTAGAGCGTATTGTTTCGGAAGTCCTTTGAAGCTTTCAGGAACATATCCATATACGTACGCCTTGCCGTCACCAGCACAGACAACTTGTCTTTCACAAGCGGCCCTTCTATCGTGCCCTTTGCCGACAGCAGCCCGACGCTTGCTCCACCATGCCAGCCATCCTTATTGCCAGTCTTTCCTGTGATGTCGAGTACGGCTGATGATGCGCCACCATATTGTGCCGGCAACAGTCCTTTGTAAAGCGTGGCAGAGGCCAAAGCATCGTCATTGAAAGCAGAGAAGAGTCCAGCAAGATGACCCACATTATATACTGGTGCCAGGTCAAAGAGCACTTGATTCTGTGCCGAGGTACCTCCCCTCACCTGAAAACTGCTCGAGGCATCGCTCTCCGCCTTCACACCTGGCAGTAGTTGTATGGAACGCATGATATCTGCCTCGCCAAACAGTTGAGGAACCGATGTAAGATCTTCCAGCTGAAGCACCTCGGCACCCGTCTGCACGTTCTGCAGACGCTGACGGGCTGACACTGAGGTGACCACCACCTCGTCCAGCCGTTCTGTCCGGAGAGTGTCCTCTTCTGAGGTCATTGAGACTGCAAAACAGGCAGAAAGGAGAATATCCAATGCAATCATGGGTACAAAGGTACATGTTTTTTCTCAAATTCTTGAATATATGCAAGAAAATCATTACCTTTGTCCCCATAAACCATTCATCAATCAATCATTATGAAGAAAATTTTATTTGCCATAATGGCTATCATCGCACTTTGTGCCTGTAACAGTGAGAAAAAGGAACTATTGTATCGTGGTCTTCCTATGGCTCTGCCTTTCCAGACATTCATTGACTCCTTGCAGCAGCGGGGCTATGCCGTTGACTCTGCAAAAACCGATTCTGCCTTTACACGTGTGGTAATGGCTCGCACAGGGGATCACTATCGTCTGATGCTGGCTCAGAAGGATGGTCAGCTACAGGCTCTTCAGGAGAACTACACCCTCTCCACCAACGACAGCACACGCCGTTTCTGGCAGCAGTTACGCGACGATTTTGAAAAAGAATTGGGTTCTTGGCCCAACATGCCCAAACACGGTGATGACCACAAGATCGCCAAGTTCGAGACCGACGGTGGTTTTATCACCCTGACGCTGGAGAACACCTACAAGCCTACGCTTTCTGTTCTCTACGAGAAGAAATAATCCACTCTTATAGGATGGAAATCGTATAGAGGTACACGACGGCTGCGGGGATTGCCATCAGGGATGAGTCGAAGCGGTCGAGCATACCGCCATGCCCTGGTAGGATGTGTCCGCTGTCCTTGATACCAAGCGTACGCTTAAAGAGACTCTCCACCAGGTCGCCCCACGTGCCGAAGATGACAACCGTCAGTCCGAGGCCAGCCCACTCTATGGCTGAGAGACCAAGCGGATTCTCTCCGTACTGCTCCGACAGATACCACACCAACACGGCCACCAATATAACGAGGATACCTCCGCCGATACTGCCTTCCCACGACTTTCCTGGCGAGATTCGCGGGAAGAGTTTATGTTTCCCAAACAGCGAACCACAGAGATAGGCACCTGTATCGTTGATCCAGAGGAATATAAACACAGAAAGGGGAACCGTCCAAGTGTAATGGATGCCTGTATTGTCCGACTGGAAAGCCAGCACGCTCAACAGCGAGAAAGGCAGAGCTATATACAACTGACTCATCATCGTATAGGCCCAGTCATTAACGGGATCTGGCTGTTTCAGGTAAAGTTCGGCCACCATCAAATAGATGAGGGTAACGAGATACGGAATAAATACGGCCGCTGGAGTCAGGCCACTGTTATAGCCTGCCATGGCCAAGAAGAGATAAACACCGGCTACGGTTGATATCATCTGATTAACATTGACGTCCTCACGTTCGTTCACCAATCCTGTAAACTCCCAAATTGTCATGCCTGTCACCAGTCCGAACAGCAGGATCATAGCCTCAGGGCGCAGGAAACAGGACACGATAGCAGCCACAAAGAACACTGCCGTAATTGTCCTCACAATGAAATTCTTCATATCAAGTCATTTTCTTTAATCATCCATTCTCTTCCTCAACCGCATTTTCTTCTTTCTTTTCAGCGGCTTCTGCCTCCAGTTCCTTGGCGCGTTCTTCAGCCATCCGCTCTGCATCGGCACGCATCTGGGCCTCAAGAAGTTCCTCGGCACGACTGGTCCAGGGACGCTTGCCGAATATCTTCTCCACATCCTCTGCGAAGATCACCTCACGATCGATGAGCAACTGTGCCAACTGAGCATGCCCCTCCTTATGTTCAGTGAGGATTCTCTTTGCACGTTCATACTGTTCGTTGATCATGCGCAACACCTCGTCATCCATAATCTTGGCGGTTGTCTCAGAATATGGTTTCTGGAACTGGTACTCAGCATTATTGTAGTAGCAGATGTTGGGCAGTTTGTCGCTCATGCCAGCAAAGGCGATCATGCCGTAAGCCTGCTTTGTAGTACGCTCCAGGTCGTTCATCGCTCCAGTAGAGATATGACCGACAAACAATTCCTCCGCAGCACGGCCTCCGAGCAGTGAGCACATCTCGTCGAGCATGGCTTCCTTCGTCTGTAGCACGCGCTCCTCAGGCAGATACCATGCGGCACCCAAGGCCTGACCACGCGGCACTATCGAGACCTTCACCAACGGATTTGCAAACTCCGTGAACCATGAGATAGTGGCATGTCCGGCCTCATGGATAGCAATCGATCGTTTCTCGGCCTCGGTCATCACCTTTGTCTTTTTCTCCAGACCTCCGATGATACGGTCTACAGCGTCGAGGAAGTCCTGCTTCTTTACCATCTGACTATTATGACGCGCAGCAATCAGAGCTGCCTCGTTACATACGTTAGCAATGTCGGCTCCAGAGAAACCCGGTGTCTGACGGGCCAGGAAGTCAATATCAACGCTGTCATCGATCTTCACAGGCTTCAGATGAACCTTAAATACTTCCTTGCGCTCATTAAGGTCAGGCAGGTCTACATGTATCTGACGGTCAAAGCGACCTGCACGAAGCAGAGCCGAGTCGAGCATGTCAGCACGGTTCGTGGCTGCGAGGATGATCACGCCGCTATTGGTTCCGAAACCATCCATCTCCGTCAAGAGGGCATTAAGCGTGTTCTCACGCTCGTCGTTACCGCCCATGGCAGGATTCTTCGAACGAGCACGCCCCACTGCATCGATCTCGTCGATAAAGATGATACACGGTGACTTTGACTTTGCCTGCTGGAACAGATCTCTCACTCTCGATGCGCCCACGCCTACAAACATTTCCACAAAGTCGGAACCCGACATAGAGAAGAAAGGTACGCCAGCCTCTCCTGCCACAGCTTTCGCCAACAACGTTTTACCTGTTCCTGGAGGACCCACGAGCAGTGCACCCTTGGGGATTTTACCACCCAGTTCTGTATATTTCTGCGGATTTTTCAGGAAATCCACAATCTCCTGTATTTCCTGCTTGGCTCCTGCCTGGCCAGCAACATCCTTAAATGTGATGCCCAGGTCACCACCCTTCTCATACATCTTGGCCTTCGACTTTCCGACGTTGAACACACCGCCGCCGACACCGCCACCGCCCATGCGACGCATGAACAATATCCATATTGCGATGATAAAGATAATGGGGAACATGTTGTAGAAGATCATGTTCAGGAAGTCATTCTCCTTCTTGTTCTCAAAGGTGTAGTCTCCAGTGAAGGTCTTGGCTTCCTTGGCTTGATTGATAAACTCCTCCACCTGTTCCAAACTACCGAACTCCACCTCCACGTATGGTTCTGCACCAGTCTGCTTAGCACTCTGCTTGAACACATCACGTATGTGTTCAGGCTTAACGTACATCTTCAGCACGCCCTGAGCCTTGTTGATGACTATCTTCGAGGCATAACCGTGGTCGATCATCGCTTTGAAGTCTGAATATGAAGCCGTACGGCTGACACTGCTATTCTGAGGTCCACCACTTGAGAAATACAATAGTCCCAACGCCAAAATGGCAATGGCATAGATCCAGTTCATATTGAACTTGGGCATGTTCATCTTCGGACCGTTTCCGTTATTCTGTGTTTGTTTATTGTCCATATCTTACTTTAAACTTTTCTCTTTCCTCCATTACTCATCCTCAATGACAGTCAGTTCTGCGTCTTCCCACAAATGCTCCAGGTCGTAATATTCCCTCACGTCAGGCAGGAAGATATGCACCAGCACGTCGCCATAGTCCATCGCCACCCATTGTGAATTCTCACGACCCACCACATGAGCCGGTTTTTCCTTCAGCCGCTCCCTGCAGATATCGCTCACAGAATCCGTGATAGCATCCACCTGTGTAGGCGAGTTACCCTGACAGATGATGAAATAGCGGCAGATAGTACCCTCAATATTTGTCAGGTCAGCCACCACGATACGACTGCCTTTCTTCTCCTGTATAGCTTCAGTAATTGTTTTTACCAATTCACTCATATATTATATATAATGTATTATAGTCTGCAAAGGTACAGCAAATCGAGCGAAATGCAAAATAATTTAGTAAAAATTGGGTATTTTGATAAAAAATCCCCGAAAAGTTTTGTCGTTTCCAGAAAAAGTACTACCTTTGCACCCGCAAATCGGAAATTTGCACAAGAAGTTTGGGGTATGGTGTAATGGTAACACTACAGATTCTGGTCCTGTCATTCTTGGTTCGAGTCCGAGTACCCCAACAAAAGAAATCGCTAAGTTGCTCAAAAATCAAGCACTTAGCGATTTTTCTATTTCACTTTTGGCGTGCTAGATACAGATCGGTTCCTCTTGTTATTTCAGTGTTCCTCCTTGTCCAACACTAACTGCCGCATATTTTTCAGCAGGTCGCTGGCAAAGATGAAGTCGGTGAGGCGCGTGTTGTCGGAGTGCATGATCTGATTGCTCACACCTTGCCACTCCTTGTGGCCTTCATAGATGAAGATGATGTTCTCACCGATACCCATGACGGAGTTCATGTCGTGGGTATTGATAATAGTGGTGATGCCAAACTCTTTGGTAATGCCCTGCAGCAAGCCGTCGATGACGAGCGACGTCTTGGGATCGAGGCCGGAGTTGGGCTCATCGCAAAACAGGTACTTGGGGTTGAGGGCGATGGCACGGGCAATGGCCACGCGCTTCTGCATGCCGCCGCTGATCTCGCCGGGGAACTTCTCGTCGGCATCTCTGCTGAGGTTCACACGGTCGAGGCAGTCCTTGGCTCTGCGGATACGCTCACGCAGATTCATCGTCGAGAACATGTCGAGGGGGAACATCACATTCTCCAGCACCGTCATCGAGTCGAAGAGGGCGGCACTCTGGAAGATCATGCCCATCTCACGGCGCATCATCACTTTCTCGTGCTTCGAGAGTCCAACGAAGTCGCGCCCGTCGTAAAGCACCTGACCACTGGTGGGATCGAGCAGGCCCACAAGATTCTTCATCAGCACGGTCTTACCCGAGCCGCTCTGCCCGATGATGAGGTTGGTCTTGCCATCCTCGAACACCGTAGAGATGTCTTTCAGCACCTCCTTGTCCTCAAAGGACTTACACAGATTCCTGACTTCTATCATGATAGCAGTTGGGTTAGGAATACATCACTGAAGAGAATGAGCACGCTGGAGGAAACGACGGCATCGGTGGATGACTTGCCCACGTTGACGCTGCCTCCCTCGACGGTATAGCCGCAGAAAGCGGGCACGCTGGAGATGATAAAGGCGAAAAACTGGCTCTTGATAATCGACATCCACATAAACCAGGGCTTGAAATCATGCTGCAGACCAAGGGTGAGGTCATCGGGCGGCAACACATGGCCGATGTAGGCCGTAGCGTAGGCACCGAGGATGCCTGTGGCGGAGGAGAAAATCACGAGGAACGGCATGATGGTGAGCATGCCCATGATCTTCGGCAGTATGAGGTACGAGGCGGAGTTGACGCCCATGATCTCCAGGGCATCGATCTGCTGCGTCACGCGCATCGTGCCGATCTCGGAGGCGATGTTGGAGCCCACCTTACCGGCCAGGATCAGACACATGATGGAGCTGGAGAACTCGAGCAGCAGGATCTCTCGGGTGGTATAGCCGGAAACCCAACGGGGCATCCACGGACTCTGGATGTTCAGCTTCATCTGGATGCAGATGACGGCTCCGATGAAGAACGAGATGAGTAATACGATACCGATGGAGTTGACGCCAAGCTGGGCCATCTCCTTCACGTACTGTTTCATGAACATGCGCATGCGCTCAGGCACGGAGAACACACGCCCCATGAGCATCAAGTAACGTCCGAATATGGTCAGATATCTATGGATTAACATATGCGTAGGTTTTGTAATACCACTGGAACTTCTTAATGTCCTCATTGTACTTGGCATAGTAGGACGTAGGCGATTCCTGAGGCACGAACATCGACACACCGTGGAACTTCTCTTCGGTCACGGTGAAGTCACTATAGTAGCGATACCACGACTTGTTGGTCTCCCATGACTTCGATATGTGCTTGACAACCACAGCATTGTCAAGTGCCTCGCGCCACTGACGGTAGTCTGCGTCGGACACCTTGCTGCGCACGTAGTCGCCGGCGTCGAAGAAGATGTTGTATGACGGGTTGAAGTCATAATATTTGCTGCCATCATAATAATAATGGATGGTGCTGTCTTTGACGGCATAGCCCTCAGGCAGGGCGGCGATGGTCTTCAGCACGTCGCGCGTGGCTGTGGCCACGGCCTCCATCTTGCTACTTTCGACTGCCGAGAGTGGCAGGTAGTTGGGATAGGCCTCACTATATCTCTCGATGATGGCAGAGACGAAGCCATCGATGATGGAACTGGTACTGGAGTTGTGTTTGAACATGGCGGGAACGACGGTATTGTATGGTGCGCCCAGATCGGGGATTTCCGCAGGAGAGCCAATAACATAATCCGTCACGTTGCGCAGTTCGTAGATTGATTCCAAGCACATGAAGTTGCAGCAGTCCGCGAAGATGAACAATTGTTTTGGCATCTGCTCCAGCACCTTGCGGATGGTGGGGATGTTCAGCCAGAAGCCGGAGTCGCTGTTCGAGTAGTTGCGGCCGTTGTCAACACCGTAGCCACGGGAGTAGGCGATGGAGTCCTGCATGGTCCAGCCTCCGGCGTGCCCCCAGAGCACCAGACCGTAGCCGTCGGTGGCGGGATAGCGACTGTAGGCGTAGCGGAGGACCTGCTCGAAGATCTTCGGGTCGCTGGAGAACTCATCTTTTGCGCTGATGCCCATGTCGTCGATAGATACAGAGTCAGTGATCAGACCGTTTTTGATACGGCACAGCCAAGGCAGTTCACCGGTCTTGGCACGGTCGAACCATACGATCAGATTGTCCTGTTCTTCCATCAGTTTCGAACCTTCAACCATCTCGTTGAAGTCCGTGAGGGAACAAGAAGACAAGCTGTTTTCTGCCGACATATAGACAACAACCGTCCGGACCGGCTTCGGCACTTCCGGATCGTCATCCTTATGGCATGCCGTCAGCAAGGCCGCGGCAAAGAATAGGGTAATGAGTTTTCTCATTTCTTCTGTCGTTTTGTCATTATGACGTTGCAAAGGTACGAAATAAAGTGAAAAGTGAAAAGCGAAAAGTGAATAATTTGCTGCAGTCTTATGTTTTTTTGTTATAATTGTTCTCACTTAATCGGATTTTTCGTATCTTTGCACCCAAAATGGAAGAGAATCAGACAAATGAACAGCTGGTGCTACGTACCGAGGGACTCGTGAAGAGGTACGGCAAGCGTACCGTGGTCAACGACGTGAGTTTTGAGGTTAGGCAGGGCGAGATTGTGGGACTGCTGGGGCCAAATGGTGCCGGTAAGACGACCTCGTTCTATATGACCACAGGTCTGATCGTGCCCAATGGCGGACATATCTTCTTAGGCAATGAGGAAGTGACGAAATACCCTGTGTATAAGCGTGCCCGTGCGGGTATCGGCTATCTGGCTCAGGAGGCGAGCGTGTTCCGTAAGATGAGCGTCGAGGACAATATACTCTCCGTGTTGGAGATGACGGGCAAGCCGCGCGACTACCAACTGAAGAAACTGGAGGAACTGATCAGTGAGTTCCGGTTGGGAAAGGTACGCAAGAACAAGGGAGACCAGCTCTCGGGCGGTGAGCGCCGAAGGACCGAGATTGCCCGCTGTCTGGCCATCGAACCGAAGTTCATCATGCTCGATGAGCCTTTCGCAGGTGTGGACCCCATCGCCGTGGAGGATATCCAGCAAATCGTGTGGAAGTTAAAATACCGTAACATTGGTATCCTGATCACCGACCATAATGTGGACGAGACGCTGACCATTACCGACCGTGCCTATCTGCTGTTCGAGGGACGTATACTGTTCCACGGCTCTCCTGAGGAACTGGCAGCGAACAAGATCGTGAGAGAGAAATACCTCACGACATCGTTCGTGCTCCGAAAGAAAGACTTCCAACTGCTCGAAGAAGAACGCAAAGCCAAGGAAGAAGCGGAAGGCTGAGTTTTTAGAAACGAATCCTTAATTTTTTTTAATTCTTATTTCTTAATTCTTAATTCTGAAAGAATTGATGTACCTTTGCACCCCAAAATTTGCACATATAATATAATAAGGTATATAGAAAGATGAAAATTACATTTGAATGCCCTGATAAGATAAACGGTCTGATGACGATGGTCATTGAGCCCGCCGACTATCAGGAGAAGGTAGAGAAGACACTGAAAGACTATCGTAAGAAGGCCCAGGTACCCGGTTTCCGTCCAGGACAGGTACCCATGGGAATGATCAAGCGCCAGTATGGTACGGCTGTAAAGGTGGAGGAAGTGAACCGCCTCATCAGCGAGAAGCTCTATGGCTATATTCAGGAGAACAAGATCCAGATGCTGGGTGAGCCGCTGCCGAACGAGGAGAAGCAGAAACCTCAGGATTTTGAGAAGGAGGGTGACTTGGAGTTTGTGTTCGACATCGCCGTGGCTCCCGAGATGAAGGCAGAGTTGTCAGCCAAGGACAAACTGACCTATTATGACATCAAGGTAGACGACAAACTCGTTGACGACCAGGTTCAGATGTACGCCTCACAGGCAGGTGAGTTCAAGCCCGCCGAGGTGTTCAGCGGCAATGACACCATCACTGGTGACCTGCGCCAGCTCGACAAGGATGGTAACACCCTTGAGGGTGGCATCACCACCGAAGGCGCTATGGTTATGCCTGCCTATATTAAGGACGAGGAGCAGCGCAAGCTGTTCGACGGTGCAAAGCCTGGCGATATCATCACCTTCAACCCGAAGAAGGCCTATCCCAACAACGACGCTGAGGTGGCTGCCCTGCTGAAGGTGCAGAAGGACGACGTAAAGGATCTGGAGGCAGACTTCAGCTATCAGATCACCGAGATCCGTCATTTCCAGCCCGCAGAGGTTAATCAGGCACTCTTTGACCGTGTGTTCGGTGAGGGTACGGTAAAGGATGAGAAGGAATTCCGCCAGAAGATTGCCGAGACGTTGAAACCCCAGCTGCAGGGAAACAGCGACTATAAGTTCCTGATGGATCTGCGTGCCTACGTGGAGAAGAAAGTGGGTGACGTGACGTTCCCCGAGGCTCTGCTGAAGCGCGTGATGATCCAGAATAACAAGGACAAGGGTGCAGACTATGTGGAGAAGAACTTCGAGGGCAGCATCCGTGAGTTGAAGTGGCACTTGATTAAGGAACAGCTCGTGGCTGCCAATGACATCAAGGTTGAGGAGGACGACTTGAAGGCTATTGCCAAGGATGCCATTCGTCAGCAGTTCGCTCAGTATGGTATGTCGAACGTACCCGATGACATCTTGGAAAACTATGCTGCCGAGCAGATGAAGAAGCGTGAGAACGTGGAAGGTTTCGTGGATCGCGCCATCGACCAGAAACTCATCGAGAAACTCAAAACAGTGGTCAAACTGACTACAAAAGAGGTCAGTTTGGAGGACTTTAACAAGATGATGCAAGAAAAATAAGCATTTTTAGGAAAAAATAACCCCTATATTTTGGAGGTTATCGACTTTTTTTCTTAATTTTGTGTCGCAATCACAAATGAGAAAGGTCGATGACCTCTTTTTTAGCGATAATCTATAACGAAACAAGAACGATTATGAACGATAGAAACGATTTTAGAAAGTATGCAGTTCGCCATCTCGGCATGGACGGACTGACCGTTGACGAAGTGATGAAGGCCCAGGCCCAGTATCTAAACCCTTATATCCTGGAGGAGCGTCAGTTGAACGTGACACAGATGGATGTCTTTTCACGTTTGATGATGGATCGCATCATCTTCCTCGGTACACAGATTGACGACTACACCGCAAACACCCTTCAGGCGCAGTTGCTCTATCTCGACTCCGTGGACTCTGGCAAGGACATCTCCATCTACATCAACTCCCCTGGTGGCAGCGTGACCGCCGGACTGGGTATCTACGACACCATGCAGTTCATCACCAGCGATGTGGCCACTATCTGTACCGGCATGGCCGCCTCGATGGGTGCTGTGCTACTTGTGGCAGGTACTGAGGGCAAGCGCTCGGCACTACCCCACAGCCGTGTGATGATCCACCAGCCGCTTGGCGGCGTACAGGGACAGGCTTCGGATATTGAGATTGAGGCCAAGGAGATCCTGAAGTTCAAGAAGGAATTATATACTATCATCTCCGAGCACTCGCATACCCCATACGACAAGGTGTATGCCGACTCCGACCGTAACTACTGGATGACGGCTGAGGAGGCAAAGGCGTATGGCATGATCGACAATGTGCTGAAGAAGAAATGAAGATGAAGAAAGAATGTAGTTTCTGCGGAAGAAGTGAACGTGAGGTAAGGTTGTTGATTACAGGTATCAACGGCTATATCTGTGAGGACTGCGCACAACAGGCCTACCATATTGTGCAGGAACACTTGACGGATGTGACGGGAAAAGCCAGTGTGGGTAAGGCCAGGAAGTATAAAGTACCCAAGCCCAAGGAAATCAAGGATTATCTTGACCAGTATGTGATTGGTCAGGACGAGGCCAAGCGTTATCTCTCCGTAGCTGTGTACAACCACTATAAGCGTCTGCAACAGCCCAAGGAGGATGACGGTGTGGAGATTGAGAAGAGCAACATCATCATGGTGGGCTCCACAGGTACCGGCAAGACGCTGCTGGCCCGTACCATCGCCAAACTGCTCGACGTACCATTCACCATTTGCGACGCCACGGTTTTCACTGAGGCAGGCTATGTGGGAGAGGACGTGGAAAGCATCCTCACCCGTCTGCTGCAGGTGGCTGACTATGATGTGGAGGCTGCACAGAAAGGCATCGTGTTTATCGACGAGATCGACAAGATAGCCCGTAAAAGCGACAATCCCTCCATCACCCGTGATGTCAGCGGAGAGGGCGTGCAGCAGGGACTGTTGAAGTTGTTGGAGGGCACCAACGTGAATGTTCCGCCAAAGGGAGGTCGGAAGCATCCTGACCAGGATTATATACATGTGGATACGCGTAACATACTCTTCATCTGTGGCGGTGCCTTCGATGGTATAGAACGCAAGATCGCCCAACGGCTGAACACCCATGTGGTGGGATATAATTCCGTTCAGAATGTAAAGAAAATAGACAAAAAAGACCTCATGAAGTATGTGCAGCCTCAGGACCTAAAAGCTTTTGGACTCATTCCCGAGCTGATTGGCCGTTTGCCTGTGCTCACTTATCTGAACCCACTCGACAAGGCTGCGTTGGAGCAAATTCTTACTGAGCCAAAGAACTCGATTATCAAACAATACAAAAAGCTATTTGAACTGGACGGCGTGACCCTTGAGTTCACCCCAGAGGCTCTGGAAGTGATAGTAGACAAGGCTGTAGACTACAAATTGGGAGCCCGTGGTCTTCGCTCTATCGTAGAGAACGTGATGATGGACTCGATGTATTCGCTGCCTTCACAGAAGGTAAAGAAATTTGAAGTGACGCCCGAATATGTGCGTCAGCAGCTTGAGCAGTCACACCTTGAGTAAAAAGCCTAATGACTAAATGAATATGGACAAAACGATGAATCTGACTGAAGCCCTGAAGAAATACTTTGGATTTGACAAGTTCAAGGGAGACCAGGAGCGGATTATCCAAAACCTTTTGGATGGCAACGACACGTTCGTGCTGATGCCGACGGGTGGCGGAAAGTCGCTATGCTATCAGCTGCCCTCACTGCTGATGGAAGGTACGGCTATAGTGATCTCGCCCCTGATTGCGCTGATGAAGAACCAGGTGGACGTCATCAGCAACCTCAGTGAGCACGAAGGGACTGCCCATTACCTGAACTCGTCGCTGAACAAGGCCGCCATAGACCAGGTGAAGGCCGATATACAAGCAGGCATCACCAAACTACTGTATGTGGCTCCAGAGTCGTTGACGAAAGAGGAAAATGTGGAGTTTCTGAAAACGGTAAAGATCTCGTTCTATGCCGTTGATGAGGCTCACTGTATCTCAGAGTGGGGACATGACTTCCGACCTGAATACCGCCGTATCCGTCCGATTGTCAACGAGATAGGCAAGGCTCCAATCATCGCCTTGACTGCCACGGCCACTGACAAGGTGCGCAGTGACATCAAGAAGAACCTCAACATGATCGATGCCAAGGAGTTCAAGAGTTCTTTCAACCGTCCGAACCTCTATTATGAGGTACGTCCTAAGACGAAAGATGTCGACAAGGATATCATCAAGTTCATCAAGCAGCACCCCGGCAAGAGCGGTATTATCTATTGCCTGTCGCGAAAGAAGGTAGAGGAGCTTGCCGCTGTGCTGCAGGCCAACGATATAAAGGCTGCTGCTTATCATGCCGGTCTTGATTCCAATACCCGTACCCAGACACAGGATGACTTTCTCATGGAGAATATCGACGTGATTGTGGCTACCATTGCCTTCGGAATGGGTATTGACAAACCAGATGTACGCTTTGTGATTCACTATGACATCCCCAAGTCACTGGAAGGCTATTATCAGGAAACAGGACGTGCTGGTCGTGATGGAGGCGAGGGCCTCTGCATAGCTTTCTATTCGAACAAGGATCTCCAGAAACTGGACAAGTTCATGGAGGGCAAGCCTGTGGCAGAACAGGATATCGGAAGACAGTTGCTCGTGGAGACGGCTGCCTATGCGGAAACCTCGATATGCCGAAGGAAGATGCTGCTGCATTACTTCGGTGAGGTCTATCCAAAGGATAACTGTGGCAATTGTGACAACTGCCTGCATCCCAAGACAGAGATAGAGGCTCAGGATCAGTTGGTAATAGTCTTAAACGCTATCCTTGAAATCAAGGAGAACTTCCGGGCCGACTACGTCATCGATTTCATCACCGGTAAGGAGACTGACGAGATCCTGGCCCATCATCACGATGAGTTTGAGAATTTTGGTGCTGGTGCTGACGAAGATGAGAAGATTTGGAATCCCGTCATCCGTCAGGCACTGATTGCCGGATATCTGCTGAAGGAAGTGGAGAACTACGGCCTGCTGAAGGTGACTCCTGCCGGAAAGAAATTCCTCAAATCGCCTCACTCGTTTATGATCGTTAAGGACGTTGAGTTCTCCGAGGATGATGAGACGCCTGACCATGAGGGTGGAATCGGTGCCCTTGACCCAACGTTGAGTGCTATGCTGCGAGATTTGCGCAAGAAGGTGTCGAAGCGTCTCGGACGACCTCCATACGTCATCTTCCAGGATGTCTCGCTGGAGCAGATGGCCACCGATTACCCCGTTACGCTTGAGGAGCTGAAGAATATTCAGGGTGTAGGCGAAGGAAAGGTCAAGCAGCCGTATGCCAAGGAGTTCGTGGAACTGATCAAGAACTACTGTGAGGAGAACGAGATAGAACGGCAGGTGGACATGAGAGTGCGCACCGTTGCCAAGAAGTCGATGTTGAAGGTGAAGATTATCCAGAGCATCGACCGTCAGATAGCCCTTGATGATATTGCCGCTGCCCAGGGCATAGAGTTCGAGGAACTGCTCGACGAGGTGGAGGCTATCGTCTACAGTGGTACTAAACTGAATATAGACTATTTCCTCGACGAGGTGATGGACGAGGATCATGTTGACGATATTTACGACTATTTCTGCGAGTCGGATACCGACCGTCTCAGTGTTGCACAGAAGGAACTGGGCGACGAATATTCCGAGGACGAGATCAGACTTGTAAGAATCAAGTTCCTCTCGGAAATGGCGAACTGATGAAGTGAAGAGTGATGAGTGAAGAGTGAAGAATCGGCTGCCGCCATGATAAGTTAAGTTAAAAAATAGAGCGGATTGTGAAATTCTTCACTCTTCACTCTTCACTCTTCACTTTTTTTTGTACCTTTGCACGCAATTTTTAAGAAAGGTATAATTATGGCTTCATTTATTGCAGACAAAATCGTGATGGATGGTCTTACATTCGACGACGTCCTTTTGATTCCGGCTTATTCGGAGGTACTGCCCAAGACAGTAGAGTTGAAAACCCGTTTCTCGCGCAACATTGAGTTGAACGTGCCTTTTGTGACGGCTGCCATGGATACTGTGACAGAGTCGCAGATGGCCATCGCCATTGCACGTGAAGGTGGTATCGGTGTTATTCACAAGAATATGTCCATCGAGGACCAGGCGCGTCAGGTGGCTATCGTGAAGCGTGCTGAGAACGGCATGATCTATGATCCTGTCACGATCCCCCTGGGATCTACGGTGGCACAGGCTCTGGACATCATGTCGGAGTATCATATCGGAGGTATCCCCGTGGTCGACGACGACAAGCACCTCGTAGGTATCGTGACAAACCGCGACCTGCGCTTTGAGCGCCGTCTCGACCGTCCCGTGGAGGAGATCATGTCGAAGGACAATCTGGTGACAACCCATCAGCAGACAGACCTGGTGGCTGCATCGGAGATCCTTCAGAAGAATAAGATTGAGAAGTTGCCGGTTGTGGACAAGGACAACCGTCTGATAGGCCTTATCACCTACAAGGACATTACCAAGGCCAAAGACAAGCCCATGGCCTGCAAGGATGACAAGGGCCGTCTGCGTGTAGCGGCTGGCGTAGGTGTTACCGCCGACACGCTGGATCGTATGCAGGCCTTGGTGGATGCAGGTGCTGACGCCATCGTTATCGACACGGCCCACGGACACTCGAAGTCGGTCATCGAGAAACTGGTTGAAGCCAAGAAGACATTCCCCAATATCGATATCGTCGTAGGAAACGTCGCAACAGGTGATGCTGCCAAGATGCTCATCGACCATGGTGCCGATGCCATCAAGGTGGGTATTGGTCCTGGCTCTATCTGTACCACCCGTGTTGTGGCTGGTGTGGGTGTTCCTCAGCTGAGTGCCATCTATGATGTCTATAGTGTCCTCAAGGGTACGGGCATCCCCCTTATCGCTGACGGAGGACTGCGCTATTCAGGTGATATCGTCAAAGCTCTGGCTGCCGGTGGTAGCTGCGTGATGATGGGATCGTTGGTGGCTGGTACCGAGGAGAGTCCTGGCGACACGATCATCTATAACGGCCGTAAGTTCAAGTCTTATCGTGGCATGGGCTCTTTGGAGGCTATGGAGCAGAAGCACGGTTCCAAGGACCGCTATTTCCAGGGTGACACGAAGGAGGTGAAGAAGCTGGTGCCCGAAGGTATCGCAGGCCGCGTACCTTATAAGGGAACGGTTCAGGAGGTGATTTATCAGATGGTGGGTGGTCTGCGCTCTGGCATGGGTTACTGTGGTGCTGCCACCATCGAGAAGCTGCACGAGGCAAAGTTCACGAGGATCACCAATGCCGGTGTTAATGAGAGCCATCCGCACGACATTACCATTACCAGTGAGGCGCCTAACTACAGTCGTCCCAACGATTGATTTTATAAAACAACGAATTAAACCAATTTCACGAATTAAGCAGATGAAATTAAAGATGATATTGGCGGCCTGTCTGATGAGTACAGCCGCAATGGCGCAGACAGACCCCGTCGTGATGACTGTAAACGGGGTTGACGTCACTCGTTCGGAGTTCGAATATTCATTCAATAAGAATAACAGCGACGGTGTCATCGACAAGAAGGGTGTTGAGGAGTATGCCGATCTGTACGCCGTCTATAAGATGAAGGTGGCAGCGGCGCTCGATGCACAGCTTGACACGCTCACGTCGTTCAAGGATGAGTTTGCCATGTACCGTGACCAACAGGTAATGCCTACGATGGTTACAGATGCCCTGGTGCTGCAGGAGGCACGTAACGCCTATGAACGTACCAAGGAGGCCATCGGCGACCGCGGTTTGATCCGTCCGGCCTATATCTTCCTGAAACTCTCGACGAAGGCTACACCAGAACAGCAGAAGACCGTCAGCCAGCGTGCTGACTCTGTTTGGCAGGCTGTCAAGGACGGCGCCGACTTTGCTGAGTTATGTAAGGCTGTGTCGCAGGATATGCGTACTGCAGGCAGGGGCGGAGAACTGCCCTGGATGGGTCCCAATCAGGCATTCCCCGAGTTTGAGGAGGCAGCCTATGCCCTGCAGCCGGGAGAGCTGAGCCGTCCTGTGTTAGGTCCTGATGGCTACTATATCATTTTGATGAAAGAGCGTAAGCAGCTGGAGCCTTTTGAGGAGTTGAAGGATCAGATCGTGAAGTCCTTCGAGCAGCAGGGCATCCGCGATGCCATCGCCCGTCAGATTGTCAGTGAGGCTGTTGCCAGCTCAAACGGTGAGATCACCGAGAAGCAGTATATGACACTTCGTGCCGACTCTCTGGGAGCCGTCGACAGCGACATGAAATATCTGATACAGGAATACCATGACGGTCTGTTGGTCTATGAGATCAGTAACCGTCAGGTATGGGAGAAGGCGTCTAAGGATGACGTTGCGCTCGATGCCTGGTTTAAGACTCACAAGAAGAACTTCGCCTGGACGGAGCCCCGTTTCAAGGGTATTGCCTATCATGTGAAGGATAAGGCCGACGTGAAGGCTGTCAAGAAGTGTGTGAAGAATCTTCCTTTCTCCGAGTGGGCTGATGCTTTGCGTAAGACCTTCAATCCCGACTCCATCATCCGTATCAGGGTGGAACAGGGCATCTTCAAGGTTGGTGACAGCCGCCTGGTGGACCATAAGATCTTCAGGACCGCCTTGGATCAGCCTGTAGAGGTGAATCCCGACTATCCTATCGACGCTGTCTACGGAAAGAAACTGAAGAAATATCCGGAAGACTACACCGACGTGCGTCCCCAGGTAGTGGCCGACTTACAGGAATACATGGAGAAAGAGTGGGTTGCCACCCTGCGCGAGCGTTATCCCGTGAAGATCTATGGCGATGTATTGAAAACAGTAAACCAACACTGATGAAGAAGACAAGAAATCAGATTATAACCCTGCTCGTAGGCCTCCCCTTCTTCGGGGCGGCCTTCGCTGGTAATCCGGGCGTATTCAGTGTTTCCGATGTGACGGCTTCCGACAGCGACTCCATCCATCTTGGGACAGTCATCGACGAAGTGATATGGGTTGTGGGCGACGAGGCCATATTGAAGTCCGACGTGGAGACGATGCGTATGCAGGCAGCCATGGAGGGTCAGAAGTGGAATGGCGACCCCGACTGTGTCATTCCCGAGCAGATAGCGGTACAGAAACTGTTCAAGCATCAGGCACAGATTGACAGTATCGAGGTGACGGATGCCGATGTGGCTTCTGAGGTGGAACAGTACATCAACTACTGGCTCGAGATGGTCGACGGCTCGCGTGAGCGTCTGGAGGAGTACCGTCATAAGCCTCTTTCCCAGATCCGCAATGACCTGCGTGAAGACCTGAAAGACCGTCAGATGGTACAGAAGATGAAGCGTAAACTCGTGGAGGATATCGCCGTTACGCCCGCAGAGGTGCGCCGCTACTTCAAGGACCTGCCTCAGGACAGTCTGCCCTTCGTACCGACGGAAGTGGAGGTGGAGATTATCCAGAATACGCCTAAGATAACCACCGAGGAGCTGAACCGTGTGAAGGATGAACTCCGCGAATATACCGACCGTGTGAACAAGGGCGACGCAACGTTCCAGACCCTTGCCCGTCTCTATTCCGAGGATCCTGGCACCGCTCGCCGCGGTGGAGAACTCGGCTTCTCCGGACGTGGCATGCTCGACCCGGCTTTTGCAGCAGTAGCCTTCAACCTCACCGATCCGAAGAAGGTGTCTAAGATTGTGGAGTCGGAGTTCGGATTCCACATCATACAGCTCATCGAGAAGCGTGGCGACAAGGTCAACGTACGCCATATCCTTAGGAAGCCCGTCGTTTCCGACGAGGCCATAGAGCGTTCTCTGGCACGTCTTGACTCCATCGCCGATGACATACGGGCAGAGAAGTTCACGTTCGAGGATGCTGCCTCGATGATCTCCGACGATAAGGATACCCGCAACAACAAAGGTCTGATGTCGAACAGCAACCCGCAGACAGGTCGTATCACCTCCCGTTTCCAGATGCAGGAACTGCCTGCCGAGGTGGCCAAGGTGGTGGATACAATGCAGGTGGGACAGGTGTCCCGCGCCTTCCAGATGATCAACCAACGTGGAAAGACGGTCTGTGTGGTGGCAAAGTTGAAGCATCGGGTGGAAGGACATAAGGCTTCCATCCAGGAGGATTTCCAGACACTGAAGGACGTGGTGGTTCAGAAACGTCAGAACGAGCGCATCCACCAATGGGTGGTCGACAAGATCAAGAGTGTCTATACACGCCTTAACGACGACTATAAAGACTGCCAGTTCGAATACGAAGGCTGGATCAAATAAAGGTAAAAAGGTAAAAAGGTAAAGAGGTAAAAGGGTGAAAGGGTGAGGAAGTCTTTCCTATATTTGCTGGCTTTGTCGTGTATACTGGTGTGTTACACCAGTCTCGACGCTTATGCCCAGAAAGGAAAGTCCAAGCGCCCAGCCCGTAGGGCGAAGGTTCAGGATACCCGTGTATATCTTGTTCATGCCGATGTGCTCCACTATGACCAGCGCCTGAATGCCGACGCCACCATCCTCAACGGTAAGGTCCACTTCACTCACCAGGGTGCGCGCCTCTATTGCGACAGCGCCTATTTCTATGAAGCCTCAAACTCGTTCGAAGCCTTCGGACACGTCAAGCTGTATCAGGGCGACACGGTATCACTTTTCAGCGACTATGCCTATTACGACGGAAACGCGCAGCTGGCACGTGCCCGCTATAACGTGGTACTCAAGCACCGCAAGACCACGCTCTATACCGACAGCCTCGACTTCGACCGTATCTACGACAACGCCTACTTCTTCGAAGGGGGCAAGATGGTTGACGGAAAGACAACGCTTACCTCCGACTGGGGCGAGTACAACACCAATACGAAGATGTCGGTGTTCAACTACGACGTGAAGATGAAGGACCCGCAGTTCTTCCTCACCACCGATACTCTCTATTACGACAACCACAACTCGGTGGCACATATCGTCGGCCCGTCCAACATCACTTCCGGCGATAGCCATATCTACTCCGAACTGGGCTATTACGACACGAAACTCGAGCGGGCCAGGCTGATGAACCGCTCCGTGCTCAACAATAACGGTAAGATGCTTGTGGGCGACAGCGTCTATTACGACAGCAAGATGGGGTTCAGTCAGGCGTTCTACGATGTCGTCTACGTCGACTCCCTGAACCGCAACAAACTGACGGGCAACTACGGCGAGTATTACGAGGATACGGGCTATGCCATGTGTACCGACAGCGCGGTGGCCATCGACTACTCCCAGGGTGACTCGCTTTTCATGCACGCCGACACGTTCCGCATCGTCACCTTCAACATCGACACCGACTCCATGTACCGCAAGATCCACGCCTATCACCACGTCCGCGCCTTCCGCAGAGACGTCCAGGCGGTGTGCGACTCGCTGGTCTACAACTCTCAGGACTCCTGCATGACGCTCTACCATGACCCGATCATGTGGAACAACGGCCAGCAGCTGGTGGGCGACCTGGTGAATATCTATATGCGTGACTCGGTCGTCGACCATGCCCATGTCATTGGTAACGCCTTCTCCATCCAGCATCTCAAGAGTGACACCGCCTGCTACAACCAGCTCTCGTCGAAGGAGATGTTCGCATTCTTCATCGAAGGGAAGATCCATGAGGCCAGGGCGAAGGACAATGTGCTCATCGGCTACTTCTTCGAGGAGGGCGACAGCATCCCTATCATCTACAATTACCAGGAGACCTCCGAACTGCGTATGTTTCTGAAGGACAGCAAGCTGGAGCGTGTGTGGACTCCCAAGACCTCCGGCACGATGTATCCCCTGAATCAGATTCCTGCCGACCGCCGGCGTCTGCCTGGTTTCGCATGGTACGACTATGTCCGTCCCATTAACCGCTACGATATCTTCAACTGGCGTGGAAAGAATAATAAGAAAGGAAAAGGCGAAAAAGAGAAAGACTTGGATTTGCCGCTTGCTGCCAAAGAATCGCAAGAACCTGTTCCCGAAGAGTCACAAGAACCTGTTCCCGAAGAGTCGCAAGAACCTGTTCCCGCCACAGAGTAATCATAAAGTTCAAAGTTCAAAGCTCAAAGTTCAATGTCCGACGTCATCCATCTTCTTCCCGACAGCGTAGCCAACCAGATAGCGGCTGGTGAGGTGATCCAGCGCCCTGCCTCTGTAGTGAAGGAACTGGTGGAGAACGCCGTTGATGCCGGGGCGACGACCATCCACGTGATCATCGTTGATGCCGGACGCACGTCCATCCAGGTCATCGACGACGGCAAGGGCATGTCTGAGACGGATGCCCGACTCTCTTTCGAGCGTCACGCCACATCGAAGATCCGTCAGGCCGACGACCTCTTCGCCCTTCACACGATGGGCTTCCGTGGTGAGGCCCTGGCCTCCATCGCTGCAGTGGCCCAAGTGGAACTGCTGACGCGCCGGACCGACGACGAAGTGGGTACACGGTTGGAGATAGCTGCGTCGAAGGTGGTCAGTCAGGAGCCTGCGGCATGTCCCGTAGGCAGTAACTTCAAGGTGGAGAACCTCTTTTACAATGTACCCGCCCGGAGGAAGTTCCTCAAGTCGAATACCACCGAACTCAGCAACATCCTCATCGCCTTCGAGCGTATCGTCTTGGTTTATCCTGACCTCCACTTCATACTCCATCACAATGGTGCCGAGCTTCAGAACCTGCGCCCGGGGAGCCTTCGTCAGCGAATAGCCGATGTCTATGGCCGGCAGTTCAGCCAGGAACTCCTGCCCGTAGAAGTGCAGACCACACTCTGTAAGATCAATGGGTTTGTTGGCAAGCCGGAGTCTGCACATAAGAAGAGTGGTCACGACTTCTTCTTCGTCAATGGCCGTTACATGCGCCATCCTTATTTCCATAAGGCCGTGGTCAGTGCCTACGACCGTCTGATACCCGAGGGCATGCAGGTGCCCTATTTCCTTTATATCGATGTCAATCCGGCTGAGGTCGATGTGAACATCCATCCCACGAAGACAGAGATCAAGTTCGAGAACGAACAGGCCATCTGGCAGGTGCTCTCCGCCACCGTGCGCGATGCCATCGGACGTTTCTGTGAGGTGCCGGCCATCGACTTCGACACACAAGGCAAGCCTGACATCCCTGTTTTTGACCCTGTGCACGACAATATCGCTGCGCCAAAGGTCAATTACAATCCCAATTACAATCCCTTCGACCGTCCCGCAGGCTCTTCTTCCCATGCCGCGCGACCGTCGTCAGTCCCCTCCGACTGGGAACAACTTTATAAGGGAGCCGCCGCGCCTCGCAAGGACGATTCGTCACTCTTCCCTATGGATGAGGAGCATCTTCAAGCATCAGCCATCGATCTGTCTCCCCTGCACTATCAGTACAAGGGCCGCTACATCATGACTGCCGTGAAGTCGGGACTCATGGTCATCGACCAGCACCGTGCCGATGTCCGCATCCGCTATGAGCGCTATATGCAGCAGTTGGAGCACCATTCCGCCACGTCGCAGCAGTTGCTGTTCCCCGAGTCCATCTGTTTCTCGCCTGCTGAGGCTGTCGTGCTCGAGAAGATGCTGCCCAGTCTCACCGCCATCGGCTTCGACCTGTCCCCGCTTGGAGGAAACACTTTTGCCATTAACGGCATCCCCGCCGGCATTGAGGGCATCAACCCCGTATCGCTGCTGCAGCAGATGGTGACGGAAGCCTCAGGCGAAGAACAACTGAAGGCCCTCCATGCCACCGTAGCCCTCTCGCTGGCACAAAGCGTGGCCATTCCTTACGGTCAGGTACTTAATAACGACGAGATGGAACAGCTGGTAAACGAACTTTTCGCTTGCGACAACGTCAACTATACGCCATCCGGCAAGGCTATCCTCGGCATCATGCCACAGACCGATATTGAGCGACTTCTCGACGGAAAGGGTTAACAATTGTTAAGCCGGAGCAACTTTTCTCCTTTCGCCTTTCTCTTTTCACATCTTTTTCGTACCTTTGCACCCGCAATTTGAAAAGGGGCGCTTAGCTCAGTTGGTTTAGAGCATCTGCCTTACAAGCAGAGGGTCGGCGGTTCGAATCCGTCAGCGCCCACTTCCAATGTCACAAAGGGGTCAAGACACTTTGTGACATTTTTGTTACCCATTTAACAGAAACTGTCCATTTTTCTTGTCCGCTTCAAAAGAATTTCGTATCTTTGCCGGATGAAATGAATAGCAGCGTATGAAAGAGAATCGTATTATTGCATCGGCCCTCATTGCATTGGGCATTGCGTTTATGGGCTGGTTTATCAAGGCTGGCATCGACAACTTTGCCAACAAGGATCGTAAGGTAACCGTCAAGGGTCTGGCTGAACGTGAAGTGCCTGCTGACAAAGTGACTTGGAGCATCGGCACGAAGGTGACGGGCAACGACCTGCCCCTGCTCTATGAGAGCATCAACAACCAGACGGACAAGATCAAGAGGTTCTTGCGTCAGAATGGTCTCGATGAGAAGGAAATCACGGTCAATCCCCCTACCATCAGCGACTTGGAGGCCCGCGAATGGGGCGACAACCAAAAGAACTTCCGTTACATCGTCAACACGACCATCACTGTGGCAACAAACAAGGTGACGGAGGTGAACAAGGCGATCTTCAAGCAGGCCGAACTGCTGAAGCAGGGCGTTGCCATTGAGAACAGCAACCCCCAATATGAGTATGCCTCTTTCCAGCAGATGAAGCCCGAGATGATGGCGGAGGCCATTAAGAACGCACAGAAGACGGCTGAGCAGTTTGCCGAGGCCAGCAAGTCGGCATTAGGCGAGATACAGACGGCAGGGCAAGGACAGTTCGAAATAGAAGACCGCGACCAGAACACACCCTACATCAAGAAACTGCGCGTGGTCACCACCATCACCTACTCGCTGAAAGACTGATTTGATGTCTGGGCGCAAAGATACTACTTTTATTTCAAATACAAGATAGATTCTATATTTTTGTTTCTAATTAATTGTTCTACGAAATCTGGGAATTATTCCTTGATTCCCAAATTCCGTAGAAATAATGCTTAGGCATTGATAAACAACACCTTTCGGCGGTTGCCTTCCTTCGGCGGTCTGACGGCGAAGTGAACCCAGTAGCGACCTTTTCTGTTGCGCTCGATGAGGAGTTCGTCGAAGTCCTCTTGGCGGTCATCGGCCGTGTCGAGCAGGATGGCGGCATAGCGTATCGCCTGCTCCACACCCACGCAGCGGATGTCTACGGCGCAGCCCGTCAGATGATTGCTCGAATTAGCCCCGCCAACGGCCCTGTTCACGTCTGGTGAACGATAGCCGCTCGTGATGATGACAGGCTCCACGTTCTTCGACGTTTCATAGTCCTCGCCCGGCTTCAGGCAGTAGAGCGAGTTGTACGTGTATCGCAACTCCTCCAGCCAAGGGCACAGCCGCTTCAGGTTCTCGATCGCCTCGTGACTCGGGATATTCCCGTCCAATGATTTCACACTTGTCTTTGTAAGCTCCCCCAAAGTGAAATTTGGGGAGAGCTTGGCTTGTTTATTTAATTCTATGTTTACCATACTATAAAAACTTAAATGTCAGGAGTGAATAAGTAATAAGTGGAATGAATTAGCCACTTTAGGGTAACTCATTCACTAGTTTACGGTACAGACCGTACTTCACCTTCTCGACGATGCCCTCATCGACAAAGCGGTTGACGGCTTTCCACGCCGCAGACTGCGAGACCCCGAAACAGTCCATGAACTGCTGTGTCTTGAACTCGTCGGGCAGTTTGCGGAAGCACTCATCATAACGGGTGGTGCGGCGACGCTGCACGAACTCCTTGTTCTGGTCGGCGAAGTAGTTGAACGCCATTTCCCCGAAGAAGAAATGCTGGCATTTGTACTGAATCTCCATCGCCAACCTGCAGAGTCGCTTGTCCCTGTCATCCATCGTCAGCGTCCGGTGCTCCTGCCACTCATCCCAATGACGCATCAGGATAAAGGGCAGTGAGATGCCGATGCCGTAGTACGGAATGCGTTTCAGCAGCGTGCGGTCTGCCTTGTCGCCGTTAAATTCTGCTATCTCCAAGTGGCTGGTCTGCCACTCGTAGGTCTCGTCGTTCAGCGGTTCTATAGGCAGCTCGCCCTCCACCTTGTCCAGGCGGTAAGCCCACGTCTTCAGTGTCTCGTTGGCATCTGGAATGTCCTCCTGGTATCGACTGGCAAATCCCTTGTCGGGCAGTGGGATCACAGCCAGGCGGGTGCTCATACCCGTACCAAAGTTACGCTGGTTCACCTTGCGGTGCAGGGCATACGGCGTACCGGTGTAGATGAAGTTCCAGAACACGTTGAACATACCCGTCACAGACTCCTGATTGGCATACATCTGTCCGTCCTGCTCGTTGTGGAAAGCCTTCAACTCAAGGATCTCGCGGTCCTTCCAGTCACCGCCCTTGTTCTGCTTGGTGACATTATCCAACTCTGCATCAAACGAGAACATGTGCAGGTTCAGAGGCATGCCCTGAACCGTCTCGATAGCCGCGTTCATGTGGCGGATAAATTCTCCTGTTGCCGTTCTGGCAGGGTGAACACGGATGCCAACCACTGGCCTCTTCAGCGCCTCTCCCTTCTGAGCCTTCGTCGAGGTACTGCGCTCCGTGCGACCTTCCTTGTAGCGATTCACCGCATCAATCAGGCACTGGTCTGCCTGAATCATCGGGTCGGCAAGAACATTGTAGAACTCCTCAATCAAGTGCTTTCCGGCACCGGGATCTCCGATGATGAAGATGCAGTAGTTCAGTCGGCGGATGATCTTCGGCGCAAACCAGAAGTGGTACCAGGCGCGGGTCATCAGCGTGCCGAACATCGCTGCTGAAGAAAACCACACCGCAGGCAACTTGTGCGGATGCACGTTCAGAAAGAGCTCCTTCAGGCAGGGATAATACGCCGCCATCTCCTGCAGCTCCTCAGCCCACTTGTCCAGCGGCATCATCGCGTAAATGTCATCCGCAGGTTGTAGCGAATTTGAAATTCGCGACTCATGAGATTCGAATTTGAAATTCGCATCAACCGCGCCTACTTTCTTAAGGGCCTCGCGAAGTTTATCCGGCATCCTCTCGTTGTAGCGCCAGCCCATGACAGAACTGACAGTTCCGGCCACATCCTCACCTTCTGCTGCAAGGTCTTTCACCCAGGGCAAAGACGTCACCACCTCAGTAATCTTCTTCGGGTTCTTACCAATCAGATAACGCAAGTGGCTTGCCAACTCCGTCAGCGTGTTATGGCGGTTCTTATCCAGATTCACACCCTCCAGCCACGCCTCGATGATCTTCACATACGGCACACCGTTGTAGGTCATCACCGTCGCGGCCTCCGGATTCTCGCCACCAGTATCATGACTGCCCTGACCGGTATGGCCAGCAGCCACAGAACTGCCAGCAGGACATACAGTGGGCTGAGAATGACCGTTGCGATAGCTGTCATTGTACTTCTTACCAAATTCTTCGTTCTCATACGTAAACAGTTTTTCTTCGTTGATTAGAATGATGTCTTTCTCGGTGGTCATAAAAGCACCACGACTGGCATCCTTGCACGACTCGTCGAGTTCCAAGCCCAGCTTTGCCGAGAAGTCCTTCTGGTTGTCGATGAGGTTGCCGATACCGATATCCGCCGTGAACACCACCTTCAGACCATGACCCGATGGCGTGACAAATACCAGCACGATACGGGCCTTATCTTCGTCTGAGAGCTTTTCAAAAGCCTTGGCCCAAATCTCTCTGACATCGCCATCCAAGTGGTCGTAGTCGGCCACCACCAGTCCGTTCAGGCAGACGTGACTCTGAACGCGCCAGCAGCCCTTCACCATCCGTTTCTCACCGGTCTTCTTGTTCTCCACCTCTTTCTCCGATTCCTCGAAGGTGCCGATGAAGACCATCAGAGGCAGCAGTTTCTTCTTCCGGTCGTAGAGGGCCTTGTCGCCATTGGCCAGGGCTGCCCGAGCCTCGCTGACCAGCTGGGCAGTCCGGGGCGCCCTGACCAGCGCCCGGAACTGCTCTAAAGTGATTACCTTTGTGGGCAAATGGAATCTTGATTGATAACAAAACATTTGTCAATCTCGCTTGTTAGACTGTACAACTCTCTCCTTACTTCCAACAATCCTTTGACGTCGAACGTCAGGTAAGCCATCACCTTCCGTTCATCTTTAACAAAGCACACCTTCAGGCATTCCTTGTTGACTAGAAACTCGCCTTTCGGCAAGGTAGGTTCCTCGATCTGAATGTCCTTCGTCAGCTTTGCCAGCTCCTTGTGGAAGAAGGCCGCCTTGTCGGGCACCTCCTCGGGACACTTCAGTTCCACACACGTCAGCGGGTTCTTACCGTTGGTAACGTACCGCTTCGACTTTCCCACCTTCTTCACTTCCTTCTGTGAGGGCTCGCCCTGAGCCTGCGGGTCAACCTCTATCGAACCGTCATCATAGATGCGGGTGTTCGACTTATACGACTTCTGCAGTTTCTTCATACCATACCGATTTTATCAACGTAGATAGTCGTAGCCTGCATAGCCTCACCGGTCTGCTGTGAGTTCCACTCACGCACCACCATTGAGCACTGCACCTTGTACTGGTGCAGAGGGTCGAACTTCGGACAGTTCACAGCCCTCTCACCGGTGATTTCTCCGAGGAAGGAATCCGTTCCGTCCGTCAACTTGAGCATCACAGAGTTGATAACCTTCTGCTCGCCCGTCTTCCTGTCGGTGTACTGACGAGTGATCAGCCCCGACTGATTCAAAATTCTTACTGTTGCTTCCATTTCAATTGTCAATTAGCAAAGTTCCTTAATCCTTATCCTTAATTATTCTTACTCCTGTATAACTCCAACCATGCGTCGTACTTCCCGACGATGTTATCCCTCATGAACACCCCGTCGCGTTCGCCCAGCTCCGTGATACATGCCAGGAGGCTGGTAAACACATTGATCATCACCTCCTGATCATAGGGGCTGCGCCAATTACAGAGCTGGTCTATCCAGGATTCCACCTTCCTGCCCAGCAGTTCCGTGTCGTCTTGCAGCTGGCGCTCCAAGTCCTTCAAGTCGGTACACGTCAGCACAAGCTGACCCAAATTCGATTTCTTTTGATTCTTCTTTTTCATTTTTATAATCCGTTTAATCTGTTAAATCTGTAGTTCCTTATCCTCTTATCAACTTCCTTATAAATTCCAGACCTTTGGGAGTCCAGACGAGATAGGTCTGACGTTTCTTTTTCCCGTCCTTCGAATAGTAGATGAAAAGCCGGTCGTGTGTCAGTCCACGTCCCTCATATTGGGGCGTCAGCCGATACTGACCCTGTTTCCATTTCTGGATACCCATATCGCGCAGAAACGAGTTCAGGTCTCTGGCTTCCATATCCAGTTCCCTGGCAATCTCCGTCACCGTCAGGCATCCTTTGTCACCTTGGTTTTCGCGCTGCAGGGTATGCCCTACAATGCGCTCCGCCTCATTCATCACGTCGTCATCCGTCACCAGCAGGTGTCGGACAGCCCGACGCATCAAATCCTTATTTTGATGTTCCTGTTTCATATCCTTTAATAAATTGATAATGTACGCGTACATGCGTGTATGTGTACATGGAAAAGATGTTTTATCCCTGCTTTATAGCCGCCCCTTATCAAGGGTCTCAAAATGTAGCAATATGTCAATGAACGCATCGAAAAACTTCCTCCTGCGGAGAATTTCATCACTTCCTCACTCGGAAGATTTTCGATGCAAAGATAAGCACAAAAAAAGGGTTGCCACCGGTGGTAACCACCAGTGGCAACGCCCATGTTTTAACTTTAATTTAGAAATTTAGCCTGAAATCAGCCTCCAAATCATCCAAAAGGAGGTTGGCCTGATCCACATCCTTACGATGTGTTCTTTCGTTCAGGCTGATACCTTCGGCAACGGTATTGAGCAGCGCCTTGTAATTACACCCCATCACCAACGCCGCCAAACGGCACACCTTCGTGCGGTCTTTCTTGTCAAGCCCGATACCCGAACGTTTCATCAACTCCAGCAACACCTTGGCACGCACCTTCACAGCTGCCACCTTTTCCTCGTCCCACTTGCTACAGTCCTCCTGCTCCTCTTTGGGATTCTCATGACCCGTAGGCGCTAAGATAAACTGCCGTTCCACGTTGCCTCGCAGCGGGCCGTAGTTATTAACAATCTGCGTCACGTCCTTCTTCTCTTCCATTGCAACCTATCTGTTTTTGTATGTCCTCATTCCATATATCTGTTGCACCCACGTTCTGTGTCGTTATATTTCCGTTAACGGGGCCATTGTTGTTCTGAATCACCACACCGCCCTCCTGAGGGGTCAGACGCGTCATCTCGTCCACCTGTTCCAACATATAGCGCGGTGTTTCCGCAGGCATTGTATGGTGCAGCATGTGACCTACGAACTGCCGCCCGTCGTTGCTCAGGTTACTCACATAGTCGCGTGTCAGGGGAACCGACAACATAAAGTACTGATTCACCACCACCGTCGGGTGCGCATTCTGCTGCTGTAACAGCAGCGCTTCAAGCTCTGAGATGCGAGCATCGCGTTTCTCTATACCCCCGAGCAGCTCACTCACCTTTGCTTGAAGTTTCTCAATCTCCTTTTCCTTAGCCTCCTGCTGAGCCTCCATCTTGCCGCCCTGGGTAGCCATTTCGACAACCATCTGCAGCATTTTTTCATCAATCTTTGACATTATTTCACCTTTCTTATTTTAGTATAACGAACTGCAAATGTACAAAGAAAAAAGCGCCACACCAAACAATTGCGACGCTTTTTCACTGTTAAAAATTCCTTATGCACAAACCTCCATTTTTGTGCACCTCATTTCTTTACAAACACCTATCTCAGAGCTACTTTTTGGGGACATCAGCCATTGATCGTAGCAAGCAGAGAGTTGTTGGCATTACGAATGGTCTGGCTATAGGCTGTTGCTCCCAGAGCCAGAATCAACATCATCAATAGTAACAGTCTCTTCATGGGTGCAAATTTGGCAAATCGTTATAAAGTGCCAAACCTTTCACCGTCAACAGATACTTTTGGCGCGGATGGCGAGGCTTGTCAGGATAGAGTAAACGAACATAGCCTTCTGCGATTGAGGGCATTAGATATAGGTTGAGGAAGTTGTCCCGTCCTTTGAGATTCAAACCAGACATCATCTCCTTCACTGATAATTGCTTTTCACTGATGACCTTTATAAGACTGATAATATTATAATTGTCTGTACGGAGCTTGTCCTGTACTTGTCCTGTACTTGTCCCGAGCTTGTAGGGCGCAAGTTCACTCTCAGGCATTTTCCACTCCTCCGGCCCATCAATCATCATATATCGATTTTTAAGCGTATTGTCCTCGCCCAAAAGCAGATTGCGGAAGAAGCGAATCAAGAAGACAGGCTCCCGTTCAACACCTTTAACTACATTACGGTAGTTGGCACGTACTAAAGCATTCCGGAAGTACCACGAGTGACGTTCAAACAGTTCGTTGTTCACACTGAATCCCAAATAACGCAGATACTTGATGGTGAAAACAGCAGTCGTTCGAGTATTACCCTCGCCAAAAGGATGTATCTGCCAGAGGCCTGCCACGAATCTCGTAAGATGATCTATCATTTGCCCCATGTCTAATCCTGTATAGTCGAACTGGCGTTCCTGTTCTAAGTCATATTCAATGGTCATCCTCAAGTCTTGCCAACGGCCATAGAGCACAGAGTCACCTCGCAGCACCCATTCTTTTTTAGAAATGTCGTAGTCGCGAAAACGCCCTGCATGCTTAAACACGCCTTCGAAGATGGCCCGATGGATGGCAGCGAGCCCCGCCACACTATAAGTAAAAGCGTCAGTCTGCAGCAACTTCGAGATATTAGTCGACACCCTATCAGCTTCTTCTTTGTCCTCATCTCCTTTGTAGTGAGCTGTTCTCTTGATATAGTACTGCTTCACCAGTTCGCGAGCCTCGTCAATGGAAATCTCACCTTCGATATTCCTGCGGGCTGTATTTTGCAGATACTCTGAGGTCTTCAATCCATCCACAGCTTGCAAACCAATAGCCACACGCCATGCTTCTGCGCGTTCTTTCTGTTGGGGCTCGCCCTGACGGATATATTCGTCGAAGTTGATATAGAGTTCTTTCTCGTCCATATACTTATAACGCTTTTACTCAGGTGCAAAGATAAGAAATAATCTTGAATAAGGTAAATAATACGCCTTTTTTATTTATGTGTCAAAGTCAGTCTTCCTGCTCCTTCATGCCACAGCCGCCACGGAATTCGTCCACCAGGTTGATGGAATAGGCCTCTTCGCGCGACACTTCCGTCTTCGTCCAGTCGATTTCTCCCTCATGTCCCGCATAATCGCTGATACGCACGGAACAGAGATAGCCTTCGTCGTTGCGGGTGTAGGCACTGCAGCCCGACATGGCGATGCGGTTGCGTTCCTGTTGACCCTGCTTTGAAACAATATGGCACCACTCAATGACGCAAGTCTTGCCGTCGTCGATAATCGTTTCATACCGCATACCCACACAGGCAGGGATATATGTGGCCAGACCATAGCCGAACTTGTGGGCGTTTTGCGACATTTCCTCCTTGGAGAGTATGGGTGTGCCCCAAGGGTCGTATCCGCCCACTATGCACTCATCAGCAAAGGCCGCATGGATCTTCTCCGGATTGCAGTAGGGCGCATGGTGGAGGGCTTCGTAATAGGCACGCATGGCACCTGTCAGAAGGCCCGGGTCACCCATCTCATAGTGAGCAGGCTTGAAAATGGGCTTCCGGTATGGTGTAAGGCCCGGAACGAAGGAATAGTGTGTGTACATCCTGACTTCTTCCAGCAAAGAAGGCGTCCGAAGGTCTGTAATGACAAAGAAAGGCACTTCCTCGATGGCCCCATCCACCACAAACTTGAACACGCCTTCCAAGGCAATCCGTCCGCCGCCTATCGTCTGGAAAACTGGGGTGAAAGTGGCTGAGGTGGCATTGAACCTGGCAAGGAACCCCTTGGCAAAGGAGCGTATGTCATCGAGGCCTTCAAACCGTCCATAAGGTGCATCGACGGCAGGGCGTTCGTCCCAAAACAGTTTTTTCTCGCGGAACAGAGCAGTCACCTCGTCGGACTTCCCCGCACAAAGGGCATTGACAAACGTCAGGTCGGGTGTGTCCGTCCGGATATCCCGTGGCATATCCTTATAGAGTCGCTCCAGGTTACAAGACTTGCGAACAGGAAGGTCCGCCTCTTTCGTTGATGATCCGCATCCCTGCATCAGAATCAGGGCTATGCCAATAAACAATGGAGTAAAAATCTTATTCATGTCCCTTACAAATATTCTTTATTGATGTGTGCAAAGGTAATGATTTCTTTTGAATCCACCAAACGTATTGCGATTGTTTTTCGCTGTATTCCCCAGACTTATTCGAGTTATAACTTATTCACTCCTGACATTTAGGGTTTGAAAAGGGGGAAACCATGAAGGAGATGGGTATGAGTAGTCTTATAGGTTAGAAGTTATAATTTATATATTTATTATATATATTATAATATATATAATAAATATATAAATTCAATGATTAAAGATTGTGATAAACGCTGAAATCAAGATGTCAGGATGTCAGGAGTAATAACTGGAATAACTTCTGGATTCAAAAAAAGTTGCTCTGGAGACAAAAATAATTCGATTTTTTCTTGCATAATTCAGGAAAAATTCGTACCTTTGCACCAGTTACGAAACAGACAAAACGTAGCAAAATTTGCGGCATAACTATAGAGAAAATTCTTCTTAGTGCACGAGAAAGTTTTTCATAGGATAACCGCTAAAACTAGGACTAAGGAATAGGTTTTAAGGACGCGGAAAAATTTTAACACCCTTAAAATTTAAATTCATTATGGCATTGAAAGTAAAGGCAGTGGAGAGACTGCTGAAGTTTACGAAAGACGAGAATGATCCTGGCGTTTACCGCTATGTGATGAAACCCGAGTTGTACACGAGCCTGAGTCAGGCAAAGGTGATCCGTGAGGCAGCCTTGCGCAGCGGCGTGAGCCAGGGCGTGATGAAGGCCTGTTGGGATGCAGCCGGCGAGGTGATTAAGGCATGGGCGACGGAAGGCCACTCGGTGGCGCTGCCCGGACTGGGAAGCATGCGCTTCGGACTGCGTTCGAAGAGTGTGGAAAAGGTTGAGGACGTGAAGACCGGACTCATTACCAGCCGCCGCATCATCTTCACGCCTTCGGTTGACCTAAAGGACGAACTGGCATCGACCTCTATCATCATCAGCTGCTACGACCGTAACGGCAACGAGGTGAAGCGCGTGACGAGCACCAGCGGCGACGTGGAGGACCCTGAGGGTGACGGTCAGGAGTCAGGAGACGGCGGCAGTCAGTCACAGTCCGTGACGGCTCCGCAGATCAGCGGAACGACTCCGTTTGCCGAGACTACCTCGGTGAGCATCCAGGCTGAGCAGGGTGCGGAGATCCGCTACACCACCGACGGCTCGACGCCTACGGCTGAGAGCTCGCTCTACAGCGCAGCCATCACCCTGAGTGACACGGCTACCGTGAAGGCCATCGCCATCAAGAACGGTCAGAGCAGCGAGGTTGCCTCTAAGACCTTCACCAAGAGTGACGATGACACTGGTGAGAACGACTAAGTCAAATTGAAGATTGAAAATTGAAAATTGAAAATTAATCAATTGAAAATTGAAAATCGAAGATGACGAAGAAGCGTGTGATTGAGCTGGCGGTGAAGGTGGTAGTAGCCGCGCTCACAGCGTTCCTCACGGCACTGACAACCACGAGTTGTATGGGTAAGGGTCCGTTCTAGAGCGTGAACTGTAACTAACGAGAGAGGAGGACTGGCAGTCTGTAGCTGTCAGCCCTCCTTACTGTGTCTCGTTTACCAACGAATCAGGGGACAGAGGGACATGATTCTTTGCCTCCTTCGTGACACTTGATATATGCAAAGGTTTACGGACTTTTTTTGAAGATTTCCGGGATAGCCGTGGGGACAGGTACTTGGGTATGACAGAAGTCATCATGACGTCGAAAGAACCAGAAGAAGAGGATGTGGGTCAGGGGACTCTGATCCCGACGATGTCACGCACACGGGGACTGTCCCCCTGTGAGTTCTAACCCTCGCACACGGGGACAGTCCCCGTGTGAACATGTACTTTCACATTCATAACTTTATTTTCTTACAATGACTGCATTTGGATAGTTCTTTGGATCGAACTTGAAGATATCGTCACTCACGCCAAACTTGATTTTGGTCACTGTCATGGTCATCGACACGCCGCTCTGCTTGGCCTTCATCTCGCGGAAATAGTACTTGTCCTTGTCAATCTTTACCACAACCTTCTTAGGGTCGTCCTTTTTGACGGGATTGGTGAATGTCAACTCGTAGTACCGCCCGCTGACCTTTACCGTAGCGGTCTTATAATCTTTATCCATATTGAAGTCGATGTCGTAGTCGCTTTCGGACTTCTTGGCTGTTTTCTTGATGGTGAGGGTGTCCTTGACTTCCTTGCCTTTCTTCTTGAGGTCGATATGCCGGTAATTCCATTCTTGTGTCCCGTCGAAGCCCTCCTCCGTCCTGACTTCCCTGCCTAATACTTTCATGACCATGGTGGCTTTCGACTTTTCGTTTTTCATGGCCACCGTTGCAGTCATACCCGTTAGTTTTATCACCATACGTGCTTCTATAGTCATCGTCATCTCCAGACCGGCGGGATTTGACATGACTTTTTCGCACTTCCGCATAATCTCTTTCACTTGCGGGTCTATCTGTGCCAGCGCATTCATTGTGCCGCAGAGTGTCAGGATAGCGACAAGCATCCAAATTTTCTTCTGTTTCATATTTGTTATTTTATGCAATCATGGGGACAGGTCGCCTGAATCAAACTATCTGGCGACACGCTTCTGACCATCTTGGATATAGATCCCGTTGTCGGGCTGGGTGTTGAGCTGACGGCTACGACCGTTAATAATGCCTGTTTCATTGCCGTTAAGTATTTATTACCGATTTGGGTTTATTTGTTTGGAATGTATGTTAGTATCCACACTTCCCAATGTAACGATGGCCGACATGCCGGGCATGAGGTGAGGATGGGGCGTGAGCGCGGCTTCCAGATGTATCATGCCGCTCTTTTCCACCACGGGACTGACAGCAGTGATGCGGGCCTGATGGCGGTCGTCAGGATAGGATATGGGGGTTACGGTGATGACAGTGCCTTTCCCGAATCGCTGCAGTTCGTTTTCAAGTATATCGAAGCAGACTTTCAGATGGTCGGTATCCACAATGCGGAACAACGTCTCTCCAGGAACGGCCGTCGCATAGAGAACGGCATCGAGCTGGGTCACCACACCTGAGATGGGAGCCTGGATGGTGCAGTAGCTCAACTGATGTTCCATCTGGCGAAGGGCGGCTTTGGCGGTGTTATAGCCACTATTGACACGTGCCAGTTCCCTGATGGATTCAGGAGCCTGGTCGAAGGCCCCGCGCTTATAGCCCTGACCCATCAGGATGTTCTGGTACTGGTATTCGGCACGCTCCAGTTCCGCACGGCCCTTCATGATCTTATCCTCCGTGGATGTCCTGTCAAGCCTGACGACGACCTGGCCTTTGTGTACGCGCTGCCCCATCTCCACACCCAACATGGCGATCTGCTCGTTGATGCGGCTGGTGACGGTCACCTCTGAGACAGACTGGATGGTACCCTTGCATGAGAAGGGGGCCGTTGCAGGCTCCGCCTCAGCAGGGGTTGATACAGGGGCCGCAGCCGGGCTCGTCTCAGACTCGGGACTATCAGCCGGGCTCTGCTGTCCGTTGTGGCAGGCCGTAAGCAATATACCTGCGACAATCCCCATTAACATTTTCGCCAGTTTTTCCATTGTATATGTAATCATCTTTTTTCGCTTTAGCTCAAGCATATGTGCTCCATTTTTACCTCTCAATTTCCCCAGTTAGTGTCTGCAAGTGGAAAACGGATGTCCAGTATTTCCCGAGTGCTGACAGATATTGTTTGTAAGCGTTGTCGCGGCGGCTCTGTGCCAGCGAGTAGGTATTGATGTCGCAGAGACCGTTGGCATAGTTCTCGGCATTCATGTCAAACACCTCGTCGGCCATGGCGACAGCTTCGTTGGTACGGTCTAACAACAGCCTGTAGGTGTTGACGTCGTGCAGGGTCGATGTCACGTCCTCCCTCAGCGTACGCTCCGCCTCGTCGAGTGCACTCTCCTCACGCTCCACCCATGCCTTAGCGGCTGCATGACGGCTTTTGGCCGCCCCGTGGTCCATCAGGGGCACACTGAGCGTGACAGCCCCTAAAGCATATAGTCTCTGGTCGCGGAAGGCACGGCCTAACACATTGTCCACCTGCTGCATACCTACGTTGATGTCGAGAGCAACGTTAACGCCCTTCTCCTTGTATGCCTTCTGCTCCTGATGGCGCGACTCGGTAAGGGTGGCCATCTGGTGCTGGTAGGCAGGACTGTTGGCCAGGGCCATGTCGATGGCCTGGGCGGTGGTCATGGTGATGCGCTTGGGCTCTCGAGGATACTCGAGCAGCGTCGCCGGCGACAGACTGTCGGCACAGATTCTCAGGAAGGATGCCAGTTGTGTGCGGGCCACCTCTTCCTCAGTTCGGGCCATAGCCAGCGCGTTGGCGGCGTTGACGCGCTGCAGCTCCAGTGAGCGCAGTTCTGCCACAGTCACCATCGCGATGCTGGCTTTCTCACGTGCGATGGCACAGAGCGTGTCGGCTGTCTGCAGGTTGTGCTGGTACATTTCCAACTCCCCTTGAGCGCAAACCAGTCGGAAGAAGCGCCGTGTCACCTCCTCGGCTATGCAGTTCTTGTCGTATTCGTGTTGCTGACGGGCTGCTTTCAGCCGCTGGTCTTCGACGGCTTTCTCCCAGCGGTAGGGGTTGTATCCCAAGAGCGTCTGCCGGTAGCCCACCAGGATGGGTGCAGCCATGATCTGCCTGGCTTCTGCCGACTGCGAGCTGAAATACTCGCTCCAGACAGCCTGTGAGCCGATATAGGCCTCACCACCCCATCTGAGCATCTTCTGTGTGAGTCTGACGCTGGCTGCCGCCGACAGATTGTCGTAGTTGCGCAGATAGACATAATCGCGGGAGAGGTCGCTGATCAGACGTGAGTAGTTGGGTGCCACACGGAGGTCGAGTTGCGGCTTCCGCAAGGCGGTGAACTCATCGTAGTGCAGCTGGTAATAGTCGTACTCGTGCTGGCTCTGGAAGGCGATGATCGTACTGTCCTGAGCCTGGCGGATAGCCTGCTCAAGACTCAGTTGCGACTGAGCGTTTGCCTGGCAGATAAACGATGACAGAAGAAGACAGAAGAAGAGTCTTCTACCTCCCTTTATCTCCCAATATCTTCTTTTATCTTCTTTCATTCTTTCCAATTCCCAATGTTCAATTTATCCTTCACTTCCTCATAAGTGCCGTCAGCCGCCACATGTCCGTCGCGCAGCACGATGACGCGGTTGCACTGCTTGATGGTGCTCAGGCGGTGGGCAATGACAACGCGCGTACATTTCAGCTTGGCCAGGCTCTCGGTGACGATATGCTGACTGATATTGTCGAGTGCCGAGGTGGCCTCGTCGAGGAAGAGTATCCTGGGTTTCCTCACCAGAGCCCGCGCGATGAGGATGCGCTGCCTTTGTCCGCCCGACACACCTTTACCGTCCACGCTGATGGGTGTGTCCATACCCAACGGCAACTGCTGGATGTCCTTATCGAGTGCAGCCATACGAGCGGCCTCCCAGGCATCTTCTACCGTCAGCAAGGGGTTGTTGAAGAGGATATTGTCGAGGATGGTGCCCTCAATGAGTTTGCCTTCCTGAAGACAGATACTGATGCAGAACTGACGGAAACTGCGCAGATTGATCTCTCTGAGGTTATACTGGTCGTAGAAGATGGATCCTGCCTGCGGGTGCTCCAAACCGAGCATCAGCCGTATGAGTGTGCTCTTACCACAGCCCGAGGCTCCGACAAGCGCCACGTAGTCGCCGCTTTTGATGCTCAGGTTCAGACCATCGAAAAGCAAGGGCATTTTATCGGAATAGCGGAACTTCAAGCCCCGTATGTCCACGTTGCCTGAAATATGCTTCACGATGACCGCATCTTTGCGGTCTTCTAATTCAGCCGACAAAATGGGCCGGCACAGCTGTAGCTCAGGCTGTAGGCGTGCAAGGTCCTTGGTAATGGTCTGCAACTGGTCGACGGCCCCGCAGACGAGTAACAATACGGCGCAGTAGGCGATATAGTCTGAGAGCGACAATTGATAGTGCCAGGCTGCCCACATGGTGATAATCATCGGCAGCATCTTCAGACAGTAGTTAATGCCGGTCATATAGAAACTGGCCAAAGGCTGATAACCGCCGTTGATATCTGCCGGAGCGTAGGCCATGGCCCACCGCTGGAAGGCACGGAATTCGGCTCCGCAGGTCTTGATTTTCCCTATGCCAGAGAACAGCGAGAACAATGTGCCGATGAGATGCGAACTGCTGGCATTGACATTCAGCTGGACTTTCCGGGTAAAATAGAACTGCAGCGCAATACCGATAAACTGTATCATAATGGCCAAGATACCGAAAAAGAAGAGTGGTCCGCCATAGATGAAGAACTGAATGAACATGACGCCGGAGAAGAGGAATGTCAATATGGTCGACATGAAACTGGCCGTAAGGGCGGAACTGATGCGCGATACCAACAACACACGGTTGGAAAGATCGCCCGGTGAGAACGTCTTGATAAAAGTAGCAGGTAGCAGCAGCAGGCGCGACATCATGGCCGTCTGCAGGGCATATTCCACCTTGTCCTTGATGCGTATGACCACCAGGTTACGGGCCGTCTGCACCATCATCAATCCGACGCTCGCTCCGAAAAGCAGCGTTGCGACAGGCATGATCTGGAAGGCGTCGCCGGAGGGGATAATCTCAGAGAAGATCAGTTTACAGACATGTGGCGAGAACATGGTCAGGAGTATGACACCCATACAAGCCAAAAAGCTATAGATCGCATCATAGACACTCAGTCTGTCCATCGCATAGTGCATCACTCTCTTCGTTGTCAATTTGTTCCGGGGAAGGGGATAGCAGAGCGTCAAAGCCTCATGCTTCAGCAGTTCGGTATTATGCTTGATCCTGATGATCCTGCCTGTCTTCGGATGTGTGAAGGAATAGCTCGTGAAACCGGGAATGAGTAGCACGGGGGTGTCATCTTCGGCCAGGAATCCCATCATCTTGCCCGAACACCGGTTCCACCAACCGTCGGTCAGCGTTATGTTACGGAAGAAGATGTTCTTGGCGTTGAGGAACGACTCCACATCGTCAATGCTTGATGGTATCTCCTCCGTTAACTTCATCTGCTTCCACACCTTGCGGTCGACCATGGAGCGGAAGATGTCCTGCGTCCTGCTCATGGCCTGACGGTCACCGTCCAAACGACGGGCTAACTGCTCGAGAAACGGATTGTTGATCATGGCATCAGGCATATTTTAACAGGTTGCTATATAAACCGTCCATCTGTCGCAGTTCGTCGTGCGTGCCGTGCTGGGTCACGCGGCCCTGCTCAATCACGTAGATCTGGTCGCAGCGGGCGACAGTCTCCAAGCGGTGGGCTATCATGACGAGCGTCATGCCCTGGTCGTAGAGACAATCCATGACCTTGGCCTCTGTCTTGGGGTCGAGGGCCGAGGTGCCCTCGTCCACCAGCAGGATGAGCGGTTCCTTGGCCAGAGCGGTAGCTATCTCGATGCGTTGCCGCTGGCCACCGCTGAAATTCTTGCCGTTTTCAGCCACGGCACCCTGATAGGCACCCGGACGTTCCATGATCTCCTGATGGATCTGGGCATCATTACAAGCCAGTATCATCGAATAGTCTTCAATCGACTCATCCCACATCTTGACATTGTCGGCAATGGAGCCTTCAAAGAGCGTCACATCCTGACTGACTACTGCGACGGAGTTGATAAACGTCATGCGGTTGATGTCGCGGCGGGGCTTTCCGTCGAACAACACCTCTCCCTCCCATGGTTCGTAGAGCCCTGAAATCAGACTGAGGATCGTACTTTTGCCACAGCCGGATGATCCTACGAGGGCAACGCGCTCACCGGCCTTGATCTTCAGTGAGAAGTGTTTGAGCACGGGCGGCAGATTACGGTCGTAGCCGAAGGTGACATCGCGCAACTCTATCTCGCCCGTCAGCTTGGCAATGTTGGGCAATTCTTCATCAGTAGGCAAAGACAAGTCGGTTGCCTCACAGTTACAATCGGTGACTTCCTTGATGCGTTTGATGGATGAGTTGGCCCTCATCAATACCATCATGGCGTCGATTGTCTTATTGAGCGGCCAGATGGATTCGTTGACCAGTCCCTGCGAGGCCAGGAGCATACCCGGTGTCAGTTCTCCTTGAAGAATGTACCACGCACCTATGCACAAGATGGCGGCATTGGTCAGATGCAGCACAAGGAGTGGGACGGAGGCGATGAAGATGGTGCTCGTGGATGTTTTCACCCGGGTGTTCATCGCCTGTACGTAGGCCTTGTCCCAAAGTGAGTAAAAGTACTGCTCGCCACCCATCGACTTGATGGTCTCCAGATTGCCCAGTCCTGTCATCGTCACATTCTGCAGACGTGATTCCGTCACGTCCATATCCATCGCCATCCTCTTCTGCAGATTGGAGGTCAAACGTATCACATAGAGCAATAGCAGGATGGATACAATCACTAACAGACCTAATTTCCAGTTGAAAAGCATGATCAGGGTGCAACTGATGACAGGTATGAGGAATGCAATTACCGACGGCAGGGTAAATTCAAGCATTCTGATGGTCTTGGGGATACCTGTATAGCGCGCCACCAGTTCGCCTGGGGAAAAGCGAGTCAACAACTCCATCGGCAATCGGAGCACACTCCAAATATAATTCGATGACACGGTAATGCCTAATTTCGCACTGTTTCTCTTACGTTGTATCGAAAGCGATATCCATGCCGCCAACTCAAGTACAAACAGCAGGATATACAGGACTATCAGCGGCGTGAACCATTCGGGGTTCTTATGCGTGATGATATTATCGGTATATACCTGTTGGAACAACGGCGGTAATAAGGCGATGGCGTTACCGATGGCATAGGTCACCATGCCACTAACCACAAACATCAGGTTGCCCTTCAGGAAATATCTGAGAGCCGATGGCACCGACAACCCCGGGTTTCGTTTTGATTCTTCACTCCTTCTCTCCTTCACTCCTTCTCTCCTTCTCTCCTTACTCAAGCTTCAGCTTTAGGTTACGGAACCGTGTCCGTGCCGATTCAAACAGATACTCGAACATGCTGCGGCGCTTGGTCTCGGTAAGCACCGAACAGTAGGTGCCGATGCCCATGCTCACGTCGGCAGGTTCGCCGAACGACCAGTCATAGCGCGTGGAATCCTCCGGCGAGCACAACAGGTCGATGCGCACCTCATAGACCACGTCACCCTGTTGCAACAGCCGCTTGGCCAAGATGTCCGACTTCAGCGTCTGACGCACTTCGTCGGCATCGGCAGGATAGCGGACCACCTGAGTGATGCGTCCACGCACATAGCCTATCTCGTCGCGTTTCTCGTCGGCGGGCCACACTTGGGCCTCCATGCCTATGCGCAGGTCACGCTGCGCTTCATTGTCGGCATAGGCTATCAGCTGGGTTCTCCCTGTCTCCTTACTCCTTCCCTCCTTAACAACCGACACAATGGGATCGAAGGCCTCAAAGGACTCGTTATCCGTCTTGGTGCTAATCACCAGACCGTTCAGCGTGCTTGTCAGGAAACTGTGGCTCTCACCGATAGACACCAGTGCCACCGTCTGCCCCTGTCGTACGCTGTCACCATTATGTACCAGCATGGTGCGCACGATACCTTTATTTGGTAGCGTTATGTCGGTAGTGCCCTGTACGGGGAACACCACACCCGAATAATAGGCCTTGTCGCTCACATTCCCCAGGAAGCCCCACACAATGAAGGCTCCAAATAGAATGATGATGGCAGCAGCCAGCAAATAAGTAGGGACGGCTGTCACTCGCAGATGATCGGAAATCTGATCCGGCGACCGTAATGTATCCATAGTCGTTAATTGTTTTTGAATGAGATAGAGTCTATTTTATGCGCATATATTTTTCGCACAAAGATAAGCATATTCCTCCAAAAAACCATTGTCGCGAAATCTGGAGCATTCATATTTTACAGATTTTAATACATTTATTACAGATTTTAAAAGACGGTTCAGCGTTTAGAAGTTTACCAAGAACGAGAGACCCAGCGTCACGTAATTCATGCGCTTGCTGGTCTTGTACTCTCTGGCCTCCACACCCAGACCGTCGAAGTCGTCTGTCGAATCCATCAACGAGGCGTCCATCAGGAAGCTGGCACCAGGGGTCATACTCTTTTGCATAAAGTGGAAAGGATCGTACTTTGCGGTGAAATCCTTGTGGGTGTAGTCGTAGTCACAGTAGAGGCGCCAGGAGAAATTGGACTTGTAGCGATAGGTGAGCGAGAGACCTGTGCCGAACGAGGTCGACGACTTGGCGCCCACGGTAAGGTATTCCCATTCGTCGGTCCATTTCTCCCCCGTGTTGTTGGGATACTGAATATCGTTGAACACCACGACGGGGGCTCCAGAGGCATCCTGATGTCCCTGACGGTTGTCGAGCAACATCGTGTAGCTGATGTCTTTCTTGTTGCCCTCGGCATGGCCGTCGATGTCAAGCTCCTGAGTGAAGGAACGACCGATAAGTGCCTTGGTGCCCAAGGAGAAATGAGTGCTGAGGGGCAGGTTGAAATAGATACCGACACTGCCTGTGAACTCGGTGATGTGGTCGCTCTTCACGATGCCGTAGCTGTCGGTGACGGGAGCGTTGGCCGCCCAGGCACTCTCCGAGTCCATCTGATAACCCACCTTGCCCAGGTATGCAATCTCGTTATAGTACTCATCTTTATCGGTGGTAGCAGGCAATCGGTAGTCACCGGGAAAGGCCTCTTCATAGTAAGGCCGCAGGCTCTGCCAGGCAAAAAAATCCTCGATGCCTACAAAACTGGCAAAGTCGCCGAAGTCCTTGGCCGACTGTGCCCTGACTCTGAGGCGACCACCCACACCAACATATTTGTTGAAGAAGTAGGCACCCTCGGCATCGACCACCGTGGCAGCACGGAACTCGAGGCCCAACATCTCTCCTTCACTCTCAAACTTGAGGTCCTTGCCGCCGAGGCCCACACCCATGGAGACGCTGAAGAAAGAGGGGGATTCGCTATCAAAGACCATGTCGTTGCGCAGCAGCCCCTTCCCCTTAAACATCAGGTCGCAGAGGGCATAGCCCAACTCGGTGGACAGAATACCGATGCCGGCACCTGACATGACATCGCTAATCCAGTGACGATTGTTAAGCACACGCATCACACCCGTTGCCGTAGCCACGCCATAGCCAGCCACCGACCACCAGGGCGAACGGGTGAGTCCATACTCTTTGTGGAGCAACGAGGCACCGACAAAGGCTGTCGCCGTGTGACCCGAGGGCCACGAGTTAGCGGTGGAGCCGTCGGGACGCATCTCCTTGGCCGTGTACTTGATGCCATTGACAAATGCGGCCATAATGGCGTATGACATAGCGGCACTCGACAACAGACGGGGCCAGTCGCTGCGTCCTTCATAGCCGCCCAACTTCAATCCTACCACCATAGCCGGGCCGAAGTACTGTGCATAGTCGTCGATACCGGTCTTGAAGTCGGTGAGCAGCTGGGTATTACTTTTGCCACCCTGATCCGCCTTGGCATTGACGCGAAACATCGCCTTGTCGCTCTTCAGGGCCCAACCAGCCACGAACAAGGGTACACCTACGAAGGTCATGTCGTCCATGAACTTGTAGGGCCTGACACCTGGATTCGTCTTCGACTTGAAAAAATCAAAATCTATCTTGGGACTGGCGGATGGGGCGATCATATCAAGACGCGTGGAACCCTGTTCGGGCAGGTTCACCAGCTCGGCTTTCATTTCAGGAGCTTCGAGCCTAAGGGGTTCCATGCCTCGATAGTTCTCTGCGCTGACCTGACATGTCAGAGCAACAGCAATGAATAATAAATACTGTTTCATAATTGGGGTTCGAACAACATTGATTCAAAATATGGAAATAGTCTTTTGATAGTGCAAAGATACAAATAATAATCGGAAAAGTGTTCTAATTCGGAAGAAAAAGTGTCTGGATGAAGGAACTGACGAAAATGTGCATCAAGATGTAATAGTAAAAATCAAGGCGCAAATGTTGCGCCCTGATTATATTATTGTTTCTTACTCCGATAGAACTTTTCCAGTATTCGGTAGGCATTCTCCCTATCCGGGGAACCAACCTCGGCTGATTCAACATCGATCTTCATGACTGGAGCGGCATCGAGGTTGTCCTTGGTAATGGCTGTCCACTGAGGCAGACCCTCGCCGTTGGGATTTCCTGTCTTACAGAAGTTGGCATAGTAGGAAAGGAATAGCTTGGAAATAGCGTAGTCCTCATCCTGCCAGTCGTAATACTCGTTGGTATCGAGGGTTCCCATGGCGTACTCAATGTCAGCAGAGTGGACGGCACCAGGGGCGATGGCGGGCTGCTGGGCAGCGGCCTTCTTCTCTTCGGCTGTCTTCTCACGTACGCCACCAGCCAAGGCTCCCACCTTGTCGCCCATCTTCGAGGACACCTGAGGACGCGGATGCATGTAGTGGTAACGGTAGACGGGCTGCGAAGAGGTCTTCACGTGGTAGTCGCAGACCTTCCATGTGGGGAAGCCGGTGAAGAGATCGGAGGCAAGGTCGAGACCCTTTTGGCTTAGGACATCCTCGTCGCTCTCAAGTCCGTAGGCTGCGAAAATCTCATCGGTCATGTCACCGAACTGTGCCTTCATAGCGTTCTTGTAGTTCTGGAGCGTGGGGGCCTGACCCTGCAACGACTGTGCAGGATGGCCTTCGAGCGAGTTCCAGCCAGCGAGCAGCGGCACCTGAGCCTGCTCACCCTTCTCGAACACGGCATCGGCACTCTCAGTCATGAAGTAGCCGTCGAGGACGACAGTGGACATTCCCCTGGGAGGCAGGATCTTCTGGAGAGAGTCGGCGTTCATGGTGATGGCGTCAGCAAGGCTTGCTATGCCAGCCGACTTGAGGAGTGCGACACCAGCGGAGTCGGCATCGGCCTGCGTAGCCGGCTCATAGGGCAGCACCTCAGCACCAGAGGACAGCAAGGCACCTGCAATGAGGTTCTTGGAGAGCGGCGAGCACATGAGCAGGGAGACGGAGAAGGAACCAGCCGACTCACCTACGATGTTTATGCGCTCAGGATCACCTCCGAAGGCAGCGATGTTCTCCTTCACCCACTTGATGGCAGCCACCTGGTCAAGGAAGCCATAGTTGCCGCTTCCCTTGTAGTCGGAGGCAGCCGTCAGCTCCGGATGGGCAAAAAAGCCGAATACACCCTCACGATAGTTGGCCGTCACACCAATGACGCCCTCCTTGGCGATGGAGGACCCGTCGTAGCGTGGCTCACTACCAGAACCGGCCATCAGGCCTCCACCATTGAAATAGATGAGTACGGGCAGGGCGTCGGCCGTGGTAGAGGCCGTGGTCCAGATGTTCAGATAGAGACAGTCCTCGCTGCGGCCGGAACCACGGAAGTTCATGTCACCGAAGACATTGGGCTGCATGGGGTCGTCACCGAAGGCCTTGGCCTCGCGGATGCCCTCCCACGGCAGGACAGGCTGAGGAGCCTTCCAACGGAGGTCGCCCACAGGAGCCTGTGCGAAGGGAACGCCAAGAAACTTTTTCACACCGTCTTCTTCGAAGCCCTGAAGGACACCATACTTGGTTTGTACCTGAAGAGTCACATCTTCAACTTTCTGCTGAGTGCAGGCACTGAGGATTGCAAGACCGGCAACGGCCTGCATCACAATTGTTCTGAAATTTCTAGTCATAATCATATAGGTTGGTTTGTGAATGATAGTTTAAAGATTAAAAGTGCCACTTCAGGGCGATGGTAGGATTCACGAAGAACGTCTGATCATCGTAGGTGTTGTAGATGAAGTTGTTGCTGAATTCGACCTCGGTGCCGATAGAAAGATGATCATTGGCATTATACCACAGCTGGGGCTCGGAGAGGATCACGAGCTTGCCGTCGCCATTGGCATCCTCGCCACGCCAGAAGTCGATGAAGCCTGAGAAGGTAAACTTCTTGTTAGCAGAGGTAGTACCCCAGACACCCGTCAGCTGAGCGCTGTTGTAGGCATGATTGTGGTCTCCACTCTTGAAGAAACGCTTGTACAGAAGCTGTACACTCCAGGTGGTGGAGAAATCGGCGTTATGGCCGTTATAGGCCAGACCTGCGAGTGCAGCCTGCTGATAGCTGCCAGAACGTGAGCCCAAGCCGCCGTTGTACTCAACATGGACGGCATAAGGAGACTGACTGGCAAGGTTGAACTCACGCGATATCTCCGTATAGGCTCCCATGGTCTCCTTACGGCTGAAGTCGAAATCGACAAAGTAGTACCAGGAACCCCACTTGTCTGCCTTGAACTGTTCAAGCGTGAGTGTTACCTTCTGACGTCCAGCCTCCTGGTCGGGATAGATATTACGGCCGAAGTCGTAATGCAACTGAATGTTCTGTGAGTTTGCTGTGAGGGCTGCTACAGCCATCAGGGAAATAAAAAAAAGTCTTTTCATTTGGGTTGTTTATTTAATAATGTGTACATAATCTTTGCTGCATTGTCGGGGGCTTTCTCATCGCCCAGACGACGGCGCACCTCCTGATAGCCCTCGAGCATCGCCTCGCGATCGGGACCGTCGAGGATCTTATGGAGTTCGTGTCGGATATTCTTTACGGAGAACGTGTCGGCCACGAGTTCCGAGACCACCTCACGATCGGCTATGAGGTTGACCAACGAAACGTATTTCACCTTGATAAAACGGCGGCGCAGGAAACCTGTGAGCCAAGGCATCGGGAACTTGTAGCATACCACCTGAGGAACGCCAAAGAGGGCTGTCTCAAGGGTGGCTGTTCCACTGGTGACCAGGGCGGCATAAGCCTCAGAGAGAAGAGCATAGGTCTGATTGTAGACAATCTCAGCACCTGTCCCCTCTATAAAGGACTCATAAAAGGCAGGCTCAATGCCTGGTGCTCCAGCCACCACGATGCGGTAGTCCTTGCGGTAGTCGCTCACCGCCTCAAGCATCGCAGGCAGGTTGTCCTTGATCTCCTGCTTCCTCGACCCGGCCAACAGCGCGATAATCCCAGGAATCGTTTTCTCTTTGGTATGACTCTCTTCCTGAGCAAGGAACTTACGGACCTCGTCTGCCGTGGGGTTGCCGACGTAGTGGATGGGATAGTGGTGTTTCTGCTCGAAGAACTCTACCTCGAAAGGCAGGATAGAAAAGAGCTCGTCGACATCGCGCTTGATGTTTTTAATGCGATACTCCTTCCACGCCCAGATCTTTGGAGATATATAATAATAGACAGGGATGTTTGTCTGAGATTTTACATATTTTGCTATATCAAGATTGAAGCCAGGATAGTCCACGAGAATCACGCAGTCTGGCTGCCACTCCTGGATATCCGCCTTGCACATACGCATATTCCGCAATATGGTGGGCAGGTGCAATAACACTGGGATAAAGCCCATATAAGCCAACTCCTTATAGTGGCGCACACGAGTGCCACCAACATCCGTCATCAAGTCGCCTCCGAAGAATCGGAAGTCGGCCTCATCGTCAATGTTTTTCAGCGACTGCATCAGATGTGAGGCGTGGAGGTCGCCAGAGGCCTCGCCAGCTATGAGGTAGTATTTCATTCTATTTGTTGATCGTTTATAGATGTTTTTCTTCGAACCACTCAGAGAGCTGAGACATGGCGGAGTAGGCTGTAACGTCAATCTGGGTAGGAGTGATGGCCACATAGCCATGGGTCAGGGCCCAATTGTCGGTATCATCGGCCTCGGGCTCGTCGTTAGTATATTGACCTACCATCCACCAGTAGTCATAGCCACGGGGATGATGGCAACGCACCACCTCACTGCCCCATGTACCCTTAGCCATGCGGCAGACACGGACGCCTTTATAAGGACTAGTCGTACTAGTTTGGCTAGTTTGACTAGTTTTTATCAAGGGGAAATTCACATTCAGGCAAACGCCGATGGGCAGGCCTTCTCTGAGCACCTTCTCCGTGATGGTGCGGATGAGCGGACGAAGCGGCGAGAAGTCAGCATCGTCGCAATGGTCGCAGAGAGAAAAGGCCACCGAGGGGATATATTTCATGCAGCCTTCGAGGGTGACTCCCATCGTACCGCTGTAGTGGGTATTGACAGAAGCGTTGTCGCCGTGGTTGATGCCACCTATCACCATGTCGGGCTTACGGTCGACAATCTCTGCCAGAGCTATCTTGACACAGTCGACGGGTGTTCCGTTGCACGACCATATCTCCACACCAGGGCGACGCTCTCTCAGTTGCAGGCGAAGGGGAGTGGTGGCCGAGAAGGCACAAGAGAAACCGCTACGGGCATCGTCAGGGGCACAGACCACGATATCACCATAGTCAGCCAGCATCTCTACCAGCGTCCGAATACCCTTTGCCTGATAGCCGTCATCGTTGGAAATAAGCAATAAAGGTCGTTTAATTTCCATAAAATATCAATGTTTTGACTGCAAAGTTACAAATAATTCCTAATTCCTAATCCCTAATTCCTAATAATTTTGTAACTTTGTGGCCAAATTTCTCATAATTTCAAGATTAAAGAAGAACAAGATGGGTAAAATTATTGCATTAGCAAACCAAAAGGGTGGCGTAGGAAAAACAACCACCACCATAAATCTGGCAGCTTCGCTCGCAACACTTGAAAAGACGGTGTTGGTGGTGGATGCTGATCCGCAGGCCAATGCCTCCAGCGGTCTTGGCGTTGACATCACGAAAGTGGAATGTTCGATATACGAGTGCATCATCAACAATACTGATGTTCATGAAGCCATCTATACCACCGACATCGACGGTCTGGACATCATACCAAGCCACATCGACCTGGTAGGTGCAGAGATCGAGATGCTGAACCTGGAAAGCAGGGAGAGGATTCTGAAGAAGTTGCTTGCACCAGTGGAAAAAGAGTACGACTATATCCTTATTGATTGCTCTCCTTCGTTGGGACTGATCACGGTGAACGCCCTGACGGCAGCCAACTCAGTGATTATTCCCGTGCAATGTGAATATTTCGCACTGGAAGGTATCAGCAAACTGCTCAACACGATCAAGATCATCAAGAACAAGCTGAATCCCCAGCTGGAGATCGAGGGATTCCTACTGACGATGTACGATAGCCGTCTGCGCCTGGCCAACCAGATCTACGACGAGGTAAAGCGCCACTTCCAGGAGTTGGTATTCAAGACCGTCATCCAGCGTAACGTGAAACTCTCAGAGAGTCCGAGCCACGGTCTGCCCGTGATCCTCTATGACGCTGACTCCACTGGAGCCAAGAACCACTTGGCTCTCGCCCGTGAAATCATCCACAAAAACCAATAAACAATGGCTGTAAAGAAGAAATACGACCGTAATGTGCTGGGCCGGGGACTGGATAGCATCGGCACAGGCAAGGGGCGCGGCCTTGATGCGCTGATAGACACCAGCGATGTGATGGCTCAAGGCTCCTCAAACCTGAATGAGATTGCCATCAATATGATCTCCCCCAACCCGAACCAGCCAAGAACAGACTTTGATGAGACTGCACTTCAGGAACTGGCCGCCAGTATCAAGGAGATAGGCATCATCACGCCCGTCACCCTCAGACAGACCGGAGAGCATGAATACCAGATCATTGCCGGTGAACGACGCTGGAGGGCAGCATCTCTCGCAGGGCTCACATCCATACCCGCCTATATCCGTACTGCTGAGGACGAGAAGGTGATGGAGATGGCACTGGTGGAAAATATCCAGCGTGAAGACCTGAACCCCATAGAGATTGCACTGGCCTACCAACATCTGTCAGAGGCTACGGGTCTGACACAGGAGAAGATCTCTGCCCGCGTGGGCAAGAGCCGTACGTCGATTACCAACTATATGCGACTGCTCAAACTCCCCGCACAGATACAGATGGCCTTGAAGAACAAAGAGATTGACATGGGACACGCCCGTGCCCTGCTGGCCATAGACAGTCCGTCGACACAACTTAAGTTGTTCAAGGAGATCCAGCGCAACGGCTATTCTGTACGTAAGGTAGAGGAAATCGTGCAGCAGTTGAAGAACGGTGAGACCATCCAGGCTGTCAAGAAGTCTGTGCCCAGCAGCCAACTGCCACTGGAGTACAGCATCCTGCGCGACCGCCTGTCGGAGCTCTTCAAGGTAAAGGTGCAGATGAGCTGCTCCCCTCAGGGCAAAGGCAAGATCAGTATACCGTTCACCAATGAGGAAGAACTGGAATATGTGATGGGCATCCTCGACAAGATGAAGAATTAAGAGGCTTTTGGATACGACGACGCGACATATCACCACATACCTGCGGTTCATCATCGCCACACTCCTGTTGCTGGCAGGAAGCCAGAAGGCAATGACGCAGGACATAATAGGTACCGACAGCCTGTCAGATATCAAAGGCGCTGAGGTGTCGGTGGTCGTTGACACGACTCTCCAGCAGAAGGAGCTGATCGACAAATGGTCGACATGGCGTCCCAATCCGAAACGCGCCCTGTGGCTGGCACTCGTCATCCCCGGTGGGGGACAGATATACAATAGGAAATACTGGAAACTGCCCATCGTATATGGAGGATTCATCGGCTGCCTGTATGCCATGAACTGGAACAACACCATGTACAAGGATTACTCGCAGGCATTCATCGACCTGTCGGACAACGACCCGGGCACGCAGAGCTATAACCAGTTTCTGCACCTGGGTGTACAGATTACTCCCGCGAATGAGGATCGCTATAAAGATATCTTCAAGAAGCGAAGAGACAAGTTCAGACGTTGGCGCGACCTGAGTTTCTTCGTATTGGTGGGAGTATATGCGCTGTCGGTCATCGATGCATACGTTGACGCTGAATTGTCGGAATTCGACATCTCCGATGACCTGAGTCTGAGGATTGAGCCTACGATCATGAACAACCGTTCGTCGGGCAATCCGATAGACAACTCCTCAATAGGACTGCAATGCAGTTTAAACTTTTGAGATTTGAACATTGATAATTGAACACTGAAATTAAAGAGATATAAGAATGAAGAAGAAACTGATGATCATCCTCGCCGTCACCTTCCTGGCAGGTAATACCGGCATATATGCACAAGTAGTGAAAACCGACGTACCTACAGAAATAGAAGAAGAGGATGAGGACTTCGACGATGAGGACGAGGACCTCGAGGACGAGGACCTCGAGGACGAAGACAGTCAGGAGATACTCGGCGAAGACGAGTTTGCCGTCACTGATGAGGAAGGCAACGAGGAACTCATTGAATTCCCCGAGGCCATGACCTACGACCTCGACAGCCTGCTGAACCTTTACATGTCGAAGACCTATCTCGGTACGCCCGGCGACTGCGAGATGAAGAACGAGAACCCCACCTATCCCCGTGAGGTGTATATCGAACGTCTTAGCCGCATCCCCTCGGTGATGGAACTCGCATATAACGACATTGTGCAACGGTTCATCGACAGATACAGCGGACGACTGCGCTATTCCGTCAGCTACCTCTTAGGAGCAGCAAACTTCTACATCCCCATCTTCGAGGAGGCGCTGGAAGCCTACCAGTTACCACTGGAGTTGAAATACCTACCTATCATCGAGTCGGCCCTGAACCCGAAGGCCGTGTCAAGAGCCGGTGCCGCAGGCCTCTGGCAGTTCATGCCCGGCACAGGAAAACAATACGGGCTGGAATTGAACTCACTCGTGGACGAACGCAGGGACCCCGTGAAATCATCGTATGCTGCAGCACGCTATCTGCGCGACCTGTACAAGATTTTCGGCGACTGGAATCTGGTAATTGCCGCTTATAACTGTGGTCCTGAGAACATCAACAAGGCCATCCGCCGCTATCGTGCCGCCAAGGGACGTACCCAGGAAGACGAGACCATTACGGCAGCAGACAAGGACTACTGGCAGATCTATCCCTACCTGCCGGCAGAGACCCGCGGCTATGTACCCGCCTTCATCGCCGCAAACTATATCATGACATATTACTGCGAACACAATATCTGTCCGATGACCACCAATCTGCCGGCACAGACGGATACGGTCATGGTGCATCGGGACGTACATCTGGAACAGATAGCAGGAGTGATCGGCACAAACATTGACTTGCTGAAATCACTGAACCCCGAATACCGTCGTGACATCGTGCCTGGTAACACCAAGCCCAGTCCCATACGTCTTCCATTGGCAGACAGTGGGAAATTCATCGACAACGAAGACTCGATCTATAACTATCGGACCAGTGAACTGCTGACAAAGCGGGCTGTTGTAGATGTGAACGACGACGTGCCCACCTTCTCCCGTAGCAAGAGGTCGTATAGCCGCAGAAGCGCTCGCAACGGCAGCCGTCGTTCGGCACGTAACTCCCGTCGTGGAAGCAGGTCGTCTTCGAGAGGCTCTGTGACCATCCAAAAAGGACAGACGCTGTCGCAGATTGCCAAGCGCAACGGCACGACTGTGGAGAAACTACGCAGACTGAATGGCATCAAGGGCAACAATATCCAAGCCGGAAAGAAGTTAAGAGTCAGATAAGAGAATTTATTGAATAGGAGGGGATGATATGGATGTGGAAGAACTAAAAGTGCAGGAAGAAGCCGATGAGCAACTCATCAATGATGCGTTCCAGAAACTGTTGGACGATTACCTCTCTTCGCGACACCGTAAGAAAGTAGACCTCATCACCAAGGCGTTCAACTTTGCGCGCCAGGCCCATAAGGGTGTGCGAAGACTCTCGGGTGAGCCATATATCATGCATCCCATAGCCGTGGCCCAGATTGCCTGTTCAGAGATCGGACTAGGTTCGACGAGTATCTGCTCCGCACTCTTGCACGACGTGGTGGAAGATACCGACTATACGGTTGAGGACATTGAAAACATCTTCGGCTCGAAGATAGCGCAGATCGTTGACGGACTGACTAAGATCAGTGGCGGTATCTTCGGTGAGCAAGCCTCTGCACAAGCAGAGAACTTCAAGAAACTGCTGTTGACGATGAGCGATGACATACGCGTGATTCTCATTAAGATCTGCGACCGTCTGCACAACATGCGCACCCTCGACTCTCAGCCCGCCAGCAAACAATATAAGATTGCAGGTGAGACACTATATATCTATGCTCCGCTGGCAAACCGTCTGGGTCTGAACAAGATCAAGTCCGAACTTGAGAACCTCAGTTTCAAATTCGAGCATCCTGATGAATTTGCCAAGATAGAGTCAAAACTTGAGTCGACACATGCCTCACGCCACGAACTATTCGACCAGTTCACGGCTCCCATCAAGGAGTCGCTGCAGAAGATGGGCATCCAGTATGAGATCAAGGAAAGAGTGAAGAGCCCCTACTCTATCTGGAACAAGATGCAGAACAAGCACGTGACGTTCGAGGAGATTTACGACATCCTCGCCGTACGCATCATCTTCACGCCAAAGGTGAGGGAGGAGGAAGTAAATGAGTGCTTCAACATCTATGTGGCCATTTCGAAGATCTACAAATCCCACCCAGATCGTCTGCGCGACTGGCTCTCTCACCCGAAGGCCAACGGCTATCAGGCGTTGCACGTCACCCTGATGTCTAAACAAGGTCGGTGGATAGAGGTCCAGATTCGTTCCGACCGTATGGACGAGGTTGCAGAACAGGGATTCGCTGCCCACTGGAAATACAAGGACGGCGTGGAAGAGGAATACACGGAGGACGAGAACGAACTGAACGACTGGTTGCACACCATCAAGGAGATTCTCGACGACCCCCAGCCCGACGCCATGGATTTCCTCGACACCATCAAACTGAACCTTTTTGCCAGTGAGATATTCGTATTCACGCCGAAAGGAGAGATCCGTACACTGCCAGCCGACTGTACTGCTCTCGACTTCGCTTTCTCCATACACACCTTCCTCGGGAGCCACTGTATAGGAGCGAAGGTGAACCACAAATTGGTGCCGCTGAGTCATAAGCTACAGAGCGGTGACCAGGTTGAGATTCTTACTTCAAAGTCGCAGCACGTCAGTCCCTCCTGGATCAACTTCGTATCTACGGCAAAAGCCAAGGGAAAGATCCAAGCTATACTCAGACGGGACAACCGTGAGGTACAGCGTAGGGGAGAAGAAACCCTCAATGCTTTCCTTGAGAAAAACAATCTGGAGCCTAGCCTCGCTCTGGCAGACCGTCTGGCAGAATTCCACGACTACGCTAAGCGCAGTGAGTTCTATCAGGCTATTGGAGAGAAAATCGTCATACTTGGAGAGAAAGACCTGGACGAACTAAACGGGAAGAACAAAAATGCCGAGAAAAGTGGCTGGCGCAAATATGTGCCATTTATCGGAAAAAAGAAAGAGGAAGAAGCACCCAAACAGGAACTGTTCATCGTGCCAGAGAAGTTCAACCGTAAGAAGCCCATCTATATCAACGAGGAGAATATCAAGCAATATAAGTTTGCCAGTTGTTGTCATCCTATTCCCGGTGACGACGCTCTGGGCTATATCAACAACAAGAACCAGATAGAGATCCACAAACGCGACTGTCCTGTTGCCGCCAAACTCAAGACCAGTTTCGGCAACCGTATCATCGACATCAAATGGGACATGCACAAAAAACTCTATTTTGACGCATCTATACGTCTGGGAGGCATCGACCGCGTGGGAATGCTCAACGAGATCACACAGATTATCTCCTCACAGATGAACGTCAACATCCATAAGATATCCATCACCTGCGAAGACGGTGTATTCGAAGGCAACATCCAGTTGCATGTACACGACCGCGAGGACATGAAGACGATTATAAACAACCTCAAGTCCGTAGCCGATCTAAAAGAGATTTCTGAAATCCTTTAGCGGGCTACGCCCTAAATGATAAATGATAAATGATAAACGATAAATCTTACAAACGCATGAAGGAAATCATTGCTAAATACAATCTAAGAATGACGATCATATGTTTATCATTCATCATTTATCATTCATCATTTAGCGAAGCGCAAGCCGCCGGGAAGTACGACAATCCCGACACCATCGTAGTGGCACGCGATGGAACAGGTGAGTTCCGTACTATAGACGATGCCATTGAGGTGTGCAGGGCATTCATGGACTATCATAAGGTTATATATATAAAGAAAGGTATTTATAAGGAGAAGCTCGTCATCCCCTCCTGGTTACAGAACATCGAACTGTGTGGTGAAGATGCTGAGAACACCATCATCACCTACGACGACCATGCTAATATTAAAGTGCTTTTAGGTACGGCAGAGCCACGCATTCAGCCGATGGGTACCTTCCGGACCTATACCCTCAAGATTGAAGGCAACGATATCACGCTGAAGAACCTGACCATAGAGAACAACTCGGCAAGGCTCGGACAAGCCGTATCACTACATACCGAGGGCGACCGCATCAAGGTTATCAATTGTCGTATCATCGGCCATCAGGACACAATCTATACGGGCGTGGCTGGTACCCGTCTCTTTTTCAAGGGCTGTTATATCTGTGGCACAACGGACTTTATCTTCGGCCCCTCAACAGCATGGTTTGAAGATTGTACCATCGAGAGCCTTTTAAACAGTTATGTCACCGCAGCCTCAACGCCAAAAGACCAACCTTACGGCTATATTTTCAACCATTGCCGTCTTATCGCTGCTGAAGGAGTGGACAAGGTCTACCTCGGACGTCCGTGGAGAGACTACGGCTATACGCTCTTCATGAACTGTGACCTAGGGCGTCATATTCGTCCTGAGGGTTGGCATCATTGGGAGAAGCAACGTGAACAGACGGCCCGCTACATAGAGTACAACAATCGTGGAGAGGGAGCTGCTACGAATAATCGCGTTGTCTGGAGTCGGCAACTGACAAAAAAAGAGGCAGACCAGATTACGCCTGCCTCAGTCTTCACTATTAATGACACTTGGAGCGACTACTGCAAGTAGTCGAGTTGTTTCTTAAGAGACTGCAGTTCAGACCTGATATCAATCAGCGAACTGAGCACTTCTGCCGTCTTGTCAGCACCCTTACGATTGGCGTTGATCATTTTCTTGGCTGCGGAAATCCTAAATCCACGCACCTTTACAAGGTTATGAATCAGGCGTATCTGCTCAATATCCTTCTCGGCATACTGACGAACTTTTGAGGGGCCACTGGTCTTCGGCCTAAGAAATGGAAACTCCTGCTCCCAATAACGGAGCGTACTCTCATTTAAATCAAACATCTCTGCAACCTCCCGGATGGAGTAGTAGAGTTTGAGGTTTTTGTTAAGATTTAGTGCCATATTCACATTATTTTGGTGCAAAGATACAAATTATTTTGGAATAATATATAACTTTGCAACCGAAAAAATTATGAGACAGAAAAAAAGGCTAACATCAGCGTGGCTATTATTGTCGATTTTCGCTTCGATGATACTGCTCACTGGCTTGCACCACCACCAATCTACAGCCAATCTGGCAGCTGACTGCGTGGAGTGTACACACCATATCCACCACTCTGGTCATTTTACTGCTGCAACAGAGCATGTTAACGATTGTGTGCTATGCCAGTTTCTCAGTCTCGTATATACGCCTGCTGCAACCTTACTGGTTGCCATACTTGTCTGTCTTACCACACGGGTAGTAACAAGTAACGTAAACTTCTTATGTTGTGAGGTAGGACAGTACGACTCAACCCGTGCCCCTCCATTCATTCTGTAATACCAGGAGACTTTACACATTATATATAATTATTACAGATAAACAGAATGAAGAAAACAATATTCATCCTGTCGCTGTTGTGCATAGGTATGACCCTGACAGCGCAGGACCATCATAAACATCACGGACATGTACACCCGTCAGACTCTACCGACGTATTCTTCCGTCACCTGAAACTCAATGAACTGGTGGTAACGGGCGTCACTGGCGACACAAAACTGAAGAACTCAACGGCTCCTATATCAATTGTTTCAGGTAAGGAACTTAGACAGACAACCTCTACAAATATCATCGACGCCATTGCCAAGCAACCAGGTGTCTCGCAGATCACTACAGGCAGTGGCATCTCGAAGCCTATCATCCGCGGCCTCGGCTATAACCGAATCATCGTGATGGATGAAGGTGTGAGACAGGAAGGTCAGCAGTGGGGCGATGAGCACGGCATAGAAATAGACCCGCAAAACGTGAATTCCGTAGAGATCCTGAAAGGTCCTGCATCACTGATGTACGGCAGCGATGCGATGGCCGGTGTACTGATTCTACACGGGGCTCCCATACTACCTGAAGGGGAGATGAAAGCTACCATCAGCACGGAATACCAAACAAACAACGGACTCTTTGATTACTCCCTGAACTTCGCAGGCCATCAAAAGGCCTTTGTCTGGGATGGCCGTTTCACAGACAAGATGGCCCATGCCTATAAGAACAAATACGATGGTTACGTGCCAGGTTCACAGTTCAAGGAACGTGCCGCCCGTCTGATGTTTGGATTTAACGAGGCATGGGGACACAGCCATATAACGGGATCCATCTTCCACCAAACGCCAAGCATCATTGAGGGAGAGCGCGATGAGGGAACAGGAGAGTTGGAATGTACTACTGACGACATCAAGACCTACTCCAAGGCACTTCCTTTTCAGCAGATCTGGCATTACAAGGCTGTATGGGACAACTCTTTCAACCTTCCCAAGGGTTGGCTGAAGGCTATCTTTGGCTATCAGCAGAACCAGCGTCAGGAGTACGAAGAGAGTGCCGACGATTACGAGCTCTATTTCAAACTCCACGCCATGACCTACGACATACGCTATCTCTCACAGGAATGGAATGGCTGGAAAATGTCTGGTGGCGTAAACGGCATGTGGCAGCAATCGCTGAATCTCGGAGAAGAGGCCCTTATACCCGAGTACAAACTCTTTGATATCGGAGGTTACGCCACCATCAGTAAGACCATGGACAACCTGACGCTGAATGGGGGGCTGCGCTACGATAACCGGCATATCGACTTCCACTCCAGGAACTTTAGAAGCGTCTCTGGTAGCATCGGAGCCGTGTGGAACATCTGTCAGCATACGAACCTACGTCTGAACATCGCACGTGGTTTCCGTGCACCAAACATGAGCGAACTTGGCAGCGACGGTATCCACGAAGGCACACTGCGATATGAGATAGGCAATTCGGATCTGAAGCCTGAGTACAGTTGGCAAGCAGACCTCGGACTGGACTTCTCGTCAGAGTATATCTCCGCCCAAGTGGCCCTCTTTGCCAACCGCATCGAAAACTACATCTTCTCCAAGCGTATCAACAAAGTGATGGAGGAAGGTTTCCACACCTATCAGTACACCCAGGGTGATGCCCGTCTGCTGGGTTTTGAGGCAGGCTTCGACCTCCACCCCATCCACAGAGTTCACTTCCAGAACACATTCTCCTATGTTGACGCCCAGCAGATGAACACCAGTGAAGATGTCAAATACCTGCCAATGACACCTGCCCCACGCTGGACCTCTGAGTTAAAATATGAAATCACCCACCATGGGCATACGATGTTCAACAATGCCTATATGGCATTAGGTATGGAGTGTAACCTGGCACAGAACCATTATTATAAGGTGGATGATACTGAGACACGCACACCAAGCTATACGCTGCTGAGCCTTTCGGCTGGCACAGACCTGAATATCCACAAGAAGAAGGTGGCAGAACTCTATGTCACTGCCGACAACCTGTTGGACTGCGCCTATCAGAACCACCTGAGCCGTTTGAAGTATTGTGACATCAACAACGCAACTGGCCGTCAGGGGGTCTTTAATATGGGAAGGAACATCGTATTTAAAGCGATAATTCCGATTGAACTTTAATGATAATGCCTCGCCGATTGGCGAGGCATTTATTGTATTCAGAGGTTTGCTAATTCCACTACTTTGTCGATGGCAGCGGAGAGACCATCAGGGTTCTTGCCGCCTGCAGAAGCGAAGTGGGGCTGTCCGCCACCGCCTCCCTGCATCAGTTTTGCAGCCTCACGAACCAACTGACCAGCATTAAGTCCGTGATCCTTCACCATATCATCGCTAAGCATCACGTTCAACAACGGCTTGTTGTCGAAAATAGTGCCAACAACACAGAGCAGATTCTCTGGGTGCTGCTCACGAATCTTGAATACCAGATCCTTGGCAGCATTCGGCATCATATTGAACTTACCAGTAATCACAGTCACACCATTCACATTACGAGCCTTGCTGACGAGTTCGTGGGCGAGGTTCTGCACGCGCTGAGCCTGGAACTGTTCAATCTCCTTCTTCATAGAGTCGTGCTCCTCGATATACTTCTGGATGACGCCTTGCAGGTCCTTGGCATTGTTGAAGAATGCCTTCACAGCACGCAGCGAGTCCTCCGTATGATAGATCAGCTCCTCGCACTCCTTGCCTGTCTTGGCCTCGATACGACGGATACCTGCTGCCACACTGCTCTCAGCGATGATCTTGAAGAAGCCGATCTTACCCGTAGCCTTCGCATGGATACCACCACAGAACTCGCACGAGGGGCCGAAGCGAACCACACGGACCTTATCGCCATACTTCTCGCCAAAGAGAGCGATGGCACCGAGTTTCTTGGCTTCATCAAAGGGCACCTCGCGATGCTCGTCGAGAGGAATATCCTGACGAATCATGTCGTTGACCATGCGCTCCACCTGACGCAGTTCTTCATCCGTTACTTTCTGGAAGTGGGAGAAGTCAAATCGCAGGGTATCCGAAGAGACGAAGGAACCCTTCTGTTCCACATGGTCTCCAAGTACCTGCTTCAGTGCATAATCGAGCAGGTGGGTAGCCGTGTGGTTGGCAGCAGAAGCATTGCGCTTGTCTGTATCAACACAGGCCATGAATTGAGCTGTGGGATCCTTTGGAAGCTGTTTCACGATATGCACCGTCTGGTTGTTCTCACGCTTGGAGTCGATAATATCGATGGTCTCAGCCTCGTTGCAGATGACGCCACAGTCACCTACCTGACCACCCATCTCACCATAGAACGGTGTATAGTCGAGCACTAACTCGTAGAATTCGTTCTTCTTCTGAGTCACCTTTCTATAACGGAGGATATGGCACTCATATTCCGTATAGTCGTAACCCACGAACTGCTGTTCGCCCTGAGCCAACTCCGTCCAATCTGAATTCTCTACGGCAGCGGCATTACGGGCACGCTCCTTCTGCTTCTGCATCTCAACATTGAACTGCTCCTCGTTGACAGTAAAGCCGTTCTCACGACAAATGAGTTCCGTCAAGTCAAGGGGGAATCCATAGGTGTCGAAGAGACGGAAGGCCTGCACGCCGCTCAACTCCTTCTCACCTTTACGCTTCATCTCCTCCATCGCATCGTTCAGCATACCGATTCCCTTGTCGAGGGTGCGCAGGAAAGAGTCCTCCTCCTCCTTCATCACCTTCGAGATCAGTTGCTGCTGAGCCTTCAACTCAGGGAAAGCATCGCCCATTTCATATACCAATGTCGGCACGAGTTTGTAGAGGAACGACTCCTTTTGTCCAAGGAAAGTATAGGCGTAACGGACTGCACGACGCAGAATACGACGGATGACATAGCCTGCCTTAGCGTTTGAAGGCAGCTGACCGTCAGCAATAGAGAAGCTGACCGCCCTCAAATGATCAGCGCAGACACGCATAGCCACGTTGATCTGCTCCTGAGAACTAGGATTACTAGTAGTACTCGTTTGACCAGCCTCTTCCTCGAAGGTTGTATATTTCAGACCCGTAATCTGTTCCTCGGCCTTGATAATCGGCTGGAAGATGTCTGTATCATAGTTCGAGTGCTTTCCCTGAAGCATGCGGACGAGGCGCTCGAAGCCCATGCCGGTATCAATCACATTCATGCCCAACTTCTCAAGCGAGCCGTCAGCCTTACGGTTAAACTGCATGAACACCAGGTTCCATATCTCAATCACCTGAGGATCGTCTTTGTTCACCAAATCGCGACCGCTTATGCCTGATGCTTTACGCTGCTCAGGGGTACGGCTGTCGACATGAATCTCAGAACAGGGGCCACAGGGACCTGTATCGCCCATCTCCCAGAAATTGTCGTGCTTATTGCCGTTGATAATATGATCAGCAGGCACATGCTTGGCCCAATAACTGGCAGCTTCGTCATCGCGAGGAATATTTTCCTCGGGCGAACCCTCGAAGACCGTCACATAAAGATCTTCCGGATTCAGTTTCAGCACATCCACGAGATACTCCCAGGCCATATCGATGGCGCCCTCCTTAAAGTAGTCGCCGAATGACCAGTTGCCCAGCATCTCGAACATCGTGTGGTGGTAAGTGTCGTGTCCCACCTCTTCCAGATCGTTGTGCTTGCCGCTGACACGGAGACACTTTTGGGTGTCCGCACGTCTGCGGGGCTCTGGGTCACGCGTTCCTAATATGATATCCTTCCACTGGTTCATGCCCGCGTTGGTGAACATCAGCGTGGGGTCGTCCTTGATAACCATAGGGGCAGAGGGCACGATAGCGTGCTGCTTCGACTCAAAAAACTTCTTGAATGAGTCACGGATCTCGTTTGCTGTCATATGTTTTATGTGATTATACCTTTTACTATTTGGCGTGCAAAGGTAAGTCTTTTTCCTGAGATAACCAAAGGTTATCACGCTTTTTTCAACAAAGGGCAGAATGACCGCTCATCAAAACGCAAAAAAAAACTTAATTCATCGTTATTCTCACCGAAAATGATTACCTTTGCAGCAGAAAAGCTAAAGACCCATAAGAATGGACGACGAAATCAAGGACGACGAGATTTTGGAACAGCAGGAGTCGGAAGGCCAGCAAGAAGGTCACTCCGACTACAAACCCGTGAACCGCTTCGATGCCACTGCAGTACATCATCTGAGCGGCATGTACCAGAACTGGTTTCTGGATTATGCCAGTTATAGTATTCTCGACCGTGCCGTTCCTCACATCGAAGACGGCCTGAAGCCTGTACAGCGCCGTATATTGCACTCGATGAAGCGCATGGACGACGGCAGATATAATAAAGTGGCAAATATCGTTGGACATACCATGCAGTTCCATCCACATGGCGACGCCTCTATCGGCGACGCCCTTGTGCAGATGGGACAAAAGGAATTGCTCATCGACACACAAGGAAACTGGGGAAACATCCTGACAGGTTCAAGTGCCGCTGCACCACGATACATAGAGGCCAGACTATCGAAGTTTGCCCTTGATACTGTGTTCAATCCCAAGACCACAGAGTGGAAGATGTCGTACGACGGCAGAAATAAGGAGCCAATCACATTGCCTGTGAAATTCCCATTGCTCCTGGCACAAGGTGCTGAAGGTATCGCCGTAGGACTATCAACCAAGATCCTGCCCCACAACTTCTGCGAGATCTGCGATGCAGCTATCGCCTATCTCCACGACCAGCCCTTCCATCTCTATCCCGACTTCCCGACTTCCGGTTCCATCGACGTATCGAAATACAACGACGGCCAACGGGGAGGATCGGTGAAGGTGCGTGCAAAGATTGAGAAGATTGACCAGAAGACACTCGTCATCCGTGAGATTCCCTTCTCCAAGACCTCCGAGACCCTACAGGACTCCATAGTCCGTGCCGTTGAGAAAGGCAAGATAAAGGCCCGTAAGGTAGAGGACCTGACGGCTGCCAACGTGGAGATACAAGTGCATCTGGCTCCAGGCGTCTCATCGGATAAGACCATCGACGCCCTCTACGCTTTTACTGATTGTGAGATCAGTATCTCGCCAAACTGTTGCGTGATTGAGGATAATAAGCCTAAATTCCTCACTGTCAGCGACGTGCTGCGCCACTCGACAGACCGCACAAAAGACCTGATTCGTCAGGAATTGGAAATCCGCAAGAACGAGCTTCTGGAGCAATACCACTTCCAGTCGTTAGAGAAAATCTTCATCGAGGAGCGAATCTATAAGGACAAGAAGTTCGAACAGGCACCGACGCTTGATGCCGTTTGCGAGCATATCGATGAACGACTGACGCCCTACTACCCCACCCTCGTCCGTGAGGTGACTAAGGACGACATCCTTAAACTGCTGGAAATCAGAATGCAGCGCATACTGAAGTTCAGCAAGGACAAGGCCGACGAACTGATGGCCCGCATCAAAGCAGAGATTGAGGAGATAGACCGCGACTTGGCTAACCTCACAGAAGTGACCGCCAATTGGTTCCAGTTCCTCAAGGACAAATACGGCAAGGACCATCCTCGCCTGACGGAAATCCGCAATTTCGACACCATTGAGGCTTCAAAGGTGGCAGAAGCAAACCAGAAACTTTACATTAACCGTACTGACGGGTTCATCGGTACAGGACTGAAAAAGGACGAATTCGTATGCAACTGCTCCGACCTTGACGATATCATCATCTTCTTTAAAGATGGAAAATATAAGGTGATTCGCGTGGCGGAGAAGATGTTCGTAGGCAAGAATGTGCTCTATCTTAGCGTTTTCAAGAAGAACGACGCTCGCACTACCTACAACACCGTCTACCGCGACGGCAAGAAGGGCTTCTGCTATATCAAGCGTTTCAACGTAACAAGCATCACCCGCGACAAAGAATACGATCTGACGCAGGGAACGCCAGGATCGAAAGTGATGTACTTCTCCTCCAACCCTAACGGCGAGGCGGAAATCATCAAGGTGACCCTTGATCCAAATCCGAAACTCAAGAAGATTTTCGTAGACAAGGATTTCTCTGAAGTCATCATCAAAGGGCGCACGTCGAAAGGTAATCTGCTGACGAAGTTTCCCGTCCATCGTATCGGATTGAAGAGTCACGGGCACTCCACCCTCGGAGGCCGGAAAGTGTGGTACGACCCCGATGTAAACCGTCTGAACTACGACGAGCACGGCCAGCTACTGGGTGAGTTCTACACAGAAGACCAGATTCTTGTAGTACTGAAAAACGGTGAGTGCTACCTCTCGAACTTCGACCTTAACAACCATTACGAGGATAATATTCTTCGTATTGAGAAATACACCGCCGACAAGGTTTGGACTGCCATCCTCTACGATGCTGACAATCAAGGATATCCGTATATGAAACGTTTCCTGATGGATGCCACGAAAAAGAAGCAGAACTGGTTATCGGAGAACCCCGCCTCACAACTCATCCTACTGACGGATACTGCATACCCGCTCATCAAGGTAACCTACGGCGGTGTCGACGAGTTCCGCGGCTCTGAGGAAATCGATGCTGAGCAGTTTATTGCCGTCAAAGGATATAAGGCAAAAGGCAAGCGACTGACAACTTGGCAGATTGAGAGCATCGAGGAATTGCCTCCTGTTCGCTTCCCAGAAGTACCAGAAGAGCCTGAGGCACCTGAAGAAGCAGAGGTCGAGGAAGATCCAGACACTCAGGACAATCCTGATACGCAGGATATCTTGGAGGAGAATTCCAAACCCCAGAAACGTCAGCCACAGGAAGAACTAAGACTGTTCGACGATGAAGAATAGGCTCATATCACTGCTCATAGCCCTGACGCCCTTGGTATCCCAAGCCCAGGAGCCCACCTCAACACACATGATCGGAGTCGGGAACTCTCGTATTCTCGACACATACATCACGCAAGAGAAGTTCTCTGGCATAGGCTTTTCCTATCTATATATTAAGGAACGCGCAAAGCCTGTCAAGCGGTGGAACAGTATTATTGAGCATGAGATCGACCTCTCGTCAACCAAGGACAGAAGCGAAGATGCCCATGCACTGGAAGGCAACTATAACCTCTACTGGGGCCGGTACCGCCAGTGGCAGTGCTTTGGCGACCGCTTACTGCTCCAGGCAGGAGCACTCGCCAATGCCAACCTTGGCTTCATCTACGACATGACCAGTTCGAACAACCCAGCTCAGGCAAGGCTCAGTTTGAATCTGATGCCTGCAGCCGTCGCAACATACCGCTTCCCCTTGTTCCGACAACAGTTCAGCCTACGCTACGAACTGAACGTTCCTTTGGTTGGAGTAATGTTCAGCCCGAACTATGGCCAGTCGTATTATGAGATCTTCAACCGAGGAATCTATGATCATAACATCGTGCCTACAACTTTCATCAGTGCCCCCACTTTCCGCCAGATGCTGACCATCGACTGGAATGCTGGGAAGAACTGTTCACTGAGGATAGGCTATCTCGGCAATTATCAGCAGGCTCAAGTTAACAACCTGAAGCAGCATATATATGCCCATCGCGTGATGATTGGCATCGTCATGAAAAGGTAAAAAGCAAATAGGCAAAAGAGTAAAACTGGAATAAGGTAACCAATGAATACATATCGTCAACATCATATCCGGCAGAAGGCAAAGGCGTTAGCCATTTTACCCATTTACCTTCTTACCCTCTTTCTTTTCTCCTGCGTCGACGAGGAGGAGTTTCCCGACACTGCCAAAGGAAACTTCGAGGCACTCTGGAAAATTATTGACGAACACTACTGTTTCTTCGACTACAAACAGCATGAATACGGCCTGGATTGGAACAATATTTATAATATATATAAGGTACGCGCGAGAGAAGATGCCGATAAGTACCAATTGTTTGAAGTGCTTACCGACATGCTAGGAGAACTGCGAGACGGTCACGTGAACCTCTACTCTTCTTTTGACAATGGACGCTATTGGAACTGGCACGAGGACTATCCCGCGAATTTTAGTGACACTCTGCAACGGAAATACCTCGGCACAGACTATCGTATCGCATCAAGTATGCGCTACCGAATCCTTGACGATAATATCGGCTATATATATTGCGGGAGCTTCTCAAACCCTATCGGCGACAGTGGACTTAACGAGATCCTACGATATTTTGCCTTCTGCAACGGACTTATCATAGACCTACGCGGCAACGGAGGCGGTAATCTAACCAATGCGGAGCAGTTTGCAGCACGCTTCTGCAACGAAAAGACGTTAGTAGGTTATATTCAGCATAAAACGGGAAAGGGGCACAACGACTTTTCCGATATGGAGCCGCAATATATAGAACCTTCTGCAAACCTCAGATGGCAAAAAGCTGTAATCATTCTTACAAACCGTGAGGTTTTCAGTGCAGCCAACGACTTTGTGAAATACATGAAATGTTTCCCGAACGTAAAAACGGTGGGTGATAAGACTGGCGGTGGAGGAGGAATGCCCTTTACCAGTTCACTGCCAAACGGATGGACTGTGCGCTTCTCTGCCTGCCCCTCCTATGATAAGAATCGCCAGCAAGTAGAGTTCGGCATATCACCAGACTATACAGTCAGTCTGACAAACGAGGATTTCCTTCAAGGAAAGGATTCACTGATAGAATTTGCACGAAAACTTTTGGCAGATTGAAATATTATTCGTACCTTTGCAGCCGTTTTGGGTCAGAAAGCCCGAATACAGAGCGTTCTTACGCGCTTGTGGCGGAATTGGTAGACGCGCCAGACTTAGGATCTGGTGTCTCACGACGTGCAGGTTCGAGTCCTGTCAGGCGCACAGAACGTAAAAAAAGACAAAAAATGTTGAATAACATACCATAAACATGCGATTTTGGCAGAAAAATGAGGTTTTTGATAAAAAAAATTAAATTTTTCTTGCATAATTAGAATTATTTACCTAACTTTGTCACCGATTTATATAAATACATAACGTGATATATCAATAATAAATGTTTAATTATAATTTTAAGTTCAAATGAAAAAGAAATTTATCAATGGAATTTTGATGGCAGCACTCTTATTTGCTGCTACATCATCATTTGTATCTTGCAAGGACAACATTGACGACGAATTGCCGCCGATCTATAATGCGCTTGCACAGAAAAGCAGTGATTTGCAGGCTAAGATTGACAGCCTGAAGAAAGTGATTGACGACCTTGAGGTTAAGCAAGAGTACTACAATTACTATTATGATACGACTATCAATAACTACTTCACGAACATTGATACGACTATCATGAAGCAAATTGAATATATCTATCAGATTGACTCATCGCTTACTGAGGTCAACGAGACGATTAACAACATTACTTATAACATTGACTCCATCACCAATGTCTTGAATATTATCGAGAACAACATTGCAGGTGTGAGTGACTCTGTTAAAACGTTGTGGGAGAAGGTTGACGAACTCTACAAGAAGGTTGAGGACATGCTTAATGGTACCATGATTACCAACATTACCATTAACGCCACAAGAAACGACGTCTTTGGAATCTTCAACATGCCTGGAATCAACATTCCTGCTCTTGCTGCTTACTATGGCACCAACGATGCCGGTATTGAAGAGTTCCCTGTTGCAGGTTATGACTTCAATGTAGGCGGTAACAAGTTTGCTTGTTATCTTGAGGACAGTGAGTTGCCTTACGATGGTTTCGTGAACTTCGGCGGCAGTGACTACATCACCAATTCTTATGGAAATGCCGGTCAGATCTTCTTCACTGTGAATTCAAGTGATTTCGAGAATTTTGACATCAGCAAGTTCGCAAAGATTCAAGTTGAGAACAGTAGAGGTGACGTAGCCCCCATCACACTTGGCAATGTACGTAGGTCTGGTGCAATAATTAACTGGGCTTTGGGTAAACAGTTCTATGAGGAGACTGGTAAGATTACAGATAACGGTCTTTATACTGCTGAGGCAACTATAGCAGAGGGTGACCTTGACCCGACCAGATTCCAGATGGAGAAGTTCGTCGACTTCAAGAAACTGCAGAGCGAAATCAAGGCACGTCTCAAGGACATCCGCGACGTTGAGGGTGAGAGCTCCAATCTAAGTGCGTACTGGGCAGATAAGGCCAGATTCAAGAACTTCGTAAGAGAGTTGGCCGGTTTGGTATTCGGTCTCTTCAAGAATGACCTGACAAAGACAGATTTACAGACCAACGCTACTTATTCTCCTCAGAGATTGGCTTTCTTTGTTGAGAAGGACGGCGCATATGTAAGAAAGGGACAGACTGGAGAAATCAACCTCCTCGTGACTGCTGTTAAGCCTCTGTCGTACAACACGTTCTATGCATATGAGGACGCTAAGGAAGACAACTGGATCATCGAAGAGGTTCTTGAGCGCACTATCGCCAGAATCGCTAAGGAAATCAATGAGAGATTTGGTGACAAGGGTATCTCCGCAAAGATTGTAGGTGTTAATGAAGCCGAAGAGTCTGTAACTATCCAACTTAATAGTAAGACTGAGACCATCATTATTAGCAACGCTGGTTATATGTCAGATTTAAAGAAGGCCATTAAAGTTAATGGTGGTTTGGATGCTGTCAACGACAAACTGGCAAAACTGCTTAAGACCTACACTCTTGGTCATGCCGTCTCTTCTGCTGCTGAGCGCATCAATACCTATATCGACAAGGCTTCTGACTATCTCACAAACCTGATTAACAAGCACCTCTTCACTCGTGCCGTTGCTCCTATCATCATCTTCGAGACCAACAATGGTATGGACCGTCTGTGTGAGGGAATGTTTATCAATAGAGGTACAATGCACGCTTATCTGACTTCAGGTACCATGGAGTTGTTGGTTCCGGCTTATAAGAAGTATGTTGCACTGAAGAAGGACGGTCAACTTCTGCAGTCAGAGGTTCTTCCTGGAAACACTCAGTCATATGATTTTGACCTGAACGAGAAGGGAGACTATACAGTTATTCTCAGCTGCGTTGACTACTTTGGCTTCGTGATTACCAAGAAGTACACTGTGCACGTGAAGTAATTAATATTAGAGAACTTAAAAAACAAGTAACAGATATGAAAATGAAGAAAGCAATATTGTCTTGCCTGATGCTGATGGGTGTACTCACAGCATTCGCCCAGGAGGAGCCGAAGGGCACGACAGAATACGTCTTCGAGCCGCACTGGTACCTCCAGCTACAGGGAGGTGCTCAGTACACCACAGGTGAGGCTGATTTCGGTAAGATGATTTCTCCTACTTTACAAGGTGCTATCGGCTATCAGTTCTCACAGAACGTTGGCGCTCGTTTTGCTATCAATGCATGGCAGAGCAAGACCGGTTGGAGGGATGACGCTGGTTTCGAACCTCATAACTTCAGTTTCAGTTATGTGGCTCCCGCCATCGACCTGACATTCGACCTCTCGAATATCATAGCAGGTTTTAACCCCAATCGTAAGCTTAGCTTTGGTGCATTCCTCGGTATCGGTCTGAACTACCGTATGCAGTGTGATGATGCAAAACATGCTAAGGAATACATGGATACGTATTCATACCAAGATGAGTTTGGTTGGACACCGATGTATGACGACGATGCTTGTCTGTTCTTCAAGGGACAGGCTGGTCTGACAGCAGACTATCACATCAACGATGCAATAAGTCTGGGTATTGAGGGTAATTTCAATATGCTGAGCGATCGCTACAACTTCAAGAAGGTTGGTAACCCCGACTCCTACTTTAACGTGCTCGCAGGCATCAAGTACAACTTCGGTCCCACCTACTCTACACGCTTCATCCCGGCTCCAGAGCCTGAGATTCGCTACGTAGATAAAATCGTGGAGAAGATCGTTGAGGTTCCCGGTCCTGCAGTTCCGGCAGCTATTGAGCCACTGCGTCGCGACATTTTCTTCGAGATCAACAAGACAATTATCCGTGACTCTGAGAAGCAGAAGGTGCAGGATATTGCAGATTACATGAATGCTCATCCTACATCGAAGGTGATGATCACTGGTTATGCAGACGCCGGTACTGGCAACAACCGCATCAACGATCGTCTTGCAAAGGGACGTGCACAGGTTGTCGTTAAGGCTCTGAAGGAGCAGTACGGCATTGCTGAGAGCCGTATTAGCTGGGATAGCAAGGGTTCACGCGTACAGCCGTTCGCTGAGAATGATTTGAACCGTGTATCAATTTGTATCGCTGAATAAATCAGGAATCAAAAAATAACTTAAAGCCTAGTCCCAAAATGGGACTGGGCTATTCTTATTTATAATAAAATAACAGGATAATGAAAAAAATTATTTGTGCGGCCATTTTATTTTTAGGCTGCTCATTGGGTTCTATTGCACAGATAGCAGATGGTTACTATCACATTAAGAACGCCGCAACAGGAAGATACATAAGTATTAATGACACAGACCCCAGTAACTACCCTGTGAGCCAATCAGGTGACGTAAACATGGCTGGTATTAGAACATTTATCAATTACGATACAGTATCAGTAAGTCCGTCATGTGTTTTTTTCATCAAGAATCTAGGAGATGGAAAATATGACTTAATCTCTCAAGGGTCAAGTCTATACGAAATGGCCAATAAAAAATTACCAATCAATATTACTCCTGCTGGAGGTGGAAAATACACAATATGGGGCACGTATAGTGGAATTACAAAGTATCTAAGTGACGGTTCAGCTAGTAACAAGGATAGTTGGATGATGAACAGACTTGAAGAGACAAAATACTGGATTCCCATTCCCATAAACACTTCAGACGAATTCATTGGAATCCGTCCTGATATAAAGACTGATGGTGGATCATATTGGGGTACAATCTATGCAGGATTCAGTTTCAGATTAGCATCCCCGGGAATGTATGCATACTATGTCAGTAATGCCTCAGGTAAAGGATTTACATTACAAGAGATAGAAGGAGATGTCATACCTTTCGCAACCCCAGTTGTTATCAGATGTAATACGGCTAATCCTGCTGATAATAAAATTGAACCCGTAATAGGTGCTTATGACTTCTACCATGTTAACTGGTTAAGTGGTGTATTCTGTGCTTTATCTGGTGTGGCAAAACATTTCAATGCCAAGGAATACGATCCTGTGACAATGCGAGTCTTAGGTACAAGCAGTGAAGGTGAATTGGCATTTATTAAAGCGAAACCTGAGAATCTTTACAATGACTTATACCTTAGGGGCAACAAAGCTTATCTGATGGTAAACCCTGGAGATGCAGATGTCATGACCTTAGGTGGTTACACTCCAGATGATCCTGACCCAGATCCTGACGGAATTAACAACATCGAGTCAGACGTTAAAGATAATACATTATATACGATAACAGGTACAAAGGTTCCTGAAGGTACAACTCCTAGCGCAGGTATCTACATACAGAAAGGCAAGAAAGTTATTATCAAGTAAATGGTAAAACCAAAATAAAATAATTACTGCCCACTTGAATTGCAAAAGACAATCTCAAGTGGGCAGTAAAATTATATAGAACTGTTCAGAAAATACGTTTGGTAAGTCTGAAACTAAGCACAGGATAGACCTTAAATGCCTTTAGTAAATCAACGTAGGTACCAACCTGACCTTTAATATTCTCTACATCCTTAGTCAGATTCATTCCATCATGGACATATAAATCGGGAGTACCACCCCAGAACATAACACCACAGTCAAATGACACTTTCCAGGCATCACTATTCTTCTGAAGACGGCCTCCATAACCAAAACCCAAATAAGGCTTAAAAGAGTTAGACACAGCCTCTACCTCAACCATACAATTCTCATTTGGCTCAACAATATAACGATCTCCGGCTTTATGCTCTACACCTTTGGAATCGACCATATCCCTGGCATAATAACCTACAGCAAAACCAATCTTTCCAAAGTCAATGAATTTCTTTCTGACCTGTTCTGGTAATTCAACTGTAACATTCTGAAGACTTGAGAAACCACTAAAATCAATCAAAGGCTCACCATTAACGGCTTTCTCATGAATATTGTTATACAATCCTGCCGAGACCAATGAAACCATCGTCTCAGTTGTATTAACAGCTTCTGCGAACTTTGATGGTCCCCAATAGAATCCTGCAGAGATATGGAAGTTTTTCAGAAACTTATTCCTTTGGAAAGGGAATACGTCCACCAGCATCTTAAAATTATTGATAGTCGGTTTGCCTATCATATCAGCATGATCTTCCACGTCAAAGCCTGTTAAGCCATAGAGGAGCTCATTCAATTTATCGAACTTCGTTTCTTGACGATTTCCATCTTCATCATAACTCCTCGCGGGCTGGCCATTAATGGTCATATCAAATTTCATGATCTTTGTGAAGCGTGGCATAAACTCATAACCAGCTCTCACTTGCAAATACTCACCTATAGGAGATGCTACGTCAATACCAATGCCAGTCGTACCTGCAGTTAACGACACATCTACATGCTGCAAAATGTCATGCTCCTTCCAAAACTGAAACACAGGAATATACTCCGAATGTTCATTCACCTCCAACTCCTTGAGAGTAAGACTACTAGAATTATGACCGTTTGACTGGGCAAAACCACTCAATCCCAAACTGGCTACAACTAGAAAACATGCTAATCTCTTCATATCTTTGTATATAATTTCATTTCATAAACCATCGTCCGTCATGCTCAACCATAGGTACTACAATCTCTTCATTGGTTGAATCACCGAAACAAAGCACCATAAAAACATTCGTATACTTTTGTATGGTGTCAGTCTTTGCATTGACAACTCTCACCTCACGGACGCCTCGATGACTATTCTCCTGCTGCCTCATAAACTGATGGCAATTATCTAGCAACTGACTCCAATACTCATTTCCCTCATGCGGCTTTAATCCAGCTTTACCTTCAAGGAACTTCTCATACTCGCCATTAATCAGATGCTCATAATATCCTTTAGCTGCCAAAGAAGCAAGTTCCTCTTTTGACACCCCGGAGCATGCTATAATGCCGGTGACCATAATTAAGCCGATCAGTACCTTTCTATATAACATCATTTCTGCCTGATAAAGATATTTATAGGCGAACCCGTCAACTGCCAGTTCTCTCGAATCTTGTTCTCAAGAAAGCGCTTATACGGTTCCTTAATATATTGCGGCAGATTTGCGTAGAACACAAACGACGGTATCTGAGTGTTCGGCAATTGAGACACATATTTAATCTTAATGAATTTTCCTTTTACTGAGGGAGGCGGGAAGGCCTCAATCAAAGGCAGCATCACCTCATTCAATTTAGAAGTACCAATCTTCGCCTTACGATTAAGATACACCTCCTTGGCTGTCTCCAACACTTTAAATATGCGCTGCTTAGTCAGAGCAGAGCCAAAGATAATAGGGAAATCCACAAATGGAGCCATACGCTGGCGGATGGCATTTGTAAACGTATCGATGACAATCTGGGACTTGTCTTCTACCAAATCCCACTTGTTCACAACAACCACCAACGACTTGTTGTTTTTCTGAATCAGCTGGAAAATGTTCATATCCTGTGTCTCAATACCACGAGTAGCATCAATCATCAGTATACAAACATCCGAATTCTCAATCGCACGAATACTTCGCATCACACTATAGAACTCCAGATCCTCTGTCACCTTATTCTTTCGGCGGATACCAGCTGTATCGACAAGATAGAAATCGAAGCCGAACTTGTCATAACGCGTGTAGATGGAGTCACGCGTTGTGCCTGCTATATCAGTCACAATATGGCGTTCTTCACCTATAAAAGCATTGATCAGACTCGATTTGCCGGCATTAGGACGTCCTACCACCGCAAAACGGGGTATCCCATCCTCCGTATCATCGCCACCCTTTTCTGGCAACATCTCAAGCACCTTGTCAAGTAAATCGCCTGTCCCGCTGCCAGTAACAGCACTGATAGGATAAGGATCACCCAGTCCGAGTTTATAGAATTCGTACTGGTCATATAAGTCTTTACCATCGTCAGCTTTATTTGCAACGAGAAGTACTGGCAATTTTGCACGGCGTAATATCTGGGCTACATCCATATCCCATCCCGTCACGCCATTGCTGATATCGCATAAGAAGAGTACCAGGTCTGCTTCCTCAGTGGCAATAATAACCTGCTTCCTGATCTCTTCCTCGAAGATATCTTCCGAATTGACCACCCAACCACCGGTATCGACGACCGAGAACTCCCTTCCGTTCCAATCGCACTTTCCGTATTGGCGGTCACGAGTAGTACCTGCCTCACTGCTGACAATGGCCTGACGGGTCTTAGTCAGACGGTTGAATAACGTCGACTTGCCAACATTCGGGCGTCCTACTATAGCAACTAAATTTCCCATATCTTTACTCCTTACTCCGGATTGTATCCGAAATGATTCAACTCTCTCTCAGAAGAACGCCAATCCTTGTCGACCTTCACGAAGACTTCCAAATAGATAGGCTTTCCAAAGAATTTCTCAAGCGCCTTGCGCGATTCTGTACTTACCTTCTTCAGAGCCACGCCTTGATGTCCTATGATAATGCCCTTCTGACTATCCCGCTCAACATAAATGACAGCATTGATGTGGATATGCTTGTCATCTTCCTTGAAACGTTCTACACTTACCTCTACAGAATAAGGGATCTCCTTGTCGTAATAGAGAAGTATCTTCTCACGGATAATCTCCGAGACAAAGAAGCGTGCGGGTTTGTCCGTCAACTGATCCTTATCAAAATAGGGCGGAGAGTCCGGTAGCAATTCAAGAATCCGTTTAAGCAGAATATCCGTACCAAACTTATTCTTGGCAGAAATAGGAAGGATCTCCGCATTTGGCAACAATGAATGCCATTTCTCAACAATATCGCCCAACACTTTCTGATCGCTCTGGTCGATCTTGTTAATCAGCAGAAGAACCGGTACAGTCATTTTTGCCACCTTGCCAAGGAAGTCCTGATTCTTCTCCGGATTCTCCACAACATCCGTCACATACAGCAACACATCGGCATCCTGCAAGGCAGACTCTGAAAAAGCAAGCATCGACTCCTGCAACTTGTAGTTAGGCTTCAACACACCCGGTGTGTCAGAGAACACGATCTGAGCCTCAGGTGTATTGACGATTCCCATGATCCGGTGACGGGTGGTCTGTGCCTTGAAAGTGGCAATGGAAATCTTCTCACCGACGAGTTGATTCATCAGTGTCGATTTCCCTACATTCGGGTTGCCCACGATATTCACAAATCCTGCCTTATGCATATTCCTTTCTTTTTAGACAAAAAAACGCATTGCCCAGTTAGAGCATGCGTCTTTCTGTGGTTAGATACGGATGTGTGTACTCTATTTATTTCCGTCGTATGCCCATTTATAGTACGTAGCACCATGAACGAAGCCTGCTCCGAAGGCCGTAAAGATCATATTGTCGCCCTTCCTCAACTTGCTCTCGTTGTCCCACAACGCCAGAGGTATCGTGGCAGCGCTCGTATTACCATAATGCTCAATATTCACCATCACCTGATCCATCGACAGCTCCAGACGCTTGGCCACGGCCTCGATGATACGCATGTTAGCCTGATGAGGAACCACCCACTGGATATTATCCTTATTCAGTCCGTTGCGCTCAGCTATCAGCACGCAGTCATTACTCATGTTCGTCACCGCATAGCGGAACACCGTGCGTCCCTCCTGATAGAGGTAGTGCAGACGGTGATCGATGGTGAAATGCGACGGAGGACAGACTGATCCTCCTGCCTTCATATGCAGGAAGGGAAGTCCCTTACCGTCTGTGCGCAGATAGGAGTCCATCAAGCCGAGATTCTCTTCAGTGGCTTCTATCAGCATCGCACCGGCACCGTCTCCGAAGAGCGGGCAGGTGGAACGATCCTTATAGTCTGTCACCGACGACATCTTGTCCGCACCAATCAGTATAATCTTCTTGTAACGGCCACTCTGAATCATCGATGACACCACGTCTAATGAATAGATGAATCCACAGCAGGCACCCCAGAAATCGAATGCCATCGCATTCTTTAATCCGATTTTGCCTACGACGATGGACGCTGTAGAGGGGAATGTGTAATCAGCCGTCGAAGTGGCTACGACCAGTGCATCGATGGTATCAGGATCTACGCCTGTCTTCTGCAACAACTGCTTGGCAGCCTTGCGGGCCATGTAACTTGTTCCAAGGCCCTCTTCAGTCAGGATACGACGCTCCTTAATACCAACACGAGTCATAATCCACTCGTCGTTGGTGTCCACCATTCTCGACAGTTCCTCATTAGTGAGGACATAGTCGGGAACATAGCCACCAATGCCGGTGATGATCGCATGGATGTTACTCATTACTCTGCGATTTCTTCCTCTTTCTTGATAGCTACCTTACCACGATAGTAACCACAGGTGGGGCATACGGTGTGATACACGTAATACGCGCCACAGTTGGGGCATACTGCCAGTGTAGGTGCTACTGCCTTGTCGTGAGTACGACGCTTGGCCTGACGAGTGCTTGATTGTCTTCTTTTAGGATGTGCCATAATTCTATTTACTTAATTGTTATTTTTTAATTGTTTCAACTTACTCCAACGGGGGTCAATAGCCTGGTCGGACTCCTCATCACTGCTTCGGTCAGCTGACAGTTCTTCCAGAACTTCTGTCATAGCCGTGTTGCACTTGCCGGGTGCATGCACATGCCTGATGGGTATAGCCAATGCCACAGACTCATAGATGAACCATCCCAGATCAAGTATTCCTTCGTCCTCTCCCACTACGATGATGTCACCTTCCTCAGAGTTTTCACTACCGAGCTTGACAGTCAGGCGCGTATCGGCTTCCACCGGCTGCTCCATATCGTCAAGACAACGGTCGCAAGGAATGATCAATGTGCCTGCAGAATGTATCAGGAGTTCGAAAAAGCCGGAAGCCTTGCGTATAGACACCGACACATGCAAAGAGCCCTTTCTCACTTCTGCACCGTCCAGAGCTGCGAAATATGAATCGTCAAGTCTGAAGTCCAATGATGTTTCGTCTTCCTTCAGACCTTTCAGGTCAACCTTCAGAAACTCTAAACTACACATAATCACACTTTTGGGTTGCAAAGTTACAAACTTTTTTTGATTTCTGACACGCTTATTTGTTTTTTTTATGTTTTTCCTATAAAATCATGCTGATAAGAGAGCAGATATTACACACTTATAGGGGATAGTGTGCATTTTTCGACTCTACTTCGGCATTTCTATCCGAAATGTTGTTCCGATGCCCACCTCCGACGACTTCACGTATATACGTCCCTTATGATACTCTTCCACGATACGCTTGGCCAGCGAAAGACCCAGCCCCCACCCTCGTTTCTTAGTAGTAAAGCCAGGAGTGAACACATTCTTCAGATCTTTCTTGCGAATACCTTTCCCATTGTCCTTCACCTCTATGACCACTCTGGAGCCCTCATCGAGTAACGACAGTTCTATCTTACCGCTACCCTCCATCGCATCCACAGCATTCTTACACAGATTCTCAATCACCCATTCGAAGAGCGACGCGTTAATCTTTGCTATCACATCATAGCCAGGCATGTTCGTGGTAATCTCTACCTTCTTTGATGTTCTGCGATCCATATAGTCCACCACATGTTTCAAGACATCGTTCATAGAGGCGTCCACAGGTTCAGGCAGAGAACCGATCTTTGAGAAGCGTTCCGCAATCAGTTGGAGACGGCTCACATCCTTGTTCATCTCAGGTATCAACTCGTCGTCAGGATAGTTCTCCTTCAGGATTTCCACCCAAGCCATGAGACTGCTGATCGGTGTCCCCAGTTGATGGGCCGTCTCCTTCGAAAGCCCTACCCAGACCTTATTCTGCTCTGCCCTCTTCGAAGCCAGCAGGGCAAAGATGGCCACCACTACAAAAATCATCACAATTCCCAATTGCCAATATGGATATTGCGAAAGCCGTTTCAGCAGGATAGAGTCATCATAGCACACTAACTGATAATCGCCGGCACTGATAGAGTCTCCAAGATGTATCTTGATGTAATTACCCTCAGCAAACATCCGTTTCCCATAACGTGTTACATAAGCATCTGAGTCAGCGGCCGTCTTGGCATCCATCTCCACATTGCGGTAATCCGAAACCATACCCGAAGAATCCATCACAATCACAGGAATAGTGTTATTTCCCTGAATCACATTTAGCACCAGTGTCAGGTCTGTGTTCTCGTCTGCATTGTTCAGCACATTCAGAGCCTCTGCCCAGGTCTCCATCTTATTGCGCTCTTCACGCTGTAGGTCTTTAACCAAAAAGTGTGACACCATCAGTGAGGCAACGGCAATCACGATGGCCGCCACCACAAGTATAATCTTCACCTGTCTGATTCTGTCAGTCCACTGCATACCTCTTAAAACGGCCAAGCCACCGGATTATTGCGTCATGCTGTATGATTATATAGCCGCAAAGGTAATGCATTTATTTGAAAAGTCCAAATTATTGCCGCATTTTTATCATTCAACGTATCAGATTTCCGGATGGTCCGATCCTTAAAGATACAAAACAAGAAAGCCCCGGAGATCTCTCTCCAGGGCTTCACACTCTATAAAGAAGGCGGCCTCCTACTCTCCCGCATTGCATTGCAGTACCATCGGCGCAGGCGGGCTTAACTTCTCTGTTCGGAATGGGAAGAGGTGGGACCCCGCTGCAATAACCACCTGATAAGGGGTTTGACATCGCACACACAAGAACAATAAGCCAAGGCAAAAAGCCAAAAAGACATACCTACAACTGAAAGTACTGCCAACGTGCATCGTCAGATGCACCGACGAAAGTGTTCGGGCAATTAGTAGTGCTCGGCTTTGACGTCGCCGTCTTTACACC
>CAMKSE010000003.1 GCA_946415365.1 uncultured Prevotellaceae bacterium
TTGTTATTATCCTGATTCTTGCGATTGGCTGTTTTCCGAATCGCGGTGCAAAGATAGACAATGTTCATCACACAAATGGTCGGTTGAAATACTCCTTAATTCAACCGACCATTATTTAAGCTCTGTTAGCCGTCGAGCCTTATGCCTCCATCGCTGCTGCCTGAAATACCTCTATGCCAAGACCCTCTTCAATCTCAGAGATTGTCTTGAACGAGAAGTTTACCTTGCCGGAAAGAATCTTGCTCACATACTGAGGACTGACTCCCAGTTTCTCGGCAACATCGTTACGGGAAAGCCCATTGTCCTGCATATAGTCCATGATAGCATAGGCTACACGACGGGATCTTCTCAGCCAAGAGGCATTTTCCTGCCGCCACTTGGCATCGTCAACGAACGTGGAACGCTCACCTGACTGGTTCGCCTCCAAAAACTGTACTGCTTTTGACTTCATATAATATCCTCCTCTATCATTGAAATGAAACTGTCTGAATCGAATACACCATTGCTGGCAAGAAACTGTCGGCACTGATTGAGCTTGTCGAGTTCCGCTTGGGTATGACTACGATCCTGCATCGTTCTTGTGAGCTTGATGGCTCCACCTGTTATGACGAACACATTCTTTTCAAGTCGGATGGCATAGACACGAAGCCAGCTTGCGTGTCCTGTGCGGTTCCAGTTCCTGGCCTTTTCCCTCGCCAACTCCCGAATGGTCATGTCGGCGGAACTGAGCGGAATGAAGAGTTCATCAAGATTTTCCGTGTAGGGTATCTCCAAAATCAGCCTTTCCAACTGCTCTGCATCATCAATCGTGTCTTCAACGGCCTCGCTGATTCTCTCTATATGGAAGAACTCCTGAAGGTCGTTCTGGTTTTCAAGAAAGAAATCCCACAAGTATTCGGCATCGTTCCACTTCTGGAATAGTGCTGCCAACTCGTTATTGGGCTTGTTCATGTCTCTAACTGCCCAAAGATGGTCTTTGCCTTCTATGATACGTTCAAATTTCATATGCGCTGCAAATTTAATGTTTATTTTTGAAATGTGCAACTTTTAAGTTGCGTTTTTGTATTCTTATATGTCTTTTTTGCCGAATAGGACAGTCCATCGGTCAATTATTGCCTTTGCCTGTTGCCATTTCTTTCCCTTTGAGCCTAACAGCTTTGGATCTGCCAGCAACTCATGATAGCGTCTTTGGGGAACATCCGGGCCACCAAGTGGTTTGTTGGCAATGGATTGCAATGCCCGATGGAAGGTGATATAGTTGCAAGGCTCAATATGATTCGACTGGCGGAGAGCATAAAGCAGGTAGGCCAAACGGGAAGTGCCAGGATTCTCGGATAGGTAATCATTGATAAGGGCTTTCAATCTGCCCTTATCGCCTATGAGCAATTCATCAAGTGTCCGGCTGTCCTTCTGCTGACCACCATGAGACTGGCAGAATCGCAAGGTGAACATGATTTCTTTCCAACAGTCATCGCTTGATGTCTCGTTGGCCAACTGTTGCCAGCCTTCCTTCGTATCAGTCCTATTGGATAGGCTATGCGCTATGAATGTCCGCAGACACATCCTGAACATTTCGGCTGTAAAACTGGTACTCTGACCGCCTACCATCTGCTTGCTGAATACATCTGCCATCTGTCGAAGTCCGTGGTCAAATGTGACGAAGAAGTAGATGCAGTAGGCGAGAGGTTCACCTTCTATGACAATACGCTTGTAAAGTTGTTCAAGGTATTCGGGCACAAACAGGAGCGAATAGACATAGACAGTCTTTGTGACAAGCAGAGCCAGGTTCTGCAAGGCTATCCTGTCCTGATCTGCTAATGGGGTGTCGATGCCAGAGGCTACTATCTGGTTGATCAAATCATTGAGGACACACTTCATGGATGAAGGCATAGACTCGAAGCTCTCGCCGAGGTCATCAGTCTTGATGAAGATGCAATCCCCGTCTGGAGTCTTTGTTTCCTTTATCTCGCCAGTAGATGAGTCCACCTTGATCATTGCGTGATAGAAGATACACTCAGCAGCCAACTGGTCATAATCGGAAAATGCCGTTTGGTCGTCTGCTACCGAATCAGGGTTCATTATATATTTGAATATGTACGCGTAGAAATTCCTTGCATTCTGCGGCATACAATCATCAAGAAGCCCTATTGTACGCTCTATTAGCGACAGGTCGCCACTACCGATGGCTGCAACCTGCCGTTTGAATTCACTATACGTCTGTTGATGGTGGCTCTTCCATTCCCTTACGGCCTTATTTGCCGTTTCTCTATTATCCTGAATGTTCATGTGTTTATAAATGTTAATTACAAATGAATCTTTTTAGTGTGGTTCAGCTCAAAATAGCCATTTACATGAGTGTGTCAGCCGTTTGTCAATGTGAGCATCTAACCGAAATCGGGTGTTTTGAAGCCCCTTTTCAACCATAGAGTTCTTTCTCAAACCGCTCCATTTCTTTCCTTTTCAGCATCATCAATGCTTCTTTAATATCATCCTCTGAGAATGCATTCATCTTCTCAAACAAGGTAAGTTTACTGTCGTTTATGGACACTAAATTTCGCGATGTCTCAGTGTCTTCTTTGATACCCAGTAACAAGCTGTTGTATTGCTTGCGCTCCTGAATTGTGTAAGGTGAGATATAGCGCATGGTTATTTGGCCACGATTGCCAAGACTATGCCCCATGGCATCTGAAATGTACTCCATCGGCACTTTTGCTGCATGAAGATTTGTAGCAAAAGAATGTCGGGCGTATGTTCCTGTCGGGCATACCGACCAACCCAAAGATTCAGCCACCTTTTTCATACGGTCTGAGATATTCTTGTTCTCCTGGTGTACTTTGTCACGGACTGCCTGGCTACCCCTTTCCAAAGCATTGCCCATCAGGAAAGGGAACACAAGTTCATTCATCTTTTCCTCTGGCGAATACATCTTCAAAATCTCTCGCATCGGCTGAATAACAGGTACTATCACTTCCATTCCCTCACCATCTTTGGTTTCATCCTCCGACTTACGACGGATGAATTGAAAAGCCTCACGGTTTGAGTCAAAGTAGTAACGATTATACCGTAGCAAAGACAAGTCAACCAAATTACAGCCACAGCAAAAATACTGCATTAAGAACATTGCAAGCGATTGATAGACCAATTCTCTTGCTGCCTCAGTCTTTACCGCAAAAGACGGATTATCTTTGATCCGCTGGTCAAAAATAGGCATATCCAAATCCCTGTCTATCAAATGGTTGAAAAGTTCATTCATTTGTTCAACCGTCAGATACCAACTTTTACGTGATGCTCCAACAGGTATTTTAACTTTATCACGGCTTTTGCCAAACATATATGCTTTTGGCATCAATAGGCCTTCGCCTATACAGCGATTCACTACCAGACGGCAGGTTCTTAGATAGATTCCCTGAGTAGCTGAAGCAATCTTACGTTCAGTCATATTTGCAATCCATTTATTGATAAGGGCATTATCTACAGCAAAACCATCTACATAGCCAAAGCCAGTTAGTTCCTTGAAAGAGTTTAAGGCACTTCTATAGGCATCGCCCGTTCCTGCCTTGCCCATCTTGCGCTTCTCTGCAATAATTTCTTCCCACACACCGATAAAGGATGAGGATTCACACCTTCCTGTCAATGCCGTCTTGATACGTTCTAGTGTTAACGGCCCTGTCTCATTTATATTCACAACGGTCTGTACAAAGCTGGTAAAGACTTCAAGCAATCTGGATTGACGCTCATAGTTAGTCTCCTCACCTGTCTTTCGCTCGCCCTGACCAGTAGCTACAGCAACTCTGGCCATCTGTTTCGGAGTACATTTCTCACCGAGGTTATGGTAGTATCTTGATCGTTGTATTGTGAACCGCATACAAAGCGGATATTCTTCTTTCGCCACGCGAGACGGATTCCTCTTGTCGAGGCACATTGCGATGTAACACACCCCGACACGTTCTTCAAAGAGAACTGAAGCTTCATTCAAACTTTTCTTCTTTGCTGTCATTTGATGTCTTTTGATATTCTATTTTCGGTACAAAGTTAGAATGAAAAAAATACATTCAGGAAAGGAAAAGGTTAAATTCCGCTAATCCTAATTTAGTCTCATTTTAATGTTGTACCTTTGCATCGCAAATGCCAAAATTCCATGTTTTAGGCTGCAAGGTGTTCTCTGAAATTCTGACAGAAGCGTGTACACCACGTGTACACACGGCCACCTATTTAAGAACTTTCACGGACTATCACGCAAGTTATAAAGACGTTGTAAGTTGTTGAAAATGAGGAAGAAACGAAATATTTAAATATCATAGAAAATCGGCTCCAAAGAGACTGTTAATCAGGGGGTCGTTGGTTCAAGCCCATCCTGAAGCGCAAGAATCCCAAGAGCAATCTTGGGATTTATTGTATCATAACTCCTCAAAGTCCAGGTACTGTTGCTTTATCTTCTTGTCTTCTGCCATATCCTTTACCGAGACAGTTCCCCAGAACGCAGGCAAGAGTAATCCGCAGGTCTATGTGGGCCAAGGTGTTTCAGAGTTCAGTTAGTTCAGTAGTTCAGTAGTATATGTGTATCAGTTATATATAGTATGTAACTATCTAATAATCAATATAATATATATAGATTACAGGTATTGAAACACCCTCTGAATCAACTGAAACAACTGAACTCTGAAACGCTGAACGCCTGACCCTCATTTTAAGTTCATCTAAAAAGTAAAAAATAATGTGACACAGAAGTGATGCAGATGTGAATCACTCAAGCAGAAGGGCGTGTATTATTCAGCGGAGGCCGAGTATTGTTCAATAAGGGTTGGTTAATTTTCAATAAGGGCTCCTTATTGCGCAATAGAGGCTGGTTATCGAAGTGGAGTGGTAGAATGCAAAACAGGGTGGAGATGGTGGAGTGGATTTCTATAATCATTAAAAATAATTCCCTATTTCCCCAATTTTTGAAATTTTAGAAATGGGGAAATAGGGAAATTTTTTTCATACCTCTAAGGATTCACTCCACCATCTCCACCATCTCCACCCAATTTGAGGCTCAGTTCCTCTCTCACTTCTTGGACGAGCCAAGCGGCAGAGCCGAGCGAATCACGCGACCTGTCCCCCTGATCTGCTATTCCACAATCAGTTGCAGGCCGACGCCGCGGACGGTCTTGAGGGTGATGCGAGGCTCGTCGGAGAGCAGCTTGCGGAGTTTGTTGACGAAGACGTCGAGGGAACGGGAAGCGAAGTAATCGTCTTCCGTGTTCCAGAAACGGCTGAGGATGGCCTCACGGCGCACCACGTTGTTCTTGTTCTCTGCCAGCAGCTGCAGTATCTGGGCCTCGCGCTGGGTGATGGTCTGCGACAGATTGGTCTCGTCGTTGCGCAAGGTGGCGTGGTCGGCGTCGAGGGTGTATTTGCCGAGACGGTAGTGGCTGGTCTCCTTCTGCGTCTTCGCCCCGCCCCGCATCTTCATCAGGGCCTGAATATGGGCGTCGAGCTCTTCGGGCACGAAGGGCTTCTTCACGTAGTTGTTGATGCCCAGCCGGTAGCCGGCCTTCACGTCGTTGGGTGAGGTCAATGCGGAGGTGAAGATGATGATGACGTCCTGGTCGGTCTCACGGATGCGCTCGACCATCTCAAAGCCGTTCATGACAGGCATGTCGATGTCGGAGATGATAACATCGGGACGGGTCTCCTGCCAGGCTTTCAGGCCTTCCTTGCCGTTGGCGGCGCTGGTCACCTCGTAGCCGCCGATGATGTCTTCCAGGCCTGTCTTCTCGATATAGGCCAGCGATGCGTCGTCTTCAACTAAAAGTAATTTGATCATGTGGTCTTAGGAATATATAGGGTAAATTCGGAGTATTTGTCTAACTCGCTCTGTACGGTGACCTTGCCGCCATGGGCCTGCATCACCTGATCGACGTAGTTCAGTCCGAGGCCGAAGCCTGAGACACCACCCTTACGATTCTGTTCATGGATGGCGGCACGGCCGAATTTGTCGAAGATAATGCGCTGATCGTCCTTGGAGATGCCAATGCCGTTGTCGCGCACTTTCAATAAGACGAACTTGTCGTTGCTCTGTGAGGTGATGCTAATCTTGATGGCAGGGGTCTCAACACCACCGGCCTCAGCAGGCTTGGAGTATTTGATGGCGTTGTCAATGAGATTGGCAATGGCTTCGGAGAGATACTGCTCGTCGGCCACCACATGCTTCGTCAGAAGGTCGACGGTGAAGCTGACGGGCTTGTCGGTCTTGGTGTTGGCCTTCTCTACGATGTCGTTGATCATCGGCTCGAGGTCCACGGGCTGCTTGTTCAGAATCAGTTTCTTGTTCTCCAGCTTCGAGATGGTGAGCAGTTTGTTGACGAGTGCCAGCAGGTGCTCGGCCTCGCTCTCGATGATGGAGTAGTATTTCTCCTTGATCTGCGGCTTGTCGTCGACCTTGCCGCTGTGGAGGAATCGGGCGCCCATGATGATGCTCGACAGGGGCGACTTCATATCGTGGACCATTGCATAGCTGAAGTCGTTGCGCAGCTCTGCCATCAGCCGCTGCTCATCAAGATAGCGGAGCAGTCTCAGGAGTATGGCACCAAAGAGAATGAGGATGATGGCGCTGGCGAGGAATAACGGACTGAGGCGGCGCAGCAACTCGGGGTAGGGGTTGTTGAGTGCCAGCCGGATGCCCTTCGACTGATCGCGGCGGATGCTGAACACGCGGGTCTTCAGCGAGGTGGGCGTCAGCAGGTCGTTGTTCTGCCTCAGCACCTTGCCGTTCCTGTCGACTTCCATCACGGTGAAGTTACGGTCGAGGTTGATGACGCTGAGCAGACTGTCCACGTAAAGGGCGAGGGTGTCTAACGAGATCTCCGAGTGGTATCTGCGGCAGAGCACGTCGTTCATGCCTTCCACCGACGATACCAGCGAGAGGTCGCCACGAAGGTCAGGCAGGCTGAGCGTGTCTTCTTTCGACAGCAGTTCCGCACGGTTGTAGCTCTCGTAGAACATCGCCCAGGGCAGCTGGTTGCCAGCGCGTTCGCTGATATCCCTGACTGCCGAGCGCCACGTCATCCACATATACAGTCCCAGCAGCAGCATCACCGCCACCATCGCCGCCACGGACACATATTTATATTTGTTCTTCTCCATATTTACGGCAAAGCCAGAAGCACACGCTTCTGGCTTTATGGTCCTTACATGAGACGGAATTACTTAGGCTGCTTGCCGATGTAGGCGAGGATACCGCCATCGACATAGAGCACATGGCCATTGACGGCATCGGAAGCATGAGAGGCGAGGAACACAGCGGGGCCTCCGAGCTCTGAGGGATCGAGCCAGCGGCCTGCGGGCGTCTTGGCACAGATGAACGAGTCGAAGGGGTGACGACTGCCGTCTGGCTGACGCTCACGAAGCGGAGCGGTCTGCGGAGTAGCAATGTAGCCTGGGCCGATACCATTACACTGGATGTTGTACTCACCGTATTCAGAGCAGATGTTACGCGTGAGCATCTTCAGACCACCCTTGGCAGCTGCATAGGCACTGACAGTCTCGCGGCCTAGCTCAGACATCATCGAGCAAATGTTGATAATCTTACCCTCACGACGCTCCATCATCTCAGGGATAACGGCTGAAGAGCAGATGAACGGTCCCACAAGGTCGATGTCGATGACCTGTTGGAACTCGGCGCGCTTCATCTCATGCATCGGGATGCGCTTGATGATACCAGCATTGTTGACGAGGATGTCGATCTGACCTACTTCCTCATGGATCTTCTCCACGAGAGCCTTCACATCGTCTTCCTTCGTCACGTCGCACACATAACCCTTCACATTGCTGATGCCAGCCTCCTTGTAGTTGTCGAGACCGCGCTGCAGGGCTGCCTCATTGATGTCGTTGAAGATGATGTTCTTAATGCCGGCAGCCACGAAAGCCTTGGCAATGTTGAAACCGATACCATAAGATGCACCTGTGATCCATGCATTCTTACCTTCCAATGAAAAAATGTTTGCCATAATTATCTTGTTTTAGAATTATTTGGTTGCAAAGGTACAACTTTAAATCGAAAAAACCAAGTCATTTATGCAAAAAAGACCTGCAAAGGTTTACGTAAAGTTGGTGGGGGTTGTTGGACGACTCGGATTCGAACCGGGAATGACAGAACCAAAACCTGTAGTGTTACCATTACACCATCGTCCAATACAATGCGGGTGCAAAGGTAGTGAAAATTTGGCAAACTTCCAAATTTTCACCTACCTTTCTTATTTTATGATCAGCAAATAGTAGTTCTTCTTACCTTTTTGGGCGAGAAGATACTTGCCGTCGATGAGGTCTTCAGCCGTCACGGGACGGTTCTGGTCCGTGAGTTTCTCCTTGTTGAGAGAGACGCCACCGCCCTGCACCATCTTGCGCATCTCACCCTTGGAGGGGAACACGGGGGCGACCGTTGTCAGCAACTCAATGGCAGGCTGTCCAAGCTGGTCCTTGGCAATCTCGAACTGTGGAACGCCGTCGAAGACATCAAGAAGTGTCTGCTCATCGAGCTTCTCCAGACCTTCCTTCGTGGACTTGCCAAAGAGAATGTTCGATGCCTCAATGGCCGTGTCGAGAGCTTCCTGGGAATGAACCATCACGGTGACTTCCTCGGCCAGACGCTTCTGAAGGATGCGACGGCCAGGATCCTGCTTGTGCTCCTCGACGAGCGCATCGATGACATCCTTCTCCAGCGAGGTGAATATCTTGATGTAGCGCTCGGCATCGTCGTCGCTGACGTTCAGCCAGAACTGATAGAACTTATACGGCGTGGTGCGCTGAGGATCAAGCCAGATGTTGCCGCTTTCGGTCTTGCCGAACTTCTTACCGTCGCTCTTGGTGATGAGCGGACAGGTGAGGGCGAAGGTCTCCACCTCATTGCCGAGGGTGCGGCGGATCAGCTCCGTACCTGTGGTCATGTTGCCCCACTGGTCGTTACCACCCAGCTGCAGTTTCACACCATAGTGCTGGTAGAGATACAGGAAATCGTAACCCTGAAGCAGCTGATAGGTGAACTCCGTGAACGAGAGACCGTCGCGGGCTGTTCCGTTCAGACGCTGCTGAACACTCTCCTTGGCCATCATATAGTTGACGGTGATGTGCTTACCCACCTCGCGCGCGAAATCAAGGAAGGTGAAGTCCTTCATCCAGTCGTAGTTGTTCACCATGATGGCAGCGTTAGGCTCCTTCGACTCGAAGTCGAGGAACTTGGCCACCTGCTTCTTGATGCACTCCTGATTATGATAGAGGGTCTCGTTATTCAGCAGATTGCGCTCCTGTGACTTGCCGGAAGGGTCGCCGATCATACCCGTAGCACCTCCTACGAGGATGATGGGACGGTGTCCGCAACGCTGCAAGTGGCGCAGCATCATAATGCCACACAAGTGTCCGATGTGTAGTGAATCGGCTGTAGGATCCGTTCCTAAATAGGCTGTAACCATCTCCTTCTGGAGCAGTTCCTCGGTGCCGGGCATCATCTGTGCCAGCATTCCACGCCATTTCAATTCTTCAATAAAGTTCTTCATTTATTATCTTTTTTCGTTATTTCGTTATCACGTTATGACGTTATATCGTTATTTCGATCCTTCTCAGGGGACGGGATCATATCCGCTGCCGCCCCAGGGATTGCATCTCAGGATGCGCCAGATAGCCAGTCCGAACCCCTTGATGGGACCATGCTTCAAGATGGCCTGACGGGCATATTCGCTACAGGTAGGGGTAAACCTGCAGGAGGGCCCCAGCAACGGAGAGATGCACTTCTGATAGAAGCGGATAGGCTGCACCAAGAGCCACGACAATATGTGCGATATTTGCTTTATCATTTCACGGCTATTCGTTGCAGGATGCTGACAATACGCTTTTCCACTTCTGCGGTAGGACTGTGACGGTCGGAGAGCCAGACGAATCCTACAAGCATCATCTTGTCGTCAGGGATCTGTTGCCAGAGCAATTCCTTATGGTGGCGGTAAGCCTCACGTATCTGACGCTTCACCCTGTTTCTGTCAACGGCATGACGAAAGCGTTTCTTGGGTACGCTGATCAGCACTAGTACGGGTGCGCTGCCTTCACGACGCTCTGTTGTCCGAAACACGGCCCTGAGGGGGAAAGCTGAGACAGAACGGCTTCTGCCACTGTCAAAGAGCGCCTCTATCAGCAGATTGCTTACCATGCGCTCCCGCTTCCTGAATGTAGGAGCCGCGGCCATATCGTTATCCCTGCTTCTCGTACAGGTAATGTTGGAGAGCACCCGTCATGGAAGGATACTTCTCCGACGGAGCCTCAATATCGAGACGGAGTCCTGCCTCCTTGGCTGCCTTGGCTGTGGCAGGACCAAAGGTGGCGATGGCAATCTCACCCTGCTTGAAGCCAGGGAAGTTCTTCGTCAACGACTCAATACCAGAAGGACTGAAGAAGATCAGCATGTCGTAATCGAAGGTCTTTATCTCCTCAGGCGTGAAGTCATTGCTGACGGTCTTGTACATCACGCACTCCCTGTGATTCAGTTTCTTGGATTCCAAAAGGTTGGAGAGACTGTCGTTATGCACGTCACTCATAGGAATGAGATACTTCTCGTTCTTGTGCTTCACCATAGCCGGCAACAGATCGTCGATACGGCCTGTCTCGCCGAAGAACACCTTGCGCTTGCGGTACTGCACATATTTCTGAATGTACAGGGCGATGGTCTCTGTCACGCAGAAGTACTTCATGTCTTCAGGGATGTTAACCCTCAATTCCTTTGCCATATTAAAGAAATGGTCAATGGCATGTCTCGAAGTGAACACGATAGCAGTATGTTCGAGGATACTGACTTTCTGGGCCCTGAATTCCTTTGACGAGATACTCTCAACCTTGATAAACGGACGGAACACCAACTCAATGCCGAACTTATTTGCAATATCGAAATAAGGCGACTTGTCGTTTGTCGGCTTTGGCTGTGATACTAAAATCTTCTTTATCATCTGTCTTAAAAAATTACTCTTGCCTGATTCACGATTACCGCCAGTCCACCCCAAAGTGAGAGCAACGGCACCATTTCAAGGGCGCAAAAGTACAAAATATTTTGCATATAAAGACCTTTTTGAGAAAAAAAGATGATATAAGACTTATAAAATGTTAGTAATTTAATGAAAAACACGACTCCGAAGCAGTAATAAGCGACATTTTGCACTGGGAATTGGAAATAAGCTTGCAACAAAAGGGCAGGGAAGAGGAAGACGCCCTCCATGGATGCCATGAAGATCCATGATGTAAGAAATTTTTTAGATCTTCCGTTACCAAACAGTACCTTGTTTACTGCCGTATAGAGCAAATATTTCAAAAAGAAATAGACAACAAAAATAAGGAAAACGACACCTAAGAGGGTGTGCTCTGTAGCGAAAATAAAGGTGTCGTCAACATAATGTGTGGTATAGAGATAGTATAGCAGGGCACAGGTGAGACAGGTGATGGCTGTAATGACCAGTTGCATCCTGATCTCATTTCCCGTCTCAGTCATGGTATGCTCCCCTTTCTGGGTATAGAAAAAGTCTTTGATCTGCCTCAGGAAGAAATCTGAAATCCTGGAAAAGGCAAAGGTAATGATCAGGAAGCACATGATCAGGAGTCCTGTAATCAGGTTGTCGGAACTCAGCGTCTTAGGTATCGGATCGCCAGCCACGCCATAGCGTCCGCCACCTATCTCTGAGTGAAAGATGGTATCATTGGAGAAGTAACTCTCCTTGTAATATTGTGGGAGGTGCACCTCCTTCAGATCACGGGGAATTCCCTCCCCAGGGAGATGGAGCGTGTCAGGCTGCTCACTATAATGTATCTCGTCGGGCGAGAACCACGACTGTATCGCTGAGTCTTGTTGCGCCGGGGTTGCATCTTTAGGCAAGAGCCGCAGCACCTGATAGGGTGTCTGCGGTCTTGCTGTCTGCTGTGGCACTAAGTCGATACCGACGATGCCAGGTGGTTCTACGAATATCGAGTCTTGCATCAGATTCCGAACTCCTTGCGGATGTCATCCACACGGTCGAGTTTTTCCCAAGTGAACAGTTCCACGTCGATGGTCTTGGTCTCATGGTAGTGGCTGGTGAAGGTCTTCTTAACCACTTCACTCTTCCTTCCCATATGACCATAGGCAGCTGTCTCGCTGTAGATCGGCTGACGCAGTTTCAGCGTGCGCTCAATGGCCTTCGGACGCAGGTCGAAAAGCTTCTCGATCTTCTTGGCTATCTCACCGTCGCTCATAGCGACCTTACTGCGGCCATAGGTGTTCACATAGATGTTCATCGGGCGGGCAACACCAATGGCGTAGCTCACCTGGACAAGCATCTCGTCGGCCACACCTGCAGCCACCATGTTCTTGGCAATGTGCCGTGCTGCATAGGCAGCCGAACGGTCTACCTTTGAGGAATCCTTTCCAGAGAAGGCTCCACCACCATGGGCGCCCTTGCCTCCATAAGTGTCGACGATGATCTTGCGTCCTGTCAGACCTGTATCACCATGAGGACCGCCGATGACGAACTTTCCTGTGGGGTTCACGTAGTACTTGATGTCGAATCCGAACAGGTCGAGCACCTTCTGCGAATGGATCTGCTGTTTGACACGGGGAATCAGGATGTTGATGACATCGTCCTTGATCTTGGCAAGCATCTTCTCGTCCTCGTCAAAATCATCGTGCTGGGTAGAGACCACGATGGTGTCGATACGCTCAGGGATACCAGCGTCGCTGTACTGTACCGTCACCTGACTCTTGGCATCCGGGCGAAGGTAAGTCATCTCCTTGCCCTCCTTGCGGATGTCAGCCAGCGTGCGCATAATCAGATGAGCCAGATCGAGCGATACGGGCATGTAACTCTCCGTCTCGTTGGTGGCATAGCCGAACATCATACCCTGGTCACCAGCACCCTGCTCTTCTTCATCCTCACGGTCTACACCCTGATTGATGTCGGCACTCTGCTCGTGGATAGCTGTCAGGATACCACACGAGTCACCGTCGAACTGATACTCGGCCTTGGTATATCCGATGCGCTTGATGGTGTTGCGGGCGATGGTCTGCAGGTCGATATACACCTCGCTGCGCACCTCACCCATGATGACTACCTGACCAGTGGTCACGAACGACTCGATGGCACAGCGCGCCTTGTCGTCGTAGGCCAGGAACTGATCTAATATCGCATCTGAGATCTGGTCGGCCACCTTGTCGGGATGACCTTCAGAAACAGATTCCGATGAAAATAAATAACTCATATTCTTTCTATTTTTCGTAATAACGGTATGACGTCATAACGGTATAACGATACAATATAACGACGTTACTCTTCTGGTAGCATGATAACCTCTGCACGGTTTCCAGCCTTCAGCAGCTCAGCCATAAAGGCGCTGATGCTTTCGGGTGTCTGGGCGTTCACCAGCTTCTCGAAGTCGCTGTGGAAGTCGATGCCATATTTGCGCCATCCATTCATGATGCTCAACCAGTAGTTATTCTGCTTCACCTGGTTACCATGCTCCTTCAGCATATACTCCTTCACCTTCTGCAATTTCTCTGCATCGCAGCTCTTGGCAAGGGCTGTCACTTCGTCGCGCAGAATCATGATAGCGGTATCGGCCTTCTCAGGCTTCATGGGACATACAGCGAATACCTGTGCTGTCGTCTCAAAGTCATTACGGTCTACGCCTCCCATGGCTTGCACGGTATAGGCGGCACTGGCATCCTCACGGATCTTCTTCAGATACTCCATGCTAAGAATCTGTCCTATCATATCCATTCTGATGTCGTTCTCTGCTGTCATGGGAATATCCTTCGAATACCACTCCATCACGGCATAGGCCTTTGGTGTTTCACCCTTCTGCTTGAAGTTGTTGATGACAACACCCTTGAAATCGGTCGATACATTCGGACCTTTCACCACCTCTTTTTGTGCAGGCAGCGATGCGAGATAAGTCTCAACCAGTGGACGAATGGTTTCCTCATCGTAGTTACCGATGATGGTGAAGGTGAAGGCGGCGGCGTTGGCAGTCTGCTCCTTGGCCATCTCCATAATTCGGTCATAGCCTACCAGTGCCAGGTCTTCTGTTTTCAATGCCTTGTTGCGAGGATTGTGGTTGGTCAGCGTGGCTGTCAGCGAATCCTGAAGTACTGACTCAGGCTGCAGCAAGCGGTTTTTCAGCTGTACCTCAGTGGTCTGCATCAGGTTGTCGTACGACTTCTGGTCCTTGGCAATGTTTGTGAAGTAAAGGTAAGCAAGTTGCAACATGGTCTCCACATCCTTCGGAGTAGAGCTGCCGTTAACATGTACACGGTTGACTCCAAGCGTCAGGGTGGCACTGGCTATCTTACCAGCAAGCGCTTTCTCCAGTTCGGTGTGCGAGAAGTTACCCAGACCGCTGGCCTCAATCACATCGTCGAACATCTTGATATTGGCATAGTCTTTCTCGCCATAGAGACTTGATCCGCCAAGGCCCTCACTACGCAGCAATACCTGATCTTTCTTAAAGTCGGTCTGCTTCAGAATCACCTTGGCACCGTTCGAAAGTTCAAGCTCGGTATAACCGAACTGCTCGTTCTCGGTCTCCTTGGTGATAGAGCCCTTCGTGGGCAGGGTGGTCATCAGAGGCTCATCTTTCACATTGTCCACGTAAGCCTCAATCTTGGCTGTGCGGGCATCGGCTATGGCCTTCTTCAGTCCTTCCTCCGTAGGATAGGTGGTTCCTTCTTTCTCGGTGTTAACGCTAAACACCACAAGGTTACTGTCGTTGGGCAGAACATACTCCTTAATGAGTGCGTTTATCACGTCCACAGGCAACATGGGCACCAGCTGTTTCATCGTGGTGTAAGTATAGTCGATGCTTGGGATGGGAATATTTCTAAGGAAGTTCTGCACATAATTGTTCACAAACTGTGAGTTATAGCGCTTGTCCTTGTTCGAGTACTGCTTATCGAGCAAGCTGGTGTAATTCTGCTTGTAGCGGTTATACTCTGTGGCAGTAAAACCGAATTCTGCAGCACGGCGCAACTCTGTAAAGGCAGTTTTAACAGCATCTTCCGTCTGTCCGTCCTTCGGATAAACATCCAGTTCGAAAGCCTCAACACTGTTCGTTAAGATGTAATTGCCATAGGAGGCCGACGATCTCAGGAACGGACTCTCGGGCTTCTCTGCATATTCTTTCAGTCGGTCGTTCAGCATCGAGATGGCTGCATCCTTCATGTAGTCGGATAGCATGTAGGCCAGTGTACCCTTCAGCGAATCGGGGAAGGCCTCGTGCTTCATCATTATCCACACTTCGTTGGTGCGCTGTTCCTTGTCCTTGTCGATCAAGTAGATGGCCTCGGCATTGTCAGGCACAGGTTCCTTGGTTACTAGGGCGCGGTTCTCAGGCAATACGATGGGCGAGAAGAGATCCTTGATCTTCTGCTCTATCTGGTCCACGTCCACGTCGCCCACGACGATGATACCCTGATTGTCAGGACGGTACCACTTCTCGTAGTACGACTGTAGGAAAGAACGCTCAAAATTGTCGATAATCTCCATCAGTCCGATAGGCATGCGGTAACCATATTTCGAACCAGGATAGAGCTTGGGCAGGTCGCGCTCTAGCATGCGCATAATAGCACTGGTCCTCAGACGCCACTCCTCATGGATCACGCCACGCTCTTTCTCGATCTCCTCCTGCTCCAGCAGCAGTCCGTCGGCCCAGTCATAAAGGATGAGCAGACAAGAGTCGATGATACCCTCGCGCGTTGTAGGTACATTACTAATATTATAGACCGTCTCGTCGAGCGATGTATAGGCGTTCAGGTCGCCACCGAACTGAATGCCCACGCTTTCGCACCAGCGCAGCAACTCATTACCCTTGAAATGCTTAGAGCCGTTGAAGGCCATGTGCTCCAGGAAGTGAGCCAGACCACGCTGGTCATCGTTCTCCTGAATAGAACCCACACGCTGGGCGATGTAGAACTCAGCACGGTTCTCCGGCCAGTTGTTGTAACGGATGTAATAGGTCAGTCCGTTGTCTAACTTTCCGATGCGCACATCGGGATCTACGGGGATCGACGGCATCTCCATCTGTGCCATCATTGCTACTGTGCCGATCATCATCAGCAACAGCGTTGATAAGATTTTTTTCATCATCATAAAGTATGGTTGTTGATAATTTGGGTGCAAAATTACTGCTTTTTTTCTTATTAGACGCAGAAGTATTCTAAAAACTATGTTTTTTTTGTTTTGTTTATAGTTTATGGTTTAAAGTTTTTGTTTATAGTTTATGGTTTATTGTTTATAGATGATAACCCTGCAAGCCATTCTATTTCCTCATGTTCCTCGGATGATGCTCCAGTATCTCCCTGCGGAGCGTCGAGGTATCAATGTGGGTATAGATCTCCGTCGTGCCGATGCTCTCGTGACCAAGCAATACTTGTATCACCCTCAAATCGGCACCACCTTCGAGTAGTGCGGTGGCAAAGGAGTGCCGTAGTGTGTGGGGAGAAATGGTTTTCTCGATACCTGCCTCAACGGCCTGACGCTTGATCATAATTAGGATCATCGTGCGTGTGAGGTGTGCCCCACGGCGGTTTAGGAACACATAGTCTTCCTCACCTGGCTTAATCTGCATATGGCAACGGTCGTCAAACCAAAATCCCAGTTCTTTAATGGCTTTCTGGGAGATGGGCACCAGCCGTTCCTTCGAGCCCTTGCCCATCACACGGATGAATTCCTCGTCAAGGTAGAGGTTTGACAGTTTGAGATTCACCAATTCACTCACTCGCAGTCCGCAGGAGAAGAGCACCTCAATGATAGCCCTATTCCTATGGCCCTCCCATTTCGACAGGTCGATACTGGCCTCAAGCCTGTCTATCTCCAAGGGAGTAAGAACCTCAGGAAGATGGTCACCAATCTGTGGCGACTCAAGCAGTTCTGAAGGGTCATCTTCGCGATAGCCGTCCAATTGTAGGAATTTGAAGAAACTTCTTACACCACTCAGTATCCTACACTGGCTTCGAGCATGGATGCCTATATCGTGAAGTCCCGCAGAGAAATGCTCCAGATCCTCCAATTGGACTTCACACACCTCTTTTCCCTCATGTTCCAAATAGTCGAGCAGCTTCCGAAGGTCACGCTGATAAGCGTCGAGCGTGTTGCCCGACATGTTACGCTGCAACTTCAGGTAGCGAACGTACTGCTTTACTATTTCTTTGGTCGATGACAGTTGGTTAACCGTTCTTTTCTTTGTAGATAAGTTTGTTTGCGCCGCTGGTGATCTTCAGGGCTTCGGGGTGTTCCTTGATGTAGGAATCGATGTGGCGCACGCGCTTCTGCTCGAAGATCTCTTCGATGGCGATGAGGATGCCCGTCTCTTCGACGTCGCCGAAGCCGTAGTTGATGGCTGTGCCGAAGAGTTTCATCGTCGGCGACAGACTCATATAGGCGTTTACCAACGGGGGGATGTTGTAGCCCAGCTTGCGGATCTCGGTGTTCAGGATGCGGTAGTCGCCCTTGAAATCCTGCTCGCAGAACAGCTTCTCCAGTTCCTTTGGATCGGCCTCAATCTCCAACGGTTTCATAGGCACAATCAGGTTCTCCTTGTCGGCAAAGTGCTTGTGCAGGAAGTAGAGAATCATGTCACGACCACGGCGAATGTATGAGGGGTACATGGTGAACTTTCCGAAGAAATAGCGAACATTGGGTTTGATCACAGTCAGCGCACCGAGGCCGTCCCAGAGGTTGTCGAGGGCAAAGAGGCTCTTGGCACCCATGCGAGAACTCTGGTAGGGCAGTGAGACGAACGAGCGTCCGAGTTCGATGGTGTAGGGGGCGTATTCCTTGAGGAACTTCTCTGAGAAATGGAACATGTGGCTGGTGGCGAGGATGGGCTGTCCCTTGGCGTCCATCTCCCACGCCGTACCCTCGAGATAGCGGTAGCCGCCGATGATTTCCTCTGCCTCAGGATTCCAGACGATGAGCTGCTTGTAGCAGTTTGGACAGGTGTCGAACTCGTCGATGTCCATCGACTTGCCTGTTCCTCCGCCTGCCTCGCGGAAAGCGATCTCACGGAGTCGGCCAATCTCCTTCATCACGTTTGGCGCGTTGTGGGCGGTGATGATATAGATCTCGTTGTGGCTCTTGTTGGTCATCCGGAGTTGCTTGTCGGGCGTCAACTCACTCTTGAGGACTTCTTTTTCGATGGGTTGGATGATTTCTTGTTCCATTCTTGTTGGTTGGTGTTGAGTTTAATGATGAGTGTTTAGAGTTGATACACTTGTTCTCTTACGAACTGCGCCCACTCCTTCGGACTCTTGCTCTTGTCGAAGGTCTGCCAGGGGATGGGGCGGCCGATGGTAATGTGAAAAGTCTTGTGAACGTTTTTGTACATCTCGTCAACCAGGAATATCATGGCGAGGTTGAACGGCAGGAAACGGTCGGAGAAGTTTGCGAGGCGGTAGAAAAAGTTTGAGTTCTGACCGCTGAAGTGGATGGGCACGATATCGCGCTGGTATTCAATGCTTTTCGAGACGAAGGTCTTTGTCCAGGGGATGTCGCTGATGACGCCTTTCTTCTTCCGTGAGCAGAGTCCTGCGGGGAACATCAGCATGTGGTTGTCGCTTTTGAATCCTGTCTCTACCATAGCGGGGAAATTGCGGCTCTGTCCGCCCGTCTTGTTGATGGGTATGCAGACGGGAGCGAGTCCTGGCAAATTCATTAGCAGGTCGTTGACGAGGTAACGGAAGCGCCCGTTGTAATGACGGCCGATGATGGCTCCCAGTGCCACACCGTCCTCTCCTCCGAGGGGATGGTTGCTGACGAAGGTATAGAGGCGTCCGTCATCAGACGATGGCAGGTTTTCCCGACCTTCAATTTCAAGTGTCATATCGAGATAGCGTACACATTCCTCCAGCCATTCTACGCCTACCTTATCGCGACTTTCCCAGAGGAAGGCATTCACCTGATCCTGATGGACTATGCGCTTGAGCCAGCTGATGAGCGGTTTGGGAACGAACTTCGCCTTTGCGCCCATCTTCGACTTAAGAATCTGTTCGATGTCGATAGTCTTCTCGTTAATTGTTGCCATTTTGCTTTGTTATTGCTAACAACGTGCAAAAATAGCACATTTCTTTCAATTGTGAGCAAAAAATGAAGAAAAATTAATTATTTGAACGTTTTTTGTGCATAAAAAGGCCTCAAATCAATAAAATAAAGTTAAAATCGAAAAAAAGTGGGGAAAAGTGGCTTGAAGTGGGGAAAAATGATTAACTTTGTTGCCGAATCTATTAAAATGATGTTCGGATGCGTTTTTTAGGTAATATATTGGCTAAGACTGACGCCAAGGGAAGGGCTTTCCTACCCTCCGTCTTCCGCAAGGTGCTTCAGGCATCTGGCGAGGAGACTCTGGTGTTGAGGAAGGACGTGTTCCAGTCGTGTCTGGTGCTTTATCCTGAGAGCGTATGGAATGAGCGTCTGGACATGCTGAAGTCACAGTTGCGTCAGTGGAAGCCCGTGCATCAGCAGATGTTCCGTCAGTTTGTGTCGGAGGCAGAGGTGGTGACACTCGACGGCAACGGCCGTTTCCTGATCTCCAAGCGTCTGCAGCGTGTGGCCGGCATCAGTCAGGACATACAGTTCATCGGCATGGACGACACGATAGAGATATGGTCGCCTGACGATCTGCAGAAGACATTGCGTCCGGAGGATGAGTTCGGAAAACAATTTGAGAACATCATGAACGGGGAAGAAGTTTGTTTGTAGTTTACGATAATGATAAAGGCGGAGGGTTACCACGTTCCAGTGCTCCTGGAGGAGAGTGTTGACGGGCTTGACATCAAGCCCGGCGGCATTTATTTGGACGTGACTTTCGGTGGCGGCGGACATAGCAAAGAGATTCTCAGACGCTTGGACGCAGAGGGCCGGCTCTTCGGCTTCGACCAGGACGAGGATGCGGAAAAGAACATCGTTGACGATGAGCGATTCACGTTCGTCAGGAGCAATTTCCGCTATCTTAAAAACTGGATGCGTTATTACGGTGTGGAGCAGATTGACGGTCTGCTGGCAGACCTTGGTGTATCGAGCCATCATTTCGATGATGAGACGCGCGGCTTCTCCTTCCGTTTCGATGCTCCACTGGATATGAGGATGAACAAACGTGATGGCAAGACGGCAGCCGATGTGCTGAACGACTATAGTGAGGAACAGCTGTCAGACATCTTCTATATATATGGTGAGTTGAAGAACGCCCGCAGGATAGCTGCAGCCATTGTGCAAGCCCGTAGCGAGAAGCGCCTCGAGACCACAGGCGACCTGATGAAGACAACTGAGAAGTGTTTTCAGCGTGAAAGGGAGAAGAAAGAAATGGCGAAGATGTTCCAGGCACTCCGTATAGAGGTGAACCATGAGATGGACGCCTTGAAAGATATGCTCTACGCTGCCTGTGATTTGCTGAGAGAAGGCGGACACTTGTCGGTCATTACCTACCACTCCTTGGAGGACCGTATGGTGAAGAACATGATGAAAGCTGGCAACGTGGAGGGTAAGGTAGAGCAGGACTTCTTCGGACGCACGGATTCGCCTTTGCGTCAGATAGGCAGTAAGGTGATTGTGCCGAGTGAGGAGGAGCAGCAGCGGAATCCCCGTAGCAGGAGTGCAAAGCTGAGAATTGCAGAGAGAATATGAAGAAAGAAGATATAGAACTGGAGATGCAGGAGACCGTGGTGGAGGAGCCTGCCATTCAGAAGGCTGAGGCTGAGGAGTTGAAGTCGCAGGCTAAGAAGACCATAGAGATTATCAAAGAGCAGGCCAGGGAGGAAGATCCGAAGCTGACCTCAGCGGTAACACTACGCTCGATACTCGGTGGCGACTTTCTGACTGCCGCGATGGTGCGCCGTCAGATATGGCTGTTCGTGCTGATGGTCATCTTCACCGTGGTCTATGTAGCCTTCAGATACCAGTGCCAGCAGGATATGATTGCTATCGACAAGCTGGAGAAGGAAGTGCTCGACGCCAAGTACAGGGCCCTGTCTTGTTCAAGCACGCTGACGGAGAAGTGCCGTGAGAGCCATGTGCTCAAGGCGCTGAAGCAGAATAAGGACAGTCTGCTGCATGTGCCAACCCTGCCACCTTATATAATTAATGTACCTGAATAGAGAAGACGGAAGATGAGTAAGTTCAGAAACGACAAAGTGATGCCTCGCTACTTCGCCATCGCGTTGATACTGACGCTGACGGGTTTTGCCATTATAGGTAAGGCCATGTATATCATGACCGCCAAGAAACAGTATTGGACAGAGGTAGCCTCACGTCTGAAACGTGACAGCGTGAGCGTGAAGCCAGGCCGTGGCAATATACTGAGTTGTGACGGACAGTTGATGGCCAGCAGTATACCCGAGTATAAGGTGTTTGTGGATTTCCAGGCAGGTACTAATGACACCACTGGCATCCACCGTCGAGATTCTATCTGGGCGGAGAAGATCGACAGCATCTGCGACGGACTGAACAAGATATTCCCCAAGAAGTCGGCTGCGGAGTTCAAGGCCCATCTGCTTGAGGGCAAGCACAAGGTCCAGAAGAACGGCACTATAGGTGCCCGCCACTGGGCTGTATGGCCGAAACGTATAGACTATAACACGTTCTGCGAGGTGCGCCAGTTGCCCATCTTCCGTGAGGGCATATACAAGGGCGGCTTCCACTGGGAAGAATATAATGCCCGCCGCAAGCCCTTCACCACACTCGCTACGCGTACTATTGGAGATATGTTTGGAGCCAAGGACAGCGCTAAGAACGGGCTGGAACTGGCCTTTGACAAGGAGTTGCGCGGCACTAACGGCCTGATGCACCGCAGAAAGGTCTTGAACAAGTATATGGACATACCCGTGCTCAACCCCATTGACGGCGCAGATATAGTGACCACTATTGATGTAGGCATGCAGGATTTGGCGGAGCAGGCTCTCATCGACGAGCTGAAAGATCCGCAGGTGCATGGTGAGATGGGTGTGGCCATACTCATGGAGGTGAAGACGGGTGACGTGAAAGCCATCGTGAATATGCAGCGTGCTGCCGACGGTGAATACTACGAGATGGTGAACAATGCCATCAGTTATCGCTGTGAGCCAGGATCGGTGTTCAAGGTCGCTTCATTCCTCGTGGCCCTCGACGACGGAGTAGTGGATACCTCATTCACGATTCCGACAGGCTGTGGAGTAATGGAGATGCATGGTCGTACGATGAAGGACCATAATTGGCGTAAGAGTGGCTATGGCACCATCAACGTGGCAAGAGCCCTGGAGGTTAGTTCGAATATCGGAGTGAGTTATGTCATTGACAAGTTCTACGGCTCCAATCCCACGAAATATGTGCAGGGACTCTACAGGGTAGGTATCCATGAGGATCTGAAGCTTCCCATCCTAGGTTATCATCCTCCCTATATCCGAATGCCAGACACGAAGACCACCGACAGAGCCAAGTATTGGAGTAAGACCACGCTGCCCTGGATGAGTATCGGTTACGAGACACAGATTGCTCCTATCAATACCGTGGCATTTTATAATGCCATTGCTAACGATGGTAAGATGATGCAGCCCCGTTTTGTGAAACAACTGATGAAGAACGGTGAGGTCATCAAGGAATACGAGCCTGTAGTGCTGAAGGAATGCATCGCCAAGCCCCAGGCCATCAAGACCATGCAGACCATTTTGGAGCATGTGGTAAGCCAAGGTCTGGGAAAGAAGGCTGGCTCGAGGTCGTTTAAGGTGGCGGGAAAGACTGGAACGGCGCAGGTGGCTGACCAACATGGCAGTTACCACTCGGGCATCACTCGCTACTGGCTGTCATTTTGTGGTTATTTCCCTGCCGATAATCCCCGCTACACATGCATCGTGTGTATTAAGAAGTCGGGACTGCCCGCCTCGGGTGGTGGTATGAGTGGTGTGGTATTCCACCGAATCGCTGAGGGTGTGATGGCCAAAAACCTGAAACTGAGTGTTGAGGATGCCCGTGACGAGTATTCCAGTTTCACGCCAGATGTAAAGAGTGGCAATGCTGATGCAGCAAGCTACGTGATGAGCAGTCTGGGAGTGAAGGGCCAGAATCCCGGTCAGGAGATAACAGCCAGAGGTGTCGTGCCGAGTCTTATTGGTATGGGAGCCCGTGATGCTGTTTACCAGTTGGAGAGCCGGGGAATAAAGGCAAGGGTAAGGGGCCGTGGTAAGGTGAAGTCACAGAGCATCTACTCGGGTACTGCTGTACGACAGGGAATGGTGTGTGAGCTAATATTGGAATGATATGAGACTGAAGGAACTATTAAAGAATGTAGAGGTGTTCAATGTCCTCGGTGATACCGACATCGAGATTACGGGCGTAAACATTGATTCCCGCCGTATTGAGGCAGGACATCTGTTTGTGGCTGTGCCTGGCACGGTGACCGACGGTCACAAGTTTATCCCCAAGGCCATAGAGCAGGGTGCTGCAGCCGTCTTGTGCGAATACTTCCCTAACAAAAGGGAATCAGGCGTTACCTATGTGGCAGTGGAATCAACCGAAGACTGGGTAGGCGAAGTGGCAACTCAGTTCTATGGTGATCCTTCCAGAAAACTGAAGCTGGTGGGTGTCACAGGCACTAATGGCAAGACCACCATCGCCACATTGTTATATAATATGTTCAGGAAGTTCGGCCATAAGTGTGGACTTCTCTCCACTGTCTGTAACTATATCGAGGACGAGCCCATCCCCACGGACCATACCACGCCTGACCCTATAGAACTGAACAGTCTGCTGGCCAGGATGGTGGATGCCGGATGCGAGTATGCCTTTATGGAGTGCTCGAGCCACGCCATCGCACAGAAGCGTATCGGTGGACTCCGTTTCGAGGGTGGCCTCTTTACGAATCTCACCCGTGACCATCTGGACTATCACAAGACGTTCGAGAACTATCGCGACGCCAAGAAAGCCTTCTTCGACGGACTGGATAAGGACGCCTTTGTCATCACCAATGCCGACGATAAGAACGGCTTGTTCATGGTCCAGAACACGAAGGCGCAGGTTAAGACTTATTCTACCCGTACGATGGCCGACTTCAAGGCTAAGATCATCGAGTGCCATTTCGAAGGAATGTATCTCGACATCAATGGCAAGGAGGTAGGGGTGCAGTTCATAGGGAAATTCAATGTGAGCAACCTGCTTGCCGTGTATGGTGCTGCAGTCATGCTCGGTAAGAAGCCTGAGGACATCCTGGTCATACTGAGTACCCTCAAGAGTGTGAACGGACGTCTGGAGCCTATCCGCTCTTCGGAGGGCTATACGGCTATCGTGGACTATGCCCATACCCCTGATGCTCTGGAGAATGTGCTGAATGCCATCCACGAGGTGCTTGACGGCAAAGGTAAGGTTATTACCGTCTGTGGAGCAGGTGGTAACCGTGACAAGGGCAAGCGTCCGCTCATGGCACAGGAAGCCGTGAAGCATAGCGACAGGGTGATCATTACTTCCGACAATCCCCGCTTTGAGGAGCCGCAGGACATCATTAATGATATGCTGGCAGGGCTTGATGCCCGTCAGATGAAGAAAGTGATCAGCATCGTAGACCGTCGTGAGGCTATTCGTACGGCCTGTATGATGGCAGAGAAAGGAGATGTGATCCTCATTGCCGGTAAGGGCCATGAGGACTATCAGGAGATTCAGGGTGTGAAGCACCATTTCGATGATAAAGAGGTGGTGAAAGAGATCTTCTCAAAATAACGATATAACGTCATAACGAAATAACGACATTATGCTGTACTATTTCTTCCGTTTACTTGACCAATATGATATTCCAGGATCGCACATGTGGTCCTATATCTCTTTCCGTGCCCTCCTGACGCTGATCCTTGCCCTGTTGATCTCCGCATGGTTTGGTGAGAGGTTTATCAGGTGGATGAAGCGCAGGAAGATATTCGAGACAGAACGCGATCCGAGCATTGATCCGTTTGGTGTGGAGAAGAAAGGTGTACCTACGATGGGAGGTATTATCATCATCGTGAGCATCCTCGTGCCAGTGCTCTTGTTGTCTCGTATCAGGAACATCTATATCATCCTGATGATCATTACTACCATCTGGCTGGGATTCCTGGGATTCCTCGATGACTATATTAAGATATTCCGTCGCAACAAAGACGGCCTGAAAGGTAAATGGAAGATTGTGGGACAGGTGAGTATCGGCTTTATCGTAGGTCTGACGCTCTGGCTGAGCCCTGACGCCGTGGTGCGTGAGAACATAAACGTTCAGCAGCAGAATCAAGAGATAGTGGTGAAGCACAAGAAGGAGGCGGTGAAGTCGCTGCACACAACCATACCGTTTATTAAGAACCATAACCTGAATTACTCGGATGTTATGAGTTTCCTGGGTGATAATAAAGTGGCTGCAGGCTGGGTGTTGTTCGTGTTTATGACCATCCTCGTTGTGACAGCTGTCAGCAATGGTGCCAATCTGAATGATGGCATGGACGGCATGTGTGCAGGCAACTCTGCCATCATTGGTGTGGCGTTGGGAATCCTTGCCTACGTGTCGTCACACATAGGTTATGCCTCCTATTTCGACATCATGTACATTCCCCATTCCGAGGAATTGGTGGTGTTCCTCTGTGCCTTCATAGGAGCAATGATAGGTTTCCTTTGGTACAATGCTTTCCCGGCTCAAGTGTTCATGGGTGATACTGGGTCGCTGACCATCGGAGGTATCATCGGCGTATGTGCCGTCATCATCCATAAGGAGCTGTTGCTACCCATCCTCTGTGGCATCTTCTTCGTGGAAAGCCTGAGTGTAATCATACAGACACAGTGGTTTAAGATTCAGAAAAAGAAGGGCAGGAGGGTGCGTGTATTCCGTGCCACACCTATCCATGATAATTTCCGCAAGCTCGACTCACAGTTGGATGCTACCAGTAGGTATATCTTGAAAGGATGGCCTCACAGACCATTCCATGAGTCGAAGATTACGATACGTTTTTGGATTGTCAGCATCATTCTGGCAGCCCTGACGATCATTACTCTCAAGATGAGGTAGTATATTGGTTTAAAGTTTACGGTTTACAGATGAAGAGAATTGTTGTATTAGGAGCAGGAGAGAGCGGAGCCGGTGCTGCCGTTCTGGCAAAGAAGCAGGGATTCGACGTGTTCGTTTCGGATATGTCGAGGATTGCGGACAAGTATAAGAAGATGCTTGACGACCGCCAGATAGAGTGGGAGGAAGGTCAGCATACAGAGGAGAAGATATTGAATGCCGACGAGATCATCAAGAGCCCGGGTATCCCCGATACGGCACCGATGATACGAAGGGTGGTGGAGAAAGGCATCCACATCATCAGCGAGATAGAATTTGCAGGACGCTACACCAACTCGAAGATGATCTGCATCACAGGGTCGAATGGTAAGACTACCACCACTTCACTAATATACCATATTTTCAAGGAAGCAGGCTACGACGCAGGACTGGCTGGAAACATTGGTAACTCACTGGCTCTGCAGGTGGCAGAGGAGCCGCACGAATATTATATCATCGAACTGAGTTCGTTCCAGCTCGACAATATGTACGACTTCCGTGCCAATATCGCCATCCTGTTGAATATCACACCAGACCATTTGGACCGTTATGATTTCAAGATGCAGAACTACGTGGACGCCAAGATGCGCATTATCCAGAACCAGACGCCTCAGGATGCCTTCATCTATTGGGCCGATGATCCTATTATCAAGCGGGAACTAGAGAAATATGACATCAAGGCTGTGCAGTACCCCTTCTCTGAACTGAAAGAAAAAGGTGTCATAGGATATATCGAGGAGGGTCAGTATAAGATTGAGAAACCCGAGCCGTTCAATATGGAACAGGAGAGTCTTAGTTTGACAGGTCGTCATAACATCTACAATTCTCTGGCTGCTGGTATCGCCTCGGATATCGCAGGAATCAAGAAAGAGGAGATCCGTAAGAGCCTGAGTGATTTCCCAGGTGTGGAACACCGTCTAGAGAAAGTCTGCATAGTGCGTGGTGTACAGTATATCAACGACTCGAAGGCCACCAATGTCGATGCTTGTTGGTATGCCTTGGAGGCTATGAAGACAAAGGTAGTGTTGATCATAGGCGGCAAGGACAAGGGTAATGATTACGAGCCTATCAAGCCTTTGGTCAGGGAGAAGTGCTCTGGTATCGTATATCTAGGTGCCGACAACAAGAAACTGCATGACAACTTTGACGGTCTGGGCATCCCTGTACGAGATACTCACTCGATGAAGGACTGCGTGGCAGCATGCTACGAACTGGCAAAACCTGGGGAGACGGTGCTCCTGAGTCCATGTTGTGCCTCTTTCGATCTCTTCAAGAATATGGAGGATCGTGGTGAGCAATTCAAGGAATTGGTGAGGAGTTTGTAATCGTCATATCGTTATAACGTTATATCGTAAGTTGATAGATGAATATAAGGATTGGGAATCTGTTTAAGGGAGATAAGGTTATCTGGATGGTACTCCTCTTCCTGTGCTTTATCAGCATCATCGAAGTGTTTTCTGCTTCGAGCTCTCTGACGTACAAGAGCCAGAACTATATGGACCCTATCCTCCAACACTCTTGGAAAATCATAGTAGGAGTTGGGGCAGCCATATTCATTCTGAACATACCTTGCCGTTTCTTTAAGCTGATGACGCCTGCACTGCTTACGGTGTCGATTGTCATGTTGTTGTGGGTGTTGTTCTTCGGAGAGAAGACAAACGACGCAGGACGCTGGATAAGTCTCTTCGGTCTGAAGTTCCAGCCTTCGGAGATAGCAAAAGGTACGATGGTGCTTGTGACGGCGCAGATTCTCAGTGCCATGCAGCGTGAGGAAGGTGCCGACAAAAGGGCCTTTAGGTTCATACTGATGGTGGTTTTACCTATGGTGTTCCTGATAGGACTGGAGAATCTCTCAACAGCAGCCCTTATCATGGTGGTGATATTCCTGATGATGTTCATCGGACGTGTTCCCATCATGCAGTTGGGCAAAATGTTGGGCTTAAGTGCATTATTTATAGCATTGTTCATTGGAGCCATATATATGGTGGGCAGTATTGAGAGCAGTAATACTGTGGAGACCCAGACGGAAAGCATCGCTAATGGCAAGCCGGAGAAGAACACGAAAAAGGCTCCGACATTCCTGCATCGTTTCTCGACATGGAAGGGACGTATCGACAAGAAGTTGAACTCAAAATACGTGGCCCCACAAGACTACGACCTGGATAAGGATGCTCAGGTGGCACATGCCAACATCGCCATTGTAAACAGTAACATTATTGGTCGTGGACCAGGACAGTCTGAGGAACGTGACTTTTTGCCTCAGGCATTCAGCGACTTCATTTTTGTGATCATTATCGAGGAACTGGGTATCATTGGCGCGGCTTTCGTGGTGCTGTTGTATATCGTACTGCTTTTCCGATCAGCACGTATAGCCAGTCGTTGTGAAAACAACTTCCCTGCTTTCCTGATTCTTGGTCTGGCACTGATGCTGGTGATACAGGCCACTTTCAACATGCTTGTTGCGGTGGGGATTGCTCCTGTCACTGGACAGCCCTTACCGCTCATCTCTAGAGGTGGCACATCTACCATTATCAACTGTGCCTATATAGGAGCCATATTAAGTGTTAGCCGTTCTGCGAAAAAAAAGAGCGATAATTTGGCTTTAAAAGAAATATAATTTGTAATTTTGCAAGCAATAATAAATAAGGTATGAGCAAAGCGTTAAGAGTCATCGTCAGCGGAGGCGGAACGGGAGGACATATTTTTCCTGCTGTGTCTATTGCGAATGCGATTAAGGCACGCTGCCCAGAGGCCGAGATCTTGTTCATAGGAGCCAAGGGACGTATGGAAATGCAGCGTGTGCCTGCGGCAGGCTATGAGATTAAGGGTTTGCCTATACGCGGCTTCTTCCGTCCATTGTGGAAGCCCGCTAACATTGGCGTGGCTATTGACTATCTTAAGAGCAAGTGGCTCGCCAAGAAGATTCTGCGTGAGTTCCGTCCTGATGTGGCTGTGGGTGTGGGTGGCTATGCCAGCAGTGCCGCACTTGGAGCTGCCAACAGTTTGGGCATACCTGCGTTGATACAGGAGCAGAATAGTTATGCCGGCCTCGCCAACAAGCGTCTGGCGGCTCAGGCTGCGAAGATATGTGTCGCTTATGAGGGTATGGAACGCTTCTTCCCTGCCGATAAGATCATCCTGACAGGCAATCCCGTCAGACAGAGCCTGCTCGACACAACCATCACCCATGACGATGCTGTCAAGAGTTTCGGACTCGACCCCAATAAAAAGACCATTCTCCTCGTAGGAGGAAGCCTTGGAGCAAGGACCATCAACGAGAGTGTGCTGCAGCACCTTGATATTGTAAAGGATCAGGCGACAGATGTCCAATTCATCTGGCAGACAGGGAAATACTATAGTGCTGAGATTGCAGAGCGTCTGAAGGGTAAGGATATCCCCAACCTGAAGGTTACGGATTTCATCACTGACATGGGAGCCGCCTATAAGGCTGCAGACCTCGTTATCAGCCGTGCCGGAGCAAGTAGCATCTCAGAGTTCTGTCTTATTGGAAAGCCTGTCATCCTCGTGCCCAGTCCCAATGTGGCAGAAGATCATCAGACTAAGAACGCGCTGGCATTGTCGACGAAGGACGCAGCCATCTGTGTGAAGGATTCGGAGGCCCCGGCTACCCTGTTGGATCTCGCAGTCAGGACCGTCAATGATGATGCCAAGTTAAAGTCGCTCAGTGAGAACGTGCTGAAACTCGCATTGCCCGACTCTGCCAATATCATCGCAAATGAAGTCATAAAATTAGCAAAATGAATATAGATAATATAAAGTCTGTTTATTTCTTAGGAGCCGGTGGCATAGGAATGAGTGCCATAGCCCGCTATTTCCTGAAGAAGGGATTGGTGGTGGGCGGTTACGACAAAACGCCATCGGATCTGACCCGACAACTGGAGAAGGAGGGCATGCTCATCCATTATGAGGAGGATCTGGAGATGATTCCGCATATCTGTAAACAGAAGGATTCGTGTCTCGTCGTCTATACACCGGCTATACCGGAAGAACATCTGGAACTCCAGTATTTCCGGGCAAACGGCTTCGAGGTCCAGAAACGTGCACAGGTACTTGGAACACTGACACAGACTCATAAGGGCCTTTGTGTGGCTGGTACCCATGGTAAGACCACTACCTCCACCATGTGTGCGCACATCATGCACCAGAGCCAACTCGACTGTAACGCCTTCCTCGGAGGCATCTCCAAGAACTACGGCACAAACTATATTCTCTCCGACTCCGATTTCGTGGTGATAGAGGCTGATGAGTTCGACCGTTCGTTCCACTGGCTGCGTCCCTGGATGAGTGTCATCACCAGTACCGATCCGGATCATCTGGATATCTACGGCACGAAGGAAGCTTATCTTGAGAGTTTCCGCCACTATACGGAACTCATACAGCCAGGAGGAGCACTTATCATACACCGTGGCCTTGAGATGGAGGAAAACCTTCAGGACGGTGTCCGTCGTTATGACTATGCCCTCACCGAGGGTGACTTCCATGCGGAGAATATCCGTATTGCCAACGGAGAGATAACCTTCGACTTCATCTCTCCCATTGAGTGTGTGAAGGATGTGCAGCTCGGGCAACCTATACCCATCAATATCGAGAATGGTATAGCAGCAATGGCAATGGCACAGTTAAACGGCTGTACTGCTGAGGAATTGCGCTATGGCATGCAGACATATGGTGGCGTGGACCGTCGCTTCGACTTTAAGATCAAGACGGACGGTCTGGTTTTCCTCAGTGACTATGCCCACCACCCGAAGGAGATATTGCAGAGTGTGAAGAGTATACGTGAACTTTATAAGGACAAGCATATCACCGCCATCTTCCAGCCACATCTCTATACCCGTACCCGCGATTTCTATAATGATTTTGCCGATGCGTTGAGCCTGCTCGATGAGGTGGTGCTCACAGAGATCTATCCTGCCCGTGAGGAACCTATCCCAGGAGTTACCTCTGGTCTCATTTACGATAAACTGAAAGAGGGCGTAAGCAAAAAGATGATCCGTAAGGACGAGGTACTTGATTTTGTAAAAGAGCGTCATTTCGAGGTGCTTGTGGTGCTGGGAGCTGGTGACCTTGACAATCTGGTGCCACAAATCACTAAATTGCTGAAAAGTAAAATCACCGAATAAATTGTAAGTTGTTAAGATGAACATCAACTGGAAGAAGTCACTACTCGTTTTTTGCGATATTGCCATTGCCGCCTATCTGGTCATGGCAGTTACGGCTTTCAACAAGCCAGACCAGGTATCTGTCATCTGTACGGAGGTGAAGACGGATATCGAGGCCAATATCGTTGACGGCTTCCTGACTGCTGATGAAATTAACAAGATGCTCAGAAAGGAGAAGGTGTATCCTCTCTCCTTGCCTATGCGTGACGTCAGTTCAAGAAAGATAGAAGAGACGCTACAGAAGAGTCCGTTTGTGGAGAAGGCAGAGTGTTATAAAACCCAGAGCGGACAGGTTTGTATACGGGTCAGACAGCGTGTGCCTGTAGTGAAGGTAATGGCTGAAGGTGGTGACAACTATTATATCGATTCCCATGCTAACGTGATGCCGGAGAACCGTTATGTCAACGACCTCATTGTGGCCACAGGACATATCAGCCGAAAATATGCACAATCATACCTGAGCCATGTGGCAAACCACATCATGCAGGATAAATTCTGGCAGAATCAGATAGTGCAGATTAATGTGCTTGCGGACGGTACGTTGGAACTGGTGCCGCGAGTGGGCGATCATATCATTTATTTAGGTATGCCAGTAGGCGTAGAGAGAAAGTTGGAACGTATGCGAAAGTTCTATCTATACGGACTGAACAAGGCAGGCTGGAACAAATATTCCTACATCAGCGTGGAGTTTGACAATCAGATTATATGCAAGAAGAGAAATGTTAAGATGATATAGAAGTAAAGGAGTTAAAGTAGTTAAGAATATATGGCAGCAAAGGAATTTATCGTAGCAATCGAACTCGGATCATCCAAGATGACCGGAATCGCCGGACAGAAGAATCTCGACGGGAGTATCAATGTACTTGCCGTCGTAAAGGAGAACTCGTCCTCTTTCATCAGAAAGGGTGTGGTCTACAATATAGACAAGACCGCTCAGTGCCTGACCAGCATCATCAAGAAACTGGAGACTCAACTCAAAACGGAAATCACTCAGGTCTATGTGGGTGTTGGTGGACAGTCTATCCGGAGTGTCAAAAACATTGTCTCCAAGGATCTGCCCAGTGAGACAATCGTCACTCAGGACATGGTCATCGAACTCATGGATGCTAATCGTAACATGACCTATCAGGATCAGGAGATCCTCGATGCGGCAGTACAGGAATACAAGGTGGGCTCCCAGCTGCAGCTCGATCCGGTGGGCATACAGACAAACCACCTGGAGGGTAACTTCCTGAACATTTTGGAGCGTAAGGCCTTCTATAAGAATCTGAATATGTGTTTCGAGGCTGCTGGCATCTGTGTGGCAGAGATGTATCTCGCGCCTCTGGCACTGGCCGACAGCGTGCTCACGGAGGCTGAGAAGCGTTCGGGATGTGCATTGGTTGATATTGGTGCCGACACCACTACCGTATCCGTCTATTCGAAGAATATCCTGCGTCATCTGGCTGTCATACCCCTTGGAGGCAATAACATCACGAAAGATATCGCTACCCTCCAGATGGAGGAAAGTGATGCCGAGCGCATGAAACTGAAGTATGCCTCGGCCTATACTGACAACAGTGATATTGACAACGACCTGAAATATTCCATCGACACAGACCGGCAAATTGAGAGCCGCAAGTTCATAGAGATTGTTGAGGGACGTCTGGAGGAGATTATCGAGAATGTGTGGTTCCAGATACCGTCTGATTATTACGACAAGCTCCTGGGTGGATTAATCATCACTGGTGGCGGATCGAACATGAAGAACATCGAAAAGGCATTCTCTAACCACACTCATGTCGACAAGATCCGTATCGCCAAGTTCGTCACACAGACAATCATATCCAATAATGAGGATATCAGGTCGCACAACGGTATGATGAACACCTTACTGGGACTTCTTGTCAAGGGCGATATCAATTGCGCAGGTAGTGCCATAGATCCCAACGACCTCTTCAGTCCCAAGAAGGAATCTACAACGGTCGCTGTCGATTCTCGTATGCCACGTCAGCCAGGAGAGATTCCTCCAGGCGTAATCCGCACGGAGAACGAGAAGAAGGCAGCTGAGGAAGAAAAACGTCGTCAACAGGAAGAGGAAGACCGTCTGAAGCGCGAGGAGGAACTCCGTCAGAAGGAGGAGGAAGATCGCATTCGTAAGGAGAATAGCACGTGGAACAAGCTGAAGAAGGGTATTCTGAAGTTTGGCAAGTCTATGATTGAAGAGGAGTGAAAAAGTGAATAGGTAAAATAGTAAATAGTAAGATCCATGGACAATAATAACATTCAGATTCTGGACTTCGGAGCACCGGAGCAGGAACACAGCATTATTAAGGTGATTGGCGTCGGAGGCGGTGGTGGCAATGCCGTCAACCATATGTATCGTGAGGGCATCCACGATGTGACGTTTGTACTCTGCAACACAGACAACCAGGCACTCAACGACTCGCCTGTGCCCGTTCATCTGCAGTTGGGTAAGGAGGGTCTCGGAGCAGGCAACAAACCCGAGAAGGCCCGTGCTGCGGCAGAAGAGAGCATTGAGGATATTCGTAGCATGCTTTCCGATGGCACACGTATGGCATTCATCACTGCCGGTATGGGTGGTGGTACGGGTACTGGAGCTGCCCCTGTCATCGCACGTGTCTCAAAAGAATTGGGCATCCTTACAGTAGGTATCGTCACAATACCATTCCGCTTCGAGGGTGATCGTAAAATTGACCAGGCTCTCGATGGTGTGGAGGAGATGCAGAAGCATGTTGACGCCCTGCTCGTTATTAATAACGAACGCCTGCGTGAAATATATCCCGAACTGTCTGTACTTGATGCTTTCGGCAAGGCTGATGACACGCTTTCCGTTGCCGCAAAGTCGATTGCTGAGATCATTACCGTTCACGGATTGATCAACCTCGACTTCAACGATGTGAAGACCGTATTGAAGGATGGTGGCGTAGCCATCATGTCTACTGGGTATGGCGAGGGAGAGGGCCGGGTAAGGAAAGCTATCGAGGATGCTCTGAACTCACCGTTACTCAATGACAACGATATATTCAACTCTAAGAAGATTCTGCTCAGCATATCGTTCGCAGGCTCCAAAGACGGTCAGACATCGTTGATGATGGAGGAGATGAACGATGTTAACGACTTTATGGCTAAGTTTGGTAATGACTTCGAAATCAAGTGGGGTCTTGCCACCGACCTTGAACTGGGCAAGAAGGTGAAGGTCACTATCCTTGCTACAGGCTTCGGTATAGAGAGTGTAGATGGTATGGATGCCCATATCAAGAAACACACCCAAGATGATATTAATCGCATTGCTGCTGAGCAGGAGAAAGCCGCTGAGCGTCAGGATCGCCGAAACCGTTACTATGGTGGCGAGGGAGCGACAAAACGCTATAAGCGTCGTCCGAATATCTACTTGTTCCGTCCTGAGGATCTCGACAACGACGATGTGATTTCTGCTGTGGAGTCTACTCCCACCTACAAGCGTACCCGTGAGATTCTCGACAGCATCAACTCCCAGGCAACGGGCGACGTTAAGCCGGAGGCTCAGGAACCCTCAGCAGAGCCCTCAGAGCCCATTCAGGGCACTATCAGGTTCGCTTAGGGTGTCTCGTAGAGTTCTCGAAGTACGGCCAAAGACTTCAGCTCAGGAAAGCTGGGGAGATGGAGACGGTAGTATGTGATAGCTACTTCCAACAGACGGTCGCGATCAAGGTGCGATAGGCGGTAGAGGCGCATTGTGGCAAAGTCCATCCGCATCATCAGTTGCATTTTCCCGGCTTCCTCAGGTTTGAGGAAGTCGTGATGTTTTGGCGGCAAGGCACAGAACGTGCTCTCGCGAAGGTCGAAGTAGTCGCCAGCATTGTAGTCGTCAAGGTTTGGGTAGAAGCCCAAGAAACGACTTAATCGCATCAGGAACACCAGATGGAAATTGGCAAAGTTGGCTGTTTGACCATCGAGCCACTCCACACTGCTGCAAATATAGTCGAATAACGGCTCGTTGCGCTGTTCGGAATGTAGGGCATGGTAAAGGAACTCCGAGACAAACAGCGTGATTGCCAGTTTGTGGGGGTTGAAGGGTATGGAAACAAAAGGTACTGCCAGCCTCACATCTTTCAGCTTCTGTAGTTGGGCTTTCTGACGCACGTCTATCTCTGCCTCAAGTATCGTCAATGGCTGGAAGAGTTGTTTACGAACCCTTGCGCGGGGTGATTTAGGTATGCTCACTATTAGCGACAAACGCCCCTGTGACCTGCTGAACACGTCGACTATCATCCTTGTCTCGCCATACTTGATGGCATGTAGCACAATGGCTTCTGTCTTTGTCTGCATACGGGCACAAAGGTACAAAAATTATTGATTATTGATTATTGATAAATGACATTTTTAATATTATAATGGTTAAATAATATTAATTTTGTGGCAAATCTCTACTCTCTGCTCTCTACTCTCAACTAAAAGTTGTACCTTTGCACCCGCTTTTGAAGCGGATGGTCCGTTCGTCTATCGGTTAGGACGAGAGATTTTCATTCTCTAAAGAGGAGTTCGACTCTCCTACGGACTACAATTAAATCTGTCATCTGCACAGCCAAGTGCTACCGGCCTGCCGGAAAAGGTGGCGGAAGCCCGTAAGGGCTGCTCAGGGCTGCTCATAAGGTGTAAGACCCATAGGCTTTAAGTTAATAAGGTATTCAATTAAAAAGTAAAATTAAAAATGGCAAACCACAAATCATCCGTGAAGAGAATCCGCCAGACAAAGACAAGGGCACTTCACAATCACTACTACGCAAAGACAATGCGTAATGCTGTGCGCAAACTGCGCGCTATGACTAACAAGGACGAGGCCGCTGCGCTGTATCCGAAGGTGCAGAAGATGCTTGACAAACTCGCCAAGACCAACATCATCCACAAGAACAAGGCCGCAAACCTGAAGTCAAGTCTTGCACAGCACATCAATAAATTATAATTGAACATCCGCAACCCGAAAGGTTGCGGTTTTCTTTTTATTGTTTTTTAGCAGATAAACTATGTTTATCTGATTTTTTTTTTGTACCTTTGCACGCAAATTACAAAAGAACAGAAACATGACTGAAGAACAACTGAATCAGGAACAGAACTATTCCGCGAGTAATATCCAGGTGCTTGAGGGCTTGGAAGCCGTGCGTAAGCGTCCGGCCATGTACATTGGCGATATCAGTGAGAAAGGACTCCACCATCTGGTCAACGAGACCGTCGATAACTCCATCGACGAGGCGATGGCCGGTTATTGTACGCATATTGAGGTAACCATCAACGAAGACAATTCCATCACCGTTCTCGACAACGGTCGTGGTATCCCTGTCGATGAGCATGAGAAGATGCACAAGTCGGCTCTTGAGGTCGTAATGACCGTGCTTCACGCTGGTGGTAAGTTCGACAAGGGCTCCTATAAGGTGTCTGGTGGTCTTCATGGCGTGGGTGTCAGTTGTGTGAATGCTCTCTCCACACACATGTTGTCGCAGGTGTTCCGCAACGGACACATCTACCAGCAGGAGTACGAAAAGGGGAAGCCCCTCTACGATGTGAAGATCGTGGGGGATACCGACAAGACTGGTACCCGTCAGCAGTTCTGGCCCGATGGCACTATCTTCACCACCACCGAATATAAGTACGACATCATTGCCCGTCGTATGCGTGAGCTGGCATACCTTAATGCAGGCATCACTATTACCCTTACCGATCTTCGTCCTGATGAGGAAGGTAAGCTGAGGGAGCCTGAGGTGTTCCATGCCAAGGACGGCCTGAAAGAGTTTGTGCGTTATGTAGACCGTCATCGCACGCACCTCGTCGACGACGTCATCTATCTGAAGACCGAGAAGCAGGGCATACCCATTGAGGTGGCTGTGATGTACAACACTGACTATAGTGAGAATATCCATTCTTATGTAAATAATATCAACACGATTGAGGGCGGCACCCATCTTGCAGGTTTCCGCGCCGCCCTGACGCGCACGCTTAAGAAGTACGCTGACAACGACCCGCAGATCTCCAAACAGATTGAGAAGGCCAAGATTGAGATTGCCCCTGAGGACTTCCGTGAAGGCCTTACAGCAGTGATTAGCATCAAGGTGGCTGAGCCGCAGTTCGAGGGACAGACAAAGACCAAACTTGGTAACTCGGAGGTCGCCGGTGCCGTTCAGCAGGCTGTGGGTGAGGCTCTTGCCAACTATCTGGAGGAGCACCCGAAGGAGGCTAAGATGATCTGCGACAAGGTGGTCCTCGCTGCCACAGCCCGTATCGCAGCCCGTAAGGCCCGTGAGAGCGTTCAGCGCAAGAACCCCATGACGGGTGGTGGACTGCCTGGCAAACTCGCCGACTGCTCAAACAAAGACCCGAAGGAGTGCGAGATCTTCCTCGTCGAGGGTGACTCCGCTGGTGGCTCCGCCAAGCAGGGTCGTGACCGTCACTTCCAGGCTATCCTGCCTCTCCGTGGTAAGATTCTGAACGTCGAGAAGGTGCAGTGGCACCGTGTGTTCGAGGCAGAGTCCGTCATGAACATCATTCAATCTATCGGCGTACGCTTCGGTGTAGAGGGCGAGGGCGACCGTGAGGCAAATATCGACAAGTTGCGTTATGACAAGATCATCATCATGACCGACGCCGATGTCGATGGCTCTCACATCGACACCCTTATCATGACGCTCTTTTATCGCTTTATGCCGCAGGTTATCCAGGGCGGACATCTCTACATCGCCACACCACCGCTCTACAAATGTACCTACAAGAAAGTGTCTGAATACTGTTACACAGAGCAGCAGCGTCAGGCCTTCATCGATAAGTATGTGGCAGGTAACGGCGATGACAAGACCCTTCATACGCAGCGCTACAAAGGTCTTGGTGAGATGAACCCCGAACAACTTTGGGAGACCACCATGAACCCTGAAAACCGCTTGCTGAAACAGGTCACCATCGAAAACGCAGCTGAAGCCGACGAGATCTTCTCCATGCTCATGGGTGATGATGTCGAGCCTCGTCGCGAGTTCATTGAAAAGAATGCAACCTACGCTAACATTGATGCTTAAAGAATGATGAGGAAGCTTTTATTTCTGTTTCTGATGTTGTGTTGCTCTTATGAGACTTACGCAATTGAGTTGAACGGGAAGTATATATCTCAGAGTGGAGAATTGTTATTCAGATTTACGTCTGACAGTTTATATATTGATATCGCTCAAAGCCAACGCAATATCTCTTCGTTCAAACTGGTCAAAAATTCAGAAAACAAGAAGACCACAACCTACAATGCTTTCGAGAGTTATTTGGAAAACGGTCGTGTCACTTACAGAGAAGTGCTGATCCGGGTTACGAAGGAGAAGAGCAAGACTTACACGCTCGAGTACTTCGGTAAGGATAAAGACCGCGATTATAACTCTAATGAGAGATACACCATCAGGCCGGTTGAATAAGGTTTCTAACCGATGGTGATGTTGTCGACTTCAACGGCTTCGTTGAGGAAGATTTGGGCAGATTCCTTGAACTTTGCAGGATTCTCAGTGGTAAGATATCGGGCAGTGGCGCCTTTGGAGCATCGCTGCTCGATTTTTTGATGCCGGGCAAGGTAGTCGGCAAGGCTCTTGGCCACGTATTGGCCCTGAGAGATGACGTGGACACCTGCGGGTAGGTATTTCTTGATCTTCGGCATGAGGATAGGGTAGTGGGTGCAGCCGAGGATAAGGGCGTCGATTTGCGGATCCTTATGCATAATCTCGTCGATGCGTTTCTTGACGAAGTAGTCGGCTCCAGGGGAGTCGGCTTCGTTGTATTCTACGAGGGGTACCCAGAATGGACATGCTACACCCGTCACCGTGATGTCAGGATGGAGCTTCTGGATCTCGAGGTTGTAGCTCTCACTCTTGATGGTTCCTTCGGTGGCAAGCACGCCTACGTGACGCGATTTGGTGAGGTCACCGATGACCTCTGCTGTAGGACGGATGATGCCTAGCACACGGCGCTCAGGATCCCACTGTGGCAGATCGTGCTGCTGTATGGTGCGCAGAGCCTTTGCCGAGGCCGTGTTACAGCCTAGGATGATGAGGTGGCAGCCCATCTCGAAGAGTTTATGTACAGCCTGACGCGTGAATTCGTAGACGACGTCGAATGAACGTGGTCCATAGGGTGCACGGGCGTTGTCGCCCAAGTAAAGATAGTCATATTGGGGAAGCAATTGGCGGATGCCGTGAAGGATAGTCAGACCACCGTATCCGCTGTCGAAGATGCCGATGGGGCCTGGCTTACTTGAGAGCATCCTGAACGAGTTGATTGATATCTTCGCCTTGTGCAGCATTGATGTAGGGCAGGGCCTTCGTATCGGTGTCGTAGATGAAGGCATATCCGCGTTCGCGGCCGATGGTGTCCAACTGTTCGATGAGACGGATGCGCAACGGTGCAAGAGCCTGCCGCTCTGCCTCTGCCAGCTCCTCATGGCTCTTCTCCTTGAACAGAATGTTTTTCTCCATCAGTTCCTGCAGTTCCGTCTGACGCTTCTGCAGGATGGTACGTGGGAAGTCGCGCTGTCCCTCAAGGAATTCCTCATATTTACGGTTGAATTCGTCTTCCACGCGCTTGGTCTCTGCCAGATATTGTGAGCGAAGTTCCGCCATTTGCTGCTGGACGGTGGCAAATTCAGGCATCGACTTTAAGGCAGCCTCGTAGCTGAGGTAGCCGAAACTGAAAGTCTGTGTGCTGTCCGTCTGAGCAGAAGCCGTCAAAGCTGCCACCATAAATAAAAATAATATGACTCTTTTCATAAGCTTAATCTTTTGGTTACAAAGATAGGTATATTTTCTCACATAATATCATGATTTGGCAATTTTTTTGGAAATCATAGTTTTTTTTCAGATATCCCCCATATTTATAAGTAGTGTACAAATAAAATGCTACCTTGAAACGTCTTCAGGGTAGCATTTATGTTATAAATATGTGATATGTTTCGAATTACTTCAGGCCGAGTTTGGCTTTTACCTGTGCGGTAACATCGGTAGAAAGTGTAGTACTGATGTAGGGGATGCCGGAATTGACTTCGTTGATGATGACGAATTGTCCGGTTTGACCAATAGCCTTGATGGCATCGAGCACCTTAGCGGTTATGGCCTGCATCTTTTCCTGAGAAGCCTTCTGGAGAGCCTGCTGGTTGTCCTGATAGCTCTGCTGGATCTTCTGGTACATCTCCTGAAGTTCAGTCTGACGACGCTGTTTGATGTTCTCGGGCAGGGTTTCCTGTTCCTTGTCGAAAGCTTCAGCCTTCTTCTGCAGTTCGTCCTGCATTGACTTCAAGTCAGCCTCATACTGCTCCTGGAGCTTGTCAATTTCAGTCTTGGCGGCAGTGTATTCCGGCATAGCCTGAATAATCTCCTGAGTGTTCACGTGGCCGAATTTGGCCTGTGCGTTGGCGGTGGTGAAACCGCAGATTGCGCAAATGGCGCAGATAATTAATTTTTTCATTTTTCTTATTTAATTAAATTGTTATTTACTAATATTACTAGTTTAACTAGTTTGAATATCCAAGTTTACTGAGCACCTCTGAGGAGATGTCGATCTTCGGGGAGCCGAAGATGATGCCCGTGTCGCTGGCACGGTCGAGGACGAGCTGATAGCCGCGGGTGTCGGCAATATCCTTGACTGCATTAAATATCTCATCCTGGATGGGTGCCATGAGGGCACTGCGTTTCTTGAAAAGTTCTCCCTCAGGACCGAAGTATTTCTTCTTCAGGTCGGCGGCCTGCTTTTCTTTCTCGACGATGGCGTCCTGCTTGGCCTTCTTCTGCTCCTTCGAGAGGAAGACGACCTCGTTCTGATAGTTCTTGTAGAGTGTCTGGGCCTCGGTGGTCAGCGCGTCGACTTCTGCCTGCCACTGCTTCGAGGTCTGGTTCAACTGTTCATTGGCACGCTCATAGGCGGGAATGTTCTTAAGGATATACTCCATATCGATGAGCGCAAACTTCTGTGCCTGTACTGAAGTGATACCGCAGATGACACAGATTAAACAGATTAATAACTTCTTCATATTTGTCAGGTTTTTAAATGTGACTATTTCTTAGACGTATATCATCTCAAATGGTTTATTTAGAACTCTTGTCCGAGGATGAAGTGGAAGTTGCTTCCACCCTTCTTCGTGGTACCTGCCTGGCTTGTATAGACATCGTCGAAACCATAAGCCCAGTCGATACCCATCAGACCCACCATGGGGAGGAATATACGCACGCCAAGACCAGCGGAGCGCTTCATCTTGAAGGGGTTGAAGTCCTTGGCCCTTGCCCAGGCATTACCGCCTTCGAGGAAGCCGAGGCCGTAAATAGTGGTGTTGCCCAGCATGAAGGGGTATCGCAGCTCGAGTGTCAGACGGTCATAGGCGTAGGAGTTGTACGACGAGATTCCGCGACCGTTCATCATCTCCTCATAGGCTGAGGAGTAGGAGATGGAGCCGTTCTCGTAGCCTCGCAGACCGATGGTCTCTTCAGAATAACCGTAGGAGTAGCCGCTCATGCCGTCACCACCCACGTAGAAGGTCTCAAACGGTGAGCGCTTGTTGTCGTTGTAGCTGCCCAGCAGACCCATCTCCACACGTGTCATCAGCACGAAGCACTTCTGGCCTCCGGTGAGAGCTGTGAACGAGCGCAGCTTGAACTTCCACTTGTGGTATTCAATCCAACGGTACACGTCCTGCAGTTCGTCTTCATAGGTAGCCGAGTTGCTGTTCTTGGCCAGGGAAGAGTAGTCTTTGTTGTCGAAGAGCGACCAAGGCGGGGTCAGGGTGACGGATGCCACCATCTCCGAACCGCGACGCGGGAACAGCTGATTATCTGTAGATACGCGCGATAGCGTCAGACCGACATTGATATTGTTACAGTTTCCGTTGTGAATATAGAAGTAACTCCAGTCACGCAGCATATAGCGGCTGTAGCCGAGAGAGGCGGAGAACTGGAAGTAGTCGTCGGGCCAGCGCAGGCGCTTACCCCATCCTACGGATGCGCCGAAGACGGTCATCGTCTTGTCGTCGTCGAGCATAGCATCGTAGTTGTAATAGCCGGTATTGTACATACCGTAGCCGGAGTTGTACAAAGCGTAGTTGCTATAGAACGAGTTGTTGCGGTAGTAGCTGGAGATGTCGGACTGCTTGGAGTAGAAGACACCGAAGTTCAGACTGTTGGGGCGCTTGCCGCCAAACCAGTTGGTGCCGTAGTTCGCACTCAGCGAGCTGTAGTAGGAGCCGTTAGTCTGGAAACTGAATCCCAGCTGCTCACCGTCACCGTAAGGCAGTATGCCACGATGGAGCTTGTTCTTGCCGAAGAGGTTGCGGATGGAGAAGTTGTTGAACTTGATACCGACTTTTCCAATGATACCCGTCTGTCCCCATCCGAGTGAGAACTCCAGTTGGTCGTTGGACTTCTGCTCCATTTGCCAGTTGATGTCAACGGTACCGTTCTCTACGTCGGGCTGTATGTCAGGCACAACCTTTTCTGCATCGAAGAATCCCATAGATGCAATGTCGCGCATAGAACGGGTGATGGCCTCCTTGTTGAAGAGGTCGCCGGGCTTTGTGTGCAGCTCACGGCGCACAACCTCTTCATAGAGGCGGTCGTTACCATATATTCGTACATGGTTCAGACGAGCCTGCGGACCTTCAGTGACGCGCATCTCCAGATCGATAGAGTCGCCGACTATGTTCACCTCCACAGGATCGATGTTTGAGAACACGTATCCATTATTGTAGTAGTAATTTCCTGCAGCATCCTCGTCTTCCTTGAGTCGCTTGTTGATATGCTTCTGGTTGTATACATCGCCCTTCTTCATTTCAAGCACGGCATTCAGGTAGTCGGAGGTGACAACAGTGTTTCCCACCCAAGTGATGTTGCGAATGAAGTACTTGTCTCCCTCGTCGATCTTCACATAGACGTTCACATGGTTATCGTCGTAGTTGCTGACGGAATCTTCAATGATGCTTGCATCGCGGAAACCGAGTTCATTGTACTTGTCAATCAGTGCCTGTTTGGCCTCACGGTAACGCTCGTCAGTAAACTTTTTCGACTTGAAGAAGTTCGTGAACTTTCCTGCCTCATGGATCTTTCCAAAAGCACCTTTGCTGAAAAGCGAACCCTTGATCTTGCTGTCCTTCAACTTATCGTTACCTTCGAAGATGAGTTGTCGAACCTTCATCTTCTCCTTCTTGTCAATCTTCACGTCGAGAACCACCTGATTGGGCTTTTCAGGGTCGTCGCGCTGGGCAATTTCTATCTCAGCGTTCTTATAGCCTTTCTCGTCGAAATATCTCTTTGCCAGGATCTTTGCACGGTCGATCATGTTAGGAGTGATCTGACTGCCTCGCATGATACCCAGTTTAGCCTCCATATCCTCACGCTCAGCCTTCTTGATGCCGATATAGTTGATGCCACTGATGCGTGGACGCATGCCGAGGTGTATGCAGAGGTAGATCTTGCTACCCACGATGGAGTCGGCGGTGATACTCACCTTTGAGAAGAGTCCATTGCGCCAGTAACGTTTCACTGCTTCGGTAATCTGGGAGCCAGGCACTTCTATCTGCTGGCCTACGCTAAGACCTGAGAGTCCTGTCAACACGTAGTCTTCATAGCCTTCCACACCCTCTACGGCAATACCTCCGATCTCGCAAGTGCGAGGCATACCGGCATACGAGATGTCGGGATTGACAATCTTATCCTGAGCTGTAGCAGTTAAAGGTAAAAAGGTAAGAAGGTAAAAAGGTAAAACACCTTTCACCAATCCTTTCACCTTATTTATAATATTATAAGTCACTTTCTTTTTTACTTTTTTACCTTTTTACTTTTCCTCTGCTTCCTCCGCTTCTATCTGTGCCTCAGTCTTTCCGAAGCGGCGCTGGCGGTTCTGGTAACTGATGATGGCCTTGTGGAGTTCCTCCTCACCAAAGTCGGGCCAGTAGGTGTCGCAGAAGTAGAACTCCGAATAGGCGCACTGCCAGAGCAGATAGTTGGATATGCGCACTTCACCACCGGTACGGATGAGAAGGTCGGGATCGGGCATCCATTTTGTCCACAGATTCTCTGCGATAGTCTCCTCACAGATATCATCAACGCTCATCTCACCCTTCTCCACCTTTCTGGCAATGATCTTTGCGGCATTCACGAGCTCTTGCTTTGATGAATAGCTCATGGCTATAGTCATGGCCATACCATCGTACATGGCTGTCTCTTCTTCCATAGAGTGCAGCTTGTCCTGAACGCTCTTTGGGAGCCTGTCTACGTCGCCAACCACGTGGAAACTGACGTTGTTGTTGTGGAATAACTGCATCTTGAAGAAGCTTAGCACCAACCCCATCAGTGCCTCAACCTCATAGGCAGGCCTGTTGAAGTTCTCTATGGAGAAGGCGTAGACCGTAAGGTACTTTACACCTAAGTTAGAACACAAGGTGGTGATGACCTCCAGGTTGTCGAGTCCGGCTTTATGGCCAAACGTGCGATCCAACCCACGATCCATAGCCCAACGCCCGTTGCCGTCCATGATGATGGCAATGTGCTTAGGAATGCGGTTCATGTCCAATTGCTCGCTCATATCTCTTTATAAACTATAAACTCTAAACTATAATCTTAATGCTCAGTCTCTGTCGTTATGACATGTTTTGCACTTCATCCATACATCGTAGGAGAGTGACAGTTGCAGCACGTTGTAGCAGTCGGTGTTCTTAAAGAGTCCGCTGCTCTTGATGCCGTAGACGTCTTTCCTGCCGTCGAGGTGGTCACTGGGTGTAAACCTTAGGGCCCACTCTGCTGTGAAGTTCAGCCGCTGGCTTACCTTGTATTTTATTCCGGCACCGATGGGCATGCTCATCGTGATGCCGCTGTTCTCACCGCTGTGGTGGACGATTCCCAGTCCAAGGGTGATGAATGGTACCAGTTTTCGCGCTCCGCGGTACTCTCGTCCTGTCCCGAATGCCCAGAAGTTGTACTCATAGCGCACTATGCCTTCCGTCAGGGTGTTGTCGAACTCGTAGGGCTCTGTTGTAGGATACCAGGTCTCTGCATCTGCTATGGAGCCTTTGATTTTTCCCATTCCCACATTCAGCGACAGTGCCATCCTCGGGTTCATGTGGTATTTGGCTATCAGCGTCCCCCAGGGTTGCAGACCCTTTAACAGATTGCCGTTGAAATCGCCCGTATAGGCCACCAGTCCTCCGCCTGCGCCAATCTCCATTTTGTATTCCGGCTCGTCCTGTGCGGCTGAGGGGATAGCGTAGAGGAGACATGCTGCAAGCAGCAGCCGGCCTATTCTTCCACAAGTATTCCTCGCCATACCTCGTCAGTATTCTTATCTTTGAGCCAGAGAGCTCCCTTGTCGTCAGTGCAGGCTTCCACGCCAAACAGGTTGTCGGAGGGGAGTTGCATACCCTCAGAGGTTTTCCATGTGACACCACCGTCACGGCTAATGCGGATCCAGTTGCTGTCGATGGCCAGTACATTGCCATGGAAATACACGAGGCTGAAGTCAATCATCGCAGGCAGATAATATCTGTTGTATACCTCAAACGGCATATACACCCACTTACTGGTCTCGCTGCCCTCGGCGTATTCAGCAACCTTACGCCATACGTTACAGGAGATCTCTCCCTCTTGCAACACACCAGCGAGAATCTGATAATCAGTCTGTTCGTTGGTGGTAAAGGGATACGATACGAAGGCGAAGCTCTCTTTCGGTAGGAATGAGGCATCGCTGTCGAGACTATCGGCGGTCCATTCCACACCTCCGTCTTTGCTGACCATAATGGCTGTCATGTCCTTGTTGAAGGCATAGGCTTCCATCGTGCCGGCACCAATGAACGGTCCGAGCTGGTCGTTAGCGGCTACGATCTCCTCCCATCTCTTCTTCTCGTTATCGGTGGGATATGATCCGACAGACATCTTCTCCCACAGTATCTTATCAGTCACAGCCTGATGCTTGTTTATCTCAACCTGATAGGCGCGGTAGCCTGTGCCGTCGTTGGCATAAGCACGGATCTCTCTGGGCTGTGAGAAGTCAAGGGAGTCTGTAGAATAGTAGTTGAATAGGGTATCGCTGGTCAGACTCTTGATGACGACATAGCCGTTGTTCTTGGCACCTATGGACACCAGCACGTGCGACAGGTCACAGTCGGCATAAAGGGAGTCTGTGTTGTAGATGACTCTTTTGTATTGGTCAATATGGAACTTGACGGGACTGCTGAGCGTCTTCTTATAGACAGAGTCGTTACCGCTTTTTGATGTCGTATGGATATACCTGTTCACCGTCGTCAGGCTGAAGGATGTGATGGCGGTGTCGTTGTAATATGTAATGTCGCTATCGTCGCTCGAATTGAGGCACGAGGTAAGGGACAGTGTGCCGATAATCAGGGCGCAGAGTGCTGATATATATTTGTTCATTCTTGTCAGAAATACGATTTATACACAATTCGGCTGCAAAGTTACTCACAATTCCGCAAAATGCTATCATTTTCACCTTATAATTAAAGAAAATATGCCAATATTTGATTGTTTTTAAGTTAGTTTAGGTTTTCTGATACAAAACAAGGGCGATTCCCGTAGAAATCGCCCTTTATTTTGATGAATGTTAAATTACTCTGTTTTAGAGCTTCGGACCAGCAGCTACGAGAGCCTTACCAGCCTCGTTGCCCTCGTACTTCTTGAAGTTCTTGATGAAACGGGCAGCCAGATCCTTAGCCTTCTCCTCCCACTCGTTGCGGTTCTGATAGGTGTCGCGAGGATCGAGAATGCCCCAAGCCACGCCGTTGAGCTGTGTGGGAACCTCGAAGTCGAAGTAAGGAATCTTCTTGGTAGGAGCGTTCAGGATGTCACCACCGAGGATAGCGTCGATGATACCACGTGTATCCTTGATAGAGATACGCTTGCCAGTACCGTTCCAACCTGTGTTCACCAGATAAGCCTTAGCGCCGCTCTTCTCCATCTTCTTCACCAGCTCCTCAGCATACTTTGTGGGGTGCAGCTCGAGGAAGGCCTGGCCGAAGCAAGCAGAGAATGTAGGTGTGGGCTCTGTGATACCGCGCTCTGTACCAGCCAGCTTAGCTGTGAAACCAGAGAGGAAGTAGTACTTCGTCTGCTCCGGAGTCAGGATAGATACTGGGGGCAGTACGCCGAAGGCATCGGCACTCAGGAAGATGACGTTCTTAGCCTCAGGACCAGCGCTCTTCTTGTTCACCTTCTGGGCGATCTTCTCGATGTGGTTGATAGGATAGCTCACACGGGTGTTCTCAGTCACGCTCTTGTCTGCGAAGTCGATCTTACCAGCCTCGTCAACAGTCACGTTCTCGAGCAGAGCGTCGCGACGGATAGCGTTGTAGATGTCGGGCTCAGACTCCTTGTCGAGGTTGATCACCTTAGCGTAGCAGCCGCCCTCGAAGTTAAACACACCCTCGTCGTCCCATCCGTGCTCGTCGTCACCAATCAGCAGACGCTTAGGATCGGTAGACAGCGTGGTCTTACCTGTACCAGACAGACCGAAGAAGATAGCGGTGTTCTTACCCTCCATATCGGTGTTGGCAGAGCAGTGCATGGAAGCGATACCCTGCAGGGGCAGATAGTAGTTCATCATAGAGAACATACCCTTCTTCATCTCACCACCGTACCAGGTGTTGATGATACACTGCTCGCGGGTGGTGGTGTTGAAGGCCACACAGGTCTCTGAGTTCAGACCCAGTTCCTTGTAGTTCTCAACCTTAGCCTTAGAAGCGTTGTAGATCACGAAGTTGGGCTCGAAGCTCTCCAGCTCCTCAGCGGTGGGCTGGATGAACATGTTCTTCACGAAGTGAGCCTGCCAGGCCACCTCGACGATGAAACGAACGCGCAGACGGGTAGCCTCGTTGGCACCGCAGAAAGCGTCCATCACATACAGGTTCTTGTTGCAAAGTTCCTTGATGGCGATCTCCTTCACCTTGGCCCAGACCTCTTCGCTCATGGGGTGGTTATCGTTCTTGTAATCCTCAGAAGTCCACCATACCTTGTCCTCGCTTTGTGCATCCTTCACGATGTACTTGTCCTTAGGCGAGCGGCCGGTATAGATACCAGTCATCACGTTAACGGCATTGAGCTCGGTGTTTACGCCCTTGTCGAAACCCTCGAGGCCTGCCTTTGTCTCCTCTTCGAAGAGGTACTCATACGACGGATTGTGAGCAATCACGGTTGAACCGGTGATGCCATACTGTGTCAAATCTAACTTTGCCATATTACTAACTGTTTTAATATTAAGTTGTTACTATTTTCAAAAATGCGGTGCAAAGGTACGAAGAAAATACGAAATGACAAGTGGGAATTAGCAATTTTTTGCACGCGCACAATTCTTTTTAGGTTAAAGAAATTAAAAACAGATGTCGGAGTGACTTTTTTGCCACTCCGACATATCAAACATGTGTCAAAAATCCCGCTCTTATTTCATCATCACCTTACCGTTCTTGATATAGAGGCCTCGGGCAGGTTCCTGGCTCATCCGCTGACCTGAGAGGTTATAAATCAGGTTGTTAGCGTCTGTCCTGGGTTCTGCCTTCGTGCCGATGATGCCGCTTCTGATGTCAGCCGTCACACTGCCCGTATATTGGCCGATGAAGAAGATGGCGTCTGTGGACTGTTCGCTGATGACATAGAGGAACGGACGGTTTGCGTGGAACGATGTAGGTACAGGCGGCATTGAGGTAGTCTCCACGCCTATCACTGTGACAGCAGCAGCCTCTGTACCCTCCTCATCGAGTTTGATCTTGGCCACTTGGAACATATCGCTAATACAACAAGGCGCATTACAAAAATATGGGAACTCAGCCTCTTCCGTAAAAGCCGTAGGCATACCTAATTCTGCCATCACCTGCACCAAAGGCTGATTGGTGCTCGTCTCAAAGCGAGGCAGTTTCAGATCTATAAGTGTATTTTGGTATTTCTGCTGCCAGTTGCTGCCACTTAGGGTCTCAAGCACCTCGCCGACGGTCTTGTCCTCACGGGGCAGGAAGATGTCCATCCTGTAGGCACCATTGCCGTAAGGGAGGCGGACAGTCTGATAAAGGTCGTTCTCAGCATATCCAATCGATTTCTCCATGTGCATCATAGGCACCTCATCGCCTCCGCCAAAGGGTTCGTCTTGCGTATTCTCCTTTCTGAAGGGACTGCTCCAGATGCCTTTGAAATAGAGGGCGTTCAGGAGATAACTGATACTATAAGGTTTGAATGTTTTTTCATTGAGCACCTTGGGAATCATGCCCATCGTGTGGTCGCTGGCCCATTGGTTGATGACGTCCATCGTCTCACCGTCATAAAAGTCACGGTTCTGGGGCTGGGCGTCGTAATAGGTGTTCACCTTATCGACGAAACCCTCCTGCAGACGATAGCCGCAGCCTTCGTTCACAAAGATGGTATTGGCAATCAGGGCCTTAGTCTTCTCGTCGAGCGTGTTTGACTCCTTCAGCATCTTCTGGCAGAAGGTGTTGATGGCATCTGCCCCAGCCTCGCCGAAGCCGAGTGTCTGATTGATCTCCTGCAGCGTCTGTCCCTCAGCACTATTGTTGAGCATACCCAAGGCAAAGGTGACGCTCAGGGGCGAAAGAATCTTACTCTTTTCGCCTCGCGCCTTGCGGAAGAGGTTAAAGGCGAAGTCGTTGTTGCTGTTGATAAGTTCCTGCTCACCCTCAGCCAGTTCTATCTCCTTAGGTGCCTCGAAGTCAGAGGCGTAAAAAGTAAAGTCGTTGCCGTAGACGGAGGCAAAAGATTCGTAGTCGCAGATGCAATCTGGTTGAGGTCCATAGATGAAATTTACAAGTCCATACCCTCGATATCCTACACCTTCTACGGCAGTTATCCGTTGATAAGTGCTACCGTCAGGATTAATATTATAATAACGATAGCGACGGAAAGGCTTGCCATTCGCCATGATGGTCTCCAAGATAGTCGTGTCAGGATGTAGTTGGTAGTCAAAGTCCATGTTGAGATCAAAGATCTTGTAGTCTTTCTTACCATTGTAATCAGCTGCATACACTCTACCCTCCTCATCCTCTCGGTAAGCACCAATGTATTTTTTCTGATCGTTTTCCCAGTCAGACCTGTACATCTTCATATATTGGCGTCCATCGATGATGGTGTCGCCATCCAGACGATAGTACACCTCACACATCGGTATGTCCTCATAGGGATTATCATTAACTTTGTGGTAGATGTAAGTCCACGTTTTACCTTGCTCCAGCATGGGGCGCTTGGGTGTTGCTGCCTGTGCGGCTGCAACACAAACTGACAACGTCAGCATCAATATAAATCTTTTCATAAGCCTTAAACAATTGAGTTTTTACTTATATGATTGCAAATATATAAAAAGACTGCGTGAAGCGGTGAGCGTTTAACAAAGTTTAGCTAAATACGTGGGACGTATCTGAGGCTTCAGTACTCATTGTATGAATGCTTTTGTCAAGAAAACTTGCCTAAAATTGTGCTCCTGAAAAATCACGTTCTGGAAAAATGAAAGCCCCAAATCGGCTCGTTTTGGGTCAGCATTGGCTCTTCCTGGACTTTCCTTAGACTAAAGTCGGACTTTAGTTAGGGTAAACTCCGACTTTAGTCTGGGTAAAGTCCCGGCATCTTTGCGGTGAAATTGGCCTTTTTGGAGCCAAAATTAGCCTCTTTTGAGACCCAAATCCGTGCGTCAAAAACATAACCATCTCGCCGTCAGGTGATTATAAAATGATCCAAAACTCGCGTATTTGAAGCCCGTTGCAGGTTTTCTTACTAACACGCGAGTTTTGAAAGCTAATTTGTAAAGATTATTCTGTTATTTGTTCGCCGTCTTAGCATTTATCGCGTTCGTACTTGGTGATTTTGGTCTGCGACTTCCACTTATAGTAGCCGGCAATGGCGATGAGGACGTAGAGACCATAGAGAGCGGCCTTGAAGGGAATGCCCTTATGGACGTAGAGCCCACAGCACACGATGTCCACTACGATCCAGAAGAACCATTGCTCGAGGTATTTGCGAGCCAGCGCCCACAGGCCGATGAACGAGAGGGCGTTGGTGAAGGAGTCGAGCACGGGGACTGTGGAGTTCGTCCAGGTGATTAATATATAATAGGTGGCGCCCCAGGCCAGGAAGAAGCACAGCGCGGCAGGCAAGTATTTCTTCCTGGGCATGTGGATGATGGGCAGAGACTGTTTGAGCTTCCTGGTCTTCTTGAACTTCCACACGTAGAAGCCGTAGAGGCCAGCCAACGTGTAGTAGCAGGCCATTCCGGCATCGCCGTAGAGTCCGTGTTGCCAGTATAACACGATATCCAAGGCGGGCATGATGATGCCGACAAACCAGAGGGCGATATGCACACGATATTCGAGCCAAATATATATCAGCCCCAATACCGTCGTGAAGAAGTCCAACCAATAAGAAGACAAGAATTCAATCATACAGATATTTTTAGACAACGAATTAAAACTTTATTGTAACATTTCCTTGCATTGTGAAACCGGACATGGGGATGAAACCAATCTGATAATAGCGGTTGTCGTTGGTGTGGCCGCCGCTGGCGTAGATAGCGGAGTATACCCAGCCGCTGGCGGCGTAGTGCTTGTTGAAGAGGTTCGAGAAGTTCAAGCCGAAGATAGCTTCCTTGAAGATCTTTGTGCTCTTGAGGGTGTAGCTGAGGGAGAGGTCTGAGGTGGAGTAGCTGGGGAGGGAACGGTCGCAGTTCTCCGTGTTGTCGAGGTACTGGCGGGAGACGAAGTTCGTGTGCCATACGGCCTGCCAGCCCTGATAGTGCAGGTTGATGAAGCCGTTGAGGATGGTAGAGGGGCTGAAGGCGAGGGTGGAGTTGTCGTAGTGGATGGTCTGCGAGCCGTTGTCCCAGTCTTCCACCACCTCGTCGAAGTCCTTGATCTTGTTTTTGCTCAGGGCGGCGTTGCCCTCGATGGTGAGCCAGGGGGTAGGGTCGACGGCGGCCTGCAGCTCGATACCAAGACGATAGGAGTCCTTGATGTTCGTGGTTAGGTTCTCGCCGATGTCACTCACGGCACCCGTCTGCACAAACTGGTCCTTGTAGTCCATATAATAGAGGTTCGCGCCGAAGCGGAAGATGTCGCCGTCGAAGGTGTAGCCCAACTCGTAGTCCATCAGCTGTTCGGCTTTGGGGGCAGGGTAGGAGCCGTTGTCTGTGAAGTTGTTGCGCTCTGGCTCACGGTGGCTCATCGCCAGCGAACCGTAGACACGATGGCCGTTGAAGTGCCAGGAGAAGCCTGCCTTGGGATTGAGGAAGTCGTAGTGCTCGTTGATGTTGAGGCGCTGGTTGTAGTAGCCGCTCTCGTCATCGTAGAATTTGTCGTTGATGCCGTCGGTCTTGTAGTTCACGTGACGATACTGGACGTCGGCAAACACATCCCATAGCTCATTGATATGGTAGGCAGCTTTCAGGAAGACGTTGCCGTCGAGCTTATGGGCGTCGGAGTCATAATACTGGTAGTCGCCGTTGGAAAGATACTGTTTGGCGACGTCAGTATGAGCTGCATAAGTGAGGTAGCCGAAGTGGTTGCCGTCGAAGTTCTGCAGCGAGAGGCCGCCGATGATGTCCCACAGCTCGTTCTTGTAGTTGGCGTTCCACACGAGGCCGTAGGTGTGCTGCGTGAGACCTTTCTTGCGGACGAAGTCTGTCTTCTTGATATTGTTGCCGTCTGCGTCCTTCATGCTCAGACCAAACTTCGAGAGTTTGTTGTTAGGGCGGAACTCCTCGTAGTAACCGTAGCCATAGGTATAGTGCAGCGAGGCGGATGTGGACCAACGGTCGTTGATGGTCCAAGAAGCGGAGAGGATGTTGTGGTTCTGCCAGAAGTTATCGGTGGTCTTGTCCCAATAGCTGCCGTCGGCCATTTTGTAGCGCTGGGTGGAGTAGGCATAAGGATTACCTTCTGTCTTCTGTTCCAGAGGCGTGATGATCAGCTCTTCGTACAATGAGTTGTACTTGCCGATGCCTTTGTCCCACATGTCGGCATAGGTCTTGATGCCAGTCCTCTCGCCGTAGGTGCCGTCCATAATACTCAGGTCGTTGGTGCCAGCTGTCACACCATTCCAGGCTTGGCCCGTCTTCTCGAAGTTGCCGATGTTCTTGTAACGGATGGAAAAGTCCTTAGCATTATAGCTGAGACCCCCGTAGTAAGAGCCAGAGCGTCCGCTGGTGCCATGAATAAAGCCGTCAGTATGCGTCTCATGGTAGGCACCATCGAGGATCCAGTGGTTCCATAACAGACCTGTCGAGAATTTCCCACCTAAATTATAAGTATTGTAGGAACCATAAGAACTTGAGATCTCTCCCCCTAATGTCTGCTGGGGTGTGGCTGATGAGAGGGCGATCGATCCTCCGAAGGCACCATCGCCATTCGTCGAGGAACCCACGCCGCGCTGGATTTGGACGGAGCCCAACAGCGAACCGTAGGAGTTCATGTTCGCCCAGAACACACATTGGTCTTCTGGTGAGTTGAGGGGCACGCCGTCGAGGGTGACATTGATGCGGGAGTCGCCAGCTCCGCGGATTCGCATATAGGTGGTTCCTGTGCCGAGGCCGTTCTCACTCCAAGCCATCACACCAGGTGTCTGTGAGAAGAGCATCGGCAGCTCTTTGCCTGTCGTCGAGAACTCGTTGAGTTGTTGTTTCTTGATGTTCGCGATGGCGTAAGGGGCGTTCTTCTGGGCCCTCACGCCCTTGATGACCACCTCTTGCAGCGCCTCCACCTGGGTGGAGTCATACAGCGCTGCCTTATTGCCCTGTCCATGTACACTCATAGCGCCCACCAGCGCTGTCATCACTAAAAATAATCTTTTCATACTTAGTTGTACCTTTAATTAATAAATAATGTAAAGGGGGAATTCTACTGTCGATAAATCCTGTGTTCCATCCCTACGCCGGTATGATCCGGATCAGGTTAGAGGGTATCATCTCAGCCCGCAACAGCGGACACCCCTTGAAATCGGCTGCAAAGGTATACAAAAGTTCCCGAACCGCCAAATGATTCGGGAACTTTTTTACCTTTTTACCTTTTTACTTTTTTACCTTTATCTGATTCCCATTCGGGCCTCGACGACGTTAACCACATAGTCGCCCAGCTTTTCGCACTCATTGATGAGGTCCATATAAATGGTGCCGACGGCATAGGTGTACTCATGGTTGTTGATGTCGTTGATGTTCTGCGCCTTCAACTGGTTACGGAAATTGTTGATTTCGTTCTCAATATTGAAGGTACGGTTCACGTCGTACGACTCCTTGCGGCCACCCATTAGTTTGTTCATCTCAGTCAGGGAGTTGTCAGTAAGGCCCATCATCTGGTGCAGATGGCTGTACTGCTTCTCGTTGAAGTGATCCTGCTTGCCGTTGTATTTGCGGGAGATGGTGCGGGCCATGTTGTAGCAGGCATCGCCGATGGACTCCAGCTCACTCACCTCACGCAACATGGCGCGAATCTTACCCTTCGTGTCATCGGAGAGGTGGGCGTCGCTGACGTTCTCGAGGTATTTGGCAATCTCCAGTTCCATATTGTCGCTGATGCTCTCGTACTTCTCGATGCGGGAGTAGAGCTTGTTGAATTCGCCCTCCTTCGAGTCTTTCTTGTTGGAGGTGCTGCTGGAGAGGTTGAGCAGATCCTGCACCATCCCGAACATGCGCTGCATGCGCTCTGAGAAAGAACGAATCTCCTTCTGGGCTTCGAGCACGGAGAGCTCGGGCGTCTTCATGAAGCCAGCGGTAATGAAGTGCAGACGGAACTCGTCTTCCTCGTCAACGTTCTTCGGCTTGATGGCCCAGCAGACGAGTCGCTCAATCTGCGGGATGAACCAGATAAGGATGAAGGTGTTGGCCACGTTGAAGCAAGTGTGGAAGGCTGCCAGCACGAAGCTCAGCTTGGCGGCATTGGCGAGGAACACGCTGGACTCGACCGTTCCCTTGACCATTGTGACGTCATAGCCCACGAGTCCGCAGACGGCATCGATGAAAGGACGAAATACGAACAGGATCCAGACAACGCCGAAGAAATTGAAGAACATGTGGGAGAGGGCTGCCCGGCGAGCCTGGGTGTTGGCCGAGAGGGCTGCGAGGTTAGAGGTGACCGTCGTTCCGATGTTCTCACCCATCACCAGTGCGATACCCTGATAGATGGGTAGCGCACCACTGGAGCAGAGGATCATCGTGATGGCCATCACGGCTGCCGACGACTGCACGCAGAAGGTCATGATGCCACCCAAGAGGAGGAAGATAAGCGTGGTGAGGAACGAGGTGGAATCGAACGAGGCAAAGAAGTCGAGCAATGCCTGGTTCTCGCCGAGGTTCATCTCCGTGCCTGTCATTCGGAGCGTTCCCAGTCCTAAGAGCAGGAACGACAGACCGAAGAGGAAGTCGCCGATATAGCGGTATTTCTTCAGATAAATGAGGATGATGCCGATAAAGAAGGCAGGATAGACGGCACTGGTGATGTCGAACGACATACCTGCCGACATAATCCATGCTGTCAGCGTGGTACCGATGTTGGCGCCCATGATGACCGAGATGGCCTGGGCCAGCGTCAGCAAGCCGGCATTGACAAACGACACGGTCATCACCGTGGTAGCTGTTGATGACTGGACGGATGCCGTCACCAGCATACCTGTCAGCATTCCCGTAAAACGGTTGGTGGTCATGGCTCCAAGGACGTGACGCAACTGCGGTCCGGCCATCTTCTGGAGCGCCTCACTCATCGATTTCATACCGAACATCAGCAGGGCGAGGGAACCAAGGAGTTTGAAAATTACGAGCATAAAAGATATCTTTTGATTCGAATTCGGCTACAAAGATACAAAAAAAAGTGAAAAGTAAATAGTGAATAATAAATATTTTGTTATCTTTGCAGAAAAATTTATCTAAAACATACTATTGCTTATGGAACAGATGATAAAAGTTCATGTATTAAATAATGGCACAGTCGTAGAGGTGCCTCTCGGTTCTAACCTTGAAGATGTCTATCAGCAGTCGGGATTACAGATGCAATACGGCCCTATCTCGGCCCATGTCAATAATAAGGTGGAGGGGATGCACTTCCGCATCTATAAGCAGAAGGAGGTGGAGTTTCTCGATATCACCTCTTCCAGTGGCTCCAGGGCTTACACACGCACACTCTTTTTCGTGCTCTGTAAAGCTGCCCACGATCTCTTCGACCCCTGTAAAGTGGCTATCGACATTCCCGTTTCCAATGGCTATTATGTGAATCTCAACATTGGAAGGCCTGTTACTCTCGACGATGCCGGAGCCATCCGCCGTAGGATGCAGGAGATTATCGATGCGGCTCTGCCCATCCATCGCCACGAGACCACGACCGAGGAAGCCATCCAGCTTTTCGACAGCCTGCACAACCGTTCGAAAGTGAAACTGCTGAAGTCGACAGGTCGTCTCTTTACCACCTATTATGACATCGACGGCTACGTGGACTACTACTATGGCTCGTTGCTGACGAATACCTCACAGCTCTATCTCTTTGGCGTGGAGAAATACTACGACGGTCTGCTGTTGCGCCTGCCTTCCCGTGAGCATCCTGACGAGTTGGGAGAAATGACCCATCAGGACAAGATGTTCGGTATCTTCAAGGAGCACCACCAGTGGCAGGATATCCTCGGACTGCGCACCATCGGCGACCTGAACGAGGCCATCAGCAAAGGCTACTCCCCACAGCTTATCATGATCAGCGAGGCCTTGCAGGAAAAGAAGATTGCCAAGATTGCTGACGAGATTGCACGCCGCAAGGGAGTGAAACTAGTGCTGATAGCAGGTCCCTCGTCGTCTGGCAAGACTACCACCTGCAAGCGACTCAGTGTGCAGCTGGCTGTGAATGGCATCAAACCTGTGGCCATCTCGCTTGATGACTATTTCCTTGATCGTGACAAGACACCACTCGATGAGAAGGGTGATTACGACTTCGAGAATCTCCACGCCCTGAACCTGCCGTTGTTGAACGAGCAACTCACAGCCCTTTTCAACGGCGAGGAGGTGGAACTGCCCCGTTATGACTTCCCCACAGGCACCAGTCAGAGAAGTGGGAAGCGGTTGAAGTTGGATGAGAACGAGATCCTGGTGGTCGAAGGCATCCACGCCCTGAACCCTGAACTGACCTCACAGATTCCTGATGAGCAGATCTTCCGTGTCTATGCCTCGGCACTGACCACCGTCCTGCTCGACAATCACAATTATATCCCCACCACCGACAACCGTCTGCTGCGCCGTATCATCCGCGACCATAAGTACCGTGCCGTCACGGCCCGTGAGACCATCCGTCGCTGGCCCAGTGTAAGGGCTGGTGAGAACAAGTGGATATTCCCCTTCCAGGAGAATGCCGACGCCATGTTCAATACGGCTATGCTCTTTGAGCTGGCCGTCATCAAGAGTCAGGCAGAACCGTTGCTGGAACAAGTGCCGGAGAACTGTCCTGAACATGCCGAGGCCTATCGTCTGCTGAAGTTCCTGCGCTATATCAAACCCATACCCGAGACTCAGATTCCGCCGACATCTCTCCTCCGCGAGTTCCTTGGCGGCTCGTCATTCGAGTATTGAGGCCGTTGCTATAGCTTTTCTCCGCAGTGTGAGCAATAACGGTCATTGTCGCGCACCATGGCATCACAGCGAGGACAGTGTCCGTCTTTCGGCTTTTCTTTCGTCTCGTCAATAATGTTGGCGGTGACGATGCCTGTGGGTACGGCAATGATGGTATAACCCAGCAGCATGACAAATGCCGAAAGCAGTCGGCCTATGGGGGTGGCTGGTGTGATGTCGCCATATCCCACGGTGGTCATCGTGACAATGGCCCAATAGACTGATGTGGCCAGGTCGGTGAACTGTGTGTTGGGCTGACCGCTCTCAACCATAAACATCAGTGTACCCAGACAGATGTCCAATATCAGCACAAACATGAAGTAGACGGCAATCTTGTTGAGACTCTTCTGGATTGACCGCATCAGCATATAGCCCTCGTTGATGAAACTGAACAACTTGAAAATGCGGAAGATACGGATGAAGCGGAATGAACGCAACAGAATCATATACCTCGCATTGGGCAGGAAGAAGGACAGATAAGGCGGCAATGTAGACAACAAGTCAATAACGCCGAAAAAGCTCAGCACATAGTCGCGAGGTCTTGGTGAGCAGTAGACACGGGCAATGTACTCGACCGTAAAGAAGAAGGTCAACAGATATTCCAATACCTCCAGGATTAATTTAAAGGTATGGGCCAACGAAGGAATAGTCTCAATAAACGAGATGATGATGCTCAGCGAGATCGCTATGATCAGTGTGAGGTCGAAGATACGTCCAGCCGGGCGCTCCGACTCGAACATGATGCTATAGAGCTTTTCTTTCTCAAGCCAAGATGGTTTCTTCATACTTATGATACCAATAGATTAATGGAGGATAATCACAATTATTCAATAGTCAGCAATCTGGTAATCGTCAGCACGCCGGCGGAGAGGGCGGGAACTGAGAGCACGACATCGTTGCCATCAGTCTGGGGAGTGGCTTTCTGGAGAGCGACGGCATGCTTGTTATCCATGCTGTTGGCCACAGTCAACGAACCTGGAGCGTAATACTCAAAGGCAGCATCCTTCACGCCTGTCCAGTCGCCTTTGATACGTAAGGTGGTAGGCTCGTCAGTAGGGTTCACTACCTTTACAATCACGCCGGAACCATTCTCCGACATGGTGGTACTCACACTCAGATTGCCTGTCTCACCGCTAAAGGCAAGACGGTATTTCGAGAAATGATCGTACCAAAGTTCGGTCACCTGACAGTTAGGCGCCTTGAACAGGTCCTTGTAGTCAAAATTGATGAAGGCGTTGTTCCAGTCAGGGGCATCGGTACGGCGTATAAACAGCGCTGCAGCCCCCATTGCTACCACGTCACGAGCCTCGCACATATTAAGGAATCCGCCAGCAAACAGTCCTGTGCGCCAGTCGATGCTATTCAGGTTCCATTCCGAGATGAACAGTTTGATATTCGGATTAGGACCATCGGCAATCATCTTTGCATAGCGGTCATACTGCTGTCCCAGACGTACGGGACCGGTAGCATATCCTCCCTGCTGCTCATAGTGATGCAGGCTCAGGTAGTCAAAATACTGGCCGCTGCGCTGGATGAACTGCTCATCTTCACGGAATCCGCCACAGACGATGATTTTGATGGACGGGTCTATCTTGCGCATCTCGGTACTGAAGTCACGTACGCATTTCTCATAGCGGTCGATGCCCATTTCCCACATCTCATTGTCTATCTCCCAGTATTTCACATTGTAAGGTTCCGGATGTCCGTTGGCAGCGCGCTTCGCACCCCATTCGTCAGTGGCGGGGGCATTGCAGTAGCGCAGCCAGTGGAGCGCATCCTGCAAGATGCTGTCGTATTCATCGGCAGGACGTTCGAACTTGACGCTCACCACGATGACAGGCTCGGAATTAACCTCACGACAGAAGCGTATGAATTCATCCGTGCCGAAGCAGTTCTGGTCATAATCCATCCACATCCAGTGTGCCCAGCGCTCACGTTTCTCCTGTGGACCGATGCCCCACTTCCAGTCGTACTGTGCCACGTAACCACCGCCAGGCCAACGCAGACAAGTGGGGTGCAGTTCCTTGACAGCTTGTAGGATGTCGGGACGGAATCCCCCTAGGTCAATACCAGTCTGAGTGGTCATGGTTGCCATGTCCACCTGCACCGTACCGCCTTTCACGACAATGGCGAAATCACCGTCGCAGCTGGTCTGTGGTTCGAGCGTGAACGCATATTTCTTCCACTCCTTGCCTACTTCGCCCAATGATTTCCGAGCCACGAACAGACCGTTCGCGTTGCGCAGTCCTACAAGGAGTTCACCTTTACCTTTGGCATAGATGGAACCCACATACTTTTCGCCAGAGATGATGTTTTGCGGTCCTTGGTAAATACCGGCCTCAGTCTTGGCTGTAATCTCCTGAGAATAACGCATGTTTACGGCATCGTCCTTGACCAGACGATATTTGCCGCCATCGCCGAAGGCAGTCCATTGCTGTGCCACAGCAGGAATCTGCACGTCGCCTGGAATGCCCTCAAAGAGCACCTTGCCGTCGGTTGCGGTCAGTTTGATGTTGCGGTAAGTAGTCTCGGTATAGTTGACCCAGAATGTCAGGAAATTACGGTTGGCCATCTCCAGACCGTCGTAGCTCAGCACCTCCTTGCCGTCCCAGAACACTGTGACCTTGCTCCCACGGCTCTCCACACGCAGTTTGTGCCACTGCTGATTTTCGTTGATTTGCTCTTTTGTGGCTGGGGCTGATATCAGTGGTACCAATGTATTCATGCGGCGGGTACGCCCTCCGAAGCCAGATATCTCGCGCTCTTCCATGGTGCAGATCGAGAAATCGGCAGTGGTGCTCTGCTGGAGTCTAGTGCGTGCTTCTGCCTCCTTTGCTGCTTCTATCTGTGCCTGGGTCTGCCCAGGGTTGAGTGGGCGGCTCTCATAATAGGGGTCGTGGATGCGCAGGTAATAGGCTGCTCCGTCAGCCTTGTTGCGGAAAGCGAAACGAATGTCCATCAGTCCTCCGCTCCAAGCGCGTCGCGCCAATTTGTAGGAACGCCAGTTTACGTCCATGGTCAGGTCAAAATCACAGGTTTCTATGCTGTCAATCTTGAGCGGCTGCTCGTAACGGGTAGGTGAATGCAGCACCATGTCGTCATCCATGAACCATCCGTCGAAATATCCATCACGCGGATGGATGCCCGGATATTGCTCCGGCTCGAAGGAGCGTTCTTGTATAAGTTCCTGCCAGACACCATTGTTGGCACTGAAATAGATGTGCTCAAAGAGTTGTCCATAGAGCATCTCGTCAATGATTCCTGAGGGCTGTCTGCTCTCAACTGTAATCTCATAATTATTCTGGGCCTGGGCAATCGTTCCAATCGTCAATAATGCCAACAATAAAAGCCTTTTCATACTACAAGATGATTTCTATTACACAAATTCATCTGCAAAGTTACGAATAAGCGAGGAGAAAACCAAAACTTTTTTGTGTTTTCTCGAGCGAGAGTATCTTCGACCAAAGGTCAAAGTTACGAATAAGCGAGGAGAAAACCAAAACTTTTTTGTGTTTTATTTGATGGTATTATCGGAATTATGATTATCATATTTATAATTATCGCATTTTCGATAAAAAGTTTGCATATATGAAAATTAATGCTTACCTTTGCAGCAGACTATAAATAATTGGCGTATGACAAACCCGTTTGTGACAAAAGGTTACGCAGGTCCGGAGTATTTCTGCGACCGTGTGAAGGAGACTGAGGATTTGGTGAAACTACTCACTAATGATAATAACATGGCGCTCATCTCCCCCAGAAGACTTGGGAAGACTGACCTGATATACCATGTGTTCAGTCAGCCGGAAATAAAAAAACGCTATTATACCTTTGTCATAGATATCTATGCCACCAATTCGTTAGGAGACTTTGTGGATGTCTTTGGTAAGGCTATCATAGAAGAACTTAAACCATTTGGACGCAAAACATGGGAACAGTTTGTTTCTACACTGAAAAGTCTTCAGCAACAGATTTCATTCGACATTAATGGCAATCCTGTATGGGGAATCGGACTCGGAAACAGTTCTGTCCCTTCCACGACTCTCGACGAGATATTTAGTTATCTGAGAACTGCCGACAAGCCTTGTTTGGTGGCCATCGACGAGTTCCAACAGATCACCCAGTATGCCGACAAAAACGTGGAGGCTGCTCTTCGTACCCATATCCAACGCTGTCCGAATGCCACATTCCTTTTCTCTGGTTCCAAACGACACATGATGAGCGAGATATTTCTCTCACCTTCGCGTCCTTTCTATCAGTCGGTCATTACGATGGGGCTGGCTCCTATATCCGAAGAAGTATACACTAAGTTTGCCGTCACACAATTCCAAAAGGGAGACAAATCGATTGATGAGGCTGTCGTCCATGATGTTTACTTGCGCTTCAGGGGAGTCACTTCATGTTTGCAAAGGGTAATGAACGTTCTGTACCTCAATACAGAACGGAAGGAACGCTGTACGGTGGATATGGTCGGAAGGGCTGTTGATTATCTGCTGGACCTCTATTCAGAGCATTATGAAATGCTATTTAGGCAAATGTCAGAGCGCCAACGCCTCGTTTTTTCTGCCATTGCGAAGGAGGGCCAGGCTCAGAACATAACTGGAGGAGCATTTATCAAAAAATATCAGTTATGGTCTGCCAGCAGTGTAATGTCTGCCGTCAAAGCCCTTCTTGATAAGGACTTCATCACCCAGGAAGGCGATACCTATTTCGTTTACGACCAGTTTTTTGCCCTCTGGCTGCTTAGGAGTCTCTAAGCCTATTTCAATTACGTTATTTTGCAAGTCTCTTACTCACGGATAGGAGAGTGTTGCTCCTTATTATAAATACCGTCGCCAGAAGCAATCCTGACGACGGTACTAATGTCGGCCTGTACATTTTGCTAATCCTTTCTTACTATCTTTTCACCTTTCGGCCGACGGACGAAAACATTAACCTATTGTAGGAATCGAATTGCGTATTTTGTTTTCAGTTGACTCATCCGAGTTGCTGCATGCGCTGAACATACAAAACGACAGCAGCACGCCCAAAATAATACAGAAATTCTTTTTCATATTCATTCCTTATTTTAATTACGCTACTATATATATAGTCCGTAAAAAGTAAAAAGACTGCATGGATTTTGTTACTTTAACACAACTTTAACACTTTAAGCATATCATACTACTTCTGGAGTCGCGTGTCGCGATTTACCACCTTCTATAATAATAAACCATTGGAGTTGGAGCTACAATATAATTCACTCCTCTTGGCTCGAAAGAAATCATAAGTTTTTTTCTTTTTAATTCAAAGCGATAAGGAAAACCCATTACTGAGGGGGTTGACAATGCCAAATAGCCAGAGATGACATCCTTTTCTGCATCATATTCCCATCCTTCCTCGAACGAAATCAATTGTTTAAAATCCAATTGATCTTGAGAATCTGATTTAATAATGGAGGCTGCCTGTGGGTTATGGGCAATCCATGTTCCGTCTGTCAGGAATGTCATAACAATATTCTGAGAGGACACGTCATCTTCATTATCCTTTATTAGTAGCCATGAACCGACGATTCTCTCTTTCGGATTTGTCGAGGTCTCATTTGTTAGAATCTCATTTGTTTTATTCATGTCATCGTCATTGCTGCAAGCACAGAACATCCCAAGCGACAGCAGCATAACCATCATAAGTGCCAATTTTTTCTTCATAAATTATGCCTTTTTATAATTGTACTTCTAATCAGTGGAACCGTGATCATTCTTATTTCATGATCACCTTCTTCGTCTTGCCGTCGCTCTGGCGGATAATGTTGATACCACGGTGAAGATGATCAACGCGGTGGCCTTGCATATCGTAGATCAAGTCAGGCTTCGTGTCTGTGATGACAGAAGAGATGTCTGATGTGATATCGTCGACGATGTTGGAAAATCCGCTCCAGTTCGGTGCTGAGATATAGGCGTCTTTACAACCCGTCGGTACATGCACTGTCATCTGCTTAAACGATTTGTTAGCGAATGCATGTTTGTCAAGGGCAGGAGGTGTTGTACAACAGACATACATATCTGTCATGGCAGAGCATCCGTAGAAAGTCCTGAACCCGATGGTCATGACACTCTCGGGAATCGTGACCTTTGTCAGACTGGTACATTCCTCGAAAGCATTATTGTCAATCGTGACTACACCCTCAGGTATAATGACCGATTCTAATGCAGAACATCCTTGGAATGCGGAATTGTCAATGCTGGTAGTACCCGCTTTGAGTTCCACTGATTTTAGACTGGTACAATAGGCAAAGGCCCATCTGCCGAACAGAGAAACGGCACCAAGGAAATTGACCTCAGACAGACTGCTGTTGATATTGAAAGCCAATTCTCCGATAATCACCCCGTCACCCAATGTCGCTGATTCCAACTGCATACAATTACTGAATGTCCGATAGCCAATCCTGGTTCCACTACTGGGAATCGTGACAGACTTAAGCCCGCTGCAGTCAGCGAAAGCCCAATTCCCAATTTCCTTTACCTCTTCGGGAATCGCCAGATCTGTGATTTCCTTATCGTTCAGATATAAATGACCAGCCAGATGAAGCGGATTTGACTCTTCATTGGAGAAGTTGATTCCGCACCATGAAGCGATGTCTGAAAGGTGGACGGCATTCAGATTATGGCAATCCACAAATGCCCCATCTCCAACAGCATTTAATTGCCTGCCAACAGTGACCGACTTTAATCCCGAGCAACGCTGGAAGGCGTATGACTCGACCGTGGTCAGCCGATCAGGAAGGACGACTGATTTCAAACCCGTACAATCCATGAAAGCGTATGCACTAATCGTTTTCAGACTCTCTGGGAAATTTATGGAAGCCAACTTGGCGCATCTGCCGAACGCCCCCATGCCTATCGTCGTCAAGCCTTCGGAGAACAGAACCGTTGCCAGACTGGTGCAACTTTCGAAAACACCATCTCCTGTCGTTGTCAGACCACTGCCCATCTTCACCGACTTCATAGCTGAGCAATAGGCGAAAGCCTGAACGCCCAAGGTAGTGATACTATTGGGAATTGTCACCTCTTCAATGCTGCGGCAGCCATAGAACGCATTTTGGCCGATGCTGACCGTTCCTTCATTGAGCGTGACCGAAGTGAGGCTTTCGCATTCCTCAAAGGCATTATCTCCGATATCCGTCACACTGCCTGGGATGGTGACCGACAAGAGGCCTTTTACACGCCTGAACACACCAGGACCTAATGTTGTGACAACGTCTGGAATAACCAGTTCCTTGACCTCTTTGCCGTCCATGAAGAGATGTTGGGCTATCGACAGGGGATTGGAATCCATACCTTCGAAAGAGATGTTGCACCAGGCAGCCAGGTCTGTCAGGTGGACAGCTTTCAGGCGCAAACAACTCTCGAACGCCCTATCGCCAATCTTCTTGACACCGTTGCCCATCGACATTGATTCCACATAGCTGCAATAACTGAAAGCCTGACTGCCAATCTCTGTCACACCATTTCCGATGGTAAGCGACTTGGCCTGATAACAGCCTTCAAAAGCCTCGTTACCGATTTGCTTCACACCGTCGCCGATGTCAATCGCCAACAGTCCTTCGCATCCGTGAAAAGCCTGCTCGCCGATAATGGTCTCTCCGTTTCCGGGAATCGTGACGGCTGATAATGCGTTGCAATATGAAAAAGCACGTTGACCGATCTGCCCCACACTCGATGGAATATCAATCGATGGGAGACTCGCGCAGCCGTCAAAGGTGAATTCTTCTATGGCTGTGAGGTTCGCAGGCAGAGTGACAGATGTGAGACTATTGCAGCCTGCGAAAGCCTTCGCGTTGATAGCCTTGACCTTGTCTGTCATCTGAACCGTTTCAAGCGAACGCGCTGATTGGAACAGAGGCGTGACCGTCTCACAATCAAAAGTCACTTCTTTCAGGTTCTCGCAATTTATGAACAGCGCCTCTGCTAAGGTGGTTGGACTGCAAAGCACCAAAACCGAGGTTAGGCTGGAACAACCGAAGAAGGCTTGTGTGCCGATAGCGTCCACATTGCTTGGGATCGTTAGTGACCTTAAGTTAGAGCAACCTTGGAAAGCTCCATCGCCAATTGATGTAACACTTTCAGGTATTGATACTTCAGTCAGGCTGCTGCAATCGCTGAAAACACCTCTGCCGATTTCTGTCAAACCGTTGTGAATATTTATCGTGGCTAGACCTGAACAACCCCAGAAAGCATCTGAGCCAATGTACGTCACGCTATTAGGGATGATCAGCGAGGTCAAACCTGTGCATCCAATGAAGGCCGTCTCACCTATTGATGTCACGCTTTCTGGGATAGTCACTTCGGTCAGGCTACTGCAATCCGAGAAAACTCCCTCAGCGATTTCTGTCAAACCGCTAGGAATATTCACATTAGTAAGGCTATTGCATTTATAGAAGGCATATTTGCCAATGGAGGTCACGTTGTCAGAGACATTTATCGATGTCAGACTGAAACACTCATTAAAGGCAGAGAAACCGATAGAGGTTACGCTGTCACCACCAATAACAGAGACCAGATTAATACAATCTCGGAAAGCTGACGAGCCAATGGAGGTCACACTGTTAGGGATGGTCACCGATTTCAGGCCAGTACATTTATCGAAAGCCATAGCACCTATGGCAACCACCTTTAGCGTCATGTCATTATAGGTTACCTCCCCTGGGATGACCACATCACCAGAATATGGATCTTGACCATAACCTACAGATGTCACCTCCAGATCATAATTCTCATTGATATATTTGTAGTAAATAGTTACGCCGTCAGCATTCTCGACTGCAAATGCAAAAGTATTAATCCCTATCATACTGATGAGGATGGTAAATAGGATTCTTTTAGTCATTTGTTTCCACATAATTCTTTTTCATATTCATTCCTATTTCAATTACACTTCTATCTATACAATTCGAAAGATGCAAAAATCTTGTAAAGATTCTGTGACTTTAACATAACTTTAACACTTTGAGCTTATGAAAGAGGCCTCAGACCCCCGTTTGCTACAAGGCCTCGTAACACTTTTTTCATGGCTTAGAAAAAAGTGTTACAAGGCCTTCCAACAAATATTCTTAGACCTTCATATTTCTCTGACCCAATACAAGGAATCGTTATTAATCAATGTGCAATACGTTTCTTGCCGTTTTGGATGACAATACCCTTATACGAGCCATCAACCTTCTGTCCTGCGAGATTGTAGATGGCACCGTCGGCATTCGTAGCCTTCACGGCATTGATGGCAGTCTTGTCGCTACCACGAGCTCCTGATCCGGCAAGCTCGTAGACCTCCAACTTCTTGACTACGGTGGTACCTGCTACCAAGCCACTATAGAAGAAGATGTGCGCATCACCATCTATGGGTTCAAAAGTCCTGTCTGTTACATCGCCCCAGAAATCAGGGAACAGGACGTCTACCACTTGAAAATCGTCGCTAGCACTGACAGCAACCTCTTTAGAGCAGTTGGTAGACCCACTGCCAATATTTACTATATACGAACCATCGGAAGGAACCTTCATGGTCAGGCGGACGACATAATCATGGTTCTTCTTGAGGCTGAAGCCACCCCCACTGATGATGGTGAAGATCGATCCTGCATACTCCTGTTTCTCTGGATTATAAATGGCAAGGCCCTCATCCGTCGTCTTCTGTGGGTCATCTGGAGTCATGTCAGTCATGGGATAATCCACTCCTTCCCAATTCATGGAATAGATCTTTTTCTCGTCCCCATTCGTCTCCTTCATCATACTGATCAAATGACTGTAGTAAGTCTTGTCAATCATAAAATGCTGTGGTACAAAATGAGGCAAGCCTTCGAATCCATAGTTATCGACATCCATACATAGTTTCAGCCATTCCTCTGATGTTTTCAAGTTACATATTAACCGGAAATCGGTACTTTTATAGTCTTCATAGCCCTCAATTACTTCCTCTTTTATCAAGTCAACCGTCACCCGATCTCCAAGGTATTCCAAAAGATCTTCAATATGTCCACGATAATTCATCCAGGTTTGGATTTGGGGAAGGACAACTAAATACTTGTTCTCATGTGAATTGTTTGGGAATGTACCATTATAAAAATCGGATTCAAAATATTTGCCTTCGGGCATAGGAAAGTCATTTCTCACAAACCATGCGACATTCCCACTTAACATTGAACAAGCGAGGATGGATTTGTCTCCCGTCTTTTTCATGTTGTCATACAAGCCCCTCATAGTCTCCCGACTTTCGTCATCCATCGTCATAACAAACTTGTAGACAAACGACTCGTCCGGGGTCAGTTCTACGAAGCCCTGACTAACCCGGTACCCCAACTGTGCATGAACACTCAGGCAAATGAAAATAGACAGTAATGTAAATAAATACTTTTTCATAACTCTAATAATTTAATTGTTAATAATATGTCATTCTATCGATCATTAGCCGAATTAGGCTTTATTCTATCATGTATTGTCGGCTGCAAAGATAGGGAATAATAACGGTATGAAGGGTGTTTTCGAAGCCGAAAACACCTTTCAAAAACTTACAACTTAACTATTGAAATATTGTGAAAGGTTAGACAATGGCCATAATACGCTCGTCCAAATCTTTCGGATTACCCTCTACTCCATAGACTTTATACAAGATCCTCCTTCTGACATTCGATACGTATGCTTCGTCAAGACCTAACAATTTGCCAACACCTGAAGGCTTGAAATGACAACGAATCAACATACAGACCTCATATTCCACAGGGCGCAACACGACTGGGGTATTAAGCGCATTGTAAAAAGCGGGAATCTGTTCGTTAATCAGATTGGTGACCTGACGAATCTGTTCACGGGAGGCCTGACGGATGGGATTACCATTCAATAGTTCAGACAATTGATTAACGATTTCCGCATTAGTCAACCTGTCCTCCAGATTTGCCTTGTCATTATCTGACTGGTGTTTTTGGTATTCCAATATGCGATTCTGCAAATGACTGATCTCTTCGTTCTTTCTGGCGATCAATGCCGGGAGATCGCCATTCTCGCCGCACAGCTCTTGCAACTCAGACTGAATCTTACCCAGTGACTCTAAGTTCTGGCGATAATCAGCGAGTGTTTTTTGTTTCTTGGCTCTATAAAACGCAAACGCTGACCCACCAATAACCCAAAGGATTGCTACAACGCTGACGAAGATGATTTTTAAACGTTCTGCTTCTCTTTCACTTTCAAAAGCCTCCTTCTGATATCTGTTATAATTATAAAGCGATGCCATCTGGGCAGTCAGTTCCTGATCCTTTTTAGCAATCGAGGAGTCATTGGCCTCGCAAAAGAGCTGGGCATATTTGGCAATGGAGTCTGCCTGATGGCGCTTCTTAAATACACTTAGCAATCCGCGATACATGGGATCCTTTTGGGCTGCTTTCATGTTGGGACGGGTAATCTTCCGATAGTAATATTCTGCTGAGTCGAGTTCGTTGATCCCCTCATAGTACAAGCCTTTATAATAGTAGTACTGACGCTGTGAAGGAGGAAGTTCGTGCTGCTCATTAAACAATTCAGATTCACATTCAAACTGATCCATCAGTGTCTTTGCTTCTGCCAAACGTTGGGGGCTTTCCGTGTAAAGAAACATCAATGTTTTAGAAGAACGCAATGCCTGTTGGACATATCCATGTTTTCTGTATTGCTCAAGTACAGATTTTAAAATAATCTCTGCACTATCTTTCTTGTTCATTAATATATAAGACCCTGCAATCATGTCAATATTGTAAATACCCAACTTAGGCATATTGGCAAGAAACGCATAGTGACTGGCTTTCTTTCTGGCATCGATTTCATTTGAAAGTAGAAGCTGACGATAAAAAACTGTTGCCAACTGCGAATAGACAGAACTCAATGTATAGAAGTCGCAGTTGGTGGCAGTGGTATCGGCGTGGTTGACGGCGTCAAGATAGCAGTCGACGGCATGGGGCGCCTCACCGAGGTCACGGTAGACACAGCCAAGAAGATAACGGGCCAAGAGGCGGTCGTTGGGAGAACCGTTGTCATCATAGTAGCTGACAAGGTCTTTGGCGATGGTGTCAGAGATGAAAGGGACGTAAGCCTTATTCTGTGCCTTCATCGTGAGCAGGCTATAGCGCATGCGCTGGCTTTTGGGCCAACTTTGTGCCTCGGTGCTGAGGCTATCAAGCAGGCGCAAGGCGGAATCGGGTTTCTCATTGATGATTGTATCAATGGCACGCAACTCCGGGGTGTAGCCGTCACCGCCACAGCCCACCAGGAGCAACATCGCTCCCCAAACCATTATACCAACAATTCTCTTCATCGGTGCAAAGATACTAATTTCTCACGACACCACCAAATATTATAAGCGTATCCCACCACTCCGGAATCGGGTGATTTCTATCTGAAACATGCTTTATGACTGCAAAGATAGAGAATTATAACGATTTGAAAGGTTTTCCCAAGACTGAAAACACCTTTCAAAAACTTACAACTCAATTGTCACACCACTCTTAATGGACACACATGCACAGGGTGACAGGAACCGTGTGCATATTCCCAAGGTGGGAATATTTAGTTCCCAGCCTGGGAACATTTCATTCCCAAGGTGGGAATAATAACTGCCATTAATGGGAAAAGCGATGGCACTTATTTCGTAATAAGTGGCTTTCGATATCAAAAAAGAGCAGAGAAATTTCAAAAAAGCCTTCATCCCTCCCGTTAATCTCTCGAAAAGCCTTTAAATAAAGGAAAGTTGCCGTTTCATCTCTCCCTTGATCTCTCCCATATCTCTCCCTTCATCACTCCCGTCTCGCGAACATTATTATATAAGGAAGAAAATCTTTGGTTTAACACTTTGAAAAAATCCGCGAAATTTTGTGGAAAAACTTGCATATGACAAAAAAATGTTGTACCTTTGCGCTTTGAAAAGCACGCTGTGGAAAGCGCGCCAATATTGCTACAAGGAAGTGACCTGAAGGAGAAGGATTAACCATTGATCTTAGATAAGAATGTTGAATTGTGAATTGATGCCTGTAGAGACTCCAGGAGCCTCTCAGGAGGGAACGCTTGTGATCGAGCAGTTCCTGATGGCGAACTATCGCTTCCGTCGAAACATCCTCAACGGAAAGGTGGAGTTCGCGGTTCTGCCGAAGGCTGATAACAAGGCTGAAGGCAATACTGTCGAGATGATCGACAGTCTCTCGTGCGCCTCGGATGAGGCAGATTTGGAATACCGTCCTCTGACGCCGGCGGCCCTCAACAGTATCGTGATTCGTGCCAAGCGCGAGAACATCTTGGAGAAGGGCAGCCCTAAGACGGAGATCACGGAGTATGTGCAGTCGGAAGAGGTGCCTGAGCACAATCCTGTGCAGGCGTTTCTCAGGAGCCTGCCTCAGTGGGACGGCCAGAACCATATTGCCAAGGTTTTCGGCCGTATCCCAGGCATTACCTCTGAGCAACAGAACTATCTGGCCGTTTGGTTGCGTTCTGCTGTGGCTCATTGGCTGCAGATGGATATGCTTCACGGCAATGAGTGTGTGCCAACGTTCATCGGAGCTCAGGGTTGTGGAAAGACTACTTTCGTGCGACGTCTGTTGCCACAGAATCTGCGGGAGTACTATCTCGACCATCTGAACTTGTCGAACAAGTTTGATAAGGAGATGGCTCTGACGAACAATCTCTTCGTCAACCTCGATGAGTTGGATGCCATCCGCCCTTCTCAGCAGTCGTCGCTGAAGCAGACCCTGTCTGTCAGCAAGGTGAACGGGCGTCCGATATTTGGGCGTACTCAAGAGGATCGTCCTCGATTCGCTTCGTTCGTGGCCACCACCAACAATCGTCACCCGTTAAAGGATGTCACAGGCTCACGTCGAAACATCTGTATTCTGATTCCTGATGGCAGGATGATCGACAATACAGGCGACATCGATTATGGCCAGCTCTATGCGCAGGTGGTACATGAGATCCGTGAGCAGGGTGCGCCCTACTGGTTCAATAATGAAGAAGTGGCCCGTATCCAGCAGCTGAATCAGGATTTCATGGAGAAGAAGGACCTCGGCGAGATGTTTGTGGCCTGTTTCCGTCAGCCTATGGAGGGCGAGGTGGTGAAGACCTTGAACTGCGACCAGATGATCGGCATCATGCAGAAGGATTATCCGACGCTGCAGAATACCATCGGCAATAGGGTCAGGCTTGGTAAGACGATTTCGGCTCTAGGTTTTGAACACAAGGAGCACTCGCACGTGGCTTATTACAAGGTCGTACCACTTAGGGCTGCATGAACCTGACGGGAGGGGTGACGGGAGAGATATGGGAGAGATTGAAAAGATCTCTCCCGTGCTCAAACCCCTTTATACAAAGGCGTTTCCAAAGATTTAGGGAGAGATGAGAGATTTTTTAGTAATGACGTATAAATAAAAAATGGAGGAGAAAAAACTTACTTATAAGGATATTCCCTGGGGATATCCGTTGTGCTTCAACAATGAATGCGCAGAGAAAGGGCGTTGCATGCATTATCAGGCCATGCTGCTGTCGCCTAAGGACCGTCATTCTGGGTCGGCGGTCTTTCCTACGGCTTGGCAGGACGGAACGTGCAAGTGTTTTCGAGAGAAGAGGCTTGTGCAGAAGGCATGGGGTTTCAGGAAACTCTATGATAACGTTCCCAAATGGCAAAAAGCTGAGGCCCGCTCCTGCGTACGCTCATACTTCAGTGGTGGCTGTGGACCGTACTACCGAGTCCATAACGGTGAAAACACGATCTCGCCAAAGCAGCAGGAAGAGATTATGAAGATCATCGCCCAGTTCGGCAGTACTGAGGGTATCAGGTTCGACCACTACGTCACGGATTGGGATTTCTAGTTTGAAGGATTCCTGAGGGCGCGGAAATGAATATTTATCGCAATAAAAGTGCATATTTGCAAGAAAATGCATACAAATATGCACTTTTTGATGTTTTTCTTTGGCGTTTACGCTAAAAATGAATAATTTTGCACCCGTTTTATAGAAAGTTAGTAATATTTTTAATTATATGGCAGAAAAATTAGAAGTGAAGGAGCTCGACCAGGTGGTCGTACGCTTCTCTGGTGACTCTGGCGACGGTATGCAGCTCGCTGGAAACATCTTCTCTACGGTCAGTGCCACCGTTGGCAACGGCATCTCCACATTCCCCGACTATCCCGCTGACATCCGCGCCCCGCAAGGTTCGCTGACGGGTGTCTCCGGCTTCCAGGTACACATCGGCGCTGGCAAGGTCTATACCCCTGGCGACAAGTGCGACGTGCTGGTGGCCATGAACGCTGCTGCCCTGAAGACGCAGTACCGCTATGCCAAGCCGGGAGCAACGATCATCATCGATACCGATTCCTTCGGCCCGAAGGATCTGGAGAAGGCTCAGTTCAAGACTGAGGACTACCTCGGCGAGATGGGTATCGACCCGGATCGCGTGATCCAGTGCCCTCTGACCACGATGGTGAAAGACTGTCTGGCTGACACAGGCATGGATATGAAGGCGATGATGAAGTGCCGCAACATGTTCGCTCTCGGACTTGTGTGCTGGCTCTTCGATCGTGACCTCGACCTCGTGGCCAACTTTCTGAAGGATAAGTTCGCCAAGAAACCCGCCATCGCTGAGGCTAACATCAAGGTGATACAGGCAGGCTACGACTACGGTCACAATACCCACTCTTCGACGGTCAACGTCTACCGTGTGGAGTCGAAGCATAAGGAGCCCGGACGCTATATGGATATCACGGGTAACAAGGCTACGGCCTACGGTTTCATCGCTGCTGCCGAGAAGGCCGGGCTGAGGCTCTACCTTGGATCTTATCCTATCACTCCAGCCACTGACGTCCTGCATGAGTTATCGAAGCACAAGTCTTGTGGTGTCATCACCGTTCAGTGCGAGGACGAGATCGCTGGTTGTTCGTCAGCCCTCGGTGCATCCTTCGCAGGTGCTTTAGGTGTGACTTCTACCTCTGGTCCTGGCATCTGTCTGAAGAGTGAGGCCATGAACCTCGCTGTCATCATGGAGCTGCCACTTGTGGTGCTCGATGTTCAGCGTGGCGGTCCTGCCACGGGACTTCCCACAAAGTCGGAGCAGACAGACCTGCTGCAGGCGCTCTTTGGTCGTAATGGTGAGAGTCCGATGCCGGTGATGGCTGCCACCAGTCCTACTGACTGTTTCGATGCTGCCTACCAAGCTTGTAAGATAGCCTTGGAGCACATGACTCCTGTTGTGCTGCTCACCGATGCCTTCGTGGCCAACGGTTCAGGAGCTTTCAAACTGCCTGAGATGGATAAACTCGACCCCATCAATCCTCCCTATGTTCCTGAAGAACTGAAAGGCAAGTGGACACCGTATATGCGTGCTGAGAACGGTACCCGCTACTGGGCAGTGCCTGGCCGTGAGGGATTCACGCATATCCTCGGTGGACTGGAAAAGGATTCGAATACAGGTGCCATCTCTACGAATCCGGAGAACCACGACCTGATGACTCGTCTGCGCCAACAGAAGATCGCCAATATACAGGTTCCCGATCTCGAGGTTGATGGCGACGCTGATGCCGACCTGCTCATCGTTGGTTTTGGTTCCACTTACGGCCATCTGCACTCAGCGATGGACGAACTGCGCCAGAAGGGTTACAAGGTGGCCCAGGCTCACTTCAAGTACCTGAACCCGCTGCCCAAGAACACGGCTGACATCCTTAATAAATATAATAAGGTGGTGGTGGCCGAGCAGAACATGGGTCAGCTCGCCGCCTATCTCCGTATGAAGGTCGACGGTTTTGTTCCCTACCAGTTCAATCAAGTCAAAGGTCAGCCTTTCGTCGTCGAAGAACTCGTCAATGCATTTACAGAGATTATTAACAAGAAATAGAATATAAAAACATGAATTACCACGAATTGAACATGAATTTTTCATGAATAATATTTTTGATAATTTATGGATATTGATGATAATTCGTGTTAAAAGAATAATAGTATGAGTAATTACAGCGCACAAGATTTCAAGAAAGGCCAGCCTCGTTGGTGCCCTGGTTGCGGTGACCACTTCTTCCTGGCTTCACTCCATAAGGCTATGGCCGAAATTGGCGTAGCCCCTGAGAACGTAGCAGTGATCTCTGGTATCGGCTGTTCGAGCCGTCTGCCGCATTACATGGCTACCTACGGCATGAATACCATTCACGGTCGTGCTGCTGCCATCGCTACAGGTGCGAAGGTGGCCAATCCCAACCTCACAGTCTGGCAGGTGTCGGGCGACGGCGATGGACTGGCTATCGGTGGCAACCACTTCATCCATGCCAACCGTCGTAACATCGACCTGAACATGATCCTCCTGAACAACCGCATCTACGGTCTGACGAAGGGTCAGTACTCTCCGACCTCTCCCCGTGGCTTTGTGTCGAAGTCGAGCCCTTATGGTACGGTGGAGGATCCTTTCCGTCCAGCTGAGCTCTGTTTCGGTGCCAGAGGACACTTCTTCGCCCGTGCCGTCGCCACTGATGCTAAGGGAACGGTGGAGATCCTGAAGGCCGCCTACGAGCATAAGGGTGCCTCGGTCTGTGAAATCCTGCAGAACTGTGTCATCTTCAACGACCATTGCCACGACCTTGTCTATAACAATGAGGGCCGTAGGAAGAATGCCATTTATGTTCGTCATGGTGAGAAGCTCGTGTTCGGTGAGAACAATGAGTTCGGACTCGTGCAGCAGGGCTTCGGCCTGAAGGTAGTGGAGATTGGTAAGGACGGCTACACCCTCGACGATGTACTCGTTCATGATGCCCACTGCGAGGACAACACCCTGCAGCTGAAGCTTGCGATGATGACACCCGAAGATGGCTTCCCCATCGCCCTCGGCGTCATCCGCGACGTTAAGGCTCCTACCTACAATGAGGCTGTCCATGCCCAGCTCGCTGAGGTCAGTGCCCAGAAGAAGTATCACAACTTCACGGAACTCCTCGAGACCAACGACATCTGGGTTGTAAAATAAGGATTTTGTAAACTCCACATATCAATCATCCCTCGCCGCTTTTCGGTGAGGGATGATTTTGTGTATTTATACACTTAATATGTCGAAGAATTCAAAATACATAACCCATAATACATAATTATTTTCGTACCTTTGCACACGATTTCGAGATAAATTGATTAAAATCAACAAACAGTTATAAGATATGTTTCACATTTACGAAGGCTTTCATCTGGTTGAGACGTACCATAAGATGCGTCACCAGCGTAAGTATCACCCAGAAGACAGTACCAAGCGTGTCATCAAGATTGCCCTTGTGGCATTAGTAACCCTCCTGCTCTGGAATATGCCTGCTGAGTGGTATGGCATCCAGAACCTCACGGTCATCCAGCAGCGTATCATCGCTATCTTTGCCTTTGCTACGCTGATGTGGATTCTCGAAATCGTTTCTTCTTGGGCCACGTCGGTGGCTATTATATTGCTTATGCTACTATTCTGTACAGACAGCGGTATATTGCCAATGGTCAATGAGGAAGAAGTGGGCAAGCTGCTCTCGTACAAGGGTGTGATGGCAACGTTTGCTGATCCTGTTATCATGCTGTTCATTGGTGGTTTCGTACTTGCTATCGCTGCCACGAAGACTGGTCTTGACGCTCAGTTGGCCAAGGTATTGCTGAAGCCCTTTGGTACGAAGAGTGAGATGGTGCTTTTAGGTTTCCTGCTCATCACAGGTCTGTTCTCGATGTTCGTGTCGAACACGGCTACTGCCGCTATGATGCTTACATTTCTTACGCCTGTGTTCCGTCAGCTGCCTCCGGAGGGCAAGGGGCGTATCGCCCTGGCCATGTCGATCCCGGTGGCTGCCAACCTGGGCGGTATGGGTACGCCAATCGGCACTCCTCCGAACACTATCGCATTGAAATATCTGAACGATCCTGAGGGACTGAACCTGGGGCTGGGCTTCGGTCAGTGGATGATGTTTATGTTTCCACTGGTCATCGTGCTGCTGTTCATCAGCTGGCGTATCCTGCTCAGCACTTTCCCCTTCACCCAGAAACGTATCGAACTGAATATCGAGGGGGGTATGCAGAGGGGGTTCCAGGCCAATGTGGTGATCGTCACTTTCTTCGTCACGGTGGCTCTTTGGCTGCTCGACAGCGTGACGGGCATCAATTCGTATACGGTGGCTATGATTCCGTTTGCGGTGTTTGCCCTGACGGGTGTCATCAACAAGCGGGACCTGGAACAGATCAACTGGAGTGTGATCTGGATGGTAGCCGGGGGCTTTGCCCTGGGCTATGGCCTGAATGCTTCGGGTCTGGCCCATAACGCTGTTGAGAGCATTCCTTTCGGCGAGTTCTCACCCATGCTCATCCTGCTCCTCGGTGGCGCTATCTGCTATCTGCTGTCGAACTTCATCTCCAACTCGGCTACGGCAGCCCTGCTCATGCCGATCCTGGCCATCGTCTGCGGTGCCATGGGTGACAAGCTCGCACCTATCGGTGGCACACCCACCGTTCTCATCGGTGTGGCTATCGCAGCATCGTCAGCTATGATTCTGCCTATCTCCACTCCGCCGAATGCCTTGGCCTTTGCTACGGGTTTTGTGAAGCAGAAGGATATGGCCAAAATGGGAATCATCATGGGTGTCGTTTCGATGGTGCTTGGTTTCGGGTTAGTCTACCTCATGGGAACACTACATCTGATATAAGAATAAAGTTTATGGAAATAAAAAACCGCAGAGTTCAATCTGCGGTTTTTTCATTTTTCCTTAACTAATTAGGAGAAATCAAACAGATGTGTGAAGCCTGTCATGGCAAACACTTGTTTGAGACTGTCGTTCATGCCGGAAATCGTCACTTTGCTACCCTTGCTCTTGGCAATTTTCAGCAGGCCGAGGAAGAGCCTCAGACCGCTTGATGAGATATACTCCATTTTTGAGCAGTCGAGCACGATGTTGTGGCCCTCACACTCATGGAGTACCTTCATTTCTTGTTCTGTTTTTGCTGCGGCAGCTGTGTCTAAACGCCCCTCAAAGTACATGATGTACTGTCCGTCTTTCTCTTCAAATCTTGTATTCATAAAGCTTATCTAATTTATTAAATTATCATTTATTCTTTATTAGTGTAAGGATGTTGCGTCCGTCTTTTCTCTCATAATTGATTTTATCCATCAGTTGCCTTACTAAATGAATCCCCAGACCGCCAATGCGACGTTCTTCAACGGGTAGCGAAATGTCGACATCCTCCTTCTTGGTAGGGTCGAAAGGTGTGCCGCTGTCGCTGATGACAAACTCCATGTGGTTGTCATAGATAGTGACCTTGATGTCGATAGAACCCACAGTTCCAGATGGGTAGGCGTAGTCGATCACGTTGACCACTGCCTCCTCTATGGCGAGGTTCATGCGCATGGTTGTTTCCATGTCGCAGCCCATGTCCTCGCACACCTCATCAACGAAAACATTCAGCCGCGGTACTTCCTGTACATCGTTAGTCAGTGTGATAGACCGATGGCTTATTATCTTACTATTGGTTTGGGGCATATCTATCGCTTGTCTGCTATCTTACGGAATGATTGTAACTTCTCACCATAGCAAAGGTCACCGCAGTCGCCGAAGCCTGGCACGATGTATTTCTGCTCATTCATGCCCTGATCAATGGCGGCGCACCAAATATGGCTATTCTCGGGCAATGCTTCTTTTACCACCTCCAATCCTTCTGGAGCGGCGATGACGCAGCAGAGGTGGATCTTCTTGGGCTTGCCTGTGGCGAGCAGTGAGTCGATGGCTGCCGCCAGTGATCCGCCTGTAGCCAGCATAGGATCCACAATCAGCAGCGTCTTGTTCCTTACGCTTTGAGTAGCAATATACTCTGTATGGATACCTACTTCAGTATGTTCGCGGTTGATGTACATACGGAAAGCGGAAACGAAACCATTGTCGGCTTTGTCGAACACGTTGAGAAATCCCTCGTGGAAGGGCAATCCTGCCCGCAGTACGGTGGCGATGACCATATCGTCCTTCGGAAAGGGAATATCTATCGTACCTAATGGGGTTGTCACGGTTTTGGGCTTATACTCCAAAGTCTTCGACAACTCATAAGCCATCATCTCGCCAATGCGCTTGATGTTATGCCGGAACAGGAGCCGGTTCTTCTGGTAATTCTTGTCGCGCAACTCAGACATATAGAGGTTTATCACTGAGTTGGTGAGACTGAAATCAGTTACTTCCATTTCCGTTGTGGTTCTAAGTTCGGTGCAAAAATACGCAAAATATCTGAAACGATGAATTTTTTTTTGAAATTTTTCAGAAATAAGTCTTATTGGCAATAAAAAGCCCCGCCGGCTGGCGGGGCTCATCGGGTTATTTGAACTTGTATGGCAGGTCGCCCTTAGCCCAGTTGGTGCCACTGCCCCATCCGGGGTTCTGCTCGAGGACACCATCAGAAAGAGTCACCTGGTCTTCGGGAATCTTGAAGAATCCACCACCAGTCTCGTTGTAACGTTGCATGAAATCGTTGGTGAAGGCATATTCACCCTCAATACCCTGATTGAGGATATGGTTGCCCACCTGATTCTTCACCTTCTCACTGACATCACCCCAGCGGCGCAGGTCGTTCCAGCGCAGGGCCTCGAAGCAGAGTTCATAACGGCGCTCTTTCTTCAGGTTGGTGAGGCTGTAGGGGATAGCAGGCAGCTTGGCGCGCTCACGGACAGCGTTCATGCCGTCGAGACCGTTGTAGACGGCTTTACCGTCGGAGAGCTCAGCGTGCATCAGCAGCACATCAGCGAAACGGAGCCATACGAGCGACTGTGTCAGACCAGTCTGACGGTTGTTCTCACTGCCGTAGAAGTAACCGTAGGAGAGCATGCGCTGACCTGTCTCGGGGTCGTAGGCCTCACAGCCGATATACTTCTTTGCAAGGAGATTGGTGTTCTCCACTTCCTTGGCCTTGTCGCCAGGATAGTTGGGAATCTCAACGGCACGGTCACAGATGGAACCTACACGACGGTAGTCGCCAGCATAGTCGGGATCCTCAGCCCAGTCGGTCCAGAGCTTCTCACAGACAGGACCATTGGAGTAGCCCTGTACGGAGAACGGGAAGCAGTCGGCTGTGGTCTTACGCAGGCCATAGAACTCCACGATACGGTTGTGGCGGAGTTGCGCGTCTGCGCTCCATCCTGGCTTATTCGACATCTTCACGGCGAACATGTTCTCCTTGTTCTCATCGGTCTCCCAGTTCAGGCCGTTGTCAATGTCATACTGGTAGTCCTTGCCGGTGTAGGGATTGGTGTAAGGCCAGAGGTTGCGCTGGTCGGACACGAGGCCGAAGCCACTGTTCTGGATGCAATCCTCCAGCCAGCTGATAACTTGGCTCTTGGAGATGCTGCCACCTTCGGCGAGGGGAAGCTCAGACTTGCCGTAGAAGCCGGTATAGAACAGCCATACACGAGCCATCATACCCTCGGCAGCCCACTTAGAGGCACGCCCTATACCGAAGTCGGGATACTTCTGCGACGGACCGAGCTCGATGGCGTTCTTAAGGTCGGAGGCAATCTGTGCATACACTTCATCGGCAGAGGATCTCGGAAGGTTCTGCGGAATGGTGCTCAGCACGAGGGGTACGCCGTTGAACACTTGGACGAGGTTGAAGTAATACCATGCACGGAGGAAATAGACCTCACAGAGCAACTGTTTCTTGGTCTGCTCGGAGTTCCATCCCGTTACGTTGTCGATGGTCTCAAGAGCGTTGTTGGCACGGTTGATACCGGCATAGCGCTGTTGCCAAAGGGGTTTCATCCAGTCGACGTAAGCGTTCATAAGACGGTCTACACCCTGGGCACCGATGTTACTCTGGCTACCACCGCCCAGACGGTCGTCGGAGGCGATGTCGAAAATGAAGAAGGGGTCTTCCTCAGGATCGGCCAGGTTGCGGTTCATCACCGAATAAATGCCGTTAACCATCTGGAAGGCGTCGGTCTCGTTGACGGGGAAGTTCGAGGTGTCCTTCATCGTGAGGTTATCGGTGTCGAGGAAGTCGTCGCAAGACCACAAACCGCAGACTACGCAGATTGCGCAGATTATATATTTGATATTCTGTTTCATAATCTTTTATTATCTATAATCAATATTCAATGAATTAGAAGGCGACATTCAGTCCTACCTGCCATGAACGGGATGAGGGATAGTAGCCGCAGTCGATACCGGAAGCCCAGCTTGCGCCGTTGCCGTAACCCACCTCAGGATCCATACCAGAGTAACCGGTGAAGGTGAAGTAGTTGCTCAGGGAAACGTAGAGACGGCACTTGTGTACCGGCAGGAACTGAGCGATGCGCTTGAAGTCGTAGCCCAGAGAGATGCGAGAGATCTTGAAGAAGTCGGCATCCTCAATCCATACACGTGAGATCTCGGACATGTTGGCTGTCTTACCGTCGGAGAAGCGTGGATACTCGTTGGTGCTGCCCTCTCCAGTCCAGTACTTGGTGTATACATCGGTGCAGTAGTTGTCGTCGGGATGGTCGGAGAACTGACGATAGCTCTTGGCAACCTGCTGTCCGAAGGAACCATAGCCGTTGAGGGCGAAGTCGAAGCCCTTGTACGACATAGTGATGTTCAGACCCACAGTAACATCGGGGTTCGGGTCGCCGATCATCGTCTTGTCGTCATCACCCTTGTCGATTTTACCGTTACCGTTGACATCGACGAACTTTACGTCACCAGGTTGCAGAGACTCACCCTGCAGGGAGTTGGCCTTGTCGCCGCCACAGTTGCGGTTCAGGTAGTCTTGGAGATCCTGCTCATTCTGGATGATACCTTCCATCTCGTAGCCCCAGAAGTAACCGATGGGATAGCCCACTTGTATGCGGTAGAGCTCGGCGGTGTTCTGTGCGATGGCGTTGGATCCACCGTGGATGATACCCTCAGAGTTGGCCAGACGGGTGACCTCGTTCTTGTTGTGCGAGAAGTTGAATGTGACACCATAGCGGAAGTCACTGCCAATCTTGTCGTTCCAAGAGAGCTGTACCTCGATACCCTTGTTCTCGATGTCACCACCGTTAATATAAGGAGCACCTGTACCGTAGGAGAGCAACATCGGGGCGCGTACGAGCCAGTCCTTAGTGGTCTTCTTGTACCAGTCGAATGCCACTCCCAGGCGGTTGTTCAGGAAACGGGCGTCGAAGCCGAAGTCGAGCTGCTCGGAAGTCTCCCACTTTACATCTTCGTTAGGAAGGATATTGGGGTAGGCTCCAATGCCAGGATTATCCTTATTGTCGAAATAGTAAGGATCGTCGAAGGCGATGGTGGCGAGATACTGGAAATTGGAAATATTACAGTTACCGTTCTGTCCCCAGCTGGCACGGATCTTGAAGAAGTCGAGCCAGGTTTTGGTGCTTTCAAAGAACTTTTCGTTGCTCATTACCCAACCGGCAGACACAGAAGGGAAATAACCCCAGCGATGGCCACGGGCGAAGTTAGAGGAACCGTCGGCGCGGAGCACAAGCGAGAGCAGGTAGGTCTCGGCATAGTTGTAGTTGATACGTCCGAAGAACGATGAGAGGGAACCCTGATCTTGAGGGCTGCCGCTGATGCTCGTATAAGCGGGGTCAACTACATTGGCGTTGACGATATAGGCATGATCGAACGATCCGGGGAATAGTGAGTTGGAGTTGGTGATACTCAGACTGTTACCGTATCCCCACTTCTCTATTGACTGACCCAGCAGGATGTCTATATTGTGATTTCCAAAGGTCTTGACGTAGTTGAGAGTGTTCTCCAACGACCAGCGGATGTTGTATGACTGTCGTTGTGTGACGTCGTCGGCGGGGTTGGACTTCTTGGTGCTCAACTCATAAACGGGTACGTAGCGACGTCCTTCGGTGTGATGGTAGAGCCATCCTGCGCTGGCACGGTATGTGAGATCTTTGATGGGTTGGAACTCGAGGAAGAAGTTTGACTGCAGGCGGTAACCCTTGGTGTAGCTGTTTCCCTCGTCATAGAGCATGGCTGCCAACGGGTTCGACATTTCTGCGCTGAAGTCCCACTGGTCTGCCACGATGTCCTTGTACTCGTAGTATCCTCCGTCCTCGCTGTAAGCAGGCAGCAACGGACTCATGGCGAGCAGGTTGCGGATGCTGTTGCTGTAAATACCGCCGATGGATATACCCTTCTTGTCGGTAGCACTGAAGGTGACGTTCTCACCGAACTTCAGGATGTCGCGATCCTTGCCCTTGATAAGGGTGTAGTCGGAGTTCATGCGGACTGTTGTACGCTCGTACTTCGGGGTTGCGGGAACACCTATGGTACCTGTCTGGTGGTATTTGCTGACACCAAGAGAGAAACGAGACACGTCGCTTCCGCCAGTGATGTTCAGTGAGGCATTGTTCACGGGAGCGTCATGGTAGGTGGTCTCCTCCAGCCAGTTGGTACCGTTCCATGTGCCGTTCATGATCTGTGCATACTGCTTCGGAATGAGTTTCTGCCAGTCGTATGTAGCTACGCCCTGAATCTGGTAAGCCTTATCATTGATCTCCATATACTGCTTGGCGTTCAGCGGAGTGACATCGTTGGTGTTGGGGTTCTGCCAACCGAGATAGCCGTCGAAGGTTACCTGGATATGGCCTACTTTACCCTTCTTGGTGGTAACGAGGATGACACCGTTAGAAGCACGGGCTCCGTAGATGGCGCTCGATGCAGCATCCTTCAACACGTCAATGCTCTCGATATCGTCTGGGGAGATGTCGGTGAGTGAGCCACCAGGTACTCCGTCGATGACGTAGAGGGGAGAATTGGAACCTGCGGTACCCATACCGCGGATGGTAACTTTGTAACTTTCACCCGGCTGTCCTGAGTTCATGACGATGTTCATACCGGCAGCATGGCTCTGCAGGGCACCGAAAGCGTCGACAGCATTCACGGCAGCGATGTCTTCTGATGTAACGTGGATCGTGGAACCGGTAATGAGTTTTTTGCGCTGGGTACCGTAACCTACCACCACCACATCATCGAGCAGGTTGCTGTCCTCACTGAGGCTGATGGACATGTTGCCTGAGGCTGTGGGTTTAACGGTCTGGGTCTTGAAGCCGATGTATGAGATGTCCAACTGTGCGTCGGGAGCTGTCTCGAGTACGAAATTTCCGTTATAATCGGTAACGGTTCCGTTTTTCGTGCCTTTTTCCATGACGGTGGCACCAATAACAGGATCACCGTTGGTGTCTTTTACCGTACCAGTCACACGGCGCTTCTTTCCCTGGGTGGGTGTGCCGTTGGTGGCGCTCTTGCGCTTGATGATGACGCTCTTGCCTTGGATCTCGTAGGTCACATCCTGACCTTGCAGGATTTGGTCGATGGCGTCCTTGGCATTTTCGGCATTGACACTGATTTTCTTGGCTGTGTCTACGTCACTTGCTTCGAAAACAAATGAATACCCGCTTTTCTGTTTCAGTTCCGTCATGGCTTTCTTCACCGTCACGTTGTCGAGTTTGAGTTGCAGACTCTGAGCCCAACAACTTATTCCGACAGTGAGCATCATGCACAGAACAAGCATTTTTCTTTTGCAGTTCATAAAGAAAGAAATTTTTTTGGTTTTTAATTGATTAATAATAGTTGATTTGTTTCCCGGATAATGACTAATCCGGGGATGCTAAGTTTTGTTTTTTTGGTCTTTTCTCATTGGCAATTGGTTTTAAGTTATACATTATTGATTATTTATGGATGATAAAGCGTCACGTTCTTTCCTTCCTGCCGGTATCGGATTTTCTCTGTGGATGCCAATGCGTCGAGCACCTCGCTGAGTGTTTGTTCCTGACGTAGGAAGTCACCATAGAAACGAAGGGTTAACAGGTTTTTATCTGAGATGGTAATCCGGACGTTGTAACTGCGCTCAAGGGTATTGACAATTTCCTGTAGCGGCTGGCCGTCGAAGATCAGTCGGCCGTTAGTCCACTGACGGGAGTTGGCTACCTCGTAGTTCTCCACACGAATCTGTCCTGTGCGCTTGTCGACGGTGGCACGCTGTCCGGGCTTCAGTAACTGGTCATCGGCAGGATGCTTGGGACTGTTCATGGCGACACTTCCTTCCGACAACGAAACGGTTGCCTCTGGGTCAGAGGGATAGTCGCGGAAATTGAACTTCGTACCCAACACTTTCACCCAGACATTGTCTGACTGGACACTGAAAGGCTGCTCCTCGTCATGGGCTACCTCAAAATATCCCTCTCCAACGATTCTTACAGACCTGACTGTATATCCGAATCCTTGAGAGTAGGAGATGACAGATCCTGCATTTAGCCACACCTTGGAGCCGTCGGGCAGTGTCATCTGAGTACGCGAACCCTGAGGCGCTTCAATCACGATGTCGCCAAAAGCGGATTCCACATTGCTCTGTCCGCTTTTGAAAGAGAAATAGCCTATGGCCACGACGGCAGCTACGGCAGCGGCATATTTCAGCCATCCGAATCTCTTAGTCTCTTTGCTCTCCTGGCTTCTGACACGCTTCTTGAAGGCAGAAAAAGCAGCCTCCTTGTCATATTTGGCAAGGGTTTCGTCGCTGACGGATGAGAACCAAATCTCGTGTTCGAAGGGTGTCTTGTTGTCTGACATATGGAACTTTCTGTTATATGACAGACGACAAAAACAGTCGTGTGGGTAGTCGAAATCAGAAAAATATTCAAAGATATTTCCCAAGATCCTCATGTAGAAGAGTGAGGGCGTGCTTGATGTGATATTTCACGGTGTTTACAGAGATCTGCAGTTCATGGGCTATCTCCTCATATTTCTTCTCATCGAAGCGGCTCATGCTGAATACCCTGCGACAGTCTTCAGGCAGACGGTTGATGGATTTCATGACTTCTCCTTCCAATTCCTGTTCCAGCAGGCGTCCTAAAGGGTATTCATCCTGCCGGAAAAGACTGAACTCCGGGAAATCCTGAAGACCAACGGCCGATACCGGTACCTCACGCTTATTTTGTTGCGACTTCAGGATGTCCATACATCGGTGGCGCACACTGGTCATCAGGTAACTGCGTAGGCTTGTAGTGATTGACAGTGTCTCTCGTACCTCCCAAAGATGGAAAATCACGTCGCCAACGATGGTTTCTGCCAGGAAGTCATCTTTCACGTATTGTGCTGCAACATAGCACAATACCTGATAATGGCGGTCATACAGATATTTGTATGCCCGTTCCTGACCCTCTTTCAGTTGTTTGACGATGAGTGACTCCGTCTGATCCATTTCAGGTGCAAAGATATAAAATAATGGATAATTTATAATGTGTGTAGCATAAATTTTACCACCAATAGTATTTTTTTCTCTATTCTCTATCCACTATTCACTTTTTTTCGTACCTTTGCAGCGGAAATATAGAAAGCGACTATGCAAACAAACACTCATCTGGCCCGGTTGATTCACGATCAGGCAAAGCATTATGGAGACCGCGAGGCACTTATCTATAAGGATTTCGGCGGAAAGGAATGGAAGTCGTATTCCTGGAATCAGTTCTCGCAGACGGTTAAGGTCGTGTCGAACGCGTTGCTGAATCTTGGCGTAAAGGTGCAGGAGAATGTCGGCGTGTTCTCGCAGAACTCTATTCAGTATCTGTTTTGTGATTTCGGTGCATGGGGCATCCGTGCGGTGACTATACCGTTCTATGCCACAAGTAGTGAGCAGCAGATACAGTTCATGGTGAACGACGCGAAGGTGCGCTTCCTCTTCGTGGGAGAGCAGGAACAGTACGACAAGGCGCAGCGGGTGTTCTCTACTTGTCAGACACTGGAGAGAATCATCATCTTCGACAGTGCTGTGCGTATTGCTGACCACGATGCCAACGCCATGTATTTCGAGGATTTTCTGAAGTTAGGCGAGAACCTGCCAAGACAGACAGAGGTGGATGCTTTACAGTCGAAGGCTTCGATGGACGACCTGGCAAATATCCTTTATACCTCAGGAACGACGGGCGACTCGAAGGGCGTGATCCTTACCTGTGGACAGTATCATGCCGCCTTTGAAGCCAATCATAAGTGTGTGCCGGTGGGAGAGCAGGACCGTGTGCTTAACTTCCTGCCATTTACACATATCTTCGAGAAAGGATGGAAGATTCTGTGTCTGACAGAGGGTGCCACGCTGATAGTGAACACCTATCCTTTGGAAGTGCAGCAGTCGATGAGGGAGACTCATCCCACGTGTATGTCCTCCGTGCCAAGATTCTGGGAGAAAGTGTATATGGGTGTGTTGGAACAGATTGATAAGGCTAGTGCCCCTAAACGTAAACTATTCATGCATGCCCTCAGTGTGGGTAAGAAACATAACATCGACTACCTGTCGAAGGGTCGGCGTCCGCCACTGGCTCTGCATCTGGAGTATGAAATGTTGAACAAGACTGTCTTTTCGTTAGTGCGCAAGGAGCTTGGTCTTGAGAGGGCGCACTTCTTCCCCACGGCAGGAGCTACGGTGAATCCGAAGGTAGAGAAATTTGTCCATTCCATCGGTATAAACATGGTGGTAGGCTATGGTCTTACCGAGAGTCTGGCTACTGTCTCATGTAACCACTTAGGTGATCCGTTTACAGTAGGAGGCGTGGGTATACCCATTGAGGGTATAGAGATTAAGATTAGTGATGAAGGAGAAATCCTGTTGAAAGGTCCGACCATCACGAAGGGTTATTACAATCGTGAGGACCTCACGAAGGCAGCCTTTACTGAGGACGGTTTCTTTAAGACCGGTGATTCTGGCTATCTTTCCGGTGGTGAGTTGTTCTTGAAGGAGCGAATCAAGGACCTTTACAAGACTTCTAACGGCAAGTACATCGCTCCTCAGATGATTGAGTCGAAGCTGTTGGTGGATAAATATATCGATCAAATTGCGATAATCGCTGATCAGCGGAAGTTCGTGTCGGCACTGATTATTCCCGTTTATTCGCTTCTCGAGGAATATGCCCGTGAGCATAAGATTCCTTTTGAGAGTCGTGAGCAACTCTGTGCCAATCCGCAGATCAACGAGATGATGAAGGAGCGCATAGACACTCTTCAGCAGCAACTTGCCCACTATGAGCAGATAAAGCGGTTCACATTGCTACCCCAGCATTTCTCGATGGAACGGGGAGAATTAACGAACACACTGAAGATCAAGCGTCGGGTTCTAAATGAGAACTACAAGAAGGAGATTGACGCTATGTATGAAGAGTGATTCATGTGAAGCGCACTGGTTAGTAGATAGTGCTGAATGTTTTCGTGTCTATCAGGTGACGGTCGGTAATCTTGATGTCGGGAATCACTGGTAGGCACATAAATGCCATCGTGATGAACGGCGACTTCATCTGACAACCGATCTCTTTGACCTTCTCCTGTATACATAGTGTACGGAAGGCAATCTCATGCCCGTCCATGGGTGCCATGAGTCCGGCAATAGGCAGAGGGATATCCATAATTTCCTCAGGAGTGACTACCACTTGTCCGCCTCGCATCTCAACGATACGATTGACAGCTCTTACCATATACTCATCGCTGGAGCCGATGGCCACGATATTATGACAGTCGTGAGCAACAGAAGCAGCAATGGCGCCCTCCTTGATATTGAAGCCACGCACCAGCCCTACAACAGGTCTGGCACCTGCGACATAGCGATTGTATACTATAATCTTCTGTACCTCAGTCCAGGGATACTGTGAGTCGAACAGCGGATTTCCTGTTACCTTTACCACATCGTGCGCCGTCAGCAGACTGCCGTCAGAAGCATGAATCACATGAACGGTGTCGCCACTCTTGATGTCCATTGCGATGTCGTCTTTGGTGATAGGTGATGCCGCAAAGTTGTTGGGGAAATGGTCCTCCATCTTGTCATCATGAACAGAATGGCTGGAGTGCAGAACGGCGTTGTAGTTGAACACCTCTTCTCCTCTGATGACCGTATTCTCCACACGGAAATGAGGCGTGATATTGTCTACCGTTATGAATGTGGCAGGGTCGCCCGCCTGAAGCAGTCCCCAGTTCTGGTGATAGTGTTTCTGGGGATTCACACAGGCTGCCTGCAGTACATCCCACAGCTCATAGCCGTCGGCCAGGGCTCGTTTTACGATCAGGTTGATGTGACCATGCACCAAATCGTCGGGATGACAATCGTCCGTACAGAACATGACCATATTGGGATTCTCGGCAATGAGCGGACTCAGTAGCTGATAGTCCGTGGCGGCACTGCTCTCACGGATAATTACCTTCATGCCGGCATTGATACACGAATGGCCCTCTTCCAAGGTAGAGCATTCGTGATCGGTCGTGATACCTGCAGCGGCATACTTGTATCGCTCCTGCCCCGTCAGCCCTGGGGCATGACCATCTACAGGCTTACCATGTTGCTGAGCTGCCTTGATTTTGGTCATTACCTCCTTGTTGCCAGCCAGCACACCGTGGAAATTCATCATCTCAGCAAGGAAACCGATTTCCTCACGCGCCATCAATGCTTCAGTGTCCTTGACGTCGATCACACAGCCACTGGTCTCCATATCACCACCTACTGCCGGCACACAGCTGGGTGCACCGAAGCAGAAGTTAAAGCAAGCCTTACGACCAGAGCGAATCATATAGTCGACACCCTCTTTGCCCAGCACATTGCCAATCTCATGAGGGTCGGCAATAACGCCGATCGTACCATGGCTGACAGCGATGTGTGCAAACTTGTGGGGCACCATCATGCTGCTCTCGATATGTATGTGGCTGTCGATGAAACCTGGCATGATGTACGGCATGGATTCACATTCGCAGGTAGCTGGCATCGCTTTACTTCAACTATTTGTTCGTCCTTGATAATCAGTTCGCCATCAAATATCTCATGCCGCACCACGTCGACGATATGCCCTTTCACATTGTTCATGTTTTATTTCTTTTTCAAGTGGTCGTTGCGCATTTTTATGATAAAGATGATAATAGCACAGGTAGCCGTAATGAAGTTGGTGATAAAAAAGAATATACCAGTACTGATGCCCTGCGACACACATAGCATCAAGCCTTGGCACATAAAACAGAAACTTCCTACCGCCATCATACAGAAACCGGGCAAAGAGATACCATCAGTCTGACGGGTGCGGATGGTCTGGATGGCTTGAGGCAGATAGCCTAATATGAGACCGATGCTGCCTAACCAGCCGATAATCAAATATAACAAATTATCTCCCATAAGCTTTGATGCCTGAGTTGGGGTCGAGGACAAGTTTAGACCTTTCTCTCGATCTACAACTGAAATTTGCAGCAAAGATACGAAAAATTTCCGAACGACATGACATTTTCTCTTATTATTTGCACAAAATACCTACCTTCATGGAAAAAAACAAAAGAATATGTTTTTTTATGTATCTTTTGTACTTATGTTTAAAAAAAGTAGTACCTTTGCAGCCATGATTACGCAAGACCAATTAAAAGATGTGTTGGAACGGGCGAATGCGCTGCACCGTTATTTAGAGATTGACAAGAAACAAATGGAGTACGAGGAGGAGGATCTTCGTACTCAAGCACCTGACTTTTGGGAAGACAGGGTCAGGGCCGAGGAACAGATGAAGAAAGTGAAGGGTATCAAGAAGTGGCTCGACGGCTATCAGGAGGTGCGTACCTTGGCCGATGAACTACAACTGGCCTTTGACTTCTATAAGGATGAGATGGTGACAGAGGAAGAGGTGGAGGATACCTATGCCAATGCGATAAAGGCCATTGAAGATCTGGAACTGAAGAATATGCTGCGCCAGAAGGAAGACCCAATGGATGCAGTATTGAAGATAAACTCCGGAGCAGGCGGTACGGAGGCACAGGACTGGGCATCGATGCTGATGCGTATGTATATGCGTTGGGCAGAGGCTCATGGCTATAAGGTGACCATCTCCAGCTTGCTCGACGGCGATGAGGCCGGTATCAAGAGTGTGACGATGCAGATTGAGGGTGGGGAGTTTGCCTACGGTTATTTGAAAAGTGAGAACGGTGTCCATCGTCTGGTGCGCGTATCGCCGTTTAATGCCCAGGGAAAGCGTATGACATCCTTTGCCTCGGTATTTGTCTCACCTTTGGTAGATGACACCATAGAAGTTTTTGTCGACCCAGCGAAACTGTCATGGGATACTTTCCGCAGTTCAGGTGCAGGTGGTCAGAACGTGAACAAGGTGGAATCGGGTGTGCGCCTGCGCTATTGGTATACTGATCCTGATACAGGTGAGGAGGAAGAGATCCTTATTGAGAATACTGAGACGCGCGACCAGCCGAAGAACAAGGAGCGTGCGATGGCATTGCTCCGTTCACAACTCTACGACCGCGCTATGAAGAAGCGCCTGGAAGCTCAGGCAAAGATTGAAGCCGGCAAGAAAAAGATAGAGTGGGGCAGTCAGATACGTTCGTATGTCTTTGACGACCGTCGTGTGAAAGATCATCGCACGAACTACCAGACCACCGATGTTGATGCCGTCATGAACGGCAAACTCGACGATTTTATCAAAGCGTATCTGATGGAATTCCCCGTCAATGACGAGGAACAATAAAGAATAACAATTAACACTAAACATTATATTATTATGGCACAAATTGCAAAAGCATCAAAGGCTACCCAGAAAAAGGTGGCTTATCAGAAAAAACAGGAAGACAGTGGTAAGAAAGTGCTGGAGTGGATCTTCGGTGTATTGGTCGTATTGGCCATCATCTTTGTAATCTATTCCATCTTCATCGTTTCCTGATGAGCGGGCTTGAGATAGAACGAAAGTTCCTAGTCCGTAATGACGACTACAAACGGCAGGCTTACAGCAGCAGCCGTATTTGTCAGGGATATATCTGCAGTGGTCACGGACGTACCGTCAGGGTGCGCATCCGTGACCAACGTGGATATCTGACTATCAAAGGACCTTCAAATCACGATGGAATTAGTCGTTATGAGTTTGAGAAAGAGATTACCCTTGACGAGGCACAGCACCTGATGCAGCTCTGTGAACCAGGACGGATCGACAAAACCCGCTATCTTGTGAAGAATGGAGACCACATCTTCGAGGTCGATGAGTTCTATGGTGATAACGAGGGGCTTGTGATGGCCGAGGTGGAACTCCAATCAGAGGACGAATCCTTCGAAAAACCCGATTTCATCGGAAAAGAGGTGACTGGCGACCGTCGATATTATAATGGTCATCTGTCTAAAATACCCTATTGCGTCTGGCGCGAAGACGTAAAAGAATCAGACCGATAATGGCTGCCAATGCGACGCCGATGGCATTGGCCGCTAAGTCGAGCCAATCGCCTCTGCGTTTTTCCGTACAATATTCCTGTAACAATTCAATGATTCCGCTCATCACAATCGGTGCGATGAACGCCCAAATCAATAGTTTCCAGAAGTCTGGCTTTTGGTGTTGACGGATATATTCTATCCATAGTACGGTGAAGGTGCCACCGTACATGACGATATGTACCCATTTGTCGATAAGCAGCACATTGTCGAGGGGTGTCTTTGGTGCCTTAAAAAAAAGTGACAGATACCAAATAGCAGCTATCAGAACGCACGAATAGGGATATTTTCTGATAAAAAGCGGTATAATTTTCATAATTACTTTCATTTTTGGTGCAAAAGTAAGAATTATTTTATACTTTTGCAACGAAAAAGGAGAAAATGTAATGGCAAAACTGGAAAGAGCAAGTTTTGGAAGTAAACTGGGCGTAATTCTGGCAACTGCAGGCTCGGCTGTAGGGTTGGGGAATATTTGGCGCTTTCCCTATATGGCAGGCCAGAACGGCGGTGCCGTGTTTATCATCATCTATGTCTTTTGCGTCCTGTTGCTTGGCATACCCTGTATGATCAGTGAGTTCATTATCGGCCGTCATGGGCAGGCCAACACGGCCCGATCGTTCAGGAAACTCTCTGGTGGAACGGCCTGGATGCTCATCGGTTATATGGGTGTGCTCACAGGATTTTTGATTTCCGGCTATTATGCCGTGGTGTCCGGCTGGTGCCTGGAATATCTATGGGCATCGTTATTGGGCAAAATCCAGGGTGATCCGGAATTTATCAAGACCTATTTTACCACATTCTCTCAGGATCCTGTCAAACCTGTGTTCTGGACATTCCTCATTCTGATGGCCACTTTCCTGATAATTGAGAACGGCGTTCGAGACGGTATCGAGAAGGCGTCGAAGACGATGATGCCTACCTTATTTATATTATTGCTGATTATCGTGGGGGCATCGTGCATGTTGCCTGACGCACAGAAAGGCATCGAGTTCCTGTTCAAACCCGACATCACAAAAGTGAATGGTGACGTGTTCTTGGCTGCCCTCGGACAGTCGTTCTATTCTCTGAGTATCGCCATGGGTTGTATCTGCACCTATGCCAGCTATTTCTCTCGCCAGACAAATTTGACAGGATCAGCCATACAGATTGGTGTGATTGATTTTGTGGTGGCTATATTGGCAGGACTCATCATCTTCCCTGCTGCTTTTTCTGTGGGCGTTGAGCCTGACAGTGGTCCCTCGCTTATCTTTATAACCTTGCCAAATGTATTTCAACAAGCTTTCGGAGGGGTTGCGAGTTTAGGCTATATCATCTCTGTCCTTTTTTATGCTCTGTTGTCGATGGCTGCTTTGACATCACTGATTTCCCTGCATGAAGTTAGTACGGCTTTCCTCGAGGAGGAGATGGGCACCACCCGTAAACGGGCTGCGCTGATGGTGACAATTGGCTGTATCATTATGGGTGTCATCTGTTCACTTTCGCTGGGTGCATGGCATGATTACCAGTTCTTCAGTATGACGGTATTCGATCTCTTCGACTTCGTAACAGGTCAGTTGTTCCTGCCCATTGTGGGTTTCCTCACTTGTATTTTCATCGGCTGGTTCGTGCCTCATAAGATTGTTCGCGACGAGTTTACAAACAACGGTTCCCTGCGCAACGTCGGCATGTTCCATTTCTACCTCTTTCTGGTAAAATTTGTTTGCCCGATCTGTATTCTGTTCATTTTCCTTCACCAGTTAGGACTGCTTAAGTGATTGAGAGAGGTAATTTCGGTAGCAAGTTAGCGATTGTCTTGGCGACGGCAGGTTCTGCCGTAGGACTAGGCAATGTGTGGCGTTTCCCGTTTATGACCGGTCAGAACGGTGGTGCTGCCTTCATTCTTGTCTACTTCGCCTGTGTACTGCTATTAGGCATCCCAGGTATGGTCAGTGAATTCATCGTAGGCCGTTATGCCCAGGCTAATGCAGCGAGGTCCTATGGTAGTATGGGGCATCGCGGATGGCGGTGGATAGGCTATTTAGGCATTCTCACGTCAACGATTATCCTCGGTTTCTATGCCGTGGTGGCGGGCTGGTGTATGCAGTATCTTTTCGCCTCCCTCGGCGGACGGTTGAATGGCGATGCATCTTATGTGATCGACTATTTCACCACTTTCTCCAGCGATCCTGTGAAACCCTGTCTCTGGGCAGTGGGCTTTGTGTTGATTACCCATGCTGTGGTGGCTCAGGGAATCGAGAAGGGTATCGAACGTGCATCGAAGTTGCTGATGCCCTTGTTGCTGCTCTTACTGGTTATCCTCGTCGTGGCATCGTGTATGCTGCCAGGGGCATCCAAGGGCATTGATTTTCTGTTGCGTCCAGACTTCTCGAAAGTCAGCGGCAGTGTTTTCCTGGAAGCCTTGGGTCAGGCCTTCTTCTCGTTGAGTCTCGGTACAGCATGTCTCTGCACCTATGCCTCCTATTTCAAGCGTGACACCAATCTCTTACGCTCTGCTACACAGATTGCCCTGCTCGATTCAGCCATCGCTATCCTCGCCGGACTGATGATCTTCCCTGCCGCCTTCTCCGTCGGCGTTCAGCCTGACAGCGGCCCCTCGCTCATTTTCATTACTCTGCCGAATGTGTTCCAACAGGCGTTTATTTCTATGCCCGCAGTGGGTTACTTCATCTCCATCCTGTTCTATGCCCTGCTGGTGTTCGCTGCCCTCACATCGACCATCTCCATGCATGAGATCGGTACCGCCTTCTTCCAGGAGGAACTGCATTGGCCTCGTCAGCGAGCTACTTGGATACTGACCGTCGTCTGTGCCGCGATTGCCGTGTTCTGTTCCCTCTCCGTGGGGGCGAATACCGAAATTCAGGTATTGGGCATGTCGCTGATGGACTTCTGCGACTACCTGACGGCTCAGTACATGCTGCCTACGGGGGCTTTTTTGACGAGCATCATGTTGGGTTGGTTCGTCGACCGTAAGTTGGTTCAAGAAGAGTTTGCTGCCGGGGGCTCTTCCCGTGAGTCGTTCTTCCATGCCTGGCTGTTTTCTGTCCGTTTCATCGTGCCATTGTGCCTGATTCTGATCTTCCTCCATCAATTTGGTGTGATATGATCCGTGAGTTCTTTTATCTTCAGAAGTCCGACCGTAAGGTGATCCTTGCGCTGCTCTGTGTGATTGTCATTGCTCTGGGGATTATCTTCCTGACGGGAGGAAGTAACGATACCTCAAACGCCCTCGTTTCTGCCGATTCCATCGATAATCCTCCTTCTTCTAAGCGTCATCGTGATAGTTTCAATCGTAAGCCTTACCGTGAACGAACGGTTTATGTCCGTACCAAAGTTGTCTATCGTGATACGGCTTTCAGTCGTGGCCGTGATATCCGTCATGTGGAACACGATTCAATAGTGGCCCACTATCAGGTGAAGATCAGAAAAGGAGCGCATGTTGTGCTTAACACGGCTGATTCGACTGCTCTGAAGACCGTCCCTGGCATAGGACCATATTTTGCCCGCAAGATTATCCAGTATGGGGAACGCCTTGGTGGCTATGTTAGTGTGGATCAGCTTGATGAAATCGAGGATTTCCCGCTTGACGCGAAGGACTATCTGGTCATTGAGACCCCTTCCCCGAAGAAACTGAACGTCAACAAACTCTCGCTCAACGACCTGAAACGCCACCCATACATTAATTATTTTCAGGCCCGTGCAATCACAGACTACCGCCGTTTGCATGGTCCCCTCAAGAGTCTTGATGACCTCCGCCTCATAAAAGACTTCTCTCCCGAAGCCATTGCCCGCCTTACGCCTTACGTAGAGTTTTAGATGAAAGTGAAGATGATGCGTTTCATATTATTTCTCTTGTGTCTTACGGGTTTTGCACAGGTTTCTGGACAAATAATGACGGAGTTTGAGCAGTTGGTCGAAGAGCTGCGGCTGGACGAGAATGTGGTCGACTTGTCGGATAGTGGTAATTTCAGTCTCGACGAGCCAAGGTTGGCATACGCTAACCTGACAGGTATTTCCACGATGCCTAGGAGTAAACATATCACCGAACACGCCTGGCTGGAGGTGTACGATGGCGCGGGACACTATTTTCGCAAGCGGATCCTCATTCACGGACAGGGAGGTTATTCCCTGCGGTATCCGAAAAACAATGCATCGTTCACTTTTTGCGAGGACAACTGGAAAGGCGAACTCACCACCGACATACGATTTGGCGATTGGGTGAAGCAGGATGGATTCCATCTGAAGGCGTTTTATACCGACTTCTGCAGGGGAATCGGTGAGATAGGCTACAAGGTGTTTGCGCGGATGGTTGAGGATCGGGTTCCTTATTGGGAGAGGGGAGGATATATGGACGGCAGCCGTGCCCGCTGTTTTCCTGATGGTTTCCCATGCATTCTGTATCTCAATGGGAAGTTTCACGGCATCTATGCCTGGCAATTGAAGAAGCATAGGAAGAATATGAACATGGAGAAGTATGAAGCCACCCATATACATCTTGATGGTAATCTGAACAACACCAGTCTTTTCCGTGGCTACGTTAACTGGAAACAGTTCGAGGTGCGCAATCCCAAGAATCTCTATACGGCATCGGGTTATCTCTATGATGGCAATTATCCTGAGGAACTGATGGGTGAGCAGTCCAGTCAGTATGCCCTCGAGAGTGACTCTGAGGATCAACGTCAGGCCAAACAGCGTAGCGCACAGGTCAAGGCGGCTATCTTGCGTTTGAGCAATTATCACAAAGAATTGGAGAACCTACAAAAATCGGGTGCAGGCGTTGAGGAGATAAAGGCTCGTTTCGAGGAATGTTTCGATTTGGAGAGCCTGATAGACTACGCCATTTTCTTCTATTATTCGGCTAACGGCGACGGCTCGCTCAAAAATTGGCAGTGGTTTACCTACGATGGTAAGAAATGGATGGTCACGCCTTACGACCTCGACCAGTGCTTCGGACTTGGACTCTATGGGCAGATACGCCCCAGCTATTTCCCGATAGAAACCCTCACCTCAGGTCCTTTCTATTGGTTGAATGCCTATTATCAGAATGAGATCTGCCAGCGTTGGCAGCAACTTCGGCAGAGTGGGGTTCTGACTGGCCCATCGCTGATACCCATCGCCGACGACTGGTACACACGCATCGGTGACGGCTTCTACCTGCTTGAACGCCAACATTGGCCTCTGAGTCCATGCTATTGTGAACCGATATGTAATGCCAATTGGGAACCCTATGACAACTGGAAAAACTACCGTTCAACGCCCGATTATAGTAATAAGGTGACTTACGTGAACGGAGATGTTGTGAAGTTGGAGGGCAGACTTTGGATGGCCACGGATTCCACGACAAACGTGGAACCTTTCATCCGCAACGCCACGCCCGACTCCATCCAACGATTAGAGACGTGGATATCTGATCGTATAATCTTCCTTGACACGGAATTTGGATATGTTGAAGATACGGGCATCAACCGGCCTGCTCCTGATGGACAGGATACAGAAGTCGTGGCTGTTTACACACTCTCTGGAATCCGTGTGGAGCATCCCTCACGAGGTATCTATATCTTCCGTTATCGTAACGGCCTTTCGAAGAAAGTGCTGGTGAGATAACTTCCATTTTTCTTGTTGCGCAAGAAAAACGGCTGAAAGTTTGGCGCATTCGTTTTTTTTTCTTAATTTTGCCACGTGAACTTTACTAATAACGAAATAGATTATGTTTGGATTAGGATTCCAGGAAATATTGGTTATTGCCCTGATTGTATTATTGCTTTGGGGTGGTAAGAAGATTCCGGAGTTGATGCATGGACTTGGCAAGGGTGTCAAGAGTTTCAAGGACGGAATGAACGAGGTGACAAACTTCGAGGAAGAGAAGAAGGAAGTTCCAGAAAAGAAAGATGAGTGATACTGCCCATCCTGAGCAGACGGGTGAAGGCCTCACGTTTTGGGATCATCTCGACGAACTACGCAGTGTCATCATCCGTATCCTCGTTATTACGGTGTTGGCTGCTATCGTGGCTTTCTGCCTGAAAGACGAGCTCTTTGCCATCGTATTGGCCCCTCGTACGAGCGATTTCATCACTTACAGGCTGATGGGGGTAGAGCCTTTCTCGATCCATCTGATGAATACGGGACTGACGGAGCAGTTTATGATTCACATGAAGACGTCTTTCTATGTCGGTATGCTCGTGGCCTCGCCGTATATCATCTACCAGCTCTTCCGCTTTGTGTCGCCAGCACTCTATGACAACGAGAGGAAATACGCCACGGCCTTAGTGGCGAGTGGCTATCTGATGTTCATGCTGGGCACAGCGCTGAACTATCTGCTGATATTTCCGTTGACAGTCCGATTCCTGGGTACGTATCAAGTAAGTCCCGATGTGGCAAACATGCTGACGCTGCAGTCATATATGGACACGCTGATCATGATGAGCCTCGTGATGGGGATCGTGTTCGAACTGCCAGTGGTGAGTTGGCTTCTAGGGAAGATGGGACTGGTGAATAGGCGGATAATGCGTACTTGGCGAAAACATGCGGTGGTTGCAATACTCATTGTTTCGGCCATCATCACGCCAACGACAGATGCTTTTACGCTCTTTGTGGTGGCCTTGCCGATATGGTTGCTTTATGAACTGAGCATTTTGATAGTGAAGAGTGGATAGTTAAGACTAAACAGATATAATATGCTTAAAAGAATCAGAACAATCTTGGCAGCGGTGGTCTTTATAATGATCACACTGTTGTTCCTTGACTTCACAGGGACTGCCCATCATTGGTTGTCGTGGATGGCAAAGGTGCAGTTTTTGCCTGCCGTACTGGCACTCAACGTGGGTGTCGTCGTGGTACTCATTGCCTTGACGCTCATTTTCGGACGTATCTATTGTTCGGTAATCTGCCCGCTGGGTGTTTTTCAGGATATTTTAGCCCGATTCCATCGGAAGAAGAACAAGTATGGCTATTCGAAAGAGGTGCGTTGGCTGCGTTATCCTCTACTAGTTTTGTTCATCATCGCTTTGGTGGCCGGTGTGGGCTCTTTCTTCCAGTTGTTGGCCCCATACAGTAGCTATGGACGCATTGCCACGATGATTTTCCAACCGTTGTGGATGCTGGGTAATAATGTGCTGGCAGTCATCGCCGAACGGGCTGACAGTTATGCGTTCTATTCCGTAGATGTATGGATAAAGTCGCTGCCAGTCTTCATCATCGCTCTTGTGACTCTAGTGGTGCTCTTTGTTCTGGCATGGCGAGGTGGACGAACCTATTGCAATACCATCTGCCCTGTAGGCACGATTCTGTCGTTCTTTTCACGGTTCTCGTTGCTGAAGATTCGCTTCGATGCCGATAAGTGCAAGAACTGCTCGATGTGTTCGAGGAACTGCAAGGCAGCCTGCATCGATTACAAGACACATACCGTGGACTACAGCCGTTGTGTGGTCTGTGGTAATTGCATTTCGAATTGCAAGTTTGGTGCTCTGAAGTATTCTGGAGGAACTAGTCGCACTAGTCATACTAGTCCTGCTAGTTCTACTAGTACTATCGACACCTCCAAGCGTTCGTTCCTAGTGGCGACTGCGATGGTGGCAGGAGCGGCGATGGCGCAGAAGAAGGAGAAACTAATGGATGGCGGTCTCGCAGAACTGGAGGACAAGGTGGTTCCAGAACGTCAGACACCACTGACACCTCCAGGTTCGTTGTCATTCCAGCATTTTGCCCAGCATTGTACGGGTTGTCAGCTCTGTGTGTCGGAATGTCCTAACAACGTGCTACGTCCCTCAAGCGACCTGATGCATCTGATGCTGCCTGAGATGTCATACGAGCGCGGCTACTGTCGTCCTGAGTGTACACGATGTTCGGAGGTTTGTCCAGCTGGCGCAATTAAGCTTGTAGACAAACCAGAGAAATCCTCGGTTCAGATAGGCCATGCCGTTTGGATCAAGAAGAACTGTGTGGTACTGACGGATGAGGTGGAGTGTGGCAACTGTGCCCGTCACTGTCCCTCTGGTGCTATTGAGATGGTGCCGCTCGATCCTGATAACGAGGAATCCCCCATGATTCCCGCCATCAACGAGGCAGCCTGCATCGGCTGTGGGGCCTGTGAGTATGTCTGTCCGTCACGTCCCTTCTCGGCCATATACGTGGAAGGTCATGAAGTTCATAAAAAGATTTAGGAGGAAAGAGTATGGAAAAGAAGATTATATCGAGACGGAGTTTTCTGAAAATATTTGGAGCTGGAGCTGTAGGAACGGCAGCCACATTAGCAGGCTGTAAGGGTGGCGACAAGGCTGGTAGTCAGGCTGCAGAAGAGTATAAGAACCAGGTGGAGCCGCCAGTGGGTCAGATGACTTATCGCGAGAATCCCAAGACGAAGGAGAAAGTGTCGCTATTGGGCTATGGTATGATGCGCCTGCCGACAAAACCCGATAATGACAACGAGTTTGATCAGGATATGATCAATCGTCAGATAGACTATGCCATCGAGCATGGTATGAACTACTTTGACACCTCCCCTGTCTATTGTCAGGGACAGTCGGAGCGCTGTACGGGTATCGCCCTCAAACGCCATAAACGCAGTGAGTTTTTTGTGGCTACAAAGCTCTCGAACTTCAACAGCGACTATTGGCAACGAGAGAAGGCCATTGAGATGTACCGTAATTCTTTGAAGGAGTTGCAGGTGGACTATCTCGACTACTATCTGCTGCACGCCGTCGGCGGTGGAATGGACGAGTTCAACGGCCGCTATGTCAACAACGGCATCATGGACTTCCTGATGGCAGAGCGCGAGGCAGGCCGCATCCGTAACCTCGGCTTCTCGTTCCACGGCAAGAAGACGGTATTCGACGAGATACTGGCCATGCAGGACAAATACCATTGGGACTTCGTGCAAATAGAACTGAACTATCTCGACTGGGACTATGCCGACGAGATCAGTCGTAACAATGTCGATGCCTCGTATCTCTATGCAGAACTCCATAAACGGGGCATTCCTGCTGTCATCATGGAGCCGTTGCTAGGCGGTCGTCTGGCTAATCTGCCGCAGTACCTGATGACAGAGCTTAAGAGCCATGCGCCAGAGCGGTCGGTGGCCTCGTGGGCCTTCCGTTATGCAGGCACCAATGAGGGTGTGCTCACTGTGTTGTCAGGTATGACCTATATGGAGCACCTGAAAGACAACCTGCTGTCCTATTGTCCGCTCGTACCGCTTACAGAAGAGGAGATGCGCTACCTCGACGGTGAAATCGCCCACAAGATTGTCGGTCTGGAGAATATCCCCTGTAATGACTGCAAATACTGCATGCCCTGTCCTTATGGTATTGATATCCCAGCCATCTTCGTGCACTATAATAAATGTAAGAACGAAGGTTCGCTGCCCATGGGCACTGGCGATGAGGAGTATCGGAAGCACCGCCGTCAGTATCTCATCTCATTGGATCGGGTTGTGCCGCGTAACCGTCAGCCTGACCACTGTATCCAGTGTGGACAGTGCGAGCCCCATTGTCCGCAGAGTATCCATATCCCCCGTGAACTCCGTAAGATCGATGAGATGATCGAGCGGCTGAGGCGAGATCCTATGGGCGTGGAAGTATAACTGCTCTTAGAATAGGAACGTAATCATCGGGATGGTAATCATCGACAGAAGTGTGGTGATGAGCGTCACCTCGGTAATTAGTGTAGTGTCGCGATTGTACTTCAGGCAGAGGATGGTGCCGTAGGTGGCCACGGGCATGGCGATGACCACGGTGTTGATGTTGACAACATATTGGTCGAAACCAAAGGCTCTGCAAAGATAGTAAAACCCCAGCGGGATAAGCAGAAGGCGGAACACAGAAGTGGCGTAGACCGTCATATTGCCTAACATCGTTCGTGCGGACAGCTGTGACATCGATGAGCCTATGATGAGCAGGGCGGCAGGTACGGTGATGTTGCCGATCATCGTCAGCGGCTGACTGATCACATCTGGTATGCCGTCGATGCCAAGGGCCACAATCAGCATGGCAAGATAGGCTGAGAGCATAGGCGTGCTGTAAAGAACCTTTTTCTGAAAACGCTTCCCGTCGCCCAGGTCTCCTACAATCAGGATGGTACCGATTGTAAACACCGCAAACGTGTTCACCACATTCAGCACTGCTGCATAGAACACGGCCTGGTGGCCGAAGATGGAAGCAACGACAGGATACCCCATGAATCCCACATTGCCGAACATCAGTGCGAAACCAATAATTCCTTCGTCATCCTTCTTCCGCGTGAGATAGCGGGGCAGTATCATGGCCACGCCTGTTAGGATCGCATAAGTGAGGGCGCTGATGCCCAAAAGAGGCAGGATGAGCCGACGGTCAGGCAATTCGCCCGTCATGGCCGACGACAGGATGAGGGCCGGACACGTGATATTGATGACCAGACTCGACAACTTCTTGTCGAACTCACCACCCATATAGCCTAATTTGCCAGCCACTAATCCTACGATAAGGATGGCAAACAGTGTCATCATTACTTCTACCATATCTTCGAATCAGGCTGCAAAATTACGAATAAGCGAGCAAAAAGCCAAATATTTTAATGGATGAAAGGAAAAAAATAAAGAATTCTTGTGTTTTTATTTGAGGATAATATGTATCTTTGCAGCGCAGCAAATGAGAAAACTACTCTTGATGATAAGGTATAATAACAAAACAAAATGACAATGAAACAAATGAAATTATGGGTGCTCACCGTCACCCTAGTATGCGGCACAATGACCTTTATGACGGGCTGCAAGGAAGCTAAAGATAATGAAGACAATCCCGTAGAGAAAGTGTCGAGTGAAGAACTGATTCGTACCAGCCAGAGCTGGGACGGTGTGGAACTGCCAGACTATTTGCAGGGACGTCCTGAGTTGGTAGCCGTTAAGTATGTGTTCCCTGCCGGACAGAAACTGGGCTGGCATCACCACCCCGTGATGAACTATGGTGTGCTGATACAGGGTGAACTGACCATCATCGGGCAGGATGGCAAGGAGAAAGTGGTGCATGAGGGCGAAGCCGTTGTCGAGATGGTGAACACCATCCACCATGGCGAGAACCGCGGCACAAAGCCTGTCATTCTCTACATGTTCTACCTCTCGCAGGATGGTCTGCCTTTGGCCGTGCAACATCCTGAGATTCCGCTGGAGTAAAGATAACAGCCACGTTTGTGGTTATATAGTTTGAAGTGACAGAATAAAAGCGACATGGCATCCTTGTCGTGGTGTATCAGCCAGTTCGAGCATACCGCCTTGCTGAATCACCATTCTACGACTTAGAGACAAGCCGATTCCACTACCGCTTCGTTTGGTCGTGAAGAAAGGGACAAAGAGTGACTGGCGATTTTCGGCAGGGATGGGAAGGCCATCGTTACCGATATATAGACTCACTTGTTTATCGTGAAGACAGTCTTCAAGGACATCTATGAACAACTTCTGTGCATTGGCCTCGATGGCATTCTTTACTAAGTTCATCAATACCTGGCGTAGCATACCTGCATCAGCACTGACTTTCAAATCAGGAGAGACGTTTACTTCCCATGCCAATTGGGGATAGGCTTTGCTGATATCGTCAATCATCGTTCTCAGAGCGACATCGCCCATTTTCGGTTTCTCCAGTTCAGACATCTTCCGATAGTTAACCACAAAGTTACTCATGTGCTGGGAAGTTTCAAAGATGGCACGAATGCCATCCTCAAGTGGTGTCCCTTTTACATCGGAACGGTTCAACAATGACTGGCTGATGCTGGTGATGGGCGCTGTTGCGTTCATCATCTCGTGTGTCAGTACACGGGTGAGCCGCTCCCACGATTCCACCTCGTTCTGGTTCACCTGCTGACGGATGGTTTCACCCAACTGATTCAGCGTTTCCTGCATGGCGCGTTCGCCAGGCAGCAGGCCATGTGTAGGCATACGGAAGGTGAAGTCACGATTGCGGATGGCCTCCTGCATCAGATGGGCACGAAGACGAAGTTTCCGCTGATGGCGAATAAATGCAATCAGCAGAACTACGCACACGATACCTATTATAATAAGGAGCCACATCATAGCCGTTTCATCTTATTGTAGAGCGTCTGTCGGGTAATTCCAAGAAGTTCTGCAGCCTGAGTGAGATTGCCGTGACAATGGTCGATGGTACGGCGGATGTGTTCCTTTTCCATCTCATCGAGGCTGATGATTTCGTTCTGCATATCGAGCACATCCTTCAACTTGCGTACCAGTTCATCATTGTCCCACGGCTTGGTGATGAAGTCGGCCGCTCCGTTCTTCAATCCCTTTACAGCCAGATTGACATCGGCGTATGCAGTCAGCAATACGACTGGCGTCTGCGGATGCTGCTTACGGATGGTTCGAAGCCAGAACAGGCCTTCGTTGCCATTGTTGACACCAAGCGTAAAGTTCATGTCGAGCAGGACTAAGTCGACTGGCTGCTGAGCCATCAACTTCAGGATTTCTTCGGGCTGGGTAGTGGTCAGTACACGCTCGAAGATATCGTCCAATAAATAGCGCATCGCTGTCAGAATAGATGCGTTGTCGTCAACAACAAGTATGGTTCCGTACTTATTCATGCTGTCTTTTTGCCCGCAAAGTTACGACTTTCTGTCTAATTATCATACGAAACAGTGTAAAAATATTAGACGTTCTGCTTCCAGACGCCACAAAAACTTTGTGTCAATAAAAGAAAAGGACTAATTTTGCATCACGATAAAACAACAATAGCGAAATGAAGAAGTTGACATTCATACTGACACTCTCCGTCGTTTCTGCTTCAGCTCAGAGGTGGACGATGCAACAGTGTATGCAGTACGCCGTGGAGCATAACCACGAGGTTAAGCGGGCTGAGCTGGAACTTGACAATTACAAGGCCAACAAGACAGGAGCCATCGGCCGCTTCCTGCCATCAGTGGATGCCGGCATAGGGGCTCAGTATAACTTCGGACGTGCTATCGACCCTGAGACCAATGGCTATACCGACGTGAGTACCTTCTATAATGGTTATCAAGTGTCGGCATCACTGCCCGTGTTCGACGGATTCAGCCGTCTGCACGCCCTGAAGGCAGCAAAAGCCAGCGAACTCATGGGACGAATGGCTCTGCGCCAGCAACAAGACCAGACAGCCCTGAACGTGCTGCAGGCTTTTACCAATGTGGCCTATTTCGAAGGAATGGTCAAGATGGCAGAGGAAAAGGTGGAAGAGACGATGTTGCTGCTCAGACAGACACGCGTATTGGAAGAGGTGGGCCGCAAGAGTGCTGCCGATGTGGCGCAAATTGAATCGCAGCAGGCTGAGGCCGACTACGAACTGACCCGTCAGCAGAACTACTACGCCTCTGCCTTGCTGGAGCTGAAGAAGGAGATGGGCTTCCCTTTACACGATAGTCTAAGCACCACATTTATTCCCAGCGTGGGAACAGATAGTTCCCAGCTTGGGAAACAAACATTCCCAGTTTGGGAACATTCTTTCAGCGGTAACCTCTCTTCAGAGCTTCAGGCTGTCCGCTATCAGATGCAAGCCAGCAAACACGAGTGGCGTCAGGCCCGTGCTTCACTTCTTCCCTCTCTCTCTTTGAACGCGGGCCTGAACACTACCTATTTTAAGACGCTTCATTCCCAGACGACAGCCTCGTTCAGCGACCAGTTCAAAAACAATATGGGTGAGTATTTGGGAGCCACGCTGAGCATACCGCTCTTTAATCGCCTGCAGACCGTCACCAGCATCCGCAAGGCGAAGAACAACTACCGAATAGCCCGTGAGGCTTACGAGCAAAAGCTGTTGGAGTTGGAGAAACTCTCTCGCGAAGCATGGCAGGACTGGCAAGGTTATCAGAAACAGACGGAGCAGATGACTCATAAGGTAGAGGCCGACTCTCTGGCCTATCAGTTGACGTATCGTCAGTTTGAGGAAGGACTCTCGACGGCCATCGACCTGCACACCACCTCTTCGCAGCTGCTGCAGTCGAAAGCCACACTCTTGCAGTGCCAGCTGATGACGATGGTGAAGGAACAATTAGTAAGGTATTATCAAGGAGAACAGATATGGACAGAGTAATCGAGAAAACCAAGAGCCAGCGGCTGCTGAAGTATTGGCCATATATGGCTGGAGCCTGCTTGGTGCTTATCATCCTGGGATGGCTGGTGTTTGGCAACCATGCCTCTACACTCAAAGTAAACAAGGACGAGCTGACCATCAGCGAAGTACGCCAGGCAGAGTTTAAGGACTATGTGCGTACCAACGGACAGGTGTTGCCCATCCAGGTGGTACAGATATCGCCAGAAGAAGGCGGTATCGTACGTGAAAAGGTGGTCGAAGAGGGTACGATGGTACATAAGGGCGACGTCATTGTCCGCCTTTCGAACAGTAACCTCGACCTTCAGATTCTTAATGCCGAAGCCGAACTCGCCGAGAAGCAGAACCTATTAAGGAACACGCAAGTGGCTATGCAGCAAGACCGTCTGAACAATCAGACGGAGCAGGTACAACTGGATATGGACACCCAACGTAAGCAGCGCACCTTCGAGCAGAACAAGCGGCTCTATGGAGAGAAGTTAATCAGTAAGGAGGATTTCCTACAATCCCAGGAGGATTATCAACTCTCTGCCAAGAAGCGCTCGCTGGTCTCGAAGCGTCTGAAACAGGACTCCATCTATCGCAGCGTACAGATGGACCAGATGGAGGACAATCTGCAGAACATGCGCAAGAACGTGGTGCTGGTCCGCCAGCGCAAGGACAAGCTCGAAGTACGCTCTGCTATCGACGGCGAGTTAGGATTGCTCGATGTGGAGTTGGGCCAGAGCATCCAGCCTGGGCAGAAGATTGGACAGCTGAACGACCTTAGCGATTTTAAAGTGCAAGCCAGTATCGATGAGCATTACATTGATCGCGTTCGTTCTGGTCTTACAGCCACTTTTTCGCGTGGCGATAAGCAGTATCAGCTTCAGGTGCGCAAGGTGTATCCTGAGGTGCGCGATGGTAAGTTCCGTTGCGATTTCATCTTCAAGGGCGAGCGCCCTGAGAACATCCGCTCTGGTCAGACCTATTACATCGATCTCGAACTGGGCCAGCCAGAGCAGGCCATCATCATTCCTCGCGGCACCTTTTTCCAGACCACAGGCGGGCAATGGATCTTCGTCCTCGACAAGAGCGGCCAGAAAGCCTATCGTCGTCAGATTCGCGTAGGCCGTCAGAACCCTCAGCACTACGAGATACTAGAAGGTCTTGAGCCTGGCGAAAAAGTGGTTACTAGCGGCTACGAAGCATTCAAAGACAACGAAGTATTAGTTTTTAAATAGAAAGAATATTTATATTCCAAAGCCTGCAATATAAGTTTCAGAGTTTGCAATACATATTTCAAAGCCTGAAATGTAAATTCCAAAGTTTGCAACAGAAAATGCATAGAATAGAAAAATAAAACGTCAATAAGAAAAGAAACAAAATATGAACGTATTCAGAAATATACTTTATATGTCACGCCGTTTCAAGACAGCGACAGTGCTCAATTTCATAGGACTCACAGTAGCCTTCGCTGCCTGCTATCTGTTCCTGACGCAAGTGACTTATAACCATTCCTTTAACAAAGGACTGACAGACTATGAGCGGCTTTATCGAGTGGAGGTGCCGACAGATTTCTTCAAAGGTGGTTGGCAGTCATTGATAAGCCGCCTAGAAGCAGAGACAATTGAAAAACTGCCTCAGATAGAAAGTATGGCATTGGTACAAGGATGGTCAAAAGACCTGTATATGAAGGGAGAGACGGAGTTCTTCTTTAACAGTTATTCTGTAACCAATAATGCATTGAAGACGCTGGCCCCCCGATTGGTGGATGGTGTGCTCACCTGGACGGACGATGACCAGCAGGGCATCATTATTCCGGCTTCGATAGCAGAGCGCTATTTCGGCAGTCGTCAGGTCACAGGCCGTTGTATGTGGAATGGCAAGGATAGTATCGTGGTACGTGGCGTGTTCGAGGACTTCCCTGAGAACTCGCTTGCTGGCAACGGTGTCTATGAGAATATGAAGGATGAGAACAAGGACAACCAAGGCAACCACAACTACAATTGTTATGTCAGACTGCATCAGCAGGCAGATACGACAGGAATTGGAGAAGCCTTCAACCAGGCTCTCAAACAGAGATTATATCAACTGTGTGTAGAACACGATGCGCTTGACGAGTGGGAAAGAGGCGGCTCACAACTTAGCATCCCAGCTCGTCTTTGTCCCGTTAGTGAAACATGGTTCTCTGGGGTTGATGTCATGGATGATAAGGGAAATCCCGTCGTTGATCTTATCTTACAACTGGCTTGTCTGTTGGTGATTGTCATTGCAGCCATCAACTTCCTCAACTTCACATTGGCAGAGAGTCCGATGCGTATCAAGAGCATCAACACCCGTCGTGTGCTTGGCAGTAGTTTGTCTGCCCTACGCTTCGGACTGGTTGCAGAGACGGTGGCCATATCTCTCGCGGCTTTCCTGTTGGCAGTAGGAGTCATCTATCTGCTCTCCGTCTGGCCGTTTATCAAGGAGATGACAGTGGGCAGCATCGCCCTCAGCAGCCATCCGCTTCTTTTGCTGACATTGGCATTCGTCGCCGTCATTGTGGGCATTGTGGCAGGCACTTATCCTGCTTTCTACGTGACTTCATTCCAGCCAGCCTTAGTCTTGAAGGGTTCGTTTGGCCTCTCACCCAAGGGACGGCAACTGCGCACAGGTCTGCTCTGTCTGCAATTTGTCATCACCTCCATTATGGTCATCTACATCAGCATCCTCAATTTGCAGAGTAATTATATCTTCCATTCCGACTATGGCTTTGCCAAAGATGAACTATTGTTGGCTAACATTAATGAAGTTTACGACAAAAGGGATGCATTACGTTCAGAACTGATGCAGATGACAGGTGTCAAGGATGCAAGTTTTTCGTTGTTCCCAATAGCCAGCCAAGACCAATATATGGGCTGGGGGCGTAGCGATGATAATCATCATGTGTACTTCACCGCCCTGCCCGTTGACTGGCACTATCTGCAAGCGATGGGTATCGAGGTTGTTGAAGGCAGGGATTTCAATGAGCACGATGGCGACTGTTATATCATTAACGAAGCAGCCCGTAAGCAATGGGATTGGGTGGAAATGGATAAGCCGTTGCTCGATAATGACCTGACTGTCGTTGGCGTATGCCGTAATGTCCGCTTTGCCTCTACCCGTATGGACAACAATACCTCTCCAATGGCTTTTATCATCATGGGTGAGAAATTCAAGGACTGGGGCGGCAGACTGAACTGGATGAATGTCCGTGTGGCAGCAGGAATAGAAAAAAAGGAGGTTTGCCAGAAAATCAAGAATCTCTGTATGAAGTTAGGTGCAAAGCACGAGCCAACCGTCATTCGCCTTGACCAGAAGTTGGAGGATACCTATGAGGAGGAGTTCCGCTTCATCCGTCAGGTGCTTGTCTTCTCTGTCATCTGTATGATTATCACACTTATCGGCGTGTTCTGCATGACGATGTTCGAAACGGAGTATCGCCGCAAGGAGATTGGCATCCGCAAGGTGATGGGAAGTACTACTGGCGAAATCCTCTCCATGCTCTGCCGTCGTTATGTCTGGCTGCTTATCGGCAGTTTTGTCGTTGCTGCTCCATTGGCTTGGTATATTGGTAGCCAATGGCTGCAAAGTTTTGCTGAGCGTACGCCTATCTATTGGTGGCTCTTCCCCTTAGCCATCTTTGCCGTAGGTATCATCACCCTCGCCACCATCGTCACCCAAAGTTGGCGTACGGCCAATGAAAATCCCGTCAACAGTTTAAAAAACGAATAGTAGATTATGAAGAGTTATTTCCGTTTCCTATCGCGCAACAAGCTCTACACATTGATTAATGTAGTGGGCCTTGTGGTGTCGCTGATGTTCATCATCTTGATGGGCGACTACACCTGGCGCCAGTTTACCATCGATAGTCAGCATAAGCAGGCTGACCGCATCTTGTTGGTGGGTAGTCAGAACAGTTTCTTTATGTGGCCGCAGGCTGCCAACGATATCAAGGCGATATGTCCCGAAGTGGAGCAGACGTGCTGCGTGATGAGCCAAAGTGGAAAGATAAAACATGGCGATCATGTGGTAGAAGATGGTGATGACAAGAGCACCATCATGCTTGTTGACTCCACTTTCTTCAACTTCTTCGACTATGAGTTGACGCAGGGCAACAGGCGTCTTGCACTTGATAAGCCTGATAAGTGCGTCATAACAGAGCGTTTGGCCAAGCGCCTGTTTGGCGATAAGAACCCCCTTGGGGAGTCTGTTCAGATAACAGGCGAACGACATGTGCGTATTGGACATGAAGATCCTTACGACAGTACGCTGGTCTATACCATTAGTGCCATAGCGAAGGACTTCGATCATACCGTCTTGCCCAATGAAACCCAAATTATTGTCAACATGGAACGCTATCCGCAGGTGATGGGCTATAAACTGGAAAACTATACGGCGGCTTATGGTCCCAATGGCTGCAGCAAGGTGTTCTTAATGTTGCATCCTGGTACAAATCTCGAAAGTAAGAAGACGGTCATTGGCGATTATCTGTCCAATAATTACTATGGAACGTGGGACGATCAGCACCTGACTTTTACTGCACTCAAGGACATTATGTTTGCGCCACAGAACAATGGTATGGGCATGCAGAGAGGTGATAAGTCGCGACTCCACATCCTGCTAGCAGCCGTATTGGCCATTCTCTTTTTTGCCATCAGCAACTACATCAATCTGACCGTTGCCAACACAGGTTTTCGTGCCAAGGAAATGGCTACCAGAAAACTTTTTGGTAGTAGTCAAAACGACATCTCATTGAAGCTGATTACCGAATCAACCCTGATGGTTGCCATATCGTTTGCTATCGGTCTGGCTTTAGCCTTTGGTTTTCAGGATGAGGCTGTCGAATTGTTTAAGGGCAAGATTGATCTCTATGGTGACATCAGTCTGGGTACCGTTTGTGTCAGTATCGCTTTCATTCTGTTGGTAGGTATCATTTCTGGCATCATGCCTTCGTGGCAGATCTCACGTTTCCAGCCTATCGACATCGTGAAGGGTAGCTTCCGCTATCGTTCTAAAATGGTACTGAGCAAGATTTTCATTATTCTGCAAAACATCATCTCTATTGTGATGCTTACCTCGGCCCTCGTCATCTGGCTACAACTGAACCACCTTATCCATGCGCCATTGGGCTATAACACAGAGAATCTGTTCGTTATCAATGCTCCTGACGGAAAAGATCAGACGGTGAGAAATCTCTTGGAGAAAATGCCTTTTGTTGAGAAAATAGGTATGTTCAAGAATACTTCTTTGGCAAGCGGTAGCTGTAGCATGCGGAGTATTAAGCGCGATGACAAAATTGTTACCATATTCTTACTAGACCTTGACAAAACGGCATTCGACCTTTATGGTCTGAAGAAAAAGAAAGACTATGGACCAACCAGTGATGGCTACTATCTGACGGAGGAAACCATGCGTCAGATGGAATATGCCGACAGCACCAGAGAGATTGCCTGGGACGAAGAGAGGAAGAATCCTATCGCGGGTGTTCTTTACGATATCCATCGTACGAACGTGCTGCAAGGCGTAGAGCCTTTCGCCATTCGCCTGATGGATAAATTCGATTATCCTTCGTACTTGGTCAAGACAAATGGTGACACGCAAGACAAGGCAACCTTCATCGCCATGCTTAAGGAACAAGGCGTACCAGAGGCTGATATGGAGTGGTATGTCCAGTCGCTGGAAGAGAACATTGCCGAAACCTTTTCGAATTATCAGAACACGCTGAATATTATTACCCTCTTCACCTTCGTGGCTATCGTTATTTCCGTGATGGGCTTCATCGGCATGTCACTCTTCTTTATCCGCCAGCGTCAAAAGGAGATAGGCATCCGGAAGATCATGGGTAGCTCGTCTCGGGAGGTGATGATGCTGATGCTCCGCACGTTCTGTGCTCCGCTGTTGGTCTCGTTCGTCATTGCGATTCCCCTCTCATGGTACATTATGAACGACTGGCTTACGAACTTCAGCTATCGTATCTCACTCTCTCCTTGGATCTTCGTTGTGACCTGTGCCTTCGCCCTCCTTGTGGCCGTCCTCTCCGTCAACTTCCAGATTATCAAGGCCGTCCGCACCAATCCCGTAGAGAGTATCAAAACAGAATAATACAACATAAAAATAGAGCATTATGATTAAGTTAGAAAACATTCAGAAGGTCTTTCGCACAGAGGAGGTGGAGACCGTAGCATTGGGCGGCGTATCGCTCGAAGTAAAGAAAGGTGAGTTTGTGGCCATCATGGGGCCTTCGGGCTGTGGCAAATCGACCTTGTTGAATATATTAGGCTTGCTCGACAATCCTACCAGCGGCACCTATTACCTCGATGGTGAGGAAGTGGGTAAGTTGAAGGAGAGTCAACGCACGAAGGTTCGCAAAGGACAAATAGGTTTTGTATTCCAAAGCTTTAACCTGATCGACGAACTGAACGTGGAGGAGAATGTAGAGTTGCCTCTTACCTATTTGGGTGTGCCCAAGAAGGAGCGCAAGGCAAGGGTAGAGGAGGTATTGCGCCGCATGGCCATCAGTCATCGCGCCCATCACTTTCCTCAGCAGCTCTCTGGCGGTCAGCAGCAACGCGTCGCCATCGCCCGTGCCGTCGTGATGAATCCCAAGCTCATCCTCGCTGACGAGCCTACTGGTAACCTCGACTCTAAAAACGGCCTCGAAGTGATGCAACTCCTGACACAGCTAAACCAAGAGGGTACTACCGTCGTAATGGTCACCCACTCTGAGCGAGATGCCGGTTACGCCCAGCGCATCATCAACCTCCTCGATGGTCAAGTAGTTCCGGAAGTCAGTCTATAAGGATTCTCTCTTTGGTGGGCAGTAGTTGGTTTCGTTCCAATGCTGCCCACGACTATGATGATTCGATAGTTCATTAAATAATGTTATCACGCCAAAAACACGCCAAAAACATGTGAACGCCCAAAAGAAAAGGTGGCCGATTACTCGACCACCTTGCTTTTTGATGTCGGGATGAGGCGACTCGAACGCCCGACCCCTACGTCCCGAACGTAGTGCGCTACCAACTGCGCTACATCCCGATTTTGAAAATCGGATGCAAAGGTACGGAGTTTTTTTTAATTACGTGCAAGAAAAGCGATAAAAATTCAGAAATACTGGAAATTTATCGCTTTTCCTGATATCAGGACCTTAGATGTTGCGCAGTTTCTTGAACGTGCTGAACTCATCACAGCGAGACACATAGGAAGCTGGTGTGCGGCTTGCCTCGAAGTCGACGAGTCTGTTGAGAGCGGCATACTGTGGCGACTCTGTGTCTGGCTCAATATCGTATTTATAGGTCTCGCTGTTCCAAACGCTCCTATACCAGCAGGTGGTGTAGAGATTGCCGTAGCAGAGTGCAAAGATTGTGCGCTCTTTCAGTGCAGGATCTTGGCTCAGACTGGCTTTCTGTAACATGCCGACGGCTATCTTTGCAAGGTCGGATTCACCTTCACGCAAGGTGTCGTCAATGCTTTTGCCGTTGCGCATCAGCCACCAGCAGTCGCCACGGAAGTGGGCCTGAGCATAACGGACGGCCAGATCGTAATAACGTTGGCAGGCGGCTTGGCCACTGAGCACATTCAGTTCGCCCTCCATCTTCTGCATCTCTTGAGCGAAGGTGAGCTTTGGATTATTCCTGAGCTGCCATTTCGTGTCGCTGTATTCGACGCTCTGCTTCAGATACTGACGCTTTATCCAGGGTTCCACTTGCCAGCTGCGGTTGGCAGCATAGACGACATAGCCTCTGTTCTCGTAGAACGACTTGGGAATGTCCTTTAGCCAGGTGATGGCTTTCTCCCACTGGCAGATGCGCATGTATTTGGTGGCAATGAGGTCTTCTAACTCGTAAGGCTCATGCTTCACATGGGCCTTGAGATAACGGTCCAGGTCGTTTTTGGCAGGGGTGTTGATATAATAGAGGTATTTCTGCAACTGCTCCGTCTGCATGGTGTCTGAATAGGCATAGTGTTCATAGCTGCCACAGACCTTGTAGAGGGCGAGCAGACGGGAGGGCTGTGAGGCATAGTGCTTCTTGAGTTTCTGATAGAGCACACGCTCTCTGACATAGTTGTAGTCGGGGTTGTCATCCAACCACTTCAATTCGTCGGTGAGGTAGTTATCGAAGGCCTCGCTGTCCTTGGCCTGATCGGCGGTGATATAGAGGATCAGCGAACGGGTGCAGTTCTTCATACGTTCTGTGCCGTTGAGGCTGGCGGCGGCAAGGATGTCCTTGGCGGCCTGGCGCTTATCGGCGAACATAAATTCCAGCCAGGCCTTGGCGGTCTTCCACATGATGGGGGTCGTGGTCTTGCCTTCCTTCATCACCTGTTCGCAGAAGTCGCGCATCTGAAGTGCCTCGGTTTTAGTGATGTCGCGGATGAAGAGTTTGCCATTCCCAGAACCCTCGGCATCAGGGCTGGTGGCGTCGGCGGCCTCCTGGGCATTGTTCACGAAGTCCTGAAGCAAGAAGGGCAACACCTTCGCATTGGGATTGTTGAGGTATTCCTGACGGATGGCAGCGAAGGAACGCTTCTTGTAGTATTGCGTCATGAGACTGTTGTAGTCGCCCATCTCTGCAAAGAGTTCTCCTGCCTCAGCGCCACGGCCTGTCTTGTAGAGGGCTCCAGCGTAGATGTTCATCATCATGTCCTTGTAGACAGTCTCGATATACTGGTTGGCGGTCTCCTCCCAGAAGGTGACATTCTCCTGATGCTTGCCGAGGAGCATGTTGCAGCGCATGTAGAGCAGGGCATGCTGGGAACGGAGGCGCGACTTGATCTTGCTGAGGGCATAGGTGCGGATACCCTGCAGCGACTTGTTGCGGTCGGCGAGTTCCTCCTTCGTCGGATATTCCCATCTCTCATCGCTGACGCTACGGGCACAGTCGAGATACTTCTGAAGGTTCTGTACGTAGCTCACCATCAGCGCGTCGCCTTTGTCTTGGGCGAACTTGATTACCTCGTCGGCATCGAACCAGTACCAGTCGTCTGGTGACTTGCCGAGGTAGGCTTTCCAGTTGTCGTTGCTAATCTTCTGGACCCGATTGCTGAACTCTTGACTATCGTAAATACGGTACAGATAGAAGTTCGTAGTCCATCCTCCAGCGCAGGCCAGCATGGGGAGAACCATTGCTGCCAGTAAATTAGTGATGATAAATCTCTTCATAGGTTTCTGGTTTATATCTGTTAATATTATCTTTATCCAAATGATAGGTAATGATGGAGCGGCTCAGGTTCTGCCGTTCCTGCTCCACCATGTGCTTCACTTGCAGGATCTCTGAGGCTTCCACCGTGTGTTCTATCTCTACGTTGCCGATGATGCGCAGCCAGCTGAACACGGGGTAGGCGGCTGCCAGAGGGAGGGGGAAGTCTTCTAAGTGGCGCAGATAGGGGGCCACATCGCGATGGTCGAGAATGGGATTACGTTCCGTCCATTTCTGGGGATTGCCTGTGTTGTAGAGCATCAGTGCACCGTAGTCTACGGGTGGTGCCTCCATCGAGAGCTGATGCAGACGGATGGTCGTTGACAGCGTACCGCCCCAAGCCTGCTTCACTTCGTTCAGGAACTGATAGTAGACTTTCATGTTGCGGGCGGTATAGTCGTGGTCAATCTGTATCTCCCTGACGCCACTGATGTCATTGGTCTCGTTCATCTGCTTGATGCGCTTTACCAGCTTGGCGGCCAAACCTTGATGTGGCTTTTGCAGGCATTCGATGGTGATGTACACTGTTGGGACGATCTCCACGGTGGCAGGCAGGGTGTCGGAGAAGGTGATGGTGGCGTTGGGCATGGGCTCCCCGTTCTCATCCATCACCACATCGAAATATCGGCAGTACACCTTATTTATATTATATATACGGAGGAATGTCCGTTCCGTGGAGTCGAGCCTCAGGTCTGTGCGCCAATAGTAAACGGCGTTGCCTTCATCCAACTCCATACGAATCTTCGTATCCCTGCAGCCCATTGCCAGCAGACAAAGGAGCAAGCAAATCCATACAGCTGATGGTCTTTTCTTCAACATGCCTCGTTTTAACGGTTTCGGGTGACAAAGGTACGAATAAAAACGCAGACCACCTAAACTTCTCGTCATTTTTTGGAAGAACCATCCATCTTCTATGAAGTTTTTTATAGAATTATTTGGAAAAATCAGGAATTGTTGTATCTTTGCAACGTATTAATGAAGAATCATTGTATACCGTATTTTAGCGGCAAAGAAATAACTAAGACTAAATATTATATGATGAAGTACTACAACAAATATGTATCTATGCTTTTCGCTGTGCTGCTGGTTAGCAGCGCATGGGCTGCCGAGGTTTCGGACAGCTTGAAAACGTTAAACACCATTGGCCAAGCCACGACTTATGTCTATAATTACCCGTCGAAGAATGCTGCGGGTGAGGACGTAGTGCTCTCGTCGGCACTCGTTGCCTGGTCGCCGGAAGAGCCCAAGGAGACCGACAGCATCGAGACGCTCCACATCTATAGCCACTTCACCATTACCGCTGACCATGAATGCCCTTCATCGGAACTCAACCTGAAGGAACGGGCGCTCTTCGCCGTTCTGTTGAAGGATGATTATGGGCTGGGATTGGATCCTGCTCAGAATTTTATCAGCCACGCCGTCATCATTGCCCCCGACTTCGAGGGATATGGTGCCACCAGTGATGTGCCGCATCCTTATCTGGCGCAGGAACTGACCGCTCGTCAGGTGATGGATGCCGTGGATTACGGTCTGCAACTTTACAAGAAACATGTCAACGACAAGCGGTCGCTGCCCTTCAAGAACAACTGGCGGTCGTTCGGCTTCGGCTTTTCGCAAGGAGGTGCTGTGGCCTTGGCCGTACAGCGATATTTGGAAAAGCAGGGGCTTGACGAGCTGTTTCGCTACCGTGGCACGCTCTGCGGCGACGGTCCTTACGACCTGATTGCCACCCTGCGCAATTATGTAGAGGATGATGGCGACAACTATGGCCAGCAGACCGACCATCGCAAGGGAATGAACACCATGCCGATGGTGGTGCCCATGATCATCAAGGGTATGATCGACACGCACCCCGACATGAAGGACCATCAGCTGACGGACTACCTCTCGCAGCAGTTCCTCGACACGGGCATCATGGAATGGCTGGAGAGCAAGGAGTACGTTATCAATGACATCCATGAGAAATGGTACGAGCAGCTGCAGGAGGGACTAGATGCCGGAGATCGGCAGTACACCAAGGAGCAGATGGCAGAATTGTTCCAGTCGCCCAAGGAGAATCGCGTCTGGGCTCACCTCGATAAGCTCTTCACATCTGGCTTCTACGAATACATGACGGATGCCGCCAACTTCGATGCTGTGCCGACGGAGAGAGGAAATGCCTATCAGGATCTGCATCGCGCCCTGATAGACAACAGCGTCTGTACGGGATGGGAGCCCAAGCACCGCATACAGTTCGTACACTCGAAAGGCGACATGGTGGTGCCATACGGCAACTACCTTTCATTCCGCGATGCCCATCCCGACGGCGAGGGTACGCTTTACAGGATAGACGATAGTGCCAATGACGACCATATTGACATGGGAACACAGTTCTTCCTTTACCTCACTACCTTAGGCAACTACGGTGAGTACTTCCAATGGCTCGACAACAGCGAGGCCACAGGCATCAAGAATGTTCAGCGTTCAATGTTCAATGTCCAATCAGGAAGCTGGTACGACCTGCAAGGTCGCCGTCTGAACGGAAGACCCTCTCGCGCAGGCGTATATATATATAATGGTAAGAAACAGATTATCAAATAAAACGTAAGCCTGTCATTCCTGAAAGGCAAAACCAAAGTCATTGTTTCAAAGAAACTCAGGCAGCTGGAAAAGCTTGTTGCTGTTGGAGCCTTTGATTAGAATGTAGAAACCCTCTGGGCAGTGCTCTGAGATGGCGGCCTTCACCTCCTCAACGTCATGGAACTTGCGGAAGGGACATTCGATGTCGCGGAAGTTGTCGCCTACGAGCCATACCTTGTCATAACCCGCAGCCTCGAGGTAACTCACCAGCTGACGGTGCTCCTGGTCGCTTTCTTCTCCCAGTTCTCCCATTTGTCCGAGGATGGCCATCTTGTGGTCGGCCTCGATAAGGCTGAAGTTGTCGAGGGCTGCCTGCATGGAGGTGGGGTTGGCGTTATAGGCATCGACGATGAGGTGGTTCTTTGCTGTGACGGTCATCTGCGAGCGGTTGTTGCTGGGTACGTATTCCTCCAGTGCGGCACAAATCATCTTCCGATCCACGCCGAAGTTGATGCCTACGGCGATGGCTGCCAGAAGATTGTCGATATTATAGGAGCCTATGAGATGGGTCTGGACCTTATGCCATTTCGTGCTGCGCCCTTCTTCCTCAAGTATCATCAGAGGCTCACGCCAGCGGAACTTCAGGAATGGGTTACACTCGATGACCTCGCCAGAGATGCAACTGTACCAGTTGTTTGGATCCGAGGAGTAGGGTGTGATCCAGATATCCTCTTCGTCATCGATTTGGTTCATCAAGTGCTCATTGTCGGCATTGATGAAGATGAGGCTGTCCTGACGACTGCGGAGGAAATCGTAGAGTTCGCATTTTGTCTTGATGACGCCCTCGAAGGAACCGAATCCCTGCAGGTGGGCACGGCCAACGTTAGTGATCAGACCACAGGTGGGTTCTGCTGTCTCAGCGAGGGTTTTGATGTCGCCAGGATGGCTGGCTCCCATCTCGATGACGGCAATCTCGTGGTCCTTCGTCAGGCGGAACAGCGTCTTGGGCACACCAACATCGTTATTGAAATTACCTTGGGTATAAAGCACGTTGTACTTTTGTGAGAGCACTGCGGCGATGAGTTCCTTTGTGGTAGTCTTGCCGTTGGTGCCCGTGATGCCGATGACTGGTATGTCGAACTGACGGCGGTGCTCACGAGCCAGGTCTTTGAAGGTCTGCAGACAATCCTCAACGACTATTATTTTAGACGACAACTCGGACAACTTGGACAACTCTTTTTCCTCAGGCGACGAACTGTCGCCTAATGTTGTCTTAGTTGTCGTAAATAAACTCTTGTCGTCAACTATCGCATAGGCACAGCCTTTTTCAAGGGCTTGAAGTGCGAACTTGTTTCCGTCGAAAGTCTCACCTTTCAGGGCGAGGAAGATGCTCCCTTCAGGACAGTTGCGGCTGTCAGTAGTGATGCACGGATGCTGTTGATAGAGCTTATAAAGTTGCTTAATATCCATAAACGTTGCAATTTTCGCTGCAAAGATACAAAAAATTCGTAAATCGTAAATCGTAAATCGTAATTTTGTTGTATCTTTGTGGCCGATTATGGGTGAAATGATAAATGTCAGAGGCCGATTGGTCAGTTTGTCTGAGCCTTTGGTGATGGGTATCCTGAATGTGACGCCCGATTCTTTCTACGCCGGAAGCCGTAAGCAGACGGAACAGGAGATCGTCGAACGTGTCAGGCAGATAGTCACTGAGGGCGGTGCCATCATCGATGTAGGTGCATGTTCCACCCGTCCGGGATTTCGGGAAGTTTCGGAAAAGGAGGAGATGGATCGATTGCGCTTCGGACTTGGTATCGTACGGCGTGAGTTGCCTGACAGTGTTGTGTCAGTAGATACTTTCCGCCCGGATGTCGCGAGGATGGCTGTTGAGGAGTTCGGGGCTGATATCGTCAATGATGTGAGTGAGGGTGGTACGGCAATGTTCAGGATGGTCTCCAACCTGCGTGTACCTTATATATTAATGTCGCAGCAGCCGACCATACGCGAGATGCTTCTCTCTTTTGCGGAGAAGGTGCAGCAACTGCGTGATTTCGGTGCAAAGGACATAATTCTCGATCCTGGCTTCGGCTTTGGTAAGACACTGGAGCAGAACTATCAGGTGATGGGTGAACTGGAGAAGTTGCAGGTGATGGAATTGCCGTTGCTTGTTGGCGTGTCCCGCAAGTCAATGATTTTCAAGTTGTTTGGCGTCACGCCCAACGAGTCGCTGAACGGCACGACAGCCTTGAATGTCATCGCCCTGATGAAGGGTGCCTCTATCCTTCGAGTCCATGATGTAAGGGAGGCTGTGGAGTGTTGCAAGATAATGAATCGGGTAAATAGTAAATAAATTATAAAGTGTTATTCGAATTTGGAATCAAAGATGTCATCGACATACTGCTTGTCGCTCTGATACTTTATTACATCTACCGCTTGATGCGTGAATCGCGTTCGCTGAACGTGTTCATAGGCATTATGGTGTTCGTTGTCACGTGGCTTTTCGTGTCACAAGTGCTGCAGATGCGACTGCTTGGTTCCATCCTCGACAAGTTGGTCAGCGTGGGTGTCATAGCACTGATTGTGCTGTTTCAAGACGACATCAGGAAGTTCCTGTATAATCTGGGAGCCCATCGGCGCATGAAGGCACTGACACGATTCTTCACCTCTTCCAAGGACAAGGATCAATCAAAGAAGATCGTTAAAGAGACAATCATGCCTATAGTGATGGCATCGATGAATATGAGCAAGGCGAAAGTGGGGGCGCTGATTGTGTTTGAGAGGTCAATGCCACTTGACGACATCATCATTACCGGTGACCAGATTGATGCGAATATTAACCAGAGGTTGATTGAGAATATCTTTTTCAAGAACTCGCCTCTGCACGACGGAGCTGTTGTCATTTCTAAAAAACGAATCAAGGCTGCAGGCTGTATCTTGCCGGTCAGCCATAGTCTTGATATTCCCAAGGAGTTAGGACTACGGCATAGGGCTGCAATGGGTGTGTCACAAGAGAGTGATGCAGTGTCAGTAGTGGTGTCTGAAGAAACTGGTGGCATCTCTGTGGCTGTTGACGGTATGTTCCATCTGCATCTCTCTGCAGAGGAACTTGAGAGTATTCTCACACAAGAACTTTAAAACGTAAAGGTTTTCATTTAAATTTCTGAAAAAACTGACTGATATAGTGCGGTATTCGGAATTTTTTTATTAACTTTGCAGACTACAAGACAAACTGAAACATTTAATATTGGCAAATTATGGATTTATTAGCTCAAATTGTGGCGCGTGCTAAGAGTAACAAGCAGCGCATCGTGCTCCCCGAAGCAGAAGAGGAGCGTACACTCTGTGCAGCCGACAAGGCATTGGCTGATGACATCGCAGACATCGTCCTGATTGGCAACCCCGCTAAGGTGGAGGCTCTGGCCAAGGAGAAAGGTCTCACTCATGTTGGCAAGGCTACTCTGATTGATCCGGAGAACTATGAGAAGAGTGAGGAACTGGCTGAGAAACTGGCAGAGATCCGCAAGTCGAAGGGTATGACCATCGAGGAGGCTCGTAAGTTGATCAAGAACCCCCTGTACCTGGGTTGTATGATTATCAAGACCGAGGGTGCTGACGGCCAGATCTCAGGAGCCCTCTCCACGACAGGCGAGACCCTGCGTCCTGCCCTGCAGATCATCAAGTGCCAGCCTGGCATCACTTGTGTAAGTGGTGGCCTGTTGCTGATTTCGAAGCAGAAGCAGTATGGTGAGAATGGTGTGCTCGTGGTGGCTGATGTCGCTGTGACCCCAATGCCTGATGCTGCCCAGCTCTCACAGATTGCCGTTTGTACAGCCCAGATGGCCAAGGCTGTGGCTGGTTTCGAGGATCCTCGCGTAGCTATGCTGAGCTTCTCTACGAAGGGTTCTGCCAAGCACGAAGTGTGCGACAAGGTGATTGAGGCTACGCGTCTGGCTAAGGAACTCGATCCGACCCTGAAGATTGACGGTGAGCTGCAGGCTGATGCCGCACTCGTTCCTTCTGTCGGTGCTAAGAAGGCTCCGGGCTCTGATATCGCAGGTAAGGCTAATGTGCTTGTGTTCCCCAACCTCGAAGTGGGAAATATTGGCTATAAGATGGTTCAGCGTCTTGGTGATGCCATCGCCATCGGACCTGTGCTCCAGGGTATTGCGCGTCCAGTGAATGACCTCTCTCGTGGTTGCTCAATAGACGATATCTATTATATGATAGCCATTACGGCTTGTCAGGCTATGGATGCTAAGAAGTGAAAAGTAAAAAACGAATAGTGGTATGAAGATATTAGTATTGAATTGTGGCTCGTCGTCTATCAAGTATGCGTTGTATAACATGGATGACAAGTCTGTGATGACCAGTGGTGGTGCTGAACGTGTGGGCCTTGAAGGGTCTTTCGTGAAGGTGAAGCTTGCCAATGGAGAGAAGAAGGAAATTATGCACGATATTCCCGAGCATACAGAAGGTGTGAAGTTCATCTTCTCGTTGCTGACGGATCCTGAGATTGGTGTCATTAAGAGCCTTGACGAGATTGATGCCGTGGGTCATCGTATGGTGCACGGAGGTGAGAAGTTCAATAAGTCGGTACTTCTGACTGACGAGGTGCTGAAGGAGTTTGAGAAGTGCAGCGACTTGGCTCCGCTTCACAACCCAGCAAACCTGAAGGGTGTGAATGCCGTGAAGGAACTGATGCCTGGTCTGCCGCAGGTAGGTGTCTTTGATACCGCCTTCCACCAGACGATGCCTCCGAAGGCATATATGTATGCCATTCCCTATGAGTTATATGAGAAGTACGGTATACGTCGATATGGCTTCCACGGTACCAGTCACCGTTATGTGTCGCAGCGTGCCTGTGAGTTCCTTGGTATTCCTGCCGAGGGTACAAAGATGGTGACCTGTCACGTTGGTAATGGTGGCTCTATCGCTGCTGTGGTCGATGGTAAATGTATAGACACATCTATGGGTCTTACTCCGTTGGAAGGTCTTGTCATGGGTACCCGTGCCGGTGATATCGACGGTGGTGCTGTGACATTCATCGAGAAGAAACTCGGCCTTGATGCTGATGGCATGTCGAACTTGCTCAACAAGAAGAGTGGAGTAGCAGGCTTGACAGGTGGCTCCAGCGACATGCGTGACGTGGAGAGTGCTGCCAAGGCCGGCGACCCTCGTGCTAAACTGGCTCAGGATATGTATTTCTATCGTATCAAGAAGTACATTGGTGCCTATGCTGCAGCGATGGGTGGTCTCGATGTGGTGGTCTTCACAGCTGGTGTTGGTGAGAATCAAGTCTCTATGCGCTCTGAGGTCTGCAAGAACATGGAGTTCCTGGGCATTAAGTTCGACGAAGAGAAGAACAAAACTCGTGGCGAGGAGGTCATCATTTCCGCTGACGACTCGAAAGTGAAGGTTGTTGTCATTCCTACTGACGAGGAACTGATGATTGCCACCGACACGATGAACTTGCTGTAATGACAATATTCTAGCAACTATATAAAGGCGACTCGTTAAAGTCGCCTTTAATAGTATTGTAAGTCATATTTGTATTTACAGAATCATTTTTTTTTGTATAAATAATAACTTTTTTGTTATTGATTACAATAATTCAAAAAATTAGTTGTACCTTTGCACCCTGTTATAACAGTGACATAGGGGATATAAGTATGACAATTGCCGAACTTGCAGAAAAAACTGCCCACTTAACCCACACTTATCAGGTAACTCCTGAGGTGTATAATTATTTTCAACTTTGTAGTAAAGATTATAATCCTTTGCACACAGATGAGGAGTATGCAAAGTCGAAAGGTTATAAATCTGTGGTTATGTATGGGAATATCTTAAATGCTTTTGTTTCTCATTTTGTTGGTATGCTTCTCCCTACTAATGAGGTGATGATCCAGTTGCAGGATATCAATTATCGTAAACCCGTTTTCCTTAATGATGAAATCGTGCTTGACGCAAGTGTTGATAGTGTGTCGGAGGTAGTTAACATAGTTGACTATAAATTGAGATTTAACCGGATTGTAGATGGTAAGCCAGAATTAGTGGCTAGGGGACATGTACAAATAGGATTAATATGAAGGAGGAACAAGTTCTGAAAATAAGACAATTGGCCAATAGTATTCGGAAAGATATTATTCGTATTGGCTATTTGGCTGAGAAGAAAGGTGCTCATTTTGGTGGCAGCTTGTCTTTGGCAGAGATATTAGCGACCTTGTACTCGTTTTTTATCACTTATGATTTAGAGGATTTAGAAAATAGAGACAGGCTGATCTTGAGTAAGGGACATGCAGCCTTAGCTCTTTATTGTGCCTTATTTGAACGAGGTTTTCTTTCTAAAGAAATGCTAGAGAAGTTTGAACAAAATGGTAGTGATATTGTTGCTCATTCCAAGAAAGATCTTCAAAAAGGTTTAGAGTTCTCTGGCGGCAGTCTTGGATTGGGTCTGTCATATGCAGTAGGTGTAGCCTACGCCTGCAGAAAGAAAGAACTGAAGAATCGCATTTATGTAATTGTTGGTGATGGTGAGCTAAACGAGGGAATCACATGGGAATCTTTGATGTTTGCAGCGCATTACCATTTGGATAATTTGACGGTAATTGTTGACCATAACCATCTTCAGGCAGATGGGTTTATAGAGGATGTGATGAATACATCGCCTTTGGAGGAAAAGTTTATCTCTTTTGGCTTTGATGTAGATATCGTTGATGGTCATTCTGTACAGGATTTATATGAGGCATTAGCAAAAAGGACTGAGAGTTCCCCTAGAGCGATTATAGCGGAAACGGTAAAAGGTAAAGGTGTCTCTTTTATTGAGAATAAAGTTAAGTGGCACCATGGAAGCCTGAATGAACAGCGTTATCTGAAAGCGCTTAAGGAATTAGGAGAGGAGGCTGGCGATGATAGATTATAATTTGGAGCCATACGTTGGGCAGGCTCAGTCAACTGCATTATTTGGGATGTATTTGCCCGATCAAATTGAGAACAACCCTAAGGTGAATGTTCTTTCTGCCGATATGTCTGTTGCTGCGAGTCTCGATAGGTTAATCTGTCAATATCCGGAACATTTTACTGAAATAGGAATTGCAGAACAGAATCTTATAGGCATTGCTGCTGGTATGGCTTCTGAAGGATATGTTCCTGTTGCAGTTGCCCAAGCTGCTTTTATATCCATGAGAGCTTTTGAGATGGTAAGGCAGTATCTGGGGTATATGCAGAACAAGGTCGTTCTAATAGGTTTAAATGCAGGATTTTATCTTCAGTATTTTGGGAATACACATTACTGTATAGAGGATTTGGCAATCCTTAGGAGCATTCCTGGTATGACGGTGTTGTCACCAGCAGATGCGGGAGAAGCCGTTATGGCATTCCAGGAATCTTTGAGATGTAAAGGATCCGTATATATTCGTCTAACAGGAGGTTCTCAGATACCAGTTGTTTATCATGAAAGATGTGATTTCGAAATAGGGAAAAATATTGTGTTGCGAGAAGGCTCTGATGTGTGCATATTTGCTACAGGTGCATGTGTAGGGCATTCTTTGCTGGCTGCCGACATTCTAAAAGAATCAGGAATTGAGGCAAAGGTCGTGGACGTTCATACACTTAAACCTTTTGATAAGGATACGGTAGAATTGTCAAAAAACTGCAAGTTGTTTGTCTCTGTCGAAGAGCATAATGTGATAGGAGGTCTTGGTAGTGCTATCGCAGATTATATTTCTACGATGAAAGGTTTTCCGCCTCTCCTTAAATTGGGTGTTCACGATACTTTTTCTAAAGCAGGTGATTATGATTATCTGATGCTCCAACATCGGTTAACGCCAGAAATGATAGCAGAAGATATAAAACGGAAAATAATGTCACTATGAAAACAGTTGTGATTACTGGGTGTAACAGAGGAATTGGGAAGGGACTGATGGAATATTTCGCCTCTCAAGGATGGCATGTCATTGCTATTGTGAGAAAAGCTAGTGAGGAGTTTCAACAAGAACTCACTAGATTATCTGAAATGTATCAGGTTCCCTTGACACCAGTATTTGCTGACTTAAGCGATAAAGAGTCCTTGACTACTGCCGTAACAAAGGTCTCTGAAATGGATTGCGCCATTGATGTTCTCATTAACAATGCAGGCATCAATATCAGTAGACCTGTTTTTTATTTGGATTATGAAGATGTTGAAAGATCGTTCAAAGTTAATTATTATGCTCCTTTTTTCTTATCAAAGGAGATTGGACGCTTGATGATTGGACAACAGTCTGGGGTTATTCTGAACATTACCTCTGTAGCAGGTTTGACAGCGCAACCAGGTGGTGCAGCGTACGATGCCAGTAAAGCTGCCCTAAATATGTTTACAAAGAGTCTTGCTCTAGAATTGGCTCCATTTGGTGTGCGTGTAAATGCTGTGGCGTGTAGTGTTGTAGAAACGGACATGTACAAAGACCTTAAACCGGAAGTTCAGAAAAAAATCTTAAAACGTGTGGCATTAAAAAGACCTTCTACAATTAAAGAAGTGGCTGATGTTATTGATTTTCTTGCTTCCGAGAAAGCATCTTATATGACTGGACAGATAGTTCAAGTGGATGGAGGGTATACGTTGTAATTTTTAAATAGCATAAACAATATGGAAAGGAAAGAAATTTTTGAAAAATTGAATGAAATTTTTAGGAATGTGCTTGACAATGATGAGATTGAAGTAGGTGAAACTACACGTGCGGATGATATTGAAGAATGGGATTCGCTCAGCCATATTCAGATGATTGTTGCCATTGAGAAGACATTCAAACTAAAATTTAATTCACGTGAAGTGATGAAATGGGATAATGTTGGCGAGATGGTTGATACAATTATGAAAAAAATATAAGTAATGCTCATCAACTCATATAGCTTTTTGCTATTTTTCATAGTAGTATTTTTAATCTACTATTCACCGTTTGTTCGTCAGAAGGCTCAAAGGCAGAATCTATGGATTCTGTGTTCTAGTTATTTCTTTTATGCCTATGCTGACATTCGGACTATTCCGCTATTAATAGGTTCAACTATAGTTTTCTATCTGTTAGGAGCATGGGTAAAGCGTCTTGTTGAAAGAGAAGAGTGGGGCTTGGCGTCGGGGGTTACAACTTTTAGTACCTGCCTTGGTGTAGGTATACTCCTGTATTTTAAGTATTTGGGCTTCTTCGTAGATTCCTTTGCAGACTTGCTCCGTTCTATGGGCTTCCAAGTGTCATGGGGAACGTTACACATTCTTCTTCCTGTTGGGGTTAGTTTCTTCACTTTCAAGTTGATAAGTTATGTTGTAGAGATCCATCGTGAGCGTTTGGAGCCAAGTAAAGACTTGATAGAGTTTGCTGCCTATGTAGCTTTCTTCCCCACCATTATGTCAGGACCTATAGATCGTCCAAACAATTTCCTTCAGCAGCTTCGTCGTAGCCACGATTTCAATTATCCTATGGCAGTCGATGGTTGTAGGCAGATTCTTTGGGGAATGTTTACCAAGATGTGTATTGCGGACAATGTCGGAACAGTTGTTGACAGTGTCTGGGAAGATTATACTTCTCAAAGTGCAACAGCGCTTGTCGTGGTAGCTATGTTGTATACCATTCAGATGTATGCTGATTTTAGTGGCTATTCTAATTTGGCAATAGGTGTTGGTAAGTTGATGGGATTCCGTGTCACAAAGAACTTTGATCATCCTTTCATAGGAAGGAATATGGCAGAGTTCTGGCGTCGTTGGCACATGTCTCTCACATCTTGGATTACCGACTATGTATATCTGCCGCTTAACTTTGCGTTCCGACGTATAGGAAATTGGGGGGCCATCTTAGCCATCATTATAAATATGATAATTATAGGCTTGTGGCATGGTGCAAGGTGGACTTATGGTGTGTTTGGTCTTTATCATGGCCTTTTGTTCATACCATTAGTCCTTATGGGTATATCTAACAAAACGACTAAATTGATTCCTGGTAAATATGGGTTCCCGAAATTCATCGATTTTCTAGGAATGGTGCTTACTTTCTGCTTATTTACATTGGGAATAACTATCTTCCGGGCCCCGACGTTAGCTGATGCATGGCAATATTTGGCAGCAATTATTACGCTGCAAAATGGTATTCATCTTGGGCCTGTTGGTACGATGATATTCAGTAATATCTGGGTCTATTTATTTATTGTCGTTTTGTTGATTTTGGAGTGGACAACACGTCAGGTTGAACATCCTTTGCAGCTCCCAACCAACAGATTCTTTAGTTATCGTGTTGTTCGATGGGGGTTGTACTTCCTAATTTTCGTACTAATCTTCCTTTTTACTTTTACAGGTGAAAGTCAAGACTTTTTATATTTTCAGTTCTGATGAAAGAGATGAGAAAGTTTTTGTTGAATATATTGGGTTTTGCAGTTTTGTGCGTTGCTGCTATGTTCCTGGTAGAATTGTATTTACTAAATGTTCCCAATCGCTATTCATATAAGTATAATTATATTAAAAATCATAAGAATGAAATTCAGGTCCTACTCTTGGGAAGTTGTCATATTGAGGATGATTTAAATCCCAAACTGCTTGGTGAACATACCTTCAATGCCGCCATCTCTGGTCGTGAAGAGGTGTATGATGCAGATCTGATTAAGCAGTTCGTTCCCCAGATGAAAAACTTGAAGGTTCTGGTAATGCCTTTGGAGTATAGGGATTTTGCTATGGGAAGAGGTAAGAAAAATCCACGTGACCTTAAGAAACATGGCGGTTTTCAGTCTACCTTTAAGTGTATGTATTATAAGTATATGAACATTCACATTGACCCTTTTTGGTATTGGTCAGAGATTCTGAATTCAGAACTTAATTACAAGGAACGTATTCATATGACATATGCACAACAGATTGAAACAGACTCTTTAGGATTTGTGCAACTGCTAGATGCGAACAAAATAGATAAATGGGAGTATTGGGACCTTCCATCTATTTATGATATGTCTCTTCCTATAGACTCTAGCAAATATCAACAGATATTTGAAATTTACCATACTGCAGGAAAAATTTGTGCAGATAATGGCGTCAGATTGATTTTGACATCGCTCCCCATGTATAAGACTTATCAGGAGGATCTGAACCCTGCAGCTGAGAGGGAAATGCGTGATTTTGTGAAGAGAATCCAGAAAGAGTTTCCTACTGTTGAATATTATAGCTTTATGCGTGATGAGCGTTTCCTTCCAGAGGATTTCCATGATGCTAGCCATCTTTCGGAGTCAGGTGCACCCAAGTTCTCAAAGATATTTAAAGAAATAATAGATGGGAATCCATCTGATAAACTCGATATTTAAATGCAGAATATAGTCTATAAGCTAATGGCATTCACAAAATAGCGAAAAATGGAATAAAGATATGTCTTTCCGTTTGCTAAGTTCTAAGATAGTACAACCTGTCATACAGGAGTTGCCGATTATATTGGTTTTTTTCATTTTCATAAAAGCCAATTTGATGGAGTTTTTCCAAGACAATGATTATGACAGTGTATGGGACTATCTGTCAGTGTTTTCAATTTGGTTTTTATATTCCTATTTTATAGCTGCAATAATATGCATCTTTAATAGAACATGGGTCCGTTGGCTATGGTATATATTATTATTGTCCATATATGCCATATCTTGTTTTTTAGCTGCTAATTTTGAGATGAGGATAGGTCCTACATTGATTACACTTTTGGTAGAGACAAACGAACGAGAAGCTGGGGAGTTCATGAGTGTATACTTTCTTACTGCAGCAAGTATAAAAGTCTATATTAAAGTTGCTATATATATTGCTTTAATATTTTTGGTTGAATTAGGGTATCGAAAATATTGTTTAGAAAGAATAAAACGGTTTAGGAGTATTTATGCGTCAATATTGATAATATTCCTGCTGTTTGCTGGAATTATTCGTTGGAGCCATTATTCTGATTATTTCAATTTCAACAAACCAGATGATGAAGATGCGTTAGAATATCCTGCAAGCGATATATACACAAGATTGTTTTGCTCTTTATGCATAGAATCCAAGCAATCAAGTGTTATCGAAAGAGCCATAGATGTCTCACTGAATGCTGGAAAGGCCATGGCTACCTATGAAAAAGGCGACTCATTAAATGTGATTTTTGTCATAGGTGAGTCGTTTATTAAGTCTCATGCTAGTTTATATGGCTATCCGCTTGTTACCACACCGAACCTTCAATTACAGAAAGAGAAAGGTAATTTGTATGCATTTACAGATGTGATTACTCCATATAATTACACTAGTATGTCGGTAAAAAACATGATGAGTTGTAACAGTCTGGGCGAATCGGAGAAATGGTTTAACTGTCCCTATTTCCCAGTTTTGTTCAAAAAAGCAGGCTATAATGTGTATTTCTGGAGTAATCAACATGAAACGACAGATGGTACTGTCTACGAATATGCACTAAACAGCTATTTGTACCATCAGAAGTTTTCTGATTCTATCTATGAGAAGACGAATTCTAAGCCATCAGAGTATGATGGACAACTGTTTGATGATTTTAAGGAGTCTTGTATTGATAGCTTAAAAAGCCCAAACAATTTGTTCTTATTCCATTTAAGTGGTCAGCATATGGTATTTACTATGCGTTTTCCACAGACTGAAGAACATAAGCGTTTCACTTATAAAGATATTCATAATAATCATTCTTATATAAACCGGAAGAAGTTGCAGTATATTGCCGACTATGATAATGCAATACTATACGGTGATTATGTATTGGCTGAAATGATGAAGTCGTTTGCTGATTGGAATGCAGTCCTTGTTTTCTTGTCAGACCATGGCGAAGAGGTTTTTGATTACCGTGACCGTATGGGACGGAGTTATACAGATAAGGTTGATAGCTTATATCTCAAGTATCAATATGAGATACCATTTGTCATCTGGTGCTCTGATAGATTCAAGAGCAACTATCCGGATGTGGTAAACAATATCCAGGAATCCGTCAACAAACCATTTATGATAGATAATGTTTGCCAATTACTATTTCATCTTGGTGGTTTAAAGACTGATTATTATCATCCGGAGCGGGATATATTGAGTAAGGAATATGTCCCCAGAGAACGAATAATCCGGGGGGGGGAGATTAATTTTGATGGTTTTTTTAAAAAAAGTGTTATAAATTGACGGAAAATCGAATATTCTTTGTACCTTTGCGTCCAAATTTAAATTTATAAAAAAGAATGAAGACAAAATTATCAATCACACTGACCGTATTGTTGATGATGATCTGTGTCAGTGTAACTGCACAGTCAGGGGGGGCATTAAATGGTTATACAGGAAAATCGATCGTCAGCAATACTGACGGTATTGCCTCTGCCATCATGAGGGGCTCTTACCAAAGCGACGTAGATCAAAATGGAGATAACAAAGTGAACGCGGTTGACATCGTTCGTTATATTAATATGACGTCTGTGAATATTAAAATAAAAAACAATACTTCTGCAGCCATTTCATTAAGTCCACGAGTCAAGTTCGTTCTAAGCAGCAAAAGTACTGACGCTGCATGGTTGGGTGCTCCAGGATCTGTTATCTCTATCAATAGTAATGATTTTGTAGAATTCAAAAACGTATTGATACCCAACAGTAAAAATTTAATAGGACAGACCTTTGCTAATGATTCTGAATTGGAGGGCCTATCAAGCAATGTCATTTTATATGATACTCCAGAGAATGGTTGGAATTCAACCACAATAGTTCCTGGAAAGATGGATCCTTCTATTAAGTTTGAGGCAGGAAATAACTATGAAATAAGTATCGGTTCAAATAGTTCTTCTGATCCTGCTCCTGTTAATCCCCAACCGACAACTGATAATGTCACAGCTTCTGTAACCATTGTGAACAACTCGGGAACTGCTAAGACGTTCGATGGTAAGATTTGCTTTATCACATATGGTAGCTATCCCGCAATTAATTATACCGGCCATTTCACTGTGGTAGGAACTTGCTCTGGTGCCAGTTTGACGATTCCGGCTAGTGGCCGTCAGACTTACACTGTAACATTTGCAAAGGACGACAATCAGACTCCTACTGTCGCTTTAGGCATGCCTTTTGCTAGTCAAGGACAACTTGTGGGATATAGCTCAAACAATGGTTTATATATAAACAATACTTTTACCGCATGTACAAATATTAGTACGAGTACCACGTTTGCGCAAGGAGGGCAATATACAATGACCATACCTGGATCAGGAAGTACTGTTGATCCTACTCCAGTTGATCCGACTCCGACTCAACCGACAACGGGCAGCGTCACCACAACTGTAACTATGGTGAACAACTCGGGAGCAGCTGTGACATTCGATGGTAAGGTATGTTTCTTGACCTATGGAACGTATAGTGGCTATACTGGTTATTTCACTGTAAGAGGAACTTGCTCTGGTGCCAGTTTGACGATTCCGGCTAGTGGCCGTCAGACTTACACTGTAACATTTGCAAAGGACAATAGTCAGACTCCCACCGTTGCTTTGGGCATGCCTTTTGCTAGTGCAGCACAGATTGCATCGTCATCGTATGGCGCAAATAATGGATATTATGTAAACAATGTTTTCACCGCATGTACAAATATTAGTACGAGTACTACGTTTTCGCAAGGAGGGCAATATACAATGACCATACCTGGATCAGGAAGTACTGTTGATCCTACTCCAGTTGATCCGACTCCGACTCAACCGACAACGGGCAGCGTCACCACAACTGTAACTATGGTGAACAACTCAGGCAGTGCTAAGACGTTTGATGGTAGAGTTTGTTTCATAACCTATGGAACGTATAGTGGCTATACAGGTTACTTCAGAATTAAGGGTACCTGCTCTGGTGCCAGTCTCACTATCCCTGCCGGTGGCAGACAGACTTACACTATAACATTTGAAAAGAACGATCAACAGACTCCTTCTGTAGCTGTTGGCATGCATTTCGCTAGTCAGGCACAGCGTGCACAGTTCCAGTCCAACAATGGTTACTATATAAATGGAAGTTGTTATACCTGTAATGATTTTAGCACAAACGATACCTTCAGGAATGGTGGACAGTATACAATGGTTATTCCCGCCAATACGCATGAGTGGTCATCAAGTTCAACAGCTACTCCGACTCAACCGACTACAGGCAGTGTTACCACAACTGTAACTATGGTGAACAACTCAGGAAGTGCTAAGACGTTTGATGGTAGAGTTTGTTTCATAACCTATGGAACGTATAGTGGCTATACAGGTTACTTCAGAATTAAGGGTACCTGCTCTGGTGCCAGTCTCACTATCCCTGCCGGTGGCAGACAGACTTACACTATAACATTTGAAAAGAACGATCAACAGACTCCTTCTGTAGCTGTTGGCATGCATTTCGCTAGTCAGGCACAGCGTGCACAGTTCCAGTCCAACAATGGTTACTATATAAATGGAAGTTGTTATACCTGTAATGATTTTAGCACAAACGATACCTTCAGGAATGGTGGACAGTACACGATGGTTATTCCCGCCAATACGCATGAGTGGTCATCAAGTTCAACGGTTACTCCTGTTAATCCGACCCCAACAGCAGGAAGTGTTACCACTACTGTAACTATGGTGAACAACTCAGGCAGTGCTAAGACGTTTGATGGTAGAGTTTGTTTCATAACCTATGGAACGTATAGTGGCTATACAGGTTACTTCAGAATTAAGGGTACCTGCTCTGGTGCCAGTCTCACTATCCCTGCCGGTGGCAGACAGACTTACACTATAACATTTGAAAAGAACGATCAACAGACTCCTTCTGTAGCTGTTGGCATGCATTTCGCTAGTCAGGCACAGCGTGCACAGTTCCAGTCCAACAATGGTTACTATATAAATGGAAGTTGTTATACCTGTAATGATTTTAGCACAAACGATACCTTCAGGAATGGTGGACAGTATACAATGGTTATTCCCGCCAACACGCATGAGTGGTCATCCAATTAACCACTATTCATGAACTAAAAGAGGAAAGATCATAAAGGTCTTTCCTCTTTTTAGTTTATATAATGCCCAGACTATTTCAGAATCTTGTTGAGGTCATTACCAACTCTCTTTGAAAACAGATCATTACCCTTTGTATTCAAATGGATATCATCCTTAAAATAAGTAGTGTCATTCTCAAACAGATCTTGATAATTCAAAATTGTAAGGTCGTGGCCTTTCGTAATGCTGTCTATCAGATTCCAAAAACCATCCATGTCAAAGTAGGTCGAAGCCACTTCAGACATAATGGGGGAGCATATTAACATCAACTTAATATTATTTGCGGAACAGTCGTCAATGAATTGCTTGAACAAAGAAATGTTTTCTGGTGTACATTCAAACTTCTGTTTACCTCCAATTAATGCATTCTTGTGAAATCCTACATCACCTGATGAGGAGGCATTACCTTGGCTTTCATCCAGATTATCAATCTCGTCAATCACCTTTGTCAATTTCCCCGCATATCTTACAAGCCTGAAGTTGTCTGAATATGACAACTCAGGAGTTATCTCTTTCAGAAAGCTGAAATTCTCACGTTCTATATAGGGGCACATGTCAATACTGTATCTAGGCATTACATAGTCAAAGAACGCCCATGGCCCGATCTCTTGTATGATATAGTCAGGACGAGAATTATGGGCTATGTATGTCTCGTACATGATATGATATTGATAAATGAAAGGGTAACCGGCAAAGCCAATGTTGAAACATTTCATCCCTAACATATGGCTGAGAATGGAATCATTGTAGGCAGAAGCACGTGAGTTGCCCATAATGATCAATTTGGCATTGTTACCCTTGGTCTTATAAATCATATTGATTCTGGAATAAGGAGCAGTGCTTTTACATTGATATGCCCTTCGTTCAAACTTTAGTGATATCGGATATACTACTGCGGAGATGAGTAGCAGTACTATCGAAATAAACAATAACGCATTCTTGAGGAACCTAGTCATGGAGCGTATTCGTTAGAATTGGAAATATATAAACTTACTGATGCTGTCTGCCATATAGAAGTAGGAGAAAACTGCAATACCAATGCAAATTGCCCATTTGACGAACTGCGATTTTATTCCTTGCATGAGGAGAACAAAGGGTTTGTCTCTCTGCCACCATTCTATAGTTAAGAAGGCAAAGCATAATATCAATTCCTTTAAGCCGTATAAGGCAGTCGGATTGAAGAACTTATTTGTGCAAATGGATTGTAAGAATCCAGAGGCTTGACTCATGGAGTCTGAACGGAAAATAATCCATCCTATAACGACCAAGAAGAATGTAACAATCATCTGCATGGCCTCCCTAATGTTTGGCAGATAATGACCAAATGCAACAATGTGCTTATACTTTGAATTGATGCCGAGGATAATGTAGAATGATAGCAGTGTCGCGTGGAACAATCCCCAGCATACAAATGTCCAGTCGGCACCGTGCCATAATCCACTGACACCCCAGACAATAAAAACATTTCTGATGACCTTCCATTTCGAGCACCTGCTTCCTCCTAACGGTATGTATATATAATCACGAAACCACGTCATTAAGGATATATGCCATCTGCGCCAGAATTCGGGTATTGATCTTGAGAAATATGGATTGTCGAAATTCTTTGTCAACTGGATTCCAAATAGTTTTGCGCAGCCAATGGCATGTCACTGTATCCAGAGAAATCACAGTATATTTGGAAGGTGAATAGAACGCCCAATATGAGAAGTGTCAGTCCCGGTATTTCCTGATACTGGTTCCAGTAAAAATCTACGATGATGGCGCATCTGTCTGCAATCAATATCTTTTTCACAAATCCCCATAGAATTTGCTTGCCTCCGTCCACAGCTCTGTCATAGTTGAACGTGCGGCTATGCTGGAACTGTGGCAACAGGTTGGTCGCTCTTTCAATAGGACCAGCTACCAATTGGGGGAGGAAGCAGATATAGGCAAAGAATTCCACAATGTCGTGAGTTGCAGGCAACTTCTTCTTATAGACGTCAATGGTGTAGCTGAGTGCCTGGAAGGTATAGAAACTGATTCCCACGGGCAGTATAACGTCCAGCGTCACCCAGTCTATTTGATAGCCAATACTACGGAATAACCCCTCAAAACTTTCCATGAAGAAGTTGTAATACTTAAATACACCAAGTATCAACAAATTCAGTGTGATATTGGCAAAACTCACCATCCACTGCCATTTCCGTCTCCCCTCGTAACGCTCTAGTAAAATGCCGCTCGCATAACTGCAGATAGATGTGATTGCAATAAGAAACAGGAAGCGCCAATCCCACCATCCATAGAATACATAACTTGCTGCTACGAGAAATAAGTTCTGTATTTTCCTTGACTTAAATACGAACCAATAGAGTAAAAAGACTATTGGCAAAAATAGTAAGAAATCAAAAGAGTTAAAAAGCATTTCTTCTTATTTATTTCTTTGTGGTTGGTTCACTTTAATTATGGTTTACTTTCTCCCTCGATGTATTGTGACATCAAGAGATGGTCACCGTCGTAAACAACATAAGTGAACTGATTGATCCAGTCGCCGAGGATGATCATTCGTGCTCTTTTGGTAAGTTGAAGGTCCAACTCGATATGCCGGTGGCCATAGATAAAATAGTCGACATTGGAGTGATATTGGATATATTTCTTGGTGTAGAGAACCAGATGTTCACGGTTTTCACCCATATAGGCAGGCTCCTCACCATTATTGTGTTTCAACCTGCTGTGCTTGGCCCAGTTCAGCCCAAGCCACATACCCCAGCGGGGGTGGATTGCTGAGAAACCCCACTGACAGAAACGTGAGTGGAAAATGGAGCGAATCAGTTTGAATGACTTACTGGGATCGCCCAGCCCGTCGCCATGGGCCAGATAGAACATCTTGCCGTATATCTCTGTGGTCTCGGGCTGTTTGTGAAGAATCACGCCACATTCCTTTTCCAGATAGTCATAGGCCCAGATGTCGTGGTTACCGATGAAGTAATGTACTTCCACGCCCATGTCCGTCAGTTCCGATATTTTTCCTAAGAATCTTGTGAAGCCTTTCGGCACCACGTATTTGTATTCGTACCAGAAGTCGAACATGTCTCCCAGCAGATATATTGCGGCAGCTTTCTCCTTAATGGAGTCAAGGAACCTTACGAGCCTTCTCTCCTGCATCCTTCTGTGTGGGATGGCAAGCGACCCTAAGTGGGCATCGGATAAAAAGTAGATATTCTTCATCTGTGATGATCTTTGTAATCTGTCGCTTTAGTCGAAACCGAGTTCTACCCTTGCTTCCTCACTCATCATACTCTGGTCCCATGCGGGCTCAAAGACAAGATTGACGTTTGACCCCTTGACGCCTTCGACGCTCTCCACTTTCGTGCGTACATCTTCTAAGATATAGTCTGCGGCAGGGCAGTTGGGGGCTGTGAAGGTCATTTCGAGCTCGACGATGGCATTCGGGCCATCGTCAGGGTCTGTATGATCCACGGAAGCATCTTCTTGCACGTCGATTTTGTAGATCATTCCCAGGTCATAGATGTTGACGGGAATCTCGGGGTCGTAGACGGTCTTCAACACATCCACGATCCGCTCTTCTATCTGAGTCTTCTCTTCTTGTGTCATAATCGAGTGCAAAGATACGCATTTTTGCTTAATTATTCATAAGTTTGCAGAAAAATGTGTGAGTTAACTCAAATCATCGAACGAGTTAACTCATTTGATTGAATGAGTTAACTCAGCATTTTTCAGAACCTTTTTACGGTAAGTGTGCTCATGAGCACTTGCTTTACCAAAACTGACGAGGAAGCCCCTCCGAAGCTGTCGCACCAATGGATTTATATCCCAGAGGAAACGCAGAAATGTTTCTTTTTCTTAGTTCTATTTATATCTTTGTATCGTGTTTTTCAGCACCGGCCCTGTTCGTGGAAGGAATAGTATTGCCCGTCTGTGACGATGACGTGGTCGAGAAAGTGGATATTCATCACTTCGCAAGCACGATCAAGACTTCTCGTCAGTATCTCATCGGCCTTGCTGGGGGAGAGATTGCCTGAGGGGTGGTTGTGACAGACGGCGAGGATGGTGCAGTTTGCGAGGACAGCCTCCTTCATGATGATGCGGATATCAACGGCTGTCTCCGTGATGCCGCCATGAGAGATGCGCACTTTCTTGATGAGACGGTAGTGCTGGTTCAGCAGCAGTGCCCAGAACTCTTCAACGTCAAGATCCTGCATAACGGGATGCATGTGGTTGTAGATACGGGTGGCAGTGCCTAAGTCCGGCCGTTCCTCTGGTGTCTCAGCCTGACGGCGCTTGCCCAGTTCGCAGGCAGCAAGAATGGTGATGGCCTTTGCCTCACCGATGCCGTTGTATTGGCAAAGTTCTCGGATGGTCATCTTACCCAGCGTGTTCAGGTTGTTGTTACAGTCGGCGAGTAGCCGTTTCATAAGGTCTACGGCACTCTCCTTCTGAGAGCCGGAACCGATAAGGATAGCCAGAAGTTCAGCATTGGTAAGTGCCTCAGTGCCAGCACTTGCCATTTTTTCGCGTGGACGGTCTTCTTCCGCCCATTGATTGATGTTGAGTTTCTTCATAGTGTTTAATTTAAGTTTATAGGGTTTGTGTTATTTGTAGAAGTTTTTTTCAAAGGCTGTAAATTCGTCTTGCTTTAGAATACATCGTTTCCACCATGATTCGATGAAGCCCAGTCCGTAGCCCATCAGTTGGACGAAGGCCGCAGGGACGGAGAGGATGCCCACTCGCAGACTCCGATTCTTGATGGTTGAGTCGATGCAGATGAGCAGACTATATAATATAATAGGTATCCAGGGGGCGAAGCACATCCAGTAGAACTGGTCGCGGTCCACATAGTACATCAATGCCCGTCCTACGGCAGAGATAAGTATCAGGGCGATGACACCTATGGTGAAGACCGTCGGCAACAGGTGGACGAGTTTCATCGTACCTGGATGGCGCTTTTCGAGATTGATGCGGGCGATGCCGCTGTTATACACCTGACGGAAGAATTTCCTGAAATCCGTGCGCCGTTTGTGCCACACCCACGCATCAGGGAAGAGTTGCGGTCTGTATCCTGCCTCCACGATGCGGTATGAGAAGTCGATGTCCTCACCGAAACGCATCTTAGAGAAACCTCCAAGTTGGAGATAGACATCACGGCGAATGCCCATGTTGAACGAGCGGGGATAGAATTTGTCAAGTTTGGCCTTGCCACCTCTGATGCCGCCGGTCGTGAAGAATGAGGTCATAGAGTAACTGATGGCTTTCTGCACAGGGGTAAAGGAGGGATGTGCCGCATCAGGACCGCCAAAGGCTTCTACAGGATTTTGTCTCAATGCATCTTCGACAGCCTGAAGATAGCCTTCAGGCAACACGACGTCGGAGTCAAGAATCAGCAGATAATCTCCGTTGGCACGCTCTGCACCGTAGTTGCGGCTTTGTCCAGGACCACTGTTCTCCTTGGCGTAATAATACAAAACAAGGATGTCTGCGTATTTATCGCAAACATCCTTGCAGGTCTTTACCGATCCGTCCTCCACAATAATGACCTCGAAATCCTTATGTGTCTGATTAGATAGGCTTTCGAGTAGTTCGTCCACTTCATCTGGACGATTGAAGACAGGAACGATAATGGAGTATTTCATTATTCCTTCACACGCTGCAGGTAAGAACCGTCGCGGGTGTCAACCTGAATGAGGTCGCCTTCGTTGATGAACAAGGGAACGCGTACCTCAACACCTGTCTCCAGTGTGGCGGGCTTCAGTGTGTTGGTGGCGGTGTCACCCTTGATACCGGGCTCTGAGTGAGTAACGCGAAGGACAGTCTTCACAGGCATTTCAGCATAGAGAATGGTGCCGTCAGTGGTGTCGGAAACGACTTCCACGATGTCGCTCTCCTTCATAAACTCATGACCGATGACGAGTTCGTTGTCGATAGGAATCTGCTCAAAAGTCTCCTGGTTCATGAAGATACGGCCGCTCTGATCCTCGTAGAGGTACTGATAGGGACGACGCTCGATGACCACGTCTTCCAGTTTCTCACCGATGTTGAAGCGACGCTCCAGCACACGTCCGTCAGAAACGTTCTTAACCTTGATAATCATAATAGTGTTACCCTTGCCAGGTTTGCGGTGCTGGAAATCGATACAAACCCAAATGCCACCGTCCATGCGAATGGCAGTGCCTTTTTTAATGTCTTGTGAATTAATCATATACCTAAAATGTTACTATTATTTCGTTTTCGGGTGCAAAATTAGTGCAAATTGCGCGAAAAACCAAATTTTATTTCAGTTTTTCCGAAATGCAGCCTGATTTCGTGCGATTTCTTGCGCAAAGGTACTGCTTTTTTGGAAAAAAACATAAAAAGTTGCACTAAATTTCGCATATTTCTTGCGTAATTCAAAAGAAATGAGTACTTTTGCACCCCAAATCGTTGAATTTGAACAAATAAATAAGTATAAAAGCAATGAAAAGAACATTTCAGCCGCACAATCGCCGTCGCGTGAACAAGCACGGCTTCCGTGAGAGAATGGCCACCAAGAATGGTCGCCGTGTATTGGCTTCCCGTCGTGCTAAGGGTCGCAAGAAGTTAACGGTTTCTGATGAGAACCACGGCAAGTAAATCTGTCGTTTCATAAAGGAAAATCGAAAGAAACAGAGTGGAGTGGAGAGTATTCTTCACTTCTTTCTGTTTTTTTTAGTTTATTTGTGCTCACTTAATCGTTTTTTTCGTACCTTTGCACATGAGAAATCAATAATCAGATGAAAGCAAAGGAATTCTTCGGTAAGTTTGGGAGTACCTTCTTGTGGGCCAACCTGCTGGCAATGCTGCTTGTTATCGTGCTTTTGGCACTAGGTGTTAAGTACGGACTGGACTGGTACACCCGTCATGGAGAGGGTGTCAAGGTGCCCAAGTTGGAAGGTATGGATATTAATAAAGCGCGCAGTCTGATGGAGGACTACGGACTGAATGTCATGGTCAGCGACTCTGGTTATAACAAGCAAATGGCTGCCAATAGTATTCTTATGCAGAATCCTGGAGCAGGTACGATGGTAAAGGGTGGTCATACCATCTATGTGACGGTCAACTCTCCTTCGTCGCCGTCGTTTCCTATTCCCGATGTGGTAGATAACAGCAGTTACCGTGAGGCTGAGGCCAAGCTGACGGCTTTGGGCTTCAAACTAATGCCGCCTGAGGAGGTTCCTGGTGAGAAGGATTGGGTCTATGGCATCCTCTGTAAGGGACGTCGGGTGGCGGCTGGCGATCATATATCCATTGACAACCCGCTGACACTGTTGATTGGCAGTGGAACCTACGATTCTGACGAAGACATAGACTACATAGAGCCAGAATACCGGATGATGGAGAGTGGTAACATCGATGAGTTTGAAGAGGTGATTGAGTGATGGACTTTGAGGAGGACGATGAACAATTGTATGAACACTTCCGTATGGAGGTGGACAAAGGTCAGGAGCCAGTACGTATCGACAAGTTCCTGTCCGAGCACCAGCCGCATTCCAGCCGTAACAGGATACAGAAGGCTGCCGATGCCGGATTCATACATGTAAACGACCGTCCTGTAAAGAGCAACTATAAGGTGCGTCCCGGCGACATTGTCACACTGATGCTCGACCGTCCGCACTACGACACTACCATCGAACCTGAGGACATCCCTCTGGATGTGGTATATGAGGACGATGACCTGATGGTCATCAACAAACCTGCAGGACTCGTGGTACATCCGGGCTGTGGCAACTTTAGCGGTACGCTGGTGAATGCCATTGCATGGCATCTGAAAGATCTGGCGAGTTATGACCCTAACGATCCCGAGGTAGGACTAGTCCATCGTATCGACAAGAATACCAGTGGTTTGCTCGTCGTGGCAAAGACGCCCGACGCCAAGACTTCATTGGGAAAGCAGTTCTTCAACAAGACGACCCACCGTAGTTATAACGCCTTGGTATGGGGCAACTTCGTGGAGGATGAGGGACGTATTGAGGGTAATATCGGCCGCGACCCGAAGGACCGCCTTCGGATGGAGGTCTTTCCGCCAGACTCCGAGATGGGGAAACCGGCTGTCACCCATTATAAGGTGATGGAGCGTTATGGCTATACAACCCTTGTGGAATGTGTCTTGGAGACGGGACGCACTCATCAGATAAGAGCACACATGAAGCACATCGGTCACCCGTTATTCTGTGATGAACGCTATGGTGGCACGGAAATTCTCCGTGGGGAGCGTACGGCCAGCTATAAGGCTTATATCCAGAACTGCTTCAAGCTCTGTCCACGTCAGGTGCTGCATGCCAGGACTCTGGGTTTTGTCCACCCCACGACTGGCCGTCAGATGGACTTTACTTCAGAGTGGCCGGATGATATGGCAGCCCTCATCGACAAATGGCGCAAATATATTCGTCATAACGAAATAACGTCATAACGTAATAACGAAAAAAATTGTAATATCGAAATAAAAATGAAAAACTTGAAGAGAACTATTGCCATCGTCTGTGGTGGCGACTCATCTGAACACGATGTCTCACTGCGCTCGGCACAGGGACTTTACTCCTTCTTCGACAAGGAGCGTTACGATGTCTATATCGTTGATATCAAAGGTCAGGACTGGCATGTCGAACTGCATGACGGCACGACAACTAAGATTGACCGCAACGATTTCTCCTTCGTCGAGGACGGCAAGGCCAAATTGTTCGACTACGCCTATATCACCATCCACGGCACACCAGGCGAGAACGGTCTGCTGCAAGGCTACTTCGACCTGATAGATCTGCCATACAGTACCAGTGGCGTGTTGGTGGAGGCCATGACTTTCGATAAGTTCGTGCTCAATCAGTATCTGCGCAGCTATGGTGTCAGCGTGGCCGACTCCCTGCTGATTCGCCAGGGCTACGAGGAACTGGTGAGTGATGACGAGATAGAGGAGCGCATCGGTATGCCCTGTTTCGTGAAACCAGCCGCTGACGGTTCGTCGTTTGGCGTTTCCAAGGTGAAGAACAAGGATCAGTTGGCTCCTGCCATCCGCAAGGCAATGCTGGAGAGTCCTGAGATTATGGTCGAGAGTTATCTTGAGGGAACGGAGATTACGCAGGGTATTTACAAGACCCGTGAGAAGACCGTCATCTTCCCCATTACCGAGGTGGTGACGAGCAATGAGTTCTTCGACTACGATGCCAAGTATAATGGGCAGGTGAAAGAGATCACGCCGGCACGCATTGCTCCTGAGATTGCTGACCGTGTGTCGAAGATTACCAGCCACATCTACGACATCCTCCATTGCAACGGCATCATCCGCATCGACTATATCATCTCTCCAGAGGGTAAGATCTCGATGCTTGAGGTGAACACCACGCCGGGTATGACTGCCACCAGTTTCATCCCCCAGCAGGTGAGGGCTGCTGGCCTGAACATGGCTGATGTCTTGGCCGATATTGTAGAGAATCAATTTTGTTAAGGTATAATAGTCCGTAGATGAGAATTCCAGAAGAGTTTAACGACATCCGTCCTTATGAGCCGGAAGAGATGAAACAGGCGTTCGATGATTTGTTGAACGACCGCCAGTTTCAGGTGTTGCTGAAGGGCTTTGTGCCCTGGTTGCCGAAGTCGCTACGCAATGGGCTGTTGCGATTGGCCTTCATTGGCGTGAAGACACCCTTGGATTTTCAACTGCGGTTCATGAAGCCTATCGTCAGATATCTCATCCGTAAGCATACTGACGGCTGTACCTTCGATAATCGTTTATTGTCAACTGTAAACCAAAGATACACCTTCGTCAGCAACCATAGAGATATTGTGCTCGACTCGGCCTTTCTCGATGTCAAGCTGGTGGAGACCGGTCATCCCACGACCGTAGAGATTGGCATCGGTGACAATCTGCTTATTTATCCTTGGATCAAGAGGCTCGTCCGTATGAACAAGGCCTTTACCGTTCGCCGTGGTCTTTCGCTTCGTGAGACTCTCGCTGCTTCGCAGTTGATGAGCCGTTACATCCATTTCGCTGTGACGCAGAAGAAGGAGAATATCTGGCTTGCCCAACGAGAGGGTAGGGCAAAGGACTCCAATGACCGTACTCAGGATTCAGTATTGAAGATGTTGGCGATGGGTGGTGACCTGAAAGAACTGAATATCGTACCTCTCACCATCAGTTATGAGTACGACCCCTGTGACTACCTCAAGGCACAGGAGTTCCAGCAGAAGCGCGATAACCCTGCCTTCAAGAAGTCTCGCCAGGATGACCTCGACAATATGAAGACGGGCATCTTCGGCTATAAAGGCCGTGTGTATTACCACTGCGCGGCTCCTGTTAACACATGGATCGATGAACTGTCAGGCCTCCCCAAGACCGAATACTATAAGGTACTTGGAGAACGTATGGATCGTGAGATACATCGTGGCTATCGGCTTTATCCCTGCAACTATATCGCCCTCGATGAACTGAATGGTGACAATGGTCAGGCTGCCAATTACACGTCAGCCGATAAGAATCGCTTTGATGACTATCTCTCTGCCCAGCTCTCTAAGATTACCCTTCCCGAGAAGGACGAGCCGTTCCTTCGTGAGTGTATGCTTAAGATGTACGCTAACCCCCTGCTCAACAAACTTGCCGCCCAATGAAGAAACTGTTCCATATCCTTTTTGCATTCATTCTCACTGCTCACTTCTCACTTCTCTATTTGTCCTGCACTCAGGACGGTTATGAGAAGGGAGATGGTGTCTATTCTCTTATGCAGGGCGATTTCGTTGAGGCTCAAGTGGGAGCAGACAAGAAGATGGTCTCTTTGACTACCGACGATGGCGTGACATTGCCACTTACTCAACCCTACACAGCCAGTTGGATTACCAAGGCCGATACGCTCTATCGTTGTATGTTATATTATAATAAGACAAAAGATGCCCAAGGCCGTACTGCTGCAGAGATCATCTCCATCAGTCCCGTGCCCTGTGCCTCACTCGTGAGCCTGTCAAAGTTCCGGAGCAAGAGAGAGTTGAAGACCGATCCCGTCAAGCTACAGAGTGTTTGGATGAGTAAGTCGGGAAAGTACCTGAACATGCATCTTCAACTGATGATCGGCAATCCCGATGATACAACCGCCATTCAGCAGATTGCGATGGTCTGTGATACTGTTTATGCTTATCCTGACAGTACCCGCACCTGCAGCATTATTCTTCACCATGACCAGAATCACCAACTCGAATATTACTCTACCGATGCCTGGCTCAGTTTGCCTGTTACTGGCCTCCCCGTCGACACCTTCCGTCTGTCCGTCAACACATACTCCGGCCCGGTCGTCAAGACCCTACCCTCTCGGAATTAGTGTATTATTTACATTTATTGACAAAAGGAGCGGTATTTGCTATTGTAGATTGTACACTTAAGGTAGGAAACGGTTGCTATTTTTGGTTTTTTAAGTTAAAAAACATGCTTTAGCAAAAAAGTATCACATTTTGTTAAGATAAAATAGTTTATTATTGGAAAATTGTATTAATTTTGCGACCAAATTCGAATCAAAAGAATACATAACTAAATATAACTCATTAAAAAAAACTAAAAACGTATGGACCAAAACAACTCCTCTTAACAATTGGAGAGTCGCGCGTACCTTATTTATATTAATAAGGCGGAAGGACTCAGGTGTGCGTTTACGCCAACAAATTCGAATGTGTTTATTAAACCAATTTAATCTATAGTAAATACTTAAGTATGAATCGAAAATTTAGAAAGACAGCGCTGCTGATGAGTGCCATGGCTCTTTTGGGTCTCGGATACTCATCAAATGCCAATGCCGCTAGCTCCGTACAGGAAGTTCAGCAGGCAACGAAGAAGATCACAGGTACTGTGGTCGACGCTATGGGTCCCGTCATCGGAGCCAGCGTAGTGGAAAAGGGTACCACTAACGGTACGGTTACCGACTTTGACGGTAACTTCTCTCTCAATGTGAACCCGGGTGCAACGATCGTTGTGTCGTTCATCGGCTTCGAGACCCAGGAAATCAGGGTTGGCAATCAGGAAAACTTCAACATCACGATGCAAGATGACAATGCCGTGTTGGAGGAAGTGGTGGTTGTAGGTTACGGTACCCAGAAGAAGAAGCTGGTGACCGGTGCTACTGTTCAGGTGAAGGGTGAGGACATCGCCAAGCTGAACACGACCAACGCCCTGACAGCCATGCAGGCCAGCACCCCTGGTGTGAACATCACACAGAGTTCATCTCAGCCGGGTAAGGGCTTCAAGGTTAACATCCGTGGTGTCGGTACTATTGGTGAGAGCTCTCCTCTGCTGATTATTGATGGTATCACCGCTGGTACGGCTGACGACGGTCTGAATGGTTTGAACCCGAATGATATTGAGAGCATCGACGTGCTGAAGGACGCTGCCTCTGCAGCCATCTATGGTGCACGTGCTGCTAACGGTGTGATCCTGGTGACCACCAAGCAGGGTAAGGCTGGCACTCTGTCAATAGAGTACGACGGCTTTGTGGGCTGGTCTAACGCCTACAAGGTGCCTGGAGTTGTCAATGCCCAGCAGTATATGCAGCTCATCAACGAGACAAACTTCAATACATATGGAACCGCTACCAACTGGTCAAGCCTCGTTCCCCAGAGCATTCTCGACAAGGTGAACCAGGGTTGGGAAGGCACTGACTGGTTTAAGGAGTATGAGAACAAGAATGCCCTGCAGTTCAGCCACGCTGTGACACTGAGTGGCGGTACAGAGCGTTCCAAGTTCTCTATGTCTCTGAACTACAGTTCTAACGAGGGTATCATGGGTGGCGACAATGCCTCTTCTTACAATCGTTATGGTGGCCGTATCAACTCCGACCATGTTGTGTGGAGAGGTAAGGACCTGCTTGGTGAGGAGCACGATCTGGTGACTATCGGTGAGAATGTATCTTACTGGTATCACAAGAGTCACGACCTTGCTGAGAGCAATGGCTATTGGAACATTATGCAGGCAGCTTATATTGCTTCTCCGCTGGTTGAGCCTTACGATGCCAACGGCAATTTGGCCAGCTATAAGAATAATGGTGCAGGCTACAGCACAATGATTTATAGTAACCCTCTGAACCACTTCCTGAATGGAGGATTCAATTCTCTGAATAAGAACCGTGACTTTGGTGTGGGTGCAACTTTCTACTGGATTATCGAGCCGATCAAGAACCTGAAGTATCGTGGACAATTCAACACTGGCTATAGTGCCGGTAATTACCGCACAGTAGGATATCCCTACTCTTCAAGCTTTACCAGCGCAGGTTCTAACTACACTGTTACTCAGAACAATTCGCAGAGCTCAAGCTTCTCGATGGATAACACACTATCCTATATCTTGCCGAAGATTGGTAAGAATACCATCGACGTTCTGATTGGTCAGTCGTTTGAGCGCAGTGATTGGAGTACAGGTTTGAACGTCTCTGCTACTGTCACAGAAGAAAACCTTAACTCTCTGGTTTTGAAGGGTTGGAATTATAACTCCATTGCCAACTACGACTATGCATACCATTCCGCTTCTGGTGGTTACGACTATCCCTCTCAGGGCAGTATCGCTTCGTTCTTCGCACGTGCCAACTGGAACTACGACGAGAAGTATATGGCAACAGCCATCATCCGTGCTGACGGTTCTAACATGTTCGCCAGCGGCAAGCGCTGGGGTTACTTCCCCTCATTCTCTGCAGGTTGGGTGATTACGAATGAGAAATTCATGGAGAGCACTCGCAGCTGGATGGACTTCTTCAAGCTTCGTGCATCTTGGGGACAGAATGGTAACTGTAACATTCCTGAGGCCTTCGCTTATCTCTCTAACATAGGCTTCTCCCCCAGCGGTTATCCCGACTATGGCTACAAGTTCTCGAGCGACATGACCGCCACTGTGACCGACAACGTCTATACCACTGGTGCTTACGCCAAGAACGTTCCTAACCCCGATGTAACATGGGAGACTTCACAGCAGATCAATATCGGTTTCGATGCACGCTTCATCAGCGGTAAGCTGGGTGTGAACTTCGACTGGTATAAGAAGACCACGAAGGACTGGCTGGTTGAGGCTCCGATGAATGTGGTGCTTGGATATGAAAAGCCAGCATGGGTAAATGCTGGTGACGTGGAGAACACTGGTTTCGAGCTCGCCCTCTCATGGCGCGACAAGATCGGCGGCGACTTCAACTATTTTGCTAATGTCAACGTGGCAACAAATAAGAACGAGGTAACCCGTCTGGCCAATAACAATGGTTATATTGATGGTGAAGTCGATGCTATTTTCGAGAACTCTTCATATGTTTCTCGCGTAGAGGTGGGTCACCCCATCGGCTATTTCACCGGTATGTCTTACAGCGGCATCTGGCAGAATCAGGCTCAGATCGACGCAGCTATTGCTAGTGGTAAGGCCGTATTACCAGGTGCACAGCCTGGTGACTGTATCTGGGACGACTGGAATGGCGACGGACTGATTTCTCTGTCTGAGGACCGTCACGAGATCGGTAATCCTCATCCCGATGTGACCCTCGGCGTTAGCTTGGGCTTCGACTGGAAGGGTCTGGACTTCGGTGTGACCGGTTCAGGTGCATTTGGACAGCAGGTGATGCAGTGCTATCGCACCGCTCTGTTGGCTAATCAGTACAACAGCTACACTGTAGATGCATTCGATCGTTGGCATGGTGAAGGCACCAGCAACACAATGCCTCGCCTGGCAGTTGGCTCCATCAACGAGCAGTGGGTTTCTACCCGCTATATGCAGGATGCTGACTACTTCAAGATTCAGAACGTGACCTTAGGCTACGACCTGGCCCGTCTTTGGAAGAACGAGTTGTTCTCCAAGTTGCGCGTCTATGTACAGGCTCAGAACCTCTACACCTTCACCAAGTACACGGGTGTTGATCCTGAAGTCGGTTCTAACGGTGGTCATACCGCTTGGGCACGTGGTATCGACGTAGGTCTGTATCCCTCAGCTCGTACTTTCATCGTAGGTGCCAGCATCAACTTCAAGGCTAAGGGCGAGAAGAAGGCTGCTGCAGCTCCTGCAGCTCCCGTCATCCAGCTGGACAATAGTCAGATTGACCGTCTGAATGCTGAGATTGCCCGTCTGCAGGCTGAGAACGATCAGCTCCGCAACCAGAAGCCTGAGAAGGAAGTGGTGGTAGAGAAGGACATCGTGACCTTCCCGTATCTGGTGAACTTCGTAGTTAATACGACTGACGTGGTGAACCGTGAGAAGGTGAACCTTGAGACTATCGCCAAGATGATCAAGGCTACTCCTGAAAAGAAATATAGTGTTGTAGGCTATGCTGACATGCAGACTGGTACAGCTGAGGGTAATGCCCAGTTGGCACAGGGCCGTGCACAGAACGTGTATGACATCCTCATCAATCAGTATGGTGTGGCTCCTTCACAATTGGTTAAGGACTCTAAGGGTGGCGTTGACTATATGTACTTCAATGATGAGCAGCTGAGCCGTTCAGTCATCATCTCTGAGGTGAAGTAAACTACACAGCATAAACTTAAAAACTCAGAAAATAGAAGATAATATGAAAAAGATATATTTAATGGCTATCGCGGTTCTCTTCGCTGTAGGTCTTACATCCTGCGAGGACTTCCTCGAGCGCGAAAACTATACTGAAGCCAATACGAGCAACTATCCTGCTTCTCCTAGTGACCTGAACAAGGAGTTGGCAGCCCTGTATGGCGTGATGAACCAGATGAGCACGGCCCCGCTGGAGACCCCCTGGTTTGTGAACTATATTATGTCTGACGATGCCAATGGTGCCGGTGGTACTGGCGACGTTGAGTCTCATGCTGTTGGTCACCTGATGTCCAACAAAGAAGATCTATATTATGATGCTTGGAAGAATACCTACGTGGGTATCGCCCGTGCCAGTGCTATCATCAGTGCTGTAGATGCATTCGACTGGACAGGTCAGGAAACTGCCCGTAACCAGATGTTGGGTGAGGCTTACTTCATGCGTGGTCTGTTATATCTCTGGGGTGTACAGTTCTTTGGTGATATTCCTGCATATTGGGCTCCTGCAGCTCCCGATCCCTGTCCTCAGCTGAGTGCAGAGAACGAGATCATGCCGCACATTCTGGCTGACTTCGTCAGTGCTGCTAACCTGATGTCTCACGGTGCAACTACCCGTGGCGACGGTCATGCTACCAAGGGCGCTGCTGAGGGTATGCTGGCTCGCGCCTATATGTTCTACGAGGGTTTCTATAAGAAGGCTGGTGAGTTGGCTACTGCCTCTCTCCCCGATGTTCCCTTCGACTTCGAGCAGGAGGCTGCTGGTTCTTCTCTGAGCAAGTCTCAAGTTGTTGCTTTCCTGGAGGATGCCATCAACAACGGTGGTTACAAGCTGGTTGAGGACTTCCGCTTGCTCTGGCAGTACACCAACGAGCTGACTGCTAAGGACGGAAAAGATGAAAAAGGCAATGATGTAGCAGGCTATGCATTTGTAAAGGATCTGGCTGATGCAGGAAAGTTCTGGGCTGGTAATGGCAATGAGGAGGAGATGTTCCAGGTGCAGTACATGAACTCTGGTTCTTGGAATGGTACCATCGGTATGGGCTTCGTTAACCAGGTAGAGCTTTACTGCGCTCTCCGTTGCGATGACGACGGTGCTGGTACCGCCAATGGTGATCTGAACACCTTCCCATTCGGCCAGGGCTGGGGTCAGGGTACCATCAATGCCACCCTTTGGGACGAGTGGAGCGACAATGATCCTCGTAAGAGAGCAACCATACTTGATGCACAGGCAGAATGTGAGAAGTTCGTGTTCACGACTTCCTGCTCTGAGGATGCCGGTTATTATAACAAGAAGTGGATGACCGTTACATGTCCGCAGTCGTCTTGGTCAGACCATAATACTGCATACACATGGTGGGGAGCTTATCGTGTACAGAACACCAGCGCTCCTAACACCAACGGTAACTCTATGCAGGGTGACCACTTCTCTGACATTGTACTGCTCCGTCTGGCCGACGTGATGCTGATGCACTCTGAGTTGACTGGTGACGCTACACAGATGAATAAGGTACGTGCTCGTGCCGGACTGCCTGCAACAACCTACTCTTGGAAGAACATCAAGGATGAGCGTCGTTGGGAATTGGCAGGTGAAGGTCTTCGCTTCAACGACCTGCGCCGCTGGTCAGGTAAGGACGGTGGCAGTTCCTGCGAGGCTGCTGTAGCCCTGCAGAAGCAGGAAGGATCACGTGTGAACTATTGTGGCACATGGACAAAGATGAGTCATGGTAAGGGCGTTGGTGGCAGCAGCTGGGCTCAGCGCTATGCTGATACTGATGGTTTCCTGCCGAAGCCGAATTCACAGATAGCCCTCATTAATGATGCTTCTATCCTCAGTCAGAACAAGGGTTGGTACGATGGTACAGCCTGGAGCTTGTCTGGAACACCAGTTTATTAATATAGAGTTAATCATTTAGAATTAAGAAATAGCATTATGAAAAAATCAATATTATTGTTCGCAGTAGCGCTGGGTATGCTCACGGCCTGTGATCCTATCAAGGAAGACGGCGGCATGGACATCGACAGCTTTACCCCTGCCAACCTGCTCGACGGTGCTTCGTTCTCGCAGTATGCTGACGAGGCTTGTACGACGCCTAAGGCCGACGGAAACTGGATCAAGTACGACATACCCAAGGCCTCTGCTGTCTTCATTTATTATTTGAAGCCCGATGGAACAGAATTTAAGCTTGCCAGCGGTTCAGCTGGCGGCGTGTTCAACTTCGTGCCTGCACGTGGTTCTGATCCCAATCAGACTGTATATTTCAAGTATATCAATGCCAACCTTGAAGAGGTGGTTGCCACTCATGACTTCACGGTTGAGGTCGCTCAAGAGCTGAAGCCTGAGATCCGATTCCTCGCTTCAAACGATTATGGTAAGAAGACCTGGAAGTGGGATCCCACTGTCACAGGTGTCGTCTGGGGTAACATGGGTTACTGCGGTGGCGCAGGTGCTGATGTAGGTATCTCTGGTAATGGCCAGTGGTGGGGTGTTGTTGCTGAGTCTGAGACCGAGGCCGGTAGCGGCAACGGCTTCCTGCAGCAGCTGCAGCACACTCATGATGGTGCTTACCACGGTGATGGCGATGTTGATAAGTCATACATGATTTTCACCGAGGACGGTATCCTGACTTCTTATGATTCAGGTGGTGGTGTCATCAATACTGATGCTTACGCTGTTGAGAACTACAACCCCAATGGTGAGTGGAAGGTCGGTGACCTGGTTACCAAGGCTATCCTCTGGCCGTATGAGATCAACTCTGGCGGTAACATTCCTGGCAGATATGAGATCTGTTACCTGACTTCTGACAAGATGACGCTTGTTTATCCCGATGGCGGTGACTTCGGTTCACTCGGTGGCTGGGGTGAGGCAACCTTCTGGCACTTCCGCAGCGACAGTGATATCAAGGGTATGGCTTACGGCTATGAGAATGGTAAGGACTGGACCTGGGATTCTGGTGTTGATGCTGACGGCAATGAGCTGGTCGTTTGGGGTAACATGGGTTACTGCGGTGGCGCAGGTGCTGACGTTGGTATCTCTCATAACGGCCAGTGGTGGGGCGTTGTGGCTGAGACTGAGACCGTGGCCGGTTCTGGTAATGGCTTCATGCAGCAGCTGCAGCACACCAATGACGGTTCTGCTCACGGTGACGAGAGCATGGATGCCTACTTCACTCTGACTCCCGACGGTGTCATCACCCGTCATGCCGGTGACGGCTCTGTCATCAACAGCGGTTCGTTCTCTATCGACGAGACTGTTGCCAACGAGTGGAAGGTCGCTGACCTGCACACGACAGCCGGTACCATCCTGTGGCCGTACGAGATCAACTCTGGCGGTAACATGCCCGAAGTCTTCGAGATGGTCTACCTGACAGGCAGCAAGATGTGTCTGGTTTATCCTGACGGTGGTGACTTCAGCACCAACGGCGGATGGGGTGAAGCCAGCTTCTGGCACTTCAAGGCTAAGTAAGCAAGCGTAAGTCTTACATCTTTATATTTCCGCCCTGTAGCGCTCAAAAACGCCACGGGGCGGAATTTTTATGGAAGATCATTGTTTTTTCATACGAAAAGTTTGCATTTCTGCAATTTAAGCTGTATCTTTGCAGAGCGAACTGATTAATAATGATTCTAATATGAGAAAACTGTTTTTTGCCTTTTTGATGCTTTTAGGGATTCTCCCTTTAAAAGCACAGGTCAACCCTCAGTCTGGTTATGTCATCACCAACGATAATGATACGTTGCGGGGTACCATTGATTATAGGACTGATGCTAAGAATGCGCGATCCTGTCGTTTTATGGCTGATGGCGAGACGGTCTACAAAGAATATCTCCCCAATGAGATTAAGGGTTATCGGCTGTCGGATACAGGTGCCTGCTACGTGACGAAAACCTTTCCCGTCGACGGAGAACAGCGAACATTCTTTGCAGAGTATTTGCTGGAGGGTGGAGTGAGCCTTTACCGGCATAAGGAGAGTACGTCGGAATACTTCTATCTGGTTGATGCCGATGGCAAGGTGGCAACCATCCGTGAGACAGGTGATGTGATTCTGCGTCGTGACGACCAGATAACGGCTCAGCGCCAGAAACTTTTGGAGGCCACAAGGATCTTCCAGAGGAGTCAGAGTACGCTCAAGCAGTTATGGGCCATGCCACAGGTTAGCGCAGAACAGTTGCTGAAGCTGACGAAGGCTTATAATAAGGAGTTTTATGCAGAGGCAGGCGAAACGGAATTCTATCAGAAAGATATCAAATCCTCCGACGGCTTAATCGCCCGCTTGCGCTTCGAAGCCGGCGTGGGCATCAGCAATATGAAGTTCTTCCCGAATAGCCCTCAGTATAACGATCCCATAGAAACGACCTCTCTTATACCTGTCGTTGGTGTGGGTACTGATATGATTCTCCCACGTCTCAGCAAAAACCTGCTGATGCAGGCGATGTTTTACTATAGTTATAACAAGGGGAAACCGGAAGATATAAAGCATTATCCATATACGAGGGAATGGACGTTCCACGATCTGAGTCTGCAGGTTGGTGCAGCCTATAGTTTCATGCCCGAAAAGCGCATCTCTCCGTTGGTGAGGGCAGGTGTAGCCCTCGACTATCTGTTGGGTTTGAAGACCGAAAACATGAGTGGCTATCATGATACGAATAAAGTTTCAGAAGACAAGAGCTTCAGTCCCAGATATTATGTCGGCTTGGGTGCTGAATCTATGGTAGGAAAGCATAAGGTTACTCTGACTGCGAATTTCTGGATGCGTTACTTCGGAACGATAGGCCTCCAGGCACCCGTGTTCAGTTTGATGGCTGGTTTCGTATTGTAAGATTTTAGTTTTTGCTCACTTAATCGTACCTTTGAGCTTCGCTCGAAGATAGGCTGCATCGGTAATACCAAAGAAAAACATGTTTTTCTTTGGTATTTCGCTCGATTTGCACTACCTTTGGCTTCACCGAAGGTACTTACGTTCGAAAAAACTCAAATTAATATTTGGTTTTTTGCTCACTTAATCGTACCTTTGCAGCGTTTATGGAAAAGGTGATGGGAAGAAGCTTAGATTGGGGATTGTCGGTGCTGGTCGGCATCGGGATATTCCTGTTCTGGTATGTGGCCTATCCCCATGCATTGTCGTATCACGAACAGTATCAATTGTTCCTTTGGACCTGGGACTACTTCGTGGAGCGAATGAGCCTGCCGGGGGGCTTTGCTGACTGGCTCGGAGAGTTCATCGTGCAGTTCTATTATATAGAATGGTTGGGAGCGTTGCTCTTGGCTTTGCTCTTTGTGGCTATGCAGAGACTGGCGACGCGGCTCTTGCCTAAAGGTGCTTTGTGCCTGCTGAGTCTGTTGCCGGTGGTGTTGGTTCTGTGGCTGTTAGGTGACATCAATGTCTTATTATCGTTGCCCGTAGCAATCATCCTGGCTTTGGCCTTGGCTTGTATTCGGCTGTCGAAACCTCTCTCATGGATAGATCTATTGATAGTACCCATCGCCTACTGGCTCATCGGACCAGCGGTATGGATATACGTCATCATCCGCGTCATCCAGCTTGGTTGGAAACACCTCTGGATGGCAGGCTGGCTTCTGGCTGTGCAGCTGATGGCCTATGCCTGGTTGCTGCCGCAGTGGCCGCTGCAGCAGGTGATGACGGGACTGAACTACTATCGTATTCCGTTGCACTATCCCCAATTCAGCGGTTACGATAAAGATATGTACGAACTGATCCGTCAGGACTATCTGGTGAGGAATGAGCGATGGGATGAGATTGTGAAGCGGGCAGGTGACTATCAGGTGAAGACCCCGTTCTGGTCTAACTGCGTGAATCTGGCCCTGTCTCAGAAACGGCTGTTGGCTGACCGCATGTTCGACTTCTGGCAGAGTGGGGAAGAGGCACTGATCATGCCAAGGACCAGAGACCTGACCTCGATGCTGCCGTCAGCGGAGGCTTTCTGGCGTCTGGGTATGGTGAACTCGGCACAGCGGTATATGTTTGATACGCAGGAGTCGATCCTGAACGGCAGGAAGAGTGGCCGCTGTACGAAACGTATTGCGGAATGCATGATCGTCAATGGCCATTATCAAACAGCCGCGAAGCAACTCGACCTGTTGAAAAAAAGTCTTTTCTATCGCAGTTGGGCTATGGATGCTGAAGCGATGATGAAAAATGAGGCGACCATCAACGATCACCCCGTTTATGGCAGGCTACGCCGACTGAGATACAAGGAGAACTTCCTCTATAGTTATGAGGAACTGGACAAGATGTTCGGACTGCTTTTTATGAACAATACTGAGAACAAGATGGCCCTCGACTACTTCATGGCGCAGATGCTCCTTAAAGGAAATCTGCAGGGCTTCCAGCAGAATATGGGTGTGGTGCAGCAGTATGGCGGTTATCGCCAGATGCCGCTGGGCTATCAAGACGTGATGCGCTGTATCCAGATGCAAGGTCGTGTGCCTGACTCGCCATACGCAAAGTATGTTCAACGGATGACGGAAAGGAGGGGGAAATGAGGAGAGGTTTTTGTTTACAGTTTACAGTTTACAGTTTACAGATGATTACCTGGCAAGCCATTCTGATTGTTGGTATCATCTGTATTTCCTGTACATCTTCGCCAAAGGATATTGCCAGGCTTGGGAAGTTGCCGGAGATTTATCCTGACTATATCGGTGTAACGATACCTGCCGACATCGCACCACTGAATTTTAACTTGACAGATGACACTTTCGACTGTATGGATGTCGTGGCCTTTGGCAGCAAAGGTGGTGAGATCCATACTCATGGTAAGTGGGCCGATTTCGATATGGACGACTGGCATCAGTTGACGGAGCAGAATAAAGGCGGTAAGATTACATTGACGGTTCGGGTTGAGACAGACGGCCATTGGGCGCAGTATGACGACTTTGACATCTTTGTCAGTCCTTATCAGCTTGACGACTGGGGCCTGACCTATCGGCGTATCAAGCCAGGCTATGAAGTGGGTGGCGACATCGGCATCTATCAGCGAGATATCCATACCTTTGATGAGTATGCTATCCTGACGGAGACAGTGGTGCCTGGACGATGTTTCAACTGCCATACGGCCAACCGTACGAATCCCGACCGTATCACCTTGCAGATGCGAGGTGAGGGTGGGGGAACCATGATCCAGAAGGACGGCCGGCAGACATGGGTAGAGACGAAGACCGACATCACGAAGGCGGCAGGCTCTTACAGCTACTGGCATCCCGATGGTGACTATGTGGCGATGGCAGTTAACTCCGTGCATCAGAGTTTCTTCACAGGAACAGGCCAGCGCATCGAGGTCTATCATCGTTTCAGCGATGTGGAGGTGCTCGACACCCGTAGCGACGAACTGATCCTCTCACCGTTGTTGTTTACGGACGACCTGGAGATCTTCCCAGCCTTCTCGGCTGACGGCAAATACATCTATTACAGTACGTCGAAACCCTGTCGGGTGCCTGCTGAATATGAGAAAGTGAAGTGCTCGCTCTGTAGGATTGCCTTCGATGCGGAGAAGGGAACCTTCGGCGAAACGGTGGATACCCTGCTCAACGGTCCCGCTACGGACAAGAGCTATGTGCTGGCCCGTCCCTCTTATGATGGCCGCTGGCTGATGTATTGTGTGAGCAGCCGTGGTAATTTCCCCGTCAGCCAGGATGATGCCGACCTGTGGCTGATGGATCTGAAGACTGGCGAAAGCCGGGAACTGAAGGAAGTGAACAGCCGTCAGAGCGAGAGCTTCCATAATTGGAGCGAGAATAGTCGTTGGTTCGTCTTCTCCTCCAAGCGTGAGGACGGCATGTACACCAAACTCTATTTTGCCAGCATTGATGATCAGGGAAACGTGTCAAAGCCGTTTCTCCTGCCCCAGAGGAATCCGAGGAAGTACTATCTGGAGATGATGGACGCCTATAACTGTCCTGACTTCACGAAGACGAAGGTGGAACTGGACGCACACGAGGCTTACAGGCAGGTGTTTGACAACCGCAGAACGGATGTAAAGGTAAAAAGGTAAAAAAGTAAAAAGGTAAGAAAGTAAAAAAATAAATATGGAAAGAAAAATTTTAAAAACAGTCATGAGGGTAGGCAAGAAGGTTTTACCTTTTTACCTTTTTACCCTTTTACTTTTATTTGGCAGTTGCCAGGAGGCTAATGACGGGAAATGCTACGTCGAGGGCGTTGTGAAGGGTGAGCAGTATGAGGGCAAGCGTATCTTCATCGTACCGCTCTATGGTCCCAAGACAGCTGAGTACGTAGACTCCATGGAGATTACGAATGGTAAGTTCCACTTTACAAAAGACACGATGCAGATGTACAAGATCCTGCTCGACTACCATTACCGCATGAATATCCAGCCCTTGCTCGTTGTCGGTGAGCCAGGTACGATAAAGGTCGTTATCGACAGTGTGAGTCATGCTGTAGGTACGCCTCAGAACGACTCGCTGGAGAAGTGGAAGGTGCGTACTGAGATCCATAATCGTGAGTTGGCCAAGATGCACAAGTATATCGGCCATCTTCAGAAAGAGGGCGATACAGTGCAGGCCAAGTACATCCGGCAACGGGCTGACAGCTTCCATTTAGTGTATAAGAACTATACCCGTCGTCTGGTTGAGAACCTGAAAGAAGGTACGTTGCACGACTTCCTGAAGGATCTCTATCCTCTCACCTATAAACGTAAGTATCCTGACGGTCGCACTGTTACGATCAATGCCGACACGAATGAAGAAATTCCTGAGTAAGCATACACCGCTGTTGTTGACGTTGGTGTTCGGACTGGTAGTGTTTCTCTTTTGGAGAATCCTCTACCCGTTTGCGCTGACTTATCAGGAGCAGTTGCAGTTGTTCTTGTTCGACGGCGACTATTTCTGTAGCCGAATGGCTGAGCCCGGCGGCTTTGCCAGATATGTGGCGGAGTTCCTGATGCAGTTCTATAACAGCGTTACCATAGGCGCATTGATAATAGCAGTCCTTTATATGTTGGTGCAGCGGCTCACTTGGCGTCTGATGGGCTCGGACAGTTACTATGTATGGAGCTTTATCCCCGTCATCATGCTTTGGTATGCGATGGGCGACGAGAGCGTGATGCTGACGTATGTCGTAGCCTTGCTGATGGCCTTATCTGCCGCCCTGGCCTGGCGCCTAGTCCAACTAGTCCAACTAGTTCGACTAGGGAAACTAGTCCGCCTAGCCCTAGTCCTAGTCACCATCCCGCTGCTTTATTGGCTGATAGGGCCGATGGTATTGCTGGTGGCTGTGCTGATGATGCCGTGGGCGGTGGCTGTTCCAGCTCTTGTCTATGCCTTGGCGCTGATATTGCTGAGTGCCCACTATCTGCCATTCCCGATGTTGAGGGTGGTGCTGGGTATCAGCTATTATCGAATCCCTGAGACCATGCCATATATGTTGATGGCTATTCCGGTTGTGATATGGATCATGGCGCTCTTTATCAAGAAACTGCCACAGCCTAAGCCATGGGTGGCCTGTGTACAGGTGCTTGTCGTGGCGGTGTTGGTGCAGGTGCCCAAGGCGTTTGGATTCGATGCGAGGAAATATGACCTGATAGAGTACGATTATCTGGTGCGTATCGGTGATTGGAAGGGTGTCATCGCCAAAGCGGAGAAGCGCATGCCGGACCTGCCGATGAGCGTTAGCGCCACTAACCTCGCTTTGGGTATGACGAATCAGTTGGGTGACCGTGCCTTCAACTTCTATCAGAGGGGTTCGGAGGGACTGTTGCCGAAGTTCGAGCGTAACTTCGCCACATCACAACTGACGGGCGAGATCTATTTCAATCTTGGTCTGGTGAACACGGCCCAGCGCTTCGCTTTTGAGTCGATGGAGGCCATACCTAATTATAATAAGAGTGCCCGTGTGGTGAAACGTCTGGCAGAGACCAATCTTATAAACGGCCAGTATGAGGTGGCCAGGAAATATCTGCAGATGTTGGAGAAGACAATTTTCTATCGTCCATGGGCACAGCGCACGATGGCGATGCTGGGCGACGAGAAGGCAATCGATGCCCATCCGCTCTATGGGAAGTTGCGACAGTATCGTCTGCAGGAGGACTTCCTCTTCAGTGACAGGGAACTGGACAAGATCTGCGGACTGCTCTTCATGCACAACCAGCAGAATCAGATGGCAGCACAGTATCTGCTCATGATGCCTTTGCTCGACAGGGATATCCCGCGCTTCATGTCGTATGTCAAGGTGGTGCAGAACCGGATTGGCTATAACCCGCAGCATTGTCAGGAGGGCATCGCCTTTGCCTTCATGCAACAGCGGCAGCAGCCTCCAAAGGGCGCGGTCAGTCCGTTTGTGCTTCAGCAGATGAACGATTTCGCGCAAACCTATTCTATGGACAAGAGTGCTGCTGGGCTGAATCGGTTCAGGAATACAGCGTGGTATTATTTAACGGTAGGGAAATGAGGAAGAAAATTATACTAGTCTTACTAGTGCCACTAGTCATACTAGTTTTACTAGGTTGTACTAGTCAGGTGAAGAATCCGACGGTTGTCAATGAGCTGCCGAGAATCTATCCTGACTATATCGGTGTGACGGTGCCTGCGGAGATCGCCCCGTTGAACTTCAATGCTGTGGATGGCGAAGCCGATGCTCTAGATGTTGTGGTGCGTGGCTCCAAAGGTGGTGAGTTGCATGTCCAGGGTGACTATGCCGACTTCGACATCGACGACTGGCACGCTCTGACGACACAAAACAAGGGCGGTGAACTGAAGTTCACGGTCTGCATCAGGAAAGACGGACAGTGGACACAATACAAGGACTTCGCTGTCAGCATCAGTCCTTATCCTCTCGACGAGTGGGGCCTCACCTACCGCCGCATCGCTCCGGGCTATGAGGTGTTCAGTCACATGGGCCTCTACCAGCGTGACCTCTCTACCTTCGATGAATACGCCATTATTGAGAATACCCAGGTGCCGGGTATGTGCGTCAACTGTCACAGTGCTCATCAGACTGATCCCTCGAATTTCGTCTTTCATGTCAGAGGCGATCATGGGGCCACGATGTTTCAGATGGACGGGAAGCGCGAGTGGCTGAAGGCAAGCAACGAGCGGCTAGGCGGCTCTATGGTCTATCCTTACTGGCATCCCAGTGGGAAGTATTGTGCCTTCTCCACGAACCAGACGCGGCAGGGCTTCCACAAGGTGGCCAACGAACGCATCGAGGTGTTCGACCTGTCGAGCGACGTGTTTGTCTACAACCCTGCTACTCATGAGATCCTGACCGACTCGCTCCTGCAGACCAAGGACTGGAGTGAGAATTCTCCTGTGTTCTCTCCCGACGGGCGTACCTTGTATTATATGACTTGCCTTCAGCAGGACTATCCCTCCCATTACAAGGATGAGAAGTACAACCTCTGTAAGATTGCCTTTGACCCGGCGACAGGTCAGTTCGGTGAGCAGGTGGATACCATCTTCAATGCCGTGTCGATGGGCAAGAGTCTGACATGGCCGAGACCGTCGTACAACGGCAAGTATATCCTCTTCACGCTGATGGACTACGGTTATTTCTCCATCTGGCATGAGGAGAGCGACCAGTGGCTGCTGAACCTTGAGACGGGTGAGGCTCAGGAACTGAAGGAGGCGAACAGCGCGAAGGCCGACAGCTATCATAACTGGAATCTGAATTCCCATTGGATAGTCTTTACCAGTCGTCGTGATGACGGGCTCTACAGCCGTCTCTATCTGGCATCGATTGACGACCAGGGCCGTTGTTCCAAGCCGTTCATGTTGCCACAGCGGAATCCGCAGGAATACTATTCAGAGAGCATCTACTCCTTCAATACGCCCGACTTCACGAAGACAAAGGTGGACTTCGATGCCTACCAGGCCGGACGTGAGATCACGTCCGACCAGCGCACGGAAACCAAAGTGCAGTAACACTTACATCTATTTCATTCAGGAAAATCATACTCCAGATACTGCATGTTGGGCTCGATGGGATAGTTCGTGAGCCGTCCGGAGCGTGTCACAAACGATAGGATGCCGTTGTAGATGTCGTGGCCGAATGTGTATTGGCCACCGTAGATGTTGATATAGTGAATACGACGGGCATCATAGTTCAGAAGTCGTTCTATGTCGAAGACTGGCACACCGTCAATCAGCACCAATGACGATAAGATGTTATCGTAGCGGTCCGGCTCTATACGCACCAACAACTTTTGTACGCCATTGACTTTCTTTTTCTCAACGCAGACCACATATTCAAGTAGCACCTCCTTGATGGAGAGGAACTGGCGGTACTCGTCAAGATTATAGGTCAGATCTGGCTTGGTACCAAACGCTGTGTCGTTATAGACTGAAGGCCTGTCGTCAGCATAAGCAATAGCCATCTGATGACGCTGCATGTCCAGGGAACGGGCTTCCACCTCATTGCGATTATAATGGAACACGAGATGCGGGAGTCTCTTGGGGAGTAGGGTGGCAAACGGACTGATGATCTCGATGGGCAGACTGACGCCTGTGGATGAGACAGCAGAGAGGACTAACGGTTGACGGCCATGGACACCGTAGGTGTAGAAGACAGCCGTGGAGTCATTGACCATCTCTCCCTCAAAATAGTGTATCTGCTTCCCTACAATACTCATGGACGGAATAATGTCACTGCCCCAGAAATGGTTATCAGTGACATTCTTGACACGTGCCTTGACGATATGGCCTTCCGTCTCGCACACATCAACATCCTTCTCTCCTTCTGTCCATTCCACCTCCTCTCCTTTACTATCATAACTCAGAGAGTCGGGATGTGTGATTCTGATCCATTCGATATCGTCATCCACACGCTTGCGAAGGGGATTGACGATAGCAACGAGCTGGCGGCACACATGGGCGTTGTCACGGGTATAGACTGACAATGCATAGTATCCGCTATGGAGATTAGAAGGCAGTTCGATAGAACCTGTTCCCTCTCCCCCCTCCAGACTTACCATGGTGCCAGCTACCAGATTATTTGTGTCACATAATTCGGCGTATGCTATCGTGGCATTTTCGGCAGTTATGCTGACCGTCATCGCCTCACCGGCAAGATACCATGTATGGTCGGTTACCACTCTTGCTCCGCTTGCTTGCAAGGCAAGGACACTTGCAGCAAAGATGCTCGGGGCGAACACCATCGCAACTGTCAGTGACCATATTCTGCTATTCATCTTCAATCTTTCAATTTTCAATTCTTCAATCTTAATTACTTACATTTTCATTAAATTACCAATAATAAGGTGCCTCGATATATGCATCTGGATATTTATATCTGACATCAAGTTGTTGTAAGAATGCCCATGCCGCATGGAGCTTACCGTCAATCGACCTCTCGGGCGTATCCCATTCGCACAAGTACAAGCCTTTCTGAACCATTCGTAAGCAATCTTCCTCGGTGGGTTCATCGATCCAGATGCGGTTATCTCCTAATGTTGACTGGCGGGCAGCGAATTCTCCGCCATTGAGGAAGAACCTGTAATCACTTGTGTTGAAAGAACATCCTATGTATCCGATGACATGCTTGCGTGACGTGAGGCAATGGATATTGGTAGGCAGGGCCGACGGTAGCGGCGTGAACAAGCCACCCATCTCTGAACCGGCCTGACGACGGGCCAACTCATACTCGTACTCTGCCTTTGTAATGGCACGTTGATGTACCAGACCGCTATATTTGTAAAAGATGCGCGGATCGTCTCGGTCAATGTCGTACAACTTGAGTTCCCGGATGTGCTGACCGTCGTAATTGGTGCTGGCACCAACCATGATCGTCGTACCGGAAGCATCCCTCCATCCGCGCTCTGGAAACTGGTTCAGCTTTTGGACGGGTGTCATCGTGTTAATATCGTAAAACCAAATGGTCTTGCATTCAGGACGCACCTCCCATGTCTCATCGTAAGTCCATGAGTAGTAATTTGCCTGATCATGCTGAAAAGGATCGTTAGGCGTGATGAGCACGTCGATATTACTTGTCGGCGTGTTCTGAACCCCTCTGATGTCTGCAATGCTCTCGGTACGCAACGGTTTCTGTGGCTCAGACTCATAGACCTCACCATCTGTCTCGATATGCAGATAGTATTTCACATCAGGCGCGAGAGTGCCCACCTGGCAGGCGTAATAGTCACCGTAATCCTGCATGGTATATTCTGTGCCGTCGTTCCCTCGTATGGAAACGATGGCTCCCGTTACCATTTGAGGTGCGTAAGAAGTGTTCAGCGCCTGTGTGCGCGACAGATAGAACTTGTTCAGTTGTGCCGAACAGATCGTGCCTTCAACCACGAGCAGGTTGGAATCCTCTGCGGAAATATCTGCTTCATATTCTTCAATACAACCCGACAGTGATGCGCCTATCATCAGACATAGCACCCAATATAGCGATTTCTTCAGCTTCATCATATCTTCAATTCTTCAATTTTCAATTTTCAATCTTCAATTGAATCTAATATTAAGTGAGACATAGGGAATGGCCGTACCAAACACAGAGAGTTTATACCCCTTTATTTCCTCCCCTTCGGTGACATAGTAGATGTTATAGGCATTCTTACGTGCCAGGGCATTATACACACCGATCGAGAACGACGTGTGTAGGAAACTGGTCAACTTATGGGTCGGTTCGATATTAAACGCCAGGTCCAAGCGCATATAGTCAGGAACACGATAGGTGTTACGGTCTGAATAATATGGCATGTATTTATGATTACGTCGGTCGTAATACTTACCGGTTGGCAGCGTCGTCGGACGACCGGTGGCATAGTTGAAGTTGCTGGAGAAGCTGTAGCGCTCCGTAAACTTCAGGTTGAGCACAGCCTTCACCTCGTGGGGCCTGTCGTATTCGGAAGGATACCACTCGCCGTCGTTCAGGGGCATGGCCACCCGTTGGTCATCCTGACGGAGCAAGGAGCGCGAGAAGGTGTAGCTGACCCAGCCATTCAACTTTCCGAAAGGCTTCTTCGCCTGAAGCTCTATGCCGTAGGCCTGACCCTTGGTGGGGATCACGTCGGTCTCCAGGTGGTGGTTCATCAGCAGAACGGCCGAACTGCGATAGTTGAGGTAATCGCTGATATGCTTGTAGTAGACCTCTGCCGAGAACTCATAACGCTTGCCGGCGGTCTCATGATAGATACCGGCAGCCACCTGCCAGCCGTTCTGGGGTTTGATGTTCAGGTCGGAGAGCTTCCAGATGTCGGTCGGTGACATGATGGACGTATTCGATACTTTATGGATATATTGGCGCATCGTGTTGAACCCGGCTTTCAAGGAAAGGTTCTCCTGAAGGGCATAACGGGCAGACAGACGCAGCTCCGGTGCGTGATAGGTCTTGATAACACCTGTTTCGTGACGGGTCTCCAAAAATGTTTCCTCCGACGGCAGCTCATAGTCTTCATAGACATTCACGTCACGGGGGCCCAGCACATTGAACATCGAATAGCGCAGACCGGCAGAAACCGACAGCTTCTCTGTGAGCGAACGTTCGTAGTCGATGTAAATGGCACTCTCCAAGGCCTTCTCCCGCTGCAGCTCATCGGCCTTGATGAATGATCCTGGTCTTGCAGGCTCATACTTACCAGCCTGCACATCATAGCGCTGTACGGACAGACCGTATGAGAGGACCTGATCCTCAGGCAGACGCTGGCGGATATGCAGCTTACCCCACAGCTGGTCGATGCCGAAGCTCAGACGGGAGGCCATGGAAGGCGTGGCCCATTCCTCATTGAAGTAGTCGTAGTGGTCGAGGCCGGCGGAAAGGGTAGCGGTCGTTTTTTCGTTCAGGATAGAGCGCCACTCGGCAGAGATATTACGGTTCTGATAGCCATAATTATCCTCTGAACTGAACGAAAACTTGTCTTTACTCCAATAGCCATGCACTTTCAGGCGATGCAGATTGTTGAGTTTCCATGTCAGCACACCACCGAAGTCATAGAAGTTCGCTATACCGTTCTTGTAGCCGCTCTTCTCTGGCAATTTCTTGAGGATCCAGTCACTATAGGTCGTACGGCCATTCAATAGGAGCGACACATGGTCCTTGACGATGGGAATCTCAAGATTCGCCTTACTGGTCAGCGCACCAATACTGGCCGAACCTGTCAACTTCTGCATGTTGGCCTCCTTCGAGGTCACCTTCAGCACGCTGCTGATCCTGCCGCCATATTCCACGGGGATACTCGACTTGAACAGCTCCACATCCTCAACGGCATCGGAATTGAACGATGTGAACAGTCCGAAGAGATGCGACGGGTTATAGACCGTGCCGCCATTGAACAATATGAGGTTCTGGTCGGTGGCACCACCTCGCACGTTATAGCCGCTCGAAGCCTCTCCGACGGTGGTGACGCCAGGCAGCGTGAGCACAATCTTCATGATGTCCGACTCACCGAAGGCCGACGGAATGTTCTTCAGGATCTGGGGCTTAAACTTCTCAGCACCGATCATCATGTTTTCCACGGCCGACTGCCGACCACCGACAACGACGATCTCGGCCAGTTCCTGATCATCGGCAATGCTTGTCTTCGCTTTCTTCACGCCAGGCACTATATAGGTCTTTGTCTGTGACGATCCTGTTGTCATCCTTACAGTATCACTGTCAAGAACGGGGATGCCGGCAATCAGCTTCTTTTCGTCGATTGACAATGTGTCACGGAGGGAAGTTTTTCTTGCTATACTGCGCGATGTAACAAAAGAACCGTCCCTCTGTGATACTACTATCGGAGAGCCGGAAACACTTTCTACTATTTTTGTCAGGCTCTGCTTACGTTCACGTTTGGAGAAGGACAGCCGATTCTGACTGGCAAACTGGCGGATCTGCCATTTCTGTTCAGGAAAGAGCTTCGCCACATCCGATGCACGCTTCACATGATGCGTTGTTTCGTCTGGCGTCATGAGCGTATAATGCTCTACCGTAGAAAGCGTCTTTAGGTTCTTCTCTTTATCAAAGATTCTTTCACCAGTATAAATCTTCCATTCACAATGATATAAGCGAATACCATTAGTGCTTCCGTCGCAAAGCAGATACGCATACCGTGAACTGTCCTCGGGATCATGCACATATCTGTGGCCATCCATCTCAAACCAGTCAATGTATGTCTGGTCTGGCAGGCAACAAACATTTCCCACGGGAGAAAGAACAACGACTCTCTGCTTCAATTGGTCAAAACGAAGTAGTACCTGATCATAAACCACGCCATGATAGCTAATACGGCCTTCATAGAAATTTGTATTGCCTTTATAATAGGGGAGATCATGCCACAATGACAATTGGTATTGTGGTTCAACTGCCCCCACATACAGATGAGCAAAATTTGAAGCAGAGGGGAATCTCCCCTGAGCTTCAACATCCTGTATGACAGTCATCATACAGACAAATACCAACAAATATTTTTTCACAATCCCCAGTCGTAAGATGTCCTATACAATGCCCGTCCGGAACGAGCATCGATAACGAGTCCTTCCAAACCGTTTCTCACCTCGTAGGCAAGACGCGGGCCGAATGACTCCCCCTCAGGAACTCGCACAATCTGCAATTCACATCGGTTCTCGTCATAGTCGTCAAGTTTCATAAACGACTTGAATATCTCTATGGCAACCCCTTTGCTAAAACTCGGCGTCACGTCGAAGTCCTTGATAGGGAGGTAGTCACAACTCCCCCCAACCATCAGGTCATCAATGAAAGAGATACAGCCCGATGATGTCTTCACTATAACATCTTTATAATACTGCTGGTAATAATCGTGCGTTTCAAAATGCATCCCGCTATCCCATTCAGTATGTTGGATGCATCTGAAATAGTCGATTACGCCCTCACCAAAGTATCTTTCATAGAATTCTGACACTGTTTTGGGACGTTCTTCGGCAGGTGCTCCTGTGAAATCAACTGCTTCAATCGCACCCAAGGAATTACGCATCACCTTCAAGTTTCCTTCCTGGATATAACCCTGACCCCACAATGGGGCGTTGGCAAAGCCCCACTCATTACCCGTAAACTCCGTCGTCGTCTGATTGAGTAGTCCTTCTGGGAAATCTTCTTTAAGCAGTTCCTTATACAACCGATCATCAAAGACGGGGTCATCGTCATCTCTACTGCAACCGCTCAGTCCTGCCGTCATCAGGAGCAGCGCGCAAATCCATAAAAAACCGTTCTTCTTCATATACTTTAGTTTGATTGCAAAGTAACACCTTTTTTCAATTATATAATATGAGAAAGGCGAAAATCTTGCATGGGAAGATATGCAATTTAACAAAGTTTTCGATTTAAGGTGCCTCTTTTACTAATTGTAACAAAAGGACTCATCTTAACTGAAACTTTCTATGTACTCCATCACCCGTGCCGTGAAGTCGTCGGTGAACAAGAGATAGACAGTGCCGCCTTCTTCAAACAGGTATTGATTGGGGTGCTCGATATATACATTAACCATTCTCTCCTCTAAGTCGTCTTTGTATGGGAATCCCCCCATGTTGTGGATGACCTTGATGTAAACATACCAGGTTGCCTCTTGGTTGATACCACTCCATATCTCTGTGTCTGACAGTTCTATTTCGTTGTTCCTTATACAGGTGTCAAGCATACGCCGAATCTGACTTCTGTTCATCTGGTTGATCACGGCATCTTGTGCGAGCATATATTTGAAGACCACTGAGAGCAGAGTATACATTCCTATTTCTATACTCTCCTTGCCTTTCATCAGGTCGGCCTTCTGCCAATTGACGTCAAGAAACAAAAGGAACGGCTCTGCCAGATCGTCCCGGCTAAGCAGTTCCCTGAAGCCGTTAAAATTGTTATACAACGCTTTGAAACCTGTTTGGAAATCATTGAACGCAAAGAGGTCTAAAGTGAACGGATACTCTAAACACACCTCGATGAGGTCTTCTGTACGCATGCTGCCAAGCAGGTTGTCTGACAGTTGCATCCTTGCATGCCTTTCCTGTACGCTCAGGTTTTGCCATTCGTCAGTACCTGCTTTTAACGGATAAGTATATACATGTGTGCAAATCCATGGGGCACCAGTAGTAACAACGGCGTTAAGATCCTCCTGTGTCGTGATGGTTTGCGGCAGTCCATCCTCATTATACAGCTCAGTTCTGGTCTGCGCCCTGGTGGGATACTCCAAGAGATAGCGTCCTCCATTGTTGTCGCTATGATATACTTTCAGATAGGGCGTCTCTTTTATCTTTTCTTGCAGCCAAAGTGGTTGTTGGGTATCGTCCTCAGTGAGATAGAAAGCCTTTTGAAGAGGTGTCGCTGGTACACTCGTTTCGATATCCCTCAGTTCTTCATCATCACTGCTACAACTGCACATGCCGATGACCAGCATCAGCGTGGCAGTCATAATAAGACGCAAATCTGTATTCATACTTTTCGATTTAGAACTCTTACCACTCTTTGATGTTGAGTTTGCCCTTCAGACTATTATTATAGGAGATGTTGAAGCGGAAACGCTCTTCTGCGTGTTTTGCCGAAGACAAATCATAACCATTGATGAAGACAATAGTGTAATCGCCGTTTTCCAATGGACCAATCTCGCAATAGAGGTCATAAGGGCAGATGCAATTGGCTCCCGCAAATTGTTCCGTCTCAATGATCATGATTTCATTGCCAGAGATGGTGGCCTGCATCTTCAGTTCGCCAGGCTCGCAGTTAAAACAAGCATTCACATGATTGATCGACAGGTAGCCGTTGGCCAAGGCCTTGTACTCGATAGATTCCTGATGGAGTCCATCTCCCCTTGTGGCAGCCACAGACTTACAACCCGTGTTTGCGAATTCTCTCACATGAAACTGCACAGCTTCATCGCTGCTACAACCGTACATACCCATCATCATAAGGACCAAGCCACAGATGATACTTAATACACTCTTCTTCATACTAACAACTATTTTATGTATATACGTTTCATCTTGGGGATTGCTTCTTCAAATGCCTGTACGAAATCTTCGTCATGAAAATCCAGTTGCTCACCATCTTCATAATAACTATCACAGAAGACACAGGAATTCAAATGGTTGTAAATAAAATAAAAGACAGATCCGGCACAAACTCCCCGGAACAATTGTGGATTATCCCCCCATTCTTTATTACCTTCTCGGAAAACAGACTTTTCTCGCCCTCTTTTTTCCTCAATAGAGGATATCCAGGAAATTAGCCACCCTGGAAGGCTTTCAAGATCTACATACTCGACTTCAGCATTGAGGAAACCTCCATTTCCAGCCATAACATCAGTTGCCTCATCCGAATTGCTGCAGGCGCTGAACATTCCAAGCGAGAGCAGCATACTCACCATAATAAATAAAAGATTCTTCTTCATACTTTTTCTTTTTGTTGCAAAAATAATACTTTTTACTAATATAGTGTAAGAAAAGGGCTGAAGACTGCATGGGCAGTCTTATAATTAACATAGTTTCACCAACGGAGGCGGATGCCAAGTGGCAGAGTGATGCTTAATGGGTGTTCTGTACGGTAGGTCTTGATATTGCTGCCATCGTCGACAAAGTATTGCAGGCTGGGCTCTAAATAGATGCCGAGATAGTGCAGACGCAGACGTTCTTGGATATAGGCTTGGCTACTGCCAGTCTTGATAGTGGAACTGAGCCTGTATTGCTGATATAAGCGCTCATTACTCAGCATCGTCGATCTTGCTGGATACTTTAGATATACGTTGCAAATTTAATTCTTTCTTCTTATATTGTGTTCAGAAGAGCGGAATGACTGCATAAGGGAATAAGTATTTTAACAATGTTTTCGATTTAGGGAGTCTCTTCTACTAATTTTAACAATACAGGGCACCTTTATACCCTCTGTAATATCAGGGAAAACAGTGTGAAAGTATGCCCCCCTACACCTTTTGGGGCTAATCGACTGATTATCAGCGTAAAATTCGGGTGTAGACTTCGTAAAAAGTCTGCACCCACTCTACACCCACTCTACACCCTTGCAAAATACTGGTCTGGCATTTGAGTATAGGCAAACAGTCGTTTGGGTATAGCCGAACAACCGTTTGAGTATAGCCGAACGGTTGAGAAGGTAGGGTTAACCCCCTGCCAGGATAGGGCTTAACCCCTATCAGGAATGCCTTGTTACCTCGTAAAGGATGCCTTCTTACTCTGTAAAGAATGCCTTCCACGACCCGAGGAAGGCATATTGTCAATCAGAAATTATAACCAATACTTAGGAAAGCTGATGATTGGAGACATTTCTCTACAGCGATCTCATAATTATAATCTACTTCTACTTTACCAGTCTGTTTTATGAGACCGAGATTGATGCCGATGTTTGTATAGAATTTGCCAAACGACATGCCTACCCCTTCACGCAACCCCACATCAATTTTCTCATTGGTTATGCCATACGACAGATAGATTCCAGAGAACGGTTGTAGCACCATATTGTTTGTGAGATAGAGGTGATAGCTTAACCCAACAGGAATCATCAACGAATGGTTGTGCAAAGTATGTGTGATCTTATCTTCCGGACGACCGTTTGGATATTGGATAGAAACCATGTGATATGGATGCTTGAAGTCTTTGAACTTCGTACCCAGATCCATGTAATAGACACCCGAATCAAAGTAGAGAGGAATGCTGGCTATCTTATAATCAAAAGCCAGTCCGACGACTGGCGTGACCAACGCCCTTGGCTCATCAAGATTATACGTGGAGATACCGACGCCCGCTCTTAATCCGACATGAGTCTTAACTGCGTTTTTGTTTGCTGCGTTGAACTGAGCAAAACTTAATACGGGCATTGCCAATAGTAAAGACAGAAAACAGATCTTTTTCATAAGTTTAGTACTGAGATGGGTATGGAGACCCGCCAAAATAGGCGATGTGGTAAAGAAGTTGGCCAGTCTGGGCATCAACGTATATAAAATCACCCTCCTCCCATACTTGGCGCTTATAGACATAGACCAGCCGCGGCTTTAATTCGCCGTTTTCTGGGAATGACATGATGGAAAGATAGATGCGCTTGCCCTCGCCCTCGATGGAATCATGGATATAATTCTTCACGATTTTCTTGGCAGTGGCCATATTGACAGCAGGATTCACATCCAGTTCTCCGATGGGGATAAACGTGCCAGAGGCACTTTGTATTGTTCCATCCTCATATAAATAGAAATGCCAGTAGCCCTGTTCAACAGGGACACCCTTGTAAAACTGGAAATAATGCGGGTCATTCCGATAGTCTCTGTCATAGAATACCATCTGATTATCAGCTGTTACAGGCAGGAACTCGCTGAAGAAATCCTCTGTCGTCTTAGGAGGTGCTGGTGAGGGGGCTGGGTCAACGCCTTGGGAACAGAAGATAATATTGCGGATGATACCATTAACCTTGCTGATCTTCCAGGTGCCGTTCGTCGTCTCTTCAAAGTCATACGAGATAGCATCGAAATCCTGATAGGTAAACTCTGGCGTTGTATTTCCGTAAACCAAGGCATAGTCAATGTCATCATCGCTGCAACCCGTCAAGGCCGAGCCCACAAACGCTGTTGCCATGATGATCGGCAGCGTCATCAGAATCTCAAGAGTCCGTTTCATATTCTTTCGTTAGTTTGCAAAATTACACCTTATTCTGCTTATATAATAACCAAAAGGCGAAAATCTTGTAAGGGGAACGAATTATTTAACAAAGTTTTACCAACGGAAGCGGATACCGAGAGGTAGAGTGAAACTTTCACTAACCGTCTTTACGTTAATAAATCATAAATCATGAGCCAAATAGTGCAACCTTTACGTATTTTTGTTGTTATAGTTATAGACGAACAAATTATAAAATATGAAACAGATACGTATGAAACGGTTTGGAATGATTCTATTTGCTCTGAGCATGGTATTAGTTATATCATGCTCAAAAGAGGATGTGGAGTCAAATAGTGAACCTGTTATCCCAGTTAAGACAAAGGAGCTGACCGGCAAGTTCGAGGGAAAGTGGAGTTGCATGTCAGAACCATCAACTGGGACAATTGAAGTGTATGATAATTACTTCATTATTTATGAGTTGCCCACGAAGACCATAGTCGACGATGTGGTTCATCCCTTTCGATCTTCTTATTCAGACCATCCGGAGATAAAGGACCAACTGAAGGATTCCATTGGGAATTTCTTCTTCGCATCATCTTATCAGTACCCAACTTCATCCCTGAGTTTCAAGTATCAATTGAACTCCTTTTCTGACGAATCCTATTGGGCTTCGATTTCAGACTTGAGAGATAGATGGTCATTTATCAGTCTATACATCTATACTGACTCTGGTGAATCCATTTGCATAGGCCCCTCTGCCCCATACAATATCTCGTTTAATGTCGAAGCAGACGGAGTGTCCTATCGTATAGACATGATCAGTAAGGAACATGAAGTCAGTGCAGAGTTTAACATGAAGACTGGAATGTGGACATTCTATTATTGGTTTAGTTCCTATAGAATATATAACCTGCAAACAGGTCAACAATATGAATATGGCCTCAAATGGGCATTGGTACCTTCTTATAGGAAAAATAAAGAAGACACCAACTATCTGAAATTCCAAACTTCAAGAAGGACGGGACCTGTAGATGGTAATATTGTTTATTATTAAAAAAGGCTTTTATGAGACGATTAAGACTGATTCTATTATGTATGGGTATGATGCTGGCCTTTTCTTGTTCTAAAGAGGAGGACTACACCTCTGAACCTCAGCATAATAACAATATCATCACCCCGTATGGCATCTTCGAGGGAGGATGGCAACTGAGCAAATATGGGAGAGACGTTACAGGGGAGATAAAGGTTGATTCGGACCAAATCATATTCGATGTGCCCGCAGACTACCTCCTTTACAGATTAGGATTAGCAAACGAAGACTCAAAGTCAGTTTATCCCGATGAGCCTTTCTTTAAGACCACATCCGACTACACGTATTATAACACCACCCAGGTGATGCGATATTCTGAGCTGGGGTATTCTGCCACATCCATCTATATTAAGAACGAAAGTATAGACAACCAGACGATGCCCTCTAGAAATAATGCGCTCTCGTTTTACGTCAAGGCCGATGACACAGATTACTGCATCAGCCTAGCTGGCATCAAGGAACAGCCATCAGGAGTGTTTGATAATATCACAGGTCAATGGCAATTGGCCATACCCATCGACAAAGCCGTCATATATAATAAGAAAACAGCGATGCAGTTTACCATCATCATGCTTGATGAGGATACGCCAGACGAATCGGCGTGGTTGTTGGTTTTCAGGGGATATAGAAAGAGATAACGGTCGTGCAGGAGACAGAACGACAGCTGATAGAAGCGATACAGGCTGGTGACAAAGGGGCGTTGCGACGCCTCTATGAACGGTTCGCCAGATATGCGATGGGTGTGACGCTGAGGTATGTGCCGACGCGAGACGACGCACTCGACATCGTACAAGACAGCTTTGTCGGCATCCTCACCAACATCGGTACTTTCAAGTATCAAGGCGAGGGATCCCTGAAGTTCTGGGTGGCGAAGATTGTCAGCAATCAAGCCGTCAACTGGATCAAGGAACATCAACAGCTATCGTTCTCAGACCTAACGTCTGATGAAATCGAGGACGAAGAGGAGGCTATCGTCGAAAAGGTGCCTCCAGACATATTGAATGGGATGATAGCCCGGCTGCCCCTGAGATACAGGGTTGTCGTTAACCTACGTACTTTCGAGCAGCTCTCCCATAAAGACGTCGCGCTTAGGCTCGGCATTCCAGAAAAGACATCCGTCTTACTGTTCCATCGAGCCAAGCGCAAGTTAGAAAAGATGATCAAAGAATACTTAAACTCACAGAGGATATGAAAGAGGAAGAATGGATAAAACGGTTACACGACCATCTGGCAGACTTCGAAGCGCCTGTCCCTGATGATTTGTGGGATAAAATCGAGGCCCGTCTTCCGAAAGAGCTGGTCGCTGAGAAGCCCAAGGCCCGCATGGTTCCCTTGTGGGTGAGATGGACGGCAGCCGCCGCTCTTGTAGGCATACTCGTCGCAACGACAGTCCTCCTTTGGCCCAAACACGCGGAAACGCCAACGGCACCAATGGCCTCAGCCACAAAGGAAGGCTATAAAACACCGATGGAATCGACGAAAACGAATGAATCAGAATCTGTCAGCCCTGTCGTTGCAAGGAGAACGAAGCTTACCTTCAAACAGCCAACCCTCGCAGAGGCAGAGGTAACAGAGAAAGAGATGACAGAGGCGGAGGTAGCAGAGATAGCTTCCACGGTTCAGCCGGAACAATCCTCCACAGAGTCATCGGTAGAGGAAAAGCAGAAGACGGAACCATCGCAGCAGAATTTGATACGTGAACTCGATGAGAAGATTGCAGACTACAAGATGCAGCACAAACGTCGAGTGGCTGTCAGCCTCTATGCCTCCAACGGCTTCGGCAACCTGTCGAGCAGAAACGGCGTGTTGATGAGTGATGAGATGTTGGCTTCCTACGACTATGACAGTCGCATGGGGATAAAGTCCACCCGCAGAGGCGGTGACGTCTACCTCGCCAACTACGAGGAGCGACAGAACTATTACCAGCCCATCTCCTTCGGACTGACCGCAAATTTCCCCATTTCATCGAAACTGTCATTGTCATCTGGTGTCGTCTATACCCGTCTTCGCTCAGACTTTACCAATGTGGCGGACTACCTCATCTCTCAGCATCAGACCACGCTCCACTATATCGGCATTCCCCTGAACGTGCAGTATCACGTCTGGCAGTGGCAGGGGCTGAACGTCTATGCAACGGCAGGCGGACAAGCCGATTTCAACGTGAAAGCGCGTCTGGAGGAAGACGGAGTGGAGCATGACATGCAGAAAGACCGCACACAGTGGTCTCTGGGTGGTGCGCTGGGCGTACAATACAACTTCATCCCACAGTTGGGCGTTTATATCGAGCCAGGCATCAAATACTACTTCGACAATGGCAGCAACATACGCAATTACTTCAAATACCGTCCTACGAACTTCAACCTTCAGATAGGTATCAGACTGCAAGGTTTTTAAGATTAATAATATTGCACAAGAATAATTGTTTAACAAATAAATAGTAAGAATTATGAAGAAAACAGTATTTATTCTGATGAGCGTATTGCTCTCATTAGGAACATTCTGCGCTTGTGGCAATGATGACAATGCCGTTATCAATCCTAAGACGAGCCAGTTGCCGAAGCAGGCCGACTTCATCAAGACGGTTACCGAAATCGGTTATATGACGTGCGACGCGGAGGATGGCACGTGGATCATTGACGTACCAACGCCTGTTCCGCCTGGTGAGGTTCTGATCGATGGAGGAACTTTCTATTATCTTTATGACCTGCCTGAAGAATATCAGAAGAAAGGCCTGAAAGTGAAGGCAACTTTAGATGTCTATATCTGCCACCATTTCGATGAGAAAGAGGTAATTATCAAATATGCAGGCTGGGATTATTACGATGCAGTTCTCAAACAAATTGAGATTGCAGAATAGCCATCAGAATTATAGGTCGATTGTAACGATGTTCTGATTCTTGAAGGAGATGTTGCCGTCGTAATCGGTCCAAACTTCTTGATGATTTGATCCATCGGGATGAAAAGGGCAGAAGACTGCATCAAGTGCTGTTTATTTAACATAGTTTTACCAACGGAAGCGGATACCGAGAGGTAAGGTGACACTTAGTGGGTGTTCTGTACGATAGGTCTTGATATTACTGCCATTATCGAAGAAGTATTGCAGGCTGGGTTCCAGATAGATGCCGAGATGCGGCGTAAAGTCGTATTGCAAGCCTATGCCGAGCGTTGTAGATAATTGGTTGGGAGCGTTCAGTGTCGATTCATTGTGATAGGTGGTGCTGCCGTTGGAAATATGGTTGACATCGGTGGTGCTGCGTATAGGTAATTCCAACATAAGCCCTGCAGAAGAGTAGAGGCTGAGGTGTGCCCTGCTGTACCACTGCCAACCAAGACGGAATGGAACACCAAGATAATGAATCCGCTGATGTTCCTGGATATAGGCCTGGCTGCTGCCAGTGTTGATGGTGGAACTGAGCCGTGTGTAACTGAGTCCCGTCTCGAAGGACAGCCGTTGGGAGAGCTGACGGCTGAGAAGCAATTGGATGGTGATAGGCAATTGATGTTCGTGTTGAGCCTCCATCTTGCCGCCGTTGACGGCAGAGTTTTGGGTAGCGATGTTGATTAGGGAACGGGTTTCCGGATCATCCGATACATAAGGACTGTTGCTCAGATAGTAATTGTAAACAAACCAATTGTCATATGCATCTTCTGTTGGAATCTGGCTGTTAGTGGCAGCATCAAAACTGCCTTTGCCGACGGTGGTTGCTGCCAGATAGTCGTCACGCTGGCCTATCTGTCCGTTGTAAGCCAGTTTGAGGTCCCACTTATCTGATGGTTCATACTTCGTAGTTACCGTGAGGTGGTATTCTTCGTTGGATGGCAATGGTGGTAATGGTTGATAGATCAGCGTATCTCGAGGAGACTCCTCCTCTTGGGCTGTTTCTGTCAGGGTGTCTGTTCTCTCCTCAATAGCATGGTAAGGTATAGAGTCAGGCTGGACGACAGCCTCTGTCTGATAGTTGACGGGACTTGATGACGGTCTCTTGCCGGCAGCGGCATAGACAGGCTTGTCGTTAGGTCTTTCAACGACGGGCTTAGGCTGTTGAGGCTCTGATGAGGTCTTACGGGCTGTCGCAGGTTGTTCGGTAGGCTCTTCTTTCTGCAAGAGCTTCCAAACTGCCGTAGGAATGGCGATAAGTAATAGGAAAAGTACCCACGACTGACGGATCAGCGCCCTGAGCATTCGTTTGGCGTGAGCGAGCTGTGAGGAAGATGAGTGAGGGGCTATGCCGAGCAGCTGGCTGATCTCCTGATGCGATAAGCCCTCAAACACAGACAGCCTGAACACCTGCTGATAGCCTTGCGGCAATTGGGATACGAGTGATTGCAGTTCGTCATAGTCAGGAGCCTGGTTTGTCTCTGCGGTCTCTGGCCTCTCCTGCGCAAAACGTTGAAGTGCCGATTGTTCCTTATTGAGATGCTGGCGATAGTGGTAGCCCACGTTCCTGACGATAGCCGTCATCCACGACTCTATCTTTTCTGGATCCTCCAACTTGTCGAGCGAGGTCAGGATAATCACAAAGGCATCATGCAACAGATCTTCCGCCACATCATCCTCTCCTGCATATTCTTTACAGATATTCAGGAGTTTGGGCCTATATTGCTGATATAAGCGCTCGTTACTCTGTATTGGCGATTTTGTCGGCAACTCTATTAGATATATGTTGCAAAATTAATTCAATCTTCTTATATAGTGTTCAGAAGAGCTGAATGACTGCATGGGAAGACACGTTATTTAACAAAGTTTTCGATTTAAGGGGTCTCTTTTACTAATCATAACAAAAGGGGCACATAGGTGCCCCCCTGCCAGGTTATAGTATGAATCGAATGGCATTATTCCACAATCTCTATATCCCTGAGGACTGCATCGTAATACTCATAGCCAGCATACCACATATGTTCCACTCTCTCATTGAAATGCAGGAAGGTATAGCAATCTAAAGACGCCTTCACTTTCAGACCTTCCTTTTGATATTCTACTGGCAAGTCATACAGATAATAGATGTTTCCACCATCATATCTTATTTCCTGACCATGATAAGGAGATTTAATGAACCATGTGTTATCCGCTTTATCACACATGAGAACCCCCGTATCTGTAACCGTCTTGATAAAGTCGGCCAATGCTGGCATTTGACGTGTCGGATGACCAGTTGCGGAATTTTCTGGAGTATCGATATCGTCATCACTGCTGCAAGCGCAGAATGTTCCTAATGAAAGCAATACGCTCATCAGAATAAATGCTGTTTTCTTCATAATTCTACTTTTTAATTGTTAAACGATTATTATTGTGCACAATCTTTTCTTACTTGATGTTGATTTTCAGACCTACATTCAGGTTAAAACCGAAAGGCTTGTCGCGATAGTAGGTGGGCAGACTGCTGCCGTTGTCGAAGTAATAGCCAACGCCAGGCTCTGCATAGATGCTGAACCAGCGGCTGAGATTGAATTCTGCGCCAATGGCTCCGTTCACGGAGAACTGCAGCGGACGAATGGACACACTCTCCGTCGTCTCCAATTTGTCCTCACTCTCTTCAATATGCAGGCGGCCTTTTACCATCTTTTCTGCCATACCGCCAGCCGTGACATAGAAACTGCCATAATGACTTCCCCACAGCTGATAGCTGACATTGGCTGGGATGCCGATATACGACAGCGTCTGTTCTATATTCGAAGTAACGGTCACGTCTGGTTTAAGATCTGTTGGAAGAGCAGTATGGATGTCAGAACAAAGGCGTGTATAGACCAATCCACTTTCGAGGCTCCATCTGTTGTTGAGGCGATAGCGCAGGGAAAGACCGTAACGTATTGGCAAGTTGTGGTATACATCACTCTTTGCAGCACCACTTGCATAATCTGAGAGGCTTCTCGTTGGGACGTCAAGGGGCTTTCCATCTGGACCTACAATGACATAATTATAAGTATGAATAATTTCAGTCGGAATGTTATGCTCTGTCTCTTTCATCGCGCCATTCGTCAGATACACCTTTGCCATCAGGCGGTTTCCTGAAACCGCTGGCTTGCGGATGTCTGTAGGATAGTCAAGTGGAAGAGGCATGGGAGAAGTGTTCGCAATTTGGGTATGAGAGTCTTCGTCGTGTGGGGCAGAAGATTCTTCCGCCAGCTGAACTGAAAGTTCCTCTTCCTGCTGCAATACTTCCGGCTCCGGCTGAGGCTCTGACGGTAGAGTGTCCGTCGGCAATACTTGTGGCTTGTGACTGACAGACAACATCTTAGACTTGTGGCTAACGGATTCTTTTGCGACAATCTTTTCTTCCTTTGGCTGAGGACTTGTCTCCTTGTTACTAACCTCAGTCTCCACATTATTCGCTGTTGTAGTATCCTCCTGCTGATTCCATGCCAGATAGCCTGTTGTGACAGCCACCAGCACCACAACGGCTGCCGCTATCCTGCGAGTCCACATCTGGACTATCCTTGCCTTCGCCTTTTGCCTGTTGTTGGCGAGTGCCTTCTCAATCTCATCCCACGACACCTCAGGGGCGGGCTGTCTGTAGCCTGCCAACTTCTGTTGCATCTGTTGTATCCATTGTTCTTTCATCGTGGGTGATATTGTTTGTTGTACTCTTTTATCTTTTTAGCGAGCAGGTCCTTGGCCCTGCGCAGTAGAGAGGAAGAGGATTTCTCCTTGATGCCAAGTAACTCGGCTATCTCCTTATGGCTCTTGTTCTCGAAGGCATATAGGTTCAGTGCCGTTCGATAGTTTGTAGGCAACTGGCTTACCATCTGATGGAGCACCTCTGGGGAAATGTCCTCTATCTGTGGCGCTTCCGGCTCTGACTCTTCTGGCGTGTCTTGTTCCAAGAGTAGCAGTTCTTGCCGTTTGGCTGTCCTCAGGAACTTCAGCGACTCGTTGATCACCACTCTGGTTGCCCAGGCTTCGAGAGATCCTTCGCCACGATAGTTGAAGTCGCAGATGTGGGAGATAATGTGTACGAGCGACTCCTGAAACACATCCCTCATGTCTTCCTTATCGACTATATATCGTGCGCAGACACCCGCCAGTTGCTCTGCATATAGGGTATAGAACTCCTGCATCGCCCCGTTGTCTCCGTTGCGAAGCCGCTTTGCCAAGCGTTGCTCTTTATTGATCCCTATCTTAATCACTTTAGGATTCCTTCTGCCTATTAAATCCAGAAAAGCCTCAAATACTGAGTGGAAAAGAGTTAAAGAATATTAATCCGGTTTGCAAAAGTATACCTTATTCTATTTATATAATAACCAAAAGGCGAAAACCTTGCACGGGAAACGCGTTCTTTAACATATTTTTACCGAAAGAGAGCATGTTAACCTAAAGATAACATTTAAATAACCTTAAATGCATGTAGTTTTTCATACCTTTGCAACGTCTAACAGGCAAACGAACAATTTAAAAGACAAGAGTTATGGAATCAATTATCACAATCGCAACAGTTTTAACGATGTATTTCAACGCCGCTAACGACGTGAATGCACCCTTTATGTACAACTCTGACCTGGAAGACGGTGTAATCCACAAGATCGAGGTGTACGAGAAGAAGGCCGAGGGCCAGATGTGCGCCAAGATGGAGTATCGTTATGACTACGACGAGCAGGGCCGCCTGACCACTCGTGAGGTAATGCGCTGGGACGACAGCCAGAAACAGTGGGTGAACGACTTCCGTCACACCTACAAATATTATAAGAACGGCTACAACATGGAGACCAGCAAGTGGGACGCTGCACAAAAAGGCTACGACCTCCCCTTCGAAGTGACGCTCTATCGTGAGGTGGCACCCAACGTGACATCAGTGAAGACATTCAAGATGAATGAAACCAAGGATAATATGTACCTTGTCAACAGAATGCTCTGCATGGAGCCGCTGGAGGTCATCAGCAACCGTCTTCTGGCTGTGCAGTAAGCAAGGCTTTCTCTCTCTCATGATATAAAAACCCTTCAAAGGGTAGCAGAATCCGTAATCAGCACAACGCGATTACGGATTTTTATGGCGAATTATTTTGTGTTTTGCTCGTTTTGCATTATCTTTGCAGGCGATAATATAACTCCAAGACAATGAAGCTAATCAAAGACCAACAATTCGGAGGCGAGCGACCACTGTTCGCCACACATGACCTGCGGCTTGAGAACGTCACCATCACTGACGGTGAGTCAGGTATCAAACAATGCCAGAATATGGAAGCTTACAACTGTAAGTTCTACGGCAAGTATCCTTGGTGGCACGTTGATGGTGCGAAGATCGACAACTGCTACTTCGCCTTAGGCTCCCGTTCTGCCATCTGGTACACGAACGACCTGGTGATGACCAACTCACGCATCGACGGGCCGAAGTTCTTCCGTGAGATGAAGAATCTGACATTAGAGAACGTGGAAATCACTGATGCTGACGAGACCTTCTGGAAGGTGGACGGCATAAGGATCAAGAACGTGAAGCTACATGGTGGCACGTATCCGTTTATGTTCTCAAGCAACATCTATGTGGACGGGTTGGAGAGCGATTCGAAGTACGTGTTCCAGTATTGCAAGAACGTTGAGGTGCACAATGCCAAGATTCTAACGAAGGATTCGTTTTGGGAGTGCGAGAACGTTGTCATATATGACTCCGTGCTCGACGGTGAGTATCTGGCCTGGCACTCGAAGAACGTGCGGCTGGTGAACTGCCATCTGGCAGGTGAGCAGCTGCTCTGCTATACAGAGAACCTCGTGCTTGAGAACTGCACCATCGACAAGATGTGTGACCGTATGTTTGAGTACTCGACGGTCGAGGCCGACATCCGAGGACATATCGAGAACATCAAAAACCCCACCAGCGGACACATTATTGCCGATTCCATCGGTAGTATCACCATCGATGAGAACGTCCGCCAGCCGAACAATTGCATTATTGAAACAAGAAAAAATTGTTTATAAAACAACGAATTACACGAATTTCACGAATTGGCTGCGCTTGGAATAATTCGTTTAATTCGTTAAATTCGTTGTCGTAAAAAAAAGAATATGTTTGATTTCGATGAAGTAGTAGAGAGACGGGGCACGGGGTGCGTGAAGTGGGATGAATGCCCAAACGATGGCGTGATTCCCCTGTGGGTGGCAGATATGGACTTCCGTGTGGCACCAGCCATCCAGAAGGCTCTGCAGCAACGGGTGGAACACGGTGTGTTTGGCTACAACATCGTGCCGGAGAGTTATTACGAGGCAGTCATATCCTGGTTCCGTCGCCGTCATCAGTGGGAAATCCAGCGCCAGTGGATACTTTACACGACAGCCGTAGTCCCTGCGATGTCTTGTGTCATTAAGGCCTTGACGATGCCTGGCGAGAAAGTACTGATCCTGTCGCCTGCCTATAACTGTTTCTTCTCCAGTATCAAGAACAATGGCTGCGAGGTGCTGGAGTCTGCTTTGAGGCGTGTGGACGATACCTTCGAGGTCGATTTCATCGATTTCGAGGCGAAGTGCGCTGACGAAAAGACCACCGTCTTCCTGCTCTGCAATCCTCATAACCCCTGCGGACGCGTTTGGTCTCGCGAGGAACTTCAGCGAATGTACGACATCTGTAAGAAGCATGACGTGAAGGTGGTGAGCGATGAGATCCACTGCGAACTCATCATGCCTGGCTACAAGTTCGTGCCGTTTGGTACTGTCACCGACGATTGCGTGGTGATGAACTCTCCCTCTAAGAACTTCAATACCGCAGGCCTTCAGATAGCCAACATCATCTGTTCGCATCCCTCCTGGCGTCGCCGTATTGATCGCGCCATCAACATCAACGAGGTGTGCGACGTGAATCCTTTCGGTATTGTGGCGCTTCAGGCAGCCTATAACGAGAGCGAGGACTGGGTTGACGGACTCTGTGAATATCTTTGGGGAAATTATCGCGTTTTGTGCGATTTCATCGAGGAAAATATACCCCAATGGAAGGTCTGCCGACTCGAGGGCACCTATCTTCCCTGGATGGATATCTCTGCGATGGGCATGACTTCGCAAGAATTGGCTGACCGTCTGCTCACAGAGGCCAAAGTCTGGATTAACCCTGGTACGATGTATGGCCCTTTGACTGGCGAAGGCTACCTGCGTTTTAACATAGCCACCCAGCGCAGCCGTCTGGTGGAGACCCTTGAACGCATAGCGAAAGTAATGAAACAATAGCATATATTATGGAAGAGATGAAGACACAGTTGCCCGATAATGCTTTTCGGGAATTGAAGGACGGAGAACGGTATGAACCCATGATGTCGCCTCACGGACAATATCCTGAGGTGAATGCGTGGTCAGTCACCTGGGGTGTGCTGATGGCGATGCTTTTCTCTGCAGCTGCAGCCTATCTGGGACTGAAGGTAGGACAGGTGTTCGAGGCGGCCATTCCCATTGCCATCATAGCTGTGGGCGTTTCTACAGCCGCCAGGCGTTCGAAGGCACTGGGCGAGAATGTGATCATCCAGTCGATAGGTGCCTGCTCAGGTGCTGTGGTGGCAGGTGCCATATTCACTTTGCCGGCCATCTATATCCTACAGGCGAAGTATCCAGAGATGTCGGCTTCATTCCTGAAGATCTTCATCGCCTCATTGCTGGGTGGTATCATCGGCATTCTGTTCCTGATTCCCTTCAGGAAATATTTTGTTTCCGACATGCATGGTAAGTATCCCTTCCCAGAGGCCACGGCTACTACGCAGGTGCTTGTCAGTGGTGCAAAGGGCGGCAATCAGGCCAAGCCTTTGCTGATGGCAGGTTTGGTGGGTGGAATCTACGATTTCATCGTGGCTACCTTCGGCTGGTGGAATGAGAACTTTACTTCACGTGTTGTGGAATGGGGACAGACAATGGCTGATCAGGCCAAACTGGTATTCAAGGTGAATACAGGTGCGGCAGTTCTCGGCCTGGGCTATATCATCGGCTTCAGATATTCGCTCATCATCACGTTGGGGTCGCTCTCCGTTTGGTGGCTCATCGTGCCTGGCCTTGCACTGTTTTTCGGTTCAGAGGTATTGAACCAGTGGGATCCTTCGATTACGACAGCAGTGGGCGATATGTCGCCAGAGCAGATATTCAAGGCCTATGGCAAGTCGATAGGCATCGGAGGCATTGCTATGGCCGGTATTATCGGCATCATCAAGTCATGGGGTATCATCAAAGGTGCCGTCTCTCTCGCAGCGAAGGAGATGAAGGGTGGTGGTGAGACTGATGTGACTCAGCAGCGTACAGAACGGGATTTGTCGTTCCGATTTATCGCCATTTCATCTATAGTAACGATACTTCTTACGTTCCTCTTCTTCTGGTTTGGCGTGATGGACGGCAATATGCTGCAGGCGCTGGTGGCTATTGTTCTTGTGGCTGTCATTGCCTTCCTTTTCACCACCGTTGCTGCCAATGCCATCGCCATCGTAGGATCTAACCCCGTGAGTGGTATGACGCTGATGACGCTCATCCTCGCTTCTGTGGTGATGGTGGGCGTAGGCTTGCAGGGCACCAGTGGTATGGTGGCCGCACTGATCATGGGTGGTGTCGTCTGTACGGCGCTCTCAATGGCAGGTGCCTTTATCACCGACTTGAAGATCGGCTACTGGCTGGGTACGACCCCGAGGAAGCAGGAAACCTGGAAGTTCCTCGGCACACTCGTTTCAGCTGCTACCGTGGGAGGTGTGATGATGCTGTTGAATGAGACCTATGGCTTTGCCTCTGGACAGCTCGCCGCGCCTCAGGCCAATGCGATGGCTGCCGTGATAGATCCGCTGATGAACGGCGTGGGTGCGCCTTGGGTGCTCTATGGCATCGGTGCCGCCATTGCCATTGTGCTCACACTCTGCAAGGTGCCGGCTTTGGCCTTTGCGTTGGGTATGTTCATTCCCTTGGAGTTGAACGTGCCGCTGCTGATAGGCGGCGCCGTACACTGGTTTGTGGAGACACGCTCGAAAGACAAGAAGGAGAATGAGGCTCGAAGCGAGAAAGGAACGCTCCTTGCTTCAGGTTTCATTGCGGGCGGAGCCTTGATGGGTGTCGTCAGTGCGTTGCTTCGTTTCGGAGGTTTCAACCCCGTGAGTGCCGAGTGGTTGGCAAATCCGCTTTCCGAGGTTTGCTCGCTCCTTGCGTACATATTATTAATAGGTTACTTCGTTCAAGCTACGAAGGTTTCCAGAAAATAAAAGAAAAAGGCAGAGGATTTCACAGATTCTCTGCCTTTTTCTTGATTGTAGCTTAGTTGATCAAGAATATCTTGGTCAGTCCGTTGTACGTGGCTTTGACCGTAGCGCGGCCCTCGACGATGGGACTGATCTCGAATTTCACTCCCGGATTGTTGGAGGTCGCAGTGAGTCTGGACCCCTCGCCCAACTTGCCATACACCTGATAGCGGGTCTGATCGGTGTAACCGTTGAGATTAGTGAAACGGATGGGTGTTGTAGGAATGACCAGCTTCTGACCATCGGCCATGATAGTGACCTGTGGCACTTGAGGTGCCTTCAGACTCATGCCTGTCTTCATGAAGCCAATACCATGGAGGTCGAAGAGACCATCAGGACGCTGTGGTCCACGAGGACCACCCCAGCGGGGACGCTCAGGTGCCTTTACATCAGGTCCCTCAGCCACGAGGAAGATAGCATGTTTGCCTGTCAGTCCCTCAACGGCAGGCACATTCTTATGATACAACTTAGCCGTCCGTGAATCGTCTGCAGGGATATCAAAAACCGTGATTTCATCGCCTTTCCAAGGATCATCAAGACGTACGTGGATCTTGAAGGCACCATGTCTGCCTGGCGTCAGATTCAGATACAGTCCTGTGCCGTCGCCAACCTTCGTACCCTCAAATGCCTTCAAGCCCTTCGTATCCTGGGCCAGACCACCGAAGCCGAAGTACTTGAAGCCGATGATGCCGCCGTTGGTGATGCCAGCCAGATCCATCGAGTTGTTCCAGATGTCGTGGTTATCCTGCATCCACTCGTTGCTATTCGTGCCGCCAGCCATGAAACAGGCATAGCCGGCAGAATAGTACTGATAGGGAGGCAGACCGAAAATCTGGAAGCCCTCGCTGGTCACTTCTGCACCAGAATAGACCATTCCATCGGAGGTTTCAGCCGTCCAGCTCTGGTCTGCGGCATAAGGATCGTAGCCCGTGATCTTCACGACGCCACCATCAGCCACCTTCTTCTTGTCCCACGTGATCTTTACAGGGGCCACCATTGCCTGACGGGCAAAGCCGAAGCCACGAGGCGGACGATGATAGAACACATACCACTGGCCGTTGATCTCCTGCAGCGAGCCGTGGGTGTTGTGGCCTGCATTGGTGGTCATCAGCTGTGAACCGTCCTCGTTGGGCACCACGCCACGGGAGTCGACGAGCACACCACCAGAGCGCCAGGGACCTAAGGGTGAGTCGCCAAAGGCATAGCGCAGAGCGGAGTTGGTGTTGCCCAGGCCATATTCCTTACCGCTGTAGCCGCTGAACACCATGACGTACTTATTACCCACCTGACGGATGGAAGACGCCTCGAAGAAATTGAAGTCGAGCGGATTCTGGCCTTTGTAAAGGGCCTTATACTCGCTGCCTTCCTTGTCCAACAGTCTGCCGTCGGCGCTGCTGGCTGGGATAAAGGGGTCGATGAGTTCCGTTCCCTCGCGCTTGGAGTACATCGTGTTCTGATCGAGTTCACAAGCCGTAGAATGCTGGAAGCCATAGAACACATAGGCCCGGAAGCCCTTGTCGTAGTCGGGATCCTTCTTGTTGGTAATCGTCTCGATGAAAACGGACGGATCGAAGTCGATGAGTGAGCCAGGCAGGCACTTGCGACCATCCTCTGTGAGGTTGATGGGTGTGAAGGGGCCGTTGGGACGGTCACTCTTACAGACCATCGCCACACGCTGCCAGCCACGGGAGTGGGGATAGAGGTAATAGGTCTTCTTGTCCGTGGACTTGTCCTTCACCTCTACAAGGTCTGGGGCGAACATCGTGTCCCACTGACCATCGACATAATGCGTGAAGATCGGACCTTCGTCGCGCCATTGGCTGAGGTCTTCGACTGGAGCCGACCACATGCGGATGTCACTACCGCAGTAGGCCGTATAATTGGTGTCGTGTGAGCCGATGATATAGGCACGGAACTTACCTGGCTGGTCGGGATCCTCGAATACACGGGGTTCGCCGTCAGGCAGATGCTCCCAAAGGGGGAGATATGGGTTCTGCGCTTTCACCGACAAGGCCATCAAGCACAGAATGGGTAGGAGAAATAATCTTTTCATTGTTTCTTTGATGTTTTATTCAGGAATAATTGGCTCACCCATCTCAGATGCCTCGGCATCCTTGTCATCGAGTTTGAAGAGCATGAACTCGGGCTTCTCTGCTGTGCAGGGCTCCCAACCAAGGCTCTTGCCGTCCTTACCGTTGGGATCGCTATATTTGGCGAAGTTCGTCCAGGCAGTGAGCATCTTCTCGGCGAGATCCCAGTCACCCTGGGTCCACGGACGCCAACAATGCTTCATACTCTTGAACACATACCAGAGGTCGCTGCTGTGGAAGGCTCCTTTCAGACGGGCTGTCACCTCAGGATGGCTGCCGTCATCGGGCAACGGACGGGCAAACTCGTAGGCCCAGGCCTTGCCGCCCTTCTCCTGACGGACCTTACAGAACTCTGCAATGCCAGGTCCCATGGAACCCAGATCGTTCAGGGTGTAGCCAATCATATAGGGCACATCGGCGATAGAACCCTCACGGGCAGCCTCGTCGAAACTCTTCATGGATACATAACCATCGACAATCGGACGCTCCATCACATAGAGATCGCTCTTGTTCACCATGTTATAGATATTGCACAGGGGGTAGAGAGTCTCTGTAGAGGCGGCACGCAGCTTGGTGAGATCGGTAAGACCTGCCCAGTCCATCACCTTCTTGGTTTCTGCTTCAGCCTCCTTCAGCGTAGGATTGTAGGTAAAGAACTTCGCCATCGGCGTAGCCAGCTTGGCTGCCTCGCCATCCTTCGGAGGTACGTTCAGACCACCGCCACTCATAATGACAGCCTTGTGGAACAGGCCACGGGCAAGAGGAGACTCACAGATGGTACGCACGCTGCCTGCTCCGGCACTCTGGCCAAAGATGGTCACATTGTCCGGGTCACCGCCAAACTGTGCGATGTTCTCTTTGATCCATTTCAACGACTGAATCTGGTCAAGTATGCCGTAGTTGCCGGATACGCTATGAGGACTCTCGGCAGACAGTTCGCCATAAGGCATAAAGCCGAAGATGCCGAGACGATAGTTGATGGTCACGAGCACCACATCCTTCGAAGCCCACTCCTGACCGTCGAACTCGGGCTCTGTTCCCCAGCCCTCACGATAGCCGCCACCATGGATCCACAGGGCCACGGGCAGTTTCTTGTCCACCTGGCCAGGTGCCTTCGTATAGACATTCAGATACAGACAGTCCTCACTATAGGGAGCCTCGTCGCCGTAGCCCCATTCTGTGGCATAGCCACCGGGATAGTGGACAGCCTGATAGCCGGGATGACCGAAACGGTCGCACACCTTCACGCCTTCCCAAGCCACCACGGGCTGGGGTTCCTTCCAGCGCAGGTCGCCAATGGGAGGAGCGGCATAGGGGATGCCCTTGTAGACATACACACCGGGGTTGTCGGCTAAGATACCTTGGATCTGACCACCCTCAATGGTCAATACGGGATTGTCGACTTCAGTGGAAGTGCAACCCAACAGTGCCAGTAACGGCAACAGTAACAATAATTTCTTCATCATTTACGGTTTTAAGTTGAAAAATTCAGGGCAAAGATAGGAAATAATACTGAAAGCAGCGTATATATTGGACTAAAAACTTTGTGGCGCATTATAAATGAAAAAGTATTGGTTACTTTCAAAAATATTTTGTATCTTTGCACAAAATATATAATATAAGGTGTAGAATGAGACGGATAGTGTTTCCTTTCCTGATGGCAGGATGTATGACTGCTTACGCGGCCGACTTTAACATCGTTAGTTTTGGAGCTAAGTCTGATACGACGATGCTCAGTACGACGGCTATTCAACAGGCCATCGATGACTGCTCGAAGGCGGGTGGCGGAAGGGTGGTGGTTCCCGAGGGCATATACAAGACTGGCACCATCGTACTGAAGAGCAACGTGTGCTTCTATTTGGAGCAGGGTGCGACACTCTACGGCAGCACCGACCTCAAGGATTATATCCCGATGAAATCGGACTATGTCTCGTTGAGGACGAATGTTGCAACCATCCAACTCATTTATGCCGACAAGGTGAGGAACGTGACCATTGACGGCCATGGGACTATCGACGGACGAGGACGAGCCTTTAAGAAACTGACGTGGAACGACGAGGGCATCACGCGGCCTCATCTGTTACGGATTATACGAGGAGAAGACATCACGGTCAAGAATGTCACGCTCAGAAACAGCGGCTGCTGGATGCAGCACTATCTTGCCTGTGACCGTCTGAATATCGATGGAATCAAGGTTTTTAACCGAAATAACTATAATAACGATGCTCTTGACCTCGATGGCTGCCATGAGGTCACGGTCAAGAGAATGGTGTCTGACAGCGATGACGACGGCATCACCTTGAAGTCTACTTCTCCCCGGCTCTGCGAGAATGTACGTATCTCCGACTGTGAGGTGTCTAGTCATTGCAATGCCGTCAAACTGGGCACGGAGACCAACGGTGGGTTCCGAAACATTAACATCTCAGGCATTAAAGTCAAGCCGAGTAGCGATCAGAAGGAGAAGTTCTTCGGCCAGTGGATTGGTTCCTCGGCCATCTCGTTGGAGATCGTCGATGGGGGTGTCCTGGAGAATGTCTGCATCTCGGATATGACCGTCGAAGGTACAGAGTCGCCTATCTTTATCCGCCTGGGCAACCGTGGAAGAGGCTATCAGTATGCCGCTGTCGCTTCCGACTTGGAATCCGCCACCCTGATACCCATCAACCACGTGGGCACAATCAACGGTGTCCGCCTCGACAACATCCATATTCGCCATGCAGGATCCATGGGCTGCAGCATCACCGGTCTGCCTGACCATCCTGTGGAGAATATACATGTCAGCAATGTCACGATTCATCATAAGGGAGGCGTAACTGTCGATGAAATGGCACATATTAACGATTCTGTCAAGGACGAGAAAGAGAAGGAATATCCTGAGGCGACGATGTGGGGTAACCTGCCTGCCAAGGGTTTCTTCGTCCGCCATGCACGGAATGTCCGTTTCGACCGTGTAACCGTCACCACAGAACAGCCCGATGTCCGTCCCGACTTTGTTAATATCGATGCTGACATCCAGCGTTTGCCGCTCTCCTGGGGTGATCAGGGCGATGGCACCTATGTCAATCCTGTCCTTAACGCTGACTTCTCCGATCCCGATGTTATCCGTGTGGGTAACAAGTATTATATGGTGGCCTCCGACTTCCATTTCTTGGGCATGCAAGTGCTGGAATCAGAGGATATGGTCAATTGGCAGTACATCAGTCAGATTTATCGTCGTTTCGACGAACCGGGATGGGACGATAACCGCCATTATGCCGGTGGTTCGTGGGCTCCCGCTATCCGCTACCACGACGGACTCTACTACGTTTTCTTTTGTACCCCTGAGGAAGGACTCTATATGTCGACCGCTCAGGATCCTCACGGTCCATGGGCACCCCTGCATCTGGTTCAGCGTGTGGAGAAATGGGAAGATCCCTGCCCCTTCTGGGATACCGATGGAATGGCGTATTTAGGTCGCAGCCGTCATGGTGCAGGCCCTATCATCGTACACAAGATGTCACCTGACGGCAAACAGTTGCTTGATGAGGGTGTGACAGTCTATGAAGGTCCCATCGCCGAGGGTACGAAATGGCTGAAGCGCAACGGCTGGTATTATCTGATTATTCCTGAAGGTGGAGTAGGTACTGGTTGGCAGACGGTACTGAGATCGAAGAAAATCTATGGTCCCTACGAACGGAAGATCGTGCTCGAACAGGGATCTACGGATATCAACGGCCCGCATCAGGGCGCCTTGGTAGATACCCCTGACGGTCAGTGGTGGTTCTACCATTTCCAGGAAACTCCTGTTTTGGGACGTGTCGTTCATCTCCAGCCCGTTCGCTGGCAGGATGACTGGCCACTGATGGGTGAAGACTACGACGGCAACGGCATCGGCGAGCCTGTACACCATTATTCCTTACCCTGTCCTACCGTTGCAAAGACACTCCAGACTAACGATGATTTCTCCGATTCCATCGGTCTTCAGTGGCAATGGAACCATAATCCAGACAACTCACATTGGAGCCTTTCGGAATATCCTGGTTATCTCACTATCCATGCTCAGCCAGCCGACAGCCTGAAAACTTGCCGGAATATGTTAACGCAGAAGGTTTTTGGATACAGAAGTGAGAGCACTACGCTACTTACTGCCTCCGGCAACTGCTATGCAGGTCTCTTTTGTTCTGGAAAGCTGTTCCGTGGCATCGGCATCTGTCCGCAGGGCATTTTCATCGAGGCCAACGGCCAACGGCAGATAATCGATTCAAACATTGGAACCAATCCGGAAACCCCAACCCCTATTTTCTTCCGAGTCATCAACGACTGCGAGCAGAACCGCCATCAGTTCTATTATAGCACGAACGGAAAAGACTTCATCTCTGCTGGCGACAGTTTCCCGATGCGTGCTGGCTACTGGAAAGGTATCCGAGTCGGTATTTTCTGTTACGGTACAGATAGTAAGGCACAGTTTGACTGCTTTCGTATGGAAATACAAGAATAAGGCTCGAAAAAACTTAAATAAAATTTGGTTTTTTACTCGCTTATTCGTACCTTTGCACCGTCTTTACGACATGCCCTGATAGTTAAATGGATATAACAAGGCTCTCCTAAAGCTTAGTTCCGAGTTCGATTCTCGGTCGGGGTACTATCTGTTAAACCTCTTTTCTCTATATCTTTCTTATATTTAACAAGTTACGTCAATATCCCGTTTTCTTCTTTCCCCACATTTTCCCCACCAAATGCAATTTTATTGTAGGTTGTTGGATGCGAAAGGTTGTTTTGCAATCTCTGGATAGCAATTTTTGCCATTTCTGTGAGGCTATAAAAGCTTTTCCAAATCTTCCACTGATGGCAGGACTTTTTTCAATCTGTCATCCATATCAGCAGAGGTTTTATAGGTAGCTACACCCATCGGGCGGTCATAGTCTTGGATTACATACTCCACAAACTTCTTGTTGGCACTCTTACAGAGCACGATACCAATTGATGGATTTTCATTGGGCTTGCGTACCTCGTCATCCAATATTCTTAGATAACCAGCCAACTGTCCCAAATACGCAGTCTTGAATGGCCCGTCTTTGAGTTCCACGCAGACGAGGGCTGACAACTCCCTGTTGAAAAACAGTAAGTCTGGGAATTGCTCTACACCAAACTTCTCCAGATGGTATTGGTTGCCAACAAAAGTGAAGTCCTTACCAAAAGTCATGATGAAGTTCTTCACATTGTTGATAATACCCTGTTCTATCAATTTCTCATCCCTATCCTTGTCCCTGACGAACAGCTCTTCCGTGTTGATATAGTCCAACAGATACTCGTCTTTGAACATCGCTATAGTCCGATATGCCAGTAATTGGTCAGGTATGGTCTTCTTGAAATTGTTGGGTAACTGTCCCTGATGATTATACAGACCGTCTTTCATCAACTGCTCTAAATCCTCTGACTTTACTTTGTAGTCTGCCGCAAATTGGATGTAGAACTTACGTTCCTCATACGATTTCACTTGCGAAAGAATGGTTGTATGGTGAGTGAAGCTGATACTGAGGAAGGCCACAACTGGGAAATCTGGTAAATTCGTCAGTTGCAACTGGCGAATATCGTCATCCACTTGCAATTCGGCAGTTTGAACTGCCGGATTGGTTGGCATTTCGTCAGTCCGACCTGACGATTCCGTGTTAATTCCTGTAAATTCGGCAGTTCCGCCTGCCGAATTGTAGTTCTCCAGGATCCTCCATTCCTCATAGAATGTACGCATGTTCTTTAGGTTGCGTTCTGAGAAACCTTTCAGCCCTGGAAGTTCCTTTCTTAGCTGTTCACTGATGGCAGTCAAAGCTCCCTTACCCCAGTTCTTCTTTCTGGTGTTGGCCGAAACATAGCGTCCAATACCATAGTAGAGGGCAAGTTGTTCTTGATTAATCGCCTTCAGTGCTCTCTGTTGGCTCTGCAATATGGCAGCCTTAATAACCTGCACAGCATTTGCAGTAGCATCCGTAGTGATTAACTCTTTCTTATCTTCAATTTCTTCCTTCATATTTCGCTTGCCATATTTATAACGTTTTGTTTCTTGTTCTATTGTTTGCAAAGTAAATCATCAAAACCGTCCCCATGATCCATGAAAACACTATTCTTGTTCAACATTTGCGTTTGGACTCGAATTCGTTGGTATTTGGTCTTGTAGCCATTTGTGTGCTGAATTGTAAAAATTGCCGTTTAACATTTTAGCCCTTTTTGTATGTGCGTTTTCTTCAATTCCAATCCGCTTCAACATAATTTTTATATTGTCATCTGAATATTCCATTGTTTTATACAAGTCAGGAACTGTTTTATTCATGATTAATCGAATTTTAAACAAACCGGAGTTGCTATATGGCCCAATTCCGTCTTTTTCCAAAACAGATACTATACTTTGAAGAGCCATTCCTTCTTCGGTATCAACATACTTCTTTTCTTTAACAAAAGCATAAGTTCTTCCTTTGACATGTTTCATTTGGGTGTCTGTTAAACTTTCCTTTATTGCAGGAATGAAAAATACTAATATGCCACCCAGAATAAGTAATATAATTAAAAAGACATTCATATTAATATATGTTTGTATTAAACGTTATTGCTATTGAAAATGATAATTATAATAGTTCTTTTTCTTTAATGATAAACACTTCTAACGCATGAACTCACTGAGAGTTCCCCAGTTCAATAACCTAAAAAACCGTAATCGCCATCAAAACCGTCAGGCATATCACCATACATTCCATCAGTCATTGCATCCCAAGTGTCTCTTGCATAGTCATGGTCATCGTAATCGCCATAATCTTCTGAATAGTCTGCTTCCTTCATTCTGTAATCGTTAGCAAACCAATAAATATCTTTGAATCTTGAACAGGAATAATTTGATTCTTGCTGAGAAACTTTACGGATAAAGGAACCATCAAAAATATCATGTTTAGGCAAAATAATATTACTCAGATTTGATTCCACGTCTTTACATTCTATCTTAAGTCCTCCAAATGCTGCATTTTCAATGAGTTCTGATGTTTTAATTTTTCTTATAGCCTCTATGTGGAAACTTTTATCATTCAAAGAGTAAAGTGAAAGATTTGAAAAATCATCGTCTAATTCTTTAGCTACAAAATAAAAACCATTTACAGGATAGGTCATAAATAAGAACTCTGCATTGACAATGATATCATTATAATTCCTTATACCTATTTTATTCTCTTCAGAGAAAAAGAATGTGGATTCACTTATAAACTCAATTCTTTGATAGAATGGAGATTGATCACCGTTGGAGACTTTCAAAGCGGCAAATTGTTGAAACTCTTCTTCATTACAATCTGCAATAATAATATTATTTCCTTCTATTTTGGCAAAGCCTTTAGCCATAACACTAATGGGCATATTATAAACATATGTCTTTTTCTTATCTTGTTGTTTAACTTCAATTTTGCATATAGCTCCTTTCTTAAATGCAACTTGTTCACCATTAGAATCTCTTATGATAGATTTTAAATTACGGTCAAGAAACAGCCAAAGTCCTATACCGCGTTTAAAAATGTAATCATGATAATATATATTATTCCATTCATCTACTAATTCAGAATAGTTTTCCCAGTTGCCTCCCAAAAAGAAAATATATACTTCATTATCTTTGTTATAGCGAAACTCTGAAAAACCACCAAATATCAGTTCGCCAGTAAGCGAATATAAATCATATACCCCGCTATAATCCGACCCGTATGAACTGTCATCATGGCAAAGCATGCTGCCATCTCGTCCTGCCAACAAATATCCATCTTGTATTTTATAACAATCGTATTTAGGATTAACCAAAACTTTCCCCTTATTATTCATTACACCCCATGTTGCCAAATCAATTTTGCTGAAAAAATTTCCAACACAGAAATCCTCTTCATACCCGTTATATCCAAAGAAAATTAGATCATCCTCAATCTTTAGATGTTCATATATAGATGGAATTCTTTCCGTACCATCTTCAGACAAAATGCCGTATCTTCCAGTGGATGCATTTTGTACTATTTCACCAGCAAATGAAAGAGGAAGTTTACTTGAATATTTAATACCAACGATTTCTCTTCCAGAAATATCAAGAACGCCCCAAGCGTTACCCTTTTTTACATCAAAATTGCCATCTTCTCTTTTTTCAATACTATCAAATTGGAAAGGAACTGTAACATATCCTTTTGAACTAATAAAACCATATTTGCCTTTTTTTGAAGCTTGTATTCTTTCAAAATTATAATCAAAGATTTCACATTGTTTATCAAGGTCCGTAAACTCAGACAATTCGCCGTATATTTCTCCAGTATGGTCAACAATAGTATATCCTCCAATTGTAGTCAATTCACATTTCCAAATTACATTATATTCTTTTTTATCTTGTAGTTTAACACCAAAATAAAGTTGTGCATCGTCTAAAATCTTAATTTCTTCAAAAATAACAGGAACATCTGTTTTCATTATTGAACAAGATTCGTGACTTTGTAATACTAACGTCTTCGCACCCCACAACTCTCCTTTATTCAAAAGGGCGACATGACCACCTTCAAATATAATTCTGTCATATTCACATGGAATAATAATCTCACCCACATCCCCTTGAAAAACTCCCCATTTATTATCCCGCTTTACTGCAAAACTTATATTTGTGAGTTTCCGTATTATTGTATAACGACTATTCGCAATAATGCCATCATTGACAGAAAACAATTCACAATAATTATCACCATGCAAAATAAAAAGTTTTTCAAAATCAAATTTTGACTCATTGGTTATAGAGATACGGTGATTATTGTTTGATTGGGCATATATTATTTCTATACAAAGCAACTTTGATTTTTCCTCTGTGTCAAATTTACAATCTTTGTTATATTTTCCATATATCAATGGATTATGCACACCGCCATAAATATTGTCATCTATTGTAGCACACTCTATTTTATTATAGGATGGACTAATGAGGATACTACCATCACTTTCTAGTACTCCCAACTTCTTATCTTTCGCTACTACAATCTTATCCTTGATTACACTGACAGCATCATACAGAAAATTTGCTACTCTTTTATTAGATTGAGTTATTACGCCCCATCTACCGTTTGACGATACTGCTAAATAATATTCAGAAAGAATTTCTGCTTTTCCATCAAACAGTTTTATTCCTTGTTTATTATACCAAGAAGGCTTATTTAATGCATAGTATTCATTTATTGGAGATGCTGAAACCCTGTTATTATTAACTGGGATGTATTTGTATTTTAATTCACACTCTGCCTCTTCAAAACATCCATAAAAGGATGGATCACCATGTGAAATATACTTGTATTTAAAATCTATGACAACATTTTCGTTATTATCAATTACCCCAAATTGCCAAGAAGAATCATTGTCAAGTCTAACAACAAAACGGTCATTTGCAGTGCAATATATTTCTGAATATATACATTGTATCATATAATTCCCTGTAGAATCTATGACACCAAGTTTGTTGTTTTCTTTAACAATCAAATAATCATGTGAACTTGTAACACCTTCTCCTCTATAGACTTGTTCCCCTTTTGAGTTAAACCAAACCTCGTCCTCTTTAAATGAGTATTCATATATATGCCCATCTGTATCCATATTACAGTGGGAATACTTCCTTTTAGAATGAGCACCAACAAAGCACTGAATAAAATGGTGGGCATTTCTGATGAATTTATATTCAAATGGTATTATAATCGTACCCTGATTATCAATGACCCCAAATGACCAGTCGTTTCCTTCTGTTTTTTTTCTTACGGCAAAAAGATTATCCGTAAGATGATATGCTTCTTCATATATGAAAGGAATTATAACATTTCCGTATTGATCAATGACGCCAGTTTTCCCATCTTTCAAAACGCTTGCATATGAAACGATATCCTCTGAAAATAATGAGCCAAAAAACAATTGCCCCTCATCGTATTTAGGTTCTATAACAATGTTTCCAGACTTGTCTTTGTATCCAATTTTGTTGTTGACTTCTATTTTTTCAAATTGTGCCATAGGTGTTTATTTATAATAATTCAACAATAGTTATTTGGATCTACATGAGAGCAGTTTTCTCATAGCTCCTATGATATATTTATGCCAATAGACTCAGGGACCTATGTGTATTGTCATATTCTATACTTTTCTTCCTGTTTGTTATTTCGTTGATACTAATAACTCCCTCACATCCACGTCGAGATGTTTGGCGATGTCGAATAGTTGCTCCACTGATGGCTGAACCTTGTTGGTCATCCATCGCGATACTGTTCCAATGTTGCGCCCCATCTGTTCAGAGAGCCATGTACCAGTCTTCTCTTTTTCAGCCAGTACGATCTTTAGTCTATTATAATGTTGCCTATCCATGTCGCTTTTAGTTACTCGTCGCCTAACATTGGGCGTTTCGTGTGCAAATTTAATAAATAATTTGCAATGAAACAAACAATATGGCGTTTTTCTTAGGAAATAAAAAAAAGGGATGGCTGAGCTTGCTCAATTTCTCGCTATCCTGTTCTCCCAAAATGGATTTTTGGGGTATTAGGCTGCCCCTAAAAAATTAGTCCACACAAAGGCAAGCCTTTTTAAGTGGAATCCTCGTTGATTTCAGAGATAGAATTGAGTGGAGCAATTGCCAGATTTAGAATACGGACGGTGACTCTTCGATACTCCCTTTTGACTTCAATGACACCCATCTTTTGTAGTGATTTCAAGAATATCATAACTGTCTTCCTGTCCCAGTTCCAACGTTCGGATAGATCTTGATAAGCTATGAAAAAGGGAATCTCAAGGGCATAATATCCGAACACTTTAAAGTCCTTGATTTGTTGTTCGTATAGATCCAAAAAAGCGTAGAATCGTGATGTGCGGCCAGGCAATGACTTGGCCAAGAATGGGAATAAATCCGCATTGAGTTTAGTAAAAATGATGTTCTGATTCATGATTGTATGCTATGTCTTATCGGGGCATCTGCCTCGTTGATTCTCTGTTGAAGTTCTCGTTCGTGTGCCGCTAATATCAACTCGCGTTCACTGCAAAAGGACTTGACGCTTCTCACAATAGTCTGTGGGTCAAAGTAGCCATAGAATCGTTCATAGAGACCAGCCTTAAAGTTGAAAAAGAAGAGCATCACCTCATCGGTTTTCAACAATTTATACCTACTTGCTATAGCCGATGCTACCAGTCTGATCTGGTCTTTGCTTGCATCTTCTTTCAGACCACAGCAGACACTTACGTCTGCAATTTGAGGCACAAGCCACATGGCAGACGCAAACCTTCCGTATGTTGCATCGAGCAAACCCAGCCAGGGCGAATTACCAAGAATGCACTCTTCTGCTTCTTGGCATAAATAGAGTTGCCGAGCAGGAGGATTTGCCTTTGCAAACTCTTCAAATGTTGGATACTTCTGTAGAAGAACAGACACTTTCTGAGTAAGTTCAGGATTGTTCTGATACTGTGCCGAATTCGCTGATAACTTCTGCAGCGGAACAATATACGTCCCGTTTTCTCTTTTCATCTTCATTAGTTCTTGGCCTATTGTTGATTCCATCTTGACTAACGTTTATTGGGTGATTCTCCCAGTATCTTTCTGAGAGGAAATTATTAAAGTTTTTGCGATATCTGATCTCTGGTGTACTGGCTATATAGCCAGGAAGGTATGTGAGAATGGCTGTCCGGTCTTGATCTGTCAGTTCATTCCACATAGTTTTAATGGAATTTTTATCACCAACAGGTTTCCCATACATCTCCCAGACAGTTTCAAATGAGACATCTGTCTCTTTATTGATGATTATAGCGTTAGCGGTATCATCATCATTATCATTCTTATTTTCATTTTCATTTTCATTACCATTATCTTTTTTATTGTTACTCTTATTATCATTATTATTTAGGCATCCATTCGCTTGTGATGGGACGCCATCATTTGCGCTCGGATGCGATTGCACACATTGGCTCAGATTTGTATAGCGTTTGCGTGCGTTGGCACTGTTTCGTTCACATCGCTCTTCGTACTTCTTATGATCACGATCAATCTGATTGCAAAGCATAGAGAATAGTGCTATCAATGCTGTGTCTGACGAGGTGAGCTGCTGGCCATCCCTTGCGTAGCGGAATACGCCTTTGATTAGGATACCAGCCTGCTCGTCAGTCAGATGTTCGATGGCAACGATGCTGTCAAGATAAAGAATGATACTCTTGATTTCTTTCATCACCATTACATTTTTCCGTTGACCAACTGTTTAATGTCTGATGTACGATACATCACCTTACGTCCTATCTTGACTGGCACCAGATAGTTCTTCTTTGCCCAAAGCCAGAGAGTCGTATCACTCACATTAAACTTTTCTTTAACATCCTGCTTGGTTAGCAGTTCATCGTCATCCTCATTCTCGTCAGTCATCTGAAGACTGTTCTCGGCGAGGATATAATTTGAGAGTTCACGGGCAAAGGCGATTGCACCCTTTTCCGTCAGAGTCAGGGAGATGTGCTGCTCCCCTTTGGCAATTACAGACACGAGATGCTTTGCAAACATCTCACTTTCTTCGTTTGGTTCAAAAGTGCTAACCTTGTCAGCTTCCTTTTGCATAAAATTATACTTCGTCATCTTGAAAACAATTAAAATTTGTGGCTGCAAAGGTATCCCAACAATATGACACTAAAAGGAATTTGAGCAAATCCTCTAAAATTTAACATTTCCGTATGGCATTAAATGTTAAATACCATACGGAAATGTGCGTTACACCTTATTATAATAGTATAGTATTCGCTACACTAACATATCAACAAGGCTCTGACGCATATCATCGTCAGGTGTCCAGTAACGGTCGAATGCTTTGCTGTCAGAAGTGTGGCCGGATAGCATCGAGACCATTCCTTTGTCTTTTACCTTTTTGTAGAGGTTGCCAATAAAGGTTCGTCTCGCCATGTGACTTGCAGCAATATCGCAAAGCGGTTGTTGTTCTGGCTTTCTTGTTGTAGGATTAAGCACAGTAACCATTCGTGTCAGACCTACCTCCTTAAACACCTTCTTGATATCCTCGTTATAGTCTTGCTGGCATCCAAATGGGAAGAGTGATGGTCCAGGATAGTCTTTGTATTTCTGAAGAATTGACTTGCTGATGGCATTGAGTGGAACGGTAATGGTTCGTGGATTGTTATCAATAGTCTTGCCCGCAATATATTCGATATGGTCACCAACAACATTTTTCTTTGTCATACTCCATAGATCGCTTACTCGACAGCCTATCAGTGAATGAAAGACAAAGATGTCTCTGTATTTCTCCAGTCTTGGATTATCTGAAAAGTCATGTTTCAGCAGCAGGTTCCTTTCCTCCAATGAGATATAGACAGGTGAGCCATAGACGGGTTCTTCTATATGATACTTGTCGAAAGGTCTGTTCGTGGTAAAATCGTTGTCATAGCACCATATCATGAAACTGCGTATCTTGCGGAAATAGTCAATGAGTGTGTTCAAACCTCTTGGTTTTGGTTGGCGTGTTTCAGGAACAGCTTCAAACAACTCTGGAGATTTCTCTACATAGTTATGCTCATCCCTGAAATAGATCCACATGTTCTGAAGCGTATCAGGAGAGACTCCATCAAGCGTGAGCTTAAAAGTGGAGCTTCCTTTATGCGCGATTCTGATGTATAACTCATACCGGGCCAAGATTCTTCGAACCACTCGATAGTTCTTCTTCCTGACTTCAGATATGGGGTGCATCTCCATATAGTAGTCGAACATTGGTATCAAATCCAGATTCGTCTTTTTCGATTTTATCTCATATTTCTCAGGGTGATAGAACTTGTCAATAACCATTTCTATCCAATCCTTATCAATTGGGTTCTTTTCTTTGGCATACTCGTTGTTGATGAATGTGACAAGATTGTTGGCTTCACCGTCAATTCTGGCTTTATCCATTTTGTCGATAACTATCCTATCCTTCAAGTGCCCCTTGGAGTTATCCCAAAGATTCGGATTCACTTCTATCATAGTTGAAACTGTGCAGTCGAGTCGTCTGCCATCGCGCACTCTGGCATAGACCGTTGCCTTTGACTCCATGTCGTTTCTCTTGGCTGACTTTTTAATAATCAATGTAACTTTCATATTATTCGTGTTTGAATTCCTATGCAAAGTTATACAAGTCAGTCAACACCACCAAACATTTTTCCCCACATTTTCCCCACTGAATACAAAGAATGAAATATCCACCTTAAATCTAATTAAAGTGGATTTAATTCGCAAAACGTTGAAAGCTAAAGGCTTATACGAAATTGCCCTTTTGAGACATTTTGAGGCCTTTAATTAATTGTGCCTTGTTCGATTCTCGGTCGGGGTACCAGCGGTGTACTTCATCATCTGGTGTTGGCCAGCAAAATTGGAAAAATGCGTATCATCGTGTGCAAAATTACATAATATTTGCAAATTAACCAAATATTTATTGTATCTTTGCACCATTATCTACATTATTATAATATGAGAAGACAACGCTACTTACTAACCACCATGCTTTTGATGGCGACACTTATTCCCACCATAGCACACTCACTGATTTATTTGGACGTTGACGTATGCCTCCATCAGGACGGCTCGGCAAGGGTGACGGAGAAACGTACCTGTATGATAGGCGATGAAGGTACCGAGGGGTTCATTACGATGCTGAATATGGGCAACATAGGCATCTGTAACCTCAAGGTGAAGGACGAGCAAGGCGTAGAATTTGTCTGCGAGGAAGGCAACTGGAACACCAACCGTAGCAGACGGGAGAAGACCTGTCGTTGCGGCATCCACCAGATCAACGGAGGAGTGGAACTGTGCTGGGGCATCGGAAACGCAGGAATGCGCACCTATGAAATCAGTTATACACTCACAAACCTTGTCAAGGCATATACCGACTACGACGGATTCAACCACTCTTTCTATGAGGTTGACAACACACCAGCCCAGGCTGCCTCGCTGACAATAAGACTCGAAGGCGGCTCTCTACACATACCTACATCACGAGTCTGGGCTTTCGGCTTCACAGGCAAAGTGATGCTCGCCAATGGTCAAATGTCGGTAGCGGCCTCCGAGCCACTGAAGGAAGGTGGCAGTATGATTGTGATGTGTCAGTTTGACAAGGGCATCTTCACGCCTGCCGCTAATGGTGAGGGAGAGTTTGCCGAAGTGCGCCATAAGGCCTTCGAAGGAAGCGATTATCAAGAGGAACTGTATCGTGAGAGGTATGAGGATTCCATACCCCTTTCAGGTACACCCACGTCACTGCTGGGTGGCTATGGATTCACTGGTGAGAATAATGCCTCGTCGGGAGAACAAGCATCAGCCACTCTGAGTGACCTGATGGACAAAGGCTGGTTTATAGGTCTCATCGCTTACATCATCTTTATCGCCTACATGATGTTCAAAGGTAACGGCAGGGGCGGCGGTTCGTCATCATATGGAGGCGGAGGCAGCAGTTCCAGATCAGCGAGTAACAGAAGCAGCGGCTGGGGCGGCAGTTCGTCATCACGTGGAGGCAGAGGCCACAGCGGAGGCGGTGGGAGTGGATTTAGATGAAAACAGGATTCTTCGGTAAGTCAGATTCCTGAGACAACAAAACGAACTCCTTTGGTATATTTCAGGTCGAGTGTAACGCTGTACCCCATTGATATTGCGAGGCGACGAGCCAAAGGCAGACCAATGCCAAGGCTATGCTCGTCGGGAGAGAGACGGACAAAGGGCTCGAAGATGCGCTCTGCATCATCAGCTGGGATGACGGGTCCCTCATTGGTGACGGATATGGCATAGGTGCCGTCGGCGTTGGCGTGACAGCTCACCAGCACAGAACCGTCAGTAGCATACTTGTCGGCATTGTCGAGCAGGCAGGTCAACAAGTCTTGCAACAGCAGGTTGATATTAATCATCACATCGTCAGCCACTTCGGTCTCGAATGCTATAGCCACTTTGTGGTTCTTATCAATGGGAGAGGGGCGAAGGTCGTAACTGTTCAAGATGGAGCGTGCCACTTCATTCAACCCTATTCTGTCCTGCTTAGGTGTCGGAATGTCATCGCCGTAGAGACTGAATAGGATCAGTTGATGAGTAGAGGTTGCTACAACGTGAGCATTATGGCATACGTCAGCGCGTAGCTGCATATATTCATCTTGAGGTATCTGTCCGTCTCCATCAATGATAATTTCTGCTGTGCTTATCAGTGTGAGCAGTGGCGAACGGAGTGCTTCCCAACAGATAATCCTCTCCTCATTAGTGATGCCTGTTGTTCCTTGAGCAAAAGAGTCGATAACAGGGTCAATAAGTGACTCTATGCTTTGAGCGGCAGCGAGGATGTCTTTGTATCGCTTGGGACGATCCTCAGGTTTCAGCGTAAAAGCCGGATTGTTGAAAATACGAGCATATCCCCTCAGCACGTTGATGGGCGACTTCAGCTTCTCCTGAATTGTACTGACAAAGGCACGGCGGATGGCCTGTCCTGCCTCAGTACTGCGTCGGGCTTCCTGCAACTGGAGAAACTGCTCCTTCAGCCGGCGGTTCTTCTGGTGGCGATAGACGAGCATACCTATGAGCAGGGCGATGATGGCCACAGCCATCAAGCTGACTATCACCAATTGTATACGTCGTATCTTGGCCTTGTCCTGCTCAGCCTGAAGCAGGTCGATATCATGCGCCATATCAGCCATTTGTAACTCCAATGCTTTGCGCTCGTCGGTCTGGACAAGACTGTCTTTTAGCTCCGAGGCACGAAAGGCCCGCTCCCAATCGCCCATCTGCTCATAGATGTTGATGCGCAGTTCTGTAGCCACCAGCGGCACATCAAGGGAGTCGCACCAGGCGAGGGCTCGCTGATAATCGTTCTGCATAAGGCTATGGCAAACCATTACCTGATGCAGGTTGGCTGTATTAAACTGTGCAGGCAGATTCAAGCGGATGCTGTCATACTTCGCAAAATATCGGTTGAAAGCCTCACGGTCGCCCATCTTATTGGCGATGATACAGCGATACCCCAACACGCCGCTCTCGTACATCGGGTTCGCGAGCATTTGCTGCGGCAGGCTGTCAAGACATGTCATAGCCTCAGCGGGACGTTTGAAACTGAGCGACTGTGCCAGCGAGAGATAGGCATTGAACACTGCCACAGGATTCTTCTCAGCGTCTATGCCCTGCAAAGCGCGTCGGAAGAACATCTCGCCCATTTCCGGCTGGTTACGGCCATTGTAGAAAAAGCCCAGTCCCATGTTCGAGATGTAGAGATACTGTTCCTGATGATGCTCTTTAATATGATTAGTGATGTAATGAATTTCATTGTAGGCACGATGAAAATGCTTATGGTTAACCTCATATATCACGCGATTCAACCCCGTGCGATAGTATTTATCCCAGTCTTGGCGACTCTCCAAGTAGTCCATATACGTCTGTTGCGCCTCGTAGAAATCCGAGTCGCTGCCACTCATCTGCGCCTCATTTATACTCTGCACCATAGCCATCTCCAGCTCTGAGGGCTGATGTTGTTTCTCCTGAGCAGTAGACTTCTGCTGGGCGGCAAGGGTTACGCTTACCACCAACAGGACTACGGATAATACATTCTTTTTCAATATTAATATTACTTTTTTTTTAGTAAGTCAGCATTCTTCAAGCATGCCGTGATATTTTAACCATTGGGCATTTTTGTTTTGCAAAGGTAGTAAAATTTTCCCAAATAACAATGCCCCGAATGCCTTTTGCATTCAGATATTTCTATTTTTGAAACAATTTTATCTGATTTTGAAAGTCAGACCGCAGATTACTGGGCCATTTCGCGCATCCAGGACGTTACGGATTTTCCAAGGCGCTGCTTGAAGGCGAGACTGAAGGTGCTGTAACTCCGGTAGCCGCTGTCGCTGGCCAGTTGCTGGGCAGTGATGGGCTGCCGGGCAGAGGTGGCCTCGCGATAGAGACTCATAAAATGGTCGATGCGGAGGTCGTTAATATAAGCATTGTAAGTCATACCTTGGCGGGAGAAATAGTGGCTGAGATAGAGACGGTTGGTACCAACAGCTTGAGCCAGTTGGGTTATGGTCAGGTCGTGCTGTAGGTAAAGCTGTGTGGACACGCAGTGCTCAGCCAATAGTTGTTCGATATTGGAGGGAATGACCAGTGTCTGTCGTGTCCGCTGTTCCATCGATGTGTTCTCCAACTGTGGTAGCGTCTCTACTCGCCACAACAGGAGACCGAAAAGAATGAAATTGATGAACTGCACAAGATAGGCTATGGTTATGTCGCCGGTATCGAACCCATATATGATAATAAATAGCAGGATGACGATTACAAATAGATGGCTCAGCCACACCTCCTTATGCTCCACGTCGGCATAATTGTCGCGCAGCCACCGCCCGTATTGCCTGACAGCAAATACCATATATATACTAAATATAACGTAGAGCAACAGGATGTATGCGATGGCTATGATTATATAATGACCGTTGGGATAGCCAATGTTCAGAACCAAAAGTGCCACGTATGGTATCGTTGCCAGGACGACGGGCCAGACGGGCCGCTTGCGGTCTTGGAGCATGGCCAGCAGCGTACCGGTGATAGTGATTAACAGCGACACGCTGTCGATCACAGCCACTACCAAACAACTCACGGAATAGATATCGCCAGAAAAGATGAAGAAAAGATACCACCACACATGGCCCAAGAATGCTACGGCAAAGAATGCCGCTGCCCAACGGCGCAGTGATACTGGCGGTGTGACGTCAGCGGCGAAGGCATTGCCCTTGCGCAGACAGAGGTAGACGCCGGCGATGACAGACGCTACTGCTGCTCCGCCATAAAGCATTGAAAAAAGTATCAGCTCAGAAGGTATTTGTGCTAAAAACATGATTTCATTTTTTTAATGGGTGCTTTTTACGGTGCAGAAGTACTGTCCACGGCGGCGGGTGATGGAACCGTAGTTGATGGCGTGGACGGGACAATGGTGGTAACAGGCAAGGCAACAGGTACATTTGCCGTTGTGGAGCCAGTCGGGGGGAGTGCCGGCGATATTGTCTACAGGACAGACTTTTGCGCATTTGCCACATTTGATGCAGACATCGGCGTCGACCATAAACTTTTTGTCCGTAATCATCCTCTTGTTGAAATAGCCGCCTATGACATAGGAGTAGAGGCGCGGGGTGGCGCCCTTCTCCAAGGATACGATACCCTTTCGGCAATCCTTGATGGTAGCGATGATTCCAGGCAGCTGCTCTCTGGCATGGGCAAGCTTGCTGGCAGCCTTCTCTTCTGTATCCGTGTACATGAACGGTAGGCAGACATACGACTCTGGCATGATGACAGAATAGAGCGTATCTGCATGCAATCCCTTACGAGTCAGGTCTTTGTTCAGGATGGTCATGCACTCCCCCGTATTGTCACCGCAGGTGGTCAGTGCCCAGCAGAAGGCATCATCATATCCTTTTAGCACCAACCTGTTGATGAAATCTCTCATAATCCTCGGCGGCTGCCAGCCATGGGTGGGGAAGCAGAAGCCAATGCGTTCTCCTTCCCTCACCTGAAACTCATACCGGCCTTCCCTGATAAGGTCTGGTATATATAGCAATTCCTCCCCGATGGCCTCAGCTATCTGCCCTGCCACCCATTTCGTATTGCCGGTACCTGAGAAATAGAATACCATCCCGTGGTCGATGTATTACTTTTTCTTCATAGCATCCTTCCATGTGCCAGAAACAAAGACTGGCGGCAAAGGACGGGTTGCATTGTTCTCCTTGTCATAGTCTGACGCACTGTCATTCCCTCTCGCAGCTGCTTTTCTCTGGGCATTGACAAACTGCTGTCGGCCAGGCTCGTCGAAAGCAACAAACGTCTCATAGTCATATTTCCAGTCAGGACCTTCCGACTCCTGCATGACATATTTGTAGATGGCCTCGCGTGATGGCGCATTGAACGGGATGTCGTTATATCGCATCATGCTGTTCTCTGTAGGACGATACACATCACGGCCAAAAGTGCCAGCACCTTCATAGGCTCCAAGGCGTTCGAAGGCATAACGGCTGTCGGCAGCCAAGTGGCTCCATCGCGTCTGGGTGACATCGGCGTGCAGGTCGATGTTTGCACCACGGCCGAAGTCCGTCCAAGCCTTCTCCAGATACTCCTTCATCTCTGCCGTCGGCACACTGTTCGCATTGTCTTCCACATATTCGTCGAGCAAGCGTCCTACACCATGACCACCGCTCTCATGGTTGAGCACACGGTTAACGCCATTCAGCATCAGAGCCACGTAAGAAGCATCATCATACATATAGCAGATGCTTCGTCCGGCATTATAGGAATCATAGATGACGCTGACGCGCAACGGACGGTCAGGAATCAGATCCTTTACTTTCTGAGCGTAGGCAAAGGCGTCCTCGTTTGACGAGAGGGCCTGCTTGGTGCCCTCATACAGATCATGGTTGGGTGACACAGCCTTCACGGCATAGACATTGAAACGGTCGCGCAGCGAGGTGTAGGGCTCATAGGCAAAGAACTGCTCCATGGCCTCCTTCATCTTCTTCTCGTACTTGCCACCAGGCGCCATGTCCTTGTCGACAAAGGCATTGCCCACGAACACGATGTCCACACCCAGGCCCTTCGTCGCCTTCTGCAGGGTCATTACCTCACCGTCAGCGGAATAGTCGGTAGAGGTGTAGGGGGTATAGTCTATGGCACCGAATTCCTTCTCCAGGATATCAAACAACAACTGGTCACGCGTACTGCCGAGATAACCTGTGTCTTCCATCTTGCCGTTTTCGTCCATGAGACTGGTAAACACGATATGGCCGTTCTGATCCACCAGGTTCACGTAGTTCAGATACATGAAATAACGGTCGAAGAAGCCGCGGAAACCCTCCGGGTCGACGTTCATCCAAGTGATGTTATTCTCATACAGATACTTTTTCACATCATCCACGTTTCCAGGCATCATGCCAAGCACCTCGAAGCCCTTGGACTTATATGCCTCGTAAGCTTTCGCCAGTTTGTCGGTATAACCGCTCTGGGCAGAGGAGTAGTTGTAGAGCAGCGTCAGGATATTATCCTTATAGACGTCTGTTGTCGAGAAATGGTTGCCGTCCACGTCTGTCACATCCATCACCGGGGCGGGGATGTCCGGCACCGCCAGATGTCCTCTCTGCGGAACGATATAGTCCCACAACTGCGAGAATCTCGGATGGTTGACAACTGTCTCTGGCACCTCACCACTGAGGTCGTTTCCAGCGATGTTAATGAGAAAAGCATCGTCCATCAGATGGCTGATATTGGCGGGGATAGGACCTGTCAGATTGTTTTCGCCAACCTCAAAACGATTAAAGTAAGGCAAGTCGAAAAGGGTTGCAGGTATCTCGCCCGTTAGCAGGTTGTTGTCCATCAGCAGCCCGTTCGTCGTGAAATTATGTGTTAAAGATTCCGGTATAGTCCCTCCAATCTGATTTTCCCATAAATTGAGGCTGTTTAACCCCACCATGCGCTGCAGGCAGTCGCCACCAGGCAATTGTCCGCTTAGGTTATTACCCGACAAGTACAGGTGCCTGACATAGGGATAGCCGGGGGTAGTCATCACACCAAACCACTCTTCCACCGGTTTGTCCGTGCACCAGTTGGTGTTATTGCTCCATTGGTCACCATTGGTCGACTGATAAAATTCAACCATTGCCTTACGAACCTGTTCACGCACCTGCTCTTTAGACATGTAATCTACGGAAGAGACATTGTCCATAGTCTGGACAACCCGACCTCTTGGCGTGTCAAAATTGAGATTCCAGACGATGTTGCCATCCTTTACTTGTGGGTTCAGACTCTGGCAGCAGGATAATTCCACCGGAATGCTGTCACCCGTCGACAACTTGAAATTGACACACTGTCCATCATATTGGGCCTTTACGCCTACGACGGCCGCAGCCATCATGATGATTGATAAAAAGAAGCGCTTCATGGTCTTACAACTTTTTGATATTTCTCACCCTTCTTCACGATATAGACGCCCTTGGGCTGTCCTACTAAGCTGTTCCTGCCGTTGCCGACATACCTTCCGCTCAACGAATAGACCTTCTCTGAGAATTGGTCCGTTTCTGCCTCTCTTGACACAATGCCGGTCGATTCGAAGCCTGTGTAAAAACGCTTGATTTCCGACTGCTTGATTTTTAAACGCTGACCGTTGTTATAAGTGACAACCAATATCGGCACCATGTGACTGTCATAGAGATGTTGCATGAGAGGATAACCCTGAGTGATGGGAATTTTGACGACAGAGCCGTCCGTCTTTTCAATATACACCTGTGCCTGCGAGGCGTCTTGAGCCCAAATACTTACAGGCAACACCATCAGCATCAGAAGCATGCACCATCTGACACTGTAAAATAACGTTATTTTACCCATAGCGAATTAATTTAGAATGGTGCAAAATTACAAATAAATTCTTAATTCACCAAAAAAGTTCCATAATAATTCTGTTCTTTTGCTAAAGACAGGTAAGGGGAATGTGTCAGTATCGGGCGTAAACGTTTACGAAGAAAAAGAAACCAAAACCAGAGGTCGGCTCAGGAAAAAGCACTAACTTTGCAAGTAGAATTCACCTAATTAATTACATTTACTTTAACAACAAACTTATGAAGAATCAATTACGAAGACTTGGCACAATGTGCCTGCTGCTGATGCTCGCAATGGTGAGCAGGGCAGACGGTTTCAAGGACTTCGGCGTCATCGTCAACAACGATAAAGAAACGTTGCTGACGGCTGATGAGCAAGCCCAAGGAACAGCAGTGAGTTTTGGTGTTGCTGTCGCTGACGACGGAACGGTCAGCCGTGTGGCTGCCGACGACGCCAGTGCCGTGGCAACAGTCAGCGGTAAGTTCCACAGCGAACACGGCTGCACGGAACTGAAAGTCGTGGTACCCAACGCCACCAACGTGAAAATCACCGTCGGACAGTGTACCTACAGCGGTTCCACTATCACGGTGACCGATGCCAATGGCAAGGAAGTGGCCACGAAGGCCCCTAACAACCCCGGTTGTTGGAAAAACGACAAGAAGAATGTCGATGTGCTCTACTACCAGGGCGAGGCCACGACACTGACCATCACGGGTATGACCTACTGCCCCTATGTCGGTGTGAGTGCGCTGACGGAGGAGGAGATCGCAGCCCTTAACGCCAGCTACACCCTGACCTACTACGGTCTGGACGGTAGTGTGGTCGGCACGCAGGAGGCCAAGGGCCAGCAGCCCATCGGCGCTTTTGCCTATGGAGAAAAGGATGTGAACGCGCCTATCGGTGTGGTGTTCCGCGGCTGGTTTGAGAGTGCCGCTGGTGGAAAGAAGTTCAAGGTGGAGGATCTTGTGGAGGGCGACATGTCGCTCTATGCCGTGGCCACACCGATGGAGTTTCCCGACAGCAAGTCCACCTTTGCCTACAACCTGGCAGATCCTAACTTCGATCCCGCCGACCATGAGTGCATTGACATCAGCGACGGTGGTTACTACTACAACACCCACGGCTGGACCTTCGGTCCTGGACAGACCATGAAACTGTGGGTGAGTGACAACGCCACCATCAGCATCGGAGGCTGTGCCTACTCGAGCGGCGAAGACATCGTCATCACCGATCAGGATGGTAACACTGTGGGAACCGTCAGCGGCAAAAACGATACCGACGGTGGCATCAACACTTTTGAGTACAAGGGTAACTACGGCACGCTGACGCTGACCTTCGGAGGCCGCGACTACATCCACAGCGTGTCAATCGCCAACCACAGCAAGGCTACGACTACCGACGTCAACGCCGAGTGGAGCTGGCAGAACAACTGGCCCACCAGCCTCGCCAGTGTGCATATCGAAGGCACCACTGGCACCGTAGCTTCTTCCGTTGAAGGTATAGAGCTGTTCGTCGACGCCACCAACGGCAAACTGGCCAGCAACGGCGACAACGTGCAGTTCAACAAGGGAACCATCCTCCGCGTGCCCGTCGTCTCTTCTAACGACATCGTGACTGTGATAGCCCATCCCTACAACTTCACAGAGATCAAGATCGGTGGTAACATCTACAACTCCGAGTACACAGAATACAAGGCCAGTGCGGTGGATGCCGCCAACGGCTACGTGGAAGTGGAGGCAACGACCAACATCTACCTCTATGGCATCTCCGTACAACAGAAAGCCCCGAAGGGACTGGCAGAACTCGACAACGAGCCTGTGACCGCTACCTTCGCCTTCAACCTCGGCACAGAGGATCAGAAAGCCGACTTCGGTGAGGCCTCCGACTACTTCGTGACCAGCAAGGTGACATGGGGCAGCAACCTGTTTATCAAGGGACTCGGTGCCAGCGGCGGCGGACAGACACAGTTTGAGCCTCTGACACAGCAGAACGAGGGAGAGAGCGGCACTGCTGCCGACGAGAGCAATGCCATCCGATTCCTCATCCAGCCGAACTTCGGCCTGGCATTCACTCCGAAGAAGGTGTCACTGAAGACCACCCGCTACGGCACTGACAACGGCCTGCTCGACTTCTCATGGCAGAATCCCGACAAGACCACCGTTTCTCTGGCCGTAGGCGTGAAGCCCAATCGTAACAACGACTCGAACCCTGTGACCGAGCTGTCGTACGACATCGAGGGTGCCACCCCAGGCGAAGGCACCTGCGGACTGCTCATCAACCTCTATCACCTGCAGGGAACCAAGCAGATCGGCTTCTCCGACATTGTCATCGAGGGAACCCTGACTGGTAAGGAGAAGGAAGTGCCCGTCCTTGCCACGCTGACCATCAACGGTGAGGAGTTCACCGCCGAGCAGATCTTCGACGATGCCTACGAGGCAGCGATGGAACTCTCGAAGAAAGTAAAGATGGTAGGTGAGACCAACCCCGTCGAGGCCACGGCCAAGAAGGGTGAGGTGGGCGTCATCGGCTATGTGGGTGACGATACCCAGTGTGTGGTCACCATCCCGATGAGCTTCGGCGAGACCTCTGTAGAGTATGTGCTCACACTGACCCAGAAGCCCGACTACACCCTGACCTATATCGACACCGACAAGCAGACCGTTCTCGGTACTGCCACCCGTGAGAAGGACGAGGCCATCGGCCAGTTCGACATCGACTTCGCCACTGCTACTGCCGATGAAGGCATGAAGGTGCGTGGCTGGTTCCTGAAGACCGCCGGCGGTGAGAAGTACACTGCTGACTACGTGGTCACCGGCGACATCAGCCTCTATGCCGTGGCAACTGAGATCGAGGAGCCCAGCACTTACAAGAAGTACTATTTCGACCTCACCGACAAACTGTTCGATCCCGCTGACCATGAGGCCTTCAACCCCTCTGGCAACTACTATTGGCACGACGCACAGCACGGCTGGGCATTCAAGGCCGACGATAACAACAAGATCGACTTGCTCGTAGGCCCGAAGGCAACCATCTCCGTGACACTCTGCCGTTACGGCAGTGCCAACGACATCGTCATCACCGATGCCAACGGCCAGAAACTCGGCAGCATTCCCGGAAAGAACAATGAAGACATTGATGCTGAGGTTGTTGCCTTCCTCTATGAGGGCGCAGGCGGTACCATCACGCTGAACCTGAACACGGAGGGTGAGATGTACCTGCATGCCGTGAAGGTCGTGAACACCGCAGAAACCAACTATGAAAGCCAGGGCAACTGGTACTTCGTGAAGCCTGGCAGCGCTGAGAGCCTCATTGATGTCATCGAGGTGGTGAACGGCATCAATGCCTCCAAGGACGCTGTACGCTCATTCATCTTCCTGCCCGACGGCACTTACGACCTGAATGAGACCGTGAAGACGTCCATCAGCGGACATAACATCTCCATCATCGGACAGTCGATGGACAACACCATCATCGTGACCGCTCCGGACAAGAGCATCGAGGGCCTCGGAAGCGCAGACATGTTCCAGTCGAGCGGCACCAACCTGTATATGCAGGATCTGACCCTGAAGAACGCACTCGACTACTACAATGCAGGCTCTGCAGGACGCGCAGCCGTCATTCAGGACTCTGGTAACCGTACCATCTTCAAGAAAGTCAGAATGCTTTCTTACCAGGACACCTATTACAGCTCGAATGACAATATGCAGTCGTACTTTGAGAGCTGCGACGTACATGGAACCGTCGACTTCATCTGCGGTGGCGGTGACGTGCGCTTCGTCAAAACCCAGCTCTCACTCGAGCCTCGCCAGACCGATCTTAAGGGCAGCCGCACCATTGTGGCACCGAGAGGCACTGTGAAATTCGGCTACGTGTTCGACAAGTGTAAGGTGGTTGACCTTGCCCAGGGCAATGGCACATGGAACTTCGGACGTACTTGGAACAATAATCCTATCACAGTCTATCTGAACACCACGCTCGACGAGAACGCCCAGAACACGCTCATCGCCTCGCGCTGGATTGAGAAAGGTATGAACTCTAAGGATCCGGTATTGTTCGGTGAGTTCCACACGATGGACATCAATGGCAATGACATCACGCCTGAGAGCAACATCATCAAGTCGCATGGCGGTGATTTCCAGACCATCATCTCTGCCGAGCAGGCAGCCAACTTCAGCTACGAGATGATGTTCTCCCAGAATCTGGAGAAAGCTTGGGATCCTGCATCACTGACCAAACAGGTGGATGCATCGGCACTCCATGCCAAGTATGATAACGGTACCGTAACATTTGCCGTTGCGGACAATGGCATGACGGGTTGCGCTATTTTCAAGAACGGTGAGTTTGTCGGACTGTCCACCAATGGTTCCTTCAACATCACCGTCGATCCCGCTGTTGACGAGCTGACCATCCGCGCGGCCAACATGATGGGTGGTCTCGGAGCTGACGCTCACGTAGAAGGCACCACAGGCATCCAGACCGTCAAGGCTACAGACGGCAAGGAGGTCATCTACAATCTGCAGGGTGTCCGCCTCAACAACCCGGGCAAGGGCATCTATATCATCAACGGCAAGAAGGTGATCAAATAGAATAAGTTCCTGTCTGTCAAACTAAAGGGGAGCGCACTCACACTCAAGTGCCCTCCCCTTTTTCTGTAAACTCTAATCCTTAGATAGAGCTTAGTCGTTCTCGCCGGTGTCTTCACCGTCATCACCACCGCCGCCGGTCTGGCCGCCAGTCTGACCGCCTGTGTTGCCTCCAGTGCTGCCTCCAGTAGAACTGCCACCACTGCTGCCACCGTCAGCCTCAGGAGCCAGGATGTAGCTCAGCGGCGTCTTGTTCTGGACACGACGTACCTTGCCGTTCACAGTACGCTTCTCGCTCTCCACGAGGTAACCCCACTCGAACAGACACTCAGCCTTGAAGGCCCTCGAGGTCAGCTTCTCGCCCTTGGTGTTCTCAGGCGTGAACACGAGATGGATGCCGTTGATCATGTTCTCGGCCCCCAGAGCCACAGCCTCGGCGATGGTAGCCGTACCGTTGCCCTGACTGTCGGCAGAGGGTGAGATGGTGCCAAGGCCGTCGAGCTTAATGGGCTGGCCTTCCTTCAGGAGGTGGACCATACATTTGACCATCTCCCCGAGTACCAGTACGATCATTTCATACGTACTTACCTTGTTGTGTTCTGCCATGTGGGCAGCGAGACCCTTCAGGTTCAAGGGCTCTTTGGTGTCAACCTCGGCGAAGTACTTGCCGTAGGCGGTGTTCTCCACGTTCTTGTTCTGACGCAGGTTGATCACCATTGGAATGTTTGATCTTGCCATTTGTTTTGTAATTTTTTATGGTATTAAACTATTTTTGCCAGCGTCTACTCGGGCCCTCTGGCTACCCCTTTTATTTATGGTTCAAAGGTACAACTTTTTTTTGAATTATGCAAATTTTTAAGCAAAATATTTGTTAAATAATATCAATAAAAAATCTCACAACAGGACAGTCCCCATTGTGAGATAATCAAAAGAGTGTTCTTGTCTACTTTCTTACTTTCCTACTTTCCGCATTTATATCGTCGGAAGTTCAGAAACAAGTTTCTTGTAGTTGCCGCGCATGGTGCGCTCAATGGCTTTGTCATCAATCAGACGCTCAAGGGTCTTATGACCAGAGCGGTTGTTGGCATACCCAAAGACCTGTGCGAACTGCTCAGTCGTGAACTCTTCCGGGAGGTTTCGGAAGCACTCGACGAACTTGTTAGTGCGGCGACGCTGCTTGGCTAAATCCCTCAGCTGGTTGTCGTAGTACTGACGGTGCAGTTCGTAATACCAATAATGCTGCGTCCGATATTGGATATCAAGTACTAAATCACAAAGCGCAAGGTCTTGAGCGTCAATAACATAGGTTCCCGTCTTTTCGCGCTCTTCCCAATGTTTCATGTCTATCCATGGGGCGCTGATATTGATGCCGTAATATGGGCATCTTTTTATAAGTAACCAGTCTGCCTTATCCTTGTCGTTGAACTCGGCAATGGCACGGCGATCATCGCACCACTGGTGAACATGCTCAACCAAAGGCCACAACGGCAATTCACCACGACGCTGATCCAGACGATAAGCCCACTGTTTGAGCGTCTCATTATATTCTGCTATCTTGTGGTCTTTTTTCTCGCCTAACGGCATCATCGTGAAATCATCCTCGCCCATCGGGATCGATCCGGTACGTGTGTCAAGACCTGAATTGACAGACCTTTCATTGACCAACTTTGATAGTGTGGGCGGCGTAAAGGTCTCGACCATGTTCCAAAACACGCGATAACGGCCACTGACTGACTGCTTGTTACTATAGTGCTGAGAGTCGAATTCCCCATGAAAGCTGAGCAAGATCATATTAGACTTTGAAATCCAACTGCCTGCCTTGCCTATCTCGAGGTCTTTCTCTGATGAGACGGTTACCATGTGGCGACCCATCATTTCTCCATCCACCTCTTCCTTACAGTTTATCAGGCTGCGTATGAACTCGCTGTTAGATGTCCGATAGCCAAACATTCGGGTATAAATAGCAGGCCGTAAATCCTTCTCCTTGTTGGCACCCTTGGCATCAGTGCTTTCTTTCCAGGAGTTGGTGCTATCGTCTGCTAATTCACCCTCCGCAATGACGGGAGCCAGCAGATAAGTCATCAGTCGCTCCAACGTGTGTTTACCCGACGTTGGATCACCTATGCCCCAAATAATATAATTGAGACGCGTGCGCTCATCTCTGTTCGCATAAAAATAATAATAAGTTAAATCCATACATGTGCCCAACATGGCAGCAGAGGCGAAGAGCAGGAAAGGCCACAGACGGCGCGGATGGGGCTCGCAGACCTCGCGTAGACAAGGATAATCGTCAAATAACGATTCTATCTGGTCGCACCACTTATCGAAGGGCAGGTCTCTCATCGGATCGGCACCTGATGTTGCTGCCATCTGTAATGCCACGTCAGCAGAGGCTTTGGGCATCAATTCGGCCAATTCCTTAGGCAGCTTACGCCATAGGGGCTTCTGACTCACGGTGCGTATCACATTCTCCAGTTCGAAGGGTTCCATCGGGTCCTCTGTGTCGTCTATCCACTTCTTGATGTAGTCCACGTGCTGGGCCAGCTTCAAGGCCTTAGCCTGATTGTTGTCTGAGCAGAAGAGCAACCATGCCGCAGTCTCACTCATAAAGGTCTTGTGGCGCTCACCACGACCTACACCAGCCTTGTAGCGTTCGTTGGTGGCACGAATGAGGATTTCCTCATCAGGCGTCAGTGCAATGTCGACTGCCACCACAGTTGGTTTTTCCTCATGGGGGACTGACATCGGCTGCGTAGCGTCTCCACCTGTAATCTGCTGCTCCTTGCGCTTCCGAGCTTTCAACTGGCGGTCATACTCTTTCCACTTGGGGTCTGTGGGTGTCGAGTCTCCCTTGGGCAGCAGGCGATAGCGATCGCCTTGCTGCATGTCATAATCGGTTCTTGTGATAATATTATCCATAGCAATACAAAATTAATGATTAAATAATTCTTTCTCGTCACAATAGAGCACGTCGTCGGGTGTGGTCAGGAAGCTCAGGCGACTACTGTCTTTGCATTGGTCATCTACCCACTGAAGCAACCCCAGGCGCTCTGCCATCTGCCATTGCTGGCATATCAAGTTGTGGGGGTAGTTGGGATCGGCCTTAAATACAATCTTCATGCCGTCTTCCGATGCAGAGACATAGACCAGCAGTATGCCGAGTTCCTTGAAGTCATGCTCCTGCTGCAGGCGTACAAACAATTCACGGGGATTGCCGCAATGGTCAACATCTATAACGATGAGTCCGGAGAGGTAGGCGTAGCGCATGTCGCGCCAACGCCCAGCTTTCCCATAGTTGTATTTCTTCTTCGGGTCATCGCCAACGCTCACTTCAAATTCTGAAGCCTGAAAGCAGGCACCAGGCAGCGTGCGCTTCACGGCATCAGCAGCCAGCTTGGCTTTCTTGCGGGCAGCCTTGTCGGTCAGTTGCTTCATGTCGGCCAGCATTTGGCGATACTTCTTTACTATGTCCTTGGCTATCTGCATGGCCTGCTGCCACTCGTCCCAGCCCATCTGCTGCATTTCGCAGTAGGTACGTACTTGGTAGGTGATTCTAAACATGGTTTTGTCCTCCGTTTTTAATGTTGTTAATGATTTTGTTGAACCGTTCGCTGGCGGGCAGACGACGTACCACCAACTGAACCTGACGCAGCACCTCAGCCTGCCAGTCGCGGCTGTGACGTGAGAGGTCGATGGTGCCCGTGAAGATCATCTCGTTCTTTTCCTCGTCGAGCCAGCACTCCAGACCCTGCTCCTTCACTACGCGCTGACTATCAGGCAACTGTATGGGCTTCTTGGGCTTTAAGTCCTTTGTCAGTGCGTTAAACTGACTCACGAAGTCGGCGTACTGGTCGGCAGAACTCTCCTTGCTCTTCAGACTTATCATCTTTGAAGGATCAGATCCTGTAGTCACCCAACGTTTGCCACCACCGGCACAGTTCTTTACTTGAGTCTGTGTTGAGGGGGCCTCGTTAAACGGATCGAAGCCGAACTTGTTCGTCTCAGGGTCGAATGTGCCTGTGCCGCGAACCTTAATTTTCTTTACTGTCTTGTTCATTTTTGTATTACCTTTAAATGATTTTAAACTCTATTCCTATGTCCTCGAGCACTTCGAAGAAGTAGCTGGCCCACTCTTCCGCATCGAGCTTGCTTTCGAAAGCATCGATGTCGAAAATGGTTTCGAAGTAGTTACCGTTCAGATGGCAGATTACAGAATAATTGCCTTGACGCGCAGGACAGCCTTCGTTGGAGATGACATCCATTTCCAGCACCAGCGGCTCATCTTTTACGTCGAGGGTTACACCCAGACGCTTCAGACTCTTCACCCGATGGCGCAGCACCTCGTCGGCCCTGTCTTCGGGGTTCTCCAACGCCTTGCCAAGCATCTTTGCCACTGCCAGCGATCCCACTTTGCCGCCAGCCTCGCAGAGATATGAGAAGCCAATGTCCTCAGCACCTGCAAACTTCTCTAATGGCTGCAGTTTCATACCGATTGTTGTCACCCACCAACGACCACCGATGAACGTTATTTTTAGCGGGCTTCCAGCGTAGTTGTCAAAAACTACAACCTGGAATTGCTTATTAGAATATTCTTTCATTTTGTTTGATTCTTTTATTTAATAATAAATAATGTGGGGGCACTTAGATGGCACTTCGTGCCCCCAACGTTCGCTTAAATGGGACTTTTTAGATGAATACCCTGTTTTAAAGCGCACGTTAAAATCTTGGCGTATAAACGCCCCAAGAGGTCGTCAATATGGGCAAAGCCAGTGACGTGGAGTCCAAAACCGCTCATGCAGTCTATCAAATTGTCGACAATGATCAGAGCCATCTCGGAATCGAATCCGCGCAGGCTGTCGGTCATCTCGAAGTACAGAGTCGAGGGAATCCAATCCGGAGTGCCCATCGCTAACATTGATGTTGCAAACGAATCGGGAGCAAACTTACTCATTTCCCTACGTTGGTCGAAGATTGTCATCTTCAGTTCACTACTTTCGCTGCGGTTGGCAGTTTTGCAGTGGTTGTGTAAATTACGCTTTTTCATAATCTAAATGCGTTTTACTTTGTTAATGCCTCGCACTTCAGCCGCCATAGGCGATTTCAGCAGCTGCCGGACCTGTGCTCAGGTGATTCCCTTTTACATATGTATTTTAATATGTGAAGATTTTGTCTCCAGACCAGCACAAAAACAAAATGCACTGCGAAACCTTACGTTCACAGTGCAAAAAGTGCAAGCCCCGTGCTATTTATGCCAATCTAATAATCTCCCCTACGAACAAAAAGGGGGAGATTTTTCTCCCCCACAAGTATATAATTTCTCCCCGACACACTGTCATGTTCTCCCTGACACATCTCCCCTATGACACCTTGTCACACCTTATTCTTTGGGTTTTCCATGTTTAGGACAATTCCCCAGTCCAGTTCAACTAAAAGCTTATTGATATCTATAATGAGTTCCTTATTTGCGCTCGTTACATACTCTCTGTGGGAGAGCCACTTGGCACAGGTGTGCGCCGGATTATCCTTTTTGCCGCTGCGTATGTCGAGCAAGAGCATCATGAGCTGGGCCACCTTTATTAATTTGCGGTTGCGACTGTCCAATTTCTCGTCTTTCAAACCTGCAGCCCGGAACAATTGGAGGGCAAATGCCATCCGTACATTTTGGGTTGCAGTTAGCTCTTTTACAGGCTCGCAAAGTACTGATATTTCTTCTTCAAGCTTAGCATTCTTGGATTTTTCTTCTTCCAGTGCATCCTTCAATTCTTTGATGCGAACTTGTAGTTGTTCAGTCTCATAGCTCGATGCCTCAGGTTGGGGCGAGTTCACTTCCTTACTCGTCTGAAGAACATCTGTTTCTGGTGTCTGAGGAATTTCAACAGTTTCTTCCTTAGAATCGTTAACCTCCTTTGTCGGATAGTGCTCTTTGTAATAATCTATGGCCTCTTTGCTTTGCTGGTAATTACTCCTTACACTTTTCTCCCAAGTAAGGTCACTTCCAAAACAGTTATTATCCTCATATTTGAAACAATCTTTCTTGGGGCTATATCCGCTGTCTTCACAGAGCTCACGTTGGTAGTCCTTTATCCGGGCTATGGCCATGTCAGCCCCGTACATTCGCTGGCGTTGGTCTTTCATGAGAGCAAGCCTTTCGCAAATATATTCGGCATTTACCTGTAGATCCCTTTCGCTACAATTCTCAATTACCTCTATAATATCGCGAGGTACAAATTCGCTTGGAGAAATGATGAGTTCATCTGTATTGTGTTTCTCCACCATAAATTCAAAACTATTGCGAGCCCCGCTATGCATCCACTGATAGTGAGTGAACCTATAGCGTATTTGTTCAATCAAATCGCTATTCTCAGGTATCCATCTGGCATCACTGGCTGGCAGCAACTTAGATACCATTGCCATTGACACTGCACAGACCTCTTCGCAATCGTAACGGGCACCTTTCAAAAGCAGTTTTTCATATTCTGCAACCTGCGTTTCAGGGAAATCTTCAAATGGTATGATGGTACATATATAATAGGCATTGTTAAAGCATCGAAGTATTAACTCTTTTGCCCTATCTGTAGCCCTGAATAAATCTTTCAGATTTGAAAAGAGCAGATTATTCATTGTCCCTGGTACATTCACACCAAAATCTTTCAAATTAGTGCGATCTTTGTATATAAGTGAGCGAGGTATTATTATGTAGTCCATTATATTCTTATTTCTTATAATATTAGTTATGCATCCATCATTATTATCTGCACTGAGAAAACCAGGCGCTCAGCCACGCGTTTCGTTATCTGTTCATCTGTGAACAGATTCATGAACTTATTGACTATATTTCTTTGTAGTAGCATATACTGTTTACTTTAAGTTGTTCGCAAATATACAAATAATCTTCGAGAACAAAATGTTTTTAACTCATAATTAACAAATTATTTAATAGAATAATGTACCCATTGCTAAGAGGAGATAGTAGTATAGTAAGAAGGTAAGAAAGTAGACATTAATACATTTTCAGGTATGGAATAGTGATAGTTAATTGATAGTCTTATAAATATAATTATTAATAAATGTTAAAGAACTAATACTTATAAAGTCTCACTTCCAACTTCAGAATACCTTAATGTCTACTTTCCTACTTTCATACCTTCTGCATTTCTCCATAATAAAAATCAAATCGTAATATAGTAAAATTAGTTTACATTTGTAAGACTGAAATGTTCCGCGAAAACTTCACTCTAACTAAACGGGGATTTTAGTCGCACTAAAGTGGAGCTTTAGATTAACTAAACTCTGACTTTAGTCTGTCTAAAGTCCGAGACCTTCTTTTAGGGCGTTTTCCGAGTATTTCGGACTGTTCTTAAAAAGACAAAAAGTATTGACAAAATTGTATCTGTTCTATTATATGAATCCTCCAGATCCACAAGAAAAATCAATGATTTCCTTGCATATTAATTTTTTTCTTCGTATCTTTGCCCTCGAACATCGGCGTTATGCCTCGGTGGAGGTGCCGGTGCGACTTTTGAGGGTTAAACAATAACGACAATAGCAGTTATCAGGAAGATATAGAAACGTGACAAATTTCTAAAAACAAAATGAATTTCGATAATTGTGATTGTTCGCGCTTATAGCGTGGACGTCACTTATCATTCATTTGGGCAATGTCACGGCCTCTATATCTGGTAAGAGCGGACACGCTCTTATCGTGTATAGAGGCTTTGATGTATATAAGCCCAAAGAATTCCGATAAGTGCTTTTGCCAATAGCTATAAGCGCAAAGAATGCCAGACAAAGAGACTGGTTCTTCCTGTATTGAAGTCAGGGAGGACGACCTGTCGGAGATATCGCCAGAGGTGTTAGCCACCTTATTACGCGACCATACCACAGGCAAGAATATCTTCTGGGCTACTCATGACTATGAGGCGCTTGGAGGTGAATATGGTTACCATTCGGAGATACTGCCTGAGCTGATTACAGGTGAGTATGGAAAGGTGATCCGTCCACGTGTGCTCAAATCGAAGGAGAATCAGACAGACCGTTCCAAGGATATGGCAGAGGTGTTCACACCGTCGTGGATTTGCAACGCCCAGAACAATCTCGTCGAAGATGCTTTGCCCAACGACATGACATGGCAGGACTATGTACGCCTAACTTGTTTAGAGATTACGTGTGGGGAAGCACCTTATCTGGCAAGTCGCTACGATGCTACTACAGGTGAACCTATTCCTTTGGAGAAACGCATCGGACTGCTCGACTGGAAACTACGTATGGTTAGCAATCATACTGAGTGTGAAGAAGATTGGATAGTGTGGGCACAAGTGGCCTACAAAAATACCTACGGCTATGAGTGGCAGGGGGACAATCTGTTACTGGCCCGCGAGTCTCTACTCTATACATTTATAGATTATTACCAATCAAAGTTTGGTGAGCGCCCTGCCGAGTCAAACATTCTCAAAATAGCTGAAATCATATCGTGGAACCTGTGGCAGATGGACGGACTGAAATATGGCATACCTGGCCATGATCCTACAGAACAATTAGGAGGCGGTTTCATGGATATGCTTTATCCGCCAGCTCCAGAGGAACGTTACTGTCGCATTTTCGACTGGGAGAAACAAGAAGAGGTGATATACGCAAAACTGATAAAACAATAATATATGAACGGAAACCAGAACTATAATCCAGATGTGCTCAACTGTCTTGCCAACTTGAGCAATGACGAGGTATTTACCCCGCCCGAACTGGCCAACAAGATGCTCGACTTGTTGCCGCAGGAACTTTTTCAGAATCCGAACACAACGTTTCTCGATCCCTTTACTAAGAGCGGCGTATTTCTCCGCGAGATAGTGAAAAGGTTGGACAGGGGATTGGAAAAACTGATTCCAGACCGACAGAAGCGTATAGACCATATACTTCAGAAACAGGTGTTTGGCATCGCCATCACAGAACTGACTTCGCTTTTGGCCCGTCGCTCGGTATATTGCTCGAAAGATGCCAGCGGTAAATATAGCATCAGCAAGTTCACCACCTCAAGCGGCAACATCCTATATAAGAACATAAAGCATACATGGTTTAACGGCAAGTGTAAGTATTGTGGTGCTTCCCAAGCCGTCTATGACCGCGGTTCAGAGGCAGAGCAGTATGCCTATATGTTTATTCACACAGATAATCCCAAACAATTCTTTCCAAATATGAAATTTGACGTAATCGTTGGCAATCCGCCGTATCACCTCAGTGATGGAGGACAAGCAGCTAGTTCAAAACCATTATATAACCAATTTGTAGAGCAAGCTATTATGTTAAACCCTCGATACTTCTCTATAATTATTCCAGCTCGTTGGTATGCAGGAGGAAAAGGGCTTGATTCATTTAGATCTACTATGCTCCAGAATAATAGGATAAGAAAGTTAGTTGATTACAACAATAGTGCAGATTGTTTCCCTGGAGTTAATATTGCTGGAGGAGTTTGCTATTTCTTATGGGATAGAGAACATCAAGGCGATTGCGAAATAACAAATATATCACAACAGCAAACAGGTTCTTCAGAATCAAGGTCGTTAAACGAATATCCAATTTTGGTTAGAAATAATACTGCTATACATATAATAAGGAAAGTATTGGCCATATCAAGAAAAACATTAGATAAGAGTGTTCAATCTTATAGTTACTTTTCTGTAAGAAGTTATGAAAGGGGATCCGACCAAAAGCAAAAAGCAAGTGATGTGATACTTCTGTCAAGTCAAGGAAAAGGATACTACGATAAAAATAGAATAGAAGACAAGAATAGTATTCTCTCAAAATATAAGGTAATAATAACTTATGCAATGTCTGGGGGGAATAAGCCGACATCACAAGGAGATTTTCAAGTGATTTCATCATTGCAAATACTATCTCCAAATGAAGTCTGCACAGAAACATATCTTATATTGGGTGTCTTTGAAAATATGAAAGATGCAGAACATATGTGCTCATATGTTTCAACAATGACATTTAGATTTTTGTTATTACAAGCATTAACTTCTATTCATATAACGAAAGAAAGTTTTCTCTTTGTCCCCATCCAAGACTTCTCTCATCCTTGGACTGACGAGATGCTCTACAAGAAGTACGGCTTGACGGAAGAAGAGATAGCATTTATTGAATCGATGATACGTCCAATGGAATAGTTTATGGCAACTACAGATTTACTAAGAAACAGGGTCGCTGAGACACCAACTATATATGCCTACGAGCATATAGGAGTGCCAGCACATAAGGGCATGCTTAAGGTGGGCTATACCACTCGCGATGTAGAGACTCGTGTCAAGGAACAGAATAAGACGGGCAATATCCAGTATCGCATCGTACTGGCTCGACCAGCCATGAGGCACGACGGGACATCGTTTGACGACCATTTGATACACAGTATCCTGCGAAAAGACCATGTGAGAAATCCTGAAGGCGAGTGGTTCGTGTGCGATGCATATAAAGTTGAGCGAGCTATTGCTGCAGCCATAGAGGGAAAGAACACCATGGTGGACCGAATCTACAACTTCCCCATGCGACCAGAGCAGAAACGAGCCGTGGATAAGACCGCCACATATTTCAATGCTTTCAAGAAAGACCCGGATAACCGAGGACTGATTCCACATTTCCTGTGGAATGCCAAGATGCGATTTGGCAAGACCTTTACCACCTATCAGTTGGCTCTAAGGATGGGATGGACTAAGGTGCTGGTGCTGACGTTCAAGCCTGCCGTAAAGACAGCATGGGAGGAAGACTTGCTGACGCATAAGGACTTTGACGGCTGGCAATTCTGCCAGAAACAGGACGACCGTGAGTTTAACTATGTGAACGAACGTAAACCGTTTGTATGCTTTGCATCGTTCCAAGACGTACTGGGCAAGAATGCCGCTGGCGGAATTAAGGCCACCAATGAGTGGATACAGACTGTTGACTGGGATTGCATTGTGCTCGACGAATATCACTACGGAGCATGGGGCAAGAACGCCAAGAACTTCTACGACAAGAAAGACCCTGCCTTGAAGCGGGCTGAGGAGATGGGTGACATCATCAGCGAGGATGCTGATAATGTCCGTGAGTTGGAAGCCCGTGAAATCTATGATGAGGGTTTGATGCCTCTGCGCACAGGAGCATATCTTTATCTGTCTGGCACACCCTTCCGGGCCATCTCTACCGGTGAGTTCATCGAGGAGCAGATATACAACTGGACATATAGTGACGAGCAGGCAGAAAAGGAGAAATGGAAGGGCGATCATAATCCATACGCACAGTTGCCAAAGATGGTGATGCTCACTTATCAGTTGCCAGATAGCATACGCCAAATAGCATCCCAAGGAGAATTCGATGAGTTTGACCTCAATGAGTTCTTCCGTGCCGATGATAATGGCTTTATCCACGAGGAATATGTGCAGAAGTGGCTTGACCTGATTCGCGGTAGTTTTGCAGATGATATAGTCACGGAATTGAAGCTGGGGACAGAGAAGCCACCAATGCCATTCTCGGACAGCCGACTGCTTAGCTACTTGCAACACACCTACTGGTTTATGCCGTCGGTGGCTGCCTGTAAGGCCATGGCCAAACTGCTGAGAAAGCGTAATAACCGGTTCTTTGATGATTATGAAGTGATAGTTGCAGCCGGTAATGAAGCGGGAATGGGAGCCAAAGCCGTCGAGCCTGTATATAATGCGATGGGAGATCCACAACAGACGAAGACTATTACGCTGTCGTGCGGAAAACTGTCGACAGGTGTGACGGTAAAGCCTTGGACTGGCATTCTGATGCTTCGTAATACCACGTCACCAGAGACCTATTTCCAGGCCGCCTTCCGCGTTCAGTCGCCTTGGACTACCAAAGATGAATGGGGTGAGGAAGTTATACTGAAACCTCTCTGCTATGTGTTCGACTTTGCACCCAACCGGGCTCTGCGTCAGGTAGAAGAATATAGCTGTCAGCTGAATGTCGAAGAAAGTAACCCGGAGAAGAAGGTTGAGGAGTTTATCAAGTTTCTGCCGATATTGGCTTTCGATGGTTCTTCGATGAAGGAGATCGATGCCGCAGGAGTTTTGGATATGGCTATGAGCGGCACCACTGCCACCTTACTTGCCAGACGTTGGGAGAGTGCCGTATTAGTGAATGTGGATAATGCCACCCTCCAGCGATTGATGAACAACCCTGAGGCGATGAAGGCTCTGATGAATATTGAGGGATTCCGCAATCTGAACAGCGACATTGAGACCATCATCAACAAGTCGGAGCACGTAAAGAATACAAAGAAAGAGAAAGGCGAAAACCTGACACCAAAGGAGAAGAAAGAACTAACAGAGGAAGAGAAGGAATACAAGAGCAAGCGCAAGGAGATACAGGAAAAACTTATTAAGTTTGCCACCCGCATTCCTGTGTTTATGTATTTGACAGACTTCCGTGAGTACAGCTTGAAAGACGTGATTATGCAATTGGAGCCAGAGTTGTTCAGAAAGGTGACAGGTCTTACGCTGGATGATTTCAGCCTGCTGGTGAGTCTTGGTGTGTTCAATAGCGACTTGATGAACGATGCTGTTTATAAGTTCAAACGCTATGAGGACTCGTCGCTGAATTATACAGGAATAGATAAGCATACGAGCAAGGTAATTGGCGGTTGGGATACTGTGAAGGAAATAACGGAAGAGGAGGATGATGAAATCGATCATGTCATTTCTGAAAGTGAAGAGCAAGTCGTTCCTGACATCCAAGAAGAGCCTGAGGTTAAGCCGTGGGAAGATCTGAGCGTGGGTGACAAAGTAGTGCACAAGAGCCTTGGTGAGGGAGTCATTGTTTCGCTCGATGACAATTATCTCTTTGTCAGATTCAAAGACCGCGAATCTAAGTTCCTTTATCCAAGTGCATTTGAGAAAGGTTATCTGAGTAAGTGAATTGACGAAAAAAACAATGAACAAATACATAAGCACAAAAGATGCAGTCCGATTAACAGGCCTTTCGACACAGGAGATTTATGACCTGATTCATAGCGGCACGCTCCCTGCTCGCAAGGCCCCCAAAAGTGGGTGGCGTATTTCCCAACAAGACTTGGAGGCATTGGGGTTGATTAAAGAGGAGTCAGACTCCATAGCAGAGGAGCCTCAAACGGAGGACTATGTTTCTTATGTGGCAGATGAAGAACATTACACAGAGGTTTTCAAACGGATGACAGAGGTGAAGCGCTGCCTGAAAATAGCTACGGCAAATCTCAAGAACTTCAACGTATCCGTTGAGTCTGATGACGGAGATGAAACGCTTCGGTTATGTGATTTCTTCCTGTCGCTGGTAGAGCGTGGCGTTCAGGTTCAAGTTGTATGTATGAAGCCTTTTGGATTCTACTTGTACACAAAGGAGAACTGTCCTCAGCTTTTGGAGAATCCTCTTTTTGAGTTACGGTACAACGGGCACAATCATATGAAGACATTCATCTTTGACGATGAGTGTGCATATATCGGATCAGCCAACATAACTCCTGCTGCCATAGGTAGGCGCGCAAGTGGAAGCAGAAATCACGAAGCTGGAATGCTGGTGTGGGGGCCGAAGATGATGCAGGCTCCATTACGTCACTTTGAAAGGGTATGGGATGATCCTGACATCCTTAAATCTACCTGGAAACGATTTGCTACGAAGGCAAAGGAGTTGGATAAAGAACTAAGAGAGAGATACGGCAAGTAATAGCTATAAAAAGACACGCGATGCGTACACAGTTCTTTTGGAGAAGATAGTGGACGCTTCCTTGCGCTTGGGGCTGGAACTGAATCTGCAGCAACAGTCTGCCTTGGCGATGCTGCTGGAGGGGGCTGCGTATAAGGATGTTGCTCAGAGCCTTAACCTTAGTCAGAGCTATGCCGTCCAGATAACACAGGACGCGGTCAAAGAGTTGGGGCTGTTCCTTGACAGTCTGGAAAGCATCGAGAGGGTTAAGGAAGAGAGTGAGAAAAGGGTTGAACGCGAAAGGCAGTATTATATCACACGAATACTGGAGCTACAGGACGAAATAGCGGCACTCAAAAAGGAGGTTCAGGAGAAGGGGAATGAGATCATGACTCTCCCGATTCACCAGTTGCCTCTCAGTCCCGTGCTGATGAGCATATTGCTGAAAGCTGGCTATTACACTTTAGAGGATGTGGCAAAGGAGGATCAGGACGCGCTGAAGGCTCTGCCTGGCATGACCAGCGACATGCTGAGAACCGTCAACAAATATATCGAACTAAGCAAAAGATAGGTCTACGCGCACAGGGGGGCGGTCCCCTCTGTGTCCGCACAGGGGGTCCCCTGTGCCTTGTGTGCCAACTTCTGTGTCATGGCGAATCTGACCCCCGATCGTTTGCTCACTCTGACACTTAACCGGACAAATTTTGAGCGAATTTGCTCGATTTGTCGCATTTTTCCCCACTTGTCGCAACAAACTCGTTCAAAAGTCAGCAAAATTGTTGCAAATCCTTGAAAGTCGCCATACCTTTGCATCGTCGAAAGGAAACAAACGACAGATTCAACAATAGTATAAACAGATAAAAAAGTAAAGTTATGACAAACAAAAATTTCAATGCAAAGAAGGTGCTCATGAGCACAGTTGCAGCAGTAGTTTTCTCATTCGTGTTCACCACCAGTGCAAATGCAGATTCTAAGGCAGGAACCCCACAGAAGAGTTCTTTAGAGGTTCGTGTGAAAGGTGCCCAAAAGGGTAATGTGGGGATTCGCGTGAAAGGCGCCCAAAAGGGTAATGTAGGGATTCGTGTGAAAGGTGCCCAAAAGGATAATGTAGGGATTCGTGTGAAAGATGCTCCCAATAATTATTTTGAGAATCTCCTCGAACGGGTTCTGGGCATCCGCGTAAAAGTTCGCGTATAGTACCAGCGGTATAACATACGAAGCCGTCGGCATTTGAATGTCGGCGGCTTCCATTTATATAGGTCACGCGCACAGGGGAGGGCTGTCCCCCGTGATCGATCGACAAAGAAGCACCGCCCTGGGGCGATGCTTCTTAAATATATTAATAATGTGTAAGACTTACTTTTTGGCAGGAGCCTTAACCTCTTCTTCTTCCTTGATGGTGCGGCCCAGTGTCAGATATGCCACGGGAGCTGCAATGAAGAGTGACGACAGGGTACCGAATACAACACCCAGGATCATAGCGAATGAGAACGAACGGATCGAATCACCACCGAGGATGAAGATGGCGAGCAACACGATCAAGGTCGTTACAGAGGTGTTGATGGTACGGGCCAGAGTCTGGTTCAGCGAGTCGTTGAACAGCTGCTGACGGTCGCGCTTGCCATAGAGACCGATGTTCTCACGGATACGGTCGAACACCACCACCTTATCGTTGATGGAGTAACCAATCACCGTCAGGATAGCACCGATGAACACCTGGTCGATCTCCAGCGACATCGGCAGGATGCCCCACAGGGCAGAGTAGAGTCCGAGTACCACCAGTGCATCGAGAGCCAGCGCAACGATAGCACCTACAGAGAAGGCGAGGTTGCGGAAGCGGAGCAGGATGTAGAGGAAGATGGCTACCAGGGCTATCAGCACGCTGATGATAGCACCGTAAGTGATATCCTTGGCCACAGAAGGACCTACCTTTGCAGAAGAGATGATAGAACCGCCTTCGCGGACATCAGGATTCTTGAAGTGCTCGACATTGTCCTGGCTGACGAGGCCGGCCTTCTTCAGGGTGTTGAAGAGGATGGTCTCTGCCTGGTCGTCGACCTCAGGATTATTCGACTCGATATCCCAGTTGGTGGAGATACGGACGGTCTTGCCGTCGGTACCGAGGGCGATCACAGAGGTGTTGGCCTCCTGATTGGCCTTCTCACCCATCGTGTTGATGAAGGCGCCAGCCATGGCCTTACGGACATCCTCAACGGGAGTCACCTTGTCGAGGGTCACCACATAGTTACGACCACCGGTGAAATCGATGCTCTGGCTCAGACCGCGAACAGCGAAGGAGATGCAGAACAGAATGGCAAAGATTCCGTAGACAGTGAACGACTTCTTGTAGATACCCATGAAGTTGTAGCGGGCATTCTGCATGAGGTTCTTCGAGTAAGCGGTCACGAAGGTCAGGTCGGTCCACTTATCCTTCTTCAGCATATAGTCGTAAACAAGACGTGTGAGATATACGGCTGTGAAGAATGAGCAGGCGATACCGATGATCCAGGTGGTGGCGAAGCCCTTCACAGGACCTGTACCGAAGTAGAGCAGGATGATACCTGTGATCAATGATGTGAAGTTAGAGTCGAAGATGGCGCTGAAGGCGTTGGAGTAACCCTTGTTGAGGGCTTCCTTCATGCTCAGACCCTTCTTCAGCTCTTCCTTGATACGCTCGTAGATCAGCACGTTGGCATCCACGGCTGTACCCAGCGTCAGCACGATACCGGCGATACCAGGCATCGTCAGGGCTGCCTGGAACGATGTGAGGATACCGAGGGTGAAGAACAGGTTGAACAGCAGGGCGATATCAGAGAGGATACCGGGAATCCAGCCGTAAAGCATGATCATGTAGATCATCAACAGCACGAAGGCTACGATGAATGACATGACACCCTGCTTGATGGACTGTGCACCGAGTGACGGTCCGACAACCTCTTCCTGCACGATACGTGTGGGAGCAGGCATTTTACCTGAATTCAGCGTGTTGGCAAGGTCCTTGGTGTCCTCAATGGTGAAGTTACCGGTGATCTGAGAATTACCTCCGTCAATCTGAGTGAGGATACGGGGAGCGGAATAAACGGCGTCGTCGAGCACAATGGCCACAGCCTTGCCGATGTTCTGCTTAGTGATCTGGCTCCAGCGGCGGGCACCGTCAGAGTTCATCTGCATCGACACACAAGGATGACCCATCTGGTCGAAATCGTCCTTACCGTTGGTGATGACGTCACCCTCCAGCGGAGCACGTCCTGAGGGCTCGGTGATCTTCAGGGCATAGAGCTCGAAGATGTCGCCCTTGGTGTTCTGACCGCCGAAGTCCTCAGCCTTGGCACCCCAACGGAGTTTCAGCTCAGCGGGGAAGATCTGACGGGCGAGGTCGGAGTAGATAATCTTGTCAATCTCTGCGGTATCACGTACGTTGGCATAACCAACGACAGCGAGGGTGTTGCCCTGTGTGGGCTGGAAGATCGAGAACAGCGGGTTCTGCTTCTTAGCAAGCTCAGCGGCCTTGTTGTCTGCAGCCTTGGTGTCCTTCTTAGCCAATTTGGCAGCGAGGTCAGTGGCAGCAGCCTTCGTGGTATCAGCAGCCTCAGCAGCATTCTCAACAGCGGCAGAGTCAACGACCTCACCACCCTGGGCTGCCCAGCGCTGGTTCAACTGAGCCAGTAGCGGCGTGATCTCCTGAGAATTATAGGTCTCCCAGAACTCGAGGTTTGCGGAACCCTGGAGGAGCTTACGCACACGCTCCGGCTCCTTGATACCCGGCATCTCGACCATGATACGGCCGCTCTGTCCCTCCAGTTTCTGGATGTTGGGCTGAACGACACCGAACTTATCAATACGGTTACGAACGACGTTGAACGAGTTGTCAACGGCAGAGGCGACCTCTGCACGGAGAGCTGCCTCGACCTCAGAGTCGCTGCTCTGGGTGCTCACCTTACCCTTCATCTGCTGGGTGGCAAAGATGGCGGCGAGGGGACGGCCGTTGCCCTCCTGTTTCCAATACTTCACGAACAGAGAGATGAAATCGTTCTGACTGGTCTCCTCTTCCTTCTTTGCCAACTCCATGGCCTTCTTGTAGGCGGCGTCTGTCTTGTGGTCGGCGAGCACATCGACGACATCGGGTACAGACACCTCGAGGATAACGTTCATACCGCCTTTCAGGTCAAGACCCAGGCCAATCTCCATCTCACGGCACTGCTTCAGCGAGTAGATGCCCATATACACCTTCTCGTTGTTGATTGAGTCGAGGTACTCCGCACCTGCTTCCTCACCCATGGCGGCAGCCTTACTCTCGTAGTGGCGTGTCACGAATGAGAAGGAGAGGTAGAAGCAGCACACGAGCACAAGAAGCACTGCGATTACTTTTACAATTCCTTTGTTTTGCATTTTGATTTTTGATG
>CAMKSE010000004.1 GCA_946415365.1 uncultured Prevotellaceae bacterium
ATTTTATTGTTCATAAATGTGTCTACCTATATCAGTATAAGTCATAACTCCCTGCTAAGATAGGGCTTAACCCCTATCAGGAATGCCTTCTTACCTTGTAAAGGATGCTTTCTTACCTTGTAAAGGATGCCTTCCACGACCCGAAGAAGGCATCAGCACAACACATATCGGAGTACAGTACAAAGAACTTTGTGACTTTTGACTTTGTGACATTAAGCACTTGCATGCTTGAACTTGCTCACGTTCGGCAGAGATCAAACAAGTTTAACTCTGCTCTCACTTAATCGCAAATTTAAGGAGGTTCACAAAGTCAAGGGAGGTAATTAGAATTATATAATTAATAATATAATTTAGGCAATGATATAGGCTATCTGATTTTATTCAGCAGTTCTTGGGCCGAGGTCTCTTGCATGCGGATATAGGCGAAGAGTTTCTTGCCGGCATCCTTCAGGCTGGCCCCAAAGACGTAGACCACATCGTCGATGATGAGGAAGCGGTCGTGGTTTCGCTGACATACATTTATAATAATAGGTGGATACTGCTGGTTATGACGTTGCACGTCGAGTTGCTGTTGTTGAGAGAGCTGGCGTGTGTAGATGGTGGCAGAGACGTTGGCACTACGATTGCTGAGCATCGTCAGGGTATCGACATCGATGTAATTGTCGATGAGGACGATGGATGTCTTGGCCTGTTTGATGAGGCTGATGATATGGGCGTAGGCATCAAAGATTTGCCCATCGTAGAAGATACCCTCCACAGGAGGCAGAGACGAACGGACGAAAAAGGCCACCTTATCTTTTAGTTCTTTTATCTCGATGTCTTGTTGAGCTGCATGCTGTTCCAAAGCAGCAATGCGCGTATTGACCACATAGCCTCGTAACAAGTATTCTTTCAAGACTTTGTTGGCCCATTGACGGAATTTGATGCCACGTTTGGATTTTACTCTATAGCCGACAGAGATGATGACATCAAGGTTATAAGCAGTAAATTCATAAGCTTGATCTCCGTCAGCACCCATATGTGCAAATTTTGCACATGTGATATTCCGCTCTAGCTCTTCCTCTTTGTAGATGTTCCGTATGTGACGCCCAATAACAGTTCTGTCTTTATCGAACAGATCTGCCATTTGCTGCTGAGTCAGCCATACAGTGTCTTCTCCCATTCTGACCTCCAGCCTGATAGTTTCATCGGGCTGATACATGACGATTTCGCCTTTGTTTGATTCAATGCTATTCATACTATCATATATTAGTTAACTAAGTTTGGTGCAAAGGTAAGAAATATTTTTGAAAGTTGTATGGCCTTGAGCTATCTTTTTTTGCAAAAGCCATGTGTTCGGGTCCATAAATACAACAAGAGCCGGGGCGATGAACCTCGACTCTTGTTTGAATTAAAGAATTGTTTAAACTGTTTATTTCACCTTTGTCATTTGGAACGTGGCGGTGTAGGTCGTGCCGTCCTCGCGCAGGCGCAGAGCTGTCCACTTCATTACCCCATCCTTGATGCTCTCAATCTCCCACCACTCGCGCAGCTCCTCGCTGTCGGCAGTTTTCTTCCAGCGGGTGCAGAGCAGGATACCGTCAACGAAGTACTCGGCAAACACGTCGTTGTTATTCACCCACTCGTCGCCTGCCTTGTTATAATAGATAAAGGTTCCGTCGGCCTTGTACTCCCAGCGGTGCATTTCTCCGTCGGTGTGCTCGTCTTCCGCGCTGGTCACCTTGCCTTCCCACGTGCCCACGATGGACTGGCTGTAATCGGCAGCCATCTTGACGTAGTGGACGGGGTACTCCTTGGTACGCACCACACTGCCGTCGACCATTATCGTAAACTTGAGGTAGGCAGTGAACTCGTTGGCGCTGATGTCGGCGATGGTGAATTCGTTCACCGTTTTGGTATGCTCGTCGTACTGTTGGATCTGGGTCATCTTGTTGCCGTCGATGGTTACATCGGTTTCCAGCATGTTGAACCAGGCGGTACCCGCTGCCGGATTGTGGCTGAACGACGCACTCACGTAGGCCTTGGTGGTGGAGACGATATCCATCGTCGCCTTCTCGTTGGTCACCATGGGCTGGTTGTAGCTATCGGCGGTTATCCACTTGCCGATGACCTTCTCGGCCAGGTTGAGGTCGGACTGTGGTGCGGGGTTGTCGTCGTTGCTTGTACATGCTGTAAATACACTTGCGCCGCAAACGAGGGTGGCGGCAAGCATGAATAATAGTTTTTTCTTCATTTTGTTTTGTTTTATTGTTAACTCACTTAATCACGACCTTACGTCCGTTATTCACATACACACCCTTCACGCTGGGCTTGCCTTGCAGCTTGCGGCCGTCAAGGGAGTACCAGGCGTCGGAGGCATTGTCAATCGTCAATTTTCCATTTTCAATTGAGATGATGCCGGTGGCCCCGTCGTCGCCGAAGTCGATGTTGAACGCGGTGAGGCGGCGGGCCAGTGCTGCGTCGCTGCCAATCTTAAAGTAAGCGCGCTGTGCGCCGATGCCAGCGCCGCTGGTGGGATAGTAGAGGGTGTTGGCGTCGCCGAGGAAGAGGATGCTCTTGTCCTCGTCGGAGAAGGCCGTGCTCTTGTACGTGCCGAGGAAGCGGACACGTGTGTCGCCAGAGCCGCTGGTGAAGCTGTTGTTGGTCTTATCAATGGTCACGCCATTGAACACGGGAGCGACGATGTTCGTTTCGGCGGCATTCCACTTGATGATATACGGTGTGCCGGCCTCGAGCTCATCTACGGCATTGCCAAATTCCAGGTTCAGTATCGTACCGCTGATGCTGGCACTGCTGAGCGGACGGGCTGTGGCGCCGGCGAGTGGAGAACCCTCGAGCACGAGGTTGAACGGCAGACAAATAGTGTTCCACGCACCGTCCTTGTAGAGCGTGCGGTCAGCGAGTGTCACGTTGGCCACATAGCCATTGGCATTGCTGATCGTTGTGCTGTTGTCGGCAGCGTTGGCCAGACTGATGCTGGCAGGAGCCACGTAGTACTTGCCATCGAACAGAATGCCGTTAGCGTATGCCGTCAGCGCGTCATAGTCCTGCACCAAGTTGCCGAGGTTGGCAGGGGCATCGTTGACTGCGTATGCCTGCGTGCCCTGATTGGTGGGCAGGTTGGCGGCAGCCACGAAGTAGCAGTTGGTGATGGTTGGCTCGTAGCCATTATGCCAGCGGGCGAAGGTATTGTTCAGCATGTTTGCTGCCACACTGGCGGGTTTCATCAGCGAGTTCTTGATGGTAGGTTTGTTATACACCGGCCATCCGATGAATCCGCCGCAGTTTCTGGTGCTGGCGGTAGTAGCAAAAGAGCCGTCAAACACGCAGCCGTCGATGGTGATGACGTTGTTGGATCCACTCAGTGTGGCTACGAATCCGCCATGGGTGCCATCACCGCTCTTACTGCTGTGGATGTTGACCGAGCTGCGGCAGTTGGTGATGGTCAGCGCACCGTGTGACTCGCCCACGAAGCCGGCAGCATTCTGTACGCTGGTGTAGATGCTGCCATCCACGTGGAGGTTCTTGATTACGGCATTCTTGACGTGGCGGAACGGAGCGCTGTAGTCCTCGCCGAATGGCTCCTGTGATGTGCCTTTGGTGAAGGTCAGCGTGTTGCCGTCGCCGTCGAAGGTGCCTTGGAACGAGTTGGCATCGCTGGTGCCCGCCATCGTCGAGACGCTGATGTCGTCGCCCAGCTTCACGAAGTTGCCGCTGAAGGCGTAGCCGCTGTTGACGTAGTCGGCGAACTCGTTCCAGTCGTCGGTGCTGCTGACGATGAAGGGAGCGTCCTCGATGCCTTTGCCCTGCGTGGGCCATCCCGCCGTCACGGCGTTGGCCGAGCCACTGACGCTGGCTGCGCCCGCAGTGCCGCCAGCGCCGCCGGCAGCGCGGTTGTCACCGTATTTATTCCCAGCGCCATCTTGCCCCCAGTCGCCTTTCACTAATTCAGAAAGGTTTATGTGGTTTGTTTGGGCCAAGTTGTTTACGTCAACCATCAGCGTCTCCTCACCCGCGCCAGCAAGCGTTCCATCTGCATTAGCACCGGGGGCACCTCCGAAGGCTCCTACTAGAAGGAAGTAGGTATTATTATTATGGTTTTGAACGCTTCCTGAGGAGCCACCGCCTCCACCGCCTCCACCAGGGCCGCCGGTGCCGATGTCGCTGGCTGCGCCGCCAAAGCCACCGCCGGCACCGCCTGCGCCGCCACCCACAGTTCCAAGCCAAGGATGACCATCAGGATGCGATGCTAATAAAGCGTGGCGGCCTCCAGCGCCACCATTGTCGCTACTGGTGCCACCGCTGCCACCATGAATCTCAGTCGTGAGGGCGGGTATCTGGTAAATATAGAGCGTGCCCATGTCGGCAGCTGTACCGCCGTTGTCACCATTATTACCTATGTTGCCCGAGAGCCTATTTTTTTTTATTAAATATAGGGACACACTTGCGCCACCGGCACCGCCTGCACCGCCATTGCCGCCATGTGTGCCGATGCCTGCACCGGCACCGCCGCCGCCGTCACCGCCTTTGCCGCCTGCGCCAGACTGTACCAAGTAGTTCTCTTTTAAATCAGCATCACCGCCTGCACCGCCGTTGCTGCCGTTGGCAGCGTTGCCGCCCGTGGCGTTCAGCGTGCCGCTGCCGATGATGTAGAGCGTGTTGCCCGCCGTCAGTTCAATGCCCGCGCCGCCGCCGATGGGGGCGGTGGCATTGGCTCCCGTGCAGGTAATCGTTTTGCCGGAGGGGATGTAGAGATACACCGTGCCGAGGATGGTCAGGCCGCTGCCGCCCGCGTTACTGTTGCTGAACGTGCGGTCGAAGGCGGTGTAATAATACGTCGTGGTGCCTGCCGCACCGAGCGTCTTGCCCTTTGTGGAACCGTCAGCCAGGTGAACCCAGTCTGCACGGGTGCTTCCTGTCAGGAGACAAATCAAGTTCCAGTCGTCTTCCTGCGTACTCCAGTCCACCGTCACGGTGCCGTAAGAGCCGCCGACGCTGGCAGAACCTGCTGCGCCCCGGCCGCCGCCGGTGCCATTAGAGACCACAGCGCCACTGTAACTGCAATCGTCGGAGTCCCAAGAACCGTTAGAACCGCACATGCCATTACCAAGAGCTGTAGGACTTACCTCGGCCTGATGACCGTCGGAAGCGTTACTTCCGTCAGCATTCTGGCCGCCTTGGCCGCCAGGGGAACACAAATAATAGTAACCAGTATTTTTCCAATCGAGGCCACCGCCGGCACCGCCGCCGCCGCCACCGCCGCCGGGACCGCCCGTGCCGATGCTGCTGGCTGCGCCGCCGAAGCCACCGGCACCACCGCCGCCACCGGCGGGAACACTCCAGTTAAGATGTCCATCCCATATTTGACTCTTGCCGCCGGGGCCACTCGTGCCACCACTTGAGCCGGCGTTGCCTCCATTGGCTTTCACTGTGGGAGCCAAAGCCTGGTACACATAAAGATTGCCCATGGCGCCAGCAGTACCACCGTTAGTGCCTGCGCTGCCACTGTTGCCATTGGCTTTGTCCCAGCCATCGCCTGTGCGGTCATGTCCGGCACCGCCATTGCCGCCGGTTCCGCCATTGCCGCCGCGTGTACCGATGCCCGCACCGGCACCGCCGCCGCCATTGCCGCCGGTGCCGCCGGTACCGCTGCAAACATGGTCTGTAGGATATTCATTAACTGAAGCACCGCCGCTCACGCCGTTGCGACCGTTTTCCGCATTGCCGCCGTTGGCGTTCAGCGTGCCGCAGCCCAGAATATAGAGCGAGTTGCCCGCCGCCAGCTCGATGCCGGCACCGCCACCAGTCTGTCCGCTGGCATTGGCGCCTGTGCAGGTGACGGTCTTGCCCTCAGGCACGTAAAGATACACCGTGCCCAGAATGGTCAGGCCGCTGCCACCCGCTGTAGCGTTGGTGAAACTGAGGTTGCTTGTGACGTAATAGTACGTCGTGTTACCTGCACTGCCCAGCGTCCGCCCAGTGGTGGAGCCAGCACTCAGCGCCGTCCAGTCCGACTGTTTGGTCTGCGTCATTGTATAGACAGCATCCCATTCGTCCTGTGCCAACGCCCCCTGCACTATCGCGCAGAGCAGGGCAAACAATAGGAAAATTTTTTGTCTCATTGCTTTTGTTTTTAAAATTAAACTTGTTGTTACCTAAATTTTTTTCTTTGTGGCGGGCGGGGGAGTCGCGCTCGGCCCGCAGGGACGCTTGCCTTAGCAAGAACCCCCGGCCGGCCTGTGGATTTTTTGTTCCGCCAAGGTCTCCGGTGCCGTTGCGGGCGGCGTAGATTTTTTCGCCGAGGTCTCCGGTGTGGTTGCTGGCGGCGTAAATTGTGGCGCCGAGGTCTTCGGTGTGGGTATCTACGGCTTTGCGACCCCCGACGAGGTCCCGGAATGGGTGTTTTTGGCGTAGAAACCGCCAACGAGGTGCTGGAACACGGTTTTTACGGCGTAGAAACCGCCATCGAGGACTCGGAACGGGTGTTTACGGCGTAGAAACGGCCAACGAGGTCCTCGTTCATGGTTTCTACGGGATTTTCACCCCCGCCGGGTCCTCGGCGGGAGTTTCTATTACTTCACAACGGCCTTTTTACCATTATTAATATATACGCCTGCGCGCGAGGGCTTGCCTTGCAGCTTGCGGCCGTCAAGGGAGTACCAGGCATCGGCGTCATTTTCAATTTTCAATTTTCCATTTTCAATTGAGATGATTCCCGTCTGTGTGCCCTCGCCGAAGTCGATGTTGAACGCGGTGAGGCGGCGGGCCAGGAGGGCGCCGTCGCTGCCAATCTTGAAGTAGGCGCGCTGTGCGCCGATGCCAGCGTCTCTGGTGGGATAGTAGAGGGTGTTGGCGTCGCCGAGGAAGAGGATGCTCTTGTCCTCGTCGGAGAAGGCCGTGCTCTTGTACGTGCCGAGGAAGCGGACACGTGTGTCGCCAGAGCCGCTGGTGAAGCTGTTGTTGGTCTTATCAATGGTCACGCCATTGAACACGGGAGCGACGATGTTCGTTTCGGCGGCATTCCACTTGATGATATACGGTGTGCCGGCCTCGAGCTCATCTACGGCATTGCCAAATTCCAGGTTCAGTATCGTACCGCTGATGCTGGCACTGCTGAGCGGACGGGCTGTGGCGCCGGCGAGTGGAGAACCCTCGAGCACGAGGTTGAACGGCAGACAAATAGTGTTCCACGCACCGTCCTTGTAGAGCGTGCGGTCAGCGAGTGTCACGTTGGCCACATAGCCATTGGCATTGCTGATCGTTGTGCTGTTGTCGGCAGCGTTGGCCAGGCTGATGCTGGCGGGAGCCACGTAGTACTTGCCGTCGAAGAGGATGCCGTTCTCGTAGGCCGTGACGAAGCCGTAGTTGCCGTTCTCCACCGCATCGCTGAGGTTGGCGGGGGCGGTGGCGAGGGCGTAGGCCTGCGTACCCTGGGCTGTGCCCATCGGCTCGGTGTAGTAGCAGTCGGTGATGGTAGGACTGCCGCCGCGCACGAAGGTTTCGCCGCCAGTGATGGCCGTCCAGCCCTCAGCAATGCTGCCGCTGGGGGCGTAGAGCGAACTCGCGACGCTGATGGTCGCACTGTTGTGCCAAGCTACGAAGCCGCCGCAGTTGTTGGTGCCGCTATTGGTTAGCAGACGACCAGTGTAGGCGCAGCCTGCGATGTTCAGTGTGCCGCTCGGCATGGCCGCGAAGCCGCCGTGGGTGCCGTCGCCGTTGACGGTGCTGTAGATATTAGTGCTGACGTGACAGTTGGTGATGTTCGTCGTGCCGTAGGGTCTGCTGGCAAGTCCGACGGCGAACTTCCGCGAGGTGTAGATGTTGCCCGCCACCTTGAGGTCCTGGATCGTGGCGTCCTTAACAAAGCGGAACGGGGCGCAGTTCTCCTCGCTGAAGGCCGCCTCGGCGCTGCCCTTTGTGAAGGTCAGTGTCTGGTTGTTGCCAAGGAACGTGCCTTGGAACGAGATGTTTTCGCTGCTGCCCACCATCGTCGTCACGCTGATGTTATTAGTGAGCTTCACGAACTTGCCATTGAAGTTATGCCCATTGTTGACATAATAGGCGAAAGCGTTCCAATCGTCTTCATCTCTGATGATGTAAGGGTCAGCCTCTGTACCTGTGCCTGGGAATGTGGCAAGGTAGTATTTGCCGTCGAAGAGGATGCCGCCCTCGTAGGCCTTGACCATGCCGTAGTCATGCGTCAGAGCGCCGAGATCGCTCGGGGTTGTGGCGTAGACAGCATACATACCGTAGTTGCCTACGTAGGTGGTCTTGCAGCAGTTTGTCACCGTCAGTGTACCGCCTTCCTTTACGAGGTCTAAGTTTGTGGTGCTCTGCCCGACGGGAATCAGGTATAGGCAGTCGGTGGCAGTTTTAGTGCCGCCGTCGTCCCAGCCGATGAATGCGCCCATATAGGTGCTTCCGCCAGTCATCAGGCCGCTGTAGGCGCAGCCGCTGAGGCTGATGCTGCCGTTAAGGGCGTGGCCCACGATGCCACCGACGTACTCGTTGCCGCTAACATCGGCCGTCACCACGCAGTTCTCAATGCTGTTGCCTGTGCCTTTCAAGAAGCCCACGAGGGCGGCGGCGTGCCGATTGCTGGAGGCAATTGCGCCTGCCACCTTCAGGTCCTTGATGGTGGCTCCGTCGATGTAGCGGAAGGGTGCTGCACCCTGATTATAGTCGGTAATCGTAGCAGTGATGGTCTTGTTGTTGCCGAGGAAGGTGCCGCTGAAGGGATGGGCCGAGTCGGGGTTTTCATTATAGACTCCCATTCCCCTCGTAATGTCGATGTCGACATCCAGTTGCACATACTGGCCGCTGTAGCTGTTGCCGGCGTTGACATTATATACCAACTTATTCCAGTCCTCGGTGCAGGTGATGCGCCATGGGTTTTCTGCGGTGCCCGCGCCTGTAAGTGTAACTGGCTCTGTAACGTAAGGCACTAATCTTATTCCCTGGCCTCCGATATTGTCGGATGTGGCTATTGTCGAAGTGCCGTCAATAAGAAACTGCTTGCCTGTGGCAAAGCTGATGCTTTGGAGATCACGAAATTGGGAGCTACTGACGAAGTCTTCGTACTGGTTGGTCCAGCTAAGTGTAAGAGTGCCGCTGGCTTGATGACCATTAGCGTAGACATAGCCAGGGCCGATGCCAGGAGCATCTTCTCCACCTATGGCCGTCACTTGTCCGCCATTGATGGTGATGGTGCCGCACTTGCCTTGATCAGTACCGTCGTTACCCGCCCCGCCACCGATGCCGGAAGCATAAAATCCACCTCGGGCATTGACCACGCCGCCGTTGATGGTGACGTTGATGCCTTGGGTGGTACTAAAAGCACCGCCACCGATGCCGGCGCCACCGCGGTAAAAGAGCACGCCGTTCGGCCTCCAATCATAGGTTCCGCCCGTAGCGTTGATGATGCCGCCATTGATGGTAATGGTGCCGCCTGATCCAGGCTCGGCATCATTGCCGATGCCGGCGCCAGCGCCTCCGCCCTTGACGTTGATGGTGCCACCATTGATGGTGATTGAACCCAGGGATTTGGCGCCGATGCCCGACTTGCCATTGTCGCAGCCGTCGATGATCAGCGTGCCGGGACCGTCGATGGTCAAGTTGGAGTTCATAGGAGCACCCCGATCGAGGGTGCTCACTTCGATGCCTTTTTGGGCATGGAGGGTAGCGCCCTCGGCGAGGTAGATCACGACATCGTTTTTGATTATCATGCGGTTGGACCAGGTGATGTCGCTATATACCGTAAATACCGTTCTCGTATTTGGGTTGCTTGACACGAAGTTGTAATACGGATTGGAAAAGTCGTAGCCGCCGTGATTGTAGAGGGCGTGGTTATCATAGTAGTAGTTGCCGCCATAGAGGATAGCACCCTGGTATGCTTTCACTATGCTGCAGTCATACATCAAGTTGCCACTACAGCCTGGTGCCTCGGTGGATACGGTAGCCTGGGTGCCGTATGAGCCTGTGGCAGTATTCTTGTAGCAGCGGTCAACCAACGTGGTGGCGCCGTTCAGATGCACGAGGTCGAGACCTGTGAGGTCCTGACCGTCGGCCATGAGGTAGAGACAGTTGGTAACTCTACTGGTGCCGCTGGCGTCGCCCCATCCGTAGAAGACGCCTTTGGCCGAGCTGCCGCCAGTCATCTTTCCGCTGAAAACGCAGCAGTTGATAGTGATGTTGCTGGTGTTGCCGTGAGCCAGGAAGCCGCCCATGTGGGAGCTGCTGCAGGTGACGTTGGCGCTGACGACGCAGTTCTGGATGAGGTTGGCGCCGCTGTTTCCCAATGACACCACGAGGGCAGCAGTGTGTATGCCGCCACTGACGCTGCCCGCCAGCTTGAGATTCTGGATGGTGCCGCCGTCAATGCGATTGAAGAGAGCCTTAGACCCCGTGCCGCTGATATTGGCGGTAATGGTGTGGTCGCCGCCGTCGAAGGTGCCGCTGAAACTGTTGCCCGCCATCGTCGTGACGCTGATGTCGGCGGTCAGCTGCAAGTACTGGCCGCTGTAGCTATTGCCGTTGCTGACATTCGCGGCGAACGTGTTCCAGTCGTCGGCGCTGCTGATGAGGTAGGGGCTTTCTTCAGTGCCTGTGCCTGATGTAGGCCATAGCGTCAGGCTGATATAGCCACAGTCACCGCCAGCACCGCCGTCATGCCAAGCGTTGCCATTCTCCCAACCATCGTCATCATCATAGTCGCTGGCATCATCTCTCAAGCCGCCCGCTTGGATATCCGCATGTTTAGGGTTGTCCAACTCGATAGAAGTACCGTCGGGGGCCGATGTGTTATTGCCATTGGTGCCGCCGTGACCGCCTTTGGCTCCTGCATGATAGTAACCATTTGCGGTTCCAGAGTAAACCACCCAGGCAACGTTACCAGCGGCACCGCCGCCGCCACCGCCGCCGCCGGGACCACCGGTTCCGATGTTGCAGGCAGCACCGCCGAAGCCGCCGGCACCACCGCCACCGCCACCTGATGCCATATATAAATTCGAGCCGGGGTGTTGGGAAGCGGTGAGACCTCTATTGCCACCTGTGCCGTTTGATCCGGCGTTACCTCCCGTGGCTGACAGAATGACGGAGGACGTAACCAGATAGAGTTTGCCCATAGCGCCAGCAGTACTACCCGCACTGCCTGCATTGCCGTCAACGCCATATTGTGTGGTCTCCTGTCCGTAAGACCCGTTGCGTTGGCCGCCGGTGCCGCCATTGCCGCCGTTGGCGCCGCGTGTGCCGATGCCTGCGCCGGCACCACCGCCGCCATTGCCACCGTTGCCACCCGAGCCACCGAGGATGGACTTATCATAGTCACACTCTGCGTTACTGCCATTGCCGCCGTTGGCGCCATTGGCAGCATTACCGCCCGTGGCATTCAGCGTACCGCTGCCAATGATGTTGAGCGTGTTGCCCTCGGTCAATTCGATACCGGCACCGGCACCCGTCTGTCCGCTGGCATTAGCTCCTGTGCAGGTCAGCGTTTTGCCAGAGGGGATGTAGAGATACACCGTACCCTTGATAGTCAGTCCGCTGCCGCCCGCGGTCGAGTTGGTGAAGCTGAGGTTGCTTGTGACGTAGTAGAACGTCGTGTTACCTGCACTGCCGAGCGTCTTGCCCGTCGTGGAGCCAGCATCCAGTGCCGTCCAGTTGGTCGCGGTGGTCTGCGTCTGCTTATACACCGTAGCCCATTCGTCTTGTGCCCACGTCCCCTGCACGATGGCGCAGAGCAGCACGAGCATAAATAGAATCTTTTTCTTTTGCATAGTTCTTTATTGTTTTAAAATATTTGTTTCCTTTTTGTCCGTGTTCCAGTTACATTGTAAATCGTTTTGCTGTCGAGCTGCCGTTGACGCTCTATGTTCTCCAGCGTTCCTAAGTTCGCGCATCTCTGCCTTCAAAATTACGCAAAAGCATCCGCTCTTGCAAACGCAAACCGCCCGTAGGAGAAAGTTTTGTGAATTTTGGTACATTTTTGCGATTTTTGGGAGTCAGTCTCTCAAAAATCGCCCGTTTCATCGGTTATCCTGCTTCCACTCCGTCACACTCTTGCCCATGCGCTGCTTGAAGGCGAGGGCGAAGGTGTTGTAGTTGCGGTAGCCACTCTGGCTGGCCAGCTCCTGGACGGTGAAGAAACGCTGGGCAGCGACGGCCTCGCCGTAAAGGTGGACGAAATGACGGATGCGCAGGTCGTTGATGTAGGCGGATAGATCGGAGGGACAGGTGATTGATCTCCTGAGCCAACACGCGCATCTGAACAGGAACCTATTAATCTCTCTGCGTCTACAATCTCTCAACAAGAGGTTGCGATTTTCTTTTGTTCGTAAATCGCGACTTTGTGACGTTTGACTTTGTGACATTAAGCACTTATTTGTGACAGTCACTTATTATCCTGCCTTTCGACTAAAAACAACTGGTATGACTTATACTGATATAGGTTATCTGATTTTATTCAGCAGTTCTTGGGCCGAGGTCTCTTGCATGCGGATATAGGCGAAGAGTTTCTTGCCGGCATCCTTCAGGCTGGCCCCAAAGACGTAGACCACATCGTCGATGATGAGGAAGCGGTCGTGGTTTCGCTGACATACATTTATAATAATAGGTGGATACTGCTGGTTATGACGTTGCACGTCGAGTTGCTGTTGTTGAGAGAGCTGGCGTGTGTAGATGGTGGCAGAGATGTTGGCATTACGATTGCCGAGCCACTTCAGCCGTCCTCGCTGGCCGTTGTACATCGCCAGCAGCGGTACTGCCAGCCAGCAGGCCAGGTGGACCATGCCGTAGGTGGGACTGTGGAATATGAAGAAGGCGACGGCGTAGAGCGAGATGATGGCCATCATCCAGAGCATCTGATTGTGGAAGCAGCCCCGGTTCCGGCCTATCATGAGTATGGCCAGCGGGGCGGCACAACTCCAGTCGGAGGTGCAGGAATATCTGCGTCGGCGTCTCTGCCTGCTCGTAGGTCTCGATGCCCACCCATGCCAGATGGTCGATCGTCATGGCGACGATGGCGATGACCTTCAGTGCGTTGCCGCTCAATTCTTTTAATCTCATTTGTCTTTATCTCTTTTTTATATGATCAGTTTCACACGGAAGCCGCGCTTGGTCTCTTCCTCTATCACCTGGCGGCACTGCCCGGAGAGCTCGCTGCGATGGGCATCGTTCAGCGGCGTGACAGTCATTTTCTCCACCATGAAGTCGAGGGCCGTGACGAGCGACTGCTCGCTGTGCGTGATTCGCACGGTGATGGGGCGGTAGGGTGCCATCGCGCCGTCGAGCATCTTGCCGATCAGCTGCTGGGCCTTCTCTTCCTTCTCAGGGATGCCGTACTTGTGGCAGAAGGCACTGACAGCCGAGTGCATGCCGAGGAAGTCGAAGTCAGGGCCGTCAATCTCAAACACCTCCTTGCGGATACGCTGTATGAAGACCTTGGTGGCGCTGTGGACGGGCGACTCGAAGATCTGCCGGGGCGAGCCGTCCTCGTGGATATAGCCGTCGTACATGAAGAATATACGGGTGCTTACATCGTGGGCAAACTTCATCTCGTGGGTGACGATGAGCATCGTCATGCCCTCCTTGGCCAGTTGTCGGATGACGCTGAGCACCTCGCCCACCATCGTCGGGTCGAGAGCCGAGGTAGGCTCGTCGAAGAGGATGACGTCGGGCTTCATGGCCAGAGCGCGGGCGATGGCCACACGCTGTTTCTGTCCGCCGGAGAGGCTCGACGGATAGACGTCGGCCTTCTCGGCCAGTCCCACCTTGCGCAGCAATGCCAGTCCCTCCCTGCGTGCCTCTTCCTCTGGCATACGACGCAACTGGCAGGGCGCGAAGATGACGTTCTCCAGCACCGTCTTATGCTCGAAGAGGTTGAACGACTGGAACACCATGCCCATCTTCTGCCGCAGCCTGTTGACTGGATAGCCTTTGGCGAGAATGTCCTCCCCATCGACGACGATACTGCCGCCGGTAGGTTGCTCCAGCAGGTTCAGACAGCGTAGCAGGGTGCTCTTGCCCGTGCCTGAAGGCCCGATGATGGAGATGACCTCGCCGCGATGGATGTCGACGGTGATGTCGCGCAGCACTTCGAGCGAGCCGTAGCTCTTTCGAAGGTGAACAAGCCTCACCCCCGACCCCTCTCCCAAGGAGAGGGGAGTAGAATGTAACGTAGTGAAACGTCTGCGGCGGAGGAAGAACCACGTGCCGCCACCTATTATAATAATTAGGATAGCCAGTTCGCCCCAAAGGTAATCACTCCCCTCTCCCTTTGGAGAGGGGGCGGAGGTGAGGCTTAGTATCCCTGCTTCCCCTTTTCGCGTGATGAGCACGATGTGCGACTCTACATAGCCGTCGGAGAAGAGCACCTGCTTCTGTCGCTCCTCGGTGACGCTGATGAGGCCCATGGCCATGTCGGCCTTGCCCGTCTGCACGGCAGGAATCTGTGCGGCGAAGTCCATCACGAGAAATTCCAGTTTCCAATTCCTACGGTTGGCCCACTCCGTCAGCAGGGCGGGCTCCAATCCAGAGGGCTTGCCTGAATTGATAAAGTTGAACGGCGGCAGGGCCGGATAGGTGGCCACGCGCAGGGTGCGCCCTGTGCCGCGCTGCTCGGGGATGGTCAGGGCCGAGGGGTCGTCGGACTGCTGCCAGCGGTCGTAGATCTTCTGGTAGGTGCCGTCGTGGCGTATGTCGGCCAGGAACTGGTTGAAGTCCTGCTGCAGGGCGGTGTTGCCCTGCTTGAAAATGGCAGCCACGGGAATGGACTCCAGTCCGGCGCCCACTGAGTCCACCTTGTCGGCTATTTCCCTGTTGAAATCCAGCGACAGGCTCTCACTGCCCGCCACGTCCACCTTGCCGCTCTCCAGGGCAGCCAGCAGGTCGGTCGTGGTGGTCATGCGCAGGATGTCGGCATCGGGAGCCATGCCGGTGACGGCGATGTCCTGGATGCTGCCGATGATGACGGCCACACTCTTGCCCTTTAGCGCCTTGAAGACGGGAGGCACCTCTGACGACGAAATGCCAGACCTGTTGGCAGGAGCATCGCCTCCGTCCATCGTGGGCATATAGCCCGCCAGGCCTAACAGTGTCAGCACCACTGCCGCAACCGTGGCCTTCATGCGTTGCCGCTGTACCAGTGACTGGAGCAACAGCCCGATGAGCCATGCCATAACGAAATAGATAATGGCCGTCACGATGAGGGGGAAGAAGGCATCGAACGTGCGCGAACGTATCAGGTCGGAGGCTCGCGTCATGTCGGCCACGGCGATGTAGCCCACGATGCTCGTGCCCTTCAGCAGACTGATAATCTCGCCTTGATAGACGGGCATCACCGCACGGACCACCTGTGGCAGCACAATCTTCAGGAACGTCTGTCTCGGGGTGAAGCCCAAGGCCAGCCCAGCCTCCGTCTGTCCGCGGTCGATGCCCTGGATGGTGGTCCGCAGCATCTCGCTGATGTAGGCCGCCGTATTCATGGCGAAGGTGACGATGGCCACCACGATGCCCGTAGCATCCACTGGTGCCATCACCACATAGTACATCAGCATGAGCAGCACCAGCACCGGCGTGCCCCGCATCAGGTCGATATACACACGCGCTGTCTGCCGTAGCCATGCGTGGCGGCTCATGCGCATCCAGCACACCAGTCCGCCTAGTATCGTACCCAGCACGGCGGCACATAATGTGATAAGCAGCGTCACCTGCAGACCGTCGAGGATCATCCTGTAGCGGTCCTCCACTATCAGGTTGTTGCTGAAGCTCTCAGCCACATTGCTAAACATATCCATAACGCTTTTCAACTTTTTTATTTTGTCATTTCTTTATTGGCCCAGTTTCTTGACGGGGAAAGTGAAGTAGGTGTCGGGAAAAGGCTCGTCGCGGAGCGTGAAGTGCCACCACTCCGTGTCAAGGGGCTTGAAGCCGTGGGCGAGCATGGCGCGGCGCAGTATCATGCGGTGCTCGAACTGCTCGGCGGTGATGCTGCGCTTCGGCTCGGCGGGCGATTTGCTATTGTCGCCCGTATATTCACCCGTGTCGGGATTGCCGCAGAAGTCGGGATGGCTCTCGGGGCCGAACCAGTCGAAGGTGCCGCCCATGTCAAGTTCCTTTTCCGTGGCCATGTCGAAGAGCGTCAGATCGATGGTCGAGCCGCGGGTGTGACCACTGCGCTCATAGATGTACTCCTGCTCGAAGAGCACGCTCTTGTCAAGATCGGGATAGAAGTAGGGCTTCATCTTCGTGTCGGCGAGGTCCTGCGCCCAGCGCACGAAGTGGTCAACACCCTTCTGCGGACGGTAGGCATCGTAGATCTTCAAACGATAGCCTTGGGCCATCACGTCGTCGCTCACCGCCTTCAGCGCCAGGGCTGCCTGCTTGGTGAGCAGGGCCGTAGGCTCCTCATAGCCGTCGATGCGCTGTCCCACGAAGTTGTACGTGCCGTAGTAGCGTATCTCCAGGATGGCGTCGGGCACGACATCCGTCAGGGTTACAAACTGGCTGCTGTCGTCCGTCGGACTGACAGCGGGACTGTCGTCCTCGCTGCCCCAACAGGTTATCACACACGCGCCGCAAATAATAAATAGGATGGCGGCCATCACCCAGAGTTTTTTCTGTTGTTTCATTGTTGATTCCTTTCTTGTTTATTATACCATATTGTGAACCACACGGCAGCCACCACGAGGCAGGCGATGCCCAGGCCGTAGGCCAATGGCTCGGGCAGGTGGAGCATCTGACGGGAGATGAATACGTAGGTGCAGCAGACGGTGGTCATGAAGAGGGCGGGGATGAGCATGATCCAGAAGTTCTTCTTCTGACGCACGAGATAGACGGTAACGGTCCAGAGGGTGAACACGGAGAGGGCCTGGTTCCACCATCCGAAGTACTGCCAGATGGTGTTGAAGCCGTCGGGGTTGCCTATCTGCCAGATGAGCATGGCGATGCTGCATGCAAAGATCGGCACGCAGATCATCAGGCGCTTCGGGATGGGCCGCTGGTCGAGCTTCAGCCACTCGGCCACGATCAGACGGGCTGAGCGCAGGGCCGTGTCGCCGCTGGTGATGGGCGCAGCCACCACGCCGAGCATGGCCAGGATGGCACCAGCCACACCGAGCCAGTCGTTGCACACGAGATGGACCACTGCTGGCGCAGAAGTATGGAAGCCATTGGTGGCTCCGGCGATAAGCTCATAGCCAGGCGTGGGGTCGCCGTAGAAGAACCAGGCCGACACCGTGGCCCATATCAGTGCCACGGCTCCCTCGGTAATCATCGCGCCGTAGAACAGCGGGCGCCCCATGTGTTCGCTCTTTACGCAGCGGGCCATCAGCGGGCTCTGCGTGGCGTGGAAGCCGGAAATGGCTCCGCAGGCGATGGTAATGAAGAGCGCCGGGAAGATGTTGTCGGTCCACCGATCGGGCTCCGTCGCAGCCCCCATGTTGTAGTAGTGCGTCCACAGTTCGGGCAGCGTGGGCCAGTGGAAGATGAGCCACACCATCAGTGCCCCGGCCATGAACAGCAGCGACATGGCGAACAGCGGATAGACCTTGCCGATGATCTTGTCGATGGGCAGCATCGTGGCGATGAAGTAATAGCAGAAGATGATGATGATCCACATCAGTGTGTCGCCGCCGATGGAATGGAGGATCTCGGCGGGGCTATAGACGAACACTGCGCCCACAATGATGAGCAGCAGCACGGTGAACACCAGCATCACGTTCTTCGTGGTCTTGCCTAAATAGTGGCCGATCATTTCGGGCAGTCCGGCACCCTCGTGGCGTATGGAGAGCATGCCCGAGAAATAGTCGTGGACGGCCCCGGCGAAGATGCAGCCGAAGACAATCCACAGATAGGCCGCCGGACCGAACTTCGCGCCCATGACGGCACCGAAGATGGGGCCTGTGCCCGCGATGTTGAGGAACTGGATCATGAAGATCTTCCATCCGGGCATCACGATGTAGTCCAGCCCATCGGCCTTGCTGACGGCGGGCGTCACGCGGTCGTCGGGGCCGAATACGCGCTCTACGAAGCGACCGTAGAAGATGTAACCTAAGACAAGAGCCGCAAGGCTCAGAATAAATGTAATCATTTTTTGTATTTAAATTGTCAATAAACTCAGAACTCTTCAACGTCGTTTTCAAGCAGCTTTATCAGCTTTGCGGGAACTCCGCCGACCAAGGAATTGTCTGGCACGTCTTTCGTGACGACGGCCCCAGCCGCTATGACCACATTGTTGCCTATGGTGATGCCGGGCATGATAGTCACGTTGCCGCCAATCCACACGTCATTGCCGATTCTGACAGGCTCGGCGTGCGCCATATTACCACGCCTCTTATTGGGGGAAAGAGGGTGGCCGACAGTCGTGATCAGCGTATTGGGCCCTATCATCACATGGTTGCCGATATACACCTCCCGGATGTCGAGGATGGTGAGGTTGAAATTGCCAAAGAAATCATCCCCGACAAAGATGTTCTTCCCACAGTCGCACGAGAAGCGCTTCGCAATCCACGCTCTCTTGCCCACGCCGCCCAGCATCTGCTTGAGATATTCATACTGCGCCTGGCGGTCCATGCCGTCGATGGCATTATATTCCTCGCATCTCACGATGGCCAGTGACTTGCGGGCAATCAGCTCCTTGTCAGTGAAGCAGTACTCCAAGCCAGCCTTCATTTTCTCCATTTCTGTCATTGTGCATGCTCTTTTAATGGGTGTATTCACTCAAACTTTTTCCAGTACTTTCGTCAGATGGGCAGTGATGGTGTAGGTGGTGCCGTCGGCGTGCCTAAGAAAAGCTTTATTGACCATCTTGCCGTTCTCGCAGGAGATAATTTCCCAGTTCTCGCGTCGCAATTCCTTTCCTGGTTTCTGCCATCGGAAGCAGAACAAGGGTCCGTCGGCAAAGTATTCGGATAATACAGTCTCCTCTTCTACCCACTGCCCGTCGATGAGGTCATAATAGCTACAGGTACCGTCGGCTCGGTATAACTCACGGTAAGGCTCTGAAGACTCATATTCCGGGTCGTCGCCGAGATTGTACCTGGTGATGTAGAATGCGGGTACTGTCTCTCCCTGCTTGGCTTCGGCCATGATAGCGTCCACGGCCTTGACGGTCATGCCGAAGGTGTTCTGTGCCATGATGCCCTTGAAGTGGGCGTTGCCTGCAATCAGTTCGTCGAGGTACGCAGGTCGTGCTCCTTGGCGGCCTGCTCCACACTCTGGTAGATGAGGTCGTTGTAGTTGCCGTCGCCCACGGCATTGGGGTCGTAGATGACGGTGACGAGCGGCTTGGCCGACAGTGCATCGGCGGGGTCGGTCTGATAGATGACGTCACCCTCCTTGGTGCAGGCGGCGAACGTCAGCATGGCCGCGAGTATCAGGATAATCTTCTTCATTATACGGAGGTGATGACCAAGAAAATCGGCCATTCTTTTCACTGTGTTGGCATTATTTAACTCTCTGCTGAACATAGACGATATATTTGGATGCAAAGGTACAAAAAAATATTGTAATTATGCTCCGATACGGAAGAAAATCTTCTTAAAAGGACGCATTTTGAGGTACTTATGCCTCATCAGTCTGTCATAATTTCCCCCTATCTACACGTTTATGAAAGTTCTTGCCGTGCAAGCGACCTAAGGTCGAGCGAAATACGTTAAATCTTGCCTCACAAGCCAAGGTTGAAAACACACAGGGCCACTTTTCTACCGTTTAAGATTTAAATTACTGATTATCAACGTTTAAAGCATTCTATGGTTGTAGTGGTCTGACAACCATAGACTTACCCAACAGCGTAACATCCATTGGAGGCAGTGCTTTCTCTAATTGCAGCAGCCTGTCCTCCGTCACCATACCCAACAGCGTGACATCTTTTTTGCAAAAGCCATGTGTTCGGGTCCATAAGTACAACAAGAGCCGGGGCGATGAACCTCGGCTCTCGTTTGAATTAAAGAATTGTTTAAACTGTTTATTTCACCTTTGTCATTTGGAACGTGGCGGTGTAGGTCGTGCCGTCCTCGCGCAGGCGCAGGGCTGTCCACTTCATTACCCCATCCTTGATGCTCTCAATCTCCCACCATTCGCGCAGTTCCTTGCTGTCGGCAGTCTGCTTCCAGCGGGTGCACAGCAGGATGCCGTCGACGAAGTACTCGGCAAGCACGTCATTATTGTTCACCCACTCATCGCCAACCTTATTATAATAGACATAGGTGCCGTCGGCTTTGTACTCCCAGCGGTGCAGCTCGCCGTCGGTGTGCTCGTCCTCCGCGCTGGTCACCTTGCCTTCCCATGTGCCAATGATGTCATTTTCAAAGTCGTTGTTGATACGGATATAGCGTTCATTGTCCCATACCTCATTAATAACCATTTTATCATCTGTATAGACTTTCCAATCAGATTTCAACCTCATGTCCTTGTCTGTAATAGAGTAAATATCTACCACCGTGACATGTTTGGTATGCTCATTTTCGAATGCAGTGAGCGTCACATTATTACCATCGATGACGACGTCGGCTGATGCATGGTTGTTCCAAAAGTCGCTATAGAAATCAGAAAGACTACCGTATGCCTTCGTCGCTGACAGGAATGTAATGACTGCCTTCAGATTGGTGGGACATGGCTGGCCGTTCAGTGCATCTACCATCCACTTGCCAATAATATTTTCTGCCAGTCCAGATGCGGGAATATCAGTGATTGTGAGAGTAGCTTCGTTTGATTCAACAGTACCTTTACCATCGGTGACTTTACACATGAAGGTGTAGGCACCAATAGCTTCTTCACGGAACAATTCTATCATATTACCGATAAAAGCCTTTAAGTCTAACTCTGCCGTTGTAATACCTGAGCTATAATAGGTACCGTCTACATTTTTCGCAAACCATTCGTATGTAAGTTCGCCGGCAGAAGCTTTTGCTGCAACGCTCATCTTGGGATACGTAGTATCACCTACGTTGTATGTAGCGTTCTCAGGCTGAGTTGTGATTGTTGGACCATTGGTGACAATCACAGGGTTGTCTTCGTTTGATGAACACGATGTGAATACACATGCGCCGCAAATGAGGATGGCGGCGAGCACCCAATTCATAATCTTTTTCATAATTGTTTTGTTTTTAAATTGTTTGTTATTATTTTCCTTTTTTCCGTGTCCAAACAGTATTGTTAATCAAATCGCTGCCGCGTTCCCGTTGACGCTCCATATTCTCCATCGCGTCCCGAAATTCGCGCATCTTTGCCTTCAAAATTACGCAAAAGCATCCGCTCTTGCAAACGCAAACCGCCCGTAGGAGAAAGTTTTGTGAATTTTGGTACATTTTTGCGATTTTTGGGAGTCAGTCTCTCAAAAATCGCCCGTTTCATCGGTTATCCTGCTTCCACTCCGTCACACTCTTGCCCATGCGCTGCTTGAAGGCGAGGGCGAAGGTGTTGTAGCTATTATAGCCGCTCTGGGTAGCCAGCTCCTGGACGGTGAAGAAACGCTGGGCAGCGACGGCCTCGCTGTAGAGACGGACGAAATGACGGATGCGCAGGTCGTTGATGTAGGCGTTGTAGTTCGTGTCCTGATGCACGAAGTACAGCCTGAGATAGGTGCGGTTGGTGCCAAGGGACTGGGCCAGCTGCGAGATGTTCAAGTTGTGCTGCAGGTAGAGCTGCGTGTCCACGCAGTGTTGCTGTAGCAAGGAGGCTATCTTCTCGTATGCGGCATCGGAAAGGGTTTCGGATGACGGACTGTCATCTTCGGGAGGACTGACGGGCGCGGGTGTCTCCTCCTCAATGGGCAGAGACTGCGAGACGGTCAGGTCGCTTAGCGTCTCGACGCGCCACAGCAGATAGCCGATGAGCACCAGACCGCACATCTGGACGATATATTCATAGGTCATGCCCCCGTAACCTACTATGTAATAGCTGAACATGAGCATGATGACGGCCAGCACCAGGAAACTCTGCCACACCTCCTTATGCTCCAGGTCGGCATAGTTGTCGCGCAGCCAGCGGCTGTACTGTCTCACGGCGCGTACCATATATATCGTGAAGCCCACAGCCATCAGCAGGAAATAGCCGTACAGCCAAGGCAACAGGACATTGCTGCGGGTAACAACGAACACCACCATTCCCACCACGAGCGGCGCTACCATTACGCTGACGGGCCACAGCGGCCGCCGCCGGTCCTGCAACATGCAGAGCATGACGATGAGGGCCAGGGGGATCGCCAGCATGCAGTCGAGCAATGCCCCAATGAGCAAGCTAAGCATGATGTAGTCATCCGAGGTGAGCACGGCAGCAGGCAAATACCATAAATGCCCTGCGGCAATGACGCCGAAGAATGCTGCTGTCCACCGCCGTAGTCTGCGGGGCGGCGTGACATCGGCGGCAAAGGCATTGCCCCGCCGGAACAGCAGATAAATGCTTGCCAGCGCGGCCATCGCCATCACAACAGCATAGAGCATCGTAAATATCGTATCTTCCCTGATCTGGTCGTACATGATTATGAACTGATAATTTCCAATTTATCTGCAAAGTTAATTATAAAATCTGAATCAACAAATAAAAACAAGAGAAAATGAGTGACTCACACGTGAAACAGCTGAGTTAACTCGATTTGTCGTTTGAGTTAACTCGATCGATGTTTTGAGTTAACTCACGTATTTTTAACTGTTGCGAAAACCTGTCCCCGTGCGTCCATAAGTTTCACGGTTAAGCGGGGTGAACAACTATTTATAAAACTTAACGGATGCGCATAACTACAAGAAATAGTTGTGCGCATCTGTTTTTTTAGTTATCTTTGCCGCCAGATACTGAATGCTTAGTTGATTAACGATTCAAAGAAAACTGAAAATGAAAAAACTGACGAATAAAGAACGGGAAGTCATGGAGTACTTCTGGCAGCATGGTCCGATGTTCGTAAGGGAACTGTTGGAGCACTACGACGAGCCGCGTCCACACTTCAATACGCTGTCGACCATCGTGCGCCGACTGGAACGAGAAGGCTATATCGGACACAAGCAGTATGGCTCAACCTACCAGTACCACGCCCTGATCACAGAAGAGGACTATGCCAAGCGAAATATCTTCCAACTGGTGGACAACTACATCGAGGATTCCTATAAAGGTCTGGTGTCCACCTTCCTGAAAGAGGAAAAACTCTCCGTTGCAGAGTTGCGCGAACTGATTTCCCAAGTAGAAGCATACAAAAAGACAAAGAAATGATAGACCAGTTCCTGACATACGAGTTGAAGGTAGCAGTGCTGATTGCCGTGTTCTATATCTTCTGGCGCCTGTTGGTAGCCAACGAAACCTGGCATCGGCTCAACCGTATCGTACTGATTGCAACGGCCATCGCCTCGTTCGTATTACCGCTTTGCGTGATTACCATTCACCAGACGGTAGAGGTGATGCCACCAGCAGAGATACCTACGGTTGTTGAGGATTTCAATTCTGCAACTCATGAGTCGGGGATTCCAGATTCTCTCCAACAGGTAGAGCCCCAAAGGTCTTTTAACTGGCTGCTGCCACTAACCATTATATATATAATTGGTGTCGTGGTGGTACTGTCGAAGATGCTGTTGTCACTATGGCGACTGCACAGGATGAGAGCAGAAGGCGAGATACATCCTTTGTCGGATGGCTACCGGATGGTCGTCTGCGAGAAGGTCAGCACCCCCTTCAGTTGGTGGAAGACGGTCTTCATGAATCGAAAAGACTTTGAGGAAGGCGCAACAGCCCTTCTTACTCATGAATTAGGACACATCCGGCTGCATCACTCAGCCGATGTACTCCTGGTGGAACTACTTACTGCCCTGCAATGGTTTAACCCTGCGATGTGGATGCTCCGTGCCGATTTGCGCACTATCCACGAGTACGAGGCTGACCAGCAGGTACTCTCTCACGGATTCAACGACATTCAGTATCTACAACTTTTAATCCGTAAGGCTGCTGTCCAGAGCGGGTACTCTCTGGCCAACGGTATCTCTAACAGTGCCCTTAAAAAACGCGTAACAATGATTATGAAACCAAAATCAAATCGCAACAGCATGTTGAAGCTCCTTGCCCTCGTTCCAATCGCGGGCATCTGTCTGGCCCTTAATGCCAATACCGTTACCGACTATGTCAATAACGAGCCCCAGAAACAACAGCCTGTCAAGAAAGGCAAAAAGGCTGCCACCATCAATACGGGTAGTCAGCAGTTAAATGAAATAGTTGTCGTGGATAAGGCACCTTCTGCGAATGAGGCTGCTGACGATAAGACATTCATCGCCAAGGGTGCCGTTTATGACTATGACGAAGCCCAGCCTACTCCAATTGTTGGTGCCGTTATCTTGGTCGAAGGAACTAAGAAGGGAACAGTCACAGACAGGGAAGGAAAATTCCAAATTGAAGTGTCGATGGGTGACAGGATTACTGCATCTTATGTTGGTTATGAATCGAAAACAATAGGCGTCAGCAAAACCTTTTCAGAATCGAGTAAATCTAATGAGTATATTCTCGGATTGTATAAAGAGACAGAAGTAGAAGACTCAGAAAAGGTTTATGACGTTGTAGAGGAAATGCCAGCGTTCCCAGGTCCGCCCTATGCCCTGTATGAGTTCTTGACCAGAAGTATACAATACCCAGAGGAGGCTCGTGATAAGAATATTCAGGGACGGGTCATCGTAACTTTTGTGGTAGAGAAGGACGGCAGTATCAGCGACGCCCGTGTGGTGAAGTCAGTTGATCCGCTATTGGATACAGAGGCTCTGCGTGTTGTCAACTCGATGCATAGTTGGACACCTGGCAAACAGAATGGCGAGCCTGTCCGAGTGAAGTACACCGTGCCCGTCAGCTTTAAATTGGATGCCACCACACCAGCAGAGAGATATGTTCTTGAGATTGACGGTAAGGTAGTCGATGACTCTGAGATTGCCAATATCCCCTCTGGCGATATTCTCAGCATGGATGTGGTGCCTGCTCAAAACGGTCAGCCTAAGAAGATTGTCATCACCACCAAAAAGAAGCAATAAACATTTCCCAAAGAACAGAATCATGACCATGTTCAGCCTCGCCTAACTGACGACTCTCTCCGTCAGTGGCGAGGCTTCTTTGAAAAAAGAATCAAAGGAGAATCAAAGGGTTCTGTGATCTTTTCGAAATAATTGATTAACTTTGCAAGCGAGATAATGACGATGAAGATAGCGATTATACAAATCAGCGAAGAGGTCACGAGTAAATAATCGACGAATTGTTTGGTGGCTTCGATTATTATTTGTATCTTTGCACATAAAATATGGTGTATAAATCGTTATTATCGCTATTTACACATAATATATGAGGCAAGTGTATGACAAAGTCGCTATTAGTAATATTGTCGTTGCTCGGAATGTCTGTTCTTGCTCAAGCGCAGACAAATCCACAACCTGGATTCATTATTACGAATGAAAACGATACGATATGGGGAACCATCGACTATCTGTCGGATTTGCGGAATATGAACGCTTGCCTGTTTAAGGCCGGCAACGAGCAGACATACCGTGAGTATAAACCAGAAGAAATCAGTGGGTATCGGCTTAGTAACAACGGCATCTTCTATGTAACCCGTACATTGATGATTGGCAATACAGAGAAGACCGTTTTTGCCGAGTATCTGCTGCAGGGAGGTGTGAGCCTGTATTATGCCAGAGACGCCCGGACCCAATACTATTACTGGGTGGATGAAAATGGCAAGGTGGCGAGAATGGTCTATGACGGGCAGAAAGGTAAAGTGCCTTATGAAGACCAATTGTTAAGGAAAAAGAGAATTATGGAGGTGAGTCAGCTCTTGGTAAAGAGTGCTGATGCTCAGCAGCGATTGTGGAAAACCAATTACAGTGCCACAGACCTGATGGATCTGACCCGTGAATATAATGAAACATACTGCACGAATGCGGGAGAATGTGTTCAGTTCAAGTTTGATGCCAAAAAGAAATACGGCATCATGGTCAGGTTCAGGGCAGAAGCAGGTCTCAACTTCAACACCGTCAGAAACAAGCACTATACAGGAGAAAACTGGATTGAGACCAATTGCGCCACCCCTTATTTTGGTATCGGTGCAGATTTCACGATCCCTCGCTTCAGCAAGATTCTCAACTTAGAGACGATGCTGACACTCAATAAGAAAAGTGGTGAGGAGGATGAAACCGACTATCTGGGCAAGGTGACAAACATGAGCTTTGAGTATTATGATCTGGAACTTCAACTGGGGCCTGCACTCAGGTTGCTGCCCAACAGCAAGATCCGTCCTTTTGTCCGTGGTGGTCTTTCTGTCAATGAGATGTTCGGCATCAAGACAGAGAACATGGATCACTATAAAATAGGTCGTCACGAACAGGATTTCCGTACCAGGATGGGACTTGGCTTTTATCTTGGGGCTGGTGTCGACATTGCTGTTGGGAGCCATAGTATACGAGTGGTCGCCAACTACGTAACCCACAACCATGATGATATGGCCATCCTGACAAAGAGTAAAGCCTTCAGTGTCGGAATAGGATTCTGTTATTAAAACACAATTAACATAGATCTATGACACTTATGAGACAGGACAGATATATCATCATACTGACAACTATTGTCGCCGTGTTAACAAACGACAGAGAAACTTATCCATAAATAAACTAATGAGAAAATGAAAAGAATCGTAACTATCGTAGTGCTGACATGCGCCGTGGCATTCCAGGTGAATGCACAGAACACAGTAGAAGAAAACAAGAAGATGGTGAGTACCAATCTTCAGATGGCCGAACAGACGGTGAAGCTGGCGGATGCGAATCCGACGGATGGCCAGAAGCAGTACGCCGCAGCCACGGCGCTGGTTGGCATCGCCGTCAACACCGACGGCCAATACGACCGCGCCATCAGTTACGCCCACAAGGCACTTGAGATTGCCAAGGCGCAAAAAGAGCGGAAGGACACACTCCTTGCCAACACGTATTCCTTGCTCAGTAACATCTACCTGATGCAGGGCAGCGTGGACAATGGCTGCGACTTTATGGAACTGTCGGTCGATGCCGCCGAGGAGCAGTTGGGCCGCTACGATGCTGCGACCATATACAACCGTCTTAAAACCGGTCTCACCCTCATGTCGATATACCCCGACACGCGACGCGGTTTCCTGCATGTCATGCAGGCGTTCTACGACAACGACAAGGCTCCCGTCAACAAGCGCATTAAGAACATGGATCAGTTTAACATCAGACTCAGCGTGGCTATGGAGCAGATGCTGACGGCCTATGCCAACGGAAATCGCTATGCTGTCCCCGTGGTGATGATGGACGGTGAGAAATACTACATGGTGCAGAACCGTGACTGGCATATCGGACAGCCGCTTGCTAACTGGCTATCGCCTAATATGCTGCGTAGCCAGGAAGAGAGGCAGGCACACAGTGGCGAGAACATCGTCTTGATGACCGACAAGGGAGAGTTCCGTCGCCTCAGCAAGGAGGAGGGCCAGAAGGTCACGCTAGAAACCCCGAACTTCATGATGAATGCCTTTTCCCGTGAGATTGAGACAGCCCCCGGCGCTTCCTATCTTTGGTACCTGCAGCCCCAGGTTTACAACGACACTGTCAAACGATTCGAAGAGTTCATAAACAAGAAATAACAATACGAGAAAGATTTCTTGTCACATCGGGGGCTGGACAATTTGTGACTGTCACATTATATCCAGCCCCCGGTGCCGCAGGCCATTCAGCTATGGGAGTTCCTCTGACACGATGATCTCGCCATTCTTCACGATAAGATACAGGCTATAGACCTTCTCGTCGTTCTCGTTGGTCAGATAGAACTCCAGCGTGTAATTCTTTTCCGTCATGAGCGTCTTTTTCAGCGACTCAAGCGATTCTTTCAACTGTTGCTTGCCCTCCTCTATCGAGCTGACTTCAATCCAACCGAAGTTGCCAAACGCATTCAGGGCCTCGAAGCTCTGTTCCAATACGTAAACCTCGGCCTCGTTCAAGGTGCCTTTGTCGACGAACCTCACCTGCTTATGCAGCTTAATGACATTTTCCGGCACATCCGGTTTTATCTCCACCTTCTGACTGTCTATCTTCTTGCCGCTTGCGTCGTACAGTACGAACTCCAGCGTATAGGTATACCCTTCGGGCAGTTTGTAGTCAGTCCCGCCCAGGTTGCAGATACCCGTCCTCTGTGTATAGTCACAGGTCATGTCCAGCTGGTACTGGGCCATGTCAAGGTCGGTGTAGTTGGTAGCCTTATTCGACAATGCGGTCTGGATTTCCTGATAGAGTGCATCGGTCAGCGTACCTTTGTCGCTCACTAATGCCTTGATGTAGTACGCGGTCTCCTTGTCGTCATCGCTATCACAAGCACTCAGGATCACCATCGAAAGCATCATGCAGCAGAAGGCTGCTACGCCCATTAACATTTTCTTCATTGTAGTACTGATGATTGAATATATTTGAAAGACGCTGCAAAGGTACGCATTTTTAGCCGAACAATCGAACACTTTTCCTTTTTTCACTTGGTTTTTGCGTTATTCTCATTATTTCTTTGTAATTTTGCCACATCAATCTTTATGAATAATGAAAATAGCAATCATACAAATCAGTGAAGAGGGCAAGAACATTGCCCGTTTACTGTTGAGTCAGGTGTATGCCCAGAAGAATGAGGGTGAAATGAAGGAGCAGCGAGAGCAGAGCCAAATTCAATTGGACTCTGCCGAGTCGCGACTGAATTCGAACGAAGTTCAAATTATCAGTCGTGTGAATGTTGGCAAGCGATGGAAGGATTTCGATGCTTTTGTGTTTATCGGAGCGATGGGGATCTGCGTGAGGACGATCGCGCCATATATCAAGGATAAACACAAAGATCCGGCTGTGGTGTGTGTCGACAGCATGGGAGTGAACGCCATCTCTGTGCTCAGCGGACATATAGGCGGTGCCAATAATCTGACGCGAGATATTGCTGCAATGATTGGTGCCCGCGAGGTCATCACTACGCAGAGCGACAATGCCGGACTTTGGGCACTCGACACTTTAGCAGAACGATTCAACTGGGCCATCGCCAGCGACGACGACATGAATGAGTGTATCTATGCTTTCGTCAATCGTGAGCCCACAGCCCTGCTGATGGAAATCTGCGATGAGGGTACGGACTATCTGGAGAAGACATTGCCTGAGCATGTGACAGTCGTGAAAAGCCTCGAAGAGGTTGATCCCAAGAAGTTTAAGCTGGTCATCCTGGTGACGCCCTACAACCTCTGTGTACCATACGGCGTGCTCGAGTTGCATTTCGTGCCGATGATAGCGGCATTGGGCTTTGGACTCGCCAATCATCCTGATGACTATGAGGAGATCTACGACGAGATTGACGAGGCCATGAGCCAGATTGGTGTATTGCCTTGCTACAAACGCTATTGCACCATCGACGTGAAGGAGGAGGAAGAGTTTTGCGCCATGCTCGTCGATGATTTAGGAGAAGAGCTGGTATTCTACACAGCAGAGGAACTCGCCAAGGTTGAGGTGCCCAATCCCAGTAAGACCGTTCAGAAGCATGTGGGTACACCCAGTGTCTGTGAGGCAGCTGCCATCTTAGGCTCTAATCATGGAAAGCTGATCGTTCCCAAAGTAAAAGGTAGGAACTGGACGGCTGCCCTCGCCATCGACTACAAATATCTGCGAGAGAAGAAGGGGCATATCGAGATTGTGGGTGCTGGCCCTGGCGATCCCGATTTGGTATCAGTTCGAGGGCGGAAGATGTTGGAGAGAGCTGACCTTATATTATATGCAGGCTCATTGGTGCCTAAGGCCTTGACAGACTGCCATAAGCCTGGGGCTTTGGTGCGCTCTTCCGCAGATATGACTCTCGAAGAGCAGTGTGCGCTGATGAAAGAGTACTACGACAAGGGGCAATTCATCGTCCGTCTGCATACGGGTGATCCTTGTATCTTTGGGGCCATTCAGGAACAGATGGCGTTTTTCGATGAACATCAGATGGACTATCACATCACCCCTGGCATCTCGTCGTTCCTCGCTGCTGCAGCAGAACTGCGCTCGCAATTCACGATCCCTGAGCGCACGCAGACCATCATCCTTACGCGTGGTGAAGGGCGTACCCCTATGCCTGAGAAAGAACAGTTGCATCTGCTGGCCAAGAGTCAGAGTACGATGTGCATCTTCCTTTCAGCTTCGATTGTCGATGATGTACAGCGTGAACTGCTCCAGGAATACCCAGAGGACACCCCTGTTGCCGCCTGTTATCATCTGACGTGGCCAGACCAGAAGATCTATCGTGGTGTTCTCAAAGACCTCGCCAAGATAGTCCATGACAACAACCTCACCCTCACCACAATGCTTGTGGTAGGCGAGGCTATCGATAATCGTCAGGGGCTTTCAGAGCTTTACTCGGAACACTTCACCCATCTCTTCCGTCAAGGCAGAGACGAAGATCCGTACAATTGAACAGCGATTGTCTTGCAGATGGTTTCCAGATAGCGGCGATCAGTGTCGTCGAAGGTATTTAGTTCTTTGCTGTCAATATCGAGTACGGCTCGAACGATGCCGTCGTCAGACAATAAGGGGACAACAATCTCTGATCGCGACAGACTGCTGCAGGCAATATGGCCAGGGAATTGCTCGACATCAGGCACCACGATTGTCTGACATTGTTTCCAAGCCGAGCCACAAACACCACGTCCGAAACCGATGTGCATACAGGCTACTGGCCCCTGAAATGGCCCTAACACCAGTTCGTCGTCCTTTACACGGTAGAAGCCTGTCCAGAAGAATCCCATCGTCTCGTGAATGGCAGCGCACACGTTAGCCATCACAGCAATAACGTCCGTTTCGCCTTCCGTCAGAGCCTTAATCTGCTCTGTGAGCAATTCGTATTTCTCAATCTTTTTGTCTATCATTCTTTCAAAGTCTGTTGTTTCCGTTGCAAAGTTACAACTTTTTGGGAATTATCTTTGTTGTTAAGCAAGAAATTGTTTACTTTTGCACGAGGAAAGTCATGATATCTGGGATGATACTCGTATTTGGAGGAACGACGGAAGGCCGTAAGGCTGTGGAAGTGTTGGAAAAGGCTGGCAATGCCTATTACTACAGCACCAAGACAGGTGAGCAGGATATTACCCTGCATCACGGCATTCGTTTGGATGGTGCCCTTGATGAGGAGGCGATGCGTGCGTTTTGTCAGAAGCATGACATCCGTCTCATCGTCGATGCAGCCCATCCCTTTGCATCGCAACTTCACCAGACGATTGCTCAGGTTTCTGAAACAACACGCATCCCTACCATACGATATGAACGAATCTATCCCTCTCGCGATCCTGATATCATTTGGATTGATGACTATAACAAGATCCCTCACGATATCCATAGCCTGTTAGCGACAACGGGTGTGCAGAGCATCGCTAAATTGAAACCGTTAGAGGCGGAAGGCATCAGAATCTATTATCGTATTCTCAACAGAGAATCGTCGATAGTCTTAGCCCTAAAGCAAGGAGCCAAGAAGGAACAGCTTTGCTACTATGAGAATCCTCAGGATATTCCCGTCGACACTGATGCCATTCTTTTGAAGGAGAGTGGTGTCTCTGGCGGATTCCCTGAGAAAGTGGAAGCTGCCAAAGCAAAAGGGATGAAGGTCATTGCATTGAAAAAGCCAGAGACGCCTCAGAGTTTTATTCTTGTCAATGGCCCATACGGATTGAGGAGAGCCGTGGAAAAAATATTATCAGAGTTTTTCCCTTTGCATAGTGGATTGACGACAGGCACTTGTGCAACGGCAGCAGCTGTGGCTGCTACGATGATGTTACAAAAGAACCGTCCCTCTGTTATCTCGGAGGTGCCTGTTATTCTGCCAGATGGTGAAACTATCCATGTTCCTGTAGGCTATGGCGAAGGGTATGCCTACTGCATCAAAGAGGCTGGTGATGATCCTGATGTGACGAATGGCATCGAGGTGAGGGCGAGCGTCAAACCGTCTGACATCTTCAAGATTATGGGAGGTGAGGGCGTAGGCCGCTTTACACTTCCAGGTTTTGACTATCCCCCAGGAGAAACAGCCATCAACAAAGCGCCACGCGAGATGATTAGAAAGAATCTGCAGCCATTCGGCGTTCCATTGACAGTAACAATCAGTGTTCCGCAGGGTGCTGAGATAGCCCGTCGGACGTTTAACCCACGTCTTGGTATCGAGGGTGGTATATCGATAATAGGTGTGTCTGGTATCGTAGAGCCTTTCTCAGAAGAAGCCTTCATCGACAGCATACGAAAGTGCATGACTGTGGCAAAGGCTTCTGGCTCTGAAAGAGTGGTGATTAACAGTGGCGGAAAGAGTGAGCGTTATGTAAAAGCTCTCTATCCAGACCTGCCCCGACAAGCGTTCGTGGAATATGGCAACTATATCGGTGAGACACTTAAGATGGCCGATGAACTTGATTTCAAAGAAGTGACCCTTGGTGTGATGCTGGGGAAGGCTGTGAAACTAGCAGCAGGCCATCTCGACACCCATAGTCGCAAGACCACGATGGATCTCGGCTTTATCCAGCAGATGCTGCAGGAATCAGGCATCACCATTGACATCAGCAACATCACGCTGGCCAGAGAGTTGTGGGAGAGAATCCCTTCAGAACGGCTGCAGGATTTTGCTCAGACGGTTATACGTCATTGTGCAGAGCATTGCAATCCTCTGCTCCCTGACGGCTCGCTTACCATACTCCTCATTGACGACAACGGAAAGATTTTTTCCACAACGAATTAAGACGAATTTCACGAATTTCACGAATTATTATGCGCTACAAAGACCTCTTTATTGATTTCGACGACACACTCTATGATACTTATGGCAATGCCGTGATTGCCTTGCAGGAGACCTATGAAGCATTTCATCTTGATCGTTACTTCGACAGTCCACAGACGTTCTACGATGCCTATTGGGCTGCGAATATCGACCTATGGTCACGCTATTCAAAAGGAGAGATAGACCGTCCGTTCCTCATTGTGGAACGCTTCCGTCGTCCTCTGAGCGTGGGCAAAGGGATTGAGGTTACAAAAGAACTGTGTTTGGAAATCAGCGACAAGTTTCTTGACTTTTGTGCCTCGAAGCCTGGTGTCATCGATGGTGCACATGAATTGATGGACTATCTGAAACGAAAGGGCTATCGGATGCACATGTGCAGTAACGGTTTCCATGAAGTGCAATACAAAAAGCTTGATGCCTGTGGTCTCAAGGATTACTTCGACACCATCATCCTGAGTGAGGATGCGGGTGTCAACAAACCATCGCCCCTCTACTTCGACTATGCCCTCAAGGTGTCTGGGGCCAACAAAGAAACGACCCTGATGATTGGCGACAACTTGCAGAGCGACATTCTCGGAGCCCTCAATGCTGGTATCGATGCCATGCTCGTTAATCGTTGGAACGTCGAGAAAGCAGACATCCCGAACACCGTCACCTTCGTTATGGACAGCTTGCGGGATGTCATGAATATTCTGTAATACGATGATGGAGTTTAACACGAATGACCATCAATGACCATGCGCTCGGCTTTGCCGCTTGCTACCAACGGGACGCAAGAATTATCATTAATAATTTATGAAAAATTCGTGTTCAATTCATGGTAATTCATGTTTTTATTCCCCTACTTCATCTTTCCTTCTTCGGAAGAGAACCATTGCAATGACGGGAGCACCCACAAGGGCTGTGACACTATTGACTGGTAATGCTCCCTCGAAGCCGGGCATACGGGCGATGAGATTGCAAAGCAGTGCCAAGGCTGCACCACAAAGGGCTGTGGCTGGCATAAGTATACGGTGCTCGGAAGTACGGAAAATAGCACGAGCCAGATGGGGTACAGCCAAACCAATGAACATGATTGGGCCGCAATAAGCTGTAACGATAGCCACCAAGACACCCGAACTGATAATCACCAGCATTCTGGCCCTGCGGATGTTCAGACCAAGGTTGGCAGCATAACGATCACCCAGCAATAGCAGGTTCATAGGTTTAACCAATAGACAAGCCAGCGGTAACAATACACACATTAACACCACGAAGAGAATCATCTCATCGCCAGAAACTCGCGAGAAAGATCCAAGGCCCCATACAACAAACGCTTTCACATCCTCCTCTGGCGACAGGAATTTCAATACACCGATAATGGCATTAGCCAAATAACCTATCATCACACCAATAATCAACAATGTGACATTACCCTTTACCTTCTGCGAGATCCATAATATGAGCAGCATGACTGCCAATGCTCCGACAATGGCAGCCACGCTCATAGCAGCATCGCCAAGATAGCCAAGACGACTCAGCGCCACTCCTCCAATTCTGCCAGACAGAAGCACCACGAAGGCTACACCCAAGGCGGAGCCATTGGAGATTCCCAATACGGAAGGGCCTGCCAGAGGATTGCGGAAGACCGTCTGCATCTGCAATCCGCTGACGGCCAAACCTGCACCAGCCATGATAGCCGTCAGGGCCTGTGGCAGTCGAGACTTCCAGATAATATTCGCCCAGATCTCATTGCCTTCAGCACCGAAGAGGATGCGGCAGACATCCGCCACAGGTATCTTCACAGATCCCAACAGCAGATTGACAATCGCCAGGACAACGATGGCAATGATAAGGACAATGAACTTTGATACTCTCATATTCCTTTTTCTTTCCACAACGAATTAAGACGAATTTCACGAATTGGACGAATTATCTTTTTATTTTACGAATTCATTATGAATTTGTGTCATTCGTGTCATTCGTTTTAATTCGTTGTTTCTATTTCTCCAATAATTTGTAATACTTCGGTTCATAATCTGGTTCGACTAATTCTGGGTGGAAGATGGCTACGAAATCTTTCAATAGTACATCTGGCTGTACGGGTGAGATCTCGTAGTAGGGCGTCTGCTTCATGTTGCAGTAGATCACCTTCCGCTCCTTGAACGCCTTGAAGAGTTCGTTGCGAGGTTCCGAGGCCTTCAGTGCCTCATACGAGAACTCGTCAGGAAAACTGTTCAGGATGCGCCAGTAGTCGGCATTGGCAGCCAACGCGTACATCTTCTCAAACTCCAGATTCTCACCACTCGTCTCCTCGTCGTTGAGGACATAGTCTGCTCCAGCATCGCGGAAGATCTGCGCCAGATAGTTCTTGCCTCCGACGGCGTGCCAGTTGCCATAGTGCATCTCACCGCTGGTGACTGTCGGACGTGCTGACACCTTGCTGGCCTTCTCCTTCAGTTCGTTGTATCGGCTCTCGATGCCAGCGAACACTTCGTTGGCCTCTTGTTCCTTGCCGATGAACATGCCGATAAACTTAATCCATTCTGCCTGTCCCAACGGATCCAACTCCTGATACCCTAAATGTGGCACCAGCGTGATACCCGTCTCCTTGATGGCATCATAGCCGCCACGTTTCGAGGGCGAGATGAAGATCACCTGCGGATTGGCAGCCAGCACCATCTCTGTATCGAAGTTTCCCTCCATACCGATCTTCACGATGCGGCCGTCCTTCACCCTTGCCAGTATATCCTCGTTGAACAGGTTCTTCGTGCCCGTCAGACCCTTTACCACATCGTGGGCATCGAGGATGGTGAAGTTCGACAGTTGCAGCGATGTCATGCAGATGGTGTTCGTAATAGGCACACGAACCTTCGTATAGCCATTAGGCACAGCCACATTGTCCGAATGTACCAAGGCAAAATGCTCTCTCTTGCCTACATCCACCAGTCGGACATCAGCTGAGTCGAGAACGCTGAACCCAGTAGCATACTTCACCTCGATGCTCACTACCGAGTCCTTCGCACCATCATCCGTTGCACTATTGGTCCCTGCTCCATTCCAAGAGCAGGCACTCAACAATACGGCCACAGCTGCCATCCCAATAACGAATCCTTTTCTCATCATGAGGACAAATTACTTTTTCGTCCAGGTCTGGGTCTCGTAGAACATGGCGACATAGCCGCGAACCTTCAATTGGTTGCCGTCGAGCCAGATGGAGCACTTGTAGGTCTTGCCGTTCTTGGGGTTGTAGATCTTACCGCCTTCCCACTTGTCGCCTTTCTTGGTGAGTCCCGTGAGGATGTTCACACCAATGAGTTTTCGGCTTTGCATCTTCTTGTCTGGATTGTGTACATCGAGCTGCCCGTCGCCTTTCTTCAGCCAGACGATCTTTCCGTTCAGCTTGTCACCACTCTGGTAGATCTCCACCTGGGAGTCTCCCCCTTCTGTTACCCACTTGCCGATCACCCCCTGGGCGTATCCGGCTGCCGACATTACCATCAGCACTAAACTCAATAATATCTTCTTCATTTTCGTTATTTTTTATGAAAGAACGTATCTATAATCTCATAAGCTGCTATTCATTTCATTCTGCAAAGATACGATATTCTTTTGAAACCAACAACAGTTTCCGAATAAAACTTTCATAAAGGCGGAGCTCTCACGAAAAAACTTAAGTAAAATTTGGTATATTGCGCGATATACACTATCTTTGCACCATTATGCAGACAAGTATTGATCAGACAAAGTGGTATGACCGCATCTGGGCGGCATTTATCTTCTTCACGCGGTTGCCGTTCTGGCGGTTGCACGAGCCGCCGAAGGAGTGCTACAAGACGGTGGTGGAGCATTGGCCGCTGACAGGCTGGCTCACGGGTGGAGCGATGGGACTCGTCATCTATTTCGGCAGTCTAGTGCTTCCGATGACGGTGACGGTGTTGCTCGCCATTGCCGTCAGACTACTGATTACTGGGGCGCTGCACGAAGACGGACTGGCAGACTTCTTCGATGGATTCGGCGGTGGAGGCAACGACCGTCAGCGCATCCTCCTCATTATGAAAGACTCTCGCATCGGCACGTATGGAGTGCTGGGGCTCGTCTTCTACGAACTGCTTCTGGCAGCCACGATTATTTCGATACCTGCCTATTGTGCTGCGTTTATGGTGCTAGCGGCTGACACATTCTCAAAGATGGTAACCTCCCAACTGATACTGATGATGCCTTACGCCAGACGGGAAGAGGAGGCAAAGGCAAAGACCGTCTATCGGAAATTCAGCGCCTGGGCGGGAGTCAGTCTGGCGATACAGGGACTGCCTGCGATGCTGTTCTTCATCTGGATGATGGGGCTCGACTGGCAGGTGATGATCTTCATTCCCGCCATCGTGTTCTATGGGCTCTATCTGCTGATATGGCGGAAGCTCCATGGCTATACGGGCGACTGCTGCGGAGCGGTGTGTCTGCTGGTAGAACTGACTGTGTATCTTGTGGTTAGCGCCATAAACTATATGAATCCGCTATGAAACGAATTATTCTGATTACTGGTGGCCAGCGCTCAGGCAAGAGCAGCAAGGCCGAGGAACTGGCATTGAGTCTGTCAGAGAATCCTGTCTATTTGGCGACGGCCCACGTCTGGGACGAGGAGTTCCGAGAACGAGTACGAAGACATCAGGAGCGTCGCGGGCCTCAGTGGACGAACATTGAGGAGGAGACGGCCTTGAGCAAGCACGATATGACGGGACGTGTGGTGGTGATCGACTGCGTGACGCTCTGGCTGACGAACTTCTTCTTTGCCAATGACTCCAATACGGATATCTCGCTCGAACAGGCGAAGGCTGAGTTCGATGCCTTTACGTCAAAAGATGCCACCTATATCTTCGTGACCAACGAGATTGGCAGTGGAGGTGTCAGCGACAATGCCATCCAGCGGAAGTTCACGGACCTGCAGGGTTGGATGAACCAGTATATTGCGCAGAAAGCCGACGAAGTGATACTAATGGTCAGCGGAATAGCCGTAAACATCAAGTAAGTGTTTTTTTTGACACGAATTATCACGAATTGAACACGAATATGTCATTAATAATAATTCATGAAAAATTGATGGTCATTCATGATAATTCGTGTTAAAAGAAAAAGATATGAAGCGATTTAATGTGAATTCTGTAGACCGTTCGTTGCAGGGGGCGATACAAGAGAAAATCGATAACCTGAATAAGCCCAAGGGGTCGTTAGGACGTTTGGAGGAGTTGGCGATGCAGGTGTGTCTTGTGCAGCAGACGTTAGAGCCGTCGCTGGCCCATCCTTGTCATTTGTTGTTGGGTGGCGATCATGGTATTGAGCGTGAGGGCGTGAGTGTCAGTCCTCGTGAGGTCACTTGGCAGCAGATGATTAACTTCACCCGTGGTGGAGGAGGCGTGAATATGTTCTGTCGCCAGCATGGGTTTAAGTTGCGGATTGTCGATGTGGGTGTGGATTATGACTTTTCTGACGTTCCTGGAATTATCGATCGCAAGATAGCCCGAGGCACGAAGAACTTCCTGTATGAACCAGCGATGAATGAAAAGGAGTTTGATAAGGCCATACAAGTAGGAAGCGACCTGGTGGATGACTGCGTGAAAGAAGGTTGCCGTATTTTGTGCATCGGTGAGATGGGCATTGGCAATACCTCGCCATCGAGTATCTGGATGAGTCTGTTTGGCGATATTCCCTTGAAAGATTGCATAGGTGCTGGGGCAGGACTTAATAATGACGGTATTCGTCATAAGTACGAAGTCCTTTCAAAGGCTCTCGCTCGCCACCAGTCATATCTCTCACCTCTTACCTCTCACCTCTTACCTCTAAGAATCTTCGGCGGCTTTGAGATGATTGCTGCCATTGGTGCCATGCTGCACGCTGCTGAGCAACATCTTGTGATATTAGTCGATGGCTTTATTATGACGGCCTGCGCTTTGGGAGCCATCAGGCTCTATCCTGCCTCGCAAGACTATATGATCTTCACCCATTGCGGTGATGAGTCTGGCCATAAGATGATGCTCGACATCGTTGGTGCTAAGCCCCTCTTACACTTTGGACTGAGATTAGGCGAGGGGACAGGTGCCCTCTGCGCCTATCCCCTCGTTGACTCAGCCATCCGTATGATGAACGAGATGAACACCTTCGACAAAGCGAAGATCACCAAATACTTCTAATCCTTTACATAAATCTTTCGTCCATTAACGATGTTCAGTCCCTTCTGCAAGCGACTGAGTCGCTGACCTTGGAGGTTGTAGATATGTTTATCACTGGTCATTTTTTCTTTCTCATTTAGACGCACAGCGTCGCTGATTCCTGTCTTCAGCGTCTCGAACTCACCAGTGAAGGACTCACGACTATTCTCCACGGTGACGGTGTAACGGCCTTTGGCGTAGGCAGAGATGTCAATGTTGAGACCTACAATGTTGCCTGCGTTGATGATTTTCTCATAGACAGCTTTGCCTGATTCGTTGGTAATGCTTACCAGATAGGCATCGTCGAGCGGGTCAAGATTGATGCCTAACAGCAGGTCGTTGTATTCACCATAAAGCGATTGTTCTTCCCCACCCCTCATCCGTGTTTTGGGCTTTTTCTTAATCGTATGGGTGAAGTCGAAGCGGTTTTTCCTGGCTCCCGCAGGGGTAGCCTCATCCTCATATCTGTCGTTGAGGTAGATGACTTCATCATCAACGACACACGCCATCAGGAATTCCGGCACAGGGTCATCTAATATCGGATCAATTGGATATCTGGTCGGCCCATTAATATCTCCGACACCTTCCAGCCAGAAGGTACTGTGGATGTTTTGGCCTTCATCTGTATACATCATAATGTCTCTATAAACACCCTTAAAGCCTTCTATTCCTCCTGTCTGCTTCGGTCCTATGATAAAAGGAGGATAACCGTCCCAATTAAAAAACTGCAGGGTATCGTTGGCGTTGAGGGAAAAGTCATACTTTATCTTCCAATAATCCTTTTCCTTTTGCAGGTTGTAAAAGTACACTTTCTGATCCTCTTCGTACCATGCTCCCACTTTTGTCAGAGAATTTTTGGGCGTCCAATATTCATTGGAGTAATCAGGACTAACAAATCGTTGGCACATCATCTGCTTACATATCCTTCCATCGATGATTGTATCGCCATCATAGTAATAGTAGTCAACTATCTGCACAGGATTCCCCGAAATAGTTCCCACCTTCCATACCTTACCGTCTTCTACAAACGGACGGTAATCATACATTATCCCCGCGGTCCACTCTTTGGCGGATTCTGAACGGAAGATTTCCACACCATTTCTTTTTATCCACCGTACCTTAAAGTAGTCCAAGCCGGGACTAATGACTGCGGGCTCTCTGTAACTAAGAAGACAGGGATAGCGATTCAGTTCTGCCACCTTGCCGATGCCTCGAATGATTGTCCCCGAAAACCTTTTGTAATACTGGTAGGTCTTGCCGTCGATTACAACCGTCTGACAGTCGCCTACTGGAGTCGTTTCCTGATGTACTTCATAAGCTTCCATGTTCTGACCAATAAAGCCTATTACTTCATGACCTTTCAGGTATTCTGTCACAACTTCCTGATTGCTGTCCCAATCGAAGTTATAGAGAAGTATTTCCGTGGGATAATCCTTAGTCAACAGCCAAACCTTGTCGCCACTCTCCCGTACACATAAACCGCTGAATACATTGTCCTTCAGCACCTTTTTATAGGTAACGTCGCCAATAATGGTGTCAGTACTTATTTCATAGATATGTGCATTGCTATATTCTTGTTCCATATTTGGATTCACCACAATCTCTTCCCACGTCATGCCTGTAGGGAAATACTTTGTAGTCGTCTCGTTAATTCTCACGTCTTCTGCACTTGCCAACATTGGCGAGAGCATCAAAATGAATATGAATAAGAACTTTTTCATTGCGTTATTGTATTTGTAATCTTGGCTTTACTTCACATAAATCTTTCGTCCATTAACGATATTCAGTCCCTTCTGCGGGGAATTGAGCCGCTGACCTTGGAGGTTGTAGATTCCAGTTCTGATTACTTCCTTATTGTTTCTTATGGCTTCAATTCCAGTCTTCAGTGTCTCGAATTCACCAGTGAAGGTCTCACGACTATTCTCCATGGTGATGGTGTAACGGCCTTTTGCATAGGTGGAGATGTCGATGTCAAGACCTACGATGTTGCCTGCGTAGATGATTTTCTCATAGACAGCTTTGCCTGATTCGTCAGTAATGCACACCTGATAGTCATCGTCAAGCGGGTCAAGATTGATACCTAACTTTTGGTCGTTGTATTCACCATATAGCGATTGTTCTTCCTCACCCCTCGTCCGTGTTTTGGGCTTTATCTTGATCGTATGGGTGAAGTCGAAGCGGTTTTTCCTGGCTCCCGCTGGGGTAGCCCCATCCTCATATTCGTCGTTGTAGTAGATGACTTCATCACCAACGACACATGACATCAAGAATAATCCAGGACACACTTCGCCTAAATAGACATTATTGATCGGACCATCAATACCTCCGACACCTTCCAACCAAGTGGTATTACAATAGGGCTCTCCGTCTGCACTCCACATGACATCTCTATAAGCGCCCTTAAAACCTTCTAAACCACCAATCCGCTTTGGCCCTACCACATAAGGCGGATAATCTTCATAAATCTGCAGGGTTTCATTGGCATCGAGAGAGAAGTCATACTTCATCAGAAATTGTTCGTTTATCGTATCGTAAACGTACACTTTCTGGTCCTCTTCGTACCAAGCTCCAGCATATCTTAAGAGGGGGTATTGTGAAACAACAGTATAATCCGGATGATTAGGACTGACAAATCGCTGGCACATCATCTGCTTGCAGGTCTTTCCGTTGATGATGGTGTCGCCATCGAAGTAGTAGTAGTCAACCAACTGCACAGGATTACCCGAGTCTCTGCCTCCCACCTTCCATACCTTACCATCTTCAATCATCGGGCGATAAGCCACTTCTTTCTTTGGCCAGACGTCATAAAGTACTTCTCCATTGCGCTCGAAATGAACGAGCATGGAACGGTAATGACGCTCTTTAAGGGATCCCTCTTTACCAGAGAATGAATATATATAAGGTTTCATCTGTCCGAAAAGACATTCACCGTCTTTCCATTCTGTTACACCAATGCCATGAATGATACGAACATCATCCAAATCCACATATTTCAGAGGCTTAACCCCTCCAAAAACCCCTTCTTTAATATTATCTATTATCCCATACTTATGAGGGGGGAAAAAACTTGTAACGTTTGATTCTACTATACCCCTATAGGATAGTTCCTTTCCTTTATACCATTCCCATTGATAAGCCACGCCAGGTAACGCAAATTCTTCAATTAAATTTGGAGTCAATACACCAATGGTGGTGTCGTACTCTGTTACATCTTCATTAATCATAAGCGTGAGAGAGTCTGTCCACTCCTGGCTATTGGTATAGACACAACTATATTTGCGCTGGTAATCCACACCCAATGAAGTAGGAACATATTCCCCCTTCACATAGTACTCTATCGTTTCAAAGTTTGGCACCCATTCATCGCCAACCTTTGTATACCAACTGTCGTACTTCAGGGTGTCCAGCCTGATCTCCGTCCATTTAGTTCCTTCTGGAAAATACTTTGTAGTCGTCTCAAGACCAGCATATTCCTTAGAATGATCGTAGACCCATAAATACGGTGTCCAGCCCTTTGCCTTTGCTGCAGCAACCTGTGCGTCTGTCATCACATTCTGCTCATCCACAAAATACATGATATTCAGGCTTCCCCCATTCACAGTGGGCAGACTCTCCACAAGTGCGTCCATTCCTGCACCTTTAATCTGGTTTTGATAGCAGAAGAGCGTGGTCAGCGCGGTATTCTCCGACAAGTCAAGTGTAGTAAGTTGATTATCGTTACATCCGAGTTCTTCCAATGCGGAACATCCAGACAAATCAAGCGTAGTTAGTTGATTATAAGAGCAGCTCAAGGTTTTCAGTGAAGAACATCCAGACGCATCAAGAGAGGTCAACTGGTTATGAAAGCATGTTATTGATTCCAACGATTTGTTGTTCGACACGTGAAGCGTCGTCAGTTTGTTATCCGTACAACTTAAGTATTTCAATGCAGGGTTTTTCGTTACATCAAGCGTTGTCAGAAGGTTGGTGGAACACTGCAAAAGGGTCAGTGCCGTATTCTTCGATACATCGAGAGTTGTCAACTGATTGTTATTGCAGTGGATTCTTCTCAGAGCAGTATTCTTCGACAGATCAAGTGTTGATAATTGGTTGCTGTAGCACTCCAAGCTTATCAGTTTCATGTTCATTGACACATTCAGTGCTGTCAATTGATTACCAGAGCAGGCAAGCGTATCCAATTCGGTACACCCCGATACGTCAAGTGTCGTCAACTGGTTGCCTACGCAGATCAAGACCTTCAACGATGTGAAGTACTCAATGCCCTTCAAGTCATATATGCCCACGTGCCTTACATTGAGAGAAGTGATATTCTTCAGCTCCTCGTCTGTCAAAACGCCATCAGCGCCATAATCCTGACTGAGCACCCAGTTACGGAAGTTTGTATCTGGGAAATTCGTCTCGTTAATCTTCACATCAGCTGCGCTTGCCAACATTGGCGAGAGCATCAAAATGAATAAGAATAAATGCTTTTTCATTGTCGTAAATGTTTTGTTTATTATTAATTAGTGATCGTTATTTACTGTTGAGTATCTGTTCCAGTGTGACATTAGGATTGCTCTCTCCGAACACGTCCTTCTTCAGCTTAAGTTTGCGATGCTGGACGGCAGAGACGGTGATGCAATAGATGTTGCCGATGGTGCGGTTGCTGAGGCCGAGCCGCGTGAGGATACACAGGTGTATGTCGTCTTCCTGCATAGTGGGGTATTGCTCACGTATTTTGGCAAAGCGGTTACCGTCGATGGCGTTGAGCGTCCGTTCTATCTCGTTCCATTCGTGCTGACTGAGGTAGATGAGCGAATTGCCGTTTTGATTGAGTTTCTTCAGCACTTCCGTTCGTTCGAGAATGAAGTTTTGCAGGAATGCCACCACTTCATTGGCTTGGTGCAACAAAGTCTTTTGATGCTCAGCCTCCTGCAGGAGCCGACGTTTCTCCTGTTCCTGCATACGGATACGATAGCGAAGTGCCTGCACAACCACAAGCAGGATGATCACCGCAGCAATGATGACAATCTGGAGTGTACGACCATACATCTTTGAACGGTATTCCAGTTGCTGATTCTCCATTTCCTGCCGCAACGTCTCCTGATAATACTGGTCTTTCTGCTCAAGTGCCTTGTAATAGATGTCCTCTATCTGATCAAAGGCATCGTCCACACTATCCTCCACCTCAGTGGCGCCCATCCGTCGGAGTGCAATCTTGGCGAGGTTACTCTGCACGATATATGCCAAATGAACATCATTGTCTGGATCAATCTGCCGATAAACGGTCTCTGCTGAATCAAGCATGTTTAGACTGAGGTAACTGCGGGCCAGCACTTGCAATGTGCCAGGTCGCAGGTCGGTTGTCGCTGCTGACTCTGCCCGATGGGCGTAGTCGAGTGCCTGACGATAGTCTTCGTTGGCCCAGGCGATGTTGGCAAGACTGGTGAGTGTCTGGCACATCAAGTCAGTCATCTGGCTTTTCTCAGCGATACCGTAAGCACGATTGATGTAATCTAGTGCTTCGTCGAACGACCCCTCTGTGGTGAAAGCCACTTGTGCAGCGTAGGTACCAGCATAGTCAAGCAACATGACATAGTTTCGCTCGTCATCGGGATGCTGCTCATAGACGTTCAGGGCTTTCTTCATCAGTCGCAATGCTTCCTCAGGGTTGCTCTGCGACAATGCTTCCGCCAATCGCTGATACGCGATATAATAGGTGTGCCAGTCCTCAGACGCTTCCGCCAACTGTATGGCCTTTCGTAACATCGTCTCACCCTGACGGATGCTGTCGTTGGCCAAAGCAGCCTCAGCTTCCTCCAGGATTCTGACTCCTATATCCTGACTCCTATCGTCTGACTCCTGACCACAGGCAACCATCAGGACGCCTATAATAAATATGTGTAATGCTCTTGTAACCATAGCCATCGAATTTTCGTTATTTTCTGGTTGCAAAGTTACGACAATATTTCGAAAGTTGTATCAGTTGCCTATGGAAAAGGCACAAATGACACAAAGTCAAAATCCTCTGCAAATCAACGGATTACGAAAATACACACGCTACAGCCTATGGAAAATTGTTTATGAGGGTATGGAAAGAAGGGCAAAAAGGCTAACGGAAACGGTTAGTAGCACCATCAAAACCTCTGCTATGCGGTTGATGCGGACAGCTATTTTCATGTCGTCTGTTGTGAGGGGACGGTCGTTCGTGCCGATGTAAGGTTTGTCGAAAAGTTCGCCAAAGTAATAATGTGGACCACCAAAACGGCAATCGAGGATGGCTGCGAGGGCGGCTTCCGGATAGCCGCTGTTGGGCGAGGCGTGGTTGCGACCGTTTTTCCAGACAAAGCGCAATAGTCCTAATCGTCCTGTACTCAGAATCATCAGCAAGGCCGTCAGACGGGCTGGGATATAGTTGGCGATGTCATCGATATGGGCAGCCCAGCAGCCGAAGTCGCGATAGCGGTCTGTCTTGTAGCCAATCATCGAGTCGAGGGTGTTCACCATCTTATAGGCCAGCATGCCAGGTGTGCCGAGGATGGCGAGCCAGAAGAGGGGAGCAATCACGCCGTCGCTCAGGTTCTCGGCTAAGGTCTCAAGGGCAGCGGTACGTACCTCTTGGGCAGAGAGTTCCGAGGTATCTCGCCCCACGATACGGGCTACCTGTTTCCGTCCTTCTTCCAAAGAGCGGTCGAGCGCCAGGAATACCGCTCTTACCTCGCGGATCAAGGTCGTACCTGCCAGACAATAGAAGATGATGATGGCATCAAAGAGATAAAGAAGTATGGGAATCTGATAGACCTGTTCACGTGTGCCGTCGAAGATGAAAAGGGCGAAGATTCCCAAGACTCTTCTAAGCATCCAGGCGAGTGCGAAGGCAAAGAGAATCAGACTGATAGCCGTCAGCGCGCCCTTCAGTTTCCGATACGAACCCTTATTCAGGCTCTGTTCGCAAGAAGCAATCATCTTTCCAAACCACACCACTGGATGTGGCAATCGTGCAGGGTCGCCAAAGATGAGGTCGAGCAACCAACCTATGAGCAGAGAAAACGGATTAGTCATTCGTCAGGATTTGATAGAGTCGTTCTATATCCACATACTTTCTGACATGATCAGCCAGACGGTTGTATTGTTCTTCCTTGAAAGCCTGATAGTCGAAAGGCTTACCAGCTTCAGCCAACTTGTCTACAAAAGGCTGCAACAGGAAATCAATGAAAGGTGCATTGTCGAGGATACCATGAACGTAGGTTCCCATGCACTTGTTGTCAACGATATAGCCATCATCACGTCCGTCGGAGAGATGCAGCAAAGGCGAAACCTTCGCATCTCCAAAGGGCCGCGTCTCACCCATGTGAATCTCATAGCCAGCTCCATAATCACTTGTGACCTGGCGTGTAACCTTCTCTCCACTCATCGTGGTACTGACGGGCAAAAGTCCCAATCCAGGCAGACGCTCGATGTCACCCTCCACATGGTCTGGATCGCACACCTCAATGCCCATCATCTGGTAACCGCCACAGATACCAAGTACCGTGGTTCCCTCGCGATGGGCCCTGATGATAGCCTGGGCACAGCCGTTACGACGTAGTTCATAAAGATCGTGTAGCGTAGACTTCGTACCAGGCAGTATGATGATGTCAGCCTTGCGGATGTCCTCCACGTTATTAGTATAGAAAAGATGTACGCGAGGGTCCTGTTCCAAGGAGTCGAAGTCGGTATAGTTTGAAAGGTGTCGCAACATGACTACTGCGATATTCACTTTCCCTTGTTGTGCTTCGAATGATTTCTGCGACAGGGCCACACTGTCCTCTTCTTCGATATGGATATCCTTAAAATACGGCACGACACCCAGGACAGGAATTCCACAGAGGTCTTCCAACATCTTGCGTCCCTCCTCAAAGAGGCGCATATCCCCACGGAACTTATTGATGATGATGCCTTTGATGAGTTTACGGTCTTCTGGTGTTTGCAAGGCGATGCTGCCATAGACCGAAGCAAAGACTCCCCCTCTGTCGATATCACCCACTAATATGACATCAGCCTTAGCGTGACGAGCCATCGACAGATTGACCAAGTCACGGTCTTTCAGATTGATCTCCGCGATGCTGCCTGCACCCTCCATCACAATAGGATTGTAGCGAGCTGACAGACGGTCGAAGGCATCGCAGACCTCCTTGCGATAGTCGACTTCAGATTTTTCGCACAATAGGGACTGTCCCTTTTGTGAGATTCCACGCCAGTAGTCGTAGGCATCCTTATTGCCAAGAGGCCGGCCATTCAGAATCACTTGTGAGGTATGGTCGCTTTGCGGCTTCAGCAGCAGGGGGTTCATGTCCGTATGGCAGGGAATGCCTGCAGCCTCGGCCTGAACAGCCTGGGCACGACCTATCTCCAAACCATCAGGTGTGGCATAGGAGTTCAAAGCCATGTTCTGTGCCTTGAAGGGAGCAGGATGGTAGCCGTCCTGTCGGAAGATACGGCATAGGGCTGCGGCAATCACGCTCTTGCCTACATCACTGCCTGTACCAGCCAACATCACAGGGTGTAATTTCTTCATATAGGATACAGATGCGTATAACTTGCTAAGACATTCTTATATTTAAACACAGGGGTGTCCACAGGCTCACCCTTAGCATTATAGACCTGTGTGATGCTCTTTGGCACCTCCCCCAAGAACTGCGTATAGTGGAACTCATGTCCACGATACTCCTTGCCGTCGAGCACAAAACGGCGATAGCCCAAAGAGAGTTTGCGGTCAGCCTTACGGGCTGTGATGACGTGTGGCAGTACACCACACATCGAGAACTCCCCATCGTCAGTGACAATCTTCTCACAGAGATACATCATCCCCCCACACTCAGCCTGAATCCTTCCACCCCACTCCGCAAAGTCCTTGATGACCTGACGGCACGCCTCATTCGCAACAAGAGCCTCCAAGTGTTTCTCTGGATAACCGCCAGGCAGATAGAGCAGATCCACATCATCGAGACAGGGGACATCCGTCTCAGGGTCAAAGAATCGGACATTCTCAAAAAGGTCTATCGTCTCCTGATAAAGAAAAGAGAACGATTCCGCATTCCTGGCGATTAAAGTTCTAAGAGTCTCTGCCATCTCACGTCGTTTTCTAACAGTTCTATGAGTTCCTTACTCTCAGCCTTCTCCGAAAAGTCCAGTCCTAAGTATCTTGAGCCTTGTTCCAAGACAGAACTTTTAGGCAAGTAGCCCAGACACTCTACACCCAGATCATCGCACACCTGACGGAGCATCTCAAAGTGACGTTCACTTCCTACCTTATTATATATGACGCCACGTATGCACACATCCTTCCTGAAATGGATGAAGCCTGAGAGCAACGGAGCCATCGAGTAGGCAGCGGATCTGGCATCCACCACCAGCACGACAGGGATATCCAATATCCGTGCTATCTCAGCCGAAGAACCCCTGTCACGATCATATCCGTCGAAGAGGCCCATCATGCCCTCTACGATACACACGTCCGCACCCCCGCCATAATGGTCGAAGAGATACCGTACATGTTCTGGTGTGGCCATGAACGTATCAAGATTGATGCTCGGCCTGCCACATACTGCCTCATGGAATTTCGTATCGATATAGTCAGGTCCGCACTTAAACGGCTGCACCTTATAGCCCTTCCCTGTGAACAATGCCATCAGTCCCCTGGCAATCGTCGTTTTGCCAGAGCCACTCGTCGGAGCTGCTATCAGGAAGGCCGTCTTAGGTGTCATCATCACATGAATTTGGTGCAAAATTAAAAAAATTCCGTTAATTATGCGTCATCTATCCAAAAAAGTTGTATCTTTGCCCCCAAATCATGGCAATCTGGTGGCTGAAGCCGCCTGATGTAAGGGAATCCGGTGAGAGTCCGGAACTGTACCTGCAGCTGTAATCCTCCTTAGAGAGGTCTGCTTGTATGACGCCACTGACAACGAAGTCGGGAAGGTAAAGCAGACTGGGGAAAGTCAGAAGACCTGCCTTTTTTTAAGTAGTACGGCCGTACAGGGATATGCGGTGCGGAAAAGAAGAATTTATGATGCGAAGACAGACATTGGCTCTAGGCCTGATGCTGTTGGCTGTCGGCACCTATGCCCAGACGGACGTCTGGCGTACGGACAGCCTGCAGGAGGTGGTGGTGACAGGTACTGGCACCCAGCACCTGCTGAAGGACGCCCCTGTGCAGACGGAGGTCATCAGCCATCGTCAGCTGCAGCAGTATGCCGGCAAGAGCATTGAGGACATCCTCAGTGGTCTGACGGCATCATTCGATTTCAGCGAGAACGACATGAGTTCGCGCCTTCAGATGAATGGTTTGGGCAATTCCTACGTACTCATTCTCATCGACGGACGACGTCTCCATGGCGACAACGGTGGTGAGAACGACCTCTCGCTCATCGATCCCCATAATATCGAGAAGATAGAGATTGTGAAGGGTGCCTCATCAGCCCTCTATGGCTCTGATGCCATTGCGGGGGTCATCAACATCATCACAAAGAAACACCGTGAACAAGGCATCATGCTGGAGAACACCTCACGCTTCGGCTCTTATGGTGACATCCGCCAGCACGACGGCATTGCCCTGAACTTCGGACGACTGTCGAGTTACACGAACTTCCAGCTGCAACACTCTGACGGTTGGCAGAACACCTCTGAGGAAGCCCCCTCGCAGACAGAATATCACATCACCGACTCGCGCAATATGACCGTCAACCGACATACCAACTGGCAGATAGCCGAACGGCTGACCTATCAGCTGACACCCGGCCTCGAACTCTATGCCGACGGCAGCATCTACTGGAAGCGTATCTATCGTCCATGCGGTCATCATCCTGGTGTCGACGTGAAGACATGGGACCTGCAATACGATAATGCATCACTCTCGGCTGGCGGCAAGTGGAAGCTCAACGATACGGACATCATCACCCTTGATGCCGACTGGAAGCGCCATGCTTACAACTACGTCTATACGGACACCACCCTGACGGACGGCTATGTGAACGGACGCTTCACCAACTACTTCCCCTATTTCCCTGACGACAAGGAGTTGCAGAGTGACCAGCGGCTGACGAACATCTCACTGAAAGGCGTGTTCGACCTGCCCTACGAACAAAGGCTGAGTGCCGGCTTCGACTATCGCTATGACTGGCTGAAGGCACCCATGCGCGTGGCTGGCGGTAAGGCGACAGACAATACAGAGGCCATCTATCTCCAAGACGAACTGTCACTACTCGACCCGCTCCATCTGACAGCAGGTCTCCGACTGACACGCAACGAAGGCTTCGGTTTCCGTCTCACCCCTAAACTCTCTGCCATGCTGAAACTTGGCGATGGTCTGCGCCTGCGGGCCACCTGGAGTCAGGGTTTCAAGACCCCTACGCCCAAGGAACTGTATTATCAGTATATCAAGAACATGAACGGTGTGTACCTCTACCTCGGCAATACCGACTTGAAGGCCCAGCACTCCAACTACTTTGGCGTAAGTGCAGAATACAGCGTCGGCCACCTGACCGTCACCATCGCACCCTATTATAATAAGGTGAACGACATGATCACGCTCGTCACCATCCCAACGAAGCAGGCACCAGGCGACCTCATTTCGAAGTACGACCCCATCCGTGTGCGCCAATACCAGAACATGGAGGATGCCAAGACCTACGGCGTCGACGTGACCGTACGCTATCAGACAAAGTCTTTCACCGCTGGCGGCTCCTACAGTTATCTCGATACGGAGGCCAACCAATACGACTCTGAGAACGACGTGATACAGCCAGTGACCATCGACGGCATGGCCCACCACAAGGCAAGCGTATATGCCACATGGAACCACCAGTTCTCCAAGAGCTATCAATTAGGTGTCGGACTCTATGGACGCATGTCCTCCAAACGGTACTATCAAATCGATGGCGACGGCAAGGGCTACCAACTCTGGCGAATCTCCACAAACCACCAGATAGGCAAGCTGTGGCGCATTGATGCAGGTGTCGACAATATCTTCAACTTTGTGGACCGCACCCCTCACGGCTTGCATCTGGGTACCACATCGCCAGGCCGCACCGTCTACGCCTCACTGACCGTCCGCTTCAACCAAGGAAAGAAGATTTCTAACAAATACAAGTCTAATTTTAATTCAAACAACAATGAAACAGATTAAGTTTTTGATGCTGGCTATGATGGCATTCATCGCCAGCGCAACGTTTACTGCATGTAGCAGCGACGATGATGACAACAGCAAGCAGTCGAATTACGACAGGTACCAGCAGGCTGTGAACCAGACGGTAAACACTCAGAAGAAGAGCGACAAGGTGATCTTGCTCGTGGCCTTCGGCTCAACCTGGGAACAGGCCTACGACACCTTCGACAAGGTGGTAGACGACTACAAGAGCAACTTTTCTGGCTGGGACGTGTTTCTCTCTTTCTCTTCAGCCATCTGTATCAACAACGCCCGTGCTGGCGAGAATGTAGACCCGAAGGACTACTATGATCCTGAGCACTGGCTGACCGCCATCGGTCTCGCCGGCTACAAGCAGGTGGTCGTACAGTCGTTACAGGTGATTCCTGGTGAGGAGTATCGTCGTGTCCGCGACAGCTATGTGAAGGACTTCATGAACAACCGTAACGGCGACTTCACCAATGAATACATGAAGAGCCTCGACCGTCAGGTCGTTGTGGGCACTCCGCTGATGGCTGAGGAGGAAGACGCTGAGATCCTGGCAAACACCCTGAATAACGAGGCCGACGTGAAGGCTGCCGTCCAGCAGGGCATCGTCGCCTTCATGGGACATGGTAACCCTGAGGGCTACGACTACTACGGCGGTAACATCCGCTACCTGCAGTTGGAGAGCTATCTGCGTAATATCAATGAGAACTACTATGTGGGTACTGTCGATATGGACGAGACATACGCCGAGAATGTGCTGGAACACATCGAGGGTGGTGTCTTCACTTATTATGTAGGAACCATACCCGTAGGCATCACCTACACACCTAATGAAAACAAGAAGGCACAGCTCTTCGTGCTGATGTCTATCGCAGGTGACCATGCCCACAACGATATGGCCGACGACGAGGACGACGAGAGCTGGTACTCTCTGTTCAATGAGGCCGGCATCGAGACGGCTGCCTACGAGACCAACTTCAAGGAAGCCTGCTGGAAGAAGTATAAGAGTGGTGACGAGTATATCCCTGGTCTGGCAGAGCGCAGCGCAGTACGTAAGCTGTGGATGAACCACACCCGTGAGGCCATCGCCAAGCTCGGCACTGACGAGGCCCTGTCAACGCCGACCACCGCTCCTGATGAGGATTAAATTGAACTCTCTTTGTTTCCATGAATAAAACACTTACGTTAATGGTAGCAGCGCTCTTTTACGGGAGTGCTGCTTTTTCCCAGATTCACAGGATGGAACATCGTGACTCCTCTGTGGTAAGTCGGACGTATAATCTTAATCCTGTAGTGGTGACTGGTTCAGGCCATCACCAGCGACTGAAAAGCACAGCTACGCCAGTACGTGTGATGAGCAGTCAGGAGATTCGTGAACAAGGCATTACCACTTTCGATGGTGCCATCCAGCGCATGATGCCTCAGGTGTCAATGGCGCCAAACGCCATGGGATCGTTCCTGCGACTGAACGGACTCGGCAATAAATATATCCTTATTCTCGTCAACGGCCAGAAACTCACTGGCGACATCTCCAACAACACCGACCTAAACCGTATCAACATGGCCCGTGTGAAGCGCATCGAGGTACTCGACGGTGCTGCATCATCACTCTACGGTTCCGATGCGATAGCAGGTGTCATCAATATCATTACCGACCAGCCCACTCAAGACCTCATCAGCGTCACCAACAACACCCGTGTGTCTGGCTACGGACAGATGACTGAGGCCGTCAGCCTCGACATCTATAAGAACGGCTTCGGCTCCTATACCTCCTTCACCCACGACCGTGCCGACAGCTACCAGACCACAGGTCTCGAATACGTAAAGGGTTCCGATACGGATACCCAGCAGACCATCGCCCCATTCTTCACGGGCTACCGTTCACACATCATCGGACAGAAATTCACCTATGCCCCCAACCGCCAACTGGCACTGAATGCGGGTATGGACTATTCATATAAGATCACCGACCGTCCTGACACCCGCGCTGACATCACGGGCGGCACCGACTACGAGATGCGCTACAAAGGATTCCGCTGGAACGTTGGCGGCATCTATAAGTTCACGAACCGCCACTCCCTGCAGGCCGATTTCACCGTAGACCGTTTCAGATACGGCAAGGAGTATGACGTGGAAACCAAGGACTATACTATCGGCGACTACGTGCAGTCGAAGAAGCAGCGCTCCATGGAGGGTGAGCTGAAAGCCATCCTCGGACTGACGAACCACTCCACCACCATCTTTGGTGCCGATTGGCGAACGGACTATCTTAACGCCACGTCAGGCAATATCGACCAGAGCGTATGGATGTTGGCTGCCTATGCCCAGCATGAGCAAAGACTACTGAAGGACCTCACGGCCACCCTCGGACTGCGACTGACACACCACGAAACCTTCGACAATCGTCTCACGCCAAAGGCTACGCTGATGTATGCCCCTGGCAATCTCCGTTTCCGTGCTACCTATTCTGCTGGCTTCCGTGCTCCAGGACTCGACGAGCTTTATTACCACTATTTCTCCGTGAACCGTGGTAAGCCACAAATCAGTTTCGGCAACCAGAGCCTCTCGCCTGAGAAAAGTCACTACTTCTCGTTGAATGCCGAATATCGCGACGAGGTGATTGCCGTGAGCCTCACGGGCTTCGTCAACCGTATCAACGACATGGTGATAAAACAGAACATCCCTGTCGATGATGCCAGCCGTCAGATGCTGATGAACGAGTTCCCTGAAATGACACAGGACCAGGCCTCCAAACTCGTGAGCTACGCCCGCTATCAGAACAGCGACAAGGGCGACGTCAAGGGTATGCAGCTGAACCTCTCTGCGAACGTCTTCAAGGGCTTCAACCTCAACGCCAACTACGTCTATACTTATGCAAGGAGTATGGAGACAGACGACAATGGTCAGGAGGTATGGAGACCTCTGGAGCGCAGCATCCGCCATGCCGCCACCGTAGCTGTCAACTACCACCACGCCTGGCGCCGTTATGGTCTGAACGTAAACATCAACGGACGCCTGCAGTCAAAGACCTATTATCCTGACTACGAGGATGCGCCTGGCTATGGCGTCTGGAACCTCCACACGACACATAGCTTCCATGTGGCCCGATGGGCCTACGTCGAGGCGAATATCGGCGTCGACAACATCTTCGATCGTGTGGACCGCCGCATCGACTCCTCCATACGCAAATACGCACTCTATTCCCCTGGTCGCATGCTCGTGGCAGGACTAAGGGTTAAGTTTCACGCTCAGTGACCTATGACGATGGTTTTGAACCAGTCCTTGAGCCAACCTTTATACTGGTTCTGAGAGTCTGCTACCAGAACCAGCAACTGCCGGCCGTCAGCAAGACGAGGACCTACACACATGCCTTCGAAATTGGCAAAACTCCGATGCGTCACGTTGATGTTGGTTCGGAACTCCGTCAACAACGTCTTCTGTAACAGACTGCCGGCAGCCTGGCGCGAAGGATTCACGACATACAACTTCACATGGACGAAGGAGCCGATTCTTTTGGATGGCTGCCATATCTCACGCTCCAACACAATCAGCCTTCCATCATCGAGAGCGGCCAGGGCACTGAGGCCAAGCTGACTCTTACCTTTGGTCTTATTCACTGATGGCGAGTCGGTCTGATACCAATATTGTGCTTGAGGTTGCAGGTCGTCACCAAAGCTCTGCAGTCTGAGCCTATTGGAAACCTGATGCTGGATGTCAGGCTTTTCGCCGTCGATCTTTAGCGTATGCTCAGTAGTCGTCCAAAAGCGATGGGTTCTGGCATTGTAAGTGAGGGCCTCAAAGCCTCCGTTACCTCTGGCACTGCCAAACACCTCTGGGATGTTCAGCCTGCGGCCTGTCAATTGTCCGGCCTGGGTGTATTCGATAATCTGATTGTCGGCCTCTCCACTCACGAAAAGAGTTTGCGATGGAGGAAAATAACAGACACCCTCCTCGTCACGGTTAGACTGTCCGCTGGTCTGGAAACCGTCTTCACTGACACTGAGGATGTCGCCCGTCAGACTGTCTGTGCGGATGGTCATCAGGTGAAAGCCGGCCGTCGATGACTTATCGTTGACAACGGCATAGCGGTCGCCGCCCAACCATGTGATACCACTATAGTTGCCTGCGGGCACAGCCTCTGAGAAGTGGCGCTGTTTGTTTTGTGTCACCTTAGGAGCCGCAGCCTGTCCGTCAGCTGGCTGCAACAGATAGTCCGCAAGGGGCGACTGAATGTCACGAAGCCCTTTGGCTACGCTCTGGGCGTTCATCTGAGCCCCCGCCTTCGAGGTGTGTGTATGGTCGTGGTTGAAGTAGCCTGAGGCGTTCTGCCTGCTGGTGGCCGCATTGTCAGAAGCGAACTTCTGGTCGAGGAAGTCGGCACTGATGTTATGCACGTCGACGAAGGCTACACCCGTCTGCTCCACCACCTCACGATACCATTCCCCATACGAGTCGTTACGGCGTTCTATCCTGCCGCCAGGCCACTCGTTGCGAGGTGTCAGCGACAGCAAGATGGGTGTGGCACCCTTCTCACGGGTGTCATCGATCATCTTACGCAGATACCAGCCGAAGCTATAGACCACCTCATAGCGCCCGTCCTTCTCCATCTGGTACACATGACAGGTGTCGGCAGTGCCAGGGATGACACCCCGTTCCTTGGGATCGGTGATGGAACAGATGTCGTTGTGGCCGAACTGTATCAGCACGAAGTCACCTGGCTGCAGGGCATTGTACACCCTCTCCCATCGGCCTTCACGCAGATAGCTGCGTGTGCTGCGTCCAGCCATCGCCACGTTCTCCCAAGTGATCTTTGCTGGGTCGAAGATGATGCCTGCCTGAGAGCCCCAGCCCCACATACCGTCCTCGTCCTTATCCTTGTTCTTGACGGTCGAGTCGCCCGTGATGAACACCATCGGCTTCCCCTCCTCACGGTCCTTGCCGTAGGCTGGCAGTTCCACACCTGTCATCATCTCCTGCAGCGGTTTCAAGGCAGGATCGTCAGAGTCATAAATACCCTCAGCGGCACTGCGGGCATTCATCTCCGCACCAAAGGCCGAAGTGTGTATATGGTCACCGAAGAAGTGGTACTGTTCCTTCCAATGGCTGTAACTGTCGAGTTTCGCACCTGAAATCTCGTTGAGGTCCACGAAGGGAACCCTCTCCTCAGCAGCCACCTGTGCGGCCCACTGTGTCTGGGGCTTGCGCACAATCTTGCCGTCAGCTCCGTAGGCATCCCTCGGCGTGAGCGACATGAGGATGGCATTGGCACCCTTCTGACGGATATCACGGATATAGCTCCTGAGGTAGTGGCCATAGCTGTAAACGGTATCGTTCACCTGCTTGCGCTCGTTGAAGCCCACCATCATCGTATCTTCTGCCACGCCATCGATGACCCCACGGGCCCGTTTCTGGTCGAAGAAGTCAGCATGGTCGTTATGACCAATGCTCACGATCACCCAGTCGCCCGGCTGCAGAGCCTCCCTCACGGCAGGCCACAGGTCGGTATAGAACGTTCGTGTCGACATGCCGCCGAGGGCCTGATTCTCCACAGAGATCTTGCGTCCGTCGAAATACTTGTTGGCGAAGAATCCCCAGCCCCACTGGCCGTTCGAGCCGTTGCCCATCGTACCGTTACGCATCGTCGAGTTGCCGATGAGGAAGAGCACGGGGTTCGTGCCCTGTCTGGTGGAACCAGGAGCCGGACGGTTCATAAGAGCCTTCGCAATGGAGTCTGGCGTATTGTCGATCACTTTTTCCTCCACCACTGGAGTCGGCAGGTCGTCGAACCCCTGCGCCACAGAAGTGAGATGTGAAAAGTGAAAAGTGAAAAGTAGTAGCAGTAGTTTTTTCATATCCTCATTGTTCAATTTTCAATCTTCAATTTTTAATCTTCAATTATCAACCTTCTTACGGTTTCATAAACACGAAATACACAGCCGCCACCAGACAGAGGGCTGCTGCAGCATGGTTCCAGTGCAGTTGCTCGTGCTGGAAGATCATGTTGGCAATGACAGCGAACACCACCAGCGAGACACACTCCTGAATCACCTTCAGCTGAACCAGTGAGAACGGCCCGCCGTTGTCGACGAAGCCAAGACGGTTAGCGGGCACCTGACAGCAGTACTCGAAGAAGGCGATCATCCACGAAAAGGCAATCACCAGATATAGTGGCCAGTTGGTCGACACCCCCGACTGCTGAAGCCGCAGATGGCCATACCAGGCGAAGGTCATAAACACATTACTCAGAATGAGCAGCAGAATCGTATAAATACCATTTACCATATTATCATGTCCTTTTATATTATATGGGTGCAAAATTACGAAAAGTCGAGCACAAAACAAAGAAACTCGTTTCTTTTTTTGTCGAGACGGAGTAACTTCGCCATTTTGATGGCAAAGTTACAAATAATATTTGGGACTCACAAATAATGAGCTCAAATTTACCATAAATATTCTCAATTGTTAAAACATACCACCTAGGGGTCTAGGGAAGTACAGCACGCAGTTACACAGTTACGCAGTTACGCAGTTGCATAAGGTGTAACTGGGCTGTGACTTTTGGAGGAAAGATAATCTTTATATTATTATATATAATATATTATATATAATAATATAATATAAATATCCATTAGAAAATGAAACTTCGCCGACGGTAAATGAAACTGCGTAACTGTGTAACTGCGTAACACCGTGCTGTCTTTTTAACAATTCAAATAAATTTGAGATAAAACTGAAAAAGGCTTGTTTCGCATCTGAAATTTTCGTACCTTTGCACTGTCAATGAGAACGACGGAATTTGCGCAGCAGGCACAGAAAATTATCGCTCTGGCCAAGTAGAAAATTCTCCCTGGGCAGGCCGCAAAAATGAAGTCCTCTCAGCGCACGAGACGACAAACCTATATTCAACTAAAAAACTTTACAAACGATCATGACACTAAAATTAAAAGCAATTGAGAAGAAATTAGACAAAAGAACAAAGGAAACATAAAAATTATGCATTATGCATTATGCATTATGAATTATTTTGTATCTTTGCACACGGACAATCTCCAAAAATGGATATATGAACACAATCAGACTTCGCTATTTGACGCTGGTGGTGACGCTCGCTGCCGTCATTTTCCTGTCTGGATGCGGAGGAAATACCAAAGAACAGGAAAGGCAGCGCAGGGAAGCAGAAGACATGGTCTATGCGGCCTATCTCGACAAAGACTACCCACGTATCATAGAACTGGTGGACAGTTTCAAGCCGCAGGGATGTTTTTCCGAAGGTAAAGCCTGCTACTGGCTGGGCTACGCCTATGACCGTATGATGCAGAAACGCATGGCCGAACTGTACTGGAAGACGGGTATCGCCGCTGTAGAGAACTCTACTGACGACGAGGACGTGCGGGTGTATGCCGGCATTACCAACCGCCTGACGGGCCTTTTGAGTACATGGACTGAATTCGAAGACGCCCTGAAAGTGGCCATACCCGCTACAGAAAGGCTAAAAAGCCTGGGACGCGACACGACCAGCGAATACACCAACATGCTCATCTATATCGGCTGTAGTCAGAGCCGTCTGGGATTGAGTGATGACAAGAACGACAATCGTCTGGAAGAGGCTTATCGCGCCCATCTGAACAACATCAATAATCATCCTGATGCGATCAACTACCGCGATGCTATCGTGGGCGTGATTAACATCAGCTACAACTATCTGGAAATAGCCGACTATAAGAAGGCTGTATTATGGCTTGAGCGCCTGAACCAGTTGATCGACGGATATGAGAAGCAGGCTGACGCGCGACCTGACTATAGCAACAAACAGCGGGCACGCTACAACATCTATTTAGCCAGAGCCTTAGAGGGTATGGGGCGCAAGGACGAAGCCGCCGAGGCCTACAGGCTGTTTTGCCAGACAGATTTCTTCCAGACGGCAGAAGGCAAGATACTGGCCAGCGACTATCTGCAACTGGCAGGACGTTGGCAGGATGCTGCCGACAACTTCGGAAGCCTGGATGAAATGATGAAAGAGTTCGGCACCAGCTATTCGTTGGAGAACATACAGAAAATGCTCCTAAAGAAGTATGAAGTCAATAAGAAGGCCGGACGAATCGACACGGCCCGTGCCGTGAGCTTAAGTATCACCGAACGGCTCGACTCGGCCATCACCCTCTCGCGCATCGCCGAAGCCCGTGAAGAGGCGGCTGTACACCAGAAGGAACTGGAGATGACAGCCGAGAATGAGCGTTACGTTCGCCAGCGCCACATCGGACGAGTGATTGGTATGGCGGCAACCATTCTGTTCCTCCTCGTCTACATCATCGTGCGCCACCGCATGGGAGTCCGTCTGAGAAAGGCCCACAACGACCTGAAGACGGCCTACGACCAGCTCGAAGAGACCACCAGCGCCAAGGAGCGCATGGAGAGTGAGCTGCGCATTGCCCGCGACATACAGATGTCGATGGTGCCCAGCGTGTTCCCCAACGTAGAGGGTCTCGATATGTATGCCTCGATGACACCCGCCAAGGAGGTGGGTGGCGACCTGTACAACTTCCTCTGGAAAGGCGACATGCTCTATTTCTGCATCGGCGATGTCAGCGGCAAGGGTGTGCCCGCATCGCTCTTCATGACCTTGGCCACTCGCGGATTCCTGACCCTGGCTTCGACAGGGAGAAAACCTGCCGAGATAGCCACCCGCCTGAATGTCGAACTGTCGGACAACAACGAGATGGCCATGTTTGTCACCATGTTCATCTGCATGTACGACCTAAAACAAGGACGGATAGAGTATTGCAATGCCGGGCACAATCCGCCCGTCATCGGCAATGCCGAGGGGCAATACGCCTTCCTCGATGTCAAGGAGGCCAATGCCCCTATCGGACTATGGCCCGACCTGGAATATGTAGGCGAAGAGATGGACTTGCCCAGCGGCGGTATGATGCTGCTCTACACCGACGGCCTGAACGAAGCCGAGAACCGCCAGCAGGAACAGTATGGCAAAGACCGTATCATCCAGTTGATGACGTCGCACGCTTCTCTAAGTATGCGCGACATCATCGAGGCCCTCAAGGCCGACACCGACCAGTTCCGCGACGGCGCCGAGCAGAACGACGACCTCACCATGCTCGCCTTCCGCATCACCAATTAGAGCCGTGGGGACAGGTACCTGAGTCATAGCAGCCGTCATACCCAAGTACCTGTCCCCACGGCTATTTTTTCGCAATGCGCATTCCACCAACTGTCACCGCCACAATAAATACAAAGAAAGTAATGCTTTTCTTTGGATGTTTGCGCGATTTGTGCTACCTTTGTACCCAAATTAAAACCAAAACCGAAATGAGGAAGCTTTTTATATGCATCGCATGTCTGATGGCGGGATTCGCCATACAGGCACATAGCCAGACAAAGGAGGAGACGATCAAGGAAATCAGGAAACTGTACGCCGAGGCGAAGGAAAAGATTGCCCAGAACGGCAAGGGCGGAAAATCGCCCAAGGATATGAATATCACCCTGAACAGACTGGAGGACGAGGACGTGCCCCTCTACGACATGGAGAGCATCGACTACTATTTCGACGAGATCTCCCCAGATGACGGCCACCCTACGAAACACCCCTACTTCATCGTGGAGAACTGGACGAACCACGGGCACCTGAGATATCGCGAGGTGCTGCTCAACCCACAAAGCCAGCAGGTGGTATTCTGTTATATGAGAGGAGAGACCGATGCCGGCTTCGTCGTGGAGTCACGCTACTACTTCGACGCGGAAGGACAATGTGTGGAAGAGAAGCACAATACATCTAACTCCTGGAGTTCTGCCGACAACGAGAAGAGGTATGCGGAGAGATGCCTGAGGTTGTTCAGTATGATCAACTACAACGGCTACTTCACCCCGTTGGACCTCGACAGTCCGAAGAAGCGCACAACCCCCAAGGGGGATCGTATGAAGCACATCCGCTCCATCTATGCCCAGGCCAAGGAGAAGGTGGCAGCCAACGCCAAGAGGGAGATGCCAGACGAGTTGCTGATCACCACCCACGACATGGGCGACAACATGCCACCAAGGACGAGCGAGAGTAAGCTCTACTTCGACAACGACGGCTTGTACTTCATCAGTCGTCATGTCAGTTCGATGCAGTACGACGGCTACGACGAGCTGCTCTTCGAACCGAAGACCGACGACCTTATCTTCTCGTACTCACGAGGCGAAGAGGAAGGTGAGGTGTACGAGTGGCGTTATTACTACGACGAGAACGGCAAATGCATCGAGACGAAGTCGAACTCTGAGGAAACAGATGAGGGCTTCTATGACAAACGTGCCGCCAAGGATTTACAAGCCATCTTCCGCGTTTTAACGTCAAACGAAAACGACTAACGAAAGTAGGCTCTTAGTCCACTTTCTGATTGCACAAATCGGCCAAAGTGTGCACAAATTGGTTGATTTTGTGCAATTTATTTGGCCATATGCGCAAAAAGTAGTACCTTTGCGCCCGATTTTGCAAAAAGGATATCATTTTTACACATTATTTATAATATGGCTTTAAAGATTGTTGTTCTGGCCAAGCAAGTGCCAGACACCCGAAACGTGGGTAAGGACGCCATGACTGCCGAAGGCACCGTTAACCGTGCTGCCCTACCCGCCATCTTCAATCCAGAAGATTTGAACGCCTTGGAGCAGGCCCTTCGCCTGAAGGAGCAAAACCCAGGCTCAACAGTAGGAATCCTCACGATGGGTCCTCCACGTGCAGGTGAGATTATCCGTCAGGGACTTTATCGTGGCGCTGATACTGGTTGGTTGCTGACCGACCGTCTCTTCGCAGGTGCCGATACCCTCGCTACTTCTTATGCGCTGGCTACTGCCATCAAGAAGATTGGCGATGTTGACATCGTAATCGGTGGTCGTCAGGCTATCGATGGTGATACCGCTCAGGTAGGTCCTCAGGTGGCTCAGAAGCTGGGCCTCAACCAGGTTACTTACGCTGAGGAGGTTCTCTCAGTAAAGGATGGCAAGGCTACTATCAAGCGTGTGATCGACGGTGGTGTGGAGACGGTTGAGGCTCCTCTGCCTGTGGTGATTACCGTTAACGGAAGCGCTGCTCCCTGTCGCCCCCAGAATGCTAAGCTGGTGATGAAGTACAAGCGCGCTACCTGTCCTATGGAGCGTCCTGCCGAGGGTACACCATACGACTATCTGTACGATGAGCGTCCTGAGCTCACACTGAACCAGTGGAGCGTGGCCGACGTGGATGGCGATGTAAACCAGTGCGGTCTGAATGGCTCACCCACCAAGGTGAAAGCCATCAAGAACATCGTGTTCCAGGCTAAGGAGTCGAAAACTTTGACGGCTTCTGATGCTGATATCGAGGGAATGATCAAAGAATTGTTGGACGAGAAGATTATTGGCTAAAGAGAGATATGAACAACGTATTTGTATATTGCGAAATTGAAGGTACTCAGGTACAGGAAGTATCTCAGGAGCTGCTGACCAAGGGTCGCAAGCTCGCCAATGAACTCAAGGTTGAGCTCCACGCCATTGTTGCTGGTACTGGCATCAAGGGTAAGGTTGAGGATCAGATTCTGCCGTATGGTGTTGACAAGCTGTTTGTTTTCGACGCTAAGGACCTGTTCCCCTACACCTCTGCTCCCCACACAGACATTCTGGTTAACCTCTTTAAGGAGGAGCAGCCTCAGATCTGCCTGATGGGTGCTACCGTTATCGGTCGCGACCTCGGCCCTCGTGTATCGTCATCACTGACCTCTGGTCTGACAGCTGACTGCACAGAGCTGGAGATTGGTCCTTTCGAGGATAAGAAGAACAACAAGACATACGAGAATCTGCTCTATCAGATTCGTCCTGCCTTCGGTGGTAACATCGTAGCTACCATCGTTAACCCCGACCACCGTCCACAGATGGCTACTGTACGCTCTGGCGTGATGCAGAAGGCTATCTACGAGGGTGAATGCAAGAAGGAGGTTGTTTATCCTGAGGTAAGCAAGTATGTTAGCCCAGAGGCTTTCGTAGTGAAGGTGCTCGATCACCACGTAGAGGCTGCCAAGCACAACCTGAAGGGCGCACCTATCGTAGTGGCTGGCGGTTACGGTATGGGATCGAAGGAGAACTTCGACCTGCTGTTCCAGCTGGCTAAGGTGCTGCATGGTGAGGTTGGTGGTAGCCGTGCTGCTGTTGATGCAGGCTGGTTGGATCACGACCGTCAGATTGGACAGACTGGTGTTACCGTTCATCCAAAGGTGTACATCGCCTGTGGTATCTCTGGACAGATTCAGCACATTGCTGGTATGCAGGATTCTGGTATCATCATCTCTGTGAACAGCGACCCCGATGCACCTATCAACAAGATTGCCGACTACGTAATCGTTGGCACCGTTGAGGAGGTTGTACCTAAACTGATCAAGTACTACAAGCAGAACTCAAAGTAATGGAAAAGAGAAAGGTGTGGCGAATAGCCAATGGTTTAGTAGCACTAGCAGCACTTGCATTCAGCATTTTCAGCTTTTGTAATAATCAGCTAAAAACAGGCATTGCTTATGCACTACTTACCGTAACGTGTTCTATAAACTACATCTTATCAAGAAAGATTGAAAACAACAAAGAATAATTATGGCAAACTATTATAGTGACCACCCAGAGATTGGATTCTATCTGAATCATCCTCTGATGGCTCGTATCGTCGAGCTGAAGGAAAAGGGTTTCGCTGATGCGAAAGAATATGACTACGCTCCCGTTGACCTGGGCGATGCCATCGAGAACTACAAGCAGATTCTCGACATCACTGGCGACGTGGCTGCCAATATCATCGAGCCAAACTCTGAGAGCGTCGACCTCGAAGGTCCACACCTCGAGAACGGTCGTATGATCTACGCCTCTAAGACTTACGAGAACCTCGACGCCACCCGCAAGGCTGGTCTGTGGGGTGTATCAATGCCTCGCCGTTACGGCGGTCTGAACCTGCCTAACGCAGTATTCTCTATGCTCTCTGAGATGATTTCGGCTGCTGATGCCGGTTTCCAGAACATCTGGAGCCTGCAGAGCTGTATCGACACTCTGTATGAGTTCGGTAGCGAGGAGCAGCGCCAGAAGTACATCCCACGCGTTTGCGCTGGTGAGGGTATGAGTATGGACCTTACAGAGCCAGATGCCGGTTCCGACCTGCAGCGCGTGATGCTGAAGGCCACCTTCGACGAGAAGGAGAACTGCTGGCGTCTGAACGGTGTGAAGCGCTTCATCACTAATGGTGATAGCGACATCCACCTCGTGCTGGCTCGTTCGGAAGAAGGCACGAAGGACGGACGTGGTCTGTCTATGTTCATCTACGACAAGCGCCAGGGTGGTGTCAACGTACGTCACATCGAGCACAAGCTGGGTATCCACGGTTCACCTACCTGTGAGCTGACCTATAAGAACGCCAAGGCAGAGCTCTGCGGAAGTACCCGCTTGGGTCTGATCAAGTACGTGATGGCCCTGATGAACGGTGCCCGTCTGGGTATCGCCGCTCAGAGCGTGGGTGTGGAGCAGGAGGCTTACAACGAGGGTCTGGCTTACGCTAAGGAGCGTCAGCAGTTTGGTGACAAGATTATCAACTTCCCCGCTGTATACGATATGCTCTCTCGCATGAAGGCCAAGCTCGACGCAGGTCGTTCGCTGCTCTACGAGACAGCTGCCTACGTGGACATCTACAAGTGCCTCGAGGACATCGAGCGCGACCGTAAGCTCACTCCCGAGGAGAAGCAGGAGCTGAAGAAGTACCAGCGCCTGGCTGATGCCTTCACCCCACTGGCCAAGGGTATGAACTCTGAGTACGCCAACCAGAACGCCTACGATGCCATCTCAATCCACGGTGGTTCAGGCTTCATCATGGAGTACAAGAGCCAGCGCCTGTTCCGTGATGCACGTATCTTCTCGATCTACGAGGGTACCACCCAGCTCCAGGTCGTGGCTGCCATCCGTTACATCACCAACGGCACCATGCTCGCCAACATCAAGGAGATGTATGAGAATCTTGAGGTGAGCGAGAATCTGCAGCGCATGAAGAATCATCTGAGTGCACTCATCACCATGTATGAGGAAGCACTGGCTACCGTTAAGGCGCTTGACAATCAGGAAGCACAGGATTTCCTGGCCCGTCGTCTTTACGATATGACTGCCGAGCTGGTCATGTCGCTCCTCATCCTTCGTGATGCCACCAAGGCTCCTGAGCTCTTCGAGAAGAGTGCCATCGTGTATGTCCGCATGGCTGAAGAGGATATCGTCGGCAAGGCTGCCTACATCAAGATGTTCAGCATTGATGACCTCAAGAACTTCATGGCTAATGAGCAGGCCGAGAATGAATAAGAGAAGTTAATAACTTAAAAAAGGAATCCCGTCTGACAGCAAGCTGTTGGACGGGATTTTATGGATAAAAAAGATGAAGAAGGTATTATCATTCGTATGTTTGGCCGTCGTCGCGATGGCTGGCTACGCTCAAGACAAGTTGTATGCCGACGAGTTTCCCATCGGCGATGTAACCCTGTTGGACGGTCCGCTGAAGAAGGCGTGCGACCTGAATGTCCAGACACTGCTGAAGTACGACTGCGATCGTTTGCTGGCTCCTTATTTCAAGGAGGCCGGACTAACGCCAAAGGCCAAGACCTATCCTAACTGGGACGGTCTGGACGGGCACGTGGGTGGTCACTATCTCACGGCGATGGCCCTGAATGCCGCCACAGGCTGCGAGGAGTGCCGTCAGCGGATGGAGTATATGATCAGTGAGTTGCAACGCTGTGCCGATGCCAATGCAAAGAACCACCCTGAGTGGGGCAAGGGCTACGTGGGTGGTATGCCTAACAGCGACCGCATCTGGAGTACCTTCAAGAAAGGTGACTTCAGGGTGTATTTCGGCTCCTGGGCACCGTTCTATAATCTTCACAAGATGTACGCAGGCCTGCGCGATGCGTGGCTCTACTGTGGCAACGAACAGGCAAAGTCACTCTTCCTGGGCTTCTGCGACTGGGCCATCGACCTGACGGCCGACCTCAGCGACGCCCAGATGGAGCAGATGCTGGGTAATGAACATGGCGGCATGAACGAGGTGCTGGTCGATGCATACGCCATCACCAAGGAGAAGAAATACCTCGACGTGGCCAAGCGCTTCTCCCACCGCAGACTGCTGACACCGATGTCGCAGCGTGTGGACTGTCTCGACAATATGCATGCCAACACCCAGGTGCCGAAAGTGGTGGGCTTCGAGCGCATCAGTGAACTCTCTGGCGACGAGAGCTATCACCATGCAGCCGACTTTTTCTGGGATGTGGTGACTGGTGAGCGGTCGCTGGCATTCGGAGGCAACTCGCGTCGTGAGCACTTCCCCAGCAAGGAAGCATGTACCGACTTCATCAACGACATCGACGGTCCTGAGACATGTAACACCAACAACATGCTTAAACTCACTGAGGACATGCACCGTCGTAATCCAGAGGCACGCTATGCCGACTACTACGAGTTGGCGACGTTCAACCATATCCTCTCGTCGCAGCATCCAGAGCATGGCGGCTATGTGTACTTCACCCCTGCACGTCCACGGCACTACCGTAACTACTCTGCCCCCAACGAGGCCATGTGGTGTTGTGTGGGTACAGGCATGGAGAACCACGGCAAGTACGGACAGTTCATTTATACCCACGTGGGCAATGCTCTCTACGTGAACCTCTTCGTGGCTTCAGAACTGAACTGGCGCGAGAAGGGCATCAGCCTTCGTCAGGAGACGGCCTTCCCCTACGGCGAGACGAGCCGCATCACCATCACTCAGGGCAAGGGCCAGTTCCCACTGCTCGTACGCTATCCGGGCTGGGTGAAGCCAGGCGAATTCTCAGTCAAGGTGAATGGAAAGTCCGTAGCCATCATCAGCGGCCCGTCGAGCTACGTCACCATCGACCGCCAGTGGAAGAAGGGCGACGTCGTTGAAGTGTCCTTCCCCATGCACAACAGTATCAAATATCTGCCGAACGTGCCCCAGTACATCGCACTGATGCATGGCCCTATTCTTCTGGGCATGAAGACGGGTACGGAGGATCTGGCACATCTTATAGCCGACGACAGCCGTTTCGGACAGTATGCCAGCGGCCAGAAACTACCCGTCAACGAGGCGCCTATCCTTATCAACGACAACATTGAGCAGATTGCCAATCAGCTGACACCCGTGGAAGGGAAGCCTCTGCATTTCACGCTTGCCACACGTATGGAAAATGGCATTCACAACGAGTTGCAGCCCTTCTTCGAGATTCACGACAGCCGTTACATGATCTACTGGCTGGCTCTCTCTGAAAACAATTATAAAGGATATCTGGCTGATCTGGCCAAGGCTGAGGAGGAGCGCCAGGCACTGGAGGCACGCACCATCGACAAGGTGCAGCCTGGCGAGCAGCAGCCTGAGACAGACCATAAGATGGAGACAGACCGTTCACAGACGGGCAATACCAACGACGTGTTCTGGCGTGACGCTCGCGACGGCCACTACTTCAGCTATCTGATGCAGACAGCAGGGCGCACAGACCTACAGCTCCGTCTGAAGTTCTGGGGCGTAGGCGAGTGGAAGACCCACGAGTTTGACATCTTCATCGACGACCAGCTCCTGACCAGCATCAACAACACAGGAAAGTATCGTATTTCCCAGTTCAAGTACGAGACATTCGACATCCCTGCAGAGATGCTTCAGGGCAAGTCGCAGGTCCGTGTGAAGTTTGTGGCGAAGGCTGGTAAGCAGATTGGCGAGATTTATGGTGTCAGGCTCATCAGACAATAGATTCCTACTTCGCCTTAACGAAGGATAACAGTTTTTCTATGAGACGGGGCACGGCATAACGGTCGAGCTCCGTTTCTTTGATCCAGAAATAACCGTCTGGCAGTGCTGGCCGGTCGTTGGTCTCCCACAGCCAGAAGTCTGCATAGATGACACGGTGGGTAAGCACGTGCTTCACGTTCTGGCGCAGTAACAGAGCCCCTGCCGGCAACTGCTCCATGAGCAATGGTTCGTAGAGTCCTTGCCAAATACCGCCGGCTGGTCGACGATGGATGGCCGTCTCACCGTTACACCTGAGATAGATATAGGTAAGATGGCACTCCTTCACAACGAGCGTCTTCTGCTTCACAGGCAGTTCACTGACCTTACCCTCACGAAAAGCGGAGCAAGTCTCCATCAACGGACAGTCGTCACAATGGGGCGACTGCGGAGTACACTGGATGGCGCCGAAGTCCATGAGAGCCTGGTTGTAGGCAGAAGCCTCCTGAGGGGGCAGCAGGCTCTGGGCAAGGGCAGCAAAGAGTTTTTTCCCCTCAGTGGTGTTGATGGGCGTGTCGATACCGAAATGCCGTGAGAGGACACGATACACGTTCCCGTCGACCACAGCGGCAGGCAGTCCAAAGGCAATGCTTCCGATGGCAGCTGCCGTATAGTCACCAACACCCTTCAGTTGTTTGATGCCTTCGATGGTATCAGGGAAATGGCCGAGAGCCACAATCTGCCTGGCAGCGTGGTGGAGATTACGGGCCCGACTGTAATAGCCCAGTCCCTGCCACTCGCGCAGCACCTCGTCCTCCGTGGCCGCAGCGAGATCTTCGACCGTTGGCCAGCGTCGCATAAAGCGTTCCCAATAATCCCAGCCCTGCTTCACCTGCGTCTGCTGGAGGATAATCTCCGAGAGCCACACAGAATAAGGGTCGTGAGTCTGCCGCCAGGGCAGCTCACGACCATTCTCGCGGAACCAGTCCAAAAGTGTCAGTGCAAATGATTCCATCAGATGACGTGCAGGCCGAGGAACACCATCAGACCATTCATCAGGATCCAGAAGATGGCGAACGGCATGGTCTTACGCATGATGTCACCGTCCTGACCCTCCATGTCGCAGGCGGCAGTGGCGATGGCGATACTTTGCGGTGAGAGCAGCTTACCACCCTCAGAACCGGCACAGTTGGCGGCAGCCAGCCAGTTGGTCTCGTTACCTGTCACGCCGAAGAACGTGCCAGGATTAGTCAGTCCGAGGTCGGCAGCGGCAGTGGCCTGCAACTTACCGAAAAGGATATTGGCATTCGTAGCCGAACCTGTAACGAAGGTTCCGATAGATCCGATCAGAGGAGCGAAGAACGGGAAGGCACTACCCGTCAGCAGCACGAGCCCCTTGGCGATGTCGTTCGTCATACCCGTATTGTTCATCAGCATGGCCATCGCCACGAGGCAGCAGATGGTGACAACGGTCTTCTGCAGGTTGATGGTGGTCTTGGCCAACAGCTTCATCAGCTTGCCGAAACTCATGCCCTGAATCAGACCACCGATAACGGCACCAAGGAAAATCATCAAGCCAGCGTTCGACAGCCATCCGAACTTAAAGGTATTGCCGATGACGGGCATATCGAACTTCGTTACCAGCGTATTATTCAACAGTTCGTTGATTGGCGGTACTATCTTACTCGAGATCAGGATAAAGAAGATGATGAGACCATAGACGCTCCAGGCCTTGAGGGTTTTCACCAGACCAAACTTCTTCTTCTCGACAATCACCTCATCGGCAGGATTCTCGTCCTTGATGAACAACTTATTATAGATGAGCATAGCGATGATGGCAGCCACAGAGCCGAGGATGGCAGGTGTCTCCGGGCCGATGAAATGTGCGCAGCAGAACTGCACAACGATGGAGAAGCAGCCCACGAAGAGGGCGATGGAGATGTTCTTCATGATCTTCGTGCGATCGGTCATCATCAGGATGAGGAACGGGGTGATGAAGAACATCAGCGAGAGCTGCAGGATGATGAACGTAGCCACCTCGCAGAGCTCCTCTGGCGTGGCCACACCACTGGCAGCCACCTGATTGGCAAGTGTCGTGGCAGGAAGCCCCACAGCACCGAAGCCCACGGCCACCGTATTGGCCACCAGACAGATGACAGCAGAGAACATCGGCTTGAAGCCCAGTCCGATGAGGATGGCAGCAGGGATAGCCACAGCCGTTCCAAAGCCCGCCATACCTTCGAGCACACCACCGAGGCCCCATGTCAGCAGGAGCACCAGCAGACCCTTGTCGGAGGTCATCTGTATGAACTGTGCCTTGATGGTCTCTATCTCCTTCGTCTCACAGAGGATGTTATAGCTGAAGATGGCACAGATGATAATCAGGATAATCGGGAAACATGCCTTCAGGAAACCCTCGACGACAGACCAGATGGTGATGCCGAAAATGGATACGTCAGCATACTTGGCAGGGATGATGCCCATGGCAGGGACAGCGCACAAAGCCAGGAAGATTGTTACGACAAGGGTGATCATAGCACTCTTGTAACCAGACACTTTGAAGCCCATCATCAGAACGATGAGCAATACAATTGGGATTACCGAAATTAATGCCGTCATAGGGTCCTTAGTTATTTTGATGAATATTATATAAGTTTTGCCGACAAATTTACGAAGAATATCCCATAGTGCCACACATTTTTAGTGAAAAAAACAAAAACAACGAAAATCTGTAAACAATAAACCACCAACTATAAACTATTTTTCGTATATTTGCGCCATAATCAATGACTAGATGCTTATGCTGAACCAATTTCTATCCGACCTCAGACAGTTCATGCCGTCTGACCGTATTTACACCGATGAACTCCGTACCCTCGGATGGGGAACGGACGCCAGTTTCTACCGCCAGATCCCGAAAGTCGTTCTCCGTAGCGATGGCGAGGAGGAGATTTCGAAGATCGTACGCCTCTGCCAGAAGCACAAACTGCCCTTCACCTTCCGTGCCGCCGGTACCTCGCTCTCAGGACAGAGTTGTACCGACAGCGTGCTCATCGTAGCAGGCAAGCATTGGGAAAAGTATGAGATCGGCGAGAATCAGGAGACAATCAAGCTCCAGCCTGGCATCGTGGGGGCCCGTGTGAACGAGCTCCTGAAGCCCTACGGCCGTGTGTTCCCGCCTGACCCCGCCAGCATCGGCTCTGCCATGGTGGGCGGTATCGTGATCAACAACGCCTCGGGCATGAACTGCGGTGTGCATGCCAACAGCGACCGCATGATGGTCTCCGCACGTATCATCCTCACCGACGGCACCGTGCTCGACACCGGCTCAGCGGAGAGCCGTGAAGCCTTCCGAAAGAGTCATCCGGAGTTCCTGAAGAAGATCGAGTCCCTGCGCGACCGTGTGCGTGCCGACGAGGAGCTGGCCTCGCGCATCCGTACCAAATATAGTATCAAGAACGTGACGGGCTTGAACATCCGTCCGCTCATCGCCTACGACGATCCCTTCGACATCATCGCCCACTCGATGGTGGGCTCGGAGGGTACGCTCGCCTTCCTCTCTGAGGTGACGATGAAGACCCTCCACGACTATCCCTACAAGGCCTCGGCCATGGTCTATTTCCTGACGATGAAGGAGAGTTGCGAGGCCGTGGTGGCCATGAAGAAGCTGAAGGCTGGCGACGAGGACCTGAAGATGAGTGCCGAGCAGCTGATGGTGAAGAGTGCCGAAATGCTCGACTACAAGTCGCTCAGCTCCGTCGATGATCCCGTTTACCTGCAGTACAAGCAAGATGTGGATGCCGGCAAGATAGAAGGCGTGGAGCCAGGCGACTACCACAACCTCACCGCCATCCTCACCGAGACGAAGGGCGTCACCCACGAGCAACTGCTCGACAAGATTGAGAAGATCAAGGAGTGTCTCGGTCAGTTCCGCCTCTATATCCCTGCTGAGTTCACGGAGGATCCCAAGGTTTACGGCAAGTACTGGGCCATCCGCTCAGGCATCTTCCCCAGCGTGGGCGGCACAAGACCAGTAGGCACGTCGTGTCTCATCGAGGACGTCGCCTTCCCCATCGAGAGTCTGCCGGAGGCTACGGTGAAGCTGCAGAAACTCATTGCCGACCACGGCTACGACGATGCCTGTATCTACGGCCACGCCTTCGAGGGCAACTACCACTTCATCCTGAACCAGAGCTTCGCCGACGAACACGAGGTGGCCCGTTACGCAGAGATGATGCGCGCCGTGGCGAAACTCGTCGTCGAGGAGTACGACGGCTCTCTGAAGGCCGAGCACGGCACTGGCCGTAACATGGCTCCGTTCGTGAAGTACGAGTGGCGCGACAAGGCCTATGAGGTGATGAAGGAACTGAAAGCCATCTTCGATCCAGAAGGCCTTCTGAACCAGGGCGTCATCTTCAACGACGATCCCGACTGCTTCATCAAGTGTTTGAAGCCGTTGCCCGTGCTCGACTTCGACTTCAAGAGCGTGCCCGACGGCGGCCACTACTTGATGGATCCGAAGCTGTCAACGGCCAAGGAGACCATCGAACAGGTAAAGCGCGCCAACAAGTGCATCGAGTGCGGCTTCTGCGAGGTGAACTGTATGTCGTGCGGACTGACGCTCTCAAGCCGCATGCGTATCGCCGTGCAGCGTGAGATACGCGAACTGGAGGCCACGGGCTCCAACCCCCAGCGCCTGGCCACGTTGAAGAAACAATATAAGTATTACGGCGATCAGACCTGTGCCACCGACGGCCTCTGCTCCACCTCGTGTCCGATGAAGATCAATACGGGCGAGCTTACGCACCTCATCCGTCAGATGGACATGAACAACAGCACGCTGGGCTATCAGGTGGGAGAGTTTGCCGCCAACCACATGGCAGGCATCAAGAGCAGTCTGCGCATAGTCCTCGACGTGGCCCATGCCGCCCACGTCACCCTCGGCCCCACACTGATGACCACCGTCTGCCGTACGATGAACAAGATGGGCCTGCCCCTCTGGACCACTGCCATGCCAAAGAAGAAGCGCCAGCCCAAGAAGTCGGATCTGACGCAGTTCATCATCGAGAAATCCATTCCTCATAAAGAGGAGGAGCACTCTCCTCTGAAGGTCGTCTACTTCCCCAGCTGCATCAATCAGACCATGGGTCAGTCGAAGCAAGGCGGTAAGATCCACGACCTTGTGGACGAGGTAATCCAGCTGATGGCGAAGGCCGGCTACGAGGTCATCTTCCCAGAAGGCATGCAGAAGATGTGCTGCGGACAGATATGGGAGTCGAAGGGTATGCTCGACATTGCCGACCGCAAGAGTGCCGAACTGGAGCAGGCGCTGTGGGAGGCCTCCGAACACGGCAAGTACCCCGTGCTCTGTGCCCAGAGTCCCTGTCTGCACCGCATGAAAAAAGTGATGCATAAGATGAAACTCTACGAGCCTGCAGAGTTCATCATGGACTATCTCGTGCCACGTCTCGACTTCCACCCCATCGACCGTCCCATCGCCCTCCACATCACCTGTTCTACTCGACAGATGGGTGTGGCCGACGATCTCATCAACCTCGCCAAGATGTGCTCCACGAAGGTCTTCCTGCCCGAGGGTGTCGGCTGCTGCGGCTTCGCTGGCGACCGTGGTTTCACCTTCCCGGAACTCAACAAGTACGGTCTGCGCAAGCTCCGTCCGCAGATCGAGGCGAACCACATCGAAGTGGGCTACTCCAACAGCCGTACCTGTGAGATCGGCCTTGAGACGAACACAGGCATCCCCTACATGAGCATCGTCTATCTGGTGAACGAGTGTACGACGGCCAAGAAGCCGTAGTACACCCGTCAACGACAGAGGGCCAAAAAGCCGTAGTACGCCCGTCAACGACAGAGCAGTTCGCAAACTTTATCCTGGAAATCGCGCCCCTCGGCATTCTTCATCACTCCCTGGTTGATGATGCAGAAAGCCAGGAGGTGCTGATTGGCAGCCCGGCAGTAGCCTGCCAACGACGACACACCCGACACCGTGCCCGTCTTGGCATGGACATTACCCTGTGCAGCCCCGCCCTTCATACGCTTCTTCAGCGTACCGTCAACGCCTGCTATGGGCAGTGAGGGATAGAGTACGGCCATGATATCACGCTTCAGGTAGGCGTAACGCAATAGGCTGACCATGAGCTCGGGCGTCACGTAATTATACAGCGACAGTCCGCTGCCGTCGGCAATCCTGTAGGGCACATTCCTGACACCGGCCTTCGCCACGGTGCTCTTGATGATCTGGCGGGCGTGGGCTGCCGTGGCAGGACGCTTACCCATAGAGGCTGCTATCTGGAAAAACATCGACTCGGCAAAGAGATTGTCGCTCTCTTTCATCATCGGCTCGAGGACTGCATCCAAACGGTGAGAGCGCGAACAGATGAGCAACGCATCCTTGGGCAGATGGTCAGAGGTGCGAGGCGCCTCCACCACTGCACCAGACGCCTCGAGCGCATCAACGAAACTGTCTGCAAACCCGTCCTGCCTTGAGATGAGCAGGGGTGTCAGGTCGTCGTTGTCGTCATCCCAGCACCAGCCCTCGCCGTACTTCAAGTCTTCCTTGAATGACAGGTCGGTGACGATACGGCCTCGGATAGTATCTACATCCAACCGTCGCAGTGTCTGCACGAAGATCTGCATGTCGGTCTCGTCGAACAACGGATCCATGCCTCCCACGAGCCATATGTCGCCAGTGAGCGTATGGTCTGAGATACGGCCTGTATAATATAAATAGGTGCGATAGTCATAGCGGCTGCCCAGCACATCGAGGGCAGTGATGCTCGTCAGAAGTTTCATGGTAGAGGCTGGACGCAGCGTCTGGCGTGAGCCGTAACGGTAGAGCGCAGAGTCGGCACTCAGGTCATAGACCATCAGTCCCAGTTGCGTACGCTCCATCAGAGAATCAGCTACAAGACTGTCAAGTGCGGCCCTCACGTTCTCAGGCCAGGGCAGCACCACCCTGACCGTATCCTGAGGCATCGGCGCCGCATCTCCGGCTACTGGCTGCCCTAACATATGAAAGCACTGGCTAACTGCCAGTGCCATTATCATAAGTTGTCTTTTCATTTCAATCTTCAATATTCAATCTTCAATAAAATTAATTTCTTCTGTATTTAGACACCAACCGCTTGATCGCCTTGTCGAGCGACTCAGAGGGTTCGATGATGTTATAATTGCTCCAATATGCCGGATCAAGGAAATACTCGACCTTGTCGTAGTAGGCATCGCGTGAGTCGAAAGAATTACGGCTGGCTATGGGCTGCACGTTGTCTGACTGGCTGTCGGTGACGGCCATCTCACAGGTAGCAGTAAACGATGTGGAGAAGAGTCTGCGCTTCCAGTCGCAGTTGAAGCGGAACACATTGCGCAGGTAACTGATGCGAGTCACACCGTCCTCGTAACGATAGTCGACCACCGTAGACAACTCCCTCGGCTTGAACCTCACGCCCAAAGGCTTCTTCACGAGCATCGTACGGGTGGCTTTCTCCTTGTCGCTCATATCGAGGTCGAGTTCTATCCGGGTGAAGGCCAGGCGCTCACAGTCGATATACAGCTTGCCGTGGTAGAGGGCGTATTCTGTCACAAGATTAGGCTTCATAACCACCACATACTGCTGACGGTCGTTGATGAACTCTGGCGTGTCCATGGTGAAGCTGTAGAAGTCGAGCTCCTCTTTATTGAACAGGAATTCGCGATTCTTCACCAGATCCATGATGACGGCCTGCACGGGTCCGCCAACCACTTTCACACCGAGTGTGTCACCCTGTTTCTGACTGAGCAGACGGCGACCTTTCACAATGGCCACACGGTCGCGAGTAGTACCACGATTGTAGGGGGTCTTGTACATATCCTCCACACCCTCGGCCACATAGATATAGTGACGACGCTTCATGGCCGTCTCACGGTAGAAGCCCTTCAGCAGCTCAGGTACCTTACTGTAGTTCTCTGGAATCTTATCTATGGCGATGTCAACCAACTCACGCGGATCCCTGTTTCTCACGACGATCTCACGCAACTGAATGGCTGTAGGCACCATGCGGATGGTGAGATTCTCCAGACTGCGGTCGCCAGACTCCTGCCTGCTGACGGGAATCTTCCTGGTCTTATAGCCAAGGTGAGACACTTGCACTGCCTTCGGGTTGCCGTCCAGTTTCAAGGTGAACACCCCGTCCTCGTTGGTCACCACCGACACTCTACCCGCCGAGACACTCGCCTGACGCAATTTAGCACCGGTCCTGTCGTCAACGACTGTCCCGCTCACCACCACCTGCTGGGCAAGCATCGCCAGAGGGGCGAACATCATGGTTAAAAGTATCAGTCTCTTCATCTTCGTCTTGGTTTTTGTGCAAAGATACGAAAAAAACTGAGACATAGTACCTTTTTTAAGACATAATAACAGACTAATAATCTTTTTTTTATAAAAAAGGACTACCTTTGCAGCAGAATAACAAAAAATGTCAAGTATGGTGTACAAATATGACTTTCTCGTGATCGGTGCCGGCGTGGCAGGCATGAGCTATGCCCTGAAAGTGGCAAGGGCCAACAAGGGCAGAGTGTGTATGATCTGTAAAACCTCGCTCGACGAGGCGAACACATCGTTTGCACAGGGAGGTGTGGCCTCTGTGACCAACCTCGAACTCGACAACTTCGACAAGCACATCGAGGACACGATGATTGCCGGCGACTACATCTCCGACCGCAAGGCCGTGGAACAGGTGGTGCGCATGGCGCCTGAGCAGATACAGGAGCTCGTAAAATGGGGCGTCAACTTCGACCGCAAAGAAGACGGCACCTTCGACCTGCACCGTGAGGGCGGACACTCCGAGTTCCGTATCCTCCACCATGCCGACGATACGGGTGCCGAGATACAGCGCGGACTGATGGAGGCCGTGCGCAAAAACCCCAACATCGACATCAAGGAGAACCACTTTGCCGTAGAGATCATCACCCAGCACCATCTGGGCGCGAAGGTCACCCGACGTTCACCTTACATCCACTGCTATGGCGCCTACGTGCTCAATCCTGACACGGAGAAGGTAGACACCTATCTGGCGAAGGTCACCGTGATGTGTACAGGCGGCTGCGGAGCCGTCTACCTGACAACCTCCAACCCCGTCATCGCTACTGGCGACGGCATAGCCATGGTCTATCGCGCCAAGGGAACGGTACAGGACATGGAGTTCGTGCAGTTCCACCCGACGGTGCTCCACAACCCCAACGAGACACATCCGGCCTACCTCATCACAGAGGCTATGCGAGGCTATGGCGGCATCCTGAAACTGCCTAACGGACAGACCTTCATGGAGAAGTACGACGAGCGGCTCTCCCTCGCACCTCGCGACATTGTAGCCCGTGCCATCGATAAGGAGATGAAGATCCACGGTATCGACCACGTATGCCTCGACGTCACGCATAAAGACCCGGAGGAGACACGCCACCACTTCCCCAACATCTACCAGAAGTGCCTCTCCATGGGCATCGACATCACCACCGACTATATCCCCGTACGGCCTGCGGCCCACTATATGTGCGGAGGCATCAAGGTAGACCTCAACGGACAGACCTCCATCGAGCGGCTCTACGCCCTGGGCGAATGCTCCTGCACAGGACTCCATGGCGGCAACCGTCTCGCCTCTAACTCACTCATCGAGGCTGTGGTCTATGCCGAGACGGCAGCACGCGACTCACTGTCTCATCTCGACTACTATGATTTCAACGAAAAGGTGCCCGAGTGGAACGACGAGGGCACGATGACCAACGAGGAGAAGGTGCTCATCACCCAGAGCGTCCGTGAGGTGAATCAGATCATGGCCAACTACGTGGGTATCGTCCGCAGCGACCTGCGCCTGCACCGTGCCTGGGACCGCCTTGACATGCTCTACGAAGAGACCGAACGTCTCTTCAAGCGCGTAAAGGCCTCAAAGGATATCTGCGAACTGCGTAACATGATCAACGTGGGTTATCTCATCACTCGCTTTGCTCTCGAGCGCAAGGAGAGCCGTGGCCTGCACTTCACCACCGACTACCCCGTACACGCCTACGACAAATAAAGCAGGGCGCAGAAATTTTATAAGATAAGAGGCGAGAATATTTCCCGCCTCTTATCTTGTCAATGAGAACTTGACGGAGAGACCGAAGTCGTGGGTGGTCGTCGGGTAAGAACTGCTGGAGAGCAACGGAGTGTTGGTCTGTGAGTCGTAGTAGGCTGTGAGGGTGAGCATGCGCGAGAGGGTGTAGTCGGCCATGAACGACAGTTTGAAGGCGGAGTTGCCGCTGGAGGCAGAAGAGATGCCTGTGGCAATGTCGCGAGTGATGGAGGCCTGACTGCGCAGGGATACGTCGAGACGCAGGTTCAAGTCGTGATTCACACCAGATTTTGAAGTCCGGGAATTCCGGCTATTCTGATTGTTCTGATCCTTGTTTTTCGCATTCTTTCCTCTCTGGGCCTTACCGATCTTACGGCTTACCTTGGGCGTAAAGATGTTGAAATCCTGTATCTTGTAACTCATACCTATGACCCAGTCGCGACTGAGAGCTTCGTTGAGCTGTACACTGGTCATGGAGAGGTTGAGCACACGGGTGGTACGGTACTCGAGTTTCGCTGTGAGACCCGACTGCAACGTGGCATCGATACCGATGAGCGGTGAGAAGGCCTCGTTGATGCTGACGGTGGACACGTTGTACATCGACGAGGGCTGCATCGCTCCGCTCTGGCTGGTGATGAAGCCCAGACCGTTCATATACTCCTGCCAGGAACTGTAGGAAGCATAACTGCCGACGCTATAGACCGACTTATAGGCGTGGTTGATATTGACACTCTTCAGGTGGTCGCGCACCCACGGGAGTTTTGAGAGGCCCGTATAACGGAGTGTCCAGTTCGGCAGCATACGGGTGATGGCAGGGAAGATGTCGAGTGAAGAACCTGCTCCGACAGTATAGGCTGAGAGAAAGGCTGGCACAAGGACATCGGCGCTATAAGGATTGACTTCTGCAGCAGAAGGCATCTCCCTACCTATTGCATCGTACTGTGCCTGAACACGCTGCTGGAACTCAGGGATGAGTTCACGGAAGTGGTCGAAGGCGTCCGACTGATAGCCGTTGTCGGCACTACCCATGCCGGCAAGTGAACCACGCAGTGAGATGGTGGTCATGTTGAAGGATCCGCTATACGTGGCAGGATTGCCGACATACATGAAGCGGATGCTCTTGGCACGATTGTCAGTGCGCGAGGCACTCAGGTCGATCTTCAGGTCAGTAATCGGCTCAAGCACGGCCTTCACCTGTAGGTCCTCAGAGTTGTTGATGGAGGCAGGGGTGGTAGCGACGCTCTCGTTGGTGAGCAGCCAGCCGTTGTCGAGAGCCTTGTCGATATAACTGTCACCAATCAGTCCGAAGGCGAAGTCAAGACCCGGGGAGAGGGCACCTCCTGTACGCTGGCCGAACATGTCTCCCACGTTGGGTATGAAGCCGGGCAGGTTCATGGAATACTGGCTCCGGAAATTGACGTTCACACTACGCACCATCATCAACAGACGGGCCGCATGCTGTGCAGGCTTATACCACCACATCTCCTCATAGGGTGTCTTGGGGACTACGCTGAGCATCACGGTCACCGTGTCAAGCGACTTGATGAGGATTTTGTTGGCATCGACAACTTTATATTTTATGTCGTAAGGTTTGCCCTCCTTCGTTCGTGCCGTGACGATAAGACGCTTCGAGTTCTTGTTGTGGGACACAATCTGAGTCGTATCGGGCTTGAGGGTCAGCTCACGATTGTATTTGTTGGCGGCTGCTGATTTCTCTTTGTCCTTATCCTCGTCATTGGCCTTTGCCTTTTCGTTGGGCTTTGGATTCCGGCTCTTGTTGGTAGGTTTCCTGGCGTTTGACGACTTCTTGTTCATGTCGTTGACCTTCTTCAGGAAGCCGGAGTGGTTGTACAGCGTCTCCATGTTGAAGGAGCCGTTGATGGTGAGGTTGCGGTTGGTGTTGATGGTATTACCGAAACTCGTACCGTCGTCAAGTTCCGTGCCGCGTACCCATGAGTAGCGTGAGTTGTAGGATATGTCACTGTTCACCCAGTCGAAGATGGGCAGTTTGTTCAGCGGCACCTGATAGCTGGCGGTCACCTGCTGGGAATAGTCGAGCGGCGTACCGAGATTCTTGATACTCTGCCACACGGAGTCTTTCCAGGCCGTGTACTGGTCGGGGTAGAGGTCTTTGTTCACGGGCGTATAGGGTTCCTCTATCTGTGCACGCGTACCCGACTGGAAGTTGAAGTGCAGGTTCTTGGTGAAGTCCCAGCGCAGGGAGAAGTCACGATTCCAGAGGAACTGCTCACTGAAGCGCAGGGGCACGTTCTGGTTCTCTATGCTCTCGAGGTCGCGCTCCTGCAACTCGTAGTACTCGCGCGAGATCTGTGAGTTGAAGCTGATGCTCTGGGGCAGGTAGTTCAGTCCGATGGCCTTGGGCAGTGCGAGCCACTTCGACTTACTGTCGAGACTCTTGAAGGGCTCCCAGGTCTTGTAGACTGGCGAGTAGGTATAGTTGAGTGCCCCACGCCACTCGTCGCGCCGTTCATAGACGGTGGTCTCGCCCGAGGTGTAGTTGTGGGAGTGACTGTAAGAGAAGGAGAAGTTCGCCGGGTCGTAGGGCATGGGGTGACGCTTGGTCTTCAGTCCCCACCTCACGTTGGAGAGTGAGAAGTTGGTAGTAGTCGACTTCGTGACGGCGAGCGACTCTATGCTGTCGCGCTCGTGGTCGGAGCCTGCCGACTCCAGGGCGTCGCTGAGGCGCATGTCGTTGTCGAGGGGATTGTAGCGTGGCCGTATCTCGTCCTTCGTCACGGAGTAATAAAGGGGTGCCGAGACCTTGGCCTTGTCAGGGAAGAACTTACCGAGTTCGACAGAGGTGGTGACGGAATAGTTCTTCTTCGTGTCAGTGGTGCGCTGCAGGATGCCCTCCTCAAGGCCTCCGAAACCGTCGCTGACGTAGTGGCCCGTCACGTTGACGTAGCCGAAGTCGGAGAGCTGCACCTTCAGGTTTCCTGAGGCGGCCCATCCGCCGTCGCTGCTGCTGTCCATGAGACGCAGCTCGTTGACCCATACCTCACCCGACTTCACCTCGCCAGAGATATTTCTCACACCGAGCATCATCACTTTCACGTCGCCAATGGTGGGGTTACCAAGCACGCTGATCTTGTTGCCGGGACGATTGGAGTCATAGCCGGAGTACACTTGGTTGTAACTGGCAGCGCCCTCGGCCTTACGGATGTTGCGCTCTTTCTTGAGCTGTGTGAACACATTAAGGTCGATGTCGAGCATGTTATCGACGGGCCACACCTGACGGCGGTCGGCATTGGAGTATTTGTTGTAGTCGCTGCGGTCCGGCGTGAGCACCAGCGGAATCTCGTATTCGTAGTAGTTGTTCTTATAGTCGCTACCCAGACGTATGAACACGGCGAGCTGGTTGTCCTGCAGGTTGGTGACGTCGGGCACGAGGTGGTTGGCGTGGACGAACATCTGCATGTGCTTGTACTGACGGAGGTCGAGCGAGGTCTTCTTATAGACGGCCTTCGACTCGCCGTGCTGCATGTTCTTCACCACCATGTTCAGTGCCTGCTCATTGTTCTCCACGAGCTGCGGCTGCGAGGGGTCTGTGGCACGGCTGATGCCTGGAGGCAGCACGTAGTTGACGGGCGTCTTGTCGTTGTTCTCCTCGATGTTCACGGCACTCACCACGAGTTCTCCCGACTCCGTCGGCGAGGTGTTCAGGCTCTGCTTGTAGATACGCCACTCGCCACGCACGAGGTCGAGACTGCCGAAACGCAGCACGATGGGCTTCTGGAAACCGGTCATGAAGATACGCATGAAGCGCATGCTCGTGAAGTCGTTGATGGAGCCCACCTTCCTGACGTACTCCGTGAGGGGGATGCGGAACTGGTACCAGTTGACGCTCGTGGTGTCGCCGTTGCGCAGTTTCACGCTGCTCGTGCGCATGTCGGTGATGAAGCAGTCGGACGGTGCCGCACCGTTGCGGTAGGCGTCGAGGATCTCTGGCGCGATGCGCACCTTGTACTGGAAGTAGCGCTCATACTCGTTGAGGGTGAAGTCCTGGTTGATATCTTCCACGTCAGGGCCGCTCTTATAACTGGTGTCATACGACTCCGTCTGCTCGTCGGTGTCAGGGGAGTTCCCCTGGGGGTTGTTGATGCGCTTGTAACGGTCGAGGATGCTCTTGCGTTCGTTGTCGAAGTCGGAACCACGGAAGTAGTGGTAGTCGTCGCCGGCAGGGTCTTCGCGCCAGGCCTGTACGATGCTGTCATTGGTGATGACACCACTGTTCACCACGGCGTCGAGCCAATCCTTATAAGCCCCGTACTCACGCTCCTCCTCGTCGTTGAGTCCGTTGAAGCCCACGTCCTGCTGCCTGCGTGAACCACTGGTGGTGGCGAAGGCATAGTTCTGCGAGGCCTCCACAGGGATTTTTCCCCACTGCGTGGTCGTAAACGAGCCGTTGTCGTTGATGGGCATGCCGCTCTCGTAGAATTTCTTGCCGTCGCGCAGAATATCCTCCGACACCTCACCGAGGTCGAAGTAGAGGTCGCCGCTATAGTCAGAAGCGTTGCCCTGCTGACGGGTATAGATGAAGGGGTCGAGCATCCAGAACTCAATGTACTCGATGTTCGCCATCTCGAAGTCGTTGGTCTCGAGCTTACGCATCATGCCGCCCCATTTCGTCTCAGGCTGCTGCAGCGTGCCGTCGCTGTTGAAGTCGTGCGTCAGGTTATACGGTCCACGCTCCGATGGGTAGAAGGCCAGATTGAGCACGGGCAGCGTAGAGGTGGCGCCGTTGTAGGTGCTCTGGTCACGGTTGGGGTACAGTTCCTTCACGTACACCTCACGGACGTAGTGGTTGGAGAGCTGGTCGAGGTCGCTCTTGATGTGGCTGGGGGTGAGCGTGCTGCTGCGACGGGTGAAGATGGGATCTACGTTATACCATGCCAGCAGGGCACGGTTGTAGCCACTCGTAACATCCGTCTTGTCGGCACTCTCCGAGAAGAACGAGGGTACACTCGATATGGTCCACGACTTGGGACTGCTCACGTCGATGTAGTTCTTCGTGTTCTCGAAGTCGTCGATATACGAGGCGTTGTCCTGGGTGTCGCCCGACGTGCCTGCTATGAGTTGTGCGAACTCTCCCGTGAAGGAGATGTTCGACGGCTGCTTCACATGGAGGAAGGGAATCTTGTTGAGCATCGACGTGAGCCACTGCGACTCCTGCTTCCAGTTCAGGTTCAGACCCCAGATGGTGTTGTTAAGCGGTTCCTCACCCATGGAGACCTTCGAGATGAGGGCCTGCTCGGAGAGGTGCATCAGCGTACCGCCCAACTGCAGGTTCTTCGAGAAGTCGTACTCCCAATTCACACCCACCATCGTCTTGCGCTGCATGCCGTATTCGGTGTTCGACTCGCAGGATGCCTGGACGTCGGTCTTGGCGTCGATGATGCTCTGGTTGATGATGGTCACCTCACCGGCAGAGTAGTCCACGGTGTAGTCGGAACCCTCCTGCAGCTCCACGCCACCTGCCGTCACCTTCACCGATCCGTGGGGCACGTTATAGGACCCCAGCGAGATCACGTTGGCCGACGAGCCCCTGTAGAGTCCGGTCATGATAAACTTATCTTTCTCGGCGTTCTGCTTCGCCACGGTCTTCGTCGAGTCGTAGAGCTGGCTGAACACGTAGATGTCGGCCTCGTCCTCTGAGAAGCCGCTCTTCTGCAACTGCTTACGTAGATAATCGCCAAAAGGCTCTGCCGCAGGCAGGAACACACGGCCGTTCTGCACCGTATAGCCCTCCACGAAGTCGAAATAGCCGTTGGCGTTCACCTTATTATTGTTGTCCAGACGGTCACAGCCCAGCATCTTCAACAGCGACGTGCCCTTCACCCTCTGGTCGGGGATATAGGTCAGATAAACGCCCGCCGTGTCGCTCTGGTACTTGATATCGAGACGGAACTTCGCCTTCTCCACCGTCGAGGCGAGGTAGTACACGTTCTTCATCATCAGTCGCCAGTTGTACTGCGAGGGGTTGTTCGACGTGTTTTTCAGAGCCTTCACGAAGAGGGCCTGCTGGGTGTCGGTGAGGTCGCTGGCAAACTCTCCCACCTGGTAGGTCTGTCCGCCAACGGTGTACTCATACGCCACTGCCAGCACCTGATCGGTCTGCAGGCCTGTCTTCAGCGAAATATAGCCCAACGACTTGTTCACGGTGTAATCCGACGAACTGAGCAGTCGGGCGCTCGACAGCTTCTCGTAGTCCACACCACTCTCGAAGCCTGGTATGGCAGCGAGCACGGTACCCGTCTGGTCTATGTCACGGGCCTCGGCATAAGAGTTGACCAAGGTGCTATATTCATTATTCGCAGCGTTGTTGGGCACACCCTGTCCTGCGACACTCCAGTATTTGTTGCCCACGCGTGAGTTCTCACCCAGGTCGCTGAGGGCCACGATATTACGGCAGTTGGCGGTATTACCGGTCTTGTTCGTCACCCACACCTCCACACGATTGATCACTACGCCCGTGGCCAGGTTAGGCAACTTCGACATCGCCTCGTCGTAATGCTCACGAAAATAGTGTGAGAGGAAGAAGTGACGGTTTTCCTCATAGTCAGACGCATCGAGCTCGAAGGCTGTGGTCTGCGCACCGCCCTTAGAAGACACGCTCTTCGTCGACGACTTCTTCTGCGACACCACCGTCTGCAGTTTCAGCTTGCCGAACTGCATGTCGGTCCTGATGCCGAAAAGACTTGAGGCTCCCTTTACCAGCGAGTTGTTCGACGGGAAGCTCACGTTACCGCCTTCCACAAGTTTGATGATCTCATCCTCCTTGCCGTCGTACTTCAGTTTCAGGTTCTGTGTATCGAAGTCGAAGGTGGCATCGGTGTTGTAGTTCAGGTTCATGTTCACCTTGTCGCCCACCTTTCCGTTCACGCTCAAATTGATCTTCTCGTCGAAGTCGAAGGCGGTGGTCTTACGGTTACGGATGGGCAACGAGGGGTTGTCGATACTCTTGATGTTCGCGCCCATCTTCAATTCTGCCGTTCCCTGAGTCTTGATCCTCACGCCTCCAGGACCGAAGATCTTCTCCGCAGGTCCCAAGTCAAAGTGCATATCGGCAAACGAGAACTTGTCCTCGCCCTTCGTCTGCACGTTCTCCTTGTCCTTATTGCGGAAGAAATTGCGCAGGGATCGCTGCTCCGTCCATTTCTGATACTCTCGCGGTGTCATCAGCAAAGGGGCGTTCAGATAGGAGTCGCCAATCTTTGTGCCAACATAGTAGACGTTGGCCGAGTCGTCGTACTCCACCGTCTGTCGCAGATTATCGGGACGCTTCAGGTCAACTGCCGACGAGTCGAGGTCAGCCACCTCAAGGGGTGCCGTCCTCTGTATCCGCCATCGTGCACTCAGAGAGTCCTCCTGCGCGTGCGCACCTACGCATGCGAAGAGCAAACCCATCAGTGTGACGACAATCGACCGTTTCATAGTTTTTCCTTATTTTATTCTAAGGAATTCCATAGATTATTTTATCTGTTTCAAAGCGAGTTTCACCACTTGCTCCACAGGCAAGTCTGGCTGTTCCTGCAGAATCTGAAGCACCACCTTCTGCGTCGGTGCTGGCGAGAAGCCCAGCATCGTCAGTGCCGATACGGCCTCATCTCTCACCTGCGTGTTCACAGGCGCCGCCATCTGTCCGCCGGCGGGTATCTCCTCCGCTATGCCCAAGGCCACTATCTTGTCCCTCAGGTCCACAATGATACGCTGGGCAGTCATCTTGCCGATGCCCTTGATACTTTGTATCAATCGCGAGTTACCTGTTGATATGGCATTGCACAGTTCGGCCACGCTCATGCCTGAGAGCATCATCCGCGCCGTGTTGGCTCCCACGCCATTCACTGTGATGAGCAGTTCAAACATCTCCCGTTCCTTCTTGTTCACGAAGCCGTAGAGCACGTATGCGTCCTCACGTATCGCCTCGTACACATAGAGTTTAACCTCTTTTTTACCCTGTATGGCACTGAACGTGTTCAGCGAGATGTTCAGGCCGTAGCCCACTCCCGCTGCCTCCACCGTTGCCTGGGCTGGTGTCAGATCCGTCAATTCGCCTTTGATATATTCTATCATAACAATATAGTCAAAACAATAAAATGTAAACTACAAACTATGTAATAAAACGCAGTCTGCTTCATTTTATTGTATTTCGGCCCAATTTACTTACAGATTGTCACAAAATGAAAGTTTTTAGATATTTTTTCAGTCAAGATGATATTTATATCGATGAAAAGCATTACTTTTGCAACCGATTTCGAGCAATTAACCATTATTTAGTTTAGACTTTAGAGTTTATAATTTATAGAATATGAAGAAAATCAGAGCCGCCGTCGTAGGTTACGGCAACATCGGAAAGTATGCGCTCGAGGCACTGGAGACAGCCCCCGACATGGAAGTGGCAGGCATCGTGCGCCGCAATGGTGCGGAGAACAAGCCCGCAGAACTTGCACAGTATGACGTGGTGAAGGACATCCGCGAACTGAAGGATGTCGACGTGGCTATCCTTGCCACCCCTACCCGCTCGTGTGAGGAGTATGCCAACATGATACTGCCTTTGGGCATCAACACCGTCGACTCGTTCGACATCCACACGAACATACGCGGCTACCGTGAGCGTCTGATGAAGCTCAACCAGGAGACTGGCACTGTCAGCGTGATTGCCGCAGGCTGGGACCCGGGTTCCGACAGCATCGTGCGCACACTCATGCAGAGCCTCGCACCGAAGGGTCTCTCCTATACCAACTTCGGCCCCGGCATGTCGATGGGTCACAGCGTCTGCGTACGCTCGAAGAAGGGTGTTAAGAATGCCCTCTCCATGACCATTCCCCTCGGCGAGGGCATACACCGCCGCATGGTCTACGTGGAACTGGAAGACGGAGCCAAGCTCGAAGACGTCACCAAGGATATCAAGGCCGACCCCTACTTCGCCTCCGACGAGACACACGTGTTCCAGGTGGAGAGCGTCGACGACGTCCGCGACATGGGCCACGGTGTGAACCTCATCCGCAAGGGTGTGAGCGGTAAGACCCAAAACCAGCGCCTGGAGTTCAACATGAGCATCAACAACCCCGCCCTGACAGGACAGGTGCTCGTCAACGTGGCCCGTGCTTCCATGCGTCTGCAGCCCGGCTGCTACACGATGGTGGAAATTCCCGTCATCGACATGCTTCCCGGCGAACGCGCCGACCTCATCGAGCATCTTGTATAAACTACGTAACTTTATCTTATATAAATGGCCCCGTCACTATGTGCAACGGGGCCATTCATATTTCGGCTGATTAGTGATATTCGCGAAAGCAGGATACCCCCCGGACTTTACGTTGTAAAAGATGCCTTCCACGACAGTAAACGATGCCTACTTACACAGTAAGGGATAGGACTTTATAGGGGTAAAGTCCTATCTCTTACTCTCGAAACAGGCATTATTTACAACCGAAACTGCCATACCTTCAAAAATCATACTCTCCCGGTGCGCCCCACTTCTCCACCATGAGGCGAATCTGGGCGGGACTGTAGTCGTTGTCGCTGGCCGAACGTGCCAGACGGCGTATCTGCTCATGGAGTTCTGCATCGCGTTTGATCCAGCGCAGGAGCCTGTTCTGCGCCTGACGCGGGTCCTTGACGGTCGGGAACATCAGCATCGCAAACTCCGACTTCCCGTAAGTTCGTATCTCAAACGTATTGCTATTCATCTCTAAACTATAAACCATAAACTATAAAACAAAAAAAGAGGGTGACAGGGGTGACAGTATAATAACAGGATTTCTCATGCGTACCGTATGTGTGCGCGGTACGCGGGAGAAATCCATGCAATCAGGTGTCACCCCTGTCACCCTCCTCACTGTCTGAAGCTATTGCTTCAGACTCAGAACGTGCGTCATAGGCCAGCGTACGGCGGTTCATCTTGTGTGATTGTTATTTATGGCCCATCTGCATTATTTCTGCAAACGTCAGGTACGCGGCGGGGTCGGCTTCGGCGATATTGGGGTCGTAGCCTGCTGTGGCAAGACTCATCACCGTGGGACGCTGGTGGTTTGCCCAGATCCAGCGACTCCACCCCGTGGCCTTGTCGAACTGGGTCTGCTCGTAGGTCTGCTCAAAGGTACTGCCCCAATTATCTGAACTGGAAGCGCCCCAAAATACAACGTCACAAGTGCCGTCGGGCTTGTATAATACATGATGACTCACCTTCCACTCGCCTTCGACTGGCACCCAGTTGAAATACTCAAACTGTCCCTCCCAGCCTAGCAGTACGGAGCCGTTGATGCCCTCAGCGCCCATGTAGGCACTGGTCTGGTGAGACACCTGGCAGCGCTCTTTGTAGCACTTCTGCATATCGTTGTAGGCGGCCTCGAAGCGCTCGGGGTCGGCTATCGTTATGGTCAGGGCATAGATCAGCAGATCGTAGAAGGGGTATCCTTTTTCTATTTTCAGGGTGTTGGCCGTCGCATTGTCTATCTTCTTGCACAGCTCCTCGTCGCCACTCTGATACGCCTTGACGAGCAGGTCGGTAAATGCCCGTATCTTCTTACCATAGGCATCGAGTCCGCAGGTGCGCGTAACGGTCATGTCGAAGTAACTTTCCTTTTTGTTTTTCCCAATCAGCTCATCCCAGCGGTCGACGCAGTATTTATTGTAGCCGGCCAGTGCTCCCTCGATGTCGCCATTGCACTGAGCCAGCAGGTTGATCAGCGCATCGTAGCTGCCGCCGGCACCAGGAACGAGGAACGACGAGGCTACCACGTAATCGACAATGTCCTTCAGTTCAAACAGATACTCCATGCTATTCATCAGGCAGGCGTCGAAATAGAGGGTCTGCACGTGTATGCCGGTTGCCTCGATGGCCGCGGTCAGCGACGGCAGGGTGAGCCCATTTCTGCTCTTACTGTCCACCACCACCATACGGGTCTTGGCAGACGGCGTGTATGGCTGGTCGTCGTTGGGCATATAGCCTGCGCCGTGGTCGCTCAGCAGCAGCACGTAGTTCTTGGCAGGACAGGTCTGGGCAGCCCACTTGATGAAGTTGGTCAGCGAGTCGGGATTGGCTATGTCACTTTCGAAGGACCCGTAGCGGTACGAGTCGCCCAACTGGTCGTACGACTGCATCTTCGGGTCAACGGCGAAGCGATAGGTATAGCCTGCCTTGTCCTTATACTGCTCGTTAAACGTCTCTATCATCCTCTTGGTTTCCTCTGACTCGGTACTCAGGAGCAGAGTATTTACTTGACTCTGGAAAATATCGGGGCTGCTGAACTTATATTGCCCAGCAATCCTGACCTTGTCGTAGGAGGCTGCTTCGGCGGCATACAGCTGCTTCAGGTTCTCTACGATACATATATCCAGCGACGGGTCGCCACCGTGACCGTAGAAAATAATCGTGTAGTCGGCCAGTTCCTGGGGTGCAGGCGGATCGACGGGGACAGGGTTATCCTTTGAGTCGATAGCGTCGTTGGTACATGACGTCAGTAGCATCATGATGCCGCAGAAAGTCAGGGTGGCGGTCTTCACCCATTGGATCATTCCGGTTTTCATCATCGTTTTATATTATTAATAATGTATTATTGATAATTTCGGATTATTCCAACTTCCCGCCGCCACCTGTCTCTGGATTGCTGTCGACCGATTGCTGGTTCATGTTGAGCCAACGGCCCCAGCCTGTCAACTTATGGAAGTCGCACTGTTCGTAGCCCTCGTTGTAGTTGTATTCTATAAGCGGGTTCCAACTCTTAAAGTCGTTTACGTAGATATCATGGTTCAGCAGGCATACGCTCAGTGTGTAATGGTCCAGATGCTCTTTGCTGTTGCTGATATCGCGATAGTGTACGAAAGCCTCTTTGAAAGCCTGATCCATAGCGGCTGAGATGGCTTTCAGTTCGGTATCTCCGCTCTCCTTGGCCAGCAGTTGGGCATAGTTGGCAATGTCGTAGAAAGCATGAACGTATTCTACTACCATATCCTCAAAACGTACGACAGGAGAATAGCGATATACGCCTCTGGTGGCACGGTCGATAGCGTCCTTTTGTGTGGGATAGAGCGCCATGATGCGGTCGCACAGCTGCTTAGAAGCATCGATAATGGCATCGAACTTATCCATGCGAATCATCTTGAAGTCGCCATTGTTTGGGCTATTCTCATCGCTTTCCTCCATATAGCCGTTTTGCCATGTGGGCGTACAGTGCTCGAACATCAGGCCTGCAGCTTCTTCGGCATTGCCTGTTTCCACCAGTCCGCGCACAAACTCTGTCAGTATCTGGCCATCGCTACAGAGCACGTGGGCCGAAGCAACGATGTAGTCGGCAAATTCCCGTGCTTGCGTCAGCGACTCTATATTGCCCATAAAGCAGTTGTGGAAGTACAGTGTGTTCAGGCGGTCAATGCCTGCAGCCTTCACGGCATCATACATCTCGTACATATCCATCCATTCGCCTTTGAGCCACTCATCGGTCATCACGCCACGGGTTGTGGCTTGGAAAATCTCTTCAACCTGGTACTTGCCTGGCACGTCTTCCATGGGGCTAAAGCCATCGCCGTGGCCCCAGATGGCCAACGAATAACTCTCTGCCGGACATTGCAGGCTGCTACACTCCAGGAACAGGCGCATCGTGTTAGGATTGCATATCTGCAGCAGCTTGGCTAAATCGCCCAAACCATGGGCCTGAAAACCTTCCTCCTTAATCTTGTTGAGATCGGTCTGGTCATTCAGTTCAAACCACACGATGTCGCCAGGTTCAGCATACTTACCAGAAAATGGTTTCCCGTATTCTGATTGATCCTTACCATATTTATAGAAACATATCACGCGCACATTGTTGTGGTCGGTCAGGAATTCCTTTGCTCTCTCCCAGAAGCCATATTCAATGTAAGTATCCATGGTGCCACCTGCATTGCCATAGACAAAGACGGTGTGTTTGGCGGGTTGTGGCACGTCGAATACGTCCTTCGTCTTGCTCCATTCGTCAAACTTCGCAGCCATGTCGGTAGTGGTCTTCTTGAAGTTCAGGCTGAGGTTGTCACCGTTGCTGATGCACAGTTGGCCGCCCGCTATCTGCCAGTTGGCCGCCATCGCCTCTCGGTCACTTGGCGTCATGGTCAGCACTCCGTCGGCAGAGGCCGTATAAGTAAAATCTATCTTCTCGATGCCGATGGCTTTGTCACCTAAGGTGTAGTAGATGCGGGTGCTACCCGTTCCGTCTGCCTTGAACTCGGTGTTCTGCCACGTCTTGTCGTAGTTCCACTTGGCATAGGTCAACCCCGACACATCAGAATACCAGTTACCCACAATCGTTCCGTCATCACTCGATGTCGGATTAACCGGATTATCGCCTATGTCGTTGGTACACGACATCAATATACTTATGCCACAGATGACGAGAATATCGAACATCCATAGAGTCGTTCTTTTCATATTCATTCCTGTTTAACTATACCATTTTCACTTACCAAATCTTCACTCGGTCGGCTGGAGCCACGTAGAGCTTATCGCCAGGTTTGACACCGAAGAGGTCGTACCAGTCATCGATAAGACGCATGACACCGTTCACACGGTTGTGGTTGGCTGAATGGGGGTCGATTTCCAGTTGCATCATTATATATGATTCTGGGTGATATGCTTTCCATAGATTGGCAACCTCCAGGAAGAATTGGCGCTGCTGGTGGCGCAGGGCCTCGCCGGTCAGCCCGTTGGCCTTCTGTTTGGCATTCCACATCTCATAGGCCAGCATAAAACCACCCAAGTCGGCAATATTCTCGCCCAGCGTCTTTTTACCGTCGGCCTGTACGCCGGGCAGTTGCTCCAGCTCGTTGTAACGATCGATCATCTGTTGCTGCTTCTCAAGGAACTTGGCTTTGTCGTCGGCCGCCCACCAGTCGGACTTCCTGCCTATGGCATCGTGTGCAGCTCCCTTGTTGTCGAAGCCATGTGTCATCTCGTGACCAAAGACCATGAGGGTTGCATAGCGCATGGTGCAATCCTTGTCGGTGGGGAAAAGCGCATCACCGAGAAAAACAGGGAGAATGACAAGCTCGTTGGTGCCCGGATCATAGAATGCATTCAAAGCTTTGAGCGACGACCCGTTGGGACTTATCAACAGGTACTCCCACTCATACTCCTTGGCAGTTTTTCCAGCCAGCACGTTACGCAGATAGACGTCCGACTGCTCTTTGTACTGCACCAGGTCTTCCACAGGTGTCTTGCCCGTCATTTGGAAGTTTGTGTAGAAGGAGGTTTTGGGTATGACATTAAATCCCATGGCCTGCAGCTTCTCTATAGCCTTGGCCTTAGTGGCTGCACTCAGCCAGTCGAGATTCTCAATGCGTTGTGTGAAGAGCGTTCGCATCTCCTCCAACATCTGGAGAGCACCCTCACAGTCGGAGTTGCGATAGAGCACGGATATCTCATAGTCGAGGAACATCGACTTAGCCTGTGCGCTCATATTTGAAAATACGTCAGTCTGCGTCATTCCGGCACTAAACATCGCTTTGCTAAGACTAGCACAAGCATAGTATCTCAGATAGGTCTGCAGCGTGGCGGTGTCGTACTGGTCTAACAACTCAAATATCCCATCTACTTCGGGCAGATAATAGGTATTATCATCTATATGGAAAGCCTCGCGGAATGCTTCCGTCAAGTCGTTGTCGGATAGCGTGAGACTTCTGGTCTTTGCCAAGGCATCAATAGCCCGCACGGGGGTGGAAGTAATGACGGGGCGGCCACGGCCGATGAAGGTGTGCTCTGGAGAAGAATCCGTCCAATTTTTTGTATAATTGTTTATCCAGACATCTATCTCAACCACCTTCTTCAGCAGCTGCGCACCTTCTTCGCTGTCGGTATCTATGCCCAAATAGTTCTGGAGTACGGGTTTGATTTTCTCCTTTAGTTCTTCCAAAGTTTTGATACTTACCTCTTCATCACAGGCGAGGCCAGGAATGATAGTGTACCTCAATATGCCGTCGGTAGCCATTACATCATGTCCCAATAAGGGACAGTATCCCAGGTCGGTCAACTTGCCGATGTTCCGAATCAAGTCGGCTTTGCTGATATCATTGCCCGGCTTCATCCGTGCCAGTACGCCGTCAAGGACAGCCTTCTCATCGTCTGCAGAGGGCGTATCCCCTAGAAGCAGCTGCATCGCATGATTAGGAGAATTGTAAGCTTTCATTTGACTCATCAAAATCAGGATCTGTTTTATTGAGGCTTCTAACATGGTGCCCCCAGCATCATCCGGTTGTTTAAGATACTCACCAAGGGCGAAATTCCAGAACGAATCGCCGGGCTTGACTGTGCGGTCCATGTACGATTCGTGAATGAAGGTTTCCTGGGCCAGTTCGCCGGCAGGGTCGTATGGTGGATTGGGAGTTACGGGGTTATCTGCTGTGCCGATTGCGTCGGTACACGACGTCAGCATCATCATAATGCCGCAGAAAGTGAGGGTGGCAGCGAGCACCCGTTGAGTCATCTTTTTCATATAGTTTACGATTTAGCGTTTACGTAAAGTGTGGTTGTTCAGGTCGAAGTAGTTGGCGGGGTTCTGCGGCTTGCCGTTCACGCGAGTCTCGAAGTGCAGGTGGGGTGTGGTGGCGCGACCTGTCTGTCCGACGAGGGCTACCACCTGCCCGGCCTTCACATGCTGACCTTCTTTCACCAGGTTCTTCGAGTTATGGGCGTAGTAAGTCTCCAGACCATTGGCATGCTTGATGCGCACCAGATTGCCGTAGCCTGAGGACTTCTTCGAGAACACCACCTCACCGTCGAAAGCGGCATAGATCTTGTCCTTGGCCTTGGTCTTGAGGTCGACACCCGTATGCTGACGCCCACCCCGCTGGCCATATGGACTAATGACCTTGGCTCCGGGCAGGGGGAAGCACCATTGTCGCGAAACTGCAGTATTATCCGACGGATAGACTTTTCGCGAGCAACCTGTCAGCATCATCAGTCCGCAGACAATGGTAGCGGCCAACACCCAATGAATGACTTTTTTCATTTTGTGTTGAGTTTCATTCTTCATTTTGCGTTGTGTTTCATTCCTCAATCACCTGGGCACCATCGGCAATTGTTACTTTCCCGCAGCTACCATCTTTCCCGGCTCCGATATAAACGCTATCATTCCCTTCTTTGATAAGAGTGACGAGCGTCACGGTCGATCTGATCACGATATCACCACAAGAGCCTGACCATCCGCCTCCTATGGCAGCAGCATTGTTACCTCCCTTGGCTATGACAATACCTCCTTCTATCACGATGTTACCACATTCCAAGTCCTTGCCGCCTCCTATGCCAGCCGCCCAGCCCTGACTGCTGCTTTCCAAAGTGCCAGGGCCTTTAATGGTAAGCGTCTTGCCCTTGGTCACAAAGATGCCAGGACGGTTCTCGTAGCCACCCCTCACCTTGTTGGTTGTTCCTTCGGCCAGAACAATCGTCGCATCACCAGCACAAGTGATACCCGCATACTCATAGAGAGCCACATCGGGAATGTGTGTAATGTCCACACCGTTTAGTATGACTGTAGCTTTGTCAGCGATTGTGATCTTATATGAACCTGCTGTTCCCGTAAGCACGTCTCCATCCTGAGCTACGTAAGGCGCAGTAAGGGTGTCGAGATCAACTTGTGCATGCCTCGTCTCTTTTGCCACCTCATTGATTTTGACTGTGCCGCTTGTTTGTTCTTCTTTAGAAACCTCAGTAACCCTCGGTGACCTGCGCCTCGTACGCGTTCTTCGCCTGTTACGCTGCCTCTGTCTGTTCTGCATGACCGACATCTCTGCTTCCTTCATCATTATAGCTGATGCTTCTTCAAGCACAGCATACGCATAGCTCTCTACCGCATCAGCTTCAAAGGCTACAAGAAGCATCATCAAAATAGAGAGCATCCTATTCATCATCTTTTTCATATGGTCCATTCGTTTTTGTAGTTGTTGACAATGAAGGTTGTCGGTTCTCTTGATTTATTAGAAGAACAAGGTGGCAGAAACCTGTACGGTGCTGGACTTGGGCTTAAGTTCGTCGTTATTGGCCTTGGCTCTGTCAATCTCAGCCTCCAGTTCTCCAGTCTTAGCGATGCCGAGGCTGTAGACAACCCCCACCTCGATCTTTTTGGTCAGCATGGCTCCGATACCGAAGTTCCAGTTGAACATCGACTTCTTCATCTGGAACGTGTTCTTGTAACTGCTCGACTCGTTCCATGTGAACTCATCTTCACCGACATTGAAACCGAATTGTGGGCCTGTGGCCAGATAGATGCCAGACTCTTCATTGAGCTTGAGGTTCACACGGACATCGATAGGCACAATGACACTCTGACGCTTGATCTTCTCACCAGCAACCTTGCTGTTGGCCTGCTCATAGAATATCGAACCTTGTACCCCGAGGAACGGCAGGAAGTCGATCTTCAGCGTCGGACCAACGAAGAAGCCGACACCGGCCTCACAGTCGACGGCATCGTTGTCAATACTCATCTTGGTAAAGTTTACACCACCCTTCACACCGAAGGCGATTCCCTGAGCACTTGCGGGCATCACAGCAAACATGGCCATGACTACCATCGAAATAATAAATTTCTTCATAATTGTTTTAATTAATAATAACTCTGCAAATATAGATATTTTTCACTAACAAATGCACATAAAACACTATTTATAGTATATGTTTTATTATTAATTAACAAGAATCCTCCTGCCCAACAATGAAAAAACTGCTCATTTTCTTCGCTTAATCAAAATTTTACGCTACCTTTGCACCCGTCATGGAAAGAACTAATATCGCCATATTCGTGTCGGGAAGCGGCACGAACTGTGAGAACCTGATTAAGTATTTTGCGAACCACGAGCACATCTACCCTGCCCTCGTGGTCAGCAACAAGGCTGACGCCTATGCCCTTGTGAGGGCAGAGCGACTGGGAGTGCCAACGGCGGTCACTCCAAAGGCCGACCTGAACAACCCTGACGTGATGCTGCCGCTGCTCAGGAGGTACGACATCGGCTTCATCGTGCTAGCGGGATTCCTGCCCATAGTGCCCAACTTCATCATTGACGCCTATCCGCATAAGATCATCAACATACACCCTGCCCTGTTGCCGAAATACGGTGGCAAGGGGATGTGGGGACACCACGTGCATGAGGCCGTAAAGGCGGCTGGTGAGAAGGAGACGGGTATGACCGTGCACTGGGTGACACCGGTGTGCGACTCGGGGGAGATCATTGCGCAGTTCAGTGTGGCATTGTCGCCCGATGACAGCGTAGACGACATCGCGGAGAAAGAGCACCAACTGGAAATGGAGCACTTCCCTAAGATCGTTGAATCTGTGATAAGTGAATTAAAGGTATAAGAGATATGAAGATAAAGGAAGACAGCTGTCTGACAGAGGCGGAAGGCAAAGCTCAATACACCGCGAGCAGTCATCGTAGGGTAATTCTATTGTCATCTATCTTCTTCTATCTCCTTCTTACATCCTCTATCTTCCTTTTCTCCTGTGGTGAGGAGAAGCGTATGAGGATTCGCGCCAGCATGGCCGACAGCATCATGTATGCAGCCGGAGAAACGCGCAACTACACTCGAATACTGGCGCTCGCCGACAGTCTGGAGGCTCTGGGCGACCTGACTCAGGTGAATGCCAACAGATGGCGCGGTGTGGCATATTTCTATCAGGGTCAGAACCGCACGTCGGAGTTCTACTACAAGAAGGCTGTGGCGGCTGAGATCAAGAGCGAGAACGACGCGCTGAACTACAACAAGTCGGCCCGTCGCCTGGCCAACATGATGCTGAAGAAGGGTGACTACGAAGGAGCACTGCGCGTAGCCATGGATGCCCTCGACAAGATGCACGACAACAACAGCGGCTCCAGCACAGACATTGCAATACTGACCAACACCGTTGGGTGCTGTCTGCTGAACCTCGGCAGAACGGAACAGGCCGCAAAGAGTTTTCAGGAGGCGTACGGACTGTTTATGGAGATGGCGGTTTCTGACTCTACGGGTCGCAAAGGACAGCAGGCCTATGACGCGGCATGTAGCATTGCCAACGAATACCTCAACGCCATGCGCTATGAGGACGCACTACCCTGGACCGACCGCGCCGAAGAACTGCTCAGGGCCTACGAGCAACTGCCCGTAGCCGAATCCAAGGTCATCGACAATTCTCAGGCACAGATTAACCTGCTTCGTGCCATTGCCCTGCAAAATACCGGACAGACGAAAGAGGCCGCAAAAGCTTTCAAGGACGCAGTGAACACGCGTTACGGAAAGTCGGGAGAAGGCCGCCTCTATGCCAACGACTACCTGATGGCTGCACAACGCTACAGCGAGGCCGCCGACAACTTCCGCGACCTGAACCGTCTGCTCAGCCAGGGCGGCATCACCCTGACGCTCGACAACATACAGCAGTACCTGCTGCCAAAATACCGTGCCAACGTGGGAGCACAGCGCAAGGACTCTGCCATCAACGTGGGTCTGCAGATCTGCGAGTCGCTGGACAGTGCCATCAGCGAAGCCAAGCGCAACGATGCCGCAGAGCTGGCCACGATGTACGACACCCACCAGAAGGAGGCACAGATAGCACATCAGCAGGCTGACCTATCCAGACAACGTCTCATCGGCACAGCCATCGCACTGGTGCTGCTCGTGTCATTCTTCACCATCTACACCCTCCACAAACGGAAGGCCACGCACCATCTGGCCATCGCCCACGAGAAACTGCAGCACGCCTACGACAAACTGGAGGAGACGACTGCTGCCAAAGAGCGCATAGAGAGCGAACTGCGTATCGCCAGAGACATACAGATGTCGATGGTGCCCAATATCTTCCCAGATAGGGAAGGACTCGACATCTACGCCGCGATCGCTCCTGCCAAGGAGGTGGGCGGTGACCTGTACGGCTATCTGCTGCTCGGCGACCACCTCTACTTCTGCCTGGGTGACGTCAGCGGAAAGGGTGTGCCAGCCAGTCTGTTCATGGCCCAGGCCACACGACTGTTCCGCACACTGGCCACCCAGCACATGATGCCCGCAGAAATAGCCACGCGGATGAACGAGGCCTTGACAGAGGACAACGATCAGGGTATGTTTGTCACGTTGTTCATCGGTCTGGCCGACCTCAAGAACGGCAGGCTGGACTTCTGCAATGCCGGACACAACAAGCCCATTGTGATGGAACCTACGCCAGAGGGCACCGTCTATGCCCGCTTCCTTCACATGCTGCCCAATGCTCCCATCGGCATGTGGCCCACCTTACAGTTCCAAGGCGAGGAGATAGAGGATATACGAGGCCTGCGGCTGTTCATTTACTCCGACGGTCTGAATGAGGCAGAGGACGGTGAACTGCAACAGTTCGGAAACGACCGACTGATGGAAATCCTCACCAGTCGGCCGTACGAGAATGCGAAAGAAGTCGTTGAGACGCTTCGGAAGGCCGTTGAGGAACATCGGAAAGGTACTGCCCCCAATGACGACCTGACGATGATGTGCCTCGAAATCAAATAGCGTCTCTCAGTATCTCCGAGAGCGTCGGGTGGATATGCACCATGTCGGCGAGTTCGTCGATGGTCGTACCCTTACACATCAGCACACTTACTTCCTGAATGATGTCTGCGCTGTGGGCACCGAAAGCGTGACAGCCGAGGATGACACCCTCAGGGCTGGCAAAGAGCTTCAGCATGCCCTCCGTCTCTCCCATCGCCAAGGCTTTGCCGTTGGCACGCCAGAAGGATTTTTTGCAGACATAGGGGATGCCCTGCTCCTTCAGTTGGTCTTCCGTCGGACCGACACAGGCGGCTTCAGGCTCGGTGAAGATGGCTGCTGGCATGATGTCGAAACGGATGCCGTCGGGCTTGCCGAGGATCTGGTTCACGACACGGACGGCCTGCATCTCTGCGGCATGGGCCAGCATCTGACGGCCGTTGACGTCGCCGATAGCAAAGACTTTGAGCTTTGTGATTACCTCGAAGTCATCATCGACGGGGATGGCACCGTTAGGGGCGAGATCTACGCCTATAGCCTCAAGGCCTAAGCCTTCGGTACGGGGCTTGCGGCCCGTAGCCATCAGGATGATGTCGGCCCCGACACTTTCCGTCTGACCCTTCTTGGTCTCGAAGAATACTTCGCCATCGGCTATCTGCTTCACGCTACACTGCATATGGAAAGAGACACCTTCCTTTTCCATCTGTTTGCGCAGGCGCTTGGCGATGTCGCTGTCGATGGCAGGCAGACATTCCTTCAGGTATTCAATGACCGTTACCTCAGAACCGAAGCGACGGAAAACGCTGGCGAACTCCATGCCGATAACACCTGCTCCGATGATGCAGAGGCGCTCGGGAAGGGTGTTGAGGTTCAGAAGGCCTGTAGAATCAACGACACAGGGATTGTCCTTTCCAGAAATCGGCAGCCATTTGGTCTCGGAGCCTGTGGCGATGATGATATGGGGAGCCGTGTAGTCGCCTACCGTATGGGCATCCGTGAAGGAGGCCTTCTCACGGACGAGGGTGATGTTGGGATGCGAGAGGATGCCCTCGACACCCTGACGGAGCTGTGGCACGACAGCGGCCATGCGTTCACGGGCCTCAGCAAAGGTGGCCGAATGGACATAGGTTTTCGTGGGGATGCAACCTACATTGAGACAAGTGCCTCCGACATTGTCACCCTCGAATATCACGACTTTCAGGCCTTGTTTGGCGGCATATTCAGCGGCACGGTAGCCCCCAGGGCCTGCTCCGATAATGATCAAATCCGTTTTAGACATAAGAACAAATTAAAGACATAATAACAGACTAACATATTTTTTAGACAGAAGAACAAAAGAACATGTTTTTTAGACATAAGAACATAAGGACATATTTTATGGTTATTGTGCGCAGCCATTATGTTCTTATGTTCTTCTGTCTAAAAAAGTACTTATGTCGAAAGCATTTGTCGGTAAGTCACAACCGGATGCTTGGCGGCAAGGACATCATCGACACGACCGATGGGAGTATTATGAGGCGCAGACTTCACCAGATCAGGATCAGTCTTGGCCTCCTCGGCAATCTGTCGCATCACGGCAATGAAACCATCGAGTGTCTCCTTCGACTCATTCTCCGTTGGCTCAATCATCAGACTCTCGTGGAAGAGCAAGGGGAAATAGATTGTGGGTGCATGATAACCATAGTCGAGCAGACGCTTGGCCACGTCCATCGTCGTGACACCCGTACTCTTGTCCTTCAGACCGTCAAACACGAACTCATGACAACAGACCGTGTCGATAGGCAGTTCGTAGACATCCTTCAGCGACTCCTTGATGTAGTTGGCATTGAGTGTGGCGAGCGGCCCGACCTCCTTGATATGCTCACGGCCGAGCGAGAGGATATAGGCGTAGGCACGCATCATGACGCCGAAGTTGCCGTGATAGGGTGACACCACAGGGAAGAATTCCTGCAAGCCCTCGCGGACACCCACGGGACCAGCACCAGGACCACCACCGCCATGAGGTGTAGAGAAGGTCTTATGGAGGTTGATATGCATCACGTCGAAGCCCATGTCACCAGGACGACAGGCACCCAGCATGGGATTCAGGTTGGCACCGTCGTAGTACATCAGGCCACCGCAGTCGTGGATGATTTTGGCGATCTCCGGGATGCGTGTCTCGAAGAGTCCGAGGGTATTGGGATTGGTCATCATCATTGCGGCGATATTAGGGCCTTCTAGTTCAACTAGTCTGACTAGGTCTACTAGATCTACTAGACCATCAGAGTCGGATTTCACCTCAATGATTTCCAGGCCACAGACTGCGGCAGAGGCAGGATTAGTGCCATGAGCGCTGTCAGGGACGATCACCTTCTTGCGCTGCAAATCACCGCGCGAACGATGGTAGTTGTCGATCACCATCAGTCCCGTCAGTTCACCATGTGCCCCTGCATAAGGCTTAAAAGTGAAGCGGGCCAAGCCCGTGAGGGCACAAAGCGACTTCTCCAGAAGGATGATGAGTGCTCTGGCACCCCTCACCGTGTCATCAGGCTGCAAAGGATGCAGATTCTGGAACTGCGGCAGGGCGGCCATCTCCTCATTGATCTTGGGGTTGTACTTCATCGTACAGGAACCAAGGGGATAGAAACCCGTGTCGACACCGAAATTGTTATTCGAGAGGTTCGTGTAATGACGCACCACCGTCAACTCGTCGCACTCAGGCAATTCTGCCTCCTCAGCACGTCGCATCGAAGCGGGTATCTCGTAATCGCCAAAATTGTTCCTTGGCAGACTATAGCCTTTGCGGCCTTCCTTCGAGAGTTCGAAAATCAATTTTCCGTATAGCTTCTGATTCATAAGGCTGCAATCTTTACAAAGTTATCAATCTCTTCCTTCGTACGCTTCTCAGTAACGGCAAAAAGGAAACCGTCCTCAAGGCGGATACCACCCAGAATACCCTCATCTATGAAATGCTGGTAGAGGGTGTTGGCATCGCCGTCGTACTTCACATAGAACTCATTGAAGAAGGGTTTATCGAAAGTCAAATGGAAACGACCTGTCTTCAGGAGTTCGTCGCAGAGATAATGGGCTCCTGCGTATGAGAGTTGTGCCGCCTCCTTGAGGCCCTGCTTACCCATCAGCGAGCAATAGATCGTCACGAAGAGTGCCATCAGCGACTGGTTGCTACAGATATTGGATGTAGCCTTCTGACGGCGGATATGTTGCTCACGGGCCTGTAGAGTCAGCACGAAAGCACGCTGGTCACGCGAATCTTTCGTCATGCCTACGATACGGCCAGGCATTTTCCTTATCAGCTTCTCCGTACAGCACATATAGCCTACGTACGGGCCTCCGAACAACATGGGGATACCCAGACTCTGTCCGTCGCCCACCGCGATATCAGCCCCCCACTCACCAGGCGTCTTCAACACGGCGAGGTCGGCTGCCACACTATCCATGATAAAGAGCGCCTTCTGCTCATGACAGGCCTCGGCAAAGCCGGTAAAGTCCTCCACGATGCCATAGATGTTGGGCTGCTGCACCATCACACCTGCCACACCACCCTCGGCCAGACGCGCCTTCACGTCGTCGAGACTGGTCGTGCCGTCTCTGATGGGCAACACCTCGAGTTCGATCCCATGGTGCAGGGCGTAGGTCTTCAGCACCTCGAACGTCAAGGGATTCAGACAGCCCGACACCAGCACCTTGTTCACTTTCTTACCAGCAGCCACCGCCATCATCATCGCCTCGGCAGCTGCAGTACTGCCGTCGTACATCGAGGCGTTGGAGATATCCATGCCCGTGAGTTCCGCCATCATCGACTGATACTCGAAAATGTAGTGGAGTGTACCTTGCGAGATCTCTGCCTGATAGGGCGTATAAGAAGTGAGGAACTCAGAACGCTGTAGCAGACTGGGAATCACCGACGGGGTATAATGGTCATAGACACCCAGACCAGCGAAACAGGTCAGTTGCTTGTTCTCCTCACCGAGTCTGTCGAAGAGTTGTCTGACCTCTTGCTCGCACATCGACAAAGGCAACTCATAGTCGCCCTTGAAGCGGATACTGTCAGGTATCTGGGCATAAAGGCCGTCGAGGTCTTTCACCCCCACCTTCTCCAGCATCGTCCGCAGGTCGTCACTTGTTTGTGGGAAATACTTATAGTTCATAGTCTTTTATTTTTGTTGATAGTTTATGGTTTATAGTTTATAGATGATTACCCTGCAAGCCCTTCTGCCTATAGAACATATCAGCTATAAACTATAAACCTTAAACTATAAACATAACATACTACTTCTCGCAGAACTTCTCGTAAGCAGCAGCGTCCATGAGGTTATCGAGTTCGGACTTGTCGGAGAGTTCCACCTTGATAATCCAGTTTTCGAAGGCATCCTGATTGATCAGTTCAGGCTGATCATCAAGGGCCTCATTGACCTCAACGACTGTACCGCTGACGGGTGAGATCAGGTCGCTGGCAGCCTTCACGCTCTCAACAGCACCAAACTCCTCACCAGCCTCAACCTCATCATCCACCTCAGGCATATCTACATACACCACATTGCCAAGCGCATTCTGGGCATAGTCTGTGATACCGATGAAACCATAATCACCTTCTACTCTAATGTATTCGTGCGACTCCGAGTAGTAGAGTCCTTCAATTACCTTTGCCATAATCTTATTTCTTAAAAATCTACTTTTTTCTTTTTACTACAACATTGACAACATTGACAACTTTTTCTATGCCACAGAGTGGCATCCTTTGTAAATGTTGTCTTAGTTGTTATAGTTGTCGTTTACTATTTCCTATAATTCTTGTTGTAAAATTGCTTTTTCACCACTTTGCCAGGAAAGACCTTCTTACGAATCTGGATCTGCACCTCGGTATCGAGCTTGGCATATGCAGCATCGACGAGAGCCATGCAGACACTTTTGTCAGTGGAAATCGTATGATAGCCAGTTGTCACTTCGCCAATGGGTTCGCCGTCCATGTTCAACACCGTATAGCCATGACGAGGGATCGCCTTGTCAAAAAGCTCTATACCCACGAGCTTCTTGGCTGGTCCTTCTGCCTTTTGTTTGGCGAGTGCCTCCTTGCCAATGAATTCCTCCTTGTCGAGTTTCACGAACAACGTCAGACCAGCCATCACAGGTGTGATATCCTCTGACAGTTCATCACCATAGAGCGGCAGTCCCACTTCAAAGCGAAGGGTGTCACGACAACCAAGGCCACATGGCTGAACACCTGCGGCAATCAGTTTGTCCCAACAGTCACGGATAAAGTCGTGAGAGCCATACACCTCGAAACCGTCCTCGCCAGTATAGCCCGTACGGGAGATGATGACCTCACCGATGGCCTTGCAGGTGTAGAACGTCAGTTCCTTACAAGGCAGTCCGAGCACACGTTCCATTGTATCCTCCGACTCAGGTCCCTGCACGGCTATCTGACCGTAGTAGTCCGAGCGATTCTGCAAGTCGATGTCGAAGCCTTCGGCATGCTGCTGCATCCAAGCCCAGTCCTTATCGATGTTCGAGGCGTTGATGACGAGAAAGAAATCATTCTCACCCATTTTGTATACTAAGAGGTCATCTACAGTGCCACCGTTCTCGTAGCACATCATTCCATAATATATCTTACCTACGGGAGCCCCAGCGATGTCGTTGGTGAAGATGTGCTGAACGTAGCGCTCTGCATCCTGACCCTTGACGGTGACCTCACCCATGTGGGAGACATCGAATAATCCCACATGCTCGCGTACTGCCATGTGCTCTGGGGCGATGCCTGCATATTGATAAAGTAAAGGCATGTCGAAACCTCCGAATGACACCATCGTAGCACCCAATGCGACGTGCTTGTCGTGCAGGCACGTCACCTTGTCTTTCTTTTCAAGTTCTTGTTTAATTGCCATAACTATAAACTTTAAACTATAAACCTTTCTATTTCCTCTTCCGTCAGCCGTCTTTCCCCTTGGCAAAGCGTCTCCCTGATCAATGTCTTCACCTCGTCGAGACTCAGCGATGTATATTCTTTTAATAAGGTGATGCGCTGGCGCACGCTCTGGATGCCCTTCTTCTCCAACTTCTCCGGGCCGGGGGTGATGGCGTTCAGCATGTGTGCCATATTGGTGTCGTAGAGCATGGTCGAGTGAACAACGCAGCCCTTGGCGGTCTTTCTGCAGGCTGTGCCGCACACCTTCCTGTCGCCGATCATGATGTCGTTATGGCTTGTGCCCGTAGCCTCGATGCCCATCTTCCTGAGTACCAACAGCACCATCGTCACGAAACGGTTGAAGGCGAATCCCACATTGTCCTCGCTCGTCACAAACGACCACATCAGATTGTCCTTGTCGGCATACACACAGCCGCCGCCGCTCTTACGCTGGTACACCCTGATGCCGTTCTCACGGCAGTAGTCCAGGTTCACCTCGTTTTCCACCGCCTGATTACGCCCATATATCACGCTTGGCTCCACCTGCCACAGCATCAGCAGGTCGTCGTCCTCCATGTTTTGGCCCAGATAATCCTCTGTAGCCAGATAGAACGACAGCGGACGTATCCTCTCGTCAGGCAGCACCACATACTTCATGGGTGCAAATATATTACTTTTTTATGTAATCTCCAAATTAAACCACAAAAAAGTTCAATCAAAAATTAAATCTGAAACTTTGTTAAATATTTCGCATATCTTACAAGATTTCCATACCTTTGTCATTATATAGATAAAACCAGTTACAATTACGTTTATGAAAAAGAGCAGATTACTATGGATGAGTGCCTTGCTGACGTTGGCTATCGGCACGGGCAGTTGCAGCAAAGACGACGATGAGGACGTCGTCATCGACCCAGACGGGATTATCGATTATCAGTTTTCCGAGGACCTTCATACCGAGAAGGTCGACGGATGCACTATTACCCGCGATGAGAGCGGCAGGATTGTCCGTCTTGAATATTTCGTGGCGGGAACCGACCCTGAAGAGAAACTCTATAGCTGCCCGTCGTCGTTCGATGAAATCAAGCACCTGTTTCCAATGAGCGAAGGCAACGAGATCCGCCTGGAAGGCACAAGAGAGTGGGAGACGCCCAATGGTGAAAGAAACGAATACAGCGAATTATACCAGCATTACTATAAAGGCGTACTTGTAGATGGCTTCAAATCGAATGTCTTCTATTTCATCACACCCGAGGGCAAGCGTATGATTAGGGCATATACCCAAGCGTTTTTCGACATAAAGGATGTGAATACCATTCCTGCGATTTCAGAGCAGAAGGCCAGGCAGATCTTTGCCGATTATCTGAAGACAGAGAGAAACGACAACTGGCCATGTAAACTCAGTATCAAGGAATATTCCACAAGAAAGGACGACACCGTGGTCCGCAAGCACATATTAGTTTACGATGTTACGAATGATATTCCTGGTACCTGGTTCTGCAAAACTGGTATGGCCATATCCTATGCTCAGATAGATGCCCAAACCGGCCACTTCATCGCCGCATTCAACTCCGAACTGGACACAGCATTGCAGTAAGCAAATAATGTCTGTTATGTGAGCGCTCACTATAGCCGTAAAACAAGTCAAAACTATGCCCCCCTACACCTTTTTGGGCTAATCTACTGATTATCAAAGCTATTTTTGGGTGCACACTTTGAAAAAAGTCTACACCCACTCTACACCTACTCTACACCCTGCAAAAATGGTGCTCCTGCATTTGAGTATAGGCGAACGACCGTTTGAGTATAGGCAAACGGTTGTTTGAGTATAGGCAAACGGTTGAAAAGATAGGGTTAACTCCCTGCCAGGATAGGGCCTAACCCCTATTAGGGATGCCTTCTTACCTTATAAGGAATGCCTTCCACGATCCGAAGAAGGCATCAGAACAACAGCAAAGTATGGGGGGAAATAACGAACAACTAGTTGAAGCTATATTACAATGAAGGTCATGATATGTTACTCCTTATTATAAAGACCGTCGCCAGGAACAATCCTGACGACGGTCACATGTGTCGGCCTGTACAATTTGCTAACCCTTTATTTACTATCTTTTCACCTTAAGGCCGACGGACGAAAATATGAACCTATTGTAGGAATCGAATTGCGTATTTAGTTTTCATTTTAAGTATATACGTTTCATATTCATTCTTTTTTTAATGATGCTTCTATATATATAATCCATAAAAAGCAAAAAGACTGCATGAAATCTGCGACTTTAACATAACTTTAACACATTCTTAGTCGTAACCTTCTACTATATAACGAATAAGAATGACGTTTTCCTAACCTTTATTAACCATTTTCAGCATTGTTATTCGGAAATAATGTGTATATTTGCAGGCGAATAGTAATGGAATGATATATATGACGCTGAGAAAATGACAGATTTATTGCTAGATGTATCTTTTGGCATTTTTGCTTTTTTGCCACAAGGATGGCTGTTTATGATTCTGATTATGCTGTTGGAATCTTTCGTCATGTCTGAATTGTTGTGCAAAAGCAAGTTGAATGCTAGGATTACGGCAGTTGTCTTTTTCAGCAACTTTGTCAGCGGGCTGTTTGGCATTATCACCACGATAATTCTTAATGGAGGATGGTGGCTAGTTGTCTGGTTCCCTTGGGTAAGCAGTCATGAGGTGGATTTGTCTGCCCCCAATGTCCTCCTTGTCCTCATCATTTTTTATCTGATTGCCTTTGTCCTTTCTGTTCTTATCGAGGAGTTAATCAACTACTCAATGCTAAGAAAGAAGTATCCCGCCCGCAAAATCTTATGGACAACCCTGTTTGCCAATGTAGCCAGCTACTTATTGGGCAGCATCGCATTATATTCCCTTGGCTTCTCTTGAACTAAAATCACAGGTCTTTGATTCTTTTGAAGACCAATCACCTGTCCTCCCGATCCCTCCTAGATGGTAAATAAAAGACAATAATCCTTAAAAAGGAATAAATACTTCGGATTTCATGCAGTATTTTGGTTCTTCCGCGGTTATATATATAGATAAGGGTGTAATTTTGCATTAAAAAGAAGGATGATGAGAAAAAGCTTTTTCTATGCGATGGTTGCCCTGTTGATGCTGGCTGGCAGCATCAGCAGTTGCAGTAGTGATGACGATAGTGTTCCCTCTGCGGAGGAGCCCATCGCGGAGGAGCCCATCGTGGAGGGATCCGTCGTGGGCTATTGGCAGTTGGTGGGCGAATTTAATGGCAATCAGCAAAAGCCACTGACAGATGTGACTGTTGCGAAGTTCGGAGGGAACGGAGTATTGACCTATTACGAAAACGGACGGCCGACAAACCGAATGACGTATTGGCTGGAGCCTACAGAGGAGAGTTCCAATCTGTATGGTTTCCACTGCGGTAACTCACCTGAATTGGAAGGAGCATACGCAGGAGGTGCCAACTTGCTGATAGACGGCGACATGCTGAGAATCTATTCCTTTGGGTGTTTCATTAACCAGACTTGCTTCTATCGCCGCATCGCAAGCCTGGACGATGTCGATCCCGAACTCTCGTCCATTCTGTATGAGGACAGTCCCACGACCCTTGAAGGCACTTGGTGTATGACACAAGTCAACAACTTGGGATATGTTTCATTGATTGTGCCTTCGATGACTTGGGTTCACTTCTACCTCGATAATACGATTCAGGTCGTCAATGAACAGGTGGTATTCCTTCCCTCAGACACATATTCCTACAAAGTAGTTGAGGAAAAAGAGTATTCAGGTGAGACTTATACCAAGATAGATATTGAGGGACAAGGGACATTTACCTATTCCTTCATCGGAGGTATGCTGCTCTTGGATGACGGCAAAACCTCCGGCGGAAGGGTCTACTGTTTCAGGAAACTAAAAGAAAAAGAGTGAAATAGTTATTCCACAGTGAATGATATTCTCAGCTCGATGTCATCATTACCTCTGGTACCACTGCCACGGTTATTAATAGATAAGGTGTAATTTTGCATATAAATAAAAACGTATATGAAGAGGAACATATTATTGTGGCTATGCGTTGTGCTGATATCAATGTTGAGTTTTACTCCGATAATGGCTCAGAATGATGAGATAACACAACAGCAGGCAGAAAAATTGAACTCTCTTACCTTCAAATTGGCAAAACAGGGAAGGTATGAAGATGCCATCAAGTCTAAAGAACGCGAACTCGCCATCCTTAAAACGCTATATGGCGAGAAAGATAGCTCGTATATCAAGGAACTGGGCTACAATGCAAAGCTATATTATAGAAACAGCCAGCCTGAAGAAGCTGAGAATACGATAGTGAAAGTTCTTAAGTTATACGCAGAAAGCATCAGCGACAGGGATACATTATACGCCACCTACCTAGACAATCTATCACTCTATCAGATGTCATTAAAAAAATATGATGAGGCTTTTACCAATAGCAAGAAAGCATTGGATATTTATGATAGTCTGAAGATAGACAATTATGATTTGGCCGTTGTCCTGATGCACTTGGCAGAAACTAGTCATTATAAAGGCCTAAAGCAAGATGCCTTGAAGTATGAGATACGTTCATTGATTATAATTAAAAAGACGCTTGGCGAACATTCTGATGAATACATAAACGAACTGCCCTATCTGAAAAAGTACTATCTGGAACTTGACGATCAAAAGAACGCCCAGAGAATAGATGAAACCATTGGCAGACTCAAAGAGGAAAAGAAGAATGGATATGAGGACCTGCCAGAGCCGATAGAGTTCAAGAGTGCAGAGGATTGTGCTGCACATAATAATGATGCATTAAAGTGTATCGCATACTATCTTACACATACCCTCAATGCTCCAAACATGAATCAGGCAGCACAATATATATTAAACTGGAGTATGGCCAGTGGTGATGTCAACATCCTTTTTGGAGAAGAATTGAGCTTACTGGCAACCTCTCAAGAGAATTTACCTTACTTTATCGGATTCTCTGGAGCCTATAGTTATTATAGCCTATTAGAAAAGAAGAAGATACTCGATGAGGATCTGTTCATAAAAGCAATCGATGCCTTGTTGGCTTTTTATGAGCCTAACAGCAAGTTGTCTGGTAAAGTTGATCTGCTGGAAAAGTATCTGCAACTGAAAGAGAAAGGGAAGTTGGAAAAACACCTGCGTAAAACATACCAAAAGGACATGGAGTCATATAACAAATCGAAGTGATGCGAGAAGTCACTGCAGTAATGGTTCAGATGATTTTTGTTAAGAACATATGTAAGTCATTTGTATTAATATTTTTAGTATTAATACAAGTTCACATTACTCTATTTACAGTCAATAATATCATTAATCCAATAACGATAATGTATCTTTTCTATTATAGTCCTCCAATGAGTAACTGGGAGATTGGATGGTTCCCTTATCTGTTCATCTTTACATTTCAAAGTGTTGTTTCCTACTATATATTACGTTATTTATTTGTTAGTTTCAACTTTCGTTCATATTTAGTGAGTTTTTTAATATGTGTTTTATTTATTTTTCTTTTCTACATAAATGAATCCAAATTTGATAAAATAGAAGATTATATTGATACAAAGGTAATTGCTGAAGCATATTTTAAATACTATCAATATATGTCTGCTTTTAGATTAATTATTGGATATGCTATATTACAGATGGTATTGATGATAACCTATTTGTTTGTAAATCAAGTAAGAGAAGGCGCAAAAGGGTCAGGAACCGTTGCGCCCTCTTCAAATGGAAATTTCTGTTGAATCGTACAACTTCTTGATTTCAGCATCTGAAGTACCTTAATAAACATTTTTTCAGCTCGGGGTTAGGAAAACGGGCTGCTTATTCGTTATATAGACAGAATGAGGCCTGGAAACGGGTTAAACTTTATCAAGAAAGAAATGTCTAATTTAAAAAGTACGATTATGAATAAACTATTTTTGATGATGAGTGTGCTGCTGTCGGCAGGATTGTTCTGCGCATGCAGCAATGATGGCGATGAAGACCTCAATGAAGGCTCAGTAGAACCTTATGAGGGTCTCAAAGAAGGTCCATCCACTGCTCTTGGTGACATGAATATACTGCATGTCCAAACGGATAAGGGCCAAACTGAAACTTGCTGGCTCTATCGTCCCTATTGTGGTACAAATGGCTCGATAGAAGTAAGCAAAGCTGATGGTACAAGCTCTCTTGATTATCCTATGATATTCACGGCTGTTATTAAAAACTCATCATTCTTTAACGTTCTGCAAATTGACATTAGGAGCGACAAACCAATAAAAATCGAGGATTTGAATGTGGGTGATACTTTCAGTGGTGATCCACTATGGTTCCCTGTCATCAATGTAAAAGCCTGGCAGAGGAATTCTGTTGAAGGAATTATTCCATGTGAGAGTTTAAGTAGTGCAAAGGGCGGACAAATACAAGTGGTTGACAAAAAGACTGTTAATGAAGTATCATTCATTACTCTGAGTCTTCAGGATCTCAAGTTCTACGAATACGACTCCGACTGGAATCGCATCTATTATACACTCAACGCTACAATAGAATTTGAAATCTGCGAAGGAGGTGTATACCCCAAAGCAGAATCAACACCTCAAGAACCTAATATGGAAAAGTTGACAACTCCCTCTGATGAACTCGTGTTCTTCATGATGGATGCACTATACAAGAATGAGACCCACGAGAGACAGACGTTCTTCGGCGAAGGACCAGAAATCGTCGAAGGATCAGGAAAGCAGGAATGTCTCCTTATCAACAGCTATCAAGAGCTCCAAGAGGCATACAAGGGCGACAGGAATATATTCGTAGATATTCCCTTCGATTACTGCACACTGGTGATAGGACGTACATACGGACAGCACGGTGGTATCTCGATTGGCGATTTCGACCTGGTAGACAAAGGCGATTCCTATCAACTTAATCTGACACTGAACAACAATATCAATCCCCACTTGGTTTATACTAATGCTTTTATCGACCTCTATTTCTGGAAGCTCATTCCTAAGGTAGAGAACAAGCCCGTCGTCTTCAACCGCATCACCCAGGAAGTCAACCTCGACCCCTTAGGCGATTCCGCATACCCCAAAATGCGCAACCGCTGGCTCCTGCAAAGCTATGTAGATGCTGACGGCACGCTACATCAGGTGAGCAAGGAATGGGGCGACGAGAACTATACTATCGAATTTAAGGAAAACGGCAGGGTGGAAGGTCGCATCGACGCGAACACCTTTAGCGGAAACTATAGTCTGCCATACTGGTATGTGCTCGATGGCAAATATGATAACTGGAATGGCGATTACATCTATGGTATTATCAACCTGTGGGATGTGTATACGACTATGGTCTACCATGACGATCCATTATCAGAGGCGTTATCAGAGGCATTTAAGCACGTCTTCAACGCCATCGAATTCAAGATCTGGACATCTGGCGACAAGGTGTACAGCCTGACTATAAGGACCCCAGACCATGAGAGTTTCGGATTCTTCTACGAGAACATCAAACAGAACTATGGCTTTAAATGACGGACATAGAACAGCTGTATAAAGACTGCTACCAACGTATGCTCACTGTGGCGCGGCAGATGTTGAAGAACGACGACGAGGCCAGCGACACAGTGAGCGACGTGTTTGCCAGACTGGCTGACGGCTCGCTGATGCTACCAGCAGAACGACCAGAAAGCTACCTGACGGTGACAGTCCGCCATCTGTGCTTAGACCGCATCCGCCTCATGACGATACATGAACGGATGGAGCGCAGACTCTCACTCACAGACGACGATCCGACATCCGAAGAGAAAGAACGGGAACGAGTCGCGGAGATGATCGACTACGCAAAAAGAACCTTCCCCAAGCAGACCTGGCGCGTGTTCCAGCTGCGCTTCGACGAGGGACTGCTGTACAGGGAGATCGCAGAACGATTGGGCATCAGCGAGGTCAGCGTCTATAAGCACCTCGCCGAGGCACTCAGACAATTAAAAGAGAAATTTAATCCGACAAGAAGATGAAAGATATCGAGAAACTGCTCAAGATGACAGAGCGTCCGCAGGACTATTCGGACGAGGAGTTGCAACAGCTGATGAGCGACCCTGAGATGAGGGAGTACTACGAGTTGATGGTCAGCGCAGAGGAAGGCTTCGCCCAGAGGAAGGAGAATCACGGGGACTGGTCGCGTGATTCAGCTGGTCAGAATCATGGACCTGTCCCCATAATTCTCCCCATGTTTCTCAGGATAGCAGCCGTATTCATCGGCGTGCTGTTGCTGTCAGGCATCGCCTATGCGGCCTATCGTGTGGTCGCAGGAGGGGATTCTGGTTCTCCAGCTCAGGAGGTTGTGATTCCTGATTCGCCACAACAGACTGTTACGGTTCAAAAGGAGCAGACTGCGACCAATACCATACGTACCTTTGAGAATGCTGAGCTGCAGGAGATCCTACAGGCATTGTCGGACTATTACCACGTCGGCGTGGAGTACCGTAACGAGGCGTCGCGCCACGTCCGTTTCTACACCAAGTGGGACACCACCGCCCCACTCCAGCAGATCATCGAACTGCTTAACGGATTTGACAAGGTCAGCGTCCGTCTTTCCGACAACCAGATCATCGCAGAGTGAACATGAGGCGACTGCTACTGAGTATCTTCCTTATACATTATTCACTATCCATCAGCGTAGCGCAACATGTCTTCCAGGGCACCTCGCTCTCGAAGGCACTCATCGAACTCGACCAGTCGACACCCAACTACGACATCTCCTTCGTCTACGACGAGCTGGAGGATTTCACCGTTACCAAGACCATCAGGCAAGGGCGCTCCCTGCCTAAGGCTGTGCGGGAGGTATGCGGCTTCTATCCTGTCAGGGTGACTGTCAAGGGGCGCAACATCCTCGTAGAGTGCATCCAGAAAGACCGCACAAAACTGACGGGCCACCTCATAGGACCAGACCATCAGCCTGTTGCTTACGCCAACATCACTCTTTTTCCCCCTTCCGATACCATTTATATAGGTGGCGGCGTGAGCAACGAGGCTGGCGACTTCGTGATTCCCTGCGGGGCAGAGCGTGCCAAGGTGCGCATCAGTTGTGTGGGGCTCAAGACCATCGAGCGGGTGATGCCCATCAAGGATGTCGGCACCATCCACATGCAGATGGAGAACCACTACCTGAACAACGTCACCATGAACGGACAGATGCCCGTCATCCGCAACAGGGCAGACCGCCTGCAGTATATCGTCAGTAACGATGAGTTCGCCCGTGGGCTCAGCGCCCAGGAGCTGCTCAGCCGTGTGCCGATGGTCACGATGTCTGGCGGACAGGCGATGATCCTCGGCAAAGGTCAGGCCCACTTCATGCTCAACGGACGTATCACGGACTTTGGCGACGAGGCTATCCGTCAGAAACTCTGGACTTTGCGCTCTGAGGACATCGAGCGGATAGAAGTGATCTCCAACCCATCAGGCCGTGATATGCTGGAGATGGGCGGAGGCTATATCAACATCGTGCTACGCCGAGACCAGACACTCGGCTGGCGAGGGGACATCAGCGCGGAGGCAGGCACCAGCGACGACTGGAGCGAACGCGCCAGCGGCTCCGTCAGCTTTGCCTCGAAGAAGCTCGACATGACACTCGATGCCCACGGCGGACGCACCACCCAGACGAAAGACGACCTGACGACCTACCAAGTCAGTAATAGTCAGAGTTTCCTGTCAGACAGCCATACCAAGAAGACTGACAAGGAACTGGCAGCGAACCTGACCCTCCGCTACCAACCTGTGAAGTACGTGGAATTAGGCGGCATGCTGTCTTGGCAGACCCTCTGGCCAGAGAAGATGGCCAACGGCATCTTGAACTACCCCGCAGACTATTCAACCTCGAAAGCCGAACAGTTTCCTGACGACAATACCACCGCCAAGAGTCTGACCGTCTATGGCGACTGGCGACTCGACGCGGATGGGAAACAGCTCAGCCTCACCTATCAGGATTATAAGAAGGACGATGACGGCAGGTCTGAGGTAGGGACAAACTATCCTTCATATAATTATCCTGTCATCAAGTGGCAGAACTATCATAGTCAGGTGGACTATCACATCCAGTCTGCCAGAATTGACCTGACGCTGCCTTTCGACTTCCTTACCATCGATGCGGGAGCCTCCTACACCAATATCAGGAACCAGGCCCACATAAAGATAGAGAGTGGAAGCACGCTGGGGATCAACCAAACGACAAGCAGCGACCCTGATTATCAGGAAAAGACCAAGGCCGCCTATCTGTCACTCCACCGCGACTGGAACCTCTTCTCCCTCAAGGCAGGACTGCGCTATGAGCATATCGGCTGGGAGGAAGACAGTCGTGACTACTGGCTACCGTCAGCCAGCCTGTCCGTCAAGCCTCTGGAGGGTCATCATCTCTCCCTCGCATGGGGCACCAGCTGTCTGCGTCCGAACTTCTACGACCTCAACCCCTTCCGCATCTATAAGACGGGCTATGAATACTCAGAAGGCAATCCCACGCTGAAGCCAAGCCGGATGAGTAATATCGAACTGAGCTACCAGAACCACAAGGGCCTGTATGCCTGTGCCTATCACCGTCACGGCAGCCGTGTCGTGATGCCACAGACCTACTTCTCCACCTCCCAAAACCTATACACCTCTCTCGTTGAGACCATGCCCTACAACCTGGGACGCACCAACCAGACAGGCCTCTATCTGCGCTACCAGCGTCCGTTGTCAGACCATCTGACGGCAACGGCGGAAGGCGACGGCTACTATTACGAGGCGGACACCTACGACAAGATCAGCATCTATGGCTGGGGAAGCCGTCTGGCAGCCTCTGCCGACTGGTATCTGAACAAGAAACATACACTTCTGCTAAACGCCCGTTACCAGCATTGGCTGGCCGACTACCACGATATGACCAAGACTGACGGCTACGGCTACTTCACCTTCGCCCTGCGCTACGCGCTGATGGACGACCGTCTGAAGCTGTCGCTCACAGCCGTCGACCCCTTCTGCCAGCATGTCACCGACGAAACAATCCATAACAGCCGCATCTGGTCCCAGTCCTTCATTCCCTATCAAGAGCCGCCGACTTCTTCTGTCGTCATTCAGCAATGGCGCCATACCCGTCATCACAGCCATTACATCTGTCTTAATGCCACCTATTCCTTCGGCAGCAAGAAGGTTCGCCAAGTCCGCCACGACATGAGAGACACGGAGTCGAAACGGGCAGAGAAACAATAAAGTTTATCCTTTATTCTTCGACAGGTGGGGGGCAAAGGTTCCCTTTTTCCGACACAAAAGAACAAAAGATGCACAAAATATTCAGTTCTTATGTTCTATGTTTAAAAAAATGTGTATCTTTGCACAAAAAATAACAACCTAACGTGGAAAAATCGGAATTTAAACTCCTCACCAAGATAGAAACGCCTGAGGATTTGCGCAAGTTGTCGGTAGACGAACTACCCCTGCTTTGTGATGAACTGCGGGCCGACATTGTGCAGGAAGTGGCGGTGAATCCCGGACATCTGGCCTCGAGCTTAGGTGTAGCCGAGATCACGGTGGCGCTGCACTATGTCTACAACACGCCGGAGGACCGCATCGTCTGGGACGTGGGTCATCAGGCCTACGGACACAAGATCTTGACAGGACGGCGCGAACAATTCTGCACAAACCGGAAGCTGGGAGGCATTAAGCCCTTCCCCTCGCCTACTGAGAGCGAATACGACACCTTTGCCTGTGGACATGCGAGCAACTCCGTGTCGGCAGCATTGGGTATGGCGGTGGCTGCCAAGCTGGAAAACAAGACTGGGCGCCACGTGGTGGCAGTCATTGGCGACGGCGCCATGAGCGGAGGACTGGCATTCGAAGGTCTGAACAATGTATCGTCGTCACCTAACGACCTGCTGATCATACTCAACGACAATAACATGTCCATCGACCGCTCCGTGGGCGGCATGAAACAGTACCTGTTGAACCTCAGCACTAACGAGACCTATAACGCCCTCCGTTTCAAGGCCTCACGCTGGATGAACCGCAAGGGCATACTCAACGACGAAAGGAAAAATGGTATCCTGCGTCTGTCAAACGCCCTGAAGAGTGCCATCTCGCACCAGCAGAACATCTTCGAGGGCATGAACATCCGCTATTTCGGACCGTTCGACGGACATAACGTGAAGGAACTGGTGCGCATACTCCGACAGATCAAGGACATGAAGGGTCCGAAGCTGTTGCACCTGCACACCAAGAAAGGCCACGGCTATGCACCTGCAGAGAAAGACGTCACCATCTGGCACGCCCCAGGAAAGTTCAATCCCGACACGGGCGAACGCTTGGTCAACAACGATCCCAACAAGCCACAGAAATACCAGGACGTGTTTGGACACACCCTGCTGGAGCTGGCCCAACAGAATCCGAAGATTGTAGGCGTCACCCCTGCCATGCCTTCCGGCTGTTCGATGAACATCATGATGAAGGAGATGAAAGATCGCACCTTCGACGTGGGCATTGCCGAGGGGCATGCAGTCACTTTCTCCGGGGGTATGGCAAAAGACGGATTACTACCCTTCTGTAATATCTATAGTGCTTTCGCCCAGAGAGCCTACGACAATATCATCCACGACGTGGCTCTGCTGAATCTGAACGTTGTGTTTTGTTTCGACCGTGCAGGACTCGTAGGTGAGGACGGTCCTACCCACCACGGAGCTTTCGATCTGGCCGCCCTGAGACCGATTCCGAATCTGACGATCTCGTCACCTATGGACGAGCACGAACTGCGGCGACTGATGTACACAGCCCAGTTACCGGACAAAGGACCGTTCGTGATCCGCTACCCCAGAGGCGGTGGAGTACTGCAGGACTGGCGCTGTCCGTTTGAGGAAATAAAGGTGGGTACGGGTCGCAAGCTGAAGGAAGGTGATGACGTGGCTGTGCTGAGCATCGGTCCCATCGGGAACAATGTGACAGAGGCCATCAATCTGTTGAAAAATGACCATCACCAACTGTCAGTGGCCCATTACGACATGCGCTTCCTGAAACCTATCGACGAGGACATCCTGGAAGAGGTCGGGAAGAAGTTCAAGCGCATCGTCACCGTAGAGAACGGTGTCAGGAAAGGCGGTCTCGGTTCCGCTGTTCTGGAATGGATGAACGACCACGGCTATCATCCCGAGGTCATTCGTCTGGGACTCCCCGACGAGTTCGTGGAGCACGGCAAGGTGTGTGAACTGAATAAGATCGTCGGACTCGATGCCGAGTCCATCGCTAAAGCAATTATAACATGAAAATCGTCATTGTCGGCGCAGGAGCCGTAGGAACACATCTTTCAAAGCTGTTGTCAAGAGAGCATCAGGACTGTGTGCTTATTGACGACGACGATGAGCGTCTGGCAACCCTCAGTGAATACGACGTCATGACCTATCAGGCCTCACCCACCAGTATTGCTGCGCTGAAGGAGGCCGGGGCCCAGCATGCCGACCTCTTCGTAGGCGTGACCCCAGAGGAGAGTATCAACATGAACGCCTGTATCCTTGCCCACGCCTTAGGAGCGAAGAAGACGGTGGCACGCATAGACAACTATGAATACCTGAAGCCAGAGCTTCAGCCGTTCTTCAAGAATCTGGGCATCGACTCACTGATCTATCCTGAAGTACTTGCTGCCATCGACATTACCAACGGCCTGAAACTGTCGTGGGTACGGCAGCGTTGGGACGTGCATGGTGGAGCACTTATCCTGCTTGGCGTGAAACTCAGGGAGTCGGCCGAGATACTGAACCAGCCGCTGAAAGATCTCTGCGGCCCAGATGACCCCTACCACATCGTATCCATCAAGCGTGGGGGCGACACCATCATCCCTGGAGGTATGGACGAGCTGCATATCAACGACTTGGTCTATTTCATGACCACGAAGGAGTATATCCCATATATCCGCAAGATTGTTGGCAAAGAGCACTACGCTGACGTGAAGAACGTGATCATCATGGGAGGTGGTAAGACAGCCGTAAGGGCTGCACTCACCATACCCAACTATATGCATCTGAAGATCATTGAGAAAGATGCCCAGCGATGTGAGAAACTGAATGAGTTGCTTGAGCGGGAGGAAGCGATGATCATCCACGGCGACGGACGCGACCTGGGTCTGTTGGAAGAAGAAGGCATCAAGCACACTCAGGCCTTCGTGGCGCTGACAGGCAATGCCGAGACGAATATCCTGGCCTGTCTCACAGCCAAGAAACTCGGCGTCCGTAAGACCATCGCCATGGTTGAGAACCTCGACTATGTCAGCATGGCCGAGAGTCTTGACATCGGTACCATCATCAATAAGAAGACCATCGCCGCCAGCCATATCTTCCAGATGATGCTTGACGCCGACGTTGACAACCTGCGCTCACTGATGCTCGTGGATGCCGACGTGGCGGAGTTCACGGCAGCCGAAGGCTCTAAGGTGACGAAGAAACCCGTAAAAGATCTCGGACTTCCATTCGGGGCCACCATCGGCGGTCTGGTGCGCAAGGGGACAGGTATGCTCGTCAACGGTAACTCCCAGATACAAGCCGGCGACTCTGTCATGGTGTTCTGCCATGAGCAGAAGATAAACCTCATTGAGAAGTTCTTCAGGAAGTCGTCAATCTTTTGATGAATCTTTTGCTTTCGCCACAGAGTAATCATAAAGTTCAAAGCTCAAAGTTCAAAGTTCAAAATGATTAACTTCCGTATCATCAGCAAGATCATCGGCTCACTGCTGTTCATCGAGGCTCTATTCATGTCATTATGTGCAGCCTTGGCGTTCTACTACCATGAGGAGGACCAAATAGCCTTCCTGATGTCACTGCTGATAACCTTCGGAAGCGGATTTCTGTTCCTGCTTTTGGGAAGAAGTTCCGATAACTCCCTGAGCCGTAAGGATGCCTATCTGTTGGTGACGGCCACGTGGATCATCTTCTCTCTCTTCGGTATGTTCCCCTTCCTCATCCACGGAAGCATTACCAACCTGACAGACGCCTACTTCGAGACGATGTCGGGATTCACCACCACAGGAGCCTCGATTATCGACGATGTGGAGGTGCTTCCTCACGGCATCTTGTTCTGGCGGTCGCTGATGCAGTGGATAGGTGGCTTGGGAATCGTATTCTTCACCATCGCCATCCTGCCATCGCTGGTGGGAGGAAGCGTGAAGGTATTTGCCGCCGAGGCCACAGGACCGGTGAAGGCGAAGATGCACCCGAGACTGACGACCACGGCAAAGTGGATCTGGTCTATCTATCTGTTGCTGACGGTCGCCTGCTGCGTGGCTTTCTGGCTGGCAGGCATGAGCTGGTTTGAGGCCACGAACTATTCCATGACCACCACGGCTACCGGCGGTTTCTCCATCCATAACGACTCCCTGGCCTTCTTCCACAATACGGACATCGACTATATCGCCATCGTATTCCAGTTCCTCGCCGGTATCAACTTCACCTTACTCTATACGAGTATCTTCAAGGGGAGGTTCGGCACACTGTTCAGGAACTCTGAATTCAAACTATATTTCAGCATCGTGCTTCTGGCCACAGCTGCCATCACGGCTGTGCTGTTTACACAACTCGGCTACGGCATGGAAGAAGCATTTCGTAGCGGACTGTTCCAGGTGGTGTCGTTTATGACGACGACAGGTATCTTCAGCGATGATGTGGCGCAGTGGCCGCATATCACATGGATTATCCTGGGAGCCGTGATGTTCACAGGAGCCTGTGCAGGCAGCACCAGTGGAGGATTTAAGTGTATACGTACGGTGATGACGCTGAAGACGCTGCGCAACAACTTCCGACAGATACTCCACCCGAATGCCGTACTGCCAGTGAAGATCAACGGCCAGAGTGTGCCTCAGGCAAGGATGGTGTCGTTATTCGCCTTCTTCACACTCTTCATGCTGATGATTCTTGTTACAGCAGCCATCATGCTACTGTCTGGCATCGATATGATCAACAGCATCGTCATCGCACTGAGTTGCGTCAGCAATATCGGACCGTCGCTCAGCACGGATATTGGTGCCAACATCACGTGGTCAGGCATGCCCGAATACCTGAAGTGGATCCTTTGTCTGCTCATGCTGATGGGACGTCTGGAAATCATGACGGTACTGGTATTATTCACACGTAGTTTCTGGAAGGAGAACTAATAGATAGCAAAAAAAAGGAAACAGATAAAAGGAAAAACTAACACAATGTACACATTCGAACCACTATTAAAACAAACGCTCTGGGGAGGCGACAGGATCATCCCCTTCAAGCATCTGGATGTCTGCCTCGATCATGTCGGCGAGAGTTGGGAGATCTCAGGTGTCAGCGGCAATGAGACCATCGTTGCCAACGGCCCGGACAAGGGCAAGAGTCTGAACCAGCTGGTAAAGGAGCAGAAAGAACGGCTCATGGGTAAGGAAAACTACGACCACTTCGGCGACGAGTTCCCCCTGCTCATCAAGTTCATTGATGCTCGTCAGGACCTCAGCATACAGGTACATCCTAACGACGAGGTGGCCCGCCGTCACGGCAAAGACCGCGGCAAGACGGAGATGTGGTATTGTCTGGGGAGTCAGGAGACAGGAGACAGGAGTCAGGAGAAGCCTTTCCTCTATAATGGTCTGAAGCAGCAGATCACGCCTGAGCAATATAAGGAGATGGTGGATAACGACACCATTACCGACGCCCTGGCCCGTTACGAGGTGAGCGAGGGCGACGTGTTCTTCATTCCCGCTGGCCGTATCCACTCCATCGGAGCAGGATGTTTCGTGACGGAGATCCAGCAGACATCAGACGTCACCTATCGCATCTACGACTTCAAGCGCAAGGACAAGAACGGCAACTTCCGCGAACTGCACACCAAAGAGGCAGCCGAGAGTATCGACTATCACGTGCTGCCCGACTACCGCACAGCCTACGAACCGAAGCAAAACGAAGGGATTCAGGTTGTCAGCTGTCCGCACTTCACCACCGCCGTCTACGACCTGACGGAGCCGATGACGCTCGACTACTCAGACCTCGATTCGTTCGTGATCCTCATCGCCGTGAAGGGCGCAGGCAAAATCATCTGCAAAGGCGAAGAACAGCCCTTCCGCATGGGCGACACCATCCTCCTCCCCGCCACTACGAAGGAAGTCAAGGTCGAGGGCACCGTAAAGTTCCTGGAGACCTACGTTTAGACAGAGTATCTTTTTAAAGACATAGTAACAGACTAACAAATAATATGTTACTATTTTATGTTAATATGTTACTATGTCTTTAAAGCTACTATGTCTTTATCCAAGTATGTTCTTATGTTTTCTTGAACGCGGCGGAACTGCTCGGAGGCCATATAGCCTGTGTTTTTCTTCAGCATCACCTTGATGTCCTGCAATGAGTTCTCATAACAGGTCATCTCATTGCGCTTCTGTGTCTGATGGGCAGAGGCATGGTATATCTCATTCTGCCGTTCCTGACGGAGCAGATTGCACACCTTCGAAAGGATCGGCGCCACAACAGTATCAAACAGGTGATGACCCTGTATATATAAATAGGTGGTCTGTGGCGTCACTCCCAACTGCTTGATGTCATCCTTTGTCTTCAGGTATTCCTCCTTGGCGTCGGGATAGTGGCGTTGCAGTTCGTTGATCTTCGTATGCACCTTCCGCCTGACGTTCTCCAACGATGTTTCGGGATGGATAACGGTAAAGCCTCCCGGGTCGGCAATGCGGTTGAAGTCTGTAATGGTGAAGTGCGGGTAATTACCGTTGCGATACACCATGATAGACCATACGAACAATGGGAAGATAATCTCCGAGAACAGTCTGAAATACTCCCTGAAGTCGAAAATGCGGTGGTCGTTGAGTGTCACAGACACGCAAACGTTATGCAGTGACGGTGCATAGCACTGGTAGTTCTCGATGGCATAGACGTATGTATGGAACACAAACGGACTGCCCAGTACCTGTTTCGATGAGGTCGTAGCTCCTTGCAGCAAATAATCGTAGTCGGCATCCACACAGGCAATCATATCCTTGCCCAGTCTGAGTTTGTCGCCATTCTTCTTACCTTTCAGGAAGTTCATCAGCACCGACTTCTTCCCTCTCGTCAGGTTCATCTTCGACGGAAGCATCACCTCAAAGTATCGTTTGTCGTTCTCGAACTCCGACAGCACTGTCCGCCAGAAGTAGATATCATCGTAACTCTCGACGTAGGCTACTATCCTGCGTCTTGCCTTTTTCGAGGTCAATGCGTTGGCTGCCTCAAAATAGCTCGAATTGATATAGTCTTTAAGATTGCCAGACATATAGATGAGTAATGAGTAATTGGAAATTGCTCATTATAACGTGATGTCGCTCACTTCCGTCACCGAGTCCACCCATCCGTTCATCACCACTGCCGGTGAGTGGGTGGTAAGGATAATCTGCACATTGGGATTCAACTCGATACATAGGTCTATGAGTCGTTTCTGCCACTCAATATGCAAACTCACCTCCGGCTCGTCCATGAAAAGTACGTAGGGCAGATTGTCCTCCACGAGCACCGTGAGCAGGATGGCCAGAATCTGCTTCTCACCACTCGATAATTGGTAAGGCACGAGTGTCTCGCCAATCTGTGAGAAACGTATTTCGTTCTCAGTCCTGACAATCTTCTTCCCGGTTTCCGCGAAAAGATCGTCAACGATATCCTGAAAGCGTGTCTTCTTCTCCGAGAGCCGCTGGGCAGCATCGGCATGTCCCGCCTGCAACTGTTCGATGATGCGGTTTCCGATGTTCACCTGATAGTCCAGATACTTACGCTGCAAGTGATAGAGCTGGAAGTCGAGTGCTGACCGGATGCGGGTATCCACCATGTTCAGCGTCTCGTTGTCGAGCATGGGTGAGTCGAGTGAGCGGATTATATCGAAGCGGATATGCGTTGAATCGGCAGGCTCCACGTCAATCTTCACACCCTTCAACAGATGGTTGATGATATCACCGTTGGTATTCACACTCCTGACAACCTTGTTCAGAATAGTACTCTTACCAACACCGTTGATACCGCTCAGGATGTTCACCTGACGGTTCAGCTCCCACACCACGTGCTTCTTACCACTCCACAAGGAGTCGATCTCAATCTTCTTAATATAGTCAGCGTACTTCTGCATGGTCTATCGGCTTTTGAAAGAAGACCGGTGTTCTCCTGGATGCCAGAAATCGTAAAGGGCTATATCAAACACAAGGTCAGTATAGCCCCTGATAGAGGTGGTAGATGATGTACCATAACCCAATTGATAAGGTATGTGAACGCGCCAGTAGTCGCCCACGTGCATATTCATCAGGGCTGTGGCAAAACCGTCAACGACACCGCCACATACGAAATCGGCCACACCAGACGTCTGCCAACTGAAGCTGTTGAGGAAGCTCTGGTCGAACACGTAGCCTTCAGGATATGACTGCGTGGGAATAAAACGTCCGCGATAGGCCACACGCACCGTGTCGGTAAAGATTGGGCACTCCGTACCACTACCCGACTCCAGCTTCTCCACATAAATATAGTCGCTGTTCAGGAGCGTTGGGGTGGCACCCTCGGTCTTTGTGTAGGTCAGGATCTTTGTGTAGGCATTATTGGCAGCCCAAGCATTGATGGTGCTTTCGTTTCTTTCCTGCCAGTTGGCATACTCGTCTTCTTCGACACTATCCTCACTGCACGATGATACCATTCCCATTATTAGGAACAGTATCATTACCATCAATATGTATTTCAAATCCTTCATTTACTACAGTTTCTTCAACAGACTTGCGATGCTCACCTTGTCCTCGATGATGCCGTTCAGTTCGTTGATAGCCACACGTTCTTGCTCCATCGTATCGCGGAATCGGAGGGTGACACAGCCGTCATTCAGCGTATCGTGGTCAACGGTGACACAATAAGGCGTACCGATGGCGTCCTGACGACGGTAGCGCTTACCGATAGAATCCTTCTCATCATACTGGCAGTTGAAGTGGAACTTCAGGCTGTCGATGATCTCACGGGCCTTTTCGGGCAGACCATCTTTCTTCACCAGCGGCATCACGGCACACTTCACAGGAGCCAAAGCTGCGGGCAACTTCAAGACTACACGGGTCTCGCCGTTCTCCAGTTTCTCCTCCTCATAGGCGTGACACATGATGCTCAAGAACATACGGTCGACACCAATAGATGTCTCGATAACATATGGGGTATAACTCTCGTTGGTCTGCGGATCGAAGTATTTGATGCTCTTACCAGAGTATTTTTCATGCTGCGAGAGGTCAAAGTTGGTACGAGAGTGGATACCCTCCACCTCCTTGAAACCAAACGGCATCTTGAACTCAATATCTGTAGCGGCATTGGCATAGTGAGCCAACTTGTCGTGGTCGTGAAAACGGTAGTTCTCAGCACCGAAGCCCAGAGCCTGATGCCATTTCATACGTGTCTCCTTCCACTTCGGGAACCAATCAAGCTCAGTTCCTGGCTGCACGAAGAACTGCATCTCCATCTGCTCGAACTCCCTCATGCGGAAGATGAACTGTCGAGCTACGATCTCGTTACGGAAAGCCTTACCAATCTGTGCGATGCCAAAAGGAATCTTCATGCGTCCAGTCTTCTGAACGTTCAGATAGTTCACGAAGATACCCTGAGCAGTCTCAGGACGGAGATATATCTTCATCGAAGCATCAGCGCTGGCACCCATCTCCGTAGAGAACATCAGGTTGAACTGACGAACATCCGTCCAGTTCCTTGTTCCGCTGATGGGGCAGACAATCTCCTCATCGAGGATGATCTGCTTCAACTCGTCGAGATCCGGACCCTGCATGGCAGCAGCATAACGGGCATGGAGAGCATCGCGCTTCTCCTTGGTCTCAGCCACACGAGGAGAAGTTTCCAGATACTTAGCCTCATCAAAGCTGTCGCCAAAGCGCTTACGGGCCTTCTCAACCTCTTTCTGAATCTTCTCGTCGTACTTGGCAATCTGGTCCTCGATGAGCACGTCAGCACGATAGCGCTTCTTCGAGTCGCGGTTATCGATCAGGGGATCATTGAAAGCATCCACGTGACCAGAGGCCTTCCATATCGTCGGGTGCATGAAGATGGCCGAGTCGATACCCACGATATTCTCATGCAGCATCGTCATAGCCTTCCACCAGTACTGCTTGATATTATTCTTCAACTCCACGCCGTTCTGACCATAGTCATAAACAGCGCCTAAACCATCGTAAATCTCACTGGAGGGGAAAACAAAACCGTACTCCTTACAGTGGCTTACGATCTTCTTAAAAACATCTTCTTGTGCCATAATAAACGTTTATTTTGCAATTTTGGGTGCAAAGTTACACATTATTATTGAGAATTGAAAATTGAGAATTGAAAATTAACAAAAAAACATAGAATTATTTGGTGGTTTCAAAGATATTTACTACCTTTGCACCCGCAAAATGATATTTAGGGGCATAGCCCAGTTGGTTTAGAGCGCTGCAGTCACATTGCAGAGGTCCCCGGTTCGAGCCCGGGTGTCCCTACTGACATAAAAGGAACCCAGCCGCTTGGCGGGATTCCTTTTATTTATTAATCAGCATCACCACATCTGCGACGTCAACCTTGGTATCTTCGTTGACATCGGCTAACTCCTCTTCAAAATCTGTAGGAGTATTGCCCATAATATGACTGGCGAGGGCCTTCACATCCTTATCGTCAATAATGCCATCATCATTAACATCACCTAATCTTACAGGTTTCGTCTCTTGAATGTTCAACTTCGATATATTTTCGTCAAGCCAGACTTTCCGAGTTACAAACCACTGCCGAATATTATCTATCTCCTGCCTAGGGTAGACTTGGTTCTCACCCCACCTTTTATAATCCAGCTCAAGCGACTTTTCCAATGCAATGAATTCTTCGGAATTGGCATAATCAGCCATGTATGTATCGATTTGGTCAAATATCGTAGGCCTCAGTTTATACCATCTCTTTATAAATTCGCGGACGAATAATCTGTTAGCACTCTGAAATAACTTACCGAAAAACCATACATTATGCACCCCATCCCATTCGTTATTCATCTGCATGGCAGAATCAAAATCCCACATATTGGCCATCTGGAGCTTTGTCTCGTCCTTATTATCATATTTCGTAAGAAACATGTTTGAGCCTGTGCCGTCTCTTAATCCATAAATTTCGCGACAGAACATCCAAGCTGCATACGATTTGACATCTATATAGTTTTGATAGGTCCCCAACTGTAAAGAATCATCAAATTTAGCCACAAAATCTTTAATGTATGTATGCTGTTCTTCTGTCACTTTTTCACTATCAGGATACTTATAAGTATAATTCATTGCATAATAGAGCTTGGAGAAAATATACTTATCTTCATTCCACCAATAGGCGTCATATTCAATGACATAGCCATTATCAGCCACGTTCAACCTGCACTTAGTGTTACGTTCCACGGTTTCCACAAGCATATAAACACCACGATAATCCCCATTGAATACAACGTTGACATACTCATAAACAGGAGTCCATTGCAGGCCTCCAAGTTCATTGATCTTCAGCCCAACCTTCGTCAACATATGCTCATCTCTGATGAGTGCCCAGTTTTTGTCCTTGAACTTATCATCCCCACGACATAACAAATCGGCCTTCTTCTGCAGTTTCAATTTATAAGGTTTTTTTGCAGACACAAGTGCACTAGTATTTCCACGCACTTTTACTGTAATACCACCTTTATCTTCCACATATTCACCACTATCGTACAATAGTGTTCCGTTTCTGGAAATTGTTAACCGTGCCGGCACTTTTGTCGCGTTTTTAATACTATATCCGTTACATCCATTAGGATGATCAACCCTTTCATAGGTAGGTTCCTCCCCGTTAACTGTCGTTACGGTTAATACAGGAAGCCCTGCATCTAAGACCTCTTGAAGACTAACATTATCGGGAAAAGCTACAATTGAAAATAATTGGAGCATCAATATTACTAAATAGAACTGCTTTTTCAAAATTTTACTGTATTTACTGTTAATACTCTCTACCTTCATGTAAAGGTTCTTTTCAGGACAGCACTACCTTACAACTACCTTTCTGCCTCGACGGATGTATACACCCTTCTTCAGGCGGCGACCGTCATGACGCTGGCCACGGAGGTCGTAGACAGTTTTATCAGCGGCAGGGGCAACGGCCTTGTGGATCTCGGAGATGCCCGTCGTCTCGGGCTTCACGTAGTTGTTATAGCTGAAGGACACATCGGAGTAGGAACCCCAGATATACTGCTCAAGTCCGGGATAGTCGACAAAGGGGTTACGGTTCTTCTGAATACCGTAGATGGCCTCGTTGCGTTTGATTTCCTTCTCGCTGATGGGATCCTGCAGCGCCCAACGGAGGAGCATCTTCAGAGCCCACTCCTTGAAGAAGGGGAATATCGTGCCGTCGAGCATCGTCTTGTCGCCTTTGTCCCAGTCTTTCGGGCTGCGGTCCTTTCCCCCACCACTCTTATACGCCTCATAGCAGGTGGCCATGTAGAAATAGACACGGGCTAAATCTCCCTTATACTCATCGTTAGGCTCGAACACACGGGCCTGACCATTGACGACGGTATAGCCGATGGCAGGGTCGCAGATGCCGAACTTCGAGAAACCGTCTGCCGACTGTTTAGTAGGGTTACGGCTCTTGTCCAACTCACCATAGGGATAGTTGGAGCGGAAGGTATTGACGGCACGATCGGTAGGGAAGATATGGTGAAGATCGGTGTACATCGGGTAATCGGTAGCACTGGAGCCTTCATTGAACCAGCTCTTGGGCATAGCATGTTCACGGTTGTAGACCTTGCCTTCCTCGTCAATGTCATCACCCTTGTCCTGATCTTCCTTGGGTGTGAAGTTGGAGATGCCGGAATAGATGTCCCATATCTTTCCGTCCTCACGAATATCATAGCTGTTGATGGCTTCCCATACGCCGGGCGTATAACTCTGCACCGCGTGGGGAGCAATAATCTGGAAGAGGGCGGTCTTCAGTTCCGCACTTTTCTTGCCGTCGGCAGCCTGATAATATATGTCAGCGGGCTGTGCCAGTGAAGTGAGACTTAAAAGGGAGAAAGCGAATATTAATAGTATCTTCATGTTGTTGATAATCATTAAAAAAGGCTCCCGACACCGAAGTCGGTATCGGGAACCCAATTAGATTTTACGATTAATTAGCTTTCTTAAAGGAGAAGCATACGCCCTGACAGAGCTCAACAAGCTCCTTGTAGGTGTCCTTGTAGCCGATGATAGTAATCTCATCGCCTACCTCAATGCCGTTGTCGGCAATGAAGAACTTACGGGCATCACCTTGGGCATTCCATCCGGGATAGGTACCATAAACATAGAGTTCGTTGGTTCCATCGGTGATATAGAGGTTACCATAGTCGTTCTCCTTTCCGTTACTGCCCAGCAGTGAGCTGATCGTACCAGTCACCATGTAGTAGGTGTTCTTGTCGTCGGGCATGGTGAGGAACTCGGCAATCGTTACAGGCGTCACGGCATAGAGCAACTCGCAAGTGCCATTTACCATCTGTGGGCTGTCCTTATAGGCGCCACGCTTACCAGTCAGCTGCACAACGTCACCCACCTTGATACCTGTGTCGAGGAAGCCCTCGGTACGATAGACGAGTGTCTCGCCAGAGAAGTCCTTGAGGTAGAAGCTCTTGCCCTGCTTGTCGCTATCGTAGAGGGCTGTGATAACGCCTTGCAAACGGAACTGCGTATCACCGACTTCGGCAGCGAGGAACTCAGCCACGGAGGCATCAATGATAGCACCAGCTTGGGCAATGGGGAACTGACAGGTATACTCCTTTCCTCCATTATAGGTCTTCAGGGTCACCGTCGTGCTGCGGTCGCCACCGGCATTAGGCAGGGCACGGAAGGTGACGCTCTTGGAGCCAACAGCCGAGATAACCAGCCACTCAGGAAGATCGCCTACATTGATGCCGTCGCCCTTGCAGCTGACATGGGCAGTTACCTCACCCCCCTCAAGCGGCAGCGTAGCAGCGTCAACCTTCTCACCGCCAATGCTCAGGGAATCGACCTTGATGAGCGACTTGTTGATCTTGACAACTGTGACGTTCACCAACTCAACAGTACCATTATAAGTCGTCTTCGGACCCTCGACGGTCAGCTCGTCACCAACCTCGATACCCCATGCAGCGATGGAGTTGTTCTGTCCGTCCTTACCACTCTTGTCGAGTGTACCATAGATATAGAGCTCGCCCGTGCCGTCATTCATATACCAGTTACCATAGGTGGTATTAGCAATACCCGTCACTGTACCCGTCACACGATAAGTCTTGGCATCAGGACCGGCGATGACCTCAGCACAAGTGGCGTTGGATACCTCAGAGAGGCCCTGAATGACGTTGATCTCCTGAGTCATGTAACCAGAGGTGATCTTCAGCGAAGCCGTACGTCCGGCATAAGCATCTGCAGTGAACGATACGGTTGTCTCACCAGCCCCACCACTCGTAGGACTGACGGTCAGCCATGCAGGAACATTACCAGCGATAGACCAGGATTCGGCAGCAGTCACTTTGATCTGTGCTGAACCGCCATTCTTGTCAAGAGCCACATATGAGCTCGACACGCGCAGGCCGTCCAAATAGATTGCCTCTTCCTCTGAATTACAGCTTGTGAACATAGCCACAACGGCTGCAAAGATTGGAATAAAATATTTCAGTTTCATATTCTTTACCTTATTACTGTTTTACCTTTATACCTTAGTTAAAGAAGTACTTGATACCGACAGAAGCATACCAGCACTGACCAAGCGAGTTGTAAGGCTTCCACTTTTCAGTGTTGCCATCGATAGCCTTCGGGGTAGAGAAGGTGGCATAACCATCGGCATCTACACCCTCATACTTCAGGATACGGGAGTATTGCACGCTGCTACTGGGTGCGGTGCTGTAGTCAAGATTTGCAATCTTGGCCACGCCCCATTCACTGTTGAAGAAGTTCAGCACGTTCTTCATATCGAAGCTGAGCTGTAGGGTGTGCTTTGTCTTACCGAACTCCAGTTTGAAGTCATGTTTGTAGCTGAAGTCGATACGGTGTACCCAAGGAGAGTAGACAGCGTAAGCCTCGGCATATTCGCCCTGGCGGCTGCTCAGGTAATCATCGCTGTGGACAAAGTCCATGAAGCGGTTCTTATCATCTTCAGAAACGAATCGGAACTCACGGTTAGCCACCTGCTCATCTGTCGGTACATAGACCACATCATACTGGTAGCCATCACCGTTCATATCATTGCTCACGAGGTAAGAAGTATTGTAACCGCCGCGCCAGGTCTCATAGATCAAGCTATAGTGGTTGCCGCTCTTGTCGTGGATAGTGGCATTGGCCACGATGCGATCAGGTGTAACGTACTGAGAATTGTGCAGACCAACGTTGTTCGGACCCTGTGCACAGGGAATGTAGGTGAATGCAGAAGAAGCATCACTACCAGGCATACCAGTTTTCTCCCTGCTGACAGTGTGGGTATAGGCAGCCATCAGACTAACCCACTCTGCTGGCTGTGCATTGAGGGTGGCATTAAAGGTCCAGCCGTAACCTTTCGACGTATTGTCGAGCACGAAGGCGTTAGGCATTTGTACCGTCTTGCCTGCAGCATTCGTGTACATATATTTGAAATCCTGATAGAGGGCACGGTTGTCGGCACCGTTCAGACGGGCGAAACCACCTACATCCTTGATGCTCCAGTCGGAGATACAGACTGCGTTGATGGTTTTATTGAAAATAGCCTCAAGCGTAGCGGTAAACGGGAACGATGTTGGAATCTGATAGTCGACTGCAATAGAGGTCTTCCAAACCTGTGGCATCTTGAAGTTGGGGTTCACGGCATTGATGGCAGAACCGGCTTCACCATCCTCTGGCTTGATGGTCTGGGGACCGAGTCCGTGAGCAATCACATAATCGCGAAGAGTGTTACCAGTCATGATGTTGCCCGCAAACTGCGACATATCAGTCTGCTTACCGCTATTCTTACCCGTGGCATTCCAGATACCCTTATACTGCACCATATTAGAGTTTGTGGGCATGTTGGTGAAGAACACAAGAGGCAGACGTCCGGAGAAGAGACCGGAACCGCCACGTACCTTCAGAGACTTGTCACCAAATACATCCCAGGTGAAACCGAAACGCGGTGAGAAGGTTAAACTGGAATCAGGCCACTTGCCTGTGTCAATGTGCTGACCATTGTAATCGAGGTCATAGATGGCCTTATTAGTCATCAGGTCATCGTTATTGAAGAACAATCCGTCAATACGCAGACCGAGTGTCAGCTTCAGATTGTCGAGGATGTTCCAATCATCCTGCAGATAAATACCAAGCTTGTTGAACTGTACACGGGCAGCAGGATCCTCCTTACCGTCGTATCCATAAGTCAGGGCCACAATTTCAGGATCGCTGTTGAAGAGAAGCGCGGGATTCAACACGCCGTTCTCCCACATAGCATCAGTGGCGTTGAAACGATAATATCCCGTACCGTTACGCATATACATATTGTCAGCCATCTGGTGCTCAAAGCTGATACCAGCAGTGAACTTATGGGTGTCCATATAGTAAGTCACGTCGTCCTTGATATTCCAGATCGTGTTGTGTACAGCGTTGTTCCATGTGAACAGTTCATAACCCAGAGCCATATAGTTATTACCATCCTTCGTGATATCGATATGAGGGAAGGCTGCCGACTCGGAATCACGGATATCGTCGAGCTTCGAGTAAGTAAACAGCAACTGGTTCGACAGTTTATCGGTGAAGCGGCTGTTCAAGTCGAAGGTAAACGAGTGTACGACGTTGTCCATAGCATACATGGAGTTGGCGAACGACATGGAAGACTTAGACATACGGGCATCAGCCATACGGGCGCCACCGTCCATCGAAGAAGCGTTAGGAGAACTCCAGTTGCGGTTCTTGGTGTAGTTATAGCGCAGAGCCAGATGATGTCTGTCTGTGATATTCCAGTCGATACGGGCCAAGATCTTGTAGTTGCTCTTGTCAGCGGGGAAACTTGTGTAGCTTCCAGTGTTATAGCCAAACTTGCTGGCTACGTAGTCAGAAACTGCCTGAAGGTCGGCCTTCGTCGTGCGTGAAATATAGTTCTCGGGATCAGCGGGGTTGTCCTCATCGGCACCCTGCCAGCGGTTTACCACACTCGGGATCTGCACCATTTCACCATTGACGAAGAAGAACAGTTTGTCCTTGATAATCGGGCCTCCAAGGGTAAATCCGTAGGTGGTCGTGCGATCCTTCTCACGGGCTCCATTAATCTGGTTGTGATAGACAGCGTCACCCTGCATATTCTCGTTCTGGTGATAGATATAAGCCGTGCCCTTGAAAGTGTTCGTACCAGACTTTGTAATGGCATTCACACCACCACCGATGAAATTGGTCTGACGCACGTCATAAGGCGATACAACCACCTGCAGTTCTTCAATAGCATCGATAGAAATCGGGTTACCACCACCAGGAAGGCCTGCTGACAAACCGAAATTGTTGTTAAAGTTAGCACCGTCGACCGTGAAGTTGGCTGTACGTCCATCAGCACCAGCAAAACTCATGCCGTTACCTCCATAAGGAGACAGACGGGTAAAGTCCGTAATGCTACGCGAAACGGTCGGCATGTTGGTGATCTGGGCACTCGTGATATTAGTAGAAGCACCCGTCTTCTCAGCAGCGAACTTCGAAGCCCTGCCGCTCACCACAACCTCTGCAAGTTGAGTAGCGTCCTCAGAAATAGATACCGCCAAGTTGTAAGTCTCAGCGAGTTGGAGAACAACTCCTTTGACCACCCTCGGCTGATAGCCGATGTAAGACACTGTCACCTCATAAGGACCTCCGGTACGCATACCCTGAATCGTAAAGAGACCTGATGCGTTTGTCACTGCTGTGTAACGAGTTCCGGAAGGCTCGTGCAGAGCCACAACAGTAGCACCAATGACTTCCTCGCCATTAGCATCATCGAAAGTCACCTTACCAGCCATGCTGGAAGTAGTGATTTGTGCTACAGCCGACAACGTAAGCGTCAGCAGCGCAACAACTAGCAAAAACAATCTTTTCTGCATAGAATTTGGTAATGTTTAATTAATTAATGTATCGGCTAAGCCGAATTATCTGTTTCTTGCCGCAAAATTAATAAAAAGAATCGATATAAAGTTATAAAATTGAAATATTTTTTTAATTTGGTAAAAATACTTGCGTTATGTCTGTTCCTCGTCTTCTTTCTCGTATTCGAAGTCCTCAAGGTCTTCTATCTCATCCTCATCGATATATTCGATGTCTTCATACTCACCTTCATCGGCCAACTCCTCAGCAAATCGGCTCATATCCTTATCACGGTGCACAAGCGTGTCCTCAGACAGTACCGACGCCAACTTATTGCTCTCGGCATTCAATTCCCGCCAAAGCACATCTTTCAGTTCCTCAAGTCCGAAACCCGTGACTGCAGAGATAAACACTATAGGAATGTCTTCAGGCAATGTATCGCGAAGCATCTCTATTAGTTCATCATCAAGCAAGTCACATTTTGTAACCGCTAACACACGATGTTTGTCAAGCATTTCGGGATTGAACTGTCGCAGTTCGTTGAGCAGAATCTCGTATTCGCGTTTGATATCATCAGTATCACCCGGCACCATGAACAGCAGCAGGGAGTTGCGCTCGATATGCCTCAAGAAGCGCAATCCGAGGCCCTTACCCTCAGACGCTCCTTCAATGATACCTGGGATATCAGCCATGACGAACGACTTGTTATCGCGATAGCCCACAATACCTAATGAAGGCTCCATCGTAGTAAAGGGATAGTTGGCAATCTTAGGACGGGCATTCGATAGGGTAGAAACCAATGTGGACTTGCCAGCATTGGGGAAACCCACCAAGCCGACATCTGCCAAAAGCTTCAACTCAAGGATGACGGTCATCTCCTGCATCGGTTCACCTGGCTGTGCATAGCGAGGTGCCTGATTCGTGGCACTGCGGAACTGGAAATTACCCAGCCCGCCACGTCCTCCTTTCAACAACAGCACTTCCTGTCCGTCACTGGTAACATCACAGATATATTTGCCTGTCTCGGCATTATAGACCACCGTACCACAGGGAACGTCAATATACACATCCTTGCCGTCAGTACCGTGACACTTGTCCTTGCCTCCGTTACCGCCGTGTTCCGCAAAGATATGACGCTCGTACCTCAAGTGAAGCAGCGTCCAATAATTATGGTTGCCACGCAGAATAATGCTCCCACCCTTGCCACCATCACCACCGTCAGGACCTCCATTGGGATTGTACTTGACATGTTTGAGGTGCATAGAGCCTTTGCCACCCTTTCCGGAGCGGCATAAAATCTTTACGTAGTCAACGAAATTAGAATCCATACTAGTATTACTAGTCTAACTAGTCTGACTAGATATTGTCAATTACTGCACAGATGTCATCGAAAATGCGATCGAGTTCACCCAAGCCATTGATATGATAGCGGATACCCTCCTGTTTATACCACTCTATGAGCGGCTGAGTCTGGGAGTGGTAAACGACAAGGCGCTTCTTAATGGTTTCCTCGTTGTCATCAGCACGTCCGCTCTGCTGACCACGAAGAATGAGACGTTTCATCAGTTCATCCTCCGGTACGTCGAGTTCAATCATTGCTGCCACTTTGTCGCCACGTTCATCGAGCATCTTCTTCAGAGCCTCTGCCTGTGGGATGGTGCGTGGGAAACCGTCGAAGATTACGCCCTTATGCTCACGACCAAAAGAATCGTATACAGAAGCAAGGATGCTTACCATCAGGTCATCTGGAATCAACTGACCATTGTCAATGAAGCTTTTGGCCGTCTTACCCAGTTCCGTTCCATTCTTGATCTCTGCTCTGAGTACGTCACCCGTAGAGATATGGTTCAGCCCATATTTCTCAATCAATTTGTCGCTCTGTGTGCCCTTGCCTGAGCCCGGGGCACCGAAAATCACAATATTTTTCATACCATTTAGAATTATTATTTCAATCAATAATCGAATAGACATCCTTCAGACCTCGTCCTGCCTGATCGTAGTCCAGACCATAGCCTACGATAAAATCATCGGGTATACGGAAAGCCACATAATCGAGCGTCAACTCTTCTTTCAATTTGTCAGGTTTAAAGAACAAAGTGCATATTTGAACCGAAGCAGGATTCCGGGTGCCAAGCGACTCTATCATATTCTTCATCGTCTGACCACTCTCCACAATATCCTCCACAATGATGACCGCTCGTCCTGTCAGATCCTCATTAATGCCGAACACCTCCTGGATTTTTCCTGTCGAGGTAGTGCCCTGATAAGAGGCGAGTTTCACAAACGATATCTCACAAGGAATAGTCATCTCGCGCATAAGGTCTGCAGCGAAGATAAACGCACCGTTTAGCACTGCCAAGAAGAGTGGATTTTTACCTTCCATATCCGCACTGATATCAGCTGCCAGCGACTTGATACGGTTTTTGATTTCTGTCTCTGTTATAGACACACGGAAACTTCTGTCGTTGATTTTAATACTGTTCATAGGAAGAATGCACTAATTTTTTGCAAAAGTACAGTTTTTTTTTGGAATCACCAAATCTTTTTCCTACCTTTGCACCATTATGAAGATTTTTACGAGTGTCCAGATCCACGAACTGGACAAATATACAATTGAAAACGAGCCGATCAAGTCTATTGAACTGATGGAACGTGCCGCGAAGACGCTTACCCAGGCTATTACCGAAGACTGGAGCAGTACAGCCCACTTTATCGTCTTTGCAGGCCCCGGCAACAACGGAGGCGATGCCCTAGCGGTGGCACGTATGCTTCTTGACCGCAACTATGACGTAACGGCTTATCTGTTCAACATCTCCGGACACCTCTCCGAAGACTGTGCCACCAACAAAAAGCGTCTCATAGAGAAACGCTCAAAGGCACTTATCGAGGTGACACAGGAGTTTGAACCTCCACAACTCGAGGCCGACACACTTGTCATTGACGGACTCTTCGGTTCTGGGCTGAACAAACCGCTGGCAGGTGGATTCGCTTCGTTGGTGAAATACATCAACGCATCACCATCGAAAGTCGTCAGCATTGACATGCCGTCAGGGCTCATGACAGAAGACAATACATATAATGTCCGAGCCAATATCATTCGTGCAGACCAAACACTCACACTCCAACATCAGAAACTGTCTTTCCTATTCCCAGAAAACCAAGTATTCATAGGACAGCTCAAAGTTCTCGACATAAGATTGAGCAAGGAAGGTACCGACAAGATCGATGCCAACTACACCCTTCTTGAGGAAAGTGATATCCGCCAAAGACTGTTGCCACGAGATCCCTTTGCTCATAAGGGAAAGATGGGCAACGCCCTTATCATCGCGGGCAGTTATGGTATGGGGGGAGCATCGGTACTCGCCACAAAGGCATGTCTGCGTGTAGGAGCAGGACGGGTGACCACTCACACTCCAAAGCGCAACTACCTGATTATGCAAATTGGAGTTCCAGAAGCAGTGCTTCAGTTTGACCGTGAAGAAACAACCTTCTCCGAAGCCGTCGACACGGAAGATTTCAATGCTGTTGGTATCGGTCCAGGACTGGGCACCAGCGAACAGACAGCCATTGCCATCATTGCGCAACTGCGACGTACCCAGTGCCCGCTTGTGGCAGATGCAGATGCCATTAATATCCTAGCCAACCATCGTGCATGGCTACAACAATTACCCAAGGGTATCATCCTGACGCCTCATCCCAAAGAGTTCGACAGACTCGAGGGAGCAAGTTCAGACAGTTTTGAACGACTGATGAAGGCACGAGATCTGGCAGAACGGTTACAGGCCTACGTACTATTGAAAGGCCATCACACCTCACTCTGCCTTCCCGACGGACATATCGTATTTAACACCACTGGTAATGCAGGTATGGCCACTGCAGGTAGCGGAGACGTGCTTACTGGCATCATCACGGGACTGCTTGCCCGTGGCTACAAGCAAGAAGATGCTTGTATAGTCGGCATGTATCTCCATGGTCTCGCCGGTGACATCGCTGCCCGTGACCTTGGTCAAGAGAGCGTGATTGCCAGCGACCTCATTCAATACCTGCCCTATGCCTTTAAACGAGTTAATGAATAGTATTTTAAAGTTTATTGTTTATAGATGATTACCAAGATATGCAAAAGAGTGTTGCTAACACTATTCACTCTTCAGTTCTCATTTCTTTCTTTAGAGGCGCAGACCGTCAGCAGCATCTACCAGCCAGGTGTTACTGCCGAGGGTGCCGTGTATTTCCTGCCTAAAACAGCAGTCAACATCACCATACAGGTTGAGAAGACGACCTATACACCAGGTGACTTTTGTCTATATGCTGAACGCTATCTGCGTATCAAAGACGTATCCCCCAGCCCAGATGTCAGTTACCGCATCACCGCAATTCGTCAGGAAGCCATCGCTGTGGCTGATACCGCCAAGCGCTATGCGGTAAAGTTCGATCCCAAGACCTCTGCAGCCAATGTCCGACTCTCCGACAATGGAATCCTGCTTGGAATCAATACCAACGACGAAGCAAAAGACCACGCTCTAATACAAAACAATTCTCACACCTCTCACCTCTCTGCACCTACTTCTATGCTAAATCCACGTCAGTACATGAATGAGGAAACCTTGTCCGCAGGAAGTACTGCCAAGATGGCTGAACTGACGGCGCAGGATATCTACGAAATACGCGAGAGCCGTAGTATGCTCGTACGAGGACAGGCAGACAACATGCCCAAGGACGGTGAGCAACTGCGCTTGATGCTCAACCAACTCGACGTGCAGGACCGTGCTCTTACCAGTCTCTTCACAGGATCATTAATCAAGGATACTGTTGAACAGGTCTTTACTATCATACCCGAGAATAACATTAATCATGAGATTCTATTCCGCTTCTCAAAAAAACTTGGTCTCGTAGATAAAGATGACTTCGCGGGCGTACCTTATTATATAAATATAGAGAACCTCAGGACTGTACCTCTACCAGAGTCTGTTGATCCAAAGAAGAAGCTGAAACCGATGTATGGTATCTTTGTAAACGTTCCTGGCCGTCTGCGTTCAAGTGTGTCAGACAGCCAGGCTGTACTTATCTCAAATGATTTTCCTGCAGGACAGTTCGGCAACGTGGAACTACTCAGTGGTGCACTCTTCAACAAACATTACACCACCCATCTATGGCTTAATCCCATATCAGGCGCTATAGAGCGTCTGGATGCCGAGCAACCAAGATAACATTATAATAAATGGGTTCCAAGTTTGGAACCCATTTATTTTTACTAAAACAATCGCTTACTCAGCAAGTTTGCCATCAGAACCGAGCACATTCACAATCTTGTGGATGTACATCTTCTTCATGTTCTCGCGAGCGGGCTTCAGATACTGACGAGGATCGAAGTCTCCAGGATGCTCAGCCAAGTGCTTGCGGATAGCAGCAGTCATGGCCAAACGAGAATCGGAGTCGATGTTGATCTTGCAGACAGCGCTCTTCGAAGCCTCACGCAGCTGCTCCTCGGGGATACCGATAGCGGCCTCGAGGTGACCACCGTACTGGTTGATGGTGTTGACCTCTTCCATAGGAACTGAAGAAGAACCGTGGAGCACGATGGGGAAGCCGGGGAGCTTCTTCTCAATCTCGTGCAGGATGTCGAATGCCAATGGGGGCGGAACAAGCACGCCATTCACCAGTGTGCACTGCTCGGGAGTGAACTTGTGAGCACCATGAGAAGTACCTATAGAGATAGCCAGAGAATCGCAACCTGTACGGGTAGAGAAGTCAATAACCTCCTCGGGCTTGGTGTAGTGAGACTCTGCAGCAGCAACCTCGTCCTCAACACCAGCGAGCACACCGAGCTCAGCCTCAACAGTCACGTCGAACTGGTGAGCATAGTCAACAACCTTCTTAGCCAAAGCGATATTCTCCTCATAAGGCAGAGAAGAACCGTCGATCATCACTGATGAGAAACCATTGTCGATACACTCCTTACAGAGCTCGAAACTGTCACCATGATCGAGGTGCAGCACGATCTCAGGATGCTCACAACCCAGTTCCTTAGCATAAGCAACAGCACCCTCAGCCATATAGCGGAGAATCGTGCCGTTAGCATAGTTACGGGCACCCTTCGACACCTGCATGATAACGGGAGACTTTGTCTCAACGGCAGCCATAACGATGGCCTGCATCTGCTCCATGGTGTTGAAGTTGAAAGCGGGGATAGCATAGCCACCTGCTACTGCTCTCTTGAACATCTCGCGGGTATTCACGAGACCTAAATCCTTGTAGTTTACCATAATTTATAAGTTTAAAATGAATAATAACCTATTAAATCGACTGCAAAGGTAACTATTTTTAGCGAATAGTGAATAGTAAATAGTGAATAGTTTTTAGGAGACAGAATGTTTTTTAATAATAATTTGCAAATAATCTTCCTTTGGGATGTTCTTTTGCAAAACCCACTTTTCACTCTTCACTATTCATTACTCACTATTCACTACCCACTATACCAATGTGTGCTGATCGAAGTAGTTCTGCACTTCCTCCTTATAGTTATCCGAAATAGGGATGAGATTCTCGCCAAACACGATGCGGAAGCGGTCCACAAGCGGCGTTTCCGTCATGTGAACGATGAAGGAACGATGGGTACGGAGAAACTCCGGCTTAGGCAGGTACTCTTCAAGTTTCTTCATCGACATCAATGACATCACCTTCTCACCATTTTTCAGGTAGAAACGTACATAATCCTTAAGGCCTTCTATATACAATATATCGTCCAAACTGATTCGCTGTAACTTATAATCTGTCTTCACAAACATGAAACGATCGCGGCGATAAATATCCTGTTTTGTCAGAACAGAGAACCACTCAAGAGCTTTGTCTGTTGACTTCAGGAAATCATCATACGAGATAGGTTTCAGCAGATAGTCCAGCGCGTTCACTTTATAACCTTCGATGGCATACTGTGGGAAGGCTGTGGTGAAGATTATCCTGGTATCCTTAGGAAGGATTTTTGCGAACTCGATGCCGCTAAGTTCTGGCATCTGGATGTCTAGGAAGAGCAACTGTACAGGGCTCTCGCGGAGATCCTTCATTGCCATGATGGCACTATTGTATGTTCCTACAAGTTCCAGATAAGGAGTTTTCCTAGCGTAACTCTCCAACAGACCTGCTGCCAGAGGCTCGTCATCAATAATAGCACATGTAATTGTCATAACTTAATCTTTATATTGGAATAATACGTTTTTCTATCTTTGGAGACGCCCTTTGTCCATTCGTACTTTTCGCTATAGGCAAGGTCGAGTCGTCGTTGCACCTGCTGCAGACCCACGCCGTGGCCACTACGGTCGCTCTCCGTCTTCGGATAATTGGAATTCTCAATAGTCACTAAAAGTGTATCCTCCTCGGGCTGCTTCATCGTAATATGTACAAAGCTGTCATTAGTAGGTGATATGCCATGCTTGAAGGCATTCTCCACAAGCGAGATGAACAGTAGTGGAGCCACACGCTTGTCCGGATCGCGGAGGTCAGCGTTGAACTGCACATCAACCGTCTGTGGTAAGCGTATCTTCATCAGGTTGACGTAGTTCTCCAGGAACGTCTTCTCCTCACTCAGCTTAACGCTCTCCTGCTGATTGTCATAGAGCATGTGTCGCAGCATTTTCGAGAGTTGCATCACAGCATCCTGTGCCCGCTGTTGGTCAAAGGCCGTCAGTGCATAGATGTTATTAAGCGTGTTCAGCAGAAAATGCGGATTAATCTGTGAGCGCAGACTAGTCAACTCTGCCTTCACCTGTGCCGTCTCTGCTTTTACGCGTGCATTTTCAGCCAACTTGCGGGCATTGTCGGCCCAGAACCACCGCGACGCCAAGGCAATACTAGTTCCCGCAGTGGCAAAGATTGACAGATTCACGAAGTCACGGACATAGTAAAATATCTCGTCAATGGCATCGGGATGTCTGACAATCGAGGCACTACGCACGAATATCGTATGCGTCAGATCACTCCAGTAGTGCAGGAATATCACAAAGCAGACGACGAGCAGGGTGTTAATCATCAGGAAGTAGCGATGCTTACCCTCCACGAAATAGCGCGGCGTCAGCCATAGATAGTTGAGGTAGAACATCACCATCATCAACAACTGTCCCATACAGTTCATCCAATACTGGGTCATAGGCATGCCCGTACCTCTCATAAACTGCATGGGAGACAAGAACATATATGCCCAGAACGCGATGTGCAAGAACTGCTTTAACCTTTTGTTAATCATTGGCACTCAACACTAAACACTATTTTCAAAACATCACTCATGCCTTATGGCCTCAATCGGATCCATGTTGGCAGCCTTCTGAGCTGGGATATAGCCGAAGAGCACACCGATGAACACGCATACGAGGAACGACACATAGATACTCCATGCCGGCACGCTCGACGGCATGCCGAACGAAGAGACAAACGCACTGACGCCTATCCCGACAAGGACACCTATCAGTCCTCCCGTCACCGATATAAGTACTGACTCAATGAGGAACTGCAGAGAGATGACAGGTCCTGTGGCACCAACGGCCATACGAAGACCTATCTCCTTCGTACGCTCCGTCACCGAAACGAGCATGATATTCATAATACCTATACCCGCCACCAGTAATGAGAATGCGGCAGCCACCACGAGGATGATGGTCACTGTGTCCATCGTGCTCGACATCGTCTCCATCATCTCTGCCTGGGAACGGATGGTAAAGTCATCATCGGCATCCTCCTTCAACTTGTGGTTGTCGCGCAGTATCTGGGTGAGTTCCTCGATAGCAGCATCCGACAGTTCTTCTGTCACTGCCGAGCAGACAATACTTGAAAAATAGGTCTGTGCTGCAATACGCTTCATCACCGTCGTAAAGGGAGCAATGATCACATTGTCCTGATCCATTCCCCACGAGTTGTAGCCTTTCGATTTCAACACACCTATGATGCGCATGGGAATACTCTTGAAACGGATAGTCTTGCCGATGGGGTCGGTATGTTCGCCGAAGAGTTCCTTAACGATGGTGGTTCCTACCACCACCACTTTTGCAGCTTTCTTGATGTCCTCTTCCGTAAAGCACTCACCTTCCTCAACGGGCCACTGCTTGATGTCGAGATAGTCCACGCTTTCACCATACATCGAGGCATTGGTATTGTTATTACCATAGATGGCCTGACCGCTGGCAGTCACCTCTGCCGACACCTTCGTGACAAACTTCTTCTCGCGCACGATGCGTTCGTAGTCCGCCATCTTCAGCGTCTGCATCGACGATGGGTCCTGACGCACACCACCACGCATATCTGCACCCGGACGGATGGTCAGCAAGTTGGTACCCATCGTGGAGAGTTCGGCACGGATACTCTCCTTCGAACCCTGTCCGATACTCATCATAATGATGACAGCTGCCACACCAATAATGATACCCAGCATGGAAAGGAAGGAACGCATCTTGTTGTTCGCTACCGCCTTCAGGCTTACCTTAAAAAGATTTAAAATATTCATTCTATCTTATTTACTGATTAATCGTCTTGAGGAGCCGGCAGTTTAGCGAGGGCCTCAGCAGCCGACTTGATGTTCGTATTGACTGTATCCTCGCGAATCTTTCCGTCGCGAAGGTTGATGTTACGGCTGGCATACTCAGCAATCTCCGGGTTATGGGTTACGAAGATGATGGTGTTACCTTGCTTATAGAGTTGCTGGAACAGCACGAGCATCTCGAAGGAAGTACGGGTGTCCAGATTACCTGTAGCCTCGTCGGCCAACAGCACGGCTGGATCGTTCACCAATGCCCGGGCGATGGCGACGCGTTGCATCTGACCACCCGACATCTGGTTCGACTTATGGTACATACGGTCACCTAATCCCACGGCCTGCAGGGCCTTGATGGCCTTCTCCCTGCGTTCTGAGGCGGATATCTCGGAATTGTACATCAATGGCAACTCCACATTCTCCAGGGCTGTCGTCTTCGGTAACAGGTTATAACTCTGGAATACAAAGCCGATCTTCCTGTTACGCAGACGGGCCCGCTTAGTCTTAGACATCGTACGCACGCTGATGCCGTCGAGGTAATACTCACCCGAGGTGGGTGTGTCGAGGCAGCCCAACTGGTTCAGCAGCGTAGACTTGCCAGAGCCCGACGTTCCCTGTATAGTGACGAACTCGCCCTCGTAGATCTTGAACGAGACACCCCTCAGGGCCTTCACAGTCTCTGAGCCCACCTGGAAGTATCGCTTCACGTTCTGCAGCTCGATGACTACTTTTCTATTGTCGTCTGCCATAGTCATTACTGTCTTGGGGGAGCGGAGTTTCCGCTCTGTCCGCTCTTGTTGTTATTATTGTTTCTGTTACCAGGACGTGGCATGAAGGGGTTACCACCCTGCTGCTGTTCCATCTGGGGCATGCCACTGCTGATCTCGAAGTCAGCCAAAACTTCCGTACCAGCATCGATACCACCCGTGATCTCCGTCATAATACCGTTCGTCGTACCGACTTCCACCTTGTGAGCCTTGAACACCGTTCCCTCTTTCGTCCAGAGTTTATGGGCGCCCTCACAGTCTTCAATGGTCTCGCCCTTCTTCAGCAGTGCCTCGTTGGGTATGAAGCGCAGTGCCTTGGCGGGCACGGCGAGCACGTCGTTCTTCTCCATCGTGTAGATTGTCACGTTAGCCGTCAGACCGGGCTTCAGCTTCAGGTCGTTGTTGGGAGCTGAGATCACCACCTCGTAAGTCACCACATTACTCTCCGTCGTCGCCTCCTGGCGCACCTGTGTCACCTGTCCCTCGAAGGTATCCTCTGGGAAGGCATCCACCGTGAAGCTTACACGCTGGCCCTCTTTCACACCACCGATGTCAGCCTCGTCGATGTCGGCAATCACACGCATGTCCGTCAAGTCCTGTGCAATCACGAAGAGCTCAGGTGTGTTGAACGAAGCAGCCACCGTCTGACCCTCCTCTACACTCTTCGAGAGGATCACACCGTCAATGGGTGAGGTAATCGTTGCATAACCCAGATTCGTCTGTGCCTTCTGTACACTCTCGCGTGAGGTGTTCACCTGCTCCTTCGCCTTCAGATACGACAGCTGGGCACTCTCGAACTCATCAGCACTCACCAATCCCTTTTCATAGAGCGTCTTATACCTATTAAAATTCGAGAGTTCATAGGCAGCCGTGCTCTGGGCACTCGAGAGGTTGGCCCTCGCCGTGTTCAACTCACTGATCAGGTTCGTACGATCCAGTTCGGCAATGACCTGACCCTTCTTCACGATCGAATTGTAGTCTACATAGAGCTTCGACACGATACCTGACACCTGCGTACCCACGGTCACCGAGGTTACAGGCTCGATGGTTCCCGTAGCCGTAATGCTTGTGTGGATGCTCGTATTCTCCACCTTAGCGGTTTCAAACGACACCTTATCTTCTTTCTTCCCACCCCTTAGGAGGAACCATGCAATAATAATCACGGCGACTACGCCAATGGCTATCCATCCTTTCTTTCCAATTTTCTTCATATCTTTTAAAATTTTTATATTGTCCTATTGATTCATTTCACCTTTGGCGTAGAACTGCAACATCTGCTGATTGTAGAGTGTCTGATACTTCGACTGCAGCTGATTCTGCTGTGACGAGAGCAGCTTATCCTTGCCCGACATCAGTTCCACGATGTTCTTAAGTCCCAGACGAAACTGCTCCGACAACAGGTCGTAGCTCTGTTGGGCACTCTCCACACTGCTCTTGGCAGCCTGATACTTCTGCTGATTCGTCCAAGCATTCAGCCAGAACTGCTGAATGTCCGAGTAAAGTGTCTTCTGCTGATCCTGCAGGTCGAGTTGTGCCTGTAGCTGTTGGATCTTCGCCTTGTTCACCGATGTTTTCGTCGAACGTCCGTCATAGATGGGCATGCTCACACCAAGACCCAGCGATGAGTTCACATTGCTCTTGAACTGCGATCCCCATCCCATATTGCTCAGGGAGTTCGTCGATGTACTGAGACCACCATTCACACTGACATTAGGCATCCATCCTGCCTTGGCGAGACTCAGACTCACGTCACTGCTCTTGATGGCAAGTTGCGACCGCTCGATCTCAGGACGAGTCAACAGAGCCTGCTCATATACCGTCTGCAGGCCGGGGATCTCAGCAAGTATCTGTTCATCGCTGATCTCTGGCACTGCCACATCAAACGGTGTCTCGTCGGTAATCTCCAGAAGCTGCTTCAACTGTAACTTGTAGTTCTCCAACTGGCTCCTTACCTCCACAATTGAATACTCGTCATTGGCACGCTGCGCAGAGAGTTGGGCCAGATCAGCTTTCGACATCTTACCCACGTTCACCATCTCGCGTCCGCGCTCCTCATTCTTCAGACTTGTCTCCAGCGTCTGCTCATTCACTTTCACGTTCTCATCCAGATATAAGATTTGTGTGAAGATCTGCGCGATACGCTCCTGGATGCTGTTGGCCGTTTCCTGGGCGGAGAGTTCAGCCTGCTGCTCGGCTATCTGGTCCAATTTGATGGTGTTCGTATTACGTCCGCCATTCCAAACCGTCCATTGTCCGCTCAACGAATAACTGCCGTTGTAAGAGGTCTTATCAACCTTGGTGTTAACCGTTCCATTGGTCACAGTGGCGATACCGCTGTCCTTCCAAGGCTGATAACCTACGCTTTGGTTCGTCGAGGCACTCACGGTGGGCAGCAATGCCGCCTTAGCACCCTTCAAATCCTCCGTCGCACTCTGTTTCTGCAATTTCGACTTCTTCAGGGTGATGTTGTTCTCCATTGCATAGTCAATGCAGTCCTGCAGTGACCACTTCTTCTGGGCACTCAAACTTGCAGGCCCCCAAACCATGAGACCCGCCAATAACAATGTCTTTATTCTCATTTCCTTAAACATTTGTCTTGTCTTTTCAGTTGCAAAGGTACGGACTTTTTCTGAAACAGAAAAACGTTATAGACATTTTTTTTGTGTTAATAGAGCAAAATATCCAATTCTTCGAGATAATTAAACAAATTAATCCTTTTTTAACCCTTCACTTTAACAAACGAAAGGGGACAAAAACAACCCACCCTTTCAAAGATCAAGGATGGGTATATTATGAGTATGTTTTATGGGTTACTTCTCTGATGGTTCAATCAGCTTCCAGATACCTGCAGCACAGGCTCCACCTACAAACGGGCCGATGATGAAGATCCAAAGGTTAGCCAGCGCTGTTCCTCCCTGGAAAATGGCGGGAGCGATACTGCGGGCGGGGTTCACGCTGGTGCCGGTATAGCGGATACATACCAGATGGACAAGAATCAGCGAGAGACCGATGGCCAGACCTGCAAAATTGTTGGTGGCACCGTTGGTCTTGGATGTAGCACCCAGCACCACGAGCACAAACACACAAGTGAAGATAATCTCAGCCAGCAAACCGCCAAGCACGGAGACATTGGCCTGCAAGTCGTTGGCACCTGTTCCCTCCAGTCCTGGAACATTCTCCGTGAGGATGAACAGCAACAAACTACCGATGAAAGCACCTATCACCTGGAAGAGCATATACATGCCACAGTCCTTGGCACTCATCTTTCCACTAAGGAATACGCCGAGGGTAATGGCCGGATTGATGTGACAGCCACTGATACCACCAATAGTATAAGCCATTGCCACCACGGCAAGTCCGAAGGCGAAGGCCGTTCCTACCACAGCGGGGATGTTGTTTACGGGGTCACAACCTAAACTGACTGCGACACCGCAGCCCATCAACACGAGCACCATTGTGCCTACCATTTCTGCAAGATACTTCTTCATAAGTCAAAAATGTTTTAATGATTAATAATATTTATTGTCGTTTTCGGGTACAAAAGTACAAATAAGGTTGCAAAACACCAAAAGATTTGGGGATTTTTTGTACCTTTGCCGACAAGAAAGCCCTTTCACAACTATGCAACAGTCAGAAAAAGGCACCATTCAACCATCATTACCCCTGCGCACAGCCATCATCGGTGGCGGGGCGGCAGGATTCTTCCTGGCCATCAACCTGAAGGAACTTTATCCAAAAATGGAAGTGACCATCTTTGAACGCGGCAAACGGGTGCTGGCAAAGGTAGAGGTGTCTGGTGGTGGACGTTGCAACTGTACCAACTCGTTTGCAGAAGTCAAGGACCTCTCGACTGTCTATCCACGTGGTCACCGACTGATGAAACGACTGATGAAAGGTTTTTCTCAACACGATGCCTATGAGTGGTTTGAGCGTCACGGCGTGAGACTTGTGACTCAGGACGACCAATGTGTCTTTCCCTTGTCACAGGACTCGCACACCATCATCAATTCCTTCCTCTATGAAGTCCGCAGGCACGGCATTGAGATAAAGACTGACTCAAAGGTCGAGTCCCTCGATACCCTCAGCGATTACGACTTCATAGCCGTCACCACAGGCGGCTCCCCCAAGGCAGAAGGACTACGATGGCTCACCGACAAAGGACATGAGATAGAGCAGCCCGTACCGTCGCTGTTCACGTTCCAGATAAAGGACGAAGCCTTACTGGCTCTGATGGGTACTGTGGTGGAAGGTGCTACGGCCATGATTCCTGGCACTAAACTACGTGCCGAGGGCCCACTGCTTATCACTCATTGGGGAATGAGCGGCCCAGCCATCCTCAAATTGTCGAGTTATGCCGCCCGCCATCTGGCAGAATGCCTGTATCAGGCACCATTGACCGTCAACTGGACAGGCTCGCGTGACATAGAGGTGATGGAAGAACTCAACGATATCATCGTCCATTATCCTCAGAAGCAACTCCAGACGATTGCTCCCGGCAGACTTCCCTCACGTCTGTGGACATACCTCCTGCAGAAATGTCTTGGACAACGCAGCAACACACGATGGGGGACGCTCAACCAAAAAGAACGCCAGCGCCTGGCCAATATGCTCAGCGGAGGAGATCTATATCAGATCGCCGGACGTGCACCTTTCAAGGATGAGTTCGTCACCTGTGGCGGCATATCACTCTCATCCATCAACCCCTCCACCTTAGAGAGTCGCTACGTGCCCCATCTCTACTTCGCTGGCGAGGTGCTCGACATCGACGGCATCACGGGAGGCTTCAACTTCCAGGCTGCCTGGACCACCGCCTACACCGTAGCACAGGCCATTGCAAAGGAAGCAGCAAACAGCCTATAGATCACTGCCCACCGAGTCTTTCGAAGTAGGCTGCTATATCATCCCACGTCTTGAAGGTATCGCTGCCAAACTGTATCAGTGTCGCCATGCCCTCTGTCTTCTCCATCTCAATAAGGTAATCGCCATAAAGCAACGGCTTCTGATTGGTAAAGACAGTATGCCCCCAAGCTGGTACGTTGACATACTCATACAGCCAGGCATTGACATCAGCATAGGACCTCGCCTCGGCAGGAGCAGGAGCCACAAAATACAGCTGATAGGTCTCCAGTAGCGTACGGATAGTCTTCTGCGAGGAACTGTTAGGCTTGCCCCACTTGTCTTTAAGGGTATTTATATCGATATAGATGATCGGACGCACCCTACCCTCTTGTCTGTCGTCGACCCATCTGATGACAGGTACTATGGAGTGCATAAACGACTGGTCGTTCATACGATGCTCCCCGTGGAAACGAATAGCTGTGGGATAATGCTCATGGAACAGGTCAAAGGTGTTGACCGTGGTGTCCTCATCGCCAAAGAGTCCCCACACACGTTTCTGCTCCTCGTCTGTGATACCAGAGAAACATTGCTCAGTCATTTCCTTATACTCCTTCACCATCGCCTTGGTCACTATGAAGTCCTGCACGCCGTCTTGACGGGGATTAGAGAAATGCTGTGCCCCTATCATACCGTGATCCTTCATGGTGTCACCCATCTGCAGGGCAGGGTTCACGAGGATACGGTCGTAGCCGTAGAGCATCTCAGTATACATGCCCCCCATCGACGTGCCGATAATCAGGTCAGGATGTTCGCTCACACACGTCCGACGCAACAGGTCAATGGCTTCCTCAGGATGTATTGGCAGGTCTGGGGCAATGACAACGGCATTGGGCAGCACCTCACGGATACGTGTCACCGTCCCCGACTGTCCTGACGAACCGAAGCCGTGGACATAGAGGACTTTCTTCCCCTTGAACAACTCAGGGAATTGCTTAATATACGGATTCATCAGAACTGCCAACGGTTAGGGATTTGACGCTCAGGCCACAGATGCTTGGCATAGACATAGCCATAACGCTCGAAGAGATCTGTCAGAAGGGTGAGACGCTGTTTGAAGGCCTCATAATCCTTTCGTTCGGGCTGCGACCACTGCACTTCGGCGAGTGCCGACATACGAGGCAGAGCCTGATACTCCAGCATGTCCTCATTGGTGATATATTCCGTCCAGAGGTTTGCCTGGGCACCAAGGATATGCGTCTTGGCCTCCACCGACAGGCTGTCGGGAGCAGGATCGAGGGCATAGACCTTCTCCACAGGGATAAACCCGCCGCAACGACTCGGTTCGAATTGCACATCCTCTGCCTGCTGATAGTCGAAATAGCAGAAGGTGGTAGGTGTCATGACCACATCGTGACCCGTCTCGGCTGCCTTCGCACCAGGCTCGGTTCCACGCCACGACATGATCATAGCGTCCTGCGGAGAACCATCGAGGATCTCGTCCCAGCCTAAGGCACGTCGGCCCTTGGATGTCAGGAAATCGAAGACGCGCTTCGTAAAATGAGCCTGAAGGGGCGACCCCACAGCCTGACACTTCGGACACTGCAGCCACTTATCGGTGGGTGTCTCGTCGCCTCCGATATGTATCACCTCTGAGGGGAAGATATCCATGATCTCCGCCAGCACATCCTCCACGAACTGATACACCTTCTCGTTACCTACGCAGAGCACATCCTTATACACGCCCCAATAGTGACCCACCTGATAAGGGCCACCCGTACACCCCAGCTCCGGATAGGAGGCGAGGGCGGCGAGCATATGGCCTGGCATATCGATCTCCGGCACGACTGTGATATGTCGTGCAGCAGCATATTCAACAATCTCACGAGCCTGAGCCTGAGTATAGTAGCCGCCATAGGGAATTTTGTCGTCGAGATCGGAGTTGGTGCCGATGATGGTACCACTGCGCTGTGATCCTACTGTGACGAGCTTTGGCCACTTCTTGATCTCAATTCGCCAGCCCTGGTCGTCGGTGAGATGCCAGTGGAACACGTTCATATTGTGCATGGCCAGGAGGTCGAGGAACTTCTTGATAAACGCGATGGAGAAGAAATGCCGCGAACAGTCGAGGTGCATGCCTCGCCAACTGAACCGCGGAGCGTCGGTGACGGTGGCCGATGTCAGGGTCCGGGCGTCAGGCGACAGACTCTTGCGTAATGTCTGGATACCATAGAAGACTCCTGCAGCCGAACCACCGACGATGGTTACACCTTTCTTATTTATAGTGAGGACATAACCCTCCTTCTCCGTGACCTTCGGCGACACCGCGAGTTCTATGTAGCTCACCTTCTTCGCCCGTTTTAGGGCAATGGGAAGCGTCAGGTCTGTCATATCCTTCAGATACGTCTGCAGGAACTCGGCCTCCTGCTGCAGTCCCTCACCGGCAAGGATCTGTACATCGCCATTCAACACGAATGGTTCGCCCTGCTGCAACGATATGCTCTGCGGCATCGGCAGCACCTCATACTGTGCCCATACTGGGCTGACTGACAAGGAACAACAAATAAACAATAAACTTATCAGCCTATATTTGCTATTATTGGTCATCATCTATAAACTATAAACCCTAAACTATAAACTTTAAACTATAAACACTAAACTATAAACTAAAAATGATACTCCACGAACGCCTCCATAGCCTCATAACAGGCAAGTCCCAACTCATCGTAGTGGCGGGCAGTCTCACGGTTGCGGTCCTCGGCACGCTGCCAGAACAGTCGTTCGTCATTGCCCAGGAACGGTGCACTCTCCATCTGACTCTGATGGCGCAGGATGGAGTTACGCTTCTCACGGAGTTCCTCAGGCGACATGGGCACGCACATCTCAATATCTGCCACCTCCCATTCTGCCCAGGCACCGCGATACATCCACACACGACAGTCCTTGAGCCACTCTGCTCCAGCCTTTTTCTCCTCGTCGATGGCAGCAAGCACCACATCGGTACACTTGCGATGGGTACCGTGGGGATCGGCAAGGTCGGCAGCTACGTATATCTGGTGAGGCTGTATCTCCGCAATCAGTTCCTGCACGATGCGTGCGTCACGCTCCGAAACAGGCAGTTTCTCTATCTTCCCACTCTCGTAGAATGGCAGGTCGAGGAAATGGATATGATCCTTATGGATGCTGTTATAGCCACAGGCATTACGCGCCTCACCCCGACGGATGAGTCCCTTCACGGTCAGGATGGCCTTGTTGTCAAGGTCACCCGCCTCCTTCTGTTTCAGGTAGTTCATGATCTCCTTGTAGCGTATCTTGATCACTTCGTCAGAGCCGTTGGCAAAGAGTTGGTTGAAGCCGTTGATAAAGTGCATGTACAGTCTCACCTCCTCGTCGGCTACGGCGATATTGCCGCTGGTCTCATAGGCAATATGCACGTCGTGTCCCTGTTGCATGAGCCGTCTGACGGTACCTCCCATGGAGATGACGTCGTCGTCGGGATGTGGCGAGAACACGATCACACGCTTGGGATAGGGCGTGGCCCGTTCAGGACGGGTGCTGTCGTCAGCATTAGGTTTGCCTCCAGGCCAACCTGTGATGGTGTGCTGCAGCTCGTTGAATACCTCGATATTGACGAGGCCTGCCTGTCCGTCAAACTGCTCCACGAGATGACCGAGTCCATTGTCCTCATAGTCCTTTGTGGATAGTTTCAACAGGGGTTTCCCTACCTTACGGCAGAGGTCGATGACCTGACGGCGCAATGTGTGCTCAGGCATCTTGATGCTGGATGTTAGGTTCAGATTCATAGTGTTATTGTTATATTTTACGATTTCATTCTTTCTCAGTCAGAAGGACGACTCCTTGCTGTCGCTTGCCGTCCATCATGATCTTCAACGGCTTTTCAAAGCGTACGTGGCGCACATACGTCGTCTCTGTGACAGCAGGCATGCTGTCCAGCAGATCCTGTTGGAACAGCCCGTCGCCAGTATGCGTGTTGATGGTGAAATAGCCGACGCCGAACGAGGTGAGGTTCTGGAAGAAGTGGGTACCCTGGGAGGGATCCACATGGTAGTTCTTCAGGGCCGTCTCGACGATGACGCGGGCCGCACTGATATGCGGCCACTTCACGGGGATACCCAGCCAGTAGTCACTCGAGCCCCAACGGCCCGGTCCCACGAGGATGTAATTCTTGTTCTCAGCCAGGAAGCGACGGTTGATCTGTTCTATCTCGTCGGCGATCATCGGGTTATTCACGGCGGTGAAGTCATCACCGGCCTTTACATAGACCACATCAACGACATCCTCCGAGATACCGTGGCCGAGGGAGTTGTGCGAACGCAACAGACAGCGGTCATCGGGTATATCCTGGATATCCTCGTCGAGCACCTGCTTGGAGTCGACGATAGGACGTATCTGGAGCAGATAGAGCGTTCCTCCCGGCTTCCCCGACGGTGTCGTCTCCAGATTGCAGGCGAACTCTATCTCTATGGGGCGGCGCATCTCCTCAGAGCCGTATCTCTGTACCATCTGCAACAGCTCTGGCAACGGGAACACGCCTTGTTGGAGCACACCGCAGAAGGAGATAATCTTCCGGCCGCCCTCGTAGATTCCGTCGCGGATAATCTGATCCACGGGGTCGTAGGTCGAGGCGATATAGTTCAGCGCCCCGTCGGCATCGGCCTGTTTTACACGCAATTTCTTGATGTTGAAGCCGTCGTCCACCTTGAAGTCGTCGCCGACATGAGACATGTCCAGCGCATAGAACCTTGTCTGCGTCTCACTGAGTGCCGTCTCCATCTCAGAGGTCTGTAGCACCTGCGTGGGGTGGTATGGCGACACTCTCAGCGTCTGCCCACCGTCCACGATATACTTACCCAGTCCAAGGGCGAGGCTGGCAATACCCTCCTCAGCCTTCTCGTCGCCGATGGGATAGTAGTTCAGCGAACGGAGCACACCTGAGAAGTTGGGATAATAGAGGTCGCCGTACTGCTTGCCGACCACTTCCTGCAGGATGACAGCCATCTTCTCCTGGTCGATCACATTCTGCGTGGCCAGCATATAGGCCTTCGAGTCCTTGTAGTACACCGAGGCATATACGCCCTTGATGGCACAGGCCAGCATCCGCAGCATCTCATACTTGTCCTCCAGATAAGGTATCATATAGGTGGAGTAGATGCCGGCGAACGGCTGGTAGTGGCTGTCCTCAAGGAGCGATGACGAGCGCACGGCAATCGGTGACTTCACGGCATCGAAGAACGTGAAGAAGTCGGCTATCAGCGAGTCGGGTAGCTGTGCCCTCATGAAGTGCTGCAGGATCTCCTCGTTGGAGGCATCGCTGAGTGCAATGGGATAGAGATTGTTCTTCTCCATGAACTCGTCGAAGAAGTCGGTACACAGCACCACCGTCTTCGGTATCGACACCTCGGCACCCTCGTAGTCATTGAGTTCCGGATGACGCTTGATGATACGGTCGAGAAAGGCCAGGCCTCTGCCCTTGCCGCCGAGGGAGCCCTCACCGATACGGGCAAAATGGGAATAATGGTCGAACTTCAGACGGTCGAACACGGCCACCACACCGATGTTCTTCATCCTTCGGTACTGCACGATGGCGTCGAAGATAATCTGTCGGTGGGCATCCACATCCTGCAACTTGTGCCAAGTGACGTGCTTCAGGAAAGCCGACACGGGGAAGATGGCACGGGCCGTGAGCCAGCGGCTCATATGGTTTCGCGACACGTGGTAGAGCATCGAGTCGTTGGGAATCTTGAAGATATTGTCCTGCAACTCCTTCAGCGACGACACACGGAAGATCTCTTCCTTGGTCTTGGGGTCGCGGAAGATAAAGTCGCCGAAGCCCATGTGCTCCTCCATCAGATGGTGCAGGTCGACGTTCATCTTCGTCGAGTTCTTGTCGATGAAGTGGAAACCCTCCGCCTCTGCCTTGGCACGGTTCAATGTCTCCTTCGAGTCGAGGATCAGCGGCACGTACTCGTCACGCCGCCTGATCTCCCTGAGCAGTTTCAGACCTGCCTCAGGGTCTCCCTCCTCCACATGGCTCAGCCGTCCCGGCACGATATGCATTGGGAATCGCGTATCGCTGATGACGCCCAAGGTGTTGTCGTGATACTTCTCATAGATCTCCATCGCCTCCTCATAGTTCGTGGCGAGCACCACCTTTGGGCGCCCTCTCTTCCGCTGTGCCGCGGCATGGGGGTTCAGGGCCTCGGTAGAGAAACGCTTCGACTGCGCGAGGATATAGTTATAGAGGTTGGGAAGCATCGATGAGTAGAAGCGGATGTTGTCCTCCACCAGCAGTATCATCTGCACGCCTGCCTCACGGATGTCGTGGTCTATGTTCATCTTGTCCTCCAGGAGCTTGATGATACTCATGATGAGGTTCGTGTTGCCCAGCCAGCAGAACACGTAGTCGAACACCGACATATCCTCGTTCTCGATACGCTTCGTGATACCGTGCGAGAAGGGTGTCAGCACCACACAGGGGATACTGGGATGGGCCGCCTTCACCTCACGAGCCACGGTAAACGCGTCGTTGTCGGCATTACCCGGCATACAGATCACCAGGTCGATGTCCGTCGTCTTCAGCACCTCGTTGGCCTCTTCAGTCGTCGACACCTGCGTGAACGTCGGCGGGTAGCGCATACCCAACTCCATATACTCGTCGAAAATCTTCTCGTCTATCCGGCCGTCGTCCTCCAGCATGAACGCGTCGTAGGGGTTGGCCACGATGAGCACGTTGAAGATACGCCGCGTCATCAGATTGACGAACGACACATCCTTCAGGTAAAACTTATTCCACTCCTGTGGTATCTTACTGACTTCTTCCATTGACTACTATTATATTTGCTTCATCGGACGACTCGGTCATTTCTGCCAGCACATAGCGTTTTTCGGTGGGCTGCGGACTCACGGGATTGTCGTTCTTATCGCCGCACGAGCTTAACGAAATGCAGCATAGTGCCAGTACAGCAGCATGTGTCAATAATTCGATCTTTCTCATTTTCACTTGTTATATATTATTTGTTTGCAAAGGTACAAAAAATTCCAGAAACACAATATACTTTCTGGAATTTCTTTTCATTTCTTACTCACGCCTGGATAAACAACGTCTTTCGGCGGTTCCGTTCTATGCGTTAAAAGACAAACAAAGTATTCATCTATTCAAGTATTCAACTAAGACAAGAAGGTTTTTATAACTTGATGAAGTATAGGTTTTACAACTCGACAAAGTACAAGGTTTCTCAGTTTCTCACTTTCTCACTTATGACAGGAAGGTTTCTGGGTTGTGTCTATCTGATTGTATTTAAAATAAATTTGTAAGCATTTATAAATAGTTTATAATATTCAATATATTTTACATATTATATTATATAATTATTATATATATTATAATATATATAATAATATGATTATAATAATATTAAAATAGCAAATATAGAAATGTAAATAAAAAGGAATTTATATCTTTAGCATAAAAATCCTTGTCTGTCAAAAGTGGAAAACCTTCTTGTCCTAGTTGAATACATGAATACTTGAATATTTTGCAGAAATACAAAACCTTCTTGTCATAAGTGAGAAAGTGAGAAACTGAGAAAGTGAGAATGACGTGCGCACCAATTGTCTGCTTACTGATGAAAAGGAGAGAGATGGCAGCTGTATGGGGCAGAGGTCCGTTCTGAAGTGAACAGTGACTAATGAAAAGGAGGTCATATCAAAGTTGTCGGTCCTCCTACTATTGGTTAATGTATTTGTAGGCTCTCATCTTCAGCTGCATCTCGAAAATGAAAATATAAGGCGTTTTATTTGGTATTTTGCTCGCTTATTCGTAACCTTGACTTCGTCGAAGATAGGCTGCATCTCGGAAATACAAAGAAAAAATTCACTTTTCTTTGGTATTTCACTCAATTTGCACTATCTTTGCAGCAGCAATTGATAGTAACTAAATACCGAAGATTATGAAAGTTGGAATTCCCAAGGAGATTAAGAACAATGAGAACCGCGTGGGCATGACCCCTGCGGGAGTGGCAGAACTGACGCGTCGCGGCCATGAGGTCAGCGTACAGCACACGGCTGGCGAGGGCAGTGGATTCAGCGACGATGACTACATCACGGCAGGTGCCAGAATCCTGCCAACGATCGAGGCGGTGTATCGTGAGTGCGACATGATCGTAAAAGTGAAGGAGCCCATCGAGCCTGAGTACGAACTGGTACGCAAAGGACAGTTGCTGTTCACCTATTTCCACTTCGCTTGCGAGAAGGAACTGACGGACGCCATGCTGAAGAGCGGAGCCGTCTGTCTGGCCTATGAGACGGTACAGCTGCCGAATGGTTCGCTGCCACTGCTGCAGCCGATGAGTGAGGTGGCTGGGCGCATGGCTACGCTCAACGGTGCCTATTACCTGCAGAAGACAAAGGGTGGCAAAGGCAAGCTGATCAGCGGTGTGCCTGGCGTGTCGCCAACGAGAGTGCTGGTGCTGGGTGGCGGCGTCGTGGGCGAGGCGGCTGCAAGGATGGCGGCCGGCATGGGGGCCGAGGTGACGATCACGGACGTCTCCCTACCCCGTCTGCGCCAACTCGACCTCGAGACACCTGCCAATGTACATACACTCTATTCCTCGGAGCACAATATCCGTCAGCAACTGCCAACAGTAGATATCGTCGTTGGCTCCGTGCTGGTGCCAGGTGACAAAACACCTCACCTGATCACCCGCGACATGCTAAAGCTGATGGAACCGGGAACGGTGCTCGTCGATGTGGCCATCGATCAGGGCGGCTGTTTCGAGACCTCGCATCCAACGACGCACAGCGAGCCTGTCTATACGGAGGAAGGCATCGTGCACTACTGTGTGGCGAATATCCCCGGTGCCGTGCCCAACACCTCGACACTAGCCCTGACCAACGCCACACTGCGCTATGCCATCGTCCTTGCCGACAAGGGTTGGCAGAAGGCCTGCAAGGATGATCCCGCACTGGCCAAAGGTCTGAACATTGTCGAAGGCAAGGTGGTCTTCAAGGCCGTGGCCGATGTGTTCGGCCTACCCTATGAGCCGATAGCCTTATAGTCACTTTCCGGCAAATTCCAACATCTCCACCGCCTTCTCCATCATCTCCGTGAGTTGGGCGGTGGGTTTTTCTTCCTGACGTGCCAAATCGAGGAACTGCTGGTAGTAGGCCACGGCCTGCTCCTTGTCTTTCAGTAGATAGGCGTAGGCATTGGCAATGTTATAATAGGTGGCGATGGACGTGGGGTTATAGGTCAGATGTTCCTTCCACGCCGTGACGGCCTCCTCGTAATGCTGTGTCAGATAGTTGCCTTCGCCCTGTGAAAGGGTGATGGCCTTCATGATGGTGGTATCGGGCAGCATCATCTGTTTGGCGAGATCGAGATAGCGCAGGCCCTCAGGATAGCGTTTCGTGTCGATGCAGATCACTCCGAGACGATAGGCACAGCCTTGGTGCTGCATGCCGCTGATGAGGAAGGCCAGCTGCAGATACTTGTAGGCAAGTTCCAGGTCTTCCAGCTGCGAGTAGCACATACCGGCGGAGTAGAGTGTGTTGAAGGTGGAGTCGCCCTGCTCCATCAGACGATCGTACAACCTGGCAGCCGCTGAGAAGTCGCGGTTCATGAACCACGCATCAGCCAGGGCCCTGTTCACGAGGATATTCGTAGAGTCGCGCTGAGTGTACTTCATGCCACAGATGATACCGTTTTGCGGCTGTTCGTTCTTGGCATAGGCGAGGGTGAGCCCTGCCACCATCTCCCCGTCCATCGGATAGTGGTTCACCAGCTGTTCCGTCCAATAGATATAGGAGTCGGTATCGCCCTGCTTCTGGTAACTGTTGGCCAGCTGTCGGAAGGCATCGTGCGAGAGGCTGTCCTCAGGCACCAGCTTCAGCAGGTCGGAGGTCTGACGATAGTTGCCACGCTTATAGTAGCAGTCGGCGAGCTTCATCCTCGTGAGGGAACTGTCGCAGAGGGCATAGGCCCGCTGGTAATGAGCCAGTGCCTCATAGGTATTGTACTGCTGCATACAGCTGTCGCCCAACTGCAACAGCACCTGCAAGGAGTCAGAGCCCTCGCCCCGAGCGGGGAATACCGCCAACAGAGCGAGGGCTATGATAGTCATCAGACTTTTCTTCATACGTCTTACTTCTTCGTGGTAATAATGATGACACCGCCCCTGGCTTCTTCACCGTACTTCTCAACGGCAGACTTGTCATTCAGCACCCACATGCGGTCGATGGTCTTGGCATCCATCGCCTTGACCTTTTCGGCAGAGGTCTTCACGCCATCCACGATGAAGAGCGGGTCTCTCGTAGTGCCGGCATATCTGATCTGGATATTGCCTGACGGATTAGTAGAACGGACACCATCAGAAGTCACGAGCCGAACCTCAGCGCTTTCCTCCTTGTCATCGCCTTGCAACTGGAAGTTGACGGGGATGGTGTACTTCACATTGACGACCTTACCGTTCTGACGACCAGGCTTCCACTTCGGCATGCTGTTGATGACACGCACAGCCTCTGCATCGAGGGCAGGATCGACAGACTTCACCACATGGGCACCCCTGATAGTTCCTTCCTTGTCAACGACAAATTGGGCGATGACACGACCCTGGATATTGGCATCGAAGGCGGTCTTGGGATAGCACACATTCTTCATCAGATAGTCCATCATGGCTTGAGGCCCGCCAGGGAACTCAGGCATCTCCTCCACCACGTCGAAAGCAGCCTCACCTTCACTAGGCGCGAAAGTGCCTACTGCTTCATTGGGTGTAAAAGTGCCTTCAGCCTGATTCGGCTTCACTTCACCTTCCATCGTAACGATGTCGCCCTGCTCCACCACCTTGATCTCCTGGCCACTCATCTTGATGGTGCCAGCTTTCTTACCTTTCTTCACGGGCTGCTGCTTCTGCGGTTCGTCATAGACATAATGGGTGACGGTCTTGGCATTGAGGACCAGAGCCATGCCCACGATGGGAACGAGGGCAAAGAGCTTCAGCAGACTGGTTCGGTTTGATTTCTTATGTAACATCATAGTAATTCTGTTTTTGAGGGTACTGTGACTGATGCCGTTGGCAATGGAGTACCCGCCAATGCCTGAGGCTTTCGAGATTAACAGATATTGATATTGACGCGCGTTAATCCCTTGAGAGAGTACTGCACCGTCGGCCTCGTACTCATGGATGGCACGCAGATCCTGGCGCAACATCCACATAGCGGGGTTAAACCACTGGAGGGCGGTGAGAAGGTCCACGAGGAGCAAGTCCCAGGAGTGCCTGAGACGGATATGTCCTCGTTCATGGGCGAGAATGGCGGCATCCTGTGCCTCATAGTCGGCACGGTTCATGACGATATAGTGCATCCAACTGAAAGGCGACACCCCAGCGTTACCGGTCACGCAGATGGTGGTGCCATCAGGTTGAGGATGCTTCTCGCTCCGTCGTATAAGTAACATCACTTTCACGATCGACGCCAGCGTATGGCCCAGTGTCAGTAGCACACCTATTATAAATATAAGGGGCAGCACCACTTGCCAGGCCACAGGCCCAGCCTCCTCGGCTATCTCCATCTGGAGATCGCCTACAGAAACCGTCGGACTTACTGCGAGCGTCACTGTCTTGTGGAGCGTTATCACACACAGCGGCAGGACGAACGAGGCGATGGCCGTCAGCAGGAGCACCACGCGGTTCACCCTGTGAAAGGTCTCACGGCTGAGCATCAATCGATAGAACATGTAGAACACGATGATGAGCACAGCCACCTTGGCATCGTAGATCAGAAAGTTTGTCATACCTTTACGATTGTTGGTTTTCTATCTGGTTTATCAGTTCGCGCAGTTCCTCCACGCTGATCTTCTCTTCCTTGACAAACGAGGAGACGGCAGAGAGGTAGGAGTCGTCGAAGTAGTTCTTGATGATACCTGCGATGGACTTGCGCCCGTACTCGGCCTCGGAGATGAGGGGGTAGTACTGGTAAGTATTACCAAACTGTTTATGATCGAGGAATCCCTCACGCTCCAGAATGCGGACAATCGTCGAGAGCGTGTTGAAATGAGGGCGAGGCTCAGCATAATGCTCCTGCAACTCACGGACGAACATCGGACCGTACTGCCAGTACAGTTCCATGATTTCCTTTTCCTTGTTAGTCAGTTTCTTCATTACATTTGGGTTTTAAATTTACCTTTCACTTGCGTCAATTATCAATATCTGAGTGCAAAGTAACTAAATTTTTTCGTTACATACAACTAAAAGGCTTAGTTTTTAAACTAATTTAAATAGTTTATTTAGTTGTTAACGTTTTTGCCTATTGCAGAACACCTGATTTACAGACGGTTCAACTCGCTGGTAGAGGCAGTTCCCTTGTATTTGCTCTTCGACTGGTTGAAGCGATAGGTAGCTGTCAGCAGGAAAGTACGACGGCCGTCGTCGTTCCATTTCTCATAGAGGATATCATTCGTGTCCAGTCGCCATTTCTCGCGACTGGTATTAAACAGGTTCGTCACACTCAACACCAACCGAAGACGGTCGTGTAAGAAGGTTTTGATGCAACCCACCTGTGCATAGAAATTGGCATAGTGGAAAGCCAGTTCGCTGTCCAGGTTACCTGCCGTCGTACAGTCGGCCTCACAGAAAATCTTCAGCGTAGGTGTCAGCTCCACATGATGGGACATCTCAAAATAGCATCTGGGTTGGTTGTAATCCTTCCCGCTGTACGAGATATACGGCTTCGTAAAGTGGACCTTCAACGCAGGCTTCCATATACCGAACAGCGTCGGAGAATAATAGGCAGAGAGCGTCAAACAGCGAGCATCGACATTACGGGTCTGAAAGAACATGATGGAGTCGCTGCCCTCGAAGATGTCATAGACATAGGATGTGCCGTCTTTCACGGTGGCATAGGTCGTCATCAGTTGCAGGTCTTTCCACGAGAAGGTGAGCGTCAGCATGTTCGTCTTGCTGGGTTGCAACATCGGATTGCCGCCTTCGTAGGAGTACGGGCTGTTGATGGCGATGGCGTTGCGAAGGGCGAAATAGGAAGGACGGCGCGTGGTATATCGGTAGGCCAGCGACAGACTGACGTCACCTGTCTTATAGTCCAGGGATGCAGAGGGAAACAGACCTGCATACGTCTTACTGACATCTGCCCACGTCACACCATCGACCATATAGATGAAGTCGGTGTATTCGTATCTCATGCCGAGGTTGGTATTCCAGTTGTCAGTCCAAGCGTGGGCATATTCCACAAAGCCAGCAAACAGACGCTGGCGGGCCTCATTAGGGGTGGAGTGGATAGAACTGGCAATAACGTCGTCATCGACCACGTCGTAATGGTTGTCGTTGGTGGTATAGGAGGCCTCAGCCCCCGTCTTGACGGTTCCTCCCCATAATGGTGTGGAGAACAGGAGCCGTCCGGCATAGAGTATGTTCTTAGCCTCATTCCGGCTATACAATGAGATCTCTCCGAGGTTGTAGTCTTGATTCGTAATGGTTCTGCCGTTCAAAAAGTCCACGTCAAGCTTCAGATAGGTCTCATCATTAAAGCCGTAATTACAATAGGCATTGAGATAATGGCGCTCAGGCTTCTCCTGACGGTAGTCCTTTGAAGTGATGTAGTGGGTTATAACGCCCCGACGGGTCGTCGTTTCATCATTGAAGCAGTTGTAATGCTGTCTGGGCGTATTGATGTACTGATAGCGGAAGCCGGCAGACGAACGCTCATTCCATTGGTAGTTAGAGCCCAGCGTTGTGGTCAGCGTATAATTACGGCCCTCAATGCTGACATCCTCGTTGTTGTGAAGATCACTGTAGCACTGCTCACCAGTCTGGTTAGCCTCCAGCTGCCGTATGGTGTATCTGATCGAGCCAAACACGTCGAAACCGTTCTTGCGGTAGTTCAGTGTGCCACTTGCCCCATGCGACACAACGCGTTCGGCCTGTGCATATCCGTCAACGATGCCACTGAATCCCTCACCCGTCTGTTTGATGGTCTTGATAATGATAACGGCATTGACCGTTGCGTCGTACTCTGCTCCAGGGTTCAGACAAACCTTCACTTGCTTGATCTCAGAGGAATGGAGTTGTCCGAGTTCCGTATTGTCGCGCACCAGACGGTTGTTGATATAGATAAGTGGCGTACCCTTGCCGATGACATTGAAAGTATTATTTATCATACTGACAAAGGGCAGATGCCTGAGCACGTCAGAGGCAAAGCCTATATCGGCCAGCTGACTGTTCTCGATATTCACGGTCAGACCATCGGCGGACGGTGTAATAAGATGTCCCTTCACCGTCACGCCATCCAGTCTGTAGTTATCGGGGTGCATCCGGATGGTGCCGATGTTCCCTACATCATAGAGGTAACATACCGTCTTATAACCCACAAAAGAGCATCGAACGATCACTCGGCTGGCATCCGTGGGGATGACAATGTCGCCAGCCTCATTGCTCAGTCCGCTGCCGACGAGAGAGGAATCGGCAGGGCTGAGCAAGGAGACGTTCGCATAGGCCACAGGCTTACCCTGCTCGTCGACAATCCGTCCTATCAGACGACGCTCTGCCTTGTGGGTACACTCTACGAAGTACTTGTGATGGTCCCTGACGATACGGACGGGCCAGAAGCCTACGACCTTCATCAGTGCCTCTTCAAGACTCAGGCGCTTGAAGCTGCAGGTGACGGTAAAGTCCTCCAAGTCATTGTAAACGAAGGATATTTCGTGGCTGGTGATGACAGTATTGAGGTCTTCGAGTACACGGCTGAGCGACTCACCCCGGTAACTGCGAGTTATCTTCTGGCCATAGGCCAAGCTGACCACAGCAAACAGCAACATCAGGACATATAGTCTTCTCAACTCTGTCATCGTATCTTATCAGGGCTTCACAATCAGTCTGTCACCTTCAACGGCGAGACTCACATGGTCGAAATGGTTCAGGTCTCCTACAACACTTCTGATGTCATCCTTACGATCCCACTTGTAATAGAGTCGCAACTCGTGGGCTTGTTCGTTTCGGATGTCCACGACCTTATTATAATAGGATGCCATCTCTGTGACGACCTCGTCAAGCGGCACATTCTCGAAGAGTCGGGGTTGAGGGATGGTGTCTTGGAGAATCACGGCGTCAGACTGTACGATGCTGTCTTTCTGTTGAATCATGGGATTATCCCCTTGGTTTCCCTCCCCTCCAGTACTGTGGCTGAGGATGTGGATGGCGGCAAAGGCAATACCCGAGAGCATCAGCACGCCGACAAACATCGCTGCAATCTTGTATAGCGAAGCGTGAAGCGTAAAGCGTGAATGGCGGGGCTGGACAAGGCGCTTCCATTCGGCATCAATCATCTCGTCGGTGACTTCCTCATCGGCACGGGCGGCATCAAGGGCACTCTGTGTCTTCGACATCAGCGTGTAGAGTTCACGACACTCATCGTCGGCAAGTATCTCCTGCCACTCTTCGGCCGTGTATAGCTGGGGCTGCTCCAGCATCTGGAGCAATCGATCGGTCTTGTTCATACGCTCATTGTTTTTTTAAGATGTGTACGTAATTGACTCAGCGCACTGCGCAGATACTTATAGACGGTGGTCTCGCTGACACCCATACGACTGGCAATCTCTTTGAAGGTGACGCCGTCGCGGAAGTGTTGTATGATGATGTCGCGGCAGACGGGCGGTTTCAACAGGTCTATACCTTTATACAGAGCTTTCAGTTCCTCTTCGAGCCGTTCAGTCGGGATGACGGTGGTGTCGAGGTCAAGAAGGTAGAGCCGTTCTATCCGCTCATGTCGCTGTCGGCTGTTGATCACGTTCAGGCATCGGTTTCGTACGCTAGTAAGCAGATAGGAACCGGCAGTCTCTTCCTCAAGACTGACATGGTCGTTGAGCAGATGGGCAAAGATGTCGTGCACCACATCCTTGCTCTCAGCATCATCGTGCAGAAGGATGGTGGCCAACCGATACATCTGACGGTAATACTGCTTGAACAACTTCTCAAGCCTCCTTTGGTCTGTCATACACTCTTATTACAAACGAAAACCGATTTACTAAACCCTAAACGGCAACAAAGATAACTAAAAATCTTCAAATGATTGCTTAATCCGAAATATTTGTGTAATTTTGCAGCCAGTTATAAACCAAACAATAAGAACTGAGATGAAAACAAAGAGCCTGAGCATGATCGCCGCTGCAGCCTGCTGCGCCATGATGATCTCCTGCAGCCAGCAGGTGCAAAACACCAAGAATGAGAAGTTGACTGTCGGCAACCCCTACCTGCCCCTCTGGGAGCATATCCCCGACGGAGAGCCCTACGTGTTCGACGATCCCGACAACCCAGGCAAACAACGAGTGTATATCTATGGTTCGCACGACGACCTCATCTCGGCTTACTGCGGACGCGACCAGGTGGTATGGTCGGCTCCAGTGGAGGATCTGAGCCAATGGCGCTACGACGGGGAGATCCTCGTGGTCAACAAGAACGCCAAGGGTGAGCCCTTCGACTCCGCCGGCACAGCCGATGTGCTCTATGCCCCTGACGTCACACTCGTGACCGACTCTACGGGCAAGAAGACCTACTACCTCTTCCCCAACGACCAGACGGGCTTCCGCAACGGCCTCATCGCCAAGAGCGACAGGCCTGACGGACCATTCGAGGTGTGCAACTGGAATGCTGACGACCCCAACAAGGTAGACGGCATCTACGGTTTCGACCCTGCCGTGTTCGTCGATGACGACGGCCGCGTCTACGGCTATTGGGGCTTCGAGCACTCCTATGCCGCTGAGATCGACCCCGCCACGATGTGTACCGTCAAGCCTGGCACTAAGGTGGTCGACGGTATGATCTCCGGCCGCAATGAGCCCGGTATTTTCAGCTTCTTCGAGGCATCGTCGATTAGAAAGATCAAAGATAAGTATGTGTTTATCTACAGCCGCTTCACGAAGGACGGCGAGTTCGGCCTGCCTACGTCGAACTACACCCTCGCCTACTGCTACAGCGACCAGCCCTTAGGTCCCTGGATCTACGGTGGCACCATCATCGACGGAAGAGCCCGTGAGAAGGATGAGCAGGGTAACGTGATTGCTTCGGCCGTGCCCGACGGCAACACCCACGGCTCCATCTGCGAGATCAACGGACAGTGGTATGTGTTCTATCACCGTCAGACGGGCACTGACGAATACGCCCGTCAGGCCATGGTGGCTCCCATCGAGGTGAAGGTGGAAGAAGGCAAGGGCGGCAAGGTGGAGATATCCGAGGGCGAGTACAACAGCCAGGGTTTCTGCCTCGACGGTCTCGATCCCTTTGAGCCACACTCAGCAGGTATCGCCTGCTGGCTGACAGGTCCGAAGCCTGCTACCCACGAGTGGCCCAACAACACGTTCTACGGCTCGTATGTGGAGGCCAGCTACGGCGGCACACCCGAGATGACCAAGGAGCAGGCCCTCGCCACAACCGAAAAGTTCAGTGCGCCCTACGACCTGCGCTATAACACCAACCGCGTGGTGAACAATACCGATGGCTCCATCGTGGGCTACAAGTACTTCAATTTCGATGCCGAGCGTCTGAAGAATCCAGGGTGTCTGATGCTCGTCTTCCGCCTCATCCCCGAAGGCATCGAGGGCACTATCGACATCATGATGGACCGTCCCTGGGAGTCGCAGGGCGGCAAGAAAATCGGCGAGATGAAACTTACCACCAACATGGATAAGAAAGTGTGGGACGTGGCAGGAGGTCTCTCCGACGAGGCAAAGAACAACGACCTTGCAGGCAAGCACGCCATCTACCTCGTCTTCAAGTCGGACATCAAGGAGAAGTCGCTCTGCACCCTCTTGGACTTCTATTTCACATTTGCGCCAGTCAATTAGTCAAGAACCGTTATTCCTGAGTTCTTGTGCCTAATCCAAGGGTATCCCACTTCTCTTGGAGTTCGGCCTCTTTCCTGCGAACCTCCCGCAGGGCTTTCTTCCGTTGGGATCGTCGCTCAACTTTCTTGGCCAGCGTCTTCTCATAGAGCCAAAGGCCAAAGGCAATGGGATTAAAGCCATCGGGAATGGCCTGTTGCAGTTGGGCATCAAGCTTCTGTTGTGGCGAAGGTCTGAACATGTCCGACATCCGCTCGTCGAAACGCCTGTGCCCATAGATGACCACCTCGTCGAGGGTATGCATCGAGGGCAACAGACAGATGGTGTCGCCTTTCAACTCCGACTTCAGCACATAACGATCCAGGTATTGGGGATGCGAGAAGTTGATCCTGCAAAATCCTTCTTTCAACGAGAACGTCCCGTCCCAATTGCTCTTCGTCTGCTGATTATCATCCGTATAAACAAGCACATCACGGATGGGAACCCGTGACTCGAGGTTTGTCACCACGAACTGTTGTGCTCTGGCACTGAGTGAAACGGCAAGCAACGATCCTATCAGAAATCTTTTCATACTTGAGCGAAGTATCGAGTGCAAAGATAAGCATAAATATGTTACGTCTGGCGCAAGTTAACATTTCCATCGCTAATTCTAACATCTTTAACCTTCGACAATGTAATACAATTTTATCAAATGATAACCTAAATTATAAAAAGGCATTAAAAAAACTGTATTATCTGCGTAATCTGCGGTTAATTTCGTAATTTTGCACGCAAATTGACATAACCGACTATAAAAATGGATAAGAAACTGAGAACGGCCTCGCTTTGCGTACACGCTGGCTATAAGGCCAAAAACGGAGAACCGATAGAACTGCCTATCATCCAGTCGACCACTTTCAAGTACGATGACTCCGACGAGATGGCAAAGTTATTTGACTTGGAAAAGGAAGGTTACTTCTATACCCGTCTGCAGAATCCCACCAACGATGCCGTGGCTGCGAAGATAGCTGCCCTCGAAGGCGGTGTGGGTGCCGTGCTGACTTCCTCAGGACAGGCTGCCAACTTCTACGCCATCTTCAACATCTGTCAGGCTGGTGACCACTTCATCACCTCAAACGAGATATACGGTGGAACCTATAACCTCTTCGGAGTAACGTTGAAGAAACTGGGCATCGACTGCACGTTTATCTCGCAGGAAGCATCCGACGAAGAGATACAGGCCGCCTTCCGTCCGAATACGAAGGCTGTGTTCGGCGAGACCATCTCCAACCCCGGTTGCGCTGTGTTCGACATCGAGCGCTTCGCCAAGATTGCCCACAAGAACGGTGTGCCCCTCATCGTAGACAATACTTTCGCCACACCTGTGAATTGTCGTCCGTTTGAGTGGGGAGCCGATATCGTCACCCACTCCACCACCAAGTATATGGACGGCCTGGCCACTCAGGTAGGCGGTGTTGTGGTGGACAGCGGCAACTTCGACTGGCTGGCTAATGCCGAGAAGTTCCCTGGCCTTTGCACACCTGATGAGTCATACCACGGTCTGACCTACGTAAAGGCCTTCGGCAAGATGGGCTTCACCACAAAACTTGTTGCCCAGCTGATGCGTGACCTCGGATCAATTCCTGGACCACAGAATTCCTTCCTGCTGAACATGGGTCTGCAGACACTCCACCTGCGCATGGCACAGCACTGCAAGAACGCACAGCGGGTAGCCGAGTTCCTGCACCAGAACGAGAAGGTGGCCTGGGTGCACTACTGTGGATTGCCCTCTGATGCCCACTATGCTCTCGGACAGAAGTATCTGCCCAATGGTTCCTGCGGTGTCATCGCCTTCGGACTGAAGGGCGACCGTGAGACAGCCATCAAGTGGATGGACTCCCTAGATATGATCAACATCGTGACCCACGTGGCAGATGCCCGTACCTGTGTGCTCCATCCTGCCAGCCATACCCATCGCCAGCTTTCTGATGAGCAGTTGCGCGAGGCAGGCGTTGCGCCAGACCTCATCCGTCTGAGCGTAGGCATTGAGGACGTTGAGGACATCCTCGACGACATCAAGCAGGCATTGGACAAGATCTAATTTAACAAAATGTAACTTTATAAGAAAAATATTCGGTACTTTCCTTGGAAGGTACCGATTTATTTTTTATATTTGCACCATAATTTCTAACAAAATGATTACGACTAAAGATCTTTAAAGCTATGGAAGTAGAGAAAATCATGCAAGGTCTGGAGCGCAAGCATCCGGGCGAACTGGAGTTTTTACAGGCAGTAAGAGAAGTGTTGGAGTCGATTAAGGATGTGTATAACCAGCATCCCGAATTCGAGAAAGCCAAAATCATCGAACGTATCGTGGAGCCTGAGCGTATTATCACGTTCCGGGTACCCTGGCTCGACGACAAGGGTGAGGTACAAGTGAATCTGGGCTACCGGGTACAGTTCAATAGTGCTATTGGTCCATACAAGGGCGGTCTGCGTTTCCACTCGTCAGTGAACCTGTCTATCCTGAAGTTCCTCGGCTTCGAGCAGACATTCAAGAACGCGCTCACGACGCTGCCGATGGGCGGTGGTAAGGGAGGTTCGGACTTCTCTATCCGCGGTAAGAGCGACAACGAGGTAATGAAGTTCTGCCAGTCGTTTATGACTGAGCTGTACAAAGTCATCGGACCCGACATGGACGTGCCTGCTGGTGATATCGGTGTGGGAGCCCGTGAGATCGGTTACCTCTTTGGACAGTATAAGCGCCTCACTAGCCAGTTCCATGGTGCCACACTCACGGGCAAGGGCATGGAATGGGGCGGCAGTATCCTGCGCCCTGAGGCCACAGGATTCGGAGCCTTATACTTCGTACACCATATGCTGGAGACCCACGGACTCGACATCAAGGGAAAGACCATCGCCCTCAGCGGCTTCGGCAATGTGGCCTGGGGTGCAGCCAAGAAGGCTACGGAACTTGGTGCGAAGGTTATCACCATTTCCGGACCCGACGGTTATATCTACGATCCTGCAGGTTTGGATGCAGAGAAGATTGAGTACATGCTGGAGCTGCGTGCCAGCGGCAATGACGTCTGCCAACCCTACGAGGAAGAGTTCGACGGTGCCACATTCTTTGAAGGCAAGAAGCCCTGGGAGCAGAAGGCCGACATCTATCTGCCCTGTGCCACACAGAACGAGCTGAACGGCGAGGACGCCGACATGATTCTGGCTCAGAAGCCTCTGTGCGTGGCCGAGGTGTCGAACATGGGTTGCACTGCTGACGCTGTCAATAAGTTTATTGCTGCCGGACAACTCTTTGCACCTGGTAAGGCCGTGAATGCAGGTGGTGTGGCAACCAGTGGCCTGGAGATGACACAGAACTCCATGCGTATGTCGTGGACAGCAGAAGAGGTGGACATGCGCCTGCACCAGATCATGTCTGGCATCCACGAACAATGCGTGAAGTATGGTAAGGAGCCCAGCGGCTACATCAACTACGTGAAGGGTGCCAACGTTGCCGGCTTCATGAAGGTCGCAAAAGCTATGCTGGCCCAAGGCGTGGTATGAACATTAAAAAATACACACTACTCATCGCTATTGTAGCAAGCCTTACCGCTCTGGCACAAGTCCAAAGCGGTAAGGCATCATATTACGCCAAGAAGTTATCTGGAAGGATGACTGCAAGTGGGGAACGGCTTCATCACGACAGTCTGACCTGCGCCCATCGCACCTATCCCTTCGGTACGCTGCTCAAGGTGACCAATCCTGCCAACGGCAAGCAGGTCATTGTCAGGGTGACCGACCGTGGCCCATACGTGAGGGGAAGAATCATCGACCTGTCTGTACGTGCTGCCCAGGAAATAGGCATCATAGCCCAAGGCATCGCCCCAGTCATCGTGGAACGCTATTACGACACCGTTGTACCTTTCAAACCGGAAGATGCCTTTGACGACTTGCCAGAACTGGAGATGGGTACCAACGAGGGGTCCGACACCACGCCTATATGGATCATCCTCAGGGATCAGTACCGAAAGGAAGCCCAAAAGGCGAACAGCCATAAGGCGAAATAAAAAAGTAAGCGATAGGACCACCCTATCGCTTACTTGTCTGTATGGGGAACTCCTTCGATTGCGAAGGAACTTCCTTGTTTCTGTGCATGACCCCGATTCGTATCACAGCGTCACCGTCCTTCAGACGATCATCGGCCTTGATGAGCGCCGTGTAACGGATGCCTTTTCCCGGCATGATACTCTCCACAAGCACATTCTCCGAAATGCGGATATGCTTGTTGCCTGTCACTTCTGACACCGTGGGCTGAACATGGTATATGGGCTGGGTGGAGTTATTGAACACCTCGAACACCATTCTGGCTTCTTCACCACGGCTCAGCACACCATCACGGCTGGCATCAAGGATACGTGCATGGCGAATCTCCAAAGCAGCATAACGAATCTCAAGCGTAGAGGGGGCGTTTACGTCCTCTGCATTTGAGAAGTCCTCACCGAATCCATACAGACGGTCGTCACCGCTATTCGTCTGGTCGAAGCCACTGTCATCATAGCCGCTGTTGTCATAGCCGCTATTAGCCTTGTCTTCATACTGTCGCTGCGAATGGGTCCTGCGCTGAGCCCGGGCGTTCATATAATCTTTGTACTTCTGCTCCTGAGCCCTGTCAGCAGCAGCACCTACGGCAGCACCTATAGCAGCGCCTCCAGCCATGCCTATCAGCGATCCTACATCACTTCCGCGCCAGCCACCGGTAATGCCGCCAATGGCAGAACCGATCATAGAACCGAAACTTCCACCCACATAGGCACCCTGACCCGTGTAAGTTCCGCAACTGCTCATGAGCAGCAGTGAACAGGCTGAGATCATCACTATTTTCTTCATAACCGTAACGTTTAAAATGTTCAACGGTGCAAAGTTAAGTATTCTCTCCAAAAAACAAAAAGGAAATTCCCGAAATTGATGTAGGGGAAACCCTATTTACCATGATTAATACTTTTTTTGTGATATTTTAAAAGATTCGTGCATTTATTCGAAAAAATGTGTATCTTTGTACCCAAATAATCAAAAAAAAGAATAAGACAGTGAAACAGACAAGACTCTGGATGCTCGCCGCCATCTTTACCATTCTATGCGGCGCAAGTGTGATATCATCGTGCGGCAACAACGATGACAACCCTGTGGTAACCCCGGAAAAACCGCAGAAGAACTTTTTCCCATCCTGGAACAGCTGCGAGGCGCTGACCGTCTTACAGAAATATGTCGAGGACGTGACCAACCCGCAGTCTCCCAACTTTATCAGTGCCGAAGACCGCATTGCCACCTTCGACATGGACGGCACCTTCGTCGGCGAGCTCTATCCCTCCTATTTTGAATACAACATGCTGGAATACCGCGTGCTCGACGATCCCAACTACCGTGACAAGGCCCCTGAGGACGTGCGCGAGACGGCACAGGACATCCGTGACTTCGTCCGCCACGGGAAAGCCCTACCCGACCATTTCGACATGAAGCATGCCTATGCCGCAGCAAAGGCCTACGCCGGAATGACCATCGCTGAGTTTGATGCCTACGTGAAGGCATACGCCGCCCTGCCGGCTAACGGATTCGAGGGGATGACCTACGGCCAGAGCTTCTACAAGCCCATGCTCGAGGTGTTCGACTATCTGAGGGCCAACGGCTTCACCTTCTATGTCGTCTCCGGCTCCGACCGTTTCATCTGCAGGGCTTTGGTCGAGTCCATCGGCATTGAACCCAACAGGGTGATCGGCATGGATGTGAAGCTCATGTCCAGCAGCCAAGGAGAGGTGGCAGGTGTGAACTACACCATGGGCCGTGAGGAAGACATCGTCCGTACCGACGAGCTGATCATCAAGAACCTGAAGACCAACAAGGTCCTTCAGATCACCCAGGAGATTGGCAAGGTGCCCGTGCTGTCGTTCGGTAACAGCGGCGGCGACAGTGCCATGCACAACTTCTGTCTTGGCAACACGAAGTACCGCACCGAAGCCTTCATGCTCATTGCCGACGATGACGCCCGCGATCACGCCAACCGTGACAAGGCCCTCAAGCTGGGCACACAATGGCGCGAGGCCGGCTACCATGTCATCTCCATGCGCGACGACTTCCGTACCATTTACGGCACCGGCGTGAAGAAGGTGGACTTCACCTTCCCCGAAAATTAGCAGCGCCCCCGAAATGTTATGGTCGTAAAATTTATAGCCGTAAAATTATGTCAAATAAGTAGATAAGAGAGGGTTTATTATGATGACAAGAGCAGAGTTGATGAAACTGCCAGAGAAAACAGTGTTATATGGTGGGGGCTACCTCGCAACTGTCGTGCAAGACGAACCTGCCCAACGGCTTCTGTGATGACATCACACCAGCGAAGGGATGGGAACTCGTGGCCAACTACTGCGGCGAGCATAGTAATCCGGACGCCCACTACTTCGTGCTCTACAACAAGTATATGGGTAAGCTCCGTTACTTCTACTACATCCCCAACTATGCGAAACTGAACAACGCAGCCGATCACAACTTCGAGATCCACATGCAGAAGGGTATGGCTGAGCACTCCGTATTCGGCTATGCAGTGCCCACAAAGCGGACGCTCTCGGATCCCGATAAGATCAATGCCCTGCAGGGTTCATATCTGACACAGTACGTATCGCCCTAGACGGCTTCCGTCAGCAAACTCGGCCAGTTGGCTCCCACAGAGGGCTGGTATGCATTCGACGTCGATATCTCCGTGTATCGCGGCACAAAGGAAAGCACGACAAACACCATGAAGGAGGACGAACATGTTCAGACCACCATCCGAGGCTATAACTCAACGAACGTTGATCTGTACGGCAAGCTGAATGGCGACGTCAATGGCGGTATCAAGATGAAGCAGTGCTGCGTCAACAATCAGAGCGGTGTGTTCGGCACGTTTGAGGACTTGCTCGGCAAGGCAAATGAGGTGAAGGGACTCTTCGACAGTGCCAAGGACATCTATTCCAACATCACCAGCGGCAACGTGCTGGGCGTCCTCCAGGGCGGCATCGGCATCGCCAAGCAGGGATGCGACTTCCTGGGCATCGACTACGGCGGTGGACAGAGTGGCTTCAACGGCTACGAGGGCGACGTGAACCTGAAACTGACTGGTACGCTCGACTTCAAGGGCAAGTTGCAGAGCGAGAACGTCATCCAGGGTCTTTCCAGCATCACACAGCCTATGACGGACTACTACTTCAGTGAGATGTACATCTCAAGCAGAGGCCTGCGTATAGTGCTCAACATCTTCAAGCATACACGCACCAATGGTCACAACACTATTCTGAAGGGTTTGACGGAGGATGTGAAGGAAGTGTTTTACCTGAGCGGATTCCTACAGCTGTTCATCACTGAAGACTATTATTGACAACGCTTATGACTAACGAGGAAATCAAGAAACTACAAGACGAGAACGCCTTCCTGAAAGAGGAAGTGAACCGGCTGAAGGATGAGATCATACGTCTGGTGGGTCGTAACCTTGACCTATCGGAACAACTGGAGGAAGATGTCGAACTGCGCCGTCGTACGGAGGTAGCCCGCGAAATAATGGAGGGAAACATAGAACGGCAGCGTAATGCCGACCTGAAGGACGACGGGCAACTCATGGCACTCATCGAGATGCGCATCGAGAAAGAACGTCCGCATCTGCGTCCAGACTTCAATGCCGTGGCCCTGGCTCAGATGCTGGGCATCAGTCAGACAAGACTAAACCAGCTCTTCCACCATCAGACCATACACCGCACGCCAGATGCCTATATCGACAACCTGCGCACTTTGGCAGCCCTGCGCCTGCTGAGAGACAAGCCCAACTACACCATCGCCGTCGTAGCTGAGGAGGCTGGATTCTCCAATGTACGAACCCTGCAGCGCCGCATACAGGATGCCATCGGGATGACGCCAGTAGAATACCGTCTGATGCTTACCCGCGACATGTAAAAAGCCCGCATCGTTTCGGATGCGGGCTTCGCTATAGAGTATTAATAAATGCTTACTCAGCCTTTGCCTCTTCTGCAGCGGGAGCTTCCTCAGCAGCCTCAGCAGCAGGAGCCTCCTCAACAGGTGCCTCAGCCTTAGCCTCCTCTGCGGCGGGAGCAGCAGCCTCAGCCTTAGGAGCAGACTTGCGAGAACGACGGGTTGACTTCTTCTTGGTATCTTTTGCCATATCGGGATCAAAGTCTACAAGCTCGATGAAGCAAACCTGTGCGGCATCACCCTGACGGGTACCGAGTTTGATGATACGGGTGTAGCCACCGGGACGGTCGCCTACCTTCTCACTTACTGCAGAGAAGAGCTCCTTGATGGCTTCCTTGTTCTGCAGGTAACTGAATACTACACGACGAGAGTTGGTAGAGTCTTCCTTTGCCTTAGTGATCAGCGGCTCTACATACTTCTTCAGGGCCTTGGCCTTAGCGACGGTCGTAGTGATTCTTTTGTGCATGATCAGCGAGATAGCCATGTTAGCGAGCATAGCCTGGCGATGCGATGCAGTACGACCGAGATGATTGAATTTCTTATTATGTCTCATTTTTCTTTCTTGATTTTATTGGGCATTCGGCATGTCCTCACAGACTTACTCCCTGTCCAGTTTATACTTGGAAATATCGGTTCCAAACGACAGATTCAGACTCTCGAGCAAATCATCAAGCTCAGTGAGCGATTTCTTACCGAAGTTGCGGAACTTCAGGAGGTCGGTCTTGTTGTACTGTACCAAGTCGCCAAGGGTCTCAACATCAGCGGCCTTGAGGCAGTTGAGGGCACGAACGGAGAGGTTCATGTCAACGAGACGGGTCTTGAGCAGCTGGCGCATGTGCAATATCTCCTCATCAAACTCCTGATTGCCCTCAGTCTCAGTATTCTCGAGGGTGATCTTCTCATCAGAGAAGAGCATGAAGTGATAGATGAGGATCTTTGCAGCCTCCTTCAGGGCATCCTTCGGGTGGATGGAGCCGTCCGTCGTAACTTCAAGCACGAGTTTGTCGTAGTCGGTCTTCTGCTCGACACGATACGGCTCAACTGCGTACTTCACATTACGAATCGGAGTGTAAATAGAATCGATGGCGATGACGTTCACATCGGTGCAGAACTCGCGGTTCTCGTCAGCAGGGACATAGCCGCGGCCCTTGTTGATGGTGAGGTCGATCTGCATCGAAGCTTTAGAATCTAAATGACAAATCACCAAATCGGGATTCAGCACCTCAAATCCGGTCAGATACTTGCCAATGTCTGCGGCTTTGAATTCTGTAGAATTCTCGACCGTGATACTGACTTTCTCGTTCTCGAATTCTTCTACAACTTGCTTGAACCTCACTTGTTTGAGATTCAAGATAATGTTGGTCACGTCTTCCTTTACACCAGGTACTGAGGAGAACTCATGCTCAACACCGGCAATGCGGACGGTATTGATGGCATAGCCCTCGAGCGATGAAAGAAGAATGCGGCGCAGCGCGTTGCCAATGGTCACACCGAAACCGGGCTCCAAGGGACGAAATTCGAACTTTCCGAATTTGTCGCTGGCTTCCAACATTACAACTTTATCGGGCTTTTGAAATGCTAATATCGCCATTAATTTAAATGATTTTAGTTCTTAGAGTACAACTCAACGATTGACTGTTCCTTAATGTTCTCGGGGATGTCAGCACGCTCCGGCATGTGCAGGAACTTACCGCCTTTGGCATTCTCATCCCACTCGATCCAGGGGTACTTGCTGTGGTTGAAACCAGCAAGGGCTGCCTCGATAACCTCGAGAGACTTTGACTTCTCGCGAACAGCTACAATCATACCGGGCTTCACCTGGAATGAAGGAATGTTCACCACCTTACCGTCGACAGTGATGTGCTTGTGACCCACGAGCTGACGTGCAGCAGCACGGGTAGGAGCAATACCAAGACGGAACACGACATTGTCGAGTCGGCTCTCCAGCAACTGAAGGAGCACCTCACCAGTGATACCGTCGGCCTTTGCAGCCTTCTCAAACAAATTACGGAACTGACGCTCAAGCACTCCATAGGTATACTTGGCCTTCTGCTTCTCTGCCAGCATGACAGCATACTCCGACTGCTTGCGGCGACGGTTATTGCCATGCTGTCCCGGGGGGAAGTTCCTGCGGGACAAAACTTTGTCTGCGCCGAAAATGGGTTCTCCAAAACGACGCGCAATCTTTGATTTCGGTCCTAAATATCTTGCCATAAACTTTAAAAAAATAATTTCGTTATTACGTTATAACGTGATATCGTTATTACGCCATTCCTTATTATACGCGACGACGCTTCGGAGGACGACAACCGTTGTGCGGCAGCGGCGTAACGTCGATAATCTCCATAACCTCAATACCTGCACCGTGGATAGCACGGATAGCTGACTCACGTCCGTTACCGGGTCCCTTGACATAAGCCTTCACCTTGCGCAGACCAAGATCGTAAGCAACCTTTGCACAATCCTCAGCAGCCATCTGGGCAGCATACGGGGTGTTCTTCTTTGAACCACGGAAACCCATCTTACCAGCAGAAGACCAGGAAATAACCTGACCCTCATCGTTAGCCAGTGATACAATAATATTATTGAAAGAACTGTGTACGTGGAGCTGGCCGATGGCGTTCACACGCACGTTTCTCTTCTTGGAAGTGACTGTTTTCTTTGCCATAACTAATTTTCAATTTTCAATTATCAATTTTCAATTACTTAGTAGCCTTCTTCTTGTTAGCAACAGTCTTCTTCTTTCCCTTACGGGTACGAGCATTATTTTTGGTACTCTGACCGCGAACAGGAAGACCATTACGATGACGGACTCCACGATAGCAACCAATATCCATCAGTCGCTTGATATTCAACTGGATCTCGCTACGGAGATCACCTTCTACTTTGAATTCAGCGCCGATGATTTCACGGATTTTGGCTGCCTGGTCGTCACTCCACTCACTGACCTTCAGGTCACGGCTGACACCTGCCTTGTCCAATATCTTTGCTGAACTACTTCGACCTATACCATAGATATAAGTCAATGCGATTTCGCCACGCTTATTCTGGGGCAAATCTACTCCAACAATTCTTATTGCCATTTGTTAAATAAAAGTGATAAAAATAAAAATAAAATTTCGAAATTCCGCTAAAAAGCATGCAAAGGTACGAAGATTTTCTCAAACCTCCGCACAATTTATGCTTATTTAACATTAACCCTGACGCATTTTGTACTTAGGGTTCTTCTTGTTGATAACGAACAGGCGTCCCTTGCGACGTACGATCTTGCAATCTGGGGTACGCTTCTTCAATGATGCTCTTGTCTTCATATTTGTTCTTTTGTTTATTTGTATCTAAATACAATTCTTCCTTTTGTCAGATCATAGGGACTCATCTCAACCTTCACCTTATCACCAGGCAGAATCTTGATGTAGTGCATCCTCATCTTACCTGAGATATGTGCTATAATCTGAACCCCATTCTCCAGTTCTACGCGGAACATCGCATTCGACAGCGATTCTACGATTGTCCCGTCCTGCTCAATCGCGGATTGTTTTGCCATTCTTATTCTTAATATAATTTACCTTCTATTTGTTCTACCTCTTCGAAAGAAGACAATATCTCAGCTTTACCTCGCCTGACGGCAATCGTATGCTCGAAATGTGCAGCCGGTTTCCCGTCACGCGTCCTAACGGACCAACGGTCCTGATCCAGCCAGATGGAGCGATCACCCATCGTGATCATCGGTTCGATGGCGAGACACATGCTTGCCTTAAGCATGACACCATTTCCCCGTCTGCCGTAGTTAGGCACCTGCGGATCCTCGTGCATCTCGCGACCGATGCCATGACCGGTCAGTTCGCGCACCACGCCGTATTTCTGTGCCTCGCAGTGATCTTGTACGGCACTGCTGATATCACCCAGATGTTTTCCTGCAACAGCCTGCTCAATACCAAGGTACAGTGCCTCTTTGGTAGTCTTGAGCAACTGCTTTACGTCTTCGGAGACCTCGCCCACACAGAACGTGTAGCATGAGTCACCATTGAAGCCGTTCAAGAGCGTTCCACAATCGACGGAGATGATGTCTCCCTCTTTCAATACAGTCCGCTCGTTCGGTACACCATGTACGACAACATCATTCACCGACGTACAGATACTGGCAGGAAACGGCCCTCCATATGGATTAGGGAACCCCTTGAACGTCGGGACGGCACCATGGTCTCTGATGAACTCATCCGCGATTTTGTCCAACTGGAGGGTCGTTACTCCAGGTTTGATATGTCTTGCCAATTCGCCAAGCGTTTTACCAACAAGTTGGTTGGCCTGGCGCATCAGCTCAATCTCGTCTTCAGTCTTCAGAAATATCTTCATAGAAGATTAATAAGCCGCCATGCCACGACCGTGGATACGGCCGGAACTGAGCAGACCATCGTAGTGGCGCATCAGCAGGTGGCTCTCAATCTGTGCAAGTGTGTCGAGCACCACACCGACGAGAATCAACAGTGACGTACCACCGAAGAACTGAGAGAATGCATCCTGCACATTCAGCAGGCTTGCCAAAGCAGGCATCACAGCGATGAAGGCGATGAACAGCGAACCAGGCAGCGTGATACGTGACATCACAGTGTCGATGTACTCAGCCGTCTCCTTACCCGGCTTCACACCGGGGATGAATCCGTTGTTACGCTTCATATCCTCAGCCATCTGTGTCGGGTTGAGCGTGATGGCCGTATAGAAATATGTGAATGCGATGATCAGCAGGGCGAAGATTACGTTGTAGGTCCAGCTGTGATGATCAAGCATCGTACGCACGAACCAACTTGCATTCTCCGGAGCAGAATACTGTACGAGCGTCAGCGGGATGAACATCAGAGCCTGAGCAAAGATGATAGGCATCACGTTGGCTGCGAACAGCTTCAGAGGGATATACTGGCGTGCACCGCCAACCTGCTGATTGCCCACAATGCGCTTTGCATACTGTACGGGCACCTTACGGACACCCTGTACCAGAACGATAGATGCACATACAACTGCGTAGAGAATGATGATCTCGACAAGGAACATCACCAGACCACCACCAGAGATGGCGGTGAATCGTGACGTCAGCTCCTGGATAAATGCCTGGGGCAGACGGGCGATGATACCGATCATAATGATCAGCGAAATACCGTTTCCTATACCCTTATCGGTAATGCGCTCACCCAGCCACAGGATAAACATACTTCCTGCAGACAGGATAATGACGGCCGGAACCATGAATACAGACCAGGAGATGCCCTGTGCGAGGGCAGCACCAGCCTGCATCTTCAGGTTCATCAGGTAACCCGGAGCCTGGAACAGCAGGATAGCCACTGTGAGCCAACGGGTATACATGGCAATCTTCTTGCGGCCGCTCTCACCCTCACGCTGCATCTTCTGTACATAAGGCACAGCGACGGCGAGAAGCTGCATAACGATAGAAGCAGAGATGTAAGGCATGATTCCAAGCGCAAAGATAGATGCGTTGGAGAATGCACCACCAGAGAACATATCGAGCAGCGACATCAGACCGCCGGCAGTCTGCGACTGCAGCTGGCTCAACATGGCAGGGTTGATACCGGGAAGAACCACGAACGAGCCGAAACGATAAATCGCCACAAACAGGAGTGTGATGAGGAGGCGCTGACGCAGGTCCTCAATCTTCCAAATGTTCTTCAGTGTCTCTATTAACTTCTTCATTACTCTTTAGATTTTTGTTGCGTTACCACCTACTGCCTTGATTGCTTCCTCGGCAGTCTTTGAGAATGCGTTGGCCTCTACGTCAACCTTTGCCTTGAGCTCACCATTGCCGAGCACCTTCACAAGCTCCTTGCCATTGGTCAGGCCAGCAGCCACGAGCTCTGCAATACCGATCTTAGTGAGGTTCTTCTCCTCTGCAAGCCTCTGCAGTGTTGAGAGGTTCACAGCGAAGTACTCCTTATGGTTGATGTTCTTGAAACCTCCCTTCGGCAAACGGCGCTGGAGAGGCATCTGACCACCTTCGAAACCAATCTTCCTCTTATAACCAGAACGGGCCTTGGCACCCTTGTGACCACGGGTAGAGGTACCGCCCAGGCCAGAGCCTGTGCCGCGACCGATACGACGACGTGAGTGGGTTGAGCCTTCAGCCGGCTTTAAATTATTCAGTTTCATAATTGAATCTACTTTTTAATTGTTGCTATTAGTCAATAACGGTCACGAGATGGCGAACCTTGCGGATCATACCACGGATTGAAGGATTATCCTCTACTTCAACAACCTGAGAGATCTTACGCAGGCCGAGAGCCTCGAGCGTGCGCTTCTGGTCTATAGGATAACCGATTTTACTCTTAATCTGCTTTACCTTAATTGTTGCCATAGTTTTTGTCTCCTTTATCCTTTGAATACTTTATCCATACTGATACCACGGGTACCTGCCACCGTATAGGGATCACGCATCTGGCTCAGAGCCACGATGGTTGCCTTCACCAGGTTGTGAGGGTTAGAAGAACCCTTCGACTTGGCGAGCACATCCTTGACACCTACGCTCTCCAGTACGGCACGCATGGCACCACCGGCCACCAGACCAGTACCGGCAGCGGCCGGCTTCAGGAACACCTGAGCACCACCGAAGCGGGCTTCCATCTCATGAGGGATAGTACCCTTAAGCACTGGAACTTTCACGAGATTCTTCTTGGCTGCCTCTACACCCTTGGCGATGGCGGCGGTCACTTCGCCTGCCTTACCCAGACCCCAGCCAATGATGCCGTTGCCGTCGCCGACAACAACAATGGCTGCGAAAGTAAAGGTGCGACCTCCCTTGGTAACCTTCGTTACACGGTTGATGGCAACCAGTCTGTCTTTCAACTCTACGTCACTATTTACTTTAACATTTTTCATTGCCATAATCGTTTAGAATTTAAGTCCACCTTTACGAGCTGCGTCTGCAAGCGACTTCACACGGCCGTGATACAGATAACCGTTACGGTCGAAGACGACGGCGCTGATGCCGGCCTCCAGAGCCTTCTTAGCCAGAAGCTCACCGACCTTCTCTGCCTGCTGGATCTTCGGCATAGCTTCCAGACCCAGTGAAGATGCAGATGCGAGTGTTTTACCTTCCAAGTCATTGATTACCTGAGCATAAATCTGCTTGTTGCTGCGGAAGACGCTCAGACGGGGACGCTCGGCTGTGCCGAACACGTTCTTGCGAATTCTATATTTGATCTTAATTCGTCTTTCTATTTTCTTCGTTGTCATAATCTTGAATTCTTAATTAATTCTTAATTCTTAATTACTTTGCTGATGCAGACTTACCCGACTTACGACGGATAACCTCACCCTTGAACAAGATACCCTTTCCTTTGTAAGGCTCAGGCATACGGAAAGAACGAATTTTAGCACAGATCAGACCGAGCAGTGCCTTGTCGCATGACTCGAGGATAATCTGGGGGTTCTGGTTACGCTCCATCTTGGTTTCAACCTTCACCTCCTGGGGAAGCTGGATGAAGATGGGGTGAGTGTAACCCAGTGCGAACTCGATGATGTTACCCTGGTTTGACACACGGTAACCAACACCTACGAGCTCCAACTCCTTCTTGTAGCCCTCACTCACACCGACAACCATATTGTTGACAAGTGCGCGATAGAGGCCATGAAAAGCCTGCTTCTGCTTGTAGTTCACAGGACTATTCTCGTCAATCTCAAATGTGATATGACCATCCTCGATCTTCATCTTGATAGAAGCGTCAACCTTCTGTGAGAGTTCTCCCTTGGGACCCTTTACGGTAACAATGCCGTCCTTGTCCTGAGCGACAGTAACGCCTGCGGGGATACTAATTGGCAATTTTCCTATTCTTGACATATTCTATCCTCCTATTAATAGACGTAGCAAAGGACCTCACCGCCAATCTTCAGTTCAGCGGCCTCCTTGTCAGTCATAACACCTTTAGACGTGGAAAGGATTGCGATTCCAAGTCCGTTAATTACTCTCGGCATGTCTTTGTAACCCGTGTAACGACGAAGGCCCGGGGTAGAAACCCTCTTGAGGCACTTGATAGCGTTCTCACGAGTGGCGGGGTCATACTTCAGGGCTACCTTGATAGTACCCTGAGGACCATCCTCAACGAACTTGTAGTTCAGGATGTAACCCTTCTCGAAGAGGATCTTGGTGATCTCCTTCTTCAAGTTTGACGCAGGCACTTCCACGACACGGTGATGAGCCATGATCGCGTTTCTGAGTCTGGTCAGATAATCTGCTATTGGATCTGTCATAAAAATAATGTTTTAAATTAATCGGGACTGCCCCGACAATATTAATAAAATCTCTATTCTTCTCTTATTACCAGCTGGCCTTCTTCACACCGGGTATCAGACCGCTTGATGCCATCTCACGGAACTGGATACGGGAGAGACCGAACTGACGCATGTAACCCTTGGGACGACCCGTGATCTTGCAACGGTTGTGCAGACGGATGGGGTTGGCGTTGCGGGGGATCTCCTGCAACTTGCGGGCTGCCTCATAAGCGGCCATGGCGCCCTCCTCAGTGGTTACGTCGGCAGTAGCGATAATCTTCTTCAGAGCCGCACGTTTCTCAGCGTAACGGGCAACAAGCTTGGCGCGCTTCACCTCGCGAGCCTTCATTGATTCTTTTGCCATATCTCTTAATCGTTTTTAGCGTTCTTGAATGGAAGACCGAATGCCTTGAGCAGTGCAAATCCCTCCTCATCGGTCTGAGCCGATGTCACGAAGGTGATGTTCATACCCTGGATGCGATCCACTGAATCGATATTGATCTCCGGGAAGATAATCTGCTCCTGGATACCCAGTGTGTAGTTTCCACGGCCATCGAACTTGCTCTCGATACCCTTGAAGTCACGGATACGGGGCAGTGCAATACGGACGAGCTTCTCGAGGAACTCGTACATACGCTCACGACGGAGGGTCACCATCACGCCAATAGGCATCTTCTTACGAAGTTTGAAGTTGGCGATATCCTTCTTGGAATAAGTGGCCACTGCCTTCTGACCGCAGATAGCCGAGATCTCGTTGATAGCCACGTCGATGATCTTCTTGTCCTGTGTGGCGTCACCCAGACCCTGGTTGACGACGATCTTCTTCAGGACGGGAATCTGCATTGCCGACGTGTAGTTGAACTGCTTCTTCAGAGCCGGAGCAATCTTCTCCTTATACTCTGCCTTTAACTGTGCTGTATTTGCCATTACTTAATCTCCTCCCCTGACTTTTTAGCGATACGGGTGACCTTCTTGCCCTCGCGCTTGATGGCGACACGGGTAGCCTTGCCACTCTTCGGATCAATCAAACTAATATTAGAGATGTGAATAGGAGCCTCCATCTTCACAAAACCTCCCTGAGGGTTCTTGGCACTCGGCTTGGCGCTCTTGTTGACCATGTTCACACCTTCAACAAGTGCACGCTCCTTGTCGGTCAGGACCTTCAGCACCTTACCCGTCTTACCCTTGTCTTCACCGGCCAGGACGATGACGGTATCATTTTTCTTAATCTTGAACTTTGCCATTTCTTAAACAGTTTAAAAGTTAAAGTACCTCAGGTGCCAAAGAAACGACCTTCATATTCACTGCGCGGAGCTCACGGGCCACAGGGCCGAAGATACGGCTACCGCGAAGCTCGCCAGCATTGTTAAGCAGCACACAGGCATTGTCGTCGAAGCGGATGTACGAGCCATCAGCACGGCGGATTTCCTTCTTTGTGCGAACAACCAAAGCCTTTGATACTGCACCCTTCTTCACGTCACTTGTAGGGATCGCGTTCTTGATAGAGACGACGATGATGTCACCTACGCTGGCATAACGGCGGCGGGTACCACCCAGCACACGGATACAAAGAGCCTCGCGTGCACCGCTGTTGTCAGCAACAGTCAATCTTGTTTCTGTCTGTATCATAATTACTTAGCTTTTTCTACGATTTGAACTAATCTCCATCTCTTTGTCTTAGACAGAGGACGGGTTTCCATAATGAGCACGGTATCACCTACGTTGCACTCGTTCTTCTCGTCGTGTGCGTGATACTTCTTTGTCTTCTGGACAAACTTACCATAAATAGGGTGCTTCTCCTTGAACTTAGCGGCAATAACAATGGTTTTATCCATCTTGTTGCTGATAACGACACCCTGTCTTGTCTTTCTTAAATTTCTTGTTTCCATATGGACCATTGTTATTTATTAAGTTCTCTCTGATGAAGTTCCGATTTCATGCGGGCGATATCACGACGGGTAGCCTTAATCTGAGAAGGATTCTCAAGAGGGGTGATGGCATGATTCAACTTCATCTGGTTGTACTTGGCAACCTCTGCCTCAATGCGCTCTACCAAGTCCTTGGTCTCGAGCTCTCTTACTTCTTTAATCTTCATACTCAATTAAGCGTTTTTATCGTAATCACGTCTCACAACAAACTTAGTCTTGACAGGCAGTTTCTGGGCACCGAGGCGGAGAGCCTCCTTGGCCACCTCGAAAGGAACGCCTTCAACTTCGAAAAGGATACGGCCCGGTGTAACGGGAGCTACCCATCCTGCGGGATCACCCTTACCTTTACCCATTCGCACGTCAGCAGGCTTGCGGGTGATGGGTTTGTCGGGGAAGATGCGGATCCACACCTGACCTTCACGGTTCATATAACGGTTGATAGCAACACGAGCTGCCTCAATCTGACGGCTGTCGATCCACTTGGCATCCATGGTCTTGATGCCGAACGAGCCGAAAGCCAGTGTCGTACCTCTGTGGGCGTTGCCTTTGTTGCCACGTCCGTCCTGAGGTCTTCTATATCTTACTCTCTTAGGCTGTAACATAATAATTCTTCTTTAAAACGATTACTACTTCTTCTTGTTACGGAACTTTCTGTCACGGCCACCACCTGCGCTGGGACGACCACCAGCCTTCTCCTGAGCAAAGTTAGGAGCCAAGTCTACGTCACCGTAGATCTCACCGCGGCAAATCCAAACCTTGATACCCAGAATACCGACCTTTGTCAGTGCCTCTGCATGGCAGTAGTCAATGTCAGCACGATAGGTGTGCAGTGGGGTACGACCCTCCTTCAGCATCTCGCTTCGTGCGATTTCAGCACCGTTCAGACGACCGGAGATCTGTACCTTGATACCCTCGGCACCAGCACGCATGGTGTTCTGGATGGCCATCTTGATGGCACGGCGATAAGCGATCTTGCCCTCTACCTGGCGAGCGATGTTGTTGGCAACAATCGTGGCATCGAGCTCGGGGCGCTTCACCTCGAAGATATTAATCTGGATCTCCTTATCATAGAGTTTCTTCAACTCCTCCTTCAGTTTGTCGACATCCTGTCCGCCCTTACCGATGACGATGCCCGGACGAGCCGTGCAGATCGTAATGGTGACAAGCTTCAGTGTGCGCTCGATGACAATCTTCGACACGCTGGCCTTGGCCAGGCGCTCGTTCAGGTACTTGCGGATTTTCTGATCCTCTACCAGGTTCTCTCCGAAGTCCTTGCCTCCGAACCAATTTGAATCCCAACCTCTAACGATTCCAAGACGGTTGCTTATTGGATTAACTTTCTGTCCCATACTTATTCTTTTACGTCATTAGTTTTAGCGTCAACGAACAGAGTCACGTGGTTACTGCGCTTGCGGATGCGGTAGCCGCGGCCCTGAGGTGCCGGTCTCATTCTCTTCATAGTAACACCCTCGTCGACAAAGATGCGGGTGACGAACAATTCACCATCCTCTGCCTTGCGGTCATTCTTGGCTTCCCAGTTGGCAATGGCCGAGCGGAGGAGTTTCTCTACATCAGCTGCAGCTGCCTTCTTCGAGAAACGAAGCACACCCAGTGCACGATTCACTTCCATACCGCGGATCATATCCACGACATAGCGCATCTTGCGGGGTGATGAGGGGCAGCCTTTCAGCTTGGCAAAATACTGTGTCTTAAGTGCTGCTTTTCTTTCTTCAGCCTTAATATGTTTTCTTGCTCCCATTGTTAATTCTTAATTCTTAATTCTTAATTCTTAATTTCCCTGGGATTACTTCTTGTTACCGGCGTGTCCACCGAAGCGACGAGTGGGTGCAAACTCACCGAGCTTGTGGCCTACCATGTTCTCAGTAACGTAGACAGGGATAAATTTATTACCGTTATGAACTGCAACAGTGTGTCCCACGAAGTCCGGGGAAATCATTGATGCTCTGGCCCACGTCTTGACGACATTCTTCTTACCACTCTCATTCATGGCGAGAATCTTCTTCTCGAGTGATACGTTGATGTACGGACCTTTCTTTAATGAACGACTCATAATTTACTCTTCTAATTAACTTCGTGATTACTTCTTGTTAGCTCTTTCGATGATATACTTGTTCGAAAGCTTCTTTGGTGCGCGAGTCTTGAGACCCTTAGCGTACAGACCCTTACGTGAACGCGGATGTCCACCACTCTGACGGCCTTCACCACCACCCATCGGGTGATCATGCGGGTTCATAACAACGCCACGGTTGTGCGGGCGCTGACCCAGCCAACGGCTGCGGCCTGCCTTACCAGACTGCTCGAGAGCATGGTCTGAGTTACCTACACTACCTACAGTAGCCTTACAAGCTGAGAGAATCTGACGAGTCTCGCCTGAAGGGAGCTTGATCACACAATAGCTACCCTCACGAGAAGTCAACTGAGCAAAGTTACCAGCCGAACGAACGAGCTTGGCACCCTGACCGGGACGCATCTCAATGTTGTGGATGACGGTACCGACGGGGATGTTGGCCAGCGGCAGAGCATTACCCACCTCGGGCACTGCCTCCGCACCAGACATCAGGGTTGCACCAACCTGCAGTCCATTAGGAGCAATAATGTAACGTTTTTCACCATCAGCGTAGAAGAGCAGAGCGATACGAGCCGAACGGTTCGGGTCGTACTCGATTGTCTTTACTACAGCTGGAACACCATCTTTCTCTCGTTTGAAGTCGATCAGACGATACTTCCTCTTGTGGCCGCCGCCCATGTAGCGGACAGTCATCTTACCGGTGTTGTTTCGACCACCGGTAGAGCGCTTACCGTAAACGAGAGACTTCTCTGGCACGGATGCAGTAATATCCTCGAACGTGCCAATAATCTTGTGTCTTTGACCCGGAGTTACGGGCTTTAATTTACGTACTGCCATTTCTTATTGAATATTGCTATAAAAATCAATTGTGTCGCCCTCCTTAAGAGTAACGATTGCCTTCTTGAACGCGTTCTTCTGACCACGGATCAGACCTGCCTTAGTATAGCGCGAAGAGCGCTTGCCAGCATAACGGCACGTGTTCACATCGATAACTGTCACATTGTACAGACTCTCGATTTCCTTCTTAATCTCCAACTTATTAGCCTCGGGCTTTACGATGAAGCCGTACTTGACCTCAGCCTTCTTGGTACGCTCCTGACCCTTCACCTTATAAGTTTTCTCTACAGAAGACTTATCTGTAATCTTGGTCATCTTCTCAGTGACCAGGGGTTTGATGATAAATGCCATATCTCTTGTCTCCTTATTACTTGTTTAAGATACCATCGATCACACCCAGAGATTTCTCAGAGATCACCAGCACGTCGGCGTTAAGCACTTTGTAAGTGTTCACGGTCGATGCCTCCATAACCTCTGTACCCTGCAGGTTGCGAGCCGACAGACATACATTATTATCATTCTTTGCCATCACAAAGAGAGACTTCTTGCCATCTACCTTGAGATTCTTGGCGATAGCCACGAACTCCTTCGTCTTCGGAGCCTCCAGCGTGAAGTCCTCCACCACGATAATGGCGTTCTCCTGAGCCTTGTATGAGAGAGCCGAACGGCGAGCCAGCTGCTTCACCTTTTTGTTCAGTTTGAAGCTGTAGTCGCGGGGTTTGGGACCGAACACACGGGCACCACCACGCAACAGCGGGGAATTGATGTCACCATGACGGGCACCGCCGCCACCCTTCTGACGACCGAGCTTACGAGTGGAACCGGAAATTTCGCTCCTCTCCTTTGACTTAGCCGTACCCTGACGCTGATTGGCCAGATACTGCTTCACATCCAGATAAATGACATGGTCATTAGGTTCAATGCCGAAGATAGCCTCGTTCAGAGTTACCTTGCGTCCGGTCTCCTGACCTTTGATATTTAATACGCTAACTTCCATCTTACTTGTTGATTAATACAGTTGAACCATTGTAACCAGCGCAGCTACCCTTGATAAGAATCAGGTTGTGCTCCGGAATTACCTTTAACACTTTGAGGTTCTGAGTGGTCACTCTGTCACCTCCCATCTGACCGCCCATGCGCATTCCCTTGAACACCTTGGCGGGATAAGAACAGGCACCTATGGAACCCGGCTTGCGCAGACGGTCGTCCTGACCGTGAGTGCTCTGGCCTACGCCACCGAATCCGTGACGCTTCACAACGCCCTGGAAACCTTTACCTTTAGACGTGCCGACAACATCGACGAACTCAGCGCCCTCAAAGATGTCGACAGTCACTGTGTCGCCGAGGTTGAGCTCCTCGTCAAACTTGAACTCGGCCAAGTGAGCCTTGGGTGTCGTGTTGGCTTTCTTGAAGATACCCATCATCGCTTTGGTGGTGTTCTTCTCCTTCTTCTCACCGAAGGCGAGCTGAACGGCCTTGTAACCGTCCTTCTCAACAGACTTCACCTGAGTAACAACACAAGGACCAGCTTCGATAACAGTGCACGGTACATTCTTACCGTCGGCACTGAAAACGGATGTCATTCCGATTTTTCTTCCAATTAATCCTGGCATTTCAGTTTAAAATTAATAATGTTACAAATATAATAAATTCCTTTTTAAGTGTCATCTTTGCCATCCGAGGCACACAAACCCACTTAAAAAGGAACCTCAACCGCTTCATTCTTGAAGGCTAAGTTGCTCTTTATCAGGGTATTGTTAGCTCTCGGGCCAGCGCAATACGCACTTTTGCGGGTGCAAAGGTACATATTATATGCGACATACACAAGCTTTTCAACACGCTAAGACAAAGATTTAAGTTTTTTTATACTTTCAAAGATATAATTCACACCTTATGGGGTGACTACCGCGAGTAGTGATGCCAGAACCAGTGTCATCCACCATCCGTTTCAGGCCGTTTGAGGCCTTTACGTTCAGTCGCCCAACCATCAGCTGTATGAAACGGCAGCCGGGCAGGCCGGTAACTAAAATGATGTCACTTTGAACACCACGGGCTCGGACGAGGGAATAGTCTGGGGCTTGGAGATTTCGAAATTCTCTGCAAAGGTACGAAAAATGAAACAAAATTCCATAAGGTTTTTGTTACATTGTCGTAAATAAATGTATCTATCGCATCTCAAGTTGGCATTTTTTGCCTTATTTTCAGAATTATTCCGTATCTTTGCACAAAATTTAAGAAAAAAACATGAATGGTTTCATCACCAAACACTGGCAGCAGATGGTCATCACCGTTTTAGCAGCGACGGTGTTTTGCTATTGGCTGTTTCTTTATCCGTTCATTCCCGTCGTCAGGGAGATGTCGCAACTGTTCCTTTGGACAGACGACTACTTCCTGGAACGTATCATGATACCAGGCGGACTGGCTCTATATTTAGGAGAGATGATCAGCCAGTTCTTCATCAACCCCGTGAATGGCGCCATCGCCTATACCATTATCTTCCTGGTCGCCCGGCAACTGTCTGACCGTTGGCTCCGACAGTTTTTCCCCACGATGAAAGTCGCCTGTCGTTTCGCGCTTTCCCTCATACTGCCTGTTATCCTGATGTGGCTGGCCATGTTGCCTTATGTCCCGCTGACACTGACGATGGCCGTCATCCTGGTGCTAGGTGCCGGATGCGTGGTGATGGCAGTCCCACGAACAAAACGCTTATGGGTGCTGCTGCTTGCGATTCCCGTGACATATTGGCTGGCAGGTCCGGCAGTCAAGGGCATCGACTATATCGCCTACGACAAGGAAGTCGGCAAGGAGATGGGCACCTACGAGGAAATGGAATGTGATATGCTGTTCCGGCAAGGCGAGTGGCAGCAGATCATCCGCAGGTTCCCGCAGCCAGAATCCCCCGCCGTTCGCAGCGCCGTGCTGATAGCCTACCATAAGACAGGGCAGACGGACAAGCAAGAACTGATGAACAACCTAGTCATTCCGCGCGAACAGCAAGGAAATTCCCGGTCTGTATTCAACATCGGCGGCATGCATTTCTACGTCAACTTCGGCAGTCTGTCGTCGGCCTTCATGGTGAGCGATATGGCCTATCAACTCTATTGGACCAACATCGCCCAGCAAGCCGCCTTCGAGGCGATGGAATACGTTCCCACCTGCAACAAAAGCGGACGGGCCCTGAAGCGGCTGGTAGAGACCAACATCATCAGCAGACACTACGACGTGGCCCGGAAGTACATCTCCATCCTGGAAAAAACCACGTTCTATCGCAGATGGGCCCAGTCCATGCGGCCGCTAGTCGATCATCCCGAGACCATCGGAAGCCACCCCTTCCTCCAAGCGGCCCAGAAGGAATATGACAACTCGACCGACATCTTCTTTATATAAATAAGCTATGAAACAGCAGATACTCCTTCGTTGGCGGGGATTTGTAATCCCAACTCTCCTTATCCTTTTGCTCGGATGCCAATCCCGTCCCGTGGATGTCCGGCAGATCAACGAGTTGCCTGCCATCTGGCCCGATTATACAGACGTGACGATACCCGCCAACATCGCTCCCATCGACTTTGCGATGGCCGACGATGCCTTTGAGACCATCGACGTGACGGTGAAGGGCTCCAAGGGCGGTAGCCTGCACGCCAACGGCAGTTGTGCCGATTTCGACATCGACGAGTGGCACGCGCTGTTGTCGGCGAACAAGGGAGCTTCGCTCACCTTCACCGTATGTGCGGAGAAAGACGGCCAATGGACACAGTACCGCGACTTCGAGGTCTTTGTCAGTGCCGATGAGATCGACGCTTGGGGCATCACCTATCGGCGCATCCCGCCCAGCTATGAGATCTACAGCCGCATGGGAATATACCAACGCTGTCTCTCCAATTTCGAGGAGACTGCACTCTTCGAGAACAACCAGATGCCGGGCCATTGCGTCAACTGCCATACCACCAACCGCACCAATCCCGACCAGTACGTCTGGCATATCCGCGGGAAACACGGCACGACGATCATCAGTGTCAACGGCCATCAGGAGCTACTGCCTGCCCGTATCGACAGCCTCGGCGGTCCGATGGTCTATCCCTATTGGCATCCCGGCGGCCGCTATTGCGCTTTCTCCACCAACACCACTTCGCAGATGTTCCATACCGCAGGCCGGAAACGCATCGAGGTTTACGACAGCGCCTCCGACGTCTTCATCTACGACACCGAGACGCACACCGTTCTCCGCGACACCCTCATCATGCAGTCGCAGTGGGCAGAGAACACCCCCGCTTTCTCTCCCGACGGTTGCTGGCTCTATTTCACCACCGCCCGACGACAGGCCTATCCCATGGATTACGACAAGGAGAAATACAGCCTCTGCCGCGTGGCGTTCAATGAGAAGACAGGACGCTTGGGGCAGCAGGTCGATACACTCATCAACAGCGCTGTCACAGGCAAGAGCGTCACCTGGCCCAGCCCCTCCTACGACGGACGCTACGTGATGTACACCCAGACAGACTATGGCTATTTCTCCGTCTGGCATCCCGAGGCCGACCTCTGGCTATTAGACCTGCAGACGGGCGAGTCGCGGCCCCTGGACGAGGTGAACAGCCCGCGCGCTGAGAGCCTGCACCGCTGGACGCCCAGCAGCCGCTGGTTCCTCTTCACCAGCCGCCGCGATGACGGCCTTTACACCCGCATCTACTTCGCCGCCACCGATGCCGACGGCCAGGCCACCAAGCCCTTCCTCCTGCCCCAGCGCAATCCCAAGGAGTACTATCGCCAGTCATTCTATTCCTTCAACACCCCCGATTTCTCCTGCCGGCCCCTCGTCCCCCATACCCGTGAACAGATCCTGATGTCCAATCATTGACTTCCGTAATATCACGCCGGGATTCATTAGGTACCACCCATTAGAGTATGCCTCCACTAGCCGAACAAACAAAGAAACCGAGAGCTCAACACTCTCGGTTTCTTAATTATCTGTCGGGATGCAGGGTACTATACCTTGATCTCAACCTCGACACCGCTGGGGAGCTCAAGTTTCATCAGGGCATCGACAGTCTTTGCGGTAGAGCTGTAGATGTCAATCAGACGCTTGTAGTCTGACAGCTGGAACTGCTCGCGGGCCTTCTTATTGACGAAGGTAGAGCGGTTGACGGTGTAGATACGCTTGTGTGTGGGAAGGGGAATCGGACCACTGATGATAGCACCGGTGGCCTTCACGGCCTTCACAATCTTCTCTGCTGACTTGTCGACTAATTTGTGGTCGTAACTCTTCAGCTTGATACGAATTTTCTGACTCATTGTCGTTTCTTTTAATTTAAATTGTTAATATAAGGAGGGAGCCACTAAAGAGTCATTTGCTCAGCGACTCCCTTTTTTCTTACTAGTTTATCTAGTATGACTAGCGTTCATAGTCCTCCTAGTTTACACCAGGTCAGCACGGCCCTTCACCTCCTCGAGCACTGCCTTAGCAAGAGTGCTGGAGAGTGGTGCGTGGTGGTCGTACTCCATTGAACTGGTGGCACGGCCAGAGGTAATAGTACGCAGGGCGGTGACATAGCCGAACATCTCCGACAGGGGCACCTGAGCCTTGATGACACGGGCACCTGAGCGAGCCTCGTCCATACCCTCTACCTGACCACGACGCTTGTTCAAGTCGCCAATCACGTCACCCATGTTCTCCTCGGGTGTCACCACCTCGAGCTTCATGATGGGCTCCATCAGTACAGGCTTAGCCTGAGCGCAGATTGCCTTGTAGGCCATCTGGGCAGCCACCTCGAACGACAGCTGGTCAGAGTCCACGGGGTGGAACGAACCGTCGACAACAACCACCTTCAGCGAATCCATCGGATAGCCGCCGAGAATACCGTTCTTCAGAGAAGCCTCGAAGCCCTTCTGGATGGCGGGGATGTACTCCTTGGGGATGTTACCACCCTTCACCTCGTTAATGAACTGCAGAGGTCCGTTCTCTTTGATATCATAATCTTCGTCCACAGGACCAACGTTCACGATGATGTCGGCAAACTTACCGCGACCGCCCGACTGCTTCTTGTAGACCTCACGGTAGCCCATGACAGTCTTGGTGATGGCCTCCTTGTAGTTCACCTGGGGCTTACCCTGGTTACACTCCACCTTGAACTCGCGCTTCAGACGGTCGATGATGATGTCGAGGTGCAGCTCACCCATACCTGAGATGATGGTCTGACCACTCTGCTCGTCAGTACGTACGGTGAAGGTCGGGTCTTCCTCAGCCAACTTAGCGAGACCGTTATCGAGTTTGGCCACGTCAGCCTGGCTCTTGGGTTCAACGGCAATGGAGATCACAGTGTCGGGGAAGGTCATAGACTCCAGCACGATGGGTGCGTTCTCCTCACAAAGGGTGTCACCAGTGCGGATGTCCTTGAAGCCTACACCTGCGCCGATATCACCGGCGTCGATTGACTCCATCGGGATTTCCTTGTTCGAGTTCATCTGGAACAGACGGCTGATACGCTCCTTCTTGCCGGAACGGGGATTGAAGACATAGCTACCGGCAGTGATCTTACCCGAATAGACACGGAAGAACACCAGACGCCCCATGTATGGGTCGGTGGCAATCTTGAATGCCAGTGCGGATGTGGGAGCTGTCTCTGAGGGTTCGCGATCCTCTTCCTCCTCAGTATTGGGATTGGTACCCTTGATGACCTCGATGTCGACAGGTGCGGGCAGGAAGGCACACACATAGTCGAGCAGGGGCTGGACACCCTTGTTCTTATAAGAAGAACCGAGTAGCATAGGCGTGCACTGCATGGCAATGGTACCCTTGCGGATGGCGGCGATAATCTCTTCCTCAGTAATTGACTCAGGATCATCGAAGTATTTCTCCATCAGGGCCTCGTCGTACTCTGCGGCAGCCTCAAGCAACTTGTTACGCCACTCGTCACACTCTGCCTGCAGGTCAGCGGGGATGGGCTCGATGTCGTACTCGGCACCCATTGTCTCATCGTGCCACAGGATGGCCTTCATCTTGATCAGGTCAACCAGACCCTTGAAGTTCTCCTCAGCACCAATGGGCACCTGGATCACGACAGGGTTGGCACCCAGAATATCACGCATCTGCTGCACGGTCTCGAAGAAGTCAGCACCAGAGCGGTCCATCTTGTTCACATAACCGATACGGGGCACATTATACTTATCAGCCTGACGCCATACGGTCTCAGACTGGGGCTGTACGCCGTCGGCAGCGCTATAGGTAGCCACTGCTCCATCGAGCACACGCAACGAACGCTCCACCTCAGCGGTGAAGTCCACGTGTCCCGGAGTATCAATCAGGTTAATCTTGTATTGTTTGTTGTTCCATGTCCAATTACAGGTGGTGGCAGCACTGGTAATAGTGATACCGCGCTCCTGCTCCTGTGCCATCCAGTCCATCGTGGCAGCACCGTCGTGCACTTCGCCGATCTTGTGCGTCTTACCCGTATAGAACAGGATACGCTCAGAGGTCGTCGTCTTGCCCGCATCAATATGCGCCATGATGCCGATGTTTCTCGTCAAATGTAAATCGCGATTTGCCATTGTTTATTATCCTTAATTACGTTTTTACCTTTTTACCTAGCTAATACTATCTTAGAATCTGAAGTGTGCAAATGCGCGGTTAGCCTCAGCCATGCGGTGCATATCCTCCTTACGCTTGAAGGCACCACCCTGGTTGTTAAAAGCATCCATAATCTCTGCGGCCAACTTGTCGGCCATCGACTTGCCACTGCGCTTGCGGGCAAACGAGATCATGTTCTTCATTGATACGCTCTCCTTACGGTCAGGGCGAATCTCTGTAGGCACCTGGAAGGTTGCACCACCGATACGGCGGCTCTTTACCTCCACCTGAGGAGTGATGTTGTCGAGGGCCTGCTTCCAGATTTCCAGAGCAGACTTTTCCTCGTTCTGCATCTTTGCCTTCACGGTTTCCAGTGCATTGTAGAAAATCTCATACGACTTCGACTTCTTTCCGTCGTACATCAGGTGGTTCACAAACTTAGACACCTTCTGGTCGTTGAACACGGGATCCGGCAGGATCACTCGCTTCTTGGGTTTTGCTTTTCTCATTTTGTTTTGAATGTTTAAATTCTGCTTGAGGGCTGTTCTTACTTGTTCTTCAACGCTCTCTCGTGAGCATTTACTCAACCTTATAACATTAACTCCAGCAAAACGGGTTGTTTCTTTTTACTTTTCCCTATTATATTTTCGAAGGGCGGCTATTCTGACCTTCTCCGGTCATTTACTTCTTAGCCTTGGGACGCTTAGCACCGTACTTAGAGCGGCGCTGCAGGCGGTTGGCGACACCGGCGGTATCAAGCGTACCGCGAACGATGTGATAACGCACACCGGGGAGATCCTTCACACGACCACCGCGAACGAGCACTATTGAGTGCTCCTGCAGGTTGTGACCCTCTCCGGGAATGTAACTATTGACCTCCTTCTGGTTGGTCAAACGAACACGGGCTACCTTACGCATAGCCGAATTAGGCTTCTTCGGGGTTGTTGTGTATACACGTACACAGACACCGCGACGCTGAGGACAATTGTCCAACGCGGGCGACTTTGACTTGTCAACAATCACCTTTCTGCCTTTTCTTACCAATTGTGAAATTGTAGGCATAATACTTTTTTATTAATTAATATATGTTATTTTGTTTATATTCAGCACATTACATCGCCTAATTTCTCCCAAAAAGGCGTTTCGGGCTGCAAAGGTACAACTATTTCCGGAATCCACCTAATATATAATGAAGAAAAAGCGCTATGCCTTGTTACATTTAACAAGATATAACACTTTTTGCAATTATTAATCCCAGTTTGCTCTCAAGCTTCGCCTTTTGGCAGGTCAAAAGGTGCTATCGTACGCGGTTCCTGACTCGGAATGCGTATTGTGCCAAACTCCTTCTCGTAGCGCATGATGTTCTCCTGTAATGCAGCCAACAGTCTCTTGGCATGCTCCGGAGCCAAAATGACACGGCTCTTCACCTGAGCCTTAGGCACTCCCGGTAACACCCGTGCAAAATCCACGATGAAGTCACTACTCGAATGAGTGATAATGGCGAAATTCGCATACTCACCCTGTGCTACCTCCTGCGGCAGCTCCAACTGCAAACCCTGCTGTTTGTTTTCATTATTATTCATATCCATATACACTTCTATGTTTCAGACTGCAAAGATAGGACTAATCGAAGACAAAACAAAACAAAAACGGGAAAATATTTAGGTTTCACATAAAAATGTTGTGTCTTTGCATCTGAGGTCTTTGAAACTAGTTGAGTTTTTCGTTGAATGTTGAATGTGACACCATGAAAAAAAGCCGGAGGAACAAAAGGCTTCCGGCTTTTTCGATGATATGATAAGGATGATTAATCGTCGAGAGTGGGATCCTCATCGAAGTCAAGCACATTCTTGCGGTTAGCCTGGATGCGCTCATACTCTTCTTTCGAGCCTACGATAATCTTGTCGAACTCGCGCAGACCAGTACCGGCAGGAATCAAGTGACCGCAGATGACGTTCTCCTTCATGCCCTCCAAATGGTCTACCTTACCGCGAATAGCAGCCTCATTGAGCACCTTGGTCGTCTCCTGGAAAGAAGCAGCAGACATGAACGACTTTGTCTGAAGGGCAGCACGTGTGATACCCTGCAGGATCTGCGTTGACGTAGCGGGCACGGCATCGCGCACCTGAACAAGCTTCATATCACGGCGCTTCAACATGGAGTTCTCGTCGCGCAGACGACGGGCGGTAACAATCTGGCCCTTCTGCAGGTTCTCAGAATCACCAGCATCAGTGACAACCTTCTTACCCCAGATACGGTCGTTCTCCTCAGCGAAGTCGAGTTTATCGACAATCTCCTGCTCGAGGAATGCGGTATCACCCGGTTCATTGATCTGTACCTTGCGCATCATCTGACGGACGATGATCTCGAAGTGCTTGTCGTTAATCTTCACACCCTGAAGACGGTAAACATCCTGAACCTCGTTGACGATATACTCCTGAACGGCAGTGGGACCCTTGATGGCAAGGATGTCGGCAGGAGTAATCACACCATCGCTGAGCGGAGTGCCTGCACGTACTGCGTCATGCTCTTGAACAAGAATCTGTTTAGAGAGCGATACGAGATACTTACGTTGCTCACCTGTCTTTGAGGTAACGACGATCTCACGGTTACCACGCTTTACCTTACCCATGGTGACCTCACCATCGATTTCACTGACAACAGCGGGGTTAGACGGGTTACGAGCCTCAAAGAGCTCAGTGACACGAGGCAGACCACCGGTGATATCACCACCCTTGGCTGCTGCACGAGGGATCTTAACGAGTGTCTCACCAGTGCGGACGGTCTGACCATCCTCAACGACCACGTGGCCACCCACAGGGAAGTTATATGTTCCTACAACCTCACCATCGGCATCGATAATATCGCAGGTAGGAACCCTTGAACGGTCTTTAGACTCGGTGACGATCTTCTCGGTAAGACCTGTTGTTTCGTCGGTCTCTGCACGGAAGGTGACGCCCTCAATGACATCATTGAACTTCAATGTACCGGCATACTCTGTGACGATGACGGCATTGAACGGATCCCACTGGGCAATCTTATCGTTCTTGCTTACCTCATCACCACTACGATAATAGAGTGAAGAGCCGTAAGGCACGTTGACGGTAGATAGAACAATCTTGGTATGTGGGTCTACGAAACGGAGTTCACCCAAACGGCTTACCACCATCTCGCAGTCGCGACCATCCTCATCAAAGGGAACTGTACGCACTTCTTCCAACTCAATCTGCGCACGGTCGTATTTGGAGACGATACTGGCATTGGCAGCGGCATTACCAGCCACACCACCGGCGTGGAACGTACGGAGCGTCAGCTGTGTACCCGGCTCACCGATAGCCTGTGCGGCAATCACACCGACAGCCTCACCTTTCTGCACCATACGACGTGTGGCGAGATTACGGCCGTAACACTTCATACAGACACCCTTCTTCGACTCACAAGTGAGCACCGAACGGATTTCCACTGTCTCGATGTCAGCCTTCTCAATGGCCTCGGCGATAGGTTCGGTGATTTCTTCACCAGCTTCGACAATGACTTCACCGGTTTTCGGGTTGATGACGTCATGGACAGACACACGACCCAGGATACGCTCAGAGAGTTTGGAGATTGTCTCATCGCCGCTCTTCAGGGCTGTGCACTGCAATCCGCGCAGGGTACCGCAGTCCTCATCGGTGATAATCACATCGTGGGACACGTCCACCAGACGACGGGTCAGGTAACCAGCGTCAGCCGTCTTCATAGCGGTATCGGCCAAACCCTTACGAGCACCGTGAGTAGAGATAAAGTACTCAAGCACCGACATTCCCTCCTTAAAGTTCGACAGAATCGGGTTCTCAATGGTACCACGACCTTCGGCACCAGCCTTCTGCGGCTTGGCCATCAGACCACGGATACCAGAGAGCTGTTTGATCTGGTCTTTAGAACCACGGGCACCAGAGTCAAGCATCATGAACACAGCGTTGAAACCTTGGTCTGCTTTGGTCATCTGATCCAGCAGAACGGTACCAATATCGTTGTTCACATGCGTCCAAGTATCAATGACCTGGTTGTAACGCTCGTTGTCGGTGATAAATCCCATGTTATAGTTGTCGGTAATCTCACGCACCTGCTGGTTGCCCTTCTCGATGAGTTCTGCCTTCTCTTTCGGGATAATGATATCGTCAAGGTTGAATGACAGACCAGCGAGGTATGCCATACGGTAACCGAGGTTCTTGATACCGTCAAGGAACTCACAGGCCTCAGCGAAGCCAACGTTCTTGATAACATCGGCAATGATGTCGCGAAGACTTTTCTTAGAGATGACGGTATTGACAAAGCCTACCTCCTTAGGGATAATGCCGTTGACAATAACACGACCAACAGATGTCTCCACCATATGACGCACTGGCTGACCATCTACAATATCATCAACAATTACCTTCACCAGGGCATGGAGGTCGCAACTTCCTTCGTTATGTGCGATGATAGCCTCCTCGGGACCATAGAACGTCAGGCCCTCGCCCTTTGCACCGGGACGGATCTTTGTGATATAATAAAGTCCGAGCACCATATCCTGTGAAGGAACGGTAATAGGAGCACCATTGGCAGGATTGAGGATGTTATGGCTCTGGAGCATCAGCAGCTGTGCCTCGAGGATGGCCTCATTAGACAGCGGGAGGTGCACAGCCATCTGGTCACCGTCGAAGTCGGCGTTGAAGGCGGTACAAGCCAGCGGATGGAGCTGGATAGCCTTACCTTCGATGAGTTTTGGCTGGAAGGCCTGGATACCCAGACGGTGCAGTGTCGGAGCACGGTTCAGCAAGACAGGATGTCCCTTCATAACGTTCTCGAGAATATCCCAAATCACCGGCTCACGGCGGTCAACAATCTTCTTTGCGCTCTTCACCGTTTTCACAATACCGCGTTCGATGAGCTTGCGGATAATAAACGGCTTGTAGAGCTCGGCAGCCATCAGCTTAGGCAGACCGCATTCACCCATCTTCAACTCTGGGCCTACAACAATAACCGAACGTGCGGAGTAATCTACACGCTTACCGAGCAAGTTCTGGCGGAAACGGCCCTGCTTACCTTTCAGCGAGTCGCTGAGAGACTTCAACGGGCGGTTTGAGTCACTCTTCACGGCCGATGACTTACGCGAGTTATCGAACAGAGAGTCGACTGCCTCCTGAAGCATACGTTTTTCATTGCGAAGGATCACCTCAGGCGCCTTTATCTCCATCAGTCTCTTCAGACGATTGTTGCGGATGATGACACGACGGTAAAGGTCGTTGAGGTCTGAGGTGGCAAAACGACCACCATCCAGCGGTACGAGCGGACGGAGTTCTGGCGGAGTGACAGGAACAATCTTCATAACCATCCACTCCGGACGATTGATGCCTTTCTCCACACTCTGACGGAACGACTCCACCACCTGCAGACGCTTCAATGCCTCGTTCTTACGCTGCATGGAAGAGTCGCTGTTAGCACGGTCGCGAAGTTCATAAGACAAGGAGTCAAGGTCCAGTCGCACCAACAGGTCGTAGATGGCCTCGGCACCCATCTTGGCGATGAACTTATTGGGATCGTTGTCGTCGAGATAGTCGTTGTCGGCAGACACGTGGTTGTCCATAATGTCGTTGTACTCCTCTTCAGAAAGCAGGTCGTAAACATTAGAACCCACAGCATCATTGCCATCGCCGTCTTTCTTTCCTGCCATGGGACCCGGCTGGATCACGACATAGCGCTCATAATAGATGACGGCATCAAGCTTCTTCGTGGGAAGTCCCAGCAGATAGCCTATCTTATTGGGAAGGCTGCGGAAATACCAAATATGAGCTACGGGAACAACCAGTTCAATGTGTCCGGCACGCTCACGACGCACCTTCTTCTCGGTAACTTCCACACCACAACGGTCACAGACGATACCTTTGTAACGGATGCGCTTGTATTTACCGCAAGCGCACTCATAGTCCTTCGTAGGACCGAAGATACGCTCACAGAACAGACCGTCGCGCTCCGGCTTATACGTGCGATAGTTGATGGTTTCTGGTTTGGTGACCTCACCGAAGCTACTCTCGAGGATCTCTTCGGGCGAGGCAAGACCTATAGTAATCTTAGTGAAATTACTCTTTACTTTTGAATCTTTCTTGAAAGCCATATGTGAATTTACTATTTACAAATTTACAATTTACCATTAACCATTTCGCTTAATCGAGCGTGATGCTCAGACCGAGGCCACGCAACTCGTGCAACAGCACATTGAGTGACTCCGGAATGCCAGGTGTAGGCATAGGCTCACCCTTGACAATAGCCTCATACGCCTTCGAACGGCCTACGGTATCATCGGACTTGATGGTCAGGATCTCCTGCAGCACGTGGCTGGCACCGAATGCCTCGAGGGCCCAGACTTCCATCTCACCGAAACGCTGTCCACCGAACTGTGCCTTACCTCCAAGCGGCTGCTGTGTGATAAGACTGTACGGGCCGATGGAACGTGAGTGCATCTTGTCCTCGACCATGTGACCGAGTTTCAGGAAGTAGGTGATACCCACTGTTGCCGGCTGGTCGAAGCGCTCACCCGTCTCACCATCATAGAGGTGAGTAGAGCAGAGACGCGGCAGTCCGGCCTTATCCGTCCACTCTGCAAGGTCATCGAGTTTGGCACCGTCGAAGATTGGGGTAGCGAACTTCACACCAAGGCGCTTACCGGCAGCACCCAGGATAGCCTCGAAAATCTGACCGAGGTTCATACGTGAAGGCACACCCAGCGGGTTCAGCACGAGGTCTACAGGACGACCGTCCTCAAGGAACGGCATATCCTCCTGACGCACCACCTTCGACACGATACCCTTGTTACCGTGACGTCCGGCAAGCTTGTCACCCACGCCAATCTTACGCTTCTTGGCCACATATACCTTTGCCATCTGCAGGATACCATTGGGCAGCTCGTCGCCAATAGTGATGGCGAACTTCTTGCGCTTCAGCTCTGCGTCAAGCAACTTGAACTTCTTCATGTAGTTGATAATCAGCTTGGCGATCAGCTCATTCTTGTGCTCATCGTTGGTCCAGTTGCTGATCTGGATATCACCATACTCAAGGTTCCTCAGCGCAGTAATAGTGAACTTGCTACCCTTGGTGATGATCTCTGCACCAGTGTAGTCCTTCACACCCTGCGACACCCTACCCTTGGTAAGCTCGGCGAGTTTGTCAATAAGGATATCCTTCAAGTCACCCACCTTGGCCTCGTACTCCTCGTCAATCTTTGCCAGAGTAATCTTGTCCTGCTGCTTCGACTTACGGTCCTTAATTGCACGTGCGAACATCTTCTTGTCGATGATTACACCCGTCAGCGAAGGATTGGCCTTCAGTGAAGAGTCCTTCACGTCACCGGCCTTATCGCCGAAGATAGCACGGAGCAGCTTCTCCTCAGGCGAGGGATCGCTCTCACCCTTCGGGGAGATCTTACCAATCAGGATATCTCCAGGCTCCACACGAGCACCGACACGGATCACACCATTCTCGTCGAGATCCTTGGTAGCCTCCTCACTGACATTGGGGATATCAGCCGTGAACTCCTCCACGCCACGCTTTGTTTCACGTACATCGAGAGAGTACTCATCCACGTGTACAGAGGTAAGGATATCCTCACGTACGATGCGCTCGTTAAGCACGATGGCGTCCTCATAGTTGTAACCCTTCCACGGCATATATGCCACGAGCAGGTTACGTCCCAGTGCCAGTTCACCGTTCTCGGTGGCGTAGCCCTCGGTCAGTATATCACCCTTCCTCACGCGCTGGCCCTTCTCACAGATGGGACGCAGGTCGATGGTCATGTTCTGGTTTGTGCGGCGGAACTTCGGAATACGATACTCCTTCATAGCCGGCTCAAAGCTCACGAACTCCTCGTCCTCGGTACGGTCGTAAAGGATACGGATAGTTGTGGCGTCAACATATTCGACGACACCATCACCCTCTGCAGTCACCATCGTACGAGAGTTCTCGCACACCTGTCTTTCGATACCGGTACCCACGATAGGAGCCTCGTTATGGAGCAGGGGCACAGCCTGGCGCATCATGTTCGATCCCATCAGCGCACGGTGGGCATCATCGTGCTCAAGGAAGGGGATGAGCGAGGCAGCGATAGAAGCGATCTGCT